>NZ_JAUNEJ010000001.1 GCF_030525615.1 Cutibacterium sp. | reverse complement strand
ACTATTTCAAACCAAACTATCAGCAACACGCAAACCAAAGATGAATAGCGTGGTAACCGTAACTAGGACACTGAGGATGCTAGATCTACGTGTTTTCGTCGTCGGTTCGCCATGACGACCGGGTGTGCGAGACAATGAGGACATGGCATATTCTTCCTCCCCTAATAACGGTCGATCTGGCGGAGAGCGGCGAGGTCAGGGCCGTAAGGGATGGTCCGGTAAGTCGGGCAGACGCGGCGGTTGGAACTCGAATGGTCGTGGCGGGGGCGCACGTCGTGACGGTGGTGGATCGTGGTCCGGTAGTCGCGGTCACGGACGCGGGGAAGACGGCGGTAACCGGCGTCGCGATGGCCAAGGATCTGGGTATCGTCGCTGGGACAAGGACCGTCAGGGCAATCACGGGGACTTTAAGAGGGGACATCGCAAGAACTTCCGTAATGATCGTCGCCATGGTGATCGGCCGGATCGTCGCAGCGATGAGGCTTTGGCGGACGAGAAAGTGACCTCAGCCGCCGATGAGCCTATGGCTCCGTTAGACTTTGATGAGAAGGCGCTACCTGCGTCGGTGCGCGCGGAGCTGCGCGGTGTTCCAGCTGATACCGCTCACATCATCGAAGGGCATTTGGTCGCTGCTGCTGAGCTGCTCGACGAGGATCCGGCTCAGGCTAACGCTCATGCTCAAGCGGCTCGTCGACACGCTCCACGACTACCTGTACTGCGTGAGGTGGCTGCAGATACTGCGTACCAGGCCGGTGAGTACTCGTCGGCCCTCAACGACTACCGTGCGCTTCGCCGCATGACTGGTAATGACAACTTCTTACCGGTAATTGCTGACTGCGAGCGCGCCCTCGGGCGTCCCCAAGCCGCTTTACGTCTCATTCGAGAGGGTTTGGAAGCCGAGTTGTCCCCCTCACAGCGGGTCGAGCTGGTATTGGTGCAGGCGGGTGCCCGTCGTGATCTTGACCAGAAAGCTGAGGCCGTCCGGTTGCTCCGCGACGCCGTGAAGAATCTCAAGGCGCCTACGGAGGCTACCGCTCGTCTGCACTATGCGTATGCCGAGAGTTTGCTCGAAGACGGGGACACCGAGGGGGCGCGAAAGTGGTTTGTGTCTGCCCGCAGCCACGATCCCGCCAATTTCTTGGACTGCCAGGACCGCATCGACATTCTTGACGGCAAAGACCCAAGTGAGGCTCCGGAGGCTGCCGACGACATGGTTTTCATCGAGACGGACGACGGGGAGGCCCAGCAATGAGTGGCGCTCTCATCGACGGGTATGACGCTGCTCTTTTTGACCTGGATGGAGTCGTCTATCTGGGACCTCACGCCGTACCGGCCGCCCCGGAGACGATTGCGGAACTGCGTCGTAGAGGGGTGAAGGTTGGTTTCGTTACCAACAACGCAGCCCGTTCGGCAAGAGTTGTGGCTCAGCATTTGACAGATATCGGTATTCCTACGGATACCAGCGATGTCGTCACCTCGGCTCAGGCCATCGCAGATCTCGCGGCTGAGAGGCTGCCGGACGGGGCTAAGGTGCTTGTCGTTGGCACTGAGGCGTTGCGCGAGGAGGTGCAAGCTCGCGGGTTCGTCCCAGTGGGTTCGGCGCAGGACGATCCGGTGGCCGTCATTCAGGGTTACGACCCGCACATCGAGTGGTCTTTGTTGGAGGAAGCAGGATTCGCTCTGCAGGCCGGAGCCACATGGTACGCGGCCAATCCGGACATCACCCGTCCCACTGATCGCGGGATCGTCCCCGGGATCGGCGCTCAACTTCAGGTTGTTTCGACATCCTGTGAGGCTGAACCAGTGATCGCCGGCAAGCCTTACCGTCCGTTGTTAGAGGCCACCGTTTCGCGTCTGCGGTGTAAAACTCCGATTTTCGTTGGGGACAGGCTGGACACCGACATCCGTGGTGCCAATGCGATGGGGATGGACTCCTTGTTCGTCTTTACCGGAGCTCATGGCGTCGCCGATCTGTTGGCGGCAACGCCTGAGGAGCGACCGCATAACATCGCGGCCGACCTGTCGGGCCTTTTGGAGCCGGAACGGGAAGTTGAGGTGTCGCACGAACACGCCCGTTGTGGTGACGTTGAGGTCTCATTGACGACTGGCGGCGATGTTATCGCGACCGATGTGCCCACCGATGTCTCCGGACAGCTTGACACGGTAATGGCCATGATGGGCCTGATCTATCAATCCAGCGCAACTGTTCCCGACAAGCCTGCGGAGCCATTCGACAAGCTACACTGAACGGTGTTCAATTAATCCTGGCGGCCGACAACCGGGGCGGTCGCTTCATCCCGCGTTGGGAGGAACACCAATGTCGTCACATAAAGGCTTTCAGGCTACTGATCTGGCACTCATCGCCGTGTTCGCGGCTCTCATCGCAGTGCTGGCCGTCATCCCACCGATATTCATGGTGGGGGCGGTACCTTTCGCTTTGCAGATGATTGCGATCATGCTGACACCGATGGTTCTGGGCAGCGTCCGCGGCGGATGTGCCGTGGCGCTGTACATCCTCGTCGGCGCGTTGGGGCTTCCGGTCTTCAGCGGAGGCTCCAGCGGAGTCGGCGTTCTCATCGGCCCAACCGGAGGCTACTTGTGGGGCTGGTTGCTGGGAGCGTTTGTGTCGGGCGCAGTGGCGACGGTGGTGCTGCGTCGGCGTCCACGCAAGTCAATGCTTCCAGTGTGGCTGTTCCTTGTCGCACTTGTGGACCTGGTGGTGGTCTACCTCGGCGGTGTCCTCGGGTTGATGGGTTTTGCGAAGCTGAGCCTTAATGCGGCGCTGACTACCAATGTCGCGCTTTTCGGGCTGGACTTGGTTAAGGCCATTCTGGCCTGTCTCATTGCTACTGCTGTGCTGACCGCGTTCCCCCGTTTCATGCCGTGATTGAGTTCAGGAATGCAGGCCTCGACGTTGATGAGTATGACGTCGAGGGTCATCGTCGGTGTGTGACGGTCCTGAGCGGGGTTAACCTCACCTTGTCTGAGCGGCGGGTGGGTGTGGTCGGTCCCAACGGGGCTGGCAAGTCGACCTTGCTCAAACTCGTCAATGGCTTGATGGAGGTCACCAGCGGCACCGTCACCGTGGATGGAATTGATCCGACGATTGACGGCAAAGCTGCGCGGCGACGGGTGGGATACATCTTCACCAACCCCATGAGTCAGCTTGTCATGTCAACCCCTATCGCTGACGTCGAGTTGTCCTTGCGTCAGCGCATCCGCGACCGCGCTGAACGTCACGAAACCGCCATGAGAATCCTGGCTGGCCAGGGGCTAGAGGACATAGCCGGGCGCAGTGTTCATGCCCTGTCAGGTGGAGAGCGGCAGTTGGTGTCTTTGGCGAGTGTTCTTGCCGTGGAACCCTCGGTCATCCTCGCTGACGAGCCGACGACCCTGCTGGATCTGCGTAATCGAGAGATGGTTCGCCACGCCTTTGAACGTCTCGAGCAACAGATTCTGTGCTGCACCCATGATCTTGAGCTGGCGGCGTCGTTCGATCGAGTGTTGGCGGTCGAGGGAGGCCGGGTAGTTGATGACGGCGATCCCAAAGAGGTGATCGCGAGATATCGCAGACGAATGATGATCGAGGGACAGTCGCGATGAAGGCTGATGTCTCGACTTTCTTGGGCGGTTATCGTCCTGGCCACAGCCTGGCTCACCGGATGCCGGTCTGGCTGAAATATCTGCTCGTCCTGGTCGTTGGCGTCACCCCATTCTTTGTCAAGAAATGGTGGTTCTCCCTGAGTTGTTTGGTGATGGCCATAGCTATTGACGTGGTTGTTGCCAAGATGTCAGTCCGCACTGCGCTGTCTATTGGTGTACCACTGTGGATTGCAAACGCCCTCATCCTTGCGTACCACTGCGTGTTCACCACTTGGCAGCGAGGAGTGATTTACGTCGCGGGGCTGCTCGCGTGTTTATATATTGCTCGTTTGGTCACCTGCACAACAGATCCTGGTGCTCTTATGGATGTCATCGTCACGATGGTGCATCCGTTACGTCCGCTGGGGGCCAAGCCCGAGAAGTTTGCGCTCACCCTGGCGTTGATGTGGACCACAATTCCTTACCTCATTGGTTCGGTGGGGCAGGTGAGGGAGGCCGCCAGAGCTAGAGGACTGGAGCGTTCCAGCTGGAGATTCCTTATCCCGATGTTCATCGGTGCAGTGGGCCATGCCTTGGAGATGGGAGAGGCCCTCAAAGCTCGCGGTCTCGGTGACGAGGAGTGAACGCACCAGAACACCATATGGTCAAAGTGTGAGACGCCAGAAATGGGTAGCTGGCGGCGCGGAAGTTGGCGACCTTCATATTCGAGGCGCATGGTCCCATTAGTTATCCCAGCGGTCAGTATCCGTTTTTCCTGTCGGCGGGTAAGACTCAACGGCCAGTTTTTCGCGCGATTTGCAGCTGAAAACTGTAGGTTCCCTGATTGCGGGTAGGCCACGTCAGTGGGAGGTGGCAGGCTTAGCGCGTGAGACTCGACCAGGCCCTCGTCAATGCCGGACTTGTGCGTTCGCGCACTTTAGCCACGCGCCTGGTTCGAGAAGGGCGGGTGACCGTCAACGGAGTTGTCGTCATCAAACCCGCCACGAAGGTCAACGAGTTCGACGCTTTGACTGCCGAGGAGGAGGTGTGGGTCTCCCGAGCTGCTCACAAACTCCTCGCAGCTTTGGACACCCTGGGCGTCAACGTTCCCGCCCGTGTCCTTGACGCCGGAGCCTCAACCGGTGGATTCACTCAGGTTGTGCTTTCGCGGGGAGCCCAACTCGTTCACGCCGTCGACGTCGGTCATGACCAGCTCTCTACGGTGCTACGCGACGATCCAAGGGTGATTGTTCACGAAGGACTCAACCTGCGCGACCTCACTCCTGATGACCTGATGATGGACGGGACCTTCGAGCCGATGGAACTGGTGGTCGGCGACGTTTCCTTCATCTCCCTCACAATGATTATGGAACCCCTGTCGGCAGTGATGAGCGCGAACGGGCTCATGTTGTTGTTGGTCAAGCCTCAATTCGAAGTGGGACGCAAGGCCCTTGGTGCCCACGGTGTCGTCACTAATCCACAGCTACGCGCTCAGGCTGTTGCCACCGTCATTGATAAGGCTGACCATTTGGGATGGTCAGTGCGTGACGAGTGCGATAGCACCTTGCCTGGTCAAGACGGAAACGTTGAACACTTCGTTCTGTTGGAACGGTCTGGTCGTCGAAAGAGGATCTGACTGGTCGTACCGGACCGCTACTGTGGTGACGTGAACGACACGAGCCCTTCTCGATATGTTGTCGTCGTCACCCATGCCACTCGTGACGACGCTTTTGACGCGGCTGCTGAGTTCATCGCGGAGATGGATACCAGGAGCATTAACTGTGCCGTTCCCGACGACCAGGTTGAGCCGATGGCAAAGAAGTTGCCTGGAACTGTGGTCCAGGGACTCGCAAAGCTCAACCATGAGGCGGAGGTTGTCGTTGTCTTCGGTGGGGACGGCACGATCCTCCGGGCCGCCGAGTGGTCCCTGCCGCGTCACGTCCCCATGATTGGTGTCAATCTGGGCCATGTCGGATTCCTTGCTGAACTCGAACGCTCCGACATGGCAGATCTGGTCAACAAGGTCTGTTCACGCGACTACACCATTGAGGATCGCCTGGTCCTCAAAGTCACCGTCACCGAGCACGCCGGGCAGCATCGCTGGAACTCTTTCGCCCTCAATGAGCTGTCCTTGGAAAAAGCAGCACGACGGCGCATGCTCGACGTGCTGGCGTCGGTGGACGAACTGCCAGTACAACGCTGGAGCTGCGATGGGATCCTGGTCTCCACCCCTACTGGATCCACTGCCTATGCGTTCTCCGCCGGCGGCCCAGTGATGTGGCCCGATCTCGACGCCATGCTTATGGTGCCAGTCAACGCCCACGCCCTTTTTGCCCGTCCTCTTGTCATGAGCCCAGCTGCTCGCGTCGACCTTGACGTTCAGCCCGACGGGTCCGAATCGGCGGTGTTGTGGTGTGACGGACGCCGTTCCTGCACGGTGCGACCGGGGGAGAGGATTACCGTCGTGCGTCATCCCGATCGGCTGCGGATCGCTCGCTTGGCCGCACAACCGTTCACCTCTCGTCTGGTCAAGAAATTCGAGCTGCCGGTCAGCGGGTGGCGTCAAGGGAGAGGACGCAACCATGCGGGGGAGAACTTGTGATTCATAGTGTTCGGATTCGCGGGCTGGGCGTCATTGACGAAACCGTTCTGGAACCGTCTCCCGCGCTGACGGCGGTGACCGGCGAGACAGGGGCCGGCAAGACGATGGTGGTTACTGGTATCGGGCTGCTGCTGGGGGACAAGGCCGACACTGGACTGGTCCGCCGAGGTCGTGATCGCGCGGTTGTCGAAGCCGTCCTTGACGCTCCTGACGCAGGGCACATTCATGACTTGGGCGGAACAGTTGAAGACGATGAAGTTATCTGTGCCCGCCACATCACGACGCGCCGTTCCCGGGCCTTGCTGGGGGGAGCCCAGGTTACTGCCAGCCAGTTGGCCCAGGTTGTTGGAGACCAGGTGACCATTCATGGCCAGTCCGAGCAGGTCCGGCTGGTGGATGCCTCGCGTCAACTCGACGTCGTAGACCGTGCCGCCGGGAACAAACTGGCAGATCAGTTGAGTCGACATTCCGAGTTATGGGCGCACTTTCGCACTGCGTCCCAGCGACTGCGTCGTCTCAATGAGGATCGTGCCGGGGCTGAGATGGAACGCGAGGTGCTCTCACGTCGGGTCAGAGAGGTCGACGCCGTGGACCCACAACCCCACGAGGACGATGACCTCATCGCCGAGATGGCCGATCTGCAAGCGGCTCAATCAATTCGAGACGCGCTGCGCAGGGCCGACACCCTTATCAACGGTCTGGAAACTTCGAGCGGACCTCAACCGGGAGCGCTGGCTTTGTTGGAGCAGGCTGTCCACGAGCTCGACGGCACCGGAGACGTCGATCCGGAGGCTGCTGAGCTGGCAGAGCGCGCCCGTCAGATGTCGTATGACATGACTGATCTCGCCGCCTCGGTGGCCGGCCATGCGGCCCATGCTGAGTCCGATCCGCAGCGTCTGGAGGAATTGGGCGGACGGCTAGCCGCGATTCAGCACCTGTTGAGATCTCGCACGACGACCCTTGATGATCTGCTCGAGACCACCGCTGCTGATCGACAACGACTTGCTGAACTTGATCCTGCTGCCACTGACCTCGATGTTCTGGGCCGACAAGTGGAGCAGTTACGGTCCCAGTTGCGGGAATCTGCCGACCGTATTAGCGCTGTTCGACGTCGCACAGCTGTACGGTTGGCCGCCGAGGTGAAGCCGGAGTTGGCGGCTTTGGCCATGCCGCAGGCTCGGCTGGAGTTTCGTGTCGAACCAGCCCCGATGGGGCCACGCGGGGCCGACGCAGTGACGATCATGCTGGCAGCCAACCCCGGGGCGGACCCGGCACCGCTGTCCAAAGCAGCCTCAGGTGGAGAGCTTTCGCGGGTGCGACTTGCTCTGGAGGTCGTTGCCGCGCAAACCCAGACCCCGCAAACCTTCGTCTTTGACGAGATTGACTCGGGAGTCGGTGGGGCTGTGGGTATCGAAATTGGACGGCGGCTGCGGCAACTGGCACGACGTCACCAGGTCATTGTCGTCACCCACCTGGCTCAGGTTGCCGCTTTTGCCGACAGACACGTCGTCATCACAAAGGCCTCCGACGGAGCTGTTACGAGTTCAGGTTTGCGAGAGGTGAGTGGGTCTGACCGCGAGGTCGAGTTGTCCCGGATGATGAGTGGAATGGTGGATTCGGAATCAGGTCTGGAGCACGCTCATGATTTGTTGCATGAGGTGGCTGGGCAAGGCTGACATGGTGAGGCGGAATGCCTGTTAGTCGAGCTGCCTTGGCCGAAACCGTGGATCATCCGTTAGGCTGGAGGTCCGTGGGCACCGACAATCACTCCAGCAAGCACGTTTTCGTTACCGGAGGAGTCGTCTCCTCCTTGGGGAAGGGGCTCACGGCCTCCTCCCTTGGGTCTCTTCTCAAGGCTCGTGGCCTCAAGGTTACGATGCAGAAACTTGATCCCTATCTCAATGTCGATCCGGGGACGATGAATCCATTCCAGCACGGGGAGGTTTTTGTCACAGAGGACGGTGCTGAGACTGACCTGGACATCGGCCACTACGAGCGGTTCCTTAACGAGAACTTGTCTGGACAGGCCAACGTCACCACCGGCAAGGTTTATTCTGCGGTGATCGCGAAGGAGCGTCGCGGTGACTACCTGGGTGACACCGTCCAGGTGATTCCTCACATCACCAACGAGATCAAGGAACGTATGTTGGCGATGGAGGAGGGCAATCCTGACGTCGTCATTCATGAGATCGGCGGCACCGTCGGCGATATCGAGTCGCTGCCGTTCTTGGAGGCTGCCCGCCAGGTTCGCCACGAAATCGGTCGGGAGAATGTGTTCTTCCTGCACGTGTCCTTGGTTCCCTACATCAAGCCGTCCGGTGAGATGAAGACCAAGCCCACCCAGCACTCCGTGGCGGCCCTACGGGAAGTCGGTATTCAGCCTGACGCCATTGTCTGTCGCGCCGAGCGCCCGCTGGGCAAAGGTATCAAAGCCAAGATTGCCCTGATGTGTGACGTTGAAGGCCAGGCTGTCGTGTCCTGTCCGGACGCTCCGTCGATCTACCTCATTCCCAAGGTTTTGCACCGTGAGGGCCTCGATGCCTATGTGGTGCAGAAGCTCAGTCTGTTCTTCCGCGACGTCGACTGGACGACGTGGGATGATCTGCTGGATAGGGTCCGTAAACCGCGTAGTGAGGTGACGGTGGCGCTGGTCGGCAAGTACATCGACCTGCCGGACGCCTACCTGTCTGTGACGGAGGCTCTGCGGGCCGGCGGATTCGCCAACAAGGCCAAGGTGAATATTGTGTGGGTGGCTTCGGACTCCTGTGCGACCTCCGACGGTGCTGCCCGGCAGCTCAAGGATGCCGACGCTATCTGTGTCCCCGGCGGATTCGGTATCCGTGGCGTTGAGGGCAAAATCGGTGCTATCCGCTACGCCCGCGAGCACAAGGTGCCCTTCCTCGGGCTGTGCCTGGGTATGCAGTGCGCGGTCATCGAGGTCGCTCGCGACCTGGCAGGTATCGAGAACGCTGCCTCCAGCGAGTTCGACCCGCAGACTCCCGACCCTGTCATCGCGACGATGGCTGAGCAGGTCGACGCTGTGTCCGGCAAGGGAGATCTGGGCGGCACCATGCGTCTGGGGGCATACCCAGCCAAGCTGGCCAAGGATTCCTTGGTGGCTGAGCTCTACGGCACGACGACGGTCTCCGAGCGTCACCGGCACCGCTACGAAGTCAACAATGCCTACCGAGAGCGTCTCGAGCAGGCAGGTTTGCGGATCAGCGGTACCTCTCCTGATGGGGGTCTGGCGGAGTTTGTGGAACTCGATCGTCAGGTCCACCCGTATTTCGTCGCGACTCAGGCCCATCCCGAGCTGAAGTCTCGTCCGACCCATGCCCATCCGCTGTTCCGTGGACTTATCGCTGCCGGTATTGAGCACGCCAAAGCCGCTGGCAAGCCCAAAGAGGCTGCCATCAAGGAGGCTGAGAAGTGAATCACCAGCGCTGGGACCACGACGAATGCTGGCAGGTTGTTGACCACCAGGTGAAGGCGACCGGTCGGGTATGCGACTTCGTCGATGACGCGGTCGTCACCCCGTCGGGGGAGCACATCAATCGTCAGTACATGAGTCATCCCGGCGCGGTGGGCATTATCGCCCTTGACGACCAGGACCGTGTCGCGGTGGTCAGACAGTATCGCCACCCGGTGCGGATGGTGCTTGTTGAGCCTCCCGCCGGCCTGCTTGACGTCGAGGGCGAGGACTTTTTGGCAGCAGCCCAGCGCGAACTGGCCGAGGAGGCCATGCTGGCAGCTGATGATTGGCGCATTCTGGTTGATATCGTCACCACTCCGGGAGGGTGTCAGGAATCCTTGCGGATTTACTTGGCTCGTGGACTTCACAAAGCGCCACGCCCCGACGGTTTCGTGTTGGAGGGTGAGGAAGTGTCGATGAAGGCCGGATGGGAGCCACTGGACGATCTTGTCGAGGCGATCTATGCCGGAGACTGCCAGTCACCGACCTTGGTTACCGGAGTCATGGCTCTTGACCTGGCCCGTCGTAGTGGCCGGATCGATCAGCTGCGTCCTGCTGATTCGCCGTGGCCGATTCGTCAGCGTCCCGGTGGCATTAATGGAGTTCTTTCCGCGTGACGTCGTGCGTCGGTGACCAGGCCGAGGATTATTTGCGCCATCTGGTCGTCGAGCGAGGATTGTCCGACAACACGGTCCAGGCTTATCGGCGCGACCTTGCACGCTATGAGGACTTTCTTGATTCGCGCGGGATACGCTCTTTGCGGCAGGTGACCCGCGTCGACGTTGAGGAATTTCGTCGACATCTTGGCGATCTGGAATTGGCACCAGCATCGGTGACCCGGTGTTTGGTTGCGGTGCGCAACCTCCATCGCTTTGCGACCGGTGTTGGGCAAACCTCCACCGACGTTACTGCCGGGATTTCTCCGGGAACTCGCTCTCGCAGACTGCCCAAAGCTCTCTCCGTGGAGCAAGTCGAAGCGCTGTTGGCGGCACCTGATACCGAGACAGTTGAAGGCTTACGCGACGCTGCCTTGTTGGAATTGCTCTATGGCACGGGGGCGCGTGTCTCGGAAGTGTGTGCCCTCGACGTTGATGACATCCGTCCGGTCCTCGATGATCCAGATCTGGGGCTGAGAATCATCGGCAAAGGTAACAAAGAGCGCATCGTCCCGCTGGGTAGTTACGCCGCGAAAGCGGTACATGCATGGCTGGTGCGTGGGCGTCCATCCTGGGCTGGAGTCGGGAATGGCGATCATGCTCTACTGCTCAACACGCGGGGGCGGAGGCTGTCTCGGCAATCAGCGTGGGCGGCTATTCGTCGGGCCGGACAGGCGGCGGGCCTGAACGTTGAACATTTGTCACCGCACAGTTTGCGTCATTCCTACGCCACCCACTTGCTTGACGGCGGGGCTGACGTGCGAGTGGTGCAGGAGTTGTTAGGTCATTCTTCGGTGACGACGACCCAGATCTACACCTTGGTGACCGCAGACCACCTCAGGGAGGTCTATCGGTCTTCCCACCCACGGGCGGTGTGACATATCCCCATCGACCGGTAAGGCTCAGGCCTGTGGTGAGCGTTGGAATGAAGGATTCTTCTGAAGGCGGCCAGAGGTGCTTGACCAGGGTGATAACGGCTTATGACAACCCACGAGCGAGTGTGAGTAGCGTCATTCACGTGGCGAAGACATCTACGCTGTGGCTCGATTGTCTGATCTGCCCACTATCGTTAATGGAAGCACGGAGTCTTTCCGTGATGCCGAGAGGAAGGTCACCACGTGTCCGAGACAGACCCTGAACCGCTGTTCCGCGTCCCCGGGCCGGGCCGGGAGGCCCAGGAGGCTGCCGAGAACTCCGTCGGTCCGACCGGACGCCCGTTGCCCGACCTTCCTGAACCGACGCCGGTTCCCGATGGCCCGAAACACGCCACCGTTATCTCGATGTGTAACCAGAAAGGTGGAGTCGGCAAGACCACCACGACGATCAACCTGGGTGCCGGTCTCGCGGAATATGGCCGCAAGGTGCTGCTGGTCGATTTTGATCCGCAGGGGTCCCTGTCGGTGGGGTTGGGAATCAACCCACATACTCTCGACAAGTCGATCTACACCCTCCTGATGACCCGGGACGACGACATCCACGATGTCATTCAGCCCACCGAGACCGAGGGGATGGATCTTCTACCAGCCAATATTGACTTGTCGGCGGCAGAGGTACAGCTGGTCAGCGAGGTGGCTCGCGAGCAGACCCTCAAGCGAGTCATTGATCGAGTCCGCGACGAATACGACTTGATCCTGATCGACTGCGCGCCTTCGCTCGGGTTGCTCACCATCAACGCTCTGACCGCCTCTGACTACGTCATCATGCCGCTGGAGTGTGAGTTCTTTGCGCTGCGCGGTATCGCCCTGCTCACCGACACCATCGAAAAAGTGCAGGATCGTCTCAACCCAGATCTGGAAATCCTTGGCATCCTTGGCACGATGTTCGATGCGCGTACCCTCCATGCGCGCGAGGTTATGGAGCGCGTCGTCCAGGCTTTCGGAGACGTCGTCTTCCACACCGTTATCAAGCGCACCATCAAATTCCCCGAGACGACCGTTGCCGGAGAACCGATCACTACGTACGCCTCTTCGTCATCGGGGGCTCAGGCCTATCGCGATCTGGCTAAGGAGGTTCTGGCCCGATGCCGCGACGAGTGAGCCTGCCAGGGGCCAACGAGCTTTTCCGGCCGACCACTGATACCCACGAACCGCAGCAGGCAAAATCCTCCAAGAAGACGACGGCTAATCCGTCCCAGCCCAGTTCTGCTGGGCGACGACGCGCAGGTAGCGGGAGAGTCCGCCATGATGAGAAGATCACCGTCTACGTTTCCACCGAGGAACTCATTGCTCTGGAGACCGCCAGACTGACTCTGCGATCCCGGGGAGTCAACGCCGACCGTGGCCGTATTGTGCGCGCCTCGGTCGCCATGGCCTTGGCCGATCTGGAGGAGAATGGTCAGGACTCCCAACTGGCCCGTCTCCTCACCACTGACTGAATAAGGAACGATATGAGCGACGAGCAAGGCATCCGGCTTCAAAAGGTGCTGGCCCAAGCCGGGCTGGCGTCCCGCCGTGGCGCAGAACAGATGATTGCGGATGGACGAGTTGAGGTGAACGGTGAACTCATTATTGAGCAGGGCCGACGCGTCGACCCCGAGCGAGACGAGATTCGCGTCGACGGATCCCGCATTCCTACCGCGCGACGTCACGTGTACTACGTCCTGAATAAACCGCAAGGTGTGGTGTCAACAATGGACGACCCAGAGGGCCGGCCCTGTCTGTCCGACATCGAGGGCGTTCCACATGGCATTCGCCTCTTTCACGTCGGGCGGCTCGACACCGAGACCTCAGGTCTTATTCTGCTGACCAACGATGGCGAATTTGCTAACCGTATGACTCACCCGTCGTATAAGGTGCTCAAAACATACCTGGCTGATGTTGAGGGCCGAGTCACTGACAAGGTCATCCGCCGTCTGACCAAGGGCATTACTTTGGAGGACGGCCCGGTCAAGCCCGACGCCGTCCGACTTGTGCAGGCCGAAGAGGAACACTCCTTGGTTGAAGTCAGCCTTCACGAGGGCCGAAATCGGATCGTGCGCCGCATGATGGACTCGGTTGCTCACCCGGTGCGTCGACTGTCGCGAACCGCGATTGGTCCGGTGCGACTAGGGCGTTTGGGACGCGGCGATATGCGCGAACTCACCCGCGATGAACTGGGGAAGCTTCTCGACCTGGTCGAATTGTGAGGCTGCGCTGAACACAAGACTTTGTCATCGGCACGGCTCGGGTAGGGTTACGCAGGTGACTTCGAATAAGCATCGTCTGGTCAGCGCCGCCGCACTTGCCGCCGTAGTGTGTGTGTCGTCACTGGCTCTCGCCTCGTGCAGCAAATCATCCACTGACGCCACTCCCTCCCCGAGTGCCTCTCCAAGCGCCTCGGTTTCGACTTCTGCGAGCGCCAAGGCCTCGGCCACTCCGACCAAGAAACCAACCATGGTCACGAACTTGGATCAGATCAAGGTTTCCGGTGAGGACGGCAAGGCGCCCAAGATTGAGGGGGCCTGGCCGCTGGCAATCGCCAAGACCCAGTCGAAGGTGCTCAAGAAGGGCAACGGGGAGACGGTCAACAAGAACGCCACCGTCAAGGTGAATTATGTTGGCGTCAACGCGCGCACCGGCAAGATGTTCGATTCCTCCTACCAGCGTGGAGCTACCGTGGACTTCCCGTTGGCCGAAGGTGCTGTGATTCCGGGGTTCTCCAAGGGTCTCACCGGTAAGCACGAGGGCGACCGAGTACTCATCATGATCCCGGGGTCCGACGGCTACGATTCCCAGGGCGGTGCTCCGCAGGCCGGCATTATGAAGGGTGATTCCCTGATTTTCGTGGTCGACATTGTGGGTGTACCGCTGACGAAGGCTAAGGGTGCGGCTGTCACTCCGGCGTCGGGACTGCCGACCGTCAAGGAGGTTCAGGGAGTTCCCGTCGTGACAATCGGCAACGCCAAGAAGCCGTCGAAGCTGGTGGTTCAGCCCCTCATCAAGGGAGATGGCAAAAAGGTCACTGGCAATGACGCGATTGACGTCAAATACCGCACCTATGCCTGGTCGACAAAGGAACTCATCGAGGATGGGTTCTCCGAGCAAGCCATTACCGGTTCCATGACTTCGGTCATTTCGGGGTGGAAGAAAGGCTTGACCGGTCAGACTGTCGGTTCGCGAGTACTGCTCATCGTCCCGCCAGCCGATGCCTATCCGAATGGCAACACCAATCCGCCGGTGAAGAAGGGCGAGACCTTGGTGTATGTCATCGACATTCTCTCGGCTCAGAAAGAGTCCTGAGACACCGAACTAAGTCGCTGACTCGTCGGTCCTGTGATGACAGGGAATTCATGCGCCGTCACACCTCGTCAAGGGAAAGGACTGCGTCGCTCCACCATCCCACCGGGCCGTCGAGACGAGCAGAATCCAGTGGGGTTGTGATCGCCGGGGGAGTGGGAGGAGTGAGAGCTGCAGCACCGATGAGCTCATGGGGGTCACTGACCTCTGGGAGTGCCAAGGATCGACACAGCCATGCCAGGATTCGGCTGCGGTCGATCCCGCAATGAATCAAGTCAGTCAGCCCTACAGCTCCTGCTGACTTCGAAAGACGCTTCCCCGCCGGGCCTGTGACGAGACCTGTGTGTGCATAGGTGGGCGCGTCAAACCCCAACAGTTCGGCCAGATGAGACTGACGTGGTGCCGAGGACCACAGATCCCTGGCTCGAACCACCTGATCGACTCCTTGGAGTCCATCGTCGACGACGACCGCGAGGTTGTATGCGGGAGTGCCGTCATTGCGTACCAGGACGAGATCATCGACTCGTCCCCGGCAACGTCCCCGAGCCAGATCGGTGACCTCATAAGAATCGGCGTTGCTGGCCAGACGGATGGCTGGCGGGCGCTTTATCGCACGCTGTTGACGCTGAGAGGCGGTCAAGAATCGGCACGTGCCCGGATAGGGCCGCCAATCAGCCTCATTAGGAGCTGTGGCCGCTGCCGCGATCTCCTTACGAGTGCAATAGCAGGGGTATGTCTGCAAGCCAGATACGGCGTCTGTATAGAGATCGAGGCGCTTCGACTGCCGAACGACCGGCCCGTCCCAATCGATTCCGAGTGTTTCCAAGTCCCGTAACTGCGTCGAGGCGATGTTTCCGGCAGCTGCTACTCGCGCCTGGTCCAGATCCTCAATACGCACCACGAACCGTCGTCCTGAGGAGCGGGCCAGCAGCCAGGCTGCCAACGCGGTGCGGAGGTTTCCCAAGTGCAAAGCCGAGGTAGGGGATGGGGCGAATCGCCCCGCTGCCGCCGATGGCTGCGCTACGGAATGGATCGCGGCAAAATCGGTCACGAAGGGCAGTGTAGGCAATTGGTGCCACGGAAGACATGGGTAGGCTGTAATGCTGGAAGGAGGGTGCCGATGGCTGCGCAGCGTTCGGAAAGGTTGGTCAACCTCGTTATAGCTCTCCTGGTCACCGATCGTCCCCTCACCCGTGCGCAACTGCGCGACATGATCGAGGATTACCGCAAGGTCTCCGAGGTCGCTTTCCAACGCTCCTTTGAGCGTGACAAGGAGGAACTGCGTCGCATTGGCATAACGGTGGAGTCCGTGACCCTCGACACCTTCTTCGGCGACGAGGTCGGCTACCGTATTCCCCGCGCTGATGTCGAGCTACCTCCTGTGCAGTTCACCCAGGCCGAGGCCGACGCTCTGGCCACTGCGGCGAGGGTGTGGCGCGAATCCGTTCTCGACGAATCCTCCACCTCAGCCTTGGTGAAGCTACGCGCTGCTGGTGTTGAGCCCGACACCGAAGCCGGTATTGCCACACAGGTTGTCACCGGAGCTGACGCGCCATCATTTTCCGATTTGTGGCGCGCCACCATCGATCGATCCCGGGTGAAGTTTGGGTACCGAGGGGGTAAGCAGCGTACCGTCGACCCGTGGCGTATGGCTTTGCGACGCGGTCGGTGGTACCTCGTCGGACGTGACGTCGACCGCGACGAGCCACGACTGTTCCGGCTGTCGCGAATCAGTTCGGCGGTGACGACCGTCGGGGAACCCGGTGCCGTCACCAGCCCGGAGCCTGAGGTCATTGAGGCCCACCTTAATCGTCTGGAACCGCCGGAACCTGAGGAGGTCGACGTCACTATGGCCGTCGCTCCCGGTGTGCGTTTGGGAGTGATGACGACTCGTGCGCAGTGGAATGAACCGGTACCCGAAGGCTACGAGGTGGTCACCGGCTGTTTCGGCGGATATGACGAGGCTGCCACCGCAGTGCTGCGTGCGGGGGGACGCATCATCCTGCTGGCCCCTGAGGAGGCTCGCACAGTTCTGGCAGAGCGTATTCAGGCGGTATTGCGGTTGGAGGAGGGTTCCTCATGACCGCACGTACTGATACCGCGCGCCTGCTCGCGCTCATTCCATATTTGCGTTCCCATCCCGGAGTCGCCGTCACCGAGGTTGCTCGGGTTTTCGGTGTCAGCACTGATCGAGTGATCGCGGATCTCAAGATTCTCTGGATGGTCGGCTTGCCAGGCGGTATGCCTGACGATCTGATCGACATTGACATGGACGCGGTCGACTCCGATGGCACGATCACGATCACGAATGCTGACGCGCTGCCGCGTCCCATGAGGCTGACCCCTGACGAGGCATGGTCGTTGCTGGCCGCGTTGCAGGTCATCGCCGATCTGGCAGACGACACCGTCCGTCCAGCCGTGGAATCCGCAGTTGAGAAACTGCGGCAAGTGTGTCCGCAATCTGGTCCAGACCCGGTGGAGGCTAGCCTGGAGGCCGATTACGATCCGCGCTCAGAGTGGTTCACTGGGGCTTGCGCCAACAAGTGGCGCATTGAGATCGTTCACAAACGAGGCGACGATCCGACTCCGCACACCCAGATAGTCGACCCGGTCCGAGTCGAGGTTCGCGACGGTCATCGTTATCTCGTCGGGTGGTCGATGTCTCGCAAACAGTGGCGAACCTGGCGCCTCGACCGCATTGTGACAGGCAAGAGGGTGGGACACGCCACAAATCATGGCCGTCCCCCTAAGACACTTCAGTGGTTTTCTGATGTCGTCGACGAGGTGACGCTGACCCTCGCCCCGCAGGCCGGGTGGGTTGCTGAATACCATCCAGTTCGGCACGTCGACAAGGATGCCGACGTGTGGAAGGTGACGTTCGCTGTTGCCTCACCGACCTGGCTGGCTGAACTCATGGTTGGTCTGGGATCCGATGTCCTTGCCGTAGATCCGCCGCGTGCGGCAGCCCCAGCGATTCAGCTGGCACGCGCGGCGGCCCTGGCCAATGGCATTGAGGTGCCCGACACTGAGGTGTCCAACGGTATTGAGGTGTCGCAGAGCGAGACCGGGGGTGAATCCTGATGTGGTGGGTGTGGGTCCTGGTGTTCGCTTTTCTGCTGTTCATCGTCGAGATCGTGGTTGGCCCAATCTGGTTGTGGCGCAAGGTTGCTGCGCTGATGGGCGACGTAGAACGGGCGACCGGCAGACTCGATGAATTGGCTCACATTCTGGAGGATCTCGACACCACTGCTAATAAGGGGCCGGGAAGGTCCAAGGTATCGTAATCGGCGTGGTAGCCTGAACGCCGATCGTCGAGTTGGTGACTGCCCTGTGTGGTACGGGGTTAGGTGCCAGCCAAGTCTGAAAGGAGAGCCGCAATGGCTCCTCTGCTCATCGCGAATGAGATGACCATCCTCATCATCGTCGTCCTCGCGCTTGTTCTTTTCGGCGGTTCCCGCATCGCCGGCGTCGGTAAGGGTGCCGGTCGCGCCATCCGTGAATTCAAGGAAGAGACCGCCGGCCTCGACAAAGGCAAAGATAAAGAGGCCGAAAAGGACATCAAGGCCGTCGAGGCTGACGTCGCCAAGGACCAAAGTAAGCCGACAGAGTGACTCATGGCCACGGATACTCCGGTCGAGCAGGCTGAGAGCGAGCAGGATCACCGTCGATTCGCGCGGTTCCGCCCGCCCCAGGCTGGGGAGGGCGGCACAATGTCGCTCCTGGACCATATTCGGGAGCTCCGCTACCGGATCATCGTGTCGTTCATCGCGGTGGTCATCACAAGCTCCGTGGCTTTCGTGTTTTACCGGCCGTTGGTTGAGATCGTCATGTATCCCTACCAGCAGGCCGCCCATGCGATCAAAGCAAAAAACCCGACGGCTTCACTGCAGGTCGTCAATACCGGTGTAGCCGCCCCGTTTCTGTTGAACTTGAAGGTGGCCATTGTTGCCGGACTCATCGCCGCCTGCCCCGTCTGGCTGTACCAAATCTGGGCTTTCATCGTTCCGGGCCTGCTGGTCAAGGAGAAGAAATGGGCAATGCGATTCTTGGGGTCGGCCATCCCGCTGTTCTTGATTGGTTCAGCGCTGGGGTACTGGGTTCTTCCCAAGGGTATCGCCCTGATGTTGAATTTCACCCCGGACGGCATGGGTATCACCAACCTCCTGGACATGAATGCTTTCCTGGCTCTGGAAATACGTGTCATCCTGCTCTTTGGGGTGAGCTTCCTGCTGCCAGTGGTCCTGGTTATGCTCAATTTGATTCACGTACTGTCGTCGGCCCAGTTGAAAGCGGCTCGTAAGTGGTCCATTTTTGGTTTCTTCTGCCTGGGTGCCTTCGTCAATCCGTCGGGTGACCCCATCTCCATGTGTGCCCTCGCTGTCCCGTTGAGTGTGATGTACGTGATTGCTGAGTGGATATGCCGCACCAACGAACGCAAACACAAGACTGACGACATGGGAATCGACAAGTCCGAATTCGAGATTCAGGTTGACTGAGACGGGCTAGTTCACGCGGCAGGGGCTGCTGTACCGCGACACGACTACTGGTCAGCTTTGGATGGTGTCGTTGTCGGCTTGCTCTGACGGTCGTACCTGGTCGCTAGGTTGGAAGTATGAGCGAGACTCTTGACCGGTTCATCGCAGCCTTGTCCTTTGAACCCGACGACTACCAGGTGGAGGCCTGTCAGGATCTCGACGACGGCGCAGGCGTGTTGGTGGCGGCCCCCACAGGTGCTGGCAAGACAGTGGTCGGGGAGTATGCCACTGATCTGGCTCTGGCCTCGGGTCTGAAGTGCTTCTACACCACCCCCATCAAGGCGTTGTCGAACCAGAAATTCCATGATCTCGTGGCTCGTCACGGCGAGGACCAGGTGGGTCTGCTGACCGGTGACACCACTATTAACCCGCAAGCCCCGGTGGTCGTCATGACGACCGAGGTGTTGCGGAACATGATCTATCGGAATTCCCGCACCCTCGACACCTTGGGATGGGTGGTTCTTGACGAGGTGCATTATTTAGCTGATCGTTTCCGTGGCCCGGTGTGGGAGGAGGTCATCCTCGGTCTGGATCCGCAGGTCAAGATTGTCGGACTCTCAGCGACCGTCTCCAATGCTGAGGAATTCGGAGAATGGCTTGACGAGGTGAGAGGGGATGTTCGGGTCGTAGTCTCCGAACGTCGTCCTGTCCCGTTGACCCAGCACGTGGCCGTCGGGCGACGTCTCCATGATCTGTTCGATCCGAGCCGCCACAACGAGGTTAATCCGGAGTTGGTCGCCATCGCCAAGGAGGAGTCCAGGTTCCACCGTGACGACTCTCGTCGCCCCCGAGGTCGCTCTGGTAAGGGGAAACGCAGTGTCTCTTATGGCAGTGGCAAGTTTGGGGGAGCCTCTGCCCAGCGTCGCGGACCAGGCGGGCGTGACAGACCGCGCGGTCCTCGCAATCAGCCCAGTCGTATCCAAGTCGTGCGATCCCTTCAGAAAGCCAACTTGCTGCCCGCCATCATCTTCGTGTTCTCACGAGCCGGGTGCGATGCCGCAGTGAGCCAGTTGCTCAACACCGACGTGGTGCTCACGAGTGGCCAGGAGGCCCACCAGCTGCGCCGTATCGCCGAACGCCATGGCCAGGGGCTGACTGACGAAGAGCGCCGTGCGGTGGGCTGGAACCATTTCGTGGCGGCCTTCGAACGCGGAATTGCCGCCCATCACGCCGGATTGTTGCCGGTACTTAAAGCCATTGTCGAAGAAGGGTTCGCCGCAGGGTTCCTCAAAGTCGTTGTTGCCACGGAAACGTTGGCCTTGGGTATCAATATGCCTGCCCGCACCGTCGTGTTGGAAAAACTGGTCAAGTACAACGGTCAGACCCATGCGGACATCACCCCGGGTGAATACACCCAGCTCACTGGCCGCGCTGGACGTCGTGGTATCGACACCCAAGGACACGCCGTGGTGTGCTGGCAGGCCGGTATGGACCCTCGGGCGGTGGCAGGGTTAGCTTCTCGACGCACCTATCCGCTCAATTCGGCCTTCGTCCCGACCTATAACATGGCCGTCAACCTCGTTGGGTCCATGGGGCGTGACAAAGCGCGCAGGCTGTTGGAGCATTCCTTTGCCCAGTTCCAGACTGATCGCAGGCTGGGAGGTTCAACGGTGCGCAGCCGTCGGACCCAAGCCGAGATTGACAGTTACCTCAAAGCTGCCCACTGCGACCACGGCGACTTCGTGGAGTACGCGCGTATGCGTGAGGAGATTCGCGAACTGGAACACGAGCAGGCTCGTCTGCGCAAGGCGGACAAAACCGCCCAGGTCGCCGATTCCCTGTCCCGTCTCGATCCTGGCGACGTCATCGCGGTACCTTCTGGTCCGCACGCCGGATGGGTTGTTGTCGTCGATCCCGGTACCCATGGCAGGCGGCGTCCACACCCGCTCGTCATGACCCCGAATCGTACGATGATTCGCCTCGGTCATGAGGATATTGACGCCCCCGTCAACAGGGTTGCCGGAGTCCAGGTTCCGCGCCATTTCCACCCAGGAAATCAGGCGGATCGGCGGTCCTTGGGCAAGGCTTTTGACCGAGTACTCACCAGATTGACAGAGCCGGTTATCCAACCGAGACGCCCTGAAGTGGACGCTGAATTGGCTGAGCGCATCAGCGACCTGAGGACTCGAATGAGGCACCATCCTTGCCACTGCTGTCCAGATCGGGAATCCCACGCTCGCTTCGCCGAGCGTGCCATGAGGCTAATGCGGCGCAGCGAAAGGGAGCTGGCGAAAGCGCGTGCCAAGGCTACGTCCATTGCGACCCAGTTTGAACGAATTGTGCTCGTTCTAGAGGCGCTGGGATACCTCGGGGAAGGGGGCCAAGAGGTCACCGACGCTGGCCGAATGCTGTCAGGAATCTATTCCGAACTCGACCTTGTGACAGCCGAGGCCATTCGGCGTGGTGTTTTCGACGAGTTGGACTGTCCCCAGCTGGCTGCGGTGTTGTCGACCATTGTTCATGAATCCCGCCCTGGCGATCGCGGCCACCTGCACCGGATGCCCGATCACACCAGCGAGTCTGCAGAATCCCGGCTTCGCGCCGTGCGTGCTGAGATCGGCTTACTGGAGCGCGATCACCGTATCGAGCGCCCCCGTGATCTGGACATCGGGTTCGCGGAAACGGCCTATGCCTGGGCTGCCGGGGCCGGATTGGAGACTGTGCTTGACGACATGAGTGCCGGCGACTTCGTGCGGCGGGTGCGTCAGGTCTGCGATCTGGCAGGTCAGATCGCTCATGCCGGAGTTTCTGAGGAGCTCGCCCATACCTGCCGACAGGTGGTGGGGGCTATGCAGCGTGGTGTTGTCACTCTGGACCAAGAGGAGTAAGGCCGTCGCAGCCGGTCACAATCAGTGGCGGTAGCCTGTGGCCATGGCTGTGGCTGTGCGTGTCATCCCGTGTCTCGACGTCAAGGACGGACGAGTCGTCAAGGGAGTCAACTTCGTGGGTTTGCGTGATGCCGGTGATCCGGTGGAATTAGCAGCCGAGTACGGACGCCAGGGAGCCGACGAAATCACGTTTCTCGACATCTCCGCGTCGAGTGAGGCGCGAGCCACCACTCGCGACATGGTCACCAGATGTGCGGAGACGGTTTTCGTTCCCTTGACAGTGGGCGGTGGAGTGCGTGGGGTCGCCGACGTCGATGTCCTGCTGCGTTGCGGTGCCGACAAGGTGGGTATCAACACCGGCGCCATCGCACATCCGGGAATTATCGACGAGATTGCCGATCGATTCGGCAATCAGGTCATCGTGCTGTCGGTCGACGCTCGTCGCGAACCAGACCAGCCGTCTGGATTCGGTGTCACAACTCATGGCGGACGTCGTTCAGCTGGCCGTGATGCCGTCGAGTGGACTCGTCAGGCTGTCGACAGGGGAGCCGGCGAGATTCTGCTCAACTCGATGGACGCCGACGGTACGACCGGCGGGTTCGACATCGAAATGATCGAAGCAGTGCGTCGGGCGGTCGATGTCCCGCTCATAGCTTCAGGCGGCGCGGGCAAGGTGCATGACTTCGTTCAGGCGGCGCGGGCCGGTGCCGACGCCGTGCTAGCTGCATCGGTGTTCCACTACCGCACCCTGACTATCGCCCAAGTCAAGGATGCTTTGCGCGGGGCTGGCTTCGAGGTTCGCTGAGCGGACAGAGACATGAGACGGAGCCATTGTGGTAGTCATGATTCATGGATTGCCTTTTCTGCTCCATCGCTGCGGGGGACATCCCTGCAACGATCGTTGATTCTGACGACACCTCGGTCGCGTTCCTCGACATCGAGCCCTTCCAAGATGGCCACACCCTTGTCATTCCACGAAAGCATGTCACGAGCGTTCTTGATGATGATGGGGAATTAGCCCGTATCAGTCCGATGGTGACGAAAGTGGCTCGCCACCTCGTCGATTCATTGGGCGCATCTGGGGTCAACATTGTGTCGAATGCTGGTGAGGTCGCTGGTCAGAGCGTCCACCATCTTCACGTCCATGTCATTCCACGATATGACCGCGAGCCTGGTATTGACGCCATGCGCTCGGCCATGCCACGGCGTCCCGTCGAGGAAGTCGCTGCCCTCGTGGCCGACAACACCAACAGCGAGTAGTCCTCAAACAGTCAAGTGTTCATAATGTGAGACGTTTGTCCGTAAATGTTGACGGCTGGCCGTTCATGCACAAAGATCAAGGCCATGAGCGGCCAGCTTCTTGTTATTGGCTAGCGTCCTCATCCTCGGATAGGGCGCTCCCTCGTATGCCTGATCGGCAGCGAGGGTTTTTTCTTGTTCGGGGTTAGGCACCACCAATGGAAGGGCACCGTTTCACAATCACGGATGGAGGATGACATGGCCGACAAATCCCGGCAGCAACGAATGATGACTGGCGCACAGATCGTCATTGAGAGCCTTGAGAAACTCGGTGTAGATGTTGTCTTCGGGCTTCCGGGCGGTGCCATCATGCCGACTTACGACCCACTGATGGATTCCGTCAAAGTGCGTCACATCCTCGTGCGTCACGAACAGGGGGCTGGCCATGCCGCCGAGGGGTACGCCGTTGCGACCGGAAAGGTGGGTGTGTGCATGGCGACCTCGGGGCCAGGCGCAACCAACCTCGTCACCCCGCTCTACGACGCCTACCTCGATTCGGTGCCACTGGTGGCCATTACTGGTCAGGTGGGCAGCAGCCTGATTGGAACTGACGGCTTCCAAGAGGCTGATATTCGCGGCATCACAATGCCGATCACCAAGCACAACTTCCTCGTCACACGCGCTGAGGACATTCCGCTGTCGATCGCTGAGGCCTTCCACATCGCGTCGACCGGACGTCCCGGCCCGGTCCTCATCGACATCACCAAAGACGCTCAGACCTCGGTCGTTCCCTTTAAGTGGCCTAAGCAGTACGACTTGCCTGGCTACAAGCCGACCACTCGTCCGCATAACAAGCAAATCAAGGAGGCCACCGAGCTCATCCGTGCTGCTCACCGCCCCGTGCTTTATGTCGGTGGTGGAGTGGCGAAGGCCGATGCCGCTGGCGAATTGGCTCGCGTGGTGGACATCACGGGAATCCCGGTTGTGACCACCCTCATGGCCCGCGACGTGTTCCCGGCCAGCCATCCGCTGGCTCTGGGGATGCCGGGTATGCATGGTGCGGTGGCGGCGGTGGGGGCGCTGCAACGCGCTGATCTGCTTATTGCTGTCGGTACCCGCTTCGATGACCGTGTGACAGGACGGCTTGACACGTTCGCTCCCGACGCGAAGGTCATCCACGCCGACATTGATCCTGCCGAGATTGGCAAGAATCGTCATGCCGATGTTCCGATCGTCGGCGACGCTCGGCTTACTTTGTCGCGGTTGGCTGAATCCCTAGAAGGCAAGGAATTGCCGGACATTTCGGCGTGGGTCCGCCAGCTGCAGCGCATGAAGGCCACCTATGCGCCGTCGTGGGAAGAGGTCCCCGAAGGCGAGATCTCACCCCAGCAGGTCATTCAGCGCATTGGTGCTCTGGCCCCCGAGAACACCGTGTTTGTGACGGGAGTGGGCCAGCACCAGATGTGGGCCTCCCATTTCCTGCCACATGATAAGCCGCGTTCTTGGTTGACTTCCGGTGGTGCTGGAACGATGGGGTATTGCGTTCCGGCAGCTGTGGGGGCCAAGGTGGGACGCCCGGATGCCACTGTGTGGGGTATCGATGGCGACGGCTGCTTCCAGATGACGAACCAGGAACTCGTCACGGCTGCTCTTAACGGTGCCCCGGTGAAGATCGCTGTCATCAACAACAATGTTCTGGGCATGGTCCGACAGTGGCAGAACCTCTTCTTCAATTCCCGGTTTTCCCAGACAGACCTGCACTCGGACCGTCTCCCGGATTTCGTGAAGCTGGCTGAGGCCATGGGTTGTGCGGCCTTCCGAGTGAGCGATCCAGCCAAGGTCGATGAGACTATCAAGGCGGCCAACGAGATCAACGATCGTCCGGTGGTGGTGGAGTTCGTTGTCCACACCGACGCCATGGTATGGCCTATGGTGGCTGCCGGAGCCAGTAACGATGACATCAAGATCGCCCGCGACCTTGCCCCGGTGTGGGGAGACTCTGGCGACGAGGTCGCACCCGTCGACGACAAGGACGACGCAGACGACGAAACCGAGGAGAACTGAGATGACCGAACACGTGCTGTCGGTGTTGGTGACGAACCGTCCGGGCGTGCTGACTCGGGTGTCGGGCCTGTTCGCCCGCCGCGGTTACAACATCGAGTCTTTGACGGTTTCGCCGACTGATGATCCCGGGGAGTCTCGAATGACGATCGGGGTGAGCGTTGTCTCGGCTCAAGCACTCGAGCAGATGGTCAAGCAGCTCAACAAACTCATCGAGGTCCACAAGATCGTGGAGCTGAGTCCCGGAGCGGTGACCCGCGAGCTCATCCTCGTCAAGGTGCGCTCCAATGTCGAGAATCGATCGAAGATCATCGACACCGTTGGGCTATTCCGAGGCAAGGCCGTCGACGTCTCATTGGATTCACTGACGATTGAGGCGACTGGGGGACGTGAGAAGCTTGATGCGTTGCTACAGATGCTCGAGCCGTTCGGAATCATCGAACTCGTTCAATCTGGACAGGTGGCCCTCAATCGTGGTGCCACCGCCCTCGGGGCAAAACGCTCCGCGTGACCAGAAGTGCTTCAGACCGCAACAGAACAAGGAGAGAAAGACAACATGGCAAAGATCTACTACGACGACGACGCTGACCTGTCCATCATCCAGAACCGCCAGGTTGCCGTCATTGGTTACGGCTCCCAGGGACATGCCCATGCCCTCAACCTGCGTGACTCTGGGGTTGATGTGCGTGTCGGCCTGCGCGAGGGTTCCTCGTCGATCGCCAAGGCCGAGGCTCAGGGCCTGCGTGTGCTGCCCATCGAGGAGGCCTGTGAGGAGGCTGACCTCATCATGGTTTTGGCCCCCGACCAGAACCAGCGTCAGCTCTATGCCGAGCAGATCGCTCCGCACCTCAAGGACGGCGACGCCCTGTTCTTCGCCCATGGTTTCAACGTTCACTTTGGCTACATCAAGGCCCCTGCGGGTGTCGACGTCTGTATGGTCGCTCCGAAGGGTCCCGGCCACATCGTGCGTCGTGAGTACGCCGACGGGCGCGGTGTCCCGGTGCTGGTCTGCGTTGAGCAAGATGCCTCGGGTAAAGCTTGGGATCTCACCAAGTCCTACGCCAAGGCTCTTGGCGGTCTGCGTGCCGGTGGTATCGAGACCAGCTTCCGCGAGGAGACTGAGACCGACCTCTTCGGTGAGCAGGCAGTGCTGTGTGGTGGTCTGTCCCACCTCATCGAGGCCGGATTTGAAACCCTCGTCAATGCCGGGTATCAGCCGGAGATGGCCTACTTCGAGGTGTGCCACGAAATGAAGATGATCGTTGACCTCATCATCGAGGGTGGTATCTCCAAGCAGCGTTGGTCGATCTCCGACACCGCCGAGTACGGCGACTATGTTTCGGGTCCGCGCGTCATCGACGATCACGTCAAGCAGAACATGAAGGCTGTTCTGGACGACATCCAGAGTGGTGCCTTCGCCAAGCGTTTCATTGCCGATCAGGACGCCGGTGCCGTGGAGTTCAAGGAGCTGCGCGAGAAGGAGGCCAAGCATCCGATCGAGGCCACCGGTAAGGAGCTGCGCAAGATGTACTCTTGGCTGGCTGTCACCGACGACGACTACACCGAGGGCAGTGCCGCTCGCTGACTTCGCTGAGAGTTCCTGACATCTGTGACCACGAGGGCCCGTAGTTCTGCGGGCCCTCGCGCCGTGTTCTGAGCACCTCGCTGCGCTGTGTTATAGGCTCTTCGCACTTGGGGTAGGTGGGGTTGATGGCGTGGGCGAGGTAGCCCGACCCCACCGCTATGCCGTGCCAGTGTTCCCAAATGGTTCCGTTGCCAGGGTGTCAACAAGGTGGCACCTGTGTGGCTAGGTGTAGAGCAGATCGCCTGTGCGTCCACGATGACCATTGAACTCGGCAACGGTCTAGGGCGTCACCAGCCACACGAACCACATGGAACGAATCCATCACTGTGGTCGCTTCGGGTATTTCTTCGGCCGCAGCAGTTGTGTAGCCGGTAAACCCATCGGTCGCCACCACTTCGATACCCTCACGCCAGGGGTGGGGGCGGGCAGCAAGCCAGGGTTGAAACGCTTTCTTAGAGCCTCCTGGAATTATGTCGCCTAGCCGGCCCGGTGCCCTGGCGTACTGGGGTGAGGTCGATGACCACGGTCACATACTTGTCGGCAGTACCGGTGTGGGATCACACGCCTTCTGGATAGACAGTGTGACAACGTCCATCGTCGAGGGGCCTCGACCCCTACCCCCCAAAAAACGCCATTCCATCACCCACCCACACCTCGTTTGTGATGAGCCTACAAACCTCTTTGCAAACTCCTTATCGACCTCGATCTGAATAAGACACAACTCCAGGAACAATCCAGCATCAGCGCTGCCACCATGGCAAAACTCGGAAAAGGAGAAAATGTAACTAATGAAATGCTCGCCCGGATTTGTGAAACGCTCGAGCGACATTGCCGACACCTGCTTAGTTGTGCCTAGTTGAGTGTGATCTGCATGGCAGGTCGCATCTCTTAAAGTGAGCAACCAGACGAATGTAATTGGACATTCGTTAAAGAAGCCTGACCTTAGCCGTCCCTGTCTGTGAGAGCAGCCCGCCACTCTTCAACAATTTGAGGAATTTCTGTTTCCACTTCTGCCCCGACTATCAGATTGTCAATTGCTCCCCTCTGAAGGAGATCAACAATTCGACATAGATAACTCTTGCCTTGCTCCATCCATGTCGAGTATGCATCAATGAATAGAGTCAACTGAATAGGCATCCCAGTTTGCCCCTCAGCATCGGCTCTTTCATATCCGTCGAGATCTGCGATATAGACTGCGTCACTGATTTTTGACCCGAAAGTTGTCGTATAGTAGTAACACTTGAATTCCCAGAGTGCGACTTGGTTAACGCAATCAGGAAATGCGCCGTCCATACGGCGGCTCATTGAACCTACGACTACACCATCCTCTGTAAAAGCAGGAACTTTCCTCGGGTTCGGATCAAAATAATCCCCCCTAAGGTAGTAGGAGATTAGAATATTCGATGTAGCCGTCAGAAAATCAATGTCCCGCTTGTCGCCTTTTTGTTTGTTGTACGGCGCAATTGCAGGTACGCCGCCTCGAACTCTATATAGCCTGGAGTTTTCGAGAACATTTTTAGCTGAGAGGTGTAGCCGGTAGTGTACTCGTCCGCAGTTTTTTCGAACAGGCTCTTTGCCTGGGCTGCACTCTGAAGATGCCGTGCAACGTCTCCCTCAATTAGCTCTGCTTGGAACGCAAAGTAGTCAACAAGATCACCGATTGAGACGGACGTGTCATCGGACTTCTGAAGTGGTACTGCGCTTAGTCCCAATGCTTCCAGGCCGCGCGTGATGGTTTCAGCGTCATGTCGCATAACAACTTTCCGCCGAGAATACCCGAGGTGCTCAGATAACACACGGACGTAGTGCCAGAACTCGGGTGGCATTTGGTTCCAAGGTGCAGCGCTCTTCATTAGACGTCTGTTGCCTCCATGGCAATTATTAGGTCGGACGTGGAAACACCGAGAACAGAGGCGAGCTCGATCAGCTCAGCGACGTCGACCCTCCTAGCACCCGCCTCCACATTCGAGACCCACGACTGGGGCACGCCCAAGGCGGATGACACGTCAGACTGCGTCAACTTGCGCTGTAGACGCGCAGACCTGATGGCTTGCGCAAGTGATACGCGGCGAGCGCGTAGTAGGTCGCTGTCCACGTGCACAGTCTATGAAGCGGTATCCAATTATGTGAAAATCGGATATCAGACTAAGGTGGGGATATGTCGATAGCGCCTCGGAAACCTCCTGCTCAGCTGCTGAAGTGGGTGGGCAATAAACAACGTATGGCCTCTCTGATCGTGGGGAGCTTTCCACATGAATTTAGTACTTACTATGAGCCGTTTCTGGGTTCAGGAGCTGTACTTGGCGCGTTAGCACCTGATTCTGCGGTAGCCTCAGACGTTCTGAAACCACTGATCGATATCTGGCAGATGTTGGTAGATGCGCCTGACGAGTTGATTAATGCTTACGACTTCTATCGGTCGCAGCTTGAACGGGGAGTTGATAAGGCTATTGTATATCGGGAAGCCCTGGACAGGTTCAATATGTCGCGAGATTCGCGTGACTTCATTTTTCTGACGCGATCCTGTTATGGAGGTATTGTCCGATTTAGAAAAACAGATGGATATATGTCTACCCCCGTCGGGGCGCACATGCCTATCACAACTGAGAGTTTTGCTCAAAGAGTCGTGGCATGGCGAAAGCGCATCTCGGGTACGAAGTTCTTTCACATGGATTATCGTGAAGCTTTTGAGCTTCCTAAGGCTGGAGATCTGGTCTACTGTGATCCGCCATATGTGGACACGCAAAAGATTCTCTATGGTGCCCAGTCGTTCGATTTCATGGATCTCGTCGAGCGGATTCGCAATGCAAAAGAGCGTGGCGTCTTCGTAGCACTGTCTATTGATGGCTCAAAGAGAAACGGCAAGCATCAAATTCACCTCGACCTACCTGAGGGTCTGTTCGAAACGGAAGTCGCGGTTTCGGTAGGAAAATCAATGCTTCGTCGATTTCAGTTGGGTGGAAGTGTGTTAGATAGTGAGCATGTAACGGATCGCCTGTTGCTCACCTATACTCCTGAAACTGGCGAGGATACGCTTTTCTAGTTGTTGCGCTTCATGAGGTTGTTGACGCTACCGGGGTGACGGAGGGGCAGGCCCGCGTCAGGATAGGAGTTGCAAACATAACCGGCTCATCGCAAACGAGGGGGGTAGGTGGGGTTGATGGCGTGGGCGAGGTAGCCCGACCCCACCGCTATGCCGTGCCAGTGTTCCCAAATGGTTCCGTTGCCAGGGTGTCAACAAGGTGGCACCTGTGTGGCTAGGTGTAGAGCAGATCGCCTGTGCGTCCACGATGACCATTGAACTCGGCAACGGTCTAGGGCGTCACCAGCCACACGAACCACATGGAACAGGTCTATGACCGCAACCGACTCTGGGATCTCTTCAGCGACTCCACCCTGATAGCCGGTGAACCGGCACCCCAGCAATTGCGATGAGCCTGTTACACCTTGCGTCGGGTACAAACGGTTCAATATCAGTTCAGCCGCGCGAGGACAGGCGACAGGCGACGATGGCCGCCATGTCGGAGGCAAGCTGGATCTCGGTGGCATTGACTTTGGGATGGGTAAGCCACGCTAGCCGGGTGGTGTCGACGGTGCCGTTGATGTCCCGGGGCGGGAATCCATGGCTAGGAGGCATGTCGTCGATGACGACCACACCGCCTACAGCGACCGCCTTAAGAATCTCGTCGACCTGGCGCACCCGAGCCACTCGAATCGGGACCGACAGCAGACTGAAAGGTCCGCGCTCCAGCAGATCGTCCCAGGTGCCCTCGATGATGTCGATGTCGAGACCGGCCAAGACTTCGCGGGCACGGGCGCACACTGTCGGATCGGGTTCGTAGCTGACGACCTTGGTACGTTTGCGCGCGCCTAAGCGCAACCAGGCTGCCCCGGCACCAGAACCCGTCTCGCATTCCCCGATGGAACCACGCACCCCGGCAGCCAAGGTGGCCATGAAACGACCGGTTTCATTACGAGTGGTGGTGAAGTAGCCCATCTCCAGCGCATTGTGGAGAGCCTTCGTCACAGGTGCAGGAGTCTCGGGAATAGGTAGCACGGGGGATATTCTGCCAGCACGCGGAACCCGTCTGATCGACGACTGGGCACCGGAAACCCTCGGACTTTGCAGACCAAGGCTGATGACGTGTCTTACAGCCGCTCGGCGATATCTCGCCCGATCTCGCTGGTGATACGTGATGGTCCAGTAGCCCGGGCAGCTATGTCGTCGGCGACAGCCTTGCGGATGCGCCCAGCGTCATTGGGGCGGCCCAGATGGTCCAAGAGCAAGGCCATCGAGAGGATCGCCGCAGTCGGATCAGCCTTCCCCGTCCCAGCGATGTCGGGGGCAGAACCGTGTACCGGCTCGAACATCGACGGGTAGTCACCGGAGGTGTTGATATTCGCGCTGGGAGCCAGGCCGATACCGCCTGTCACTGCCCCAGCAAGGTCTGTAATGATGTCTCCGAACAGGTTGTCGGTGACGATGACATCAAAGCGCTGGGGTTCCTTGACCAGTGCGATGGTCACGGCATCGACGTGCATGTAATCGGTGGTGACTTGCGGGAACTCCGCAGCGACCTCATCGACGATTCGCCGCCACAAAGATCCGGCATTGACCAAGACATTGTGCTTGTGGACCAGAGTGAGATGACCACGGCGAGCGGCGGCTCGAGAGAAAGCGTCACGCACGACCCTCTCGACTCCGAAAGCTGTGTTGATACTCACCTCAGTGGCAATTTCGTGAGGGGTCCCAGTCCGCACCGATCCACCATTGCCACAGTAGAGGCCTTCGGTGCCTTCCCGGCACACAACGAAATCGATCGGTCCAGCGTCAGTGACCTCGGAGGCCAGCGGAGTCGGGGTGCCGGGATACCAGGTTGACGGACGCAGATTGACCCCTTGGTCAAGGGCGAACCGAAGTTTGAGCAACAAGCCTCGTTCCAAGAGTCCCGACGGCACCTCGGTAGATCCGGGAGCGGCGCCAACAGCTCCCAGAACGATGGCGTCCGCCTTCGAGATTTCGGCCAGGGTGGAGTCATTGAGGACCTCTCCGGTGGCCTTCCAATGGTCGGCGCCGAGGTGGTATTCGTGGGTGGTGAAGGCATCGGAGCCGATGGCCCTTTCCAACACGCAGAGAGCCTGCTCGGTGACCTCGGGGCCGATTCCATCGCCGCCGATGACAGCGAGGCGCGTCACGTCGTTCGTCATGTCTGAAACCCTACCGGGATAGTCCACGATGCGATCACGCGATGTCATGAATTGGAACGGGGGGTTCTTCCGCGGTGTAGCTTGTGGTCATGAGTTTGCGCTTTGCTTCTGCTGACGATCTGACGTGGTCCTCCGACGAGCGGATCGCGCTGGAACATGCCAATCCCCGGTTTGGTGAGGTGTTTATCGACCATATGGCCGTAGCCACCTGGCAGGTCGGTGAAGGTTGGGGAGACGATGGCGTGGTTGCGTACCACGGTCTCGACGTCAATCCCGGCTGTGCCGTGCTCCACTACGCCCAGGAAATCTTCGAGGGTCTCAAGGCCTACCGCCATGCTGACGGTTCCATCTGGCTTTTCCGACCCGACCAAAACGGTAAGCGTTTTGCCCGGTCAGCTGAGCGTCTCGCCTTGCCAGAATTGCCGGTCGATGACTTTGTCCATGCCTGTGTGCGATTGGCGCAGGTCGATTCCCGTTGGGTTCCTGAACCCGGAGAAGATGGCGAGAAATCCCTTTACCTGCGTCCGACCATGATTGCCTACCAGGACTTTCTTGGCGTAGCTCCGGCGACGAAGGTTCTGTTCTTCGTCATGGGTTCCCCAGTGGGTGCCTACTTCGCCGGGGGAGTGAAGCCGGTGCGAATCCTCATCGAGCGCGAACAGGCTCGTACTGCCCCAGGTGGCACTGGTGAGGCGAAGTGCGGTGGTAACTATGCCGCCTCGCTGCGCTCCCAGATTGAGGCCCAGGCGCGCGGCTGTGCCCAGGTGCTTTTCGTCGATGCAGTGGAACACCGCTGGATTGAGGAGCTGGGTGGGATGAACTTCATGGCCATCAGCAAAGATGGACAGCTCATCACCCCCGAGCTCAGCGGCACGATCCTGCACGGCGTGACCCGTAGGTCCATCCTCGAGGTGGCCCCTGACCTTGGTCTGGAACCCGTGGAGCGCAAGCTTGGTATCGACGAGATGCTTGACGGAGTGCGGTCGGGGGAGTTTCCGGAGGTCTTCGCGTGCGGCACTGCTGCGGTTGTCACGCCGATTGGGTCCTTCCTCGATGGTGACAATGAGGTGACGGTTTCGCAACCAACCGGAAAGACCACAATGGAGATCCGTCGCCGTCTCCTTGACATCCAGTTCGGCCGTGCCGAGGACACTCACGGCTGGCTCAAGCGGGTGTGCTGAACACCGTGACAACTGTGGCCGGTTCACCGCTGGTGAATCGGCCACATCTGCGTCAAGGATTTCCGAGTTGACGTTCGCCGATGGTGTCAATAACCGATGGTGTCAATAACGATGTCACGGGGCTGGAAATCCGCCCCGATCGTGAAGGCATTCGCCAGGGCCTCCTGGGCGCTTGGAATGACATCAGGGGTATCGGTGAGCAGAGTCGCCACCGGCTGGCCAGCGACCACTCGATCGCCGGGACGAACGCGCAGCATGACCCCGGCGGAGGCCTGCACTGGGTCCTCTTTGCGGGTTCGTCCTGCCCCTAGACGCCAGGCAGCCACTCCGACCGACATGGCGTCAATTCCAGTGACGACGCCAGCCTCAGGGGTGATGACATCCTGGGCATGGCGGGCCACCGGCAACGGAGCGTCTGGATCGCCGCCCTGGGCGCGAACCATGTCGCGCCACACGTCCATGGCTTTTCCGCTGGTAAGCAGGTCGGCCGGGTCGGTGTCGTCTAGACCGGCAGCCTTGACCATTTGACGAGCCAGGGCGACGGTGAGGTCTACGACGTCGGCGGGTCCACCGCCGGACAGCACCTCGAGAGCCTCTGCTACCTCGATACCGTTGCCGCAGGCATATCCGAGTGGAACGTCCATCCTGGTCAGGAGGGCAGTGGTGCGCACTCCGGCGGCCTCTCCAAGACTGACGAGACGGCGTGCGAGCTCTCTGGCGTCCTTCTCAGTCTTCATGAATGCCCCCGAGCCTGTCTTCACGTCGAGAACAAGGCTGTCGGTGCCCTCGGCGATCTTTTTACTCATAATGGACGAGGCAATGAGTGGAATTGATTCGACGGTGCCGGTGACGTCACGCAGGGCGTAGAGCTTCTTGTCTGCGGGGGCGAGTCCGGGGCCGGCAGCGCAGATGACGGCACCGACTGTGTTGAGTTGGGCGACCATTTCGTCGCGGGAGAGGTCGGCACGCCAGCCCGCGATCGCCTCCATCTTGTCGAGGGTGCCGCCGGTATGGCCCAGGCCGCGACCAGACAATTGCGGAACGGCTGCGCCACAGGCGGCGACGAGGGGAGCTAGTGGCAGAGTGATTTTGTCACCGACTCCGCCGGTGGAATGTTTGTCGACGGTCGGACGCGACAGCCCGGTGAGTTTCATCCGCTCGCCGGATTCGATCATGGCGGTCGTCCAGGTGGACAGCTCGTCGTCATCGAGACCCCGGAAGAACACCGCCATCGCCATGGCGGACATCTGTTCATCGGCGACAACACCATCGGTATAGGCGCGAATAAGCCAACGGATTTGATCGGAGTTGAGGGTCTGGCCTGCGCGCTTGGCGCGGATGAGATCGACGACGGAGTAGGTGGTCATGCTGGAAAGTATGGCAGTCTCAGTCCGTTCTCGGTTTGTAGATGCAGCGGTTGTGTCGCGGATCGCCATTAGTCTTGAGGTATGCGTATTGCTCGGTTTGTGACAGCTGGTTCCGACCCCGCCTTCGGGATTGTCGAACTCGCCGCCGACCACGGAGATCACCCCGACACTATTGCCGTGATTACTGGAGATCCAGTAGCGGCTCCAGTCCAGTACACCGGTGCTCGTCATGATCTTGCCGATGTTCGGCTGCTGTCTCCAGTGATTCCGCGTTCCAAGATCATCGGAATCGGTCGTAACTACGCTGACCACGCCAGCGAGCTGGGTAACGAGGTGCCGTCTGCGCCCTTGCTGTTTCTCAAACCGAATACCTCAGTGATTGGACCTGATGAGGCCATCATTCGACCGGCTGCGTCTTCGAATCTGCACTACGAGGGAGAGCTGGCCATTGTCATTGGTCGTATCTGCAAGGATGTCCCTGAGCAGAGGGCCCAGGAGGTTATCTTTGGGTTTACCGTCGCCAACGATGTCACTGCTCGTGACCTGCAGAACTCCGATGGTCACTGGGTGCGTGCTAAAGGCTCTGACACCTTCTGCCCGCTTGGTCCCTGGATGGTGACCCATTTCTCCGTTGCCGAGGCCTCGCACCGCCAGATTGTCACCCGTCTGGATGGCGAGGAGGTTCAACGCGGTAACACTGACCAGATGATCCACACCATTCCCCAGATCATTTCCCACGTATCGTCTTCCATGACACTGCTGCCCGGTGACGTCATTCTCACCGGAACTCCTGCCGGAGTCGGGCCGATGGAGCCTGGTCAGCGCGTCGAGGTCGAGGTTGAAGGAATCGGAACTTTGGCCAATACCCTCGTGGAGGCATGATGGCGACTCGCGCCGTTCCCCCTCGAGGGGCGTCTTCACGCGATGTGCTCCACCGTGGGATGGTGACCGATCCTGAGCCGGGGGTCGACTACACCCGGGCCCTTGTTGATTCCTCGGCTGGCCCGGGGTCGGGACTCGTCGGCCTGATCGGACTTCTGCTGGGGTACGCCATCGTCGTACCAGGGCTGCTGTACGCCTTTCTGGGAGTCGGTTTCTTCCTGGAGCGCAACCCTGGCGAGGAGTTCAGCGCTTACTACACGCGGGCGGCTGGTTTTCACACCGTTGGGGGTCTCATTGCCACCCATCTTGCTTTGGCGAGCCTCATCGTTGTCGTGTTGATGCTGGCGCGGTACGTGAACCATCGTGCGCCTCGATGGGTGGCGTCAGTCCAGCCGGGCATTAGATGGCGGTTTGGGCTGATTATGGCTTTGGTTGCCGTCGTTGTGCTTAATCTGACCCAGCTACTCGTGCGGGGTGGAGCCGATACTCACGTCACGGTTCCGAGGGATTGGTGGATATGGCTGCTGGCGATCATCATTACCTCGCCCTTCCAAGCCGTTGCCGAAGAGCTGTTCTTCCGGGGCTACCTCATGAACGTCATCTCCGGACTGGCCTTGAGCCTGCCGGACAAGGCGGGTAAGTGCCTCTCGGTCATCGTCTCCGCCCTCATCTTCGCCTTAATGCACGGCACTCAGAATGCCTGGCTTTTCGCCGACAGATTCGCCTTCGGATTGATTGCAGGATGGCTTGTCATTGTCACCGGCGGGTTGGAGGCAGGGGTGGCGACCCATGTCGTCAACAACCTGTTGGCCTTCGGATATGCAGTCTTCTTGGGTGGAGTCTCGAAGGCTCGGGGCATGACCTCGATGGGATGGGTCGATGCGGCTTGGGACATTGGTGGGTTCCTGGCTATTGCCCTGGCCGGGTGGTGGATTGGGAGCCTCATGAGAGTCGCTCGTAAGACACCATCACTGATTCGTCCTGATTTGCAATGTTGAGGGGGAGTCAGTTAAAGTTTTCCGACGTTGCGCCACTAAGGTTCATCAAGGTGGAACGGCAGTGGGGTATAGGGTAATTGGCAGCCCGACTGATTCTGGTTCAGTTAGTCCAGGTTCGAGTCCTGGTACCCCAGCTCGGGAGACCGAAATCATGAAGTTGCGAAGGCAACAGAATGATTGCTAGGGTTTCTCAGCCTGGTTCTCACACGACCCAGGAATAACAGAAGAAGGTTTCAATTCCTGAAATTGACGGGAATTGATCCCGGAATGGCCCCGTAGTGCAGCGGCCTAGCACGCGGCCCTCTCAAGGCTGAAACGGCGGTTCGAATCCGCTCGGGGCTACCACTAGCATGACCCAGGTCCAGGAGGATCTGGGTCATGTCATTGTGCATTGTGTCGTGGTGGATTGTGTCGTGGCATTGTTCAGCACCGTTGGTACTCAGATACTGCGCTCAGGTATTGCGTGCCCAGATAGTGGATGGCGTCGAATAGTGCACGAGATGGAGACGCCGCCCATGGGCAGGTACCGTCGGCACGACTGCCCGGGCCATCATCGAAAGGAAACTCCACCCGGCACGTACTGAGATGTGGCGCATACCAAGACGTCGGTGGTCTCACTTGGCAGAGCGACGCAGCACCTCCGAGAGACGCCCACCGGCAGCAACCACAGCAGGGGCGTGGATACGGCCAGGCTGGCGAGTCAGGCGCTCGATTGGCCCGGAAACCGACACAGCTGCGATGACTTTCCCAGAAGGAGAGCGCACAGGGGCAGAAACTGAGGCGACTCCGGCTTCGCGTTCACCCACCGATTGAGCCCAACCGCGCTTGCGCACGGCAGCCAAAGTGACCTCGGAAAAAGCGGAGTTGCTCAACTCACGGCGAACCTTTTCAGAATCCTCCCATGCCAGCAAGATCTGGGCTGCGGATCCAGCATCCATCGACAAGATGGATCCCACCGGAATGGTGTCCCGTAACCCCGTCGGGCGCTCGGCGGTGGCGGCACAGACGCGGTTACTGCCTTGACGGCGGTAAAGCTGGGCGGATTCACCGGTGATGTCACGAAGTCTGGCCAAGATAGGTCCAGAAGCAGCTAAGAGACGATCCTCGCCCGCTGCTGCGGCAAGCTCAGAGAGACGCGGTCCAAGGATGAAGCGGCCCTGAAGGTCGCGACTGACGAATCGATGATGCTCCAGCGCGCGGGCCAGGCGATGAGCCGTCGGGCGGGCCAGACCCGTCATCTGAACCAATCCTGCCAGGGACGCTGGACCCGTCTCCAAGGCAGCCAATACGAGGGCAGCCTTGTCCAGCACGCCCACACCACTTGATTCGTCCATATGGCGATACTAGCGTTCCAAATCCTGGCCGTCGAGTCAGAATGGGAACTTGCCAAGTGGCGGAGCTGATGACGTCACAGTAGCAGTGTTCACAAGCCGACAAGTAATGAAAGGGAAAGTGCGATGGGGAGGACGCTGAGCGAGAAGCTCTGGGACGCCCACGTTGTCAGACACGGACAGAACGGGGAGCGCGATCTTCTCTACATCGACCTTCACCTTGTTCACGAGGTGACCAGCCCCCAGGCCTTCGACGGACTGCGGCTGGCAGGCCGTAAGGTTCGTCGCCCAGATCTGACGATTGCGACCGAAGACCACAACATTCCGACCCTTGACATTCTCAAACCGATTGCCGATCCGATCTCGCGGGCTCAGGTTGAGACGTTGCGAAAGAATGCCCCTGAGTTCGGCGTGCCTCTGCACTCCCTCGGTGACGTGGACCAGGGTGTCGTACATATCATCGGGCCTCAGCTGGGCCTCACACAACCGGGCATGACGATCGTGTGTGGTGATTCCCACACCTCGACTCACGGCGCTTTCGGTGCGCTGGCCTTTGGTATCGGCACCAGTGAAGTTGAGCACGTGCTGGCCACTCAGACCCTGCCTCAGGTGAAGCCGAAGACGATGGCGGTGACGGTTGATGGGCAGCTTCCGGAAGGAGTGACTCCGAAGGATCTCATCTTGGCCCTTATCTCCACAACCGGTACCGGGGGCGGTCAGGGCCACATGGTGGAGTATCGCGGCGAGGCCATCGAGAAGATGTCGATGGAGGGCCGCATGACCATCTGCAATATGTCGATCGAGTGGGGAGCTCGCGCCGGCATGGTTGCCCCCGACGAGACGACCTTCGCTTACCTCAAGGACCGTCCGCACGCCCCCAAGGGCAAGCAGTGGGATGAGGCAGTCGAATATTGGCGCACTTTGCGCACTGACGATGACGCTACTTTTGACGCCGAGATTCACCTTGACGCCTCTCAGCTCACGCCTTTTGTGACGTGGGGAACGAACCCGGGTCAAGGGGTCCCGTTGGACGGAGTTGTCCCGGCTGCCGATGACTTCCATGACGAGGTGGACCGCAGCGCAGCCGCTCGGGCTTTGGAGTACATGGACCTCACCCCGGGCACAAAGATGCGCGATATCGCCATTGACACCGTTTTTCTGGGGTCATGCACTAACGGTCGTATTGAAGATCTTCGACTGGCCGCCGAGGTCCTCAAGGGACGCCACATTGCCGAGGGAACTCGGATGCTCGTTGTCCCTGGGTCAGCCCGAGTACGTCTGCAGGCCATGGAAGAAGGTCTGGACGAGATCTTTACCCAGGCTGGAGCCGAGTGGCGCGGGGCTGGTTGCTCGATGTGCTTGGGAATGAACCCCGACCAGCTGTCACCAGGAGAGCGTTCCGCCTCCACCTCGAACCGCAACTTTGAGGGTCGTCAGGGCAAGGGCGGACGAACCCACCTCGTCTCACCGGCCGTCGCTGCTGCCACCGCTGTCATCGGACGGCTTGCCAGCCCTGCCGATCTGTCACCCGTTGCCCAGGAGGCCTGAGATGGACGCATTTACCACCCACACCGGAGTTCCCGTCCCGCTGCGAAGGGCGAACGTCGATACTGACCAGATAATCCCGGCGGTCTACCTCAAGCGCATTACCCGCACCGGTTTTGAGGACGGCCTGTTTGCTTCCTGGCGTTCGGAGCCCGACTTCGTGCTGAACAAGGAGCCGTGGCGCACCGGATCAATCCTCATCGTGGGGCCCGATTTCGGGATCGGATCCTCCCGAGAGCACGCAGTCTGGGCCCTCCAGAATTACGGATTCAAAGTCGTCATCGGATCTCGGTTTGCCGACATCTTCCGTAACAACTCCGGAAACAACGGACTGCTGTTGGCCCAGGTGGACCCCGAGACCGTGGAAAAGCTGTGGGACTTCGCCGAACAGAAACCTGGGGAGGAGCTCACCGTCTGCCTCGAGGACAAGACGATCAGCCAACCTGACGGCACCTCCTATCCATTCCAGATCGACGACGTTACCCGTCAACGTCTGCTCTCCGGCCTGGACGCCATTGGCGAGACTCTCACATACGCCGACGACATCGCCGCCTACGAGGCTCGTCGACCATCCTTCCTGCCGACGACATTGTGACCCGGTGAAACCGACGCAAGCCGATAAGGTGAGCTAGTCCGTATCACTTAGGAGAGACACCGTGGTGCTGCCCGCCGTGACTAATCCAGCCGACACCCCTGGTCACGCGTTCCGGATGGGTGCGCGGGTGCTGTGCCCGCTGGCCCGTACCTTGACGCGATTCGACCATCACGGTGGTGAGAATCTGCCCGGACCAGGGCCAGTCCTCATCGTCAGCAATCACGTCTCTAACTACGACCCCGTCGTGTTGGGAGCCTTCTTGATTGCTCATGGCCGTTGGCCACACTGGTTGGCCAAGCGGGAGCTGTTCTCAGTGCCGATCGTTGGGTGGTGGGCCTCTGCCACCGGTCAAATCCCGGTGGACCGCAAAGGCCCGAATCCGGCGAAGGCTCTCGACTACGCCAAGGCTGCTCTGGACAAAGGCATGACGGTGGTGATGTATCCGGAAGGCACGATCACTGCAGATCCCCTGCACTGGCCGATGACGGGGAGAACAGGTGCAGCGCGGCTGGCCCTAGAGACCGGGGTCCCCGTCATCCCGATCGGGCAGTGGGGTCCTCAAGAGGTTATGGGATACAAGAAGATGACCTTCCCTAAACTGTGGCCCCGCAAGACCATGAAGCTGTACTGCGGGACTGAGGTTGAGCTGTCTGATCTGCATGGCTGTGAAGATTTCGCGGCGGCCAGAGAAGCTACCAATCGCATTATGGACGCCATCGACGCCCAGGTAGCTCGCGCTCGCGATGAGTTGCCGCCTCCGGACCGCTATGACATCCGCAAGGGGACGCGGGTTCCCAAGTAGGTTGCCTCACTAGGTTGTCCCAGTAGGTTGTCCTGCGCGGCCAGTCGCCGACCCTCAATACATGGTGGGTCGGTAGGCTGGAATGCCGATATAGCGAAAGGACTTCACATGAATCGCACCCACGTTGCTGTCATCTTCGGTGGGATGAGTTCGGAGCATTCGATCTCCTGCCTGTCAGCGGCAAACGTGGTAGCTGCGATTGACCGGGACCGATATGACGTCTCGGGTGTGGGGATCACCCCTGATGGGGTTTGGGTACGCTATGGGGTCGACGAGATCCTCGATCTGCCTAACACCGGCCAGCTTCCGGTCGTGGAGGTGGGGAATCGTTCCCTGGTTTCGGTTACACAAATGCCAGAAGGTGCCTGCATTGTCGACACCCAGGGCAATACCGACCCCATCCAGGTCGTCTTCCCGGTACTCCACGGACCTTTCGGTGAAGATGGCACCATCCAGGGGCTGTTGGAGATGGCTGGGGTGCGCTATGTGGGGTGTGGTGTTGCGGCCAGTGCCAACTGCATGGACAAGCACCTCACCAAGATGATCCTGGCTGAGGCTGGGGTTCTGGTAGGACCCTATATCGTCGTGCGCGACCACGAGTGGCGAGAGGATCGCAATGGTGTCCTTAAGGCTGCCTCCCGTTTGACCTACCCGCTGTTCGTCAAACCAGCCCGTGGCGGGTCCTCCATTGGTATCTCAAAAGTGGCAAGCCCCGACCGGTTGGAAGCTGCCATCGAGATGGCTCGACGGCACGACAAGAAGGTCCTCATCGAACAGGGGATTGTAGGCCGAGAAATCGAGTGCTCCATTCTCGATGGCCACCACGGGGCTGTTCCTCGAGCCTCGGTACCGGGTGAAATCGTCGTCCATGACCCCGACGGGTTCTACGACTTCGAAGCCAAGTACCTCACCGGGGAGCAGAAAGCGTCTGTCCAGCCACGAGCCGCGCTCGACGACGAGACCCGCGCTCGCGTCCAGGAAGTAGCGACCAAGGCGTTCAGGGTTCTTGGCTGCGAAGGACTTGCCCGTATTGACACCTTCGTGACCTCGGACGGCGCCGTCTACGTCAACGAGCCCAACACCATGCCCGGATTCACCCGAACCTCGGGATTCCCCCTCATGTGGCAAGCCAGTGGCATGACCTACGCCCAAATCGTCAGCGAGCTCATCGAACTGGCCTTAGAACGCCCACTTGGACTTCGCTGATTACCGGCGGGGTCGATGACTGACAGGGCTGATTACTGACAGGGGCGCACGACCGGCATCTTTTTGACGGCAGTTGACAAATCAACCAAGGCGTCGGCTTCGGGCGCATACATGGCCGGAACGCTTACTTCGATGTTGCCGGCCCTCCCGATGGTCGTGAATCGCCAGCCTTCCTCGATCTGCTCGGCGAACCAGCCCACATCGTTGATGACGTCACAGCGAGAGGTCGGTTCCAACGCAGAAGGTTTGTCCACACCACAACGAAGCACTATGCGCGGGTCACCCCAGGTAGCCACCGTCGTATCGTGATCCTCGAGCCCCACCCCGGCAACCGTCTGAGGCAGATCAGCCATGACAGCCTGACATCCGGCAGCGGCCGAACCGCTGGGAGACGGATGGGCAATGGGCTGCTGGCCTGAGCACGCCGCCGTGCCAGCCAGCACAGCTAGCAGGGCGGCACATCGGGTTGCATGATGGATGGGCACGCTTTCACGGTAGCGTGTTATCGACAACCAGCCCTCAAGGAGATCCCATGGCCACCACGACGACCATTTCCCAGGTGGGGGAGTTCCCGCTCATTTCCGCCCTCGTCAAGGATCTACCCATGAGCCGGGCGGTCACTCTTGGGCCAGGGGATGACGGTGCTGTCTTCCAGATTGACGGTTCTGCCGTGGTATCTACCGATGTCCTGGTAGAAGAGGTACATTTCCGTCGCCGCTGGTCGACAGCGAGTGATGTTGGCCGGAAGGCCGTCGCTGTTAATGTCTCCGATATCGAGGCGATGGGCGCTGTCCCGGTCGCCCTCGTTGTCGGTTTCTCTGCGCCAGGAGATCTGGCGGCTTCCTGGGCCCAAGAGTTCATGGCGGGAATGGCCGCCGAGGCTGAGAAGGCCGGAGTGAGCGTCGTGGGAGGAGATACGACTGCTGGTCCGGTTATCAGTATCGCTGTCACCGTCATCGGTCAAACGGCGGGAATGGCTCCAGTGCGTCGTGACGGCGCCGTTCCGGGTGACGAAGTAGCAGTTATCGGGCAGCTCGGCCTGGCCGCTGCTGGGCTGGTGCTGCTCGGCCGCGGTTTCCGCTCCCCGCGTGCGGCAGTTTCGGCCCAACGGTGCCCTGAAGTCCCTTATCGGCAGGGACGAGTGGCCGCTGAGGCTGGTGCCCACGCCATGATTGACGTCTCAGACGGTTTGTTGGCCGATCTGGGTCACATTGCAGAGCAGTCTGGATTCGCCATCGACATCACCACCTCGAGTCTTGACATCGAGGAATCGGTTCGCACCGTCGGTATGGCAACCGGCATGGATCCGCTCAACTGGGTTCTCGCTGGAGGAGAGGATCATGCCCTGGCAGCGACCTTCACTCCCGGCACTGTTCCGCAGGGATGGACGGTTATCGGACGGGTGCTTCCTCCCGGCGAAATGGGCGACCCCACGGTTCTCGTCGATGGCCAGCCATGGCAGCATGAGCGAGGCTGGACGCATTTTCAGTCCTGAGATGACCACGGCATTCACATCCACGGCGCGATATGCCTTAATCATCTGACTCTCCGCCTCGCCTGCCGGATGGTGGCTGCCATGGTTGATAACGTCAATGACATGGCGACTCGTGCGTCTTCCCCAGCTCGGTCCCGAAATACGACGGCGAAGAAATCGTCGCGTAGTTCGGGAACACGCTCGAACAGAAGTAACAAAAAGACGTCGACCAGTTCGAGAAGCAGGTCGACGCCACCGAGTGCACCCAGTTCCGCGAATCCGGTGGCCCGAGCGTTGTCGGCGACCTGGTCGGGTATTGCGCGCGGACTGGGGACCATGGTCCGCAGCATTGGTGGACGTCCAACTGAGCCGGAAGTGACCCGAGACGGCACAGGTCTGGTGCTGCTGGTGCTATCTGCCCTGATCGCTGCCGGATTTTGGTTCGATCTTCCAGGTGGATTCGGCAATGGTCTGCGAATGGGGGTCGCAACGATCTTTGGGTCGTTATCATACGCCTTGCCATTGTTGGGTCTGGCCATGATGTGGCACATCCTGCGTCACCCGGCGACCAACGGCACAGGTGGACGCGAGGTGCTGGGTTGGGTGTGTTTCTTCCTCGGCCTTCTCGGAGTCATCAACATTGCCCACGGACTTCCGCGTCCAGATCATCCTGAGGCGGTCCGCTCTGCCGGAGGTATGCTCGGTTACATTTCTTCGAGCCTGCTGGCGGATCTCCTGACGAAGTGGGTCGCATTGCCTCTGCTCATTCTCGTGACGGCTCTGGGGATTCTGCTCATCGTGGGCCGCCCCCTCGTCGACTGGATAGCGCGAGTCCGCAGTGCCTCCCACCGAGCAGTCGTCAACCCTCGCGAGATCGAGTCTCGACGGGCCTATGACAGCCCGCTGGTGGGAGACACCCTGGTCGATATGAATCCCGACGAGGTTGCCACGCAGCAGATGACCCCTGTCAAGGATCGTCGTTCCAAGAGGTCCAAGAGCAGCGCCGAGCGCACCAATGAGAGTCTCGACGCTATTTTTGACGCTGAGATCGTCGACGAAACGTCCTCGGACTCTCAGAAGGGTTCTGCGGCCCCCGAACGTGGGAGTGACAACGAAGTGGCCCAGGAACCCACAAGTGCCGGGTTGCCGCAGGGATTTACCGTTCACGAGCACGCTGATCTCGAACCGCCGGCGCACCAGCCGATTCCGGCTCGCGTCGAGCAATTGCAGCTGTCCGGTGACATCGCCTACACCTTGCCCGCTTCTGAACTTCTTCGTCCCGGCACGGTGCCACAGGCTCGTACTGAGGCCTCTGACGCCGTCGTGTCCAAGTTGTCGTCGGTCTTTGACGAGTTCGGGATCGACGCGCAGGTCACTGGATACTCGCGTGGCCCGACGGTCACTCGTTATGAGGTGGAGCTCGGGGCTGCTGTCAAGGTCGAGAAGGTCACCGCATTGAGTAAGAATATTGCCTACGCGGTGGCGTCTCCGGATGTGCGTATTCTGTCGCCCATCCCTGGTAAGTCAGCGATCGGTATCGAGATTCCCAACCGGGACAAGGAGATCGTCTCCCTGGGCGACGTCCTACGTTCCTCGAAGGCCCGCAGCGATCACAACCCCTTGGTTGTAGGGCTGGGCAAGGACGTTGAGGGTGGATTCGTCATTGCGAACGTCGCGAAGATGCCCCACCTATTAGTGGCAGGCGCGACGGGTTCTGGTAAGTCGAGCTTCGTCAACTCCCTCATCACCTCCGTGATGATGCGAGCTACCCCTGATGAGGTTCGCATGATGCTTGTTGATCCCAAGCGAGTGGAACTCACTCAGTATGAAGGGATTCCTCACCTGGTGACCCCCATCATCACCAGCGCCAAGAAGGCCGCTGAGGCTTTGCAATGGGTGGTTCGCGAGATGGATCAGCGTTACGACGATCTGGCCGCCTTCGGCTTCCGCCACGTCAAGGATTTCAACAAGGCTGTGATGGCAGGAGAGGTCACTCCTCCGCCTGGTTCCGAGCGGGTGCTGGCCCCGTATCCTTACCTGCTAGTCGTGGTGGACGAATTGGCCGATCTGATGCTGGTGGCCCCGCGCGATGTCGAAGACTCCATCGTTCGTATCACTCAGCTGGCTCGAGCCGCCGGCATCCACCTGGTGTTGGCCACCCAGCGTCCATCAACTGACGTGTGTACCGGCCTCATCAAGGCTAATATCCCGTCGCGATTGGCTTTCGCAACCTCCTCAATGACGGATTCTCGAGTCATCTTGGACCAACCGGGTGCTGAGAAGCTGGTCGGTCAGGGTGACGGACTGTTTCTGCCGATGGGAGCGTCCAAGCCTGTACGTGTGCAGGGTTCCTGGGTGTCGGATTCTGAAATCCACCAGGTTGTCGCTCACGTGAAGTCTCAGATGGAGGCCCACTACCGCGATGACGTCGCTGCCCCGACAGCCGAGAAGAAGGTTGCCGAGGATATTGGCGATGATCTGGAGCTTGTGCTCGAGGCGGCCAAGCTCGTCGTGGAGCTGCAGCTCGGATCGACGTCGATGTTGCAGCGCAAATTGCGTGTCGGATTTGCCAAGGCCGGTCGTCTCATGGACATCTTGGAGACCCGCAATGTTGTCGGTCCTTCAGAAGGGTCGAAGCCTCGCGAGGTGCTGGTACGCCCTGACGACCTTGACGATGTGCTGGCACATCTGCAGGCCGAGGCCTGACCAATCAAATATGGGGTCCACACCATGTGGTGTGGACCCCGGTAGTTGTGAGACACCTGATGTATCACTCAGTAGCAGGCAGTGGCTCCTTGTCGTAGGTCTGCCATGCATCCGGGTGAGAATCCAGGAGGAAGTAGATCAGTATCCAAATCTGGCCAACGAGCGGGATGAGGTTGATAAGTACCCACCAACCAGAGCGATTGGTGTCGTGCAGGCGGCGCACTTGGATCGCCAATGAGGGGATGAGCGTGCCCAGACCCCAGATAGCGTACAGGACCAGATACAGTGACGACTCGTGTCCTGGAGATGCCGTGACGGCGTTGATGGCCTCCAAGACGGATGAAACCAGTACCAAAAAGAGGAAGGTCCACCAATACTCGGAGCGCGAGGCCCGGCCACGGAAAACAGCGTAATTCTTGAAGAAGAGCTTGATGGCGCGGCCGAAACTCACGTGCGGTCTGCGGTGGTCTTGGCCGGAGGGATCGTTATATTGAGAGTAAGGGTCCGGGACCTGATAAGGGTTGCCAGTTGAAGGCTGTCCGAACGAGTCGCGTCCGTCATTCGTAGGGGTCTGGCTGGGCCATTGGGGGGGGTTCGACTGTGTCATCTGGGTTCCTTATTCGCTAATGAACATCGGGAATGCTCATACTACCGGAATGGGGGGGTCCGCCACAGAGCGAAATATAGATGAACGAATGTATGTTCCCGGCATTAAAGATAGTATTTTTGGATGAGTTTTGGCGTGCAGGCGACCAAGGGTGGGCGTAGCCGGGTTCGAACCGGCGACCTCCAGCGTGTAAGGCAGGCGCTCTGACCAACTGAGCTATACGCCCCGGGCGCTTCATTCTAACGAGTCACAAGAATGTCGCGAACTCGTGCAAGTGTATCGAGGCCGGAACATGCCTGCATCATCCGGGCCAGTGACGGCGGACTTGTCGTTGTGTCCCTGTAGAGTTGATCGACGTGGCATTGGTAGATCTTCAGCAGACCGTCGAGGAGCTCGACACGTCCCTTTCCTCGATTGAAAACGTCCTCGACCCCGAAGCCAAGAAGGCCGAGATCGCGGATCTCGAAAAGCAGGTGGCCGCTCCCAACCTGTGGGACGACCAGGAAAACGCTCAGCGGGTAACCTCCCGGTTGTCTGCCCTGCAAGCTGAAATTGAGCGTCTGGCTCGGCTTCGTTCTCGGATCGAGGACGTTCAGGTTCTGCTGGAGTTCGCCGCTGAGGACGAGGACTCTGAGTCTCTGGAAGAGGCGACCAGCGAGACAGCTAAACTTCGACAAGAGATTGACGCCCTCGAAGTTCGTACCCTGTTGTCTGGCCAATACGACGAGCGTGAGGCCGTTGTGACGATTCGTTCTGAGGCTGGTGGGGTCGACGCAGCTGATTTCGCCGAAATGCTGCTGCGGATGTACTTACGGTGGGCTGAACGCCACGATTACAAGGTCGAAATCCTCGACACCTCATATGCTGAAGAGGCGGGTATCAAGTCAGCGACTTTCGTCGTCCATGCTCCCTTTGCGTACGGAACCCTGTCGGTGGAGCAGGGGACACACCGTCTGGTACGTATCAGCCCCTTCGACAATCAGGGACGTCGCCAGACCTCTTTCGCTGGTGTCGAGGTACTGCCTGTCGTCGAGGAGACCGACCACGTTGACATTCCCGAGTCGGACCTGCGCGTCGACGTCTTCCATGCCTCCGGCCCGGGTGGGCAGGGTGTTAACACCACTGACTCGGCTGTCCGACTGACCCACCTTCCCACCGGCATCGTGGTGAGCTGTCAGAATGAGCGATCTCAGATCCAGAACAAGGCTGCTGCCCTTCGAGTCCTTCAGGCCAAGCTGCTGGAGAAGGCTCGTGAGGAGCAGGAAGCCGAGATGAACTCGCTGAAGTCCGAGGGCAATTCGTGGGGTGCTCAAATGCGTTCCTACGTGCTGCACCCGTACCAGATGGTCAAGGACCTGCGCACCAACTACGAGGTTGGCAATACCGAGGCAGTCTTTGATGGCGACATCGACGACTTCATTGACGCTGGCATCCGGTGGCGCCGTAAGAACGAGACAGACTGACGGGACACACGTGATTACCTTCGACAACGTCACGAAGACCTACTCCGGACAGAGCCAGGCTGCTTTGTCCGGCGTCAACGTCGATATTGACAAGGGAGAATTCGTCTTCCTCGTTGGCCAGTCCGGATCGGGCAAATCGACTTTTATTCGGCTCATCCTGCGCGAGTACCGGCCGACGAAAGGAACCCTCTACGTCGCTGGCAAAAACCTCAACCAGCTGAGGTCGTGGAAAGTGCCGGCCCTGCGTCGGCAGATCGGCACAGTCTTCCAGGATTTCCGCCTACTCCCGGGCAAGACCGTCTATGAGAACGTCGCCTTCGCGATGCAGGTCATTGGGAGGCCAACCAAAGAGATTCGCAATGTCGTTCCCGAGACGTTGGAACTCGTCGGGCTGGAAAACAAGGAGAAGCGGATGCCCGACGAACTCTCCGGTGGTGAGCAGCAGCGAGTTGCACTGGCGCGCGCCTTCGTGAACCGTCCGAAAATCCTCATTGCCGATGAGCCGACCGGAAACCTTGATCCTGATACAGCTGTGGGCATTATGAAGGTCCTTGATCGTATCAATCGCACGGGTACGACGGTTGTCATGGCCACTCACGATCCGACGATCGTTGACCAAATGAGACGACGAGTCATCGAACTCGACTCCGGACACGTCGTCCGAGACGAGAACGAGGGCGTTTACCGTAACTCCTGACATCCCCGATACCAGACAGAACGAGGACATATATGCGTCACACCTTGCGAGAGACATGGTCTGGACTGCGCCGCAACGCGACGATGACCCTGGCCGTCATCGTCACGATGTGGGTTTCCCTGTCCCTGTTCGGGGCGGCCTTGCTTGCCAACCAGCAGGTCGATCTGCTCAAGGGCAAGTGGTACGACAAAGTCGAGGTTTCGGTCTTTTTGTGTGTCGACGGTGTTTCAGGGGCACAATGCTCGGGAGAGAAGGCTGCCACTCAGGCCCAGAAGGACGCCATTCGTCAGGCATTGGAGAGCAATCCGCAAGTTTCGCACGTCTATTACGAGTCCAAGGGTGAAGCCTTTCAGGAGTACCAGCGGATCTACGCGGACTCTCCGGTGAGGGACGTTCTGACTGAGGACACTATCCAGGACTCCTACCGTGTCAAACTTGTCGATCCGCAGAACTATGAGGCAGTTGTGACGGAGGCGCAAAGTCTGCCTGGTGTGCAGTCAGTCGTCGATCTGCACAACGTGTTGGACCCGATATTCATGTGGATGAATGCCCTGAAATGGGTGACACTCGGGATGTCGGTGCTCTTGCTCGTTGCGGCAGCCTTGCAGATTGGCAATACTATGCGGATGGCCGCTTTTGCCCGGCGTCGCGAACTGGGAATCATGAAATTGGTGGGGGCGTCAAATACATACATCCTCATGCCGTTTCTCCTCGAGTCTCTCATCTCGGGGCTCATTGGAGCGCTGCTGGCTTGTCTGACCCTTGCTGTGGGTGCCGATCTGGTTGTCATGGGCAAGATGGCTCACTCCATCACGACGGTCGCGTGGATTGGCTGGCCTCAGGTGTGGACGTCGATTGCCTGGATGATTGTGGTGGCGATCGTGCTATCTGCGGCACCGGCCTACATCGTGACTAAGAAGTATCTGAGGGTCTGAGTTTCTCCATATAGGATGGAATGTCCTGTGTTGAAGGAGGTCTGCCATGCCCAGGGAACAGGGAGTCAAAGTCGTTGCGCGTAACCGTCGGGCTACCCACGATTACACCATCGGTGACACATGGGAGGCTGGACTCGTTCTGCAGGGCACCGAGGTGAAGTCTTTGCGCGCAGGCAAAGCCACGTTGAGCGACGCTTTTGCGCAGGTTGACGAGCGCGGTGAGGTGTGGATGTACAACCTCCACATTCCCGAATACGCCTTCGGCACGTGGCGCAACCATGACGTCATGCGCAAGCGCAAGTTGCTGCTCAACAAACGTGAGATTGCCAAGCTTTCCAGAGAGGTTGACGGCCCCGGAAAGACCATCGTTCCGCTGCAGTTGTATTTCAAGGACGGGTACGCCAAGGTCGAGATCGCCGTTGGCACCGGTAAAAAAGAGTGGGATAAGAGGCAGGCCATTCGGGAGCGCGACGCCAAGCGTGAGGCACAGCGGGCGTTGGCGAATCGCCTTCGTCATCGCAAGCGCTGAAGTGGTGAAGGCCGCCACCGCACTCTCAGTGTGGTGGCGGTCGTGTTGTAGTCACATCGTGAATGTGAGTTGGCCAAACATACGATCCGGTGTATAAATATGCGCATGAGCGCAAAAGAATTCAACGTCGCCGTAGCCGGGGCGTCCGGATACGCCGGAGCTGAGGTGGTGCGTCTGCTGGCGGGACATCCTGGGCTGAGGATGGGGGACCTTGCCGCGCACAGCCAAGCTGGCCTCTCGGTGGCTCAGGCGATGCCGCACCTGGCGGGGGTAGCGGGGGAGCGAACTCTTTGCGAGATTGACGTCACCCGGTTGGCACGTCATGACGCCGTTGTGTTGGCCCTTCCTCATGGTGCTTCCGGAGAGATCGCCAACGGTCTTAGCACGGTCAACCCGGATATTGTCATTGTTGATGCTGGTGCGGACTTCCGGCTGGCGTCGGCGTCGGACTGGCAGCGCTGGTACGGCGGTCATCATGCCGGTACCTGGACCTACGGTCTCCCAGAACTTCCGTTGGCCAGCGGCGGGTCTCAGCGCAGCAATCTTGTCGGCGCGACGCGGATTGCTGGCCCCGGCTGCAATGCCTCGGCCGTTGCTCTTGGGCTGTCGCCGCTGGTGAACCTCGTGGACACCTCTCAGACGGCAGTGACCCTGGTGGTCGGAACCTCGGGAGCCGGGAAGTCGAGTCGTCCAGATCTCACGTTTTCCCGCATGAGCGGGGGAGCCCACCCCTATTCCGTCGGTAATGCTCATCGTCACATTCCCGAGATCATGCAGTCTTTGCGCACTTCCGGTGCCAAGGACCCGCATCTGAGCGTCAGTGCTGTCCTGGTACCGATGACCCGGGGAATCTTGGCGGTGTGCACCGCACCGTCGCAGTGCTCGACCGAGACCCTTATGGGGCGGCTTCATGAGGTTTATGACAATGAGCCGCTCATTCACGTCACCGACACCCACCCCGATACCCACGATGTCGTTGGGTCAGCGCTGGTACATATCACTGCCGCCGGCGACCTCGACAACGGTCTGGCCACCGTCATCGTCGCCCTCGACAATCTCGTCAAGGGAACTGCGGGCGCCGTCATCCAGAGCCTCAACCTAGCCCTGGGACTCCCTGAAACTCAGGGGCTGCCCATGGTTGGCCTTAACCCCTGACAGGAGTATTCATGTCCGTTACCTTTCCGCTAGGTTTTCGCGCTCGTGGTATTCGTGCCGGGCTGCGGAACGCCCCAGTACCCGATCTTGCCCTCATCATCAACGACGGTCCGCGCGACTGTGTTGCCGGAGTGTTCACCACCAACCGTGTCTGTGCTGCACCCGTGCGGTGGTCACGTGAGGTTGTTGCCGATCACAAGGCACGTGCAGTCATTGTCAACTCGGCTGTTGCCAACGCCTGTACTGGAAATGACGGGCTGGCCGACTCCAAGCGTGAAGCCGAATATGTCGCTGCCCTAGTTGGCTGCGAACCGCATGAGGTAGTTGTGGCCTCAACGGGGGTTATCGGAGTGCGCCTGGATATGCCGTCAATCCTCAAGGGTGCTGCGATTGCGCATAGCTCCCTGGGCAAGGGAGATGTCGTTGACGAGTCGGCGGCACGAGCCATCATGACGACCGATACCGTTCCCAAAACGGCCACCGTGGAGAACAATGGTGCACGATTTGGCGGAATCGCCAAGGGTGCGGGCATGTTGGCTCCCCAGCTCGCAACGATGCTCGTCTTCGTGACCACTGACGCCGTCGTGGATGCTGAAGAGTTTCAGGATGCCTTGGCCCAAGCCTGCGAGGTCACGTTTAGCCGAGTCGACTCCGACGCTTGTATGTCGACCAATGACACTGTGGTCGCGATGGCGTCCGGGGCCTCTGGGGTTACGATGTCCAAGGAGGACTTGGTCTGTGCTCTGACGCAGCTGTGTGCGAACTTGGCCCGGCAGCTGGTTGCCGATGCCGAGGGATCTCACCACGACGTCAAGGTGACGGTCCGCGGTGCGACAACCACGAAGGCGGCCGTGGCAGTGGCTCGTGAAGTCACCCGATCCAACTTGGTGAAGACCGCCATCGCCGGTAACGACCCCAACTGGGGACGAATCCTGGCAGCTGTCGGATGTGTACCAGAGAGTGTCGCCCCCTTCGACCCTGACGCAGTGGATGTCTCGGTCAATGGCATTCAGGTGTGCAGATCGGGGGGTATTGGCGACGACCGAGATCTCGTCGACATGAGTTCGCGCGAGGTACACATCGACATCGAACTACACGCCGGTGAGGCTGAGGCCGCCGTGTGGACTAACGACTTGACCCACGAATACGTCGAAGAGAACAGCGCATACACATCATGACCCTCGCTCTTGACATTCCTCTCAACGACTCGCAGTTTTCGGCCCAGCGGAAATCTGAGGTGCTGGTGGAAGCACTGCCTTGGATTAGAAGGTTCCAGGGCCGGACCGTGGTCGTGAAATATGGCGGCAATGCCATGGTCGATCCCGGTCTACAGCAGGCCTTCGCCGACGATATCGTCTTCATGGCGTCGGTGGGTATTCGTCCAATCGTCGTCCATGGCGGCGGGCCTCAGATCAACGCCATGCTGGCCGAATCCGCGACACCGGTGGAGTTTCGTAATGGATTGCGCGTGACCTCCCCAGAAGTGATGGATGTCGTCCGGATGGTACTTGTCGGCCAGGTTGGACGTCAGCTGGTCAACCGGATTAACACCTACGCACCTCTGGCAGCCGGGATGTCCGGGGAGGATTCTGGGCTGTTGTCGGCGCGCAAGTCACGAGTCATCGTCGACGGGGAACAGATCGATATGGGTCTGGTTGGAGACATCGTTGACGTCAACACTGAGCTCATCAACTCCATGCTGGATCGGGGGCAGATTCCCGTCATTGCCCCGGTAAGTCCTGAGGTCGACGAGGCTGGCCGCCCGACAGGGCAGGTGCTCAACGTCAACGCCGACACCGCTGCGACGGCTATCGCCCAGGCTCTACGCGCCGAAAAACTCGTCATGTTGACCAATGTGGCCGGCATTTATGGCACCTGGCCAGACCCCCACACCCTCATATCGGAGATTTCGGCTACGGACCTACGCGCCATGATTCCCCGACTAGGGGAAGGCATGAGACCCAAGGGTCAAGCTCTCCTCGACGCGATTGACGGGGGAGTCTCGAGTGCAGCAATCGTTGACGGGCGGATTGAACACGCGCTGCTGCTCGAGATCTTCACCACCAAGGGAGTCGGAACCATGGCACGCCGTGATGACTACGCCTGAAAGGAAGCCAATGACTCACGACCAGACGTCTAACACTTGGCAGGGGCGGTACCGTCACAGCCTGCTCGGCGTATTCGGTAGCCCCCAGATGTGTCTGGAACACGGTCACGGCTGCGTCGTTGTCGATAGCGACGGCAAGGAATACCTTGACCTGCTAGGCGGTATCGCCGTCAATGCCTTGGGTTATGCCCACCCGGCATGGGTCGAGGCAGTCAGCCGCCAAGCCGCCACACTCGCTCATGTGTCGAACTTCTTCACTACCGGGCCACAGCTCGACCTGGCCGAGAAACTCTTGTCGCTGGCCAATGCACCGCAGGGATCGGCGGTTTTTCTGTCGAACTCAGGGACTGAAGCCAATGAGGCCGCCGTCAAGATCTGTCTCGCTCGCACACCTGGCGGTCGAATCATCGCGCTTGAACATGCCTTCCACGGTCGGACCCTGGGCGCCCTGTCGTTGACGCACAAGATCGCCTACCGTCAGCCTTTTGGGCCCTCAGCGGTCGACGTCACATTCGTTTCTCCAGAGGATTCTGACGCTCTCGCCGTCGAATTGGACAGGGGGAACGTAGCCGGCGTCTTCGTCGAGCCGATACAAGGAGAAGCTGGGGTTGTGCCGCTGTCGGTCGAATACCTGCAGCAGGTTCGCAAGTTGACGGCCTCGCACAATGTCCTGATGGCCGTCGACGAGGTGCAGTGCGGAATGGGACGTACCGGTCAGTGGTTCGCTCACCGTGAGGCTCACATCACTCCCGACATCATGACCCTTGCCAAAGCCCTGGGCGGAGGATTCCCCATCGGGGCGACGATGACCTTCGGACCCGACGTGTCTGGAATCCTTACTGCTGGTCAGCATGGGACCACCTTTGGCGGGAATCCGCTGGCATGTGCTGCCGCGTTGTCGGTTATCAGCACCATCGAGTCCGAGGATCTGCTGTCCCACGTCCGTCAGATCGGGGCCTTCCTGACGACAGCCTTAAGACACTGCCATCCGCGCGTCACCGAGGTCAGGGGGAGAGGTGCCCTCATCGGTGTCCAGCTCGACTCCGCCATCGCTACGGACCTTGTTGTTGCAGCCCGCGAGGCTGGATTCATCGTCAATGCCGCCAATCCATCGACACTAAGACTTGCTCCTCCCTACATTCTCACCAAGGAAGAAGCTCAGACCTTCGTTGCTGCCCTTCCAAGCCTCATCGATTCAGTAACAGCCTGACACCTCCTGTGGAACGCGACAGGTTGACGGGAGTGGGTGCGGAGGTAGGTAAGCTACAACGACGTACCCGAGTGAGGAGTTCTTCGTGACCACTGAACCGCACGACCACACCCAGAACAGCCCTGACCGTCCGATGGCGTTGTGGGGTGGACGCTTCTCTGGTGGGCCGTCAGAGGCATTGGCCGCCCTGTCCGTGTCGACTCAATTTGATTGGCGGCTGGCACGCCACGACATCGCCGGTTCCAAGGCTCACGCCGGTGTTCTCCACACCGCCGGACTGCTCGATGATGACCAGTACCAGGGCATGATCGAGGCCCTCAACACACTCGAAGAAGATGTCGTTTCCGGGCGATTCGTTGCCAGTCCTGATGACGAGGACGTTCACACCGCGCTGGAGCGTGGTCTCATGGAGCGTGCCGGAGATGATCTCGGTGGCCGCTTGCGTGCCGGGCGGTCCCGCAATGACCAGATCATTGCCCTGCTGCGACGATACCTGCGCGAGGAGTCTCGCAGTATCGCTGGCGAGGTGCTGGGACTGGTCAATGTGCTGGCCCGTCGAGCAGAGGAGGCTGGTGACGCTGTTATTGCCGGACGCACTCATATGCAGCACGCCCAGCCGGTGCTGTTGGCCCACCATCTGCTTGCTCACGCCTGGCCTTTGGTGCGCGACGTGCAGCGTTTCCGCGATCTCGACGCCCGAATGGATTGCTCCCCCTATGGCTCGGGGGCCCTCGCCGGGTCGTCACTCGGCCTCGATCCGGAAGCCGTCGCCCGTGACCTCGGTTTCTCCTCATCGGCTCCCAACTCGATCGACGGCACTGCAGCCCGCGACGTCGTTGCCGAATTCGCCTTCGTTGCAGCTCAGGTAGGCGTCGACCTCTCTCGCCTCAGCGAAGAAATCATCATCTGGAACACCCGCGAGTTCAACTACGTCACCCTTGATGACTCATTCTCGACAGGGTCATCCATCATGCCGCAAAAGAAGAACCCCGATATCGCGGAGTTGGCACGCGGCAAGGCCGGACGACTCATCGGCGACCTCGCCGGCCTGATGACCTCCCTCAAAGGAGTGCCGCTAGCCTACGCTCGAGATCTGCAAGAGGACAAGGAGCCGGTCTTCGACCAGATCGATCAGCTCCATCTGCTGCTTCCCGCAGTGACCGGAATGATAGACACTGCGGTCTTTAACACGGAACGCATGGCCGAGATGGCGGGCCAGGGATTCTCCTTGGCTACCGACGTCGCCGAGTGGCTGGTGCGCCAGGGCGTGCCGTTCCGCGTCGCCCATGAGCTGTCCGGGGCATGCGTGCGACAGGCGGAGTCGCAAGGTAAAGAATTGGCTGATCTGACTGACGAGGAGTTGGCAGCGATCGATCCGCGTCTCACCCCGCAGGTACGACAGGTCATGACGGTCGAGGGGTCAGTACGCTCCCGGTGTGGGCGCGGTGGAACTGCCCCAGTGCGTGTCGCCGAGCAGATCACCGAGTTGCGCGACGCTGTTGCTCAGTTGAGTGAGTTTGGACAGGAGGTCTCGTGATGAGTACCCCGTGGCAAAAAGACACGTCTTCTTTGCGGGTGACGAACGAGCAGCGTGACAGGGTTCTGGACCACATCAACGACGCTTACGCCCAAGGGGTAATAGACGACTCAGACCGCGAACGGCGCGTCGAAATGGCCTTATTGGCGCGAACTCGTGCCGAACTTGACCAGAGTTTCCGTAACCTGCCGTCTTTCAAACCATCCGTTCCGGAGGCTTTCAGGGCACCGTTGCCTGACACTCGCGAGAACAGACCGACGAAGGGCGTTGGGCTGTGTAGTCTGTCAAGTTTTGTTGCAGGACCCATCGGTCCGGCCATCGGCGTTGGGGTGACAAGGAAGGGTTCTTGGGCGCGGCGCAGCGTCACACGCCAGCTCGTTACCCAGGTCGGATTCCTCGGCTTGGGGGGTGTTGCCCTTGTGCTGTCGGGTTTGTTCTTTTTTGGCCACAGCGTGCTCGTCGATGTGGTTGGGCTGGTGTGGGTGGCCGTGACTATTGTCCAGGCCGTTCGTGGATTTCAAGGACGGGACTGAGACGCGGTTATGGAGTGAATGCCCGCAGTCTGCCTCGACAGTTCGCTTATCAGTGCATGAACACATGGCAGACGTCGCAAGGCGACGGCTGGCGAGGGGGTGAACGGTGTGAACTTCTGGTGCGGTGCGACGTTGAAGATCGCCGCTGGCGGACAGGTTCCATGACTGGGCAATGTTGAGATAAACTTAGCCGGTACAACACCATAGAGGGGATGACTGGTTTCGACTTGGAATGGTTGTTCCAGGAGAAGCGGGCCGAGGACCCAAGGTCAACTCGTTAACGATCCTTGGAAACCTATAAGTGCCGAGAACACTCGCACTGACTTCGCTCTCGCCGCCTGATCGGCGATCGAAGGGTCAGCCCGGATGTAGCCTTCCGTCCGGAGTCTGGCCTCGTTAAGAAGGCTTGCTGTACAGCTGTGGTCACGGGGGCTGTACGGGGCTTTTCCGTGACTGGGCTTGTCTGCACCATGTCGATGTGAGTGCAGGAGCCGAGTAACAACGACAGCATCGACTGCGCCCGGAGAATGTCTGGACTGTCTTTCAAGGACGCGGGTTCAATTCCCGCCATCTCCACCACTAGGAGGCTCATTTTGATACAAAGTGAGCGTCCTTTTGTATTGCCCGGAAGGGTTGCGTTTTGTCTTGTCAGGGGTGGTTTTGGGGGAGTGGCAACGTGCTCAGAGGACGCACGGTTGCTGTTCAAAAGTCTCTACTGGAGTCAATTTGGCTGCCTGGTGGGTGGCCTCCTGCTTCGAGCGCCTGAGCGCGTCAAATTGTGCGGAGCATCGTCAAAATGTGTAGGGTCTACGTCAATTGGTATGGGTTAGGGCGTCAAAAAGTCCTGCGAGTACTAATCCATGAACGACTAGTGTGCAGCCAGAGCTACTTCATTTCCGGCATAAAGGCAAGGATTGATGCCTGGTTTGTGTATCATAAGGCGAAACAATCTATTGAAAGTTCTTCAGTGAAGACCAAGCAGTATTTGGGTGAGATTGGCTCGGATGGGCGCCGCCAGATGCAAGATTTTGAAGACATCAAGAGAGGAATCGCAATGAAATTAAAAATCATGAGCCTGCTGGCTGTGTGTGCGCTTGCGCTTGCAGGCTGTGCTGGCGGAAAAGAGGAGTCTAAGGTGCCTGAGGGTTGGGTGACGGATACTGTGGCAGATTTGGTAGAGTTTGCATATCCTGAAGATTTTGATAATCCTGATGGCTACTTGCATGGGTGGAGTAACGTTCATGCGTCGGAGAACCTGTTAAATTATGTGGTCGGTAATCACGATCCTGAGCAAAAAACTGTTGATGATATCGAAGGTCAATTTAGGGCTGATACTGGCGGAACCGTTGGCGGTGGTGGTACACGCCATACTGAAATGGAAATTGATGGATATAAAACTGTAGTTATGGATTTTTGGATGAGCAAAAAATATAAGCTTCCTGCTCGTTTGTATATGATTCAGATTGATGATGATACGGCTGTAGTAGTTGGTGGTTTTTTTGAGGAGTCTCGTAAGGCTGATTTGGATAAGGTGGGCGAGTCTATTCGTGTGTTGAAGTAGTTCGTGGGTTGTGGAGCTCTGTGAGGGATGAGTATGTGGAGGGGCTTGGTCGGTTGGCGTTGAAGGATGTGTATCGGCCTCGTGGTGAGCGTGCTGCTTTTAATGATCGGCGGTATGTTTTGTGCCTGATCTAGGAGTGACGCCTGCTGCAGGGATTGCGCAACGGTAAGTTTGTGTAGTTTTTGAGTGCTAATCCAGAGAATTTTTCGCTGTGGCGTATATGCGCAGATGTACGCAACCCAAGCGAAAGGCTACCGCGATTCTGAACAAGACTAAGTATCGCGGCGTGTCACGATGCCGTTGTCGCAGGGGGAGGACAGGCAGACTCGAACACTCCAGATGATAGAAAGTGGTCTGCGTCTAGCATCTAGCCGATAGGTCGTTCTTTTCCTAGCTTTAGGCGAAAACTTCTAACGGATCAGATGTAAATGCGCATTGAGTGCGATGGTCACGACCTGTGGTCATCCGGGAATTGTCTCAAATAGATCTTCGACTTTGCAGTTGAGTGCAGTTGCGATTTTCATGAGTACGTCCATGCGGAGGGGTTCGTTTTTGCCGAGTTTGGCTAGCGAGTTGCTGCTGATGCCTGCGGCTTCTTTGAGCTGGACTTTGTTCATGTTTTTGTCGATCAGGATTTTCCAGAGTTTGTTGTATTGGATTCTCATGGGCGTTCCTTTCGGCTCCATTTCTCGCCGAATAGTGCGTGTTCGTTGTTGTCAAGCTTGAGCACCTTTGTATCCTCCAGTAAATTCGTCGTTGATCGCCTCCATCTGGCTGTTGATGACAATTTCGATTTGAGCTAGCACAGTGTTTAGCTGTTCTTGATAGCGGTGGTTCGCTTCTTGTTTCTCTTTTTGAAGTTTGGCGCGTTTATCGAACGCGTCGTTTTCGTCTTGCAGTTTGTTGATTCTGCGGTCAAGAGACGTATATGCGTCAAGGAACTCTTGTGTGAACGCTTTGGAGGGTGGGATGGCGTCCATCTGAGAAATTAGCCGAGCTTTCTGGCCTTTGTATTCTTCGAGCGCTTGAGTTACTTGCGTGAGTGCTTCTTGGAGTTCTTTGCTGAGGATTGTCTGGATCTTGGTGTGGAACTTTTCAATCTTTACGAGCTTGGTCAGGTTGGCTTCTGGGAAGAATTTTTGAAGGCTCTTGAGGTCTGCTTCGGTTGGATATGCGCAACCACCACACTGCAAGCCTTTCGCGATGGTAAGGATCTTTATTGCGAGACCGCGAGCAGAATGTTCGGTATACCGGTCGACAAACACGGCGTCAACAGCGAGCTGCGCCAGAAAGGTAAAATCGCGGTTCTCGCCTGCGGGTACGGCGGATCGGTAGGTGCGCTGAAAGCCATGGGAGCCTTGCGCATGGGGTTAGCCGGACACGAGCTACGACCCATTGTGGACGCGTGGCGAGCCGCGAACCCCAACATCGTCGACTTGTGGGCGCAGATCAATTCCGCTGCGATTGAAGTCATCTCTACCCGCCAGCCCACACGTGTCGGGCCACTGACATTTACGGTCGAGTCCGGGATCTTCTTCATCGAGCTGCCATCCGGGCGCAGGCTCGCCTACGTGAAGCCCCGGCTTGGTGAGAACCAGTTCGGCGGCACCTCGATCCTCTACGAAGGTACGAGTACCGGACGGAAATGGGGCGCGCTGGAGACCTATGGTGGCAAGGTTACAGAGAACATCGTCCAAGCCATTGCCCGCGACCTGCTCGTCTACGGCATGTACCACGTCGCGAATGGTAAGCATCGGATCGTGATGCACGTCCACGACGAGATTGTCGTCGAAACCACCACCGCCAGCGTGGACGAGATTTGTGCTCTCATGGCTACTGTGCCAGATTGGGCGGAGGGGTTACCGCTCGCGGCTGACGGGTATGAGTGCGACTTTTATCGTAAGGATTAACAGTTAGAAGCTGTGATTCCAGTTTTCTGGTAGGCCCAAACTGGTGGGGTTGACAAGAGGGTTTGCTAAGAACTCGTTGTTAATGAGGCTGCTGATTTTGTTTGGCCAGGTTGTTCCTGGAGATGTGACGCGGATGAGACCCGCCATAACAGTGAGGACACCGAATATTTGTCCGCTTTGCCCGAGGGGCAGCGACGCGAATTGCGGGAGCGTTCGTAATGCTGCCGTCGGTGCCGGGGCGAAGGATTTGTTCCACAGCCTGGCGTGGTGTGCACAGAAGTTACGGACGATAGTCAGTTGTTCCATCCATCGCACGAGCGGTGATTGGAGTTTGGTTTTGCGTTGCTGGTTTTTCGACAGTGCTGTCAAGTCGGTGATGAGTCCCATGTCCTCGGCGATTTTTCGCTGGTCAGATGCCGGTAATCCTTCGTAAAGGCGTGAAATGTCAGCGAAATCGAGCACCTCAGCTAGTACCCAAAACGGGTATTGGCTGTCGTAGGAGTCTCGGTAATGCTTGATTGCTTCATTGTTTCTGCCTGCACGGTTGATGCGTTTGTCGAGTGTCGTCATCCATTTCGTGTGGTTAAACGTCGGGCGAAACCGTTGCGGATCGGTGTAAGCGAGTGGGTCGGTTGCGGTCAGCGCTTCCCCTATGCGGGTGCGCATCGCAATTTCGACGCGTTCCATTCCGTCATGTACAAGTGCACGTAGTTTGCGATCTGCTTCGTAAAGCGCAACAGCATCACTGAAACGAGTGCCCGGTGTGAACGTATCTTGGCGTACGTCGTGTGCCGAGACGTGTCGGGCAGGATACCAATACGCTGATAGCCGGTAATAGCTGACGAAACTAAGCCATTGGGATGCGACGTCGGTATCGACTTGCATACCGCGAGAACGTAGCAGATCGATGTGTTGAGCGATTGTCGCTGCTCGTTTTACCGGCTTGCTCAATATGTTGGCTCCGACCCTGAATAGAGATCCAGCCCACTCCCGACCGAAGTCGAGGCGGGCTGAACGATTGAGTCAAGTATAGCTCGATCGATGCTCCGGGAGTCAACTGGAAGGTGATTCCGCAGGCGCAGGTTGCGGTTGCGGCTCCAACACCCCGGTGACCTTGGTTGAGAACAACGAAGACCGGCCCTGGACTCCCACCTGGGCGGGTAGCGGAACCGGTCATGTTGCCATTCAGGTTATGTCACAGCTCAGAGCCGTGCCAATCCAGTTTTCGGTGTGTGGTTGAGCTACTAACTGTGCCAGCAGATTTAGCTGACTATCGAGAGGCTATCGCTCAGGCACTCCAACGCGGCACCCGGCGAGCAATCATGACCGAGACCCCAGACCCAAAAGGGCAAACCAAGGAAAAGGACACCTAATAGATAGTGACGATGCAATCTTTACCCGTGTGACCTATATCGGGTTCGCCCACCTGGGACTGACCCGCAGGCAAATCGACCTGACTATATTCGGTGAACTATCAGATCTGGTGAACTGCTGGGGCATCGTAACCGGCAGAGCCGTACCGAAACGCATCTGGTTTATTGATGATGTGCTACCTGATGGGGTCTAGGCGTCGTCTGGGGTGAAGATGTCTTCTATCTTGCAGTTGAAGGTTTTCGCGATAGTAAAGGCTAAGGGCAGGGAGGGGTCGAAGCGGCCTTTTTCGATGGAGATCACGGTTTGGCGGCTGACTCCGAGTAGTTCGGCTAGTTTTTCTTGTGACCAGCCGGCCTGTTTGCGGAGCGTGACGAGATTGTTTTTCATGACTTACCTGTGTTTCGCCCACAAATAGGAAACCCCATAGACAAGGAATTCGAACACGACGATTCCTGCCAACACGAATGAGACGTTACCTGATGTTACTGCTGCGCCGATTCCTGCTGCTGCGATGGTGATTAGGAAAGTGTTCGTGGCTGCGAGCGAGTGCCAGTGGTGCTCCACGGCTTGTTCTGGATGGGCGGTCGCCCCCGGCAGACTTGAGCGGTCAACGATTAGTATCCACACCAAGGCGATGAGAGGACCGGCCAAACAGGCTGCGAGTATCGCCACCGCCGCCCATCGGTACGGGCCAGTCGGGTTGACTGCCACCCGGAACACGGCGGCACCAATCGCCAGTAACGCCCCTACGGGCACCGCCGGGAAGATCGCTGGAATCTTCGTTTTGCGCACATACCCCCACGTTGGTTGTTTGGTAGTTACCTCTTCCATGATGGGCTCCATTCTCCTGATCTGCTCTAACACCCACCACCCTAATGTCAAAGACGCTTTACGTCAAGTGTGTTTGACAGGTTTTATGAAGGGATCCCTCTCCTGGCTGATTCGTCTTTTGGTTGACTTCACGGCCGATCAGAGTGATGTATAGACGTGCAAACGATACAAAACCCCTAGTCATACAAGGAAAATCTATGGCAAGGATGGAACGGGTCACCGCGCCACCCCAGAGTGCACGGGCCAGGAAGGTCGCGGCGTATGCCCGCATCTCGATGGAAAACGACCGCACCCCAAAGTCGCTGTCGGCACAGATTTCCCGCTACTCTGAGCTGATCCAATCCACCCCCGGCTGGGAGTATGCGGGCGTCTACGCCGACTCAGGTATCTCAGGCACCACCACCAACCGGCCCCAATTCCAAGCCATGCTCGCCGCTGCCCGCTCCGGTCAGATTGACCTGATCTTGACCAAGTCGATCTCCCGGTTCGCCCGCAACACCCGTCGACCTGCTGGAAACAATCCGGGCACTGAAAAACCCTCGGCGTCGAGGTTCGCTTCGAAAAAGAGAACATCTCCACGTTCTCCGCTGATGGGGAGCTGGTGCTCACCCTGCTCGCCTCCTTCGCCCAGGCCGAGTCCGAGCAGATTAGCCAGAACGTGAAATGGCGGGTGAGGAAAGGCTTCGAGCAAGGCAAAGCCAACGGCTTCCACCTCTACGGCTACACAGACTCCCCGGATGCGACCGACGTCGAGATCGTTGAAGACGAAGCGAAGGTGGTGCGGTGGATTTTCGCCCACTACATGCTGCCGACCTCGTGTGAGGCGATGGCCGCACAGCTCATCACCGATGGCCGTGTTCCGCACTTAGCCAGCAACAAGATGCCCGGCGAGTGGGTGCGTCACATCCTGAAAAATCCCTCCTACACCGGCGACCTGTTGCTTGGCCAATGGGCGACCCCGGACGGCAAACCCGGCAGGGCGGTGCGCAACACCGGCGAGCATCCCATGTACCTGGTCGAAGGGGCGATCCCCGCGATCATCGACCACGGCACGTTCACCACAGTGCAGGCCGAGATCGCTCGCCGCCGTGACTTGGGGGCACGCGCCAACTGGTCGATCGACACGGTGGCGATGACCTCGAAAATCAAGTGCGCCGCCTGCGGCTGCTCCTTCGTGCGCACCGCCCGCAAGCCCCGCACCCAGAACTCAATCACCACCGAACACTGGATCTGCACCGAACGCAAGAAAGGACGTGCCACCAGTTGCAGCACCAGCGAAATCTCCGACACCGCCCTCAAGACCTTCATCGCCACCATCCTCGGTATCGACGAGTTCGACGACGACGTGTTCACCGCCCATCGACCACATCGACGTGGCCGGGAAAGACCACTACACGTTCCACTACACCGATGGCACCACCAGTAGTCATACGTGGCGGCCAAACCTGAAGAAGTCCTCCTGGACCCCGGCGAAGAAAGCCGCCTGGGCCGAACTCGCCAAAGTCCGCTGGGACAATGCCCGCAAACTCGGCATCGACGGTCGCAGCGCATCCACCCCTCCGGAAGCTCTCGCGAAGTACCGGGCCGTCGCCAAAGCCGAAGCCGAAAGGCTCCGCGCCGAGCGGAGTGAACGCTAAATGGCGCGCACCATCACCGCGATCCTGGCCACCCGCCGCCTACACACCGGCACACCCTTGGGACAGACCACGATCCGTAAAGTCGCAGGCTACGCCCGCGTCGCCACCGATCACGAGGACCAAGTGACCTCCTATCAGGCGCAGGTCGACTACTTACACCCGCTACATCACCGACCACGCCGGATGGCAGCTCGCCGGAATCTACACCGACGAAGGCATCACCGGCACCACCACCAAACACCGCGCCGGATTCCAATCCATGGTCACCGACGCGCTAGCCGGGAAGATCGACCTGATCGTCACCAAGAGTGTCTCCCGATTCGCCCGCAACACCGTCGATTCTCTGACCACCATGCGCCAGTTGAAGGACGCCGGAATAGAGGTGTTCTTCGAAAAGGAGAATACCTGGACGTTCGACGCCAAAGGCGAACTCCTCATCACCATCATGAGTTCGCTCACGCAGGAGGAAGCACGCTCCATCAGTGAGAACGTCACCTGGGGGCACCGGAAACGCTTCGCCGACGGGAAAGTCACCGTCCCGTTCAGCCGGTTCCTCGGCTACGAGCGAGGCGAGGACGGCAACCTCGTTATCAACCAGGAACAAGCCAAACTCGTCCGCCACATCTGCACCCTCTACCTCGACGGCGGCTCCCTGACCGGCATCGCAAAACAACTCCAAGCCGAAGGCCATCTCACCGCATCCGGGAACCCGAACTGGTCGGCCCACCACGTGCGCAGCATCCTCACCAACGAGAAATACAAAGGCGACGCGCTACTTCAGAAGTCCTACATCACCGACTTCCTCACCAAGAAGCAAGTCAAGAACCAAGGTGAAGTACCCCAGTACTACGTCAACAGAAACCACGAGCCGATCATCACCCCAGCCGTGTGGGACTTCGTCCAAGCAGAACTCGCCGCCCCCGCCACCGGGCGACGCTCCTCCTCCCGGCAACGGAGCTTCTCCGGCAAAATCAGATGCGCCCAGTGCGGGGCCTGGTACGGCTCGAAAACCTGGCATTCAGGCACCAAATACGAAAAAACGCATCTGGCGGTGCAACCACAAATACGCAGGCACCACCCCGTGCAGCACTCCGCACGTCAGCGACGAACACATCACTACCGCCTTCCTCGACGCCGTCCACCACCTCCTCGCCAACCGGGACCAGGTCGACGAGCTGGTCGACCAGGCGGTGCGTGCCGAACTCGACACCACCGACCTACAGATCAGCGACCTCGACAACCGGCAAGCCGCCTACCGCTACTACAAGGAACAGCTCGCCACCCTCGACCCAACCAGCATCGAGTTCACCCCATACCTATGGCACACCCTCGTCGACCACGCCACCGTCATCGCTGACGGCGCTATCGAGATTCACTTCAAAGCCTGACACCCAGCGATCTATGCCGTGGATCCACGTCACTTAGTCTCGGTGGAGCCATAGTCGCTTCCGTCTGAGCAAGAGGCAAGCGCACCTAGGCATCAGGGAAAACCAGCGCACATAAGCGAAGTGTCCCCATGCACCGACCCTCGCGGGTTCTGCACCCACCCTCACGACTTTTGCACCCACCTAGAGCCATGTATCAAAATGAACGTCTAAGTAACCAGAAAAGGAAGCGTTGAAGTCTATTTCGGTGAGGACTGAGTTCGCGTTTAGTTATGTTTCCTGACAAGCAACGCAGATGAGGCTCTCATAGCTGTGCTTCATGAGGTTGTTGACTGTTGATTCAACGAACGGCCTGCCTCTACGTGGTCCCGTCATCATCAACAACCCCACGAGCGTGAACGCTTAGTGCGTCTTGGCGTATGCGGCAGCGGCATCTTGTACCCAACTAAGACGTGCGTCATCAATGTTGGTAGGAACGGTGCAGTCCGCGCCGAGCATGGTGCCGACCTGACCCGCTTCATCAAGAATCCTGAACACTTCGGCTTCAACTTCTTCTCGAGTCCCCTTGGCAATGACGCCATTTTGCTCGAATCCACCGAATACGGGCTTTCCGTTGAAGATTTTCTTGCCTTCGGTGAGGGAAACACCTTCTGCGTGGACAGCCCAGTTGTATGCAGCGGCTTCATAGTCTGAAAAGGTGTCTAGGTGATTTGGCTTCCCCATGTATCCGCAGATGTGGAGAACGTTCATCGAAGAGTTTTTATTGGCTCTTTCTAAGATGTATTTATCAGCGGGGGATATTATTCGTTGATATTGTGCTGGCGGGAAGAAGTCGTTTTGATTGTTGACGGAAAAGTAAATACCGTCGATACCGACCTCTTTAAACAGTCGATCGTTAAAGTTCGCTACTTCCTCAGAAATCCTGTCGACGCAGGCCTTAAACTCAGCTTCGTCTTCAGCTATGAGCCGCTTGATCTTGCTTTCCATGAAGGAGTTACCCATCATAAGGTTGCCGATACGGGCAAAATTGGACCGGAGGATGTAGGCTGGTCCGAAGCTTGTAAAGAGTATAGGTGCTTCGCTATTGGCATATATCTCTTTTACTCGCATGGCTAGCTCTATTGACTTCTTTTGCCAGCGGGAGTTGATTCCTTGAGGGAGGACAGTCTTTAAGTCAGAGGCATGCTTGACCTTAGCCATTTTCAGTGGCATAATCATGAGAGAGTCGTTCATGATTTTTAAGAGATCAGGGTGAAAATTTGCCAAAGCTTTGCGGTGGCTCTCGATATTTCTTTCGAAAAGTTTGGACTTAGTTAGACCCAGATTCATATTGAAAAGCATACGGCTATCTAAAAAGTGATGATAGAAAGCAACAGGAACTCTATCAACCTCTTTACTGGCCAGAAAGTTTTCAATCCTTTCTCTTTTGTTCATTGTGTCCTCCTTTTCTCATGCGTCGTGTAAGTCGTGTTCTTGTGTATCGTGAAAGTCGTGTGGCGGATAGGATTCTTGCCGTGCAGCTCAGGGGTTACGAATTGTCAGTGTATGGGTTGACGTACATGTTGTGATTTCATAGGAACTCACAAAATGGAATATTAAATCGTGGGGACGTCGTGCTCGACCGACAGGTAAGCGCCGCTTGTGTGGCTGGCTGGAAGACGTATCTGACGCTGCCGGTGGAACCTTGCAACTTAGATACGTGACCACAGGTGATCGACGGCGACATGGGAATGCAGTCGCACGCCAGTAACGAGCGTCTCGTCATCAGCGTAAAAGGCGGGGTGGTGATTAGGCACTCCGCCTCGTCCGCCATCGACCGGTTGGAGCTGCCCGTCGACGAAGTGGGTGTCTTGCACGCCGAGACCCACGTAGACGCCGCCGAACGCATTGATGAATTCAGACACGTCGTCATAGCCGAGGGTGGGATGTGGCTCAAAAACATTGTCTGCACCGACGACATCGGTTAAAGACCCTGTGACTGCCTCTACCCATTCTGGGGTATTTGTTACAGCAGGCACAGGCTGCAGGAAGTCCACTTCGGCGCGGCACCCCATCGCGGCGGCACTGCCCTCAGCTAGATCACGAACCTGCTGCTGGGCTCGGGCCATGACGGTATCGCTGAGGGAACGAATGGTGCCCCACAAGGTTACCTTGCCACCGACGACGTTGAACCGGCCGACGTCCTCCACGTGGCCGACACTGATAGTCATGGGATCAGTGGCGTCGTTGCGACGGTAGATCTGACCAATCCCGGTGAGAATCGCGCCAACGGCTGGCATCGGGTCGTGCCCCGCCCACGGCGTTGAGGCGTGTACCTGCTCACCGGTAACCGTGATGCGCATCATGCACGACGCTGCGAATTGGTTTCCCGAACGGATCGAGACCGTACCCTTCGGCTGAGGCTGCACGTGCATACCGAAAGCCATCGTCGGGTTCAGTCCGTCCAAAGCTCCAGCCTCAAGCATGGCCTTTGCGCCGCCAATCTCATTGACTGGGGCGCCTTCCTCGGCCGGTTGGAACACTGATACGACAGTGCCGGGTAGCCGGTCAGTCTGTTCACTCAGCACCCGCATGGCCCCCAGCAACATGGCCGTGTGACAGTCGTGTCCACAAGCATGTGAGACTGGAAACGGTCCGCCAGGATAGTCATGGTCAACCTCCCGCGAGGCGAAGTCGACGCCTGACTCGTCGGGCACCGGAAGAGCGTCGATGTCAGCGCGCAACACTATGACACCGTCGCCGCTTTGGCCACCCCGTAAAATGCCTACCACGCCATGCCCGGCGATCCCGGTGCGGATGTCGTCTATCCCCATTTGTTGCAGAGTTTTGGCAATAAACGAAGCGGTGTTCTCTTCACGATTGGAGAGTTCTGGATGGGCGTGTAAGTGGTGCCGCCACGAGATCATATCGGGTCCGGTCTCACTGGCACGACGGTCAAGATCTGCCAGGAGTTGTGCGCGTGAATCAGCAGTCATGGAAATCCTCACAGTTGACATGTCAACGGGTGTCTTTAATATAACTCATATCAAACTTGAGGCAAAGGACGAAGCGGGTTGCTAAGGCATAAATGGAACACTTGGTGAACGCGCAACACGTGGTGACCGCAATGTCAGCGCTTTTCGCGACGATGTGACGATTCGTTGTCGACCACGCCGCGAAACCGCCATCGCGGGTGACACAATGGGTGTCGTGAGACTCGCGAATCCTCTCAAGGCAGGCGACCTGCTGGTGGCAAGTCGCCAGATCGACGAGGGCATTTTCCACGAGTCTGTTGTCTACCTCATTGACGTAGCCTTTGATGGAGTACTGGGCGTCATCGTCAATGAGCCGTGCACCCCGGGAACGCTCCGTCGTCAACTACCGGGCTGGGTTCATCTGACGACTCCACCGCAGGACCTTTTCCTTGGAGGCCCGATGTCTCCCAGTGGAGCCATCTGTCTTGCCCGTGTGCAGCGGTCTAGCGAGGAGCCGCCGGGATGGCGACGGGTCCAAGGCATGACTGGCCTGCTCCACCTGGACACCCCGACCGAATTGGTGGAGGGAGCGTTCACCGATATCCGGATTTTTGCTGGATACGCGGAATGGGGTCCGGGCCAGCTTGAGGCTGAACTCATTCGCGGTGACTGGATTCGAGCTATCGCGCACCCGGAAGATGTCTTTTCCTCAAAGCCACGAGGTCTGTGGCGAGCCGTCCTGCACCGCCAAAACGGCGCAGCAGCTATGCTCGCTACTGCTACAGATACCCCTGCCCTGAACTGATCGATGGGCACAAGTCACTGAGGGCTACGATATCGATCATCCGGGAATGAGTGAGGAGGTCTGTGGTGGGTGCGACCGATGAGCAAGGGCCAATTCTCGTCGTGGATGACGACCCGGCCTTGGCCGAGATGCTTCAGCTCGTCCTTGCTAAAGAGGGATTCTCGACTGTATGGGTTGGCGACGGCAATGACGTCATGAACATCTTCCGACAGTGCAAACCTGCACTTGTTCTGCTCGACCTCATGCTTCCAGGACGTGATGGCATCCATGTCTGTCACGACATTCGACGTGAGTCCGGGATCCCGATCATCATGCTGACAGCACGCTCTGACACCACTGACGTCGTTCATGGGTTGGGAGCAGGTGCCGACGATTACGTCTCAAAGCCTTTTCGCTCTGCTGAACTTGTTGCCCGTATTCGTGCCCGTCTGCGTACTCCGCAACGCGATGAGGGCGGAATTATCAGCGTCGGGGACCTGACTATCGACCCAGCGGCCCATGTCGTGCAGCGCGGTGGGGAAGAGATTTCCTTGACGCCGCTGGAATATTCCCTGCTTGTGACGATGGCTCAGCATCCCAACAGGGTTTTCAGCCGAGAAACCCTGCTTCGAGACGTCTGGGGATACACAAGTAATGCTGACACCCGTTTGGTGAATGTTCACGTGCAGCGGCTGCGCTCAAAGGTGGAGATAAACGCTGATTGCCCGCGCATGATCGTGACCGTGCGTGGGGTCGGATACCGCATTAGTGCCCCCGGGGAGGAGAGCTGATCCCCCGAGTGCGGCGTGCTGGCCGCTGCCCACGCCCTAGTTGGTTAACATCCTGGCTTGCTGGACCACGGCGACTGTGGTGGTCATCACTGCCGTTGCGCATGGTGATTATCACGTTGTCGAGCAGTTTGGTCATTCTTATCGTCGGTGGGTTTTTCCTGATGCGCCAAGCCACCGCAGGAATCGTTGAGGCAAAACGCGCTTCAGCCATTGCGGAGACGACCACGACAATTAACCGTATTCAAGGTCAGCTGCGCGACACCGATCTGAGAACTGCCTCCCTTTACGAGCTTCTCAATCAACTTGCCGACGACGCCGCAGAACAGTCTGGGCAGTATCACGTTCTCATTCAGGGGCCTGTTTCCGGACTCATCTCCCAAGGAGTCTCGCCGGACTCCGTCCCCGCTGAGCTCACCGCGAAGGTAGGGGAGTCCAACGGTATGTGGACTGCGCCGACCACAGTTCATTACACCGATCACCTGCGTCCTGACGCTCCTGCAATCGTCGTCGGCTCCACCCTATGGTCCCCTGGAGCCAGCCAGTCCATTCCGGTCTACCTCATTTTTCCCGAGACCCAGGAGGTTGCTACCGTCGAACTGCTACGCCGCAGCGTCATCAGTGTCGGAGCCCTCATGGCTTTGGCTATTGCGCTTGTAACCTATGTCGCGACGCGTCATTTATCTCAACCTATTCGACAAGCTTCGATCACAGCCTCGAGACTGGCTGGCGGGGCGCTGGATGAGCGGATGGCAGTGCGGGGAACCGATGAGCTCGCGACCCTTGCCAGGTCGATGAATGACATGGCAGCTCAGTTGGATCGGCGAATTGGCGAATTGGAGAGGTTGTCGACGCTGCAACAGCAGTTCGTTTCGGACGTTTCTCACGAGTTACGCACCCCCATGACGACAATGCGGATGGCCGCCGACATGATTGAGGCCGATCCTGACGACCCAGTCCAGGCACGCTCGGTGGAGCTGATGCGAACTCAGATGGAACGCTTCGAGATTCTGCTGGCCGATTTGCTGGAGATCTCCCGGTATGACGCGGGCGCTGCCCAGCTGACGTTGGAGGACTGCAACATTAGCGAGCTCGTGCGTGCCGAGATTACCGACGTGACTCCGCTTGCAGAACGTCTAAGAGTTCCCATCACACTGAGCGCTGAGACAACTCAGACCGCTGAAGTCGATCCACGACGCATTAGCCGGATCATCAGAAACTTGTTGTCGAACGCTGTCGAACATGCCGAGGGAAAACCCGTTGAGGTGACCGTTGTCGGCAACGACTGTGCTGTGGGCGTTGCCGTTCGTGACCATGGAGTCGGGTTCGAGCCATGGCAGGCAGACAAAGTGTTTGGTCGATTCTGGCGTGGAGATCCCTCCCGAGTACGCACCGTGGGAGGTAGTGGTCTTGGCCTGGCTATTGCTCGTCAGGACGCCGAGCTCCACCACGGCTGGTTGACGGCGTGGGGACGTCCCGGCCAAGGAGCCTTTTTCCGACTTGTCCTTCCGAGAGAGGCTGACGGAGTCATCGTCGAATCCCCTCTGCCAGCCGCACCGAGTGATGTCGGCGACACCGAGTCAATGGAGGAGCGATGACATTGCGTCCCACACGCCGCGCGGTGCTGTCGGGGGCCGCCCTCCTGCTAGCAGGGTGCGCCGAGGTGCCATCCACGGGACCGGTCAAGCGTGTTGACAATCCCAATGATTCTGCTGCTCAACGGGAGGGGATTGATGTCGCTCCCGAGCCTCCTGCGGACGGAGCGTCAATTGACCTTGTGGTAGGCGGTTTTCTGCAAGCCATGATGAGCGCCCGCGACGACTATCGCGTCGCCCGTGCCTACCTCACGAAAGACATGGCGGACCGCTGGGATCCCCATGCCGGAGCAACCATCTATGAGGCCACCAACCACAAACCGACGAGCACGGTGGCGACGGCCTCTCTCCAGGCTCCAATCGTTGGGACGATTGATGGCGACGGTCACTATCACCCGGCCCATTCCCAAACCCTGAAACATGACTTCGGCATGGCCCAAGAAGCGGGGCAATGGCGAATATCCCACCCGCCCAAAGGGCTGTTGGTCTCGCAATACACCTTCCAACGCGCGTGGTCGACGATTCCGATCTATTTCTTGGCTGCCGATGTGGACCGTCTGGTTCCCGACATCATTCACCTGCCGAGTTTGGCGGCCACCCCTGACGCAGCACTCAGGGCGATGGCGGCAGGAGTGCCGGAACACGTGAAACCAGCACTTCGAACGGCATTGCCATCAGAAGTGAGAATCCTCGGCACGACCTCAGTTGACGCAGTAGGCGTCGTCACTGTGCCATTGAGCGCGTCGGCTGCTCAGCTCTCGGAGGCTCAGCGTCGGCTGCTGGCCAGCCAAGTCAGCTGGACCCTCAGCGGGTTCGCGGCTATCTCGCGTATCCGATTCACCGCAGGTGGGTCTTTGCTGCCCCTCCCTGAGGCTGCTGAGGACAACACCGTGTCGGCAGATCTCTACGCCGACTTCATACCGCTTCCTACAGCCGTTTCCCCGACCGTTGTGGCTGTCGTCAAGGGCCAGATGGGACGTGTCAACACATCCGGGCAACCCTTTCAGATCATGCCCGGAGCACTGGGTAAGAATGCCCGCCCGAAGACCGGCGTATCAGCTGTTGCCTCGACTCAATTCGCCATGCCCGGTGCCACTGTGAGTGACCCAGGTGGAGTGTGGCGCGCCGTCTCGGCAGATCGACGATCACTGCTGTCATGGCGGGAAGGCAGTGCCCAGACTGATGTCATTGCCACAGGGAAACATCTGCTCCGTCCGCAAATTCTCGTCGATCACAGCGTGATGACATTCTCGACCATCGATCCGACACTCATCGTCGTTGGCCCGGACGGAACCCGGTTGTCGACCGTCGTTGACCTTGGGGGCCGAACAGTGACGTCGTTCAGCGTCTCACCCGACGGCATCCGTGTTGCCCTGGTCCTCACGCACGGGAAGAAGTCTGGACTGGGTATCGGCCTGCTTTCCAGAAAGGATAACGTCGTCCATCTCGGCCACATCGTCGATATGCCGCTGTCCTCATCAGACGCGAATCTGTCAAGGATCACCGACGTCGCCTGGCTTTCTCAAACCCGGTTGTGCCTGCTGGGCAGCGCAATAAAGGCTGGGGTGACGGCACCATATGAGGTGATCGTCGATGGCTCAGGGGCGACCTCTATGGGGCCGCTCAGCGGAACGGATGTGCAATCCGTGGTAGCAGTACCGATGAAAACCGGAACCGAAGCTGTCGTACTCACTGCGGACGGAAAGCTCCTTCGTCACGAGGAGAGATTCCGGTGGCGCCAGATTCTGCAAGGGGCTAGTGCAGTCGCGATGACAGCTTGACTCTTCCGAAAGACCACGATGACGCGCGACACTGGTTCATTGTGAAGTCACTCGATTGCTTGGCCGACTTGCTGCTGGGGGCATGTTGTCCGGGCTGTGGAGAGCCGGGCGTCGGTGTGTGCGCGGCCTGTCGGAGCGCAATTCACCCAACTCCACGGGTCATTACTGATGGCCCGCCTCCTGTCATTGCCTGTATGGGTTATCACGGTCCCGTTCCTGGGATCGTCACAGCTCACAAAGATCGTGGTGCCACATGGTTAGCCGACGAACTGGGCCAATGGCTGGCCTATGGACTTGCTCCGGCGATAGCGGCCGCCCCCGGCCACGTCGACGTCGTTCCGGTGCCCTCATCGGCGAGGGCAGTGCGGCGACGAGGTGCTGACCATGCTGCGGATATGGCGAGATCAGCTCTTCGGGCCTTGGGCGCTGGCAATGCTTCGCTCGCTCAGGTGCTGCATAGAACTCGACGGGTGGCCGATCAGCTTGAAGTCCGTGATGAGGATCGCGGCACCAATCAGAGCGGATCAATGAGGGCTGTGGCAGGAGAGGGAGATGTCATTTTGGTTGACGATGTTCGTACCTCAGGGGCAACGATTGACGAGGCCTGCCGAGCTTTGAACCAAGCGGGCCGAACAGTGCTGTCGGTTGTTGTGCTTGCCGACGCTGCAACCCCAATGAGATGGCCGTGACAGTATCGGGACATGACCATGATGAGTTGACTGGCGTTGAACCTTGCCAAATACCTGTTGTGAGGCCCTGTTATGGGCTAGCGTAAATGCATGGCACGACCGATTGACGCTCTGACCTCCGCCAGGGGGATGGCGAACGGTCGTGCTTTGTGTATCAGCGTCGGAAACACCGATGCGAACCCCACCACAGGAGGTTGTCATGGATGTCATCGTTTCGGGACGGCACTGCCACGTCAGTGACGACGTGCGCACCCAGGTCGAGGACAGGCTCTCCGGGGTCGAGAAATTAAGGGACCGGGTCCAGCGCGCTGAGGTGGTTTTCACTGCCCAGGGCACCAAGGGCCCCAAAGATCAGGCCATGACGTGCGAAATCACACTGCGGGCAAAGGGGCCGGTAGTGCGAGCCGTTGGGCAGGCAGAGGACAAGATGGTTGCTTTTGACATGGCAGCCGACCGACTCCGCACCCAGCTCGTCAAGGCTGCTGATCGTCGTCGCAGTCGCCGTGGACTGCGTGTCTCGCAGGTTCTGGACGTCCCGCCCGAGGAAAGCACCGATGATGCTCCCGAGATTCTTGCCACCAGGAAGATCGCGGGTGACGTGGAAGTTACCGGGGACAGCCCCATCTATGTCAAGGAAAAGGTCTTCCAGGCCGTACCCCTGACTCTTGCCCAGGCTCTCGACGAGATGGAACTGGTCGGACACGACTTCTTCCTCTACCTCGATCAGGAATCCAAGCGACCCAGCGTCGTTTATCGACGTAAGAAGGGTTATAACTATGGCGTGATCCATCTGGATCTCGACAAAGAATGATTTTTGATCGTCACGACGCGACATCGGCGGCGGTGCGGGATTATCCGTACCGCCGCCGAATCGTTGGTCGTAGTGGTCAGAAAAAGGAGGGTTACGACGAGGATCTGCACCCCCCAAGTGGTCATGGCGGAAAACCGTTGTTCTTGGTTTGGCCACAGACCCTCTAGGATAGGGGAGGCGGCTTTACTGGGCCGCTCGTCCGGCATGGGCTTGGACGACACGATGTCTACTCCTTGAAGGACCCTCCCTGTGAACCTCATGGATCGCGTGCTGCACGCCGGTGAAGGCAAGATCATCCGCCGACTCAACCGCATTGTTGGCCAGGTCAACAGCATCGAGGAGGATTACGTCGCCATGAGCGATGACGAGTTGGCGGGCCAGACTGCCGACTTCCGTCAACGTCTCGACAATGGTGAGAGCTTGGATCGGTTGCTCCCAGAGGCTTTCGCAACGGTGCGTGAAGCGTCCCAGCGAGTGCTCGGCAAGCGTCACTTCGATGTGCAGATTATGGGTGGGGCGGCTCTTTACCAGTGCAATATTGCTGAGATGAAGACCGGTGAAGGTAAGACCCTTGTCGGTCTTCTACCTGCCTACCTAGAGGGCTTGCTCGGCAAGGGTGTCCACGTCGTGACCGTCAACGACTACTTGGCTCGAATCCAGTCCGAGCAAATGGGGCGCGTACATCACTTCCTGGGCCTGACGATTTCAGCGATTCTGTCCGACATGGCCCCCATGGAGCGCAAGGAGGCGTACAAGTCTGACATCACCTATGGCACGAATAACGAGTTCGGCTTCGATTACCTGCGCGACAACATGGCCAGCTCGCTGAGTGACTGTGTGCAGCGCGGCCACCACTTCGCCATCGTCGACGAGGTCGACTCGATCCTCATTGACGAGGCTCGTACCCCACTGATTATTTCCGGGCCTGCTGAGGAGAACAAGCAGTGGTACCCGGAATTCGCGAAGATCGTCGCGAAACTTCAACGTGACGTTGACTACGAGGTTGACGAGAAGAAGCGCACCGTCTCCGTCCTCGGACACGGCATTAGTGTGGTGGAGGAACGGCTCGGCATCGAAAACCTCTACGAGTCGGCCAATACTCCGCTTATCGGGTACCTCAACAACGCCATCAAGGCCAAGGAACTCTTCCATCGCGACAAGGACTACGTCATCATTGGCGGCGAGGTCCTCATCGTCGACGAGCACACTGGTCGAACGTTGGCAGGACGGCGTTATAACGAGGGTCTTCACCAAGCTCTCGAAGCCAAGGAACACGTCGAGATCAAGGACGAGTACCAGACCCTCGCAACGATCACGCTGCAGAACTATTTCCGTATGTACGACAAGCTCGCCGGAATGACGGGTACTGCCAAGACCGAGGAGAGTGAGTTCCAAAAGATCTATGGTCTGGGCGTCATCCCGATTCCGACGAACCGGCCTATGATCCGCAGAGACCAGAAAGACCTCATTTACCGTACCGAGGATGCCAAGTTTGACGCCATCATCTCTGACGTTGTTGAGCGACATGAGGCCGGTCAACCGATTCTGATCGGTACCGCATCGGTGGCCAAGTCAGAACTGCTTTCGGATAAGCTGAAACGCGCTGGTGTTCCTCACAAGGTGCTGAATGCCAAGCATCACGAGTCTGAGGCTGCGATCGTCGCTCTGGCTGGCCGTAAGGGAGCTGTGACGGTGTCGACCAATATGGCTGGCCGTGGTACCGACATCATCCTGGGCGGGAACCCAGAATTCCTCACTGAGCTGGACCTTCGTGACAAAGGACTCGATCCGGTGGAGGATGAAGAGGCCTACCGAGCCGCGTGGAAGACCACTCTTGCCCGATACGAGGAGCAGTCCAAAGCCGAGCACGAAGAGGTCGAGAAACTCGGTGGCCTTTACGTCATCGGCTCTGAGCGTCACGAGTCCCGCCGTATCGACAACCAGTTGCGTGGTCGTTCCGGCCGTCAGGGTGACCCGGGCGAGTCCAGGTTCTACCTGTCGTTGCAGGATGAGCTCATGCGGCTGTTTAAGCCAGAGGTCATCGACCGTGCCATGGTGACTCTCAAGATGCCTGAGGATATGCCCATCGAATCGAAGTGGGTATCTCGTCAGATCGAGAGTGCTCAAAAGCAGGTCGAGGCTCAGAACTTCGAAATGCGTAAAAACGTCCTGAAATACGACGATGTCATGAACCGCCAGCGCCACGTCATCTATGGCGATCGGCGCAAGGTTCTTGAGGGAGCTGACGTCGAGGCTGAGCTGCGCGCTACCACTGACCGAGTTGTCGAGGCCGGTGTTCGTAAATACACCGACGGTTATTCCGAGGACTGGGATCTTGAGGCCATGTGGAACGAGATCGGTACCGTCTATCCCGTTGGGCTGGATATCAGTGAGTATGCCGACTGCCAAGATGCCGAGGAGCTTGTTGAGGACTTCAAGGCCGACGCCCAGGAGGCGTACGACCGGCGCGAAGCTGAACTTGGTGAGGCGACAATGCGCCAGCTTGAGCGTGAGGTCTTGCTGACGGTGCTCGATCGCAAGTGGCGCGAACACCTCTACGAAATGGACTACCTGCGTGAAGGCATTGGGTTGCGCGCGATGGCGCAGCGAGACCCCTTGGTTGAGTATCAACGTGAGGGCGGCGACATGTTTAACTCGATGATGGACTCCTTCAAGGAGGAGGTCGTCGGGTTCCTGTTCAACCTCGAAATTGAGACTGGTCCGCAGGTCGGTCTGGTGACTGACGGTGACGGAAAGCCGGTGACGGGCGATTCGGTGCTGCCTCAGCAATACCGTCCGCGTCGATCGCTCAGCTACTCGGCTCCCGACGAACAGGGTGAGGCCACGACGACCTCTGAAGGTGGTGCGCCGAAGAACCCCAAAGCTGAGGGCAACCGTGCCAGTCGTAGGGCTGCGAAGAAGTCCAAGAAGAGCCGGAAGAAGCGGTGATGTGAGTGATTGGTCGGCACTGGTGCGAGAGTGTTGACACCGCCCGGTGCTACGCCATTCCGACGGCCTCCTGTGTGATGCGTTTTGCGCTGAGGAGGGCGGCCACTTTGGGATTGACAACGAGTTCAACGGCGTCGAGGTGCCAGACGTGCTCGTGCTGAACGAGGTTGGTGGCCAATGGTAACCTTCTGCCTCGCAGATCTATCAGGCCGACCCCTTCAACATGATCGTCGTCGAAATTGACGTGGGGCACACCAACAAGGAGCATTCGGCTCCAGCCCGGACCACGGGGCCACCCGCGCATGGTCGCCGCCGCACAAGGGCTGGAAGCTTGCATAAGCTGATACATGGGGCGTCGCCTAGCCATAGTCTCAATGATGATGATGTGAATGGCACGGGTCAGTTTGACAGCTTGTTGATAAGCCTCCGGATTGCTTTCTGTCGCGCTCGGCGCTGGCGCTGCCGAGACGATACGTAATTCATCGGGCCACCAGTCCCGGTCAAGTTCCAGGAAGATGTCTGAATACTGGCGTTGTGCCGAAGGCGTGGCTGATGGGATCGTCGTCATAAGCCCTAGGACAGCGCATGACATGCCTCGGAGGGAAGGGTCGATGAGAAATCTGTGGACAACTCGCGTGAGCGAATTATTCCAGACCCTCGGGTCGCCCGAAACAAGATATGACTTATAAGCTTCCGTTGTGAGCTGAGTACCGGTGCACCAAGGGCTACGCTGACCTAGGAGGGTTCAATTGTCGACGTCCACTATCGTTTTCATCCCGACGAGTGCGAAAAGAGCTCACGAGCTCGTTACTGCGCCCGGCAAACAGGTCACGGCCTTCACCGTTAACAAGGAGCTGCGTTCCATCCTCGACGTTACTGATCCGGAGGAAACCGAACACGCTGCCATGGTCATCGGGTCAGTATGGGGCTTAGCTCATACCGGTCGCCGACTGGTCCTTGTCGCTCATGTCCCTGCCGAGCAAATTACCGATCACGAAGAGGTCGACAATGGCGGAGTGACGTTGACCCGTCTCGAACCCTCCAACGTTACGGCGTGGTTTGCCGATGACGATGATGCTGACTCACGGGTTGCCGCGGCAGCAGTCAAGGGTATGACCATTGACGACGCATGGAATGACGTCACCGTCCAAACTCTCATCGGTGAGCACGAGCTGTCCTGGCATGACATCACCGAGGAGCTTCCGGCGGTCGGCACCGATCCCGAAGGTTTTCCCGGAGTGGAGTGACGTCGACCGCCGTGGCAGGCAAGGGTGATTTCAGTGAGAGACTAACCAATCGTCGCCCGCCTGCTGCTGCATGGTAAAGGCCTGAGTGATATGTGGGCCGGCGGCCTTTTCCAATTTCTTGCCCACCAGCGGCACTGACACAGTGAAGGTGCCAGTGTAAACGACCTCGGTGCCGGTGCCGTCGGGGCGTACGCAGGCACGTCCGTCAGCCTTGGCTGGCATACCTTGAGGAACGATCTGTAGGGTACCTTCTCGCGATCCATCCGAATGAGCAGGCTGCCAGGTCAAGGTTTGCTTGGCAGTGAGGGTGGGGCCGACGAACTTCGCCACCTGGCTGGGAGCCGGCATGGCCACGTCCAGAATCAGCGCGTCGTCAGTGACAACGGGATTGCTGGTGGTGGCTCTCGTGCGGCGGTAGACGTCCTGCCACCATGCTGGATCGCTCATCATGGCGACGACTTGGTCGGGGGTCGCGTCGAAATGGGCCCGTGAATTGATGTCCATATCCCCATGATGCCTGACGATGGCGACACAGTTCACACATAACCTTGCCTGGTGGGTCACGCGGAGCCATCGACCCTTGTAGAGTTCTTCTCGAGGACTACATCGAGGTGGCCTCGCCACCGTGACGAAGGTGATGTGATCGTGTCAGAGACGGACAGAGTCATCCCGGCTCTTGTCGCATCGGTACTCGACCAGCAAGCTGCGGGAGATCATTGCTGCGAAGAAGCGATTCGTCAGGCAATGGAACGGCAGATAGAGCTTGCCGCGAAGCCTGGCCCAGTTCGCGTCGACGTCATCGTTGACCCGCCGTGGTCCGATGGCCAGGTCAACTGTGTGCAAGTCGTCATGGATGATCGCCCTTTCCTCGTGGACACTGTTGTCTCGTGTCTGCTTCGTCATGGGTGGCGAGTTGAGGACGTTCGGCATCCGATTTTTGGTGTCAAACGTAACGCAGAGGGAGTTGTTGAGAGGGTCGAGGCTCCCGGCTGCAAAGGCTTTGAACCGGAATCGTGGATACATATCGATGTCAGGGCACCGCTTGGTGTCGACACCGGTAAGGCTGCCGCTGAGCTCGATGATGATCTTCATCGTTGCCTCCAACAGGTCGTTCGGGCTACCGACGATTGGGCAGCCATGCATGAGGCGATGGTGCGAACAGCTGAGCTGGTGAGTGCCTCCGCCGGACCTGCCGATGACCGCGACTCGACTCATGAGCTCTTGGAATGGCTGGCCGACGACCACTTCATGTATTTGTCTTATGAGGAGTTCCGGGTTGACGGGGACACCATGACTCCGGTTCCGGGTACCCGGCTGGGCATTGCCGACGATGAACCACGATTTGACGCGGTCCCACGCAGCGATGATGAATCCACCATCGTCGTGACCAAGGATTCTGTCCGTTCGACGGTGCGGCGCAACGGATATTGGGACTACGTTGGCGTTCGGATTCGCGATGACCATGGCACTGTGGTGGGCGAACATCGCTTCATTGGTCTGCTGGGGTCCGCAGCCTATACCGAGTCGGTCACGCACATTCCGGTCCTTCGGGCGAAGGCTTCCCGAATCTTGGCCCTGTCGGGGTACCGAGCCAACTCTCACGGCGGCAAGGCCGTTATCCGTACCGTTGCCGAGTTTCCACGTGACGACCTTTTCGAGGCTTCGGCCGAAGAACTCGTGCCACTCATCATGACGATCGTCAACCTACGCGAGAAACAGCGTCTGCACGCATTGGTTCGCCGTGGCCCGTGGGGGCGTTTCTTCCATCTACTTGTGTTTATTCCCGCCGATCGTTTCGACGCCAACACGGTTGGCGTTGTGGAAGGGATCGTCGCGAAACGTACCGGGGCTGTGGACATCGACTCGACCACCATGATGGGCGAGTCCTCCCTAGTCCGGATTACGTTAACGGCCAAGGTTGCTGACGGTGAGGTTCTGCCTCCCATTGACGATGACGAGTTGCAGGCTGAGCTCGCCGACGCCACCTCGAACTGGGATGACGAATTCGTGGCCTTGGCCAGTGGTATTGACAGTAACCGTCGCGGAATCGATTTTGGTCCTGAGTACAAGCAGGAATTCACGGCTAAACAGGGGATGTTGGATCTCGAGCTGCTCAATGGGCTGGCCGATGACGATCTGGGACTGGTGATGTACCGTCCGAATGATCCCGCCGATCCCTCTGATCTGCGCCTCAAGATCTTCAATCAGCACGCACCGATGACGCTGTCCCAGGTCATGCCGCACCTGTCGAGCCTGGGCGTCCAGATCGTCGACGAACATCCTCACCGGATCGTATTACGCGGTCGGGATATCTGGTTGTTCGATCTTGGGCTGCAGACCCCCCGGGGGCCATGGAAGGACTCCGATCGGCAGCGGTTTACCGAGGCATTTGCTGCGTCGTGGCGCGGAGAGTGCGAGTCTGACACTTTCTCCGGTCTCGTGACCGAAGCGGGCTTGTCGTGGCCCCAAGTGGCCATGCTTCGTTGTATCGCCCGGTATTTGCGGCAAGTTGGTAGTCCGTTCTCGCAAACGTACATGGCGAAAGCCCTGCGGGCGAACCCGACTCTGGCTGGCGACCTGGTGAGAATAGTCGAGGCCAAGTTCGATCCCTCGGCATACGATGACGGTGCTGACGCCGGACCCGAGAGGCTGGCCACGGTGGAAGAGCTGTCGCAGACCTTCCTATCTCACCTCGACGAAGTCGCCTCCTTGGACCACGATCGCATTCTGCGCATGATGTATGCCGTTATCAAGGCCATGATCCGTACGAACTGGTGGCAGGATGATCGACGCGCGCTAGCTTTCAAGGTGCGCCCGAGTGTGCTCGACTTCGCCCCGGCGCCTCGTCCTAAGTTTGAGATCTTCGTCGACTCGCCGCGTGTTTCGGGAACTCACTTGCGATTCGGCGCGGTAGCGCGAGGCGGTCTTCGCTGGTCGGACCGGCCGGAGGATTTCCGGACCGAGGTCCTCGGCTTGGTCAAGGCCCAGATGGTCAAGAACTCGGTCATCGTTCCTGCCGGAGCCAAGGGGGGTTTCGTACCCGCTCATCTGCCTGATCCGACGACCGATCGTGCGGGATGGGCTGCGGAAGGCAAGGAGTGCTACCGCATCTTCGTGTCGTCGCTGTTGTCTCTGACCGATAATGTCGTGGAGGGCAAGGTCGTCGCACCTGCCCATGTGGTACGTCACGACGGGGACGATCCCTATCTCGTCGTTGCCGCTGACAAGGGCACGGCGACCTTTTCGGACACGGCGAACGCTATTGCCGCTGAGCACGGGTTCTGGCTCGGTGACGCTTTTGCCTCGGGTGGATCGCATGGTTACGACCACAAGGCCATGGGCATCACAGCTCGCGGCGCATGGGAATCGGTGACTCGTCATCTGGCAGATTTGGGGATTGACCAAGCGGCTGACGACTTCAGTTGTGTCGGGATCGGCGACATGTCCGGTGACGTCTTCGGCAATGGCATGTTGCTGAGCAAGCACATCAAGCTGGTTGCGGCCTTCAACCACCGACACGTCTTCGTTGATCCGAATCCGGACCCCGCAGCCTCGTGGCAGGAACGTCGCCGTCTTTTTGATCTTCCGCGCTCAAGCTGGGGCGATTACAACTCGTCTCTTATTTCTGAGGGCGGTGGTGTCTGGGATCGTACTTTGAAGTCAATCCCGGTGAGCCAACAAATGCGCGAGGTGCTCGGCATTGAGAGCTGCGTTGAAACAATGACACCCGACGATCTCATCTCGGCAATCTTGCGAGCCCCAGTTGACTTGCTATGGAACGGCGGAATCGGAACGTACGTGCGCGCGACGAGTGAGACCGACGCTGAGGTTGGCGATCGCGCCAATGACCCGGTGCGCATTACTGCCAAGGAAGTGAGAGCCAGGGCCGCTGGTGAAGGCGGAAACTTGGGATGGACTCAGGCGGGCCGAATCGAATATGCCCGCAACGGAGGCCGGATTAACACTGATTTCATCGACAACTCTGCTGGCGTCGACACCTCCGACCATGAGGTCAATATCAAGATTTTGCTTGATGCCGAGGTTGCTGCGGGCCGCCTCAGCACCCAGGAGCGCGACGAGATACTGCCGGCCATGGCCGAGGATGTCGCTTCTCTGGTCTTACGTCATAACCGCTCGCAGAACCTTGCGTTGGCCAACGCACTGAGTCCGTCGGGTCCGACTCCCGGAGTCATGGAAGCCTGGATGTGCGAGCTCGAGGAGTCTGGCCATCTCGATCGGGTCGTCGACACCATGCCCTCGACTGCTGAGATGAATCGTCGGATGGCTGCGGGGGAGGGGCTGGCCAGCCCGGAGCTGTGCACTCTGCTGGCATGGACGAAGATCGCGCTGTGTGACGCGGTTCTGGCTACGGACCTTCCGGAGGATCCTTTCGTGGCTGATCGTCTGGTGAGGTATTTCCCTCCGCTGCTGCGTGAGAGGTTCGCTGATGGGATGCCCAGTCACCGTCTACATCGTGAAATCATTACTACCGAGGCCGTTAACCGGTTCGTTGACTCCCAGGGCATTACGGCCTACCACCGCTTGCATATGCAGACCGGGGCTGACATTGCTCAGGTCATCCGTTGTCAGTTGGCGGCTCGGTCGGTTTTCGGACTGGGGAGGGTCGAAACGAACCTCAGCCACCTTGGATTGGACGCCATCCGTATCGCGAAGATCAGGCTTGCGCTGAGAGATCTTGCGATGGTCGCCACGCGATGGTTCCTCAACCACGGTGGTGCGGACGATATCTCCGCGACCATTGAGACATATCGTCCCGGCGTTGAGAAACTTGTTGATAAGCTCTCACGGCTGTTGGGAGACGGCGTCGGCACCTGGCAGGAAAAGCTTGACGAGGTTATGGAGTTGGGGCTGGATCGTTCTGACGCGGCGGTAGTCGCCTCTCATGATTGGGGCCCAGTGTTGTTGAGCGTTGTCGAGATCTCGAATGAGGGTCATCGCCTTGATGAGGTTGCCGAGGCTTACGTGACGCTGGCGCGCAGGGTGGACATGATCCGGTTGACCCGTCTTGTCGAGCAGTTACCTCAGGACCGCCCGACCGATGCTCGGGTGCGGGCAAGTCTGCGAGAAGACCTCCTTCAGGTAATGTCGCAGGCAACGCGAAGGGCCTTGGAACGCGGAACGGACAAGGTTCTAGCGAATGGCGGACGTATTGTTGAAGCGATGACGACAACCCCGGATCTCGCGCACTGTGTCGTGATGGTTAGCGACTTGCGGGCCGCTGTGGGGCAGGAGGCTAAACAATGAGGATCGATCTCCATACCCATTCCACGATTTCAGACGGGACGGACTCCCCGACCCGCCTCATGATGAAAGCTGCCACGAGTGGTCTGGACGTTATTGCTCTGACTGACCACGACACCTTTGATGGGCTGGAGGAGGCTCAGGCAGCTGGGCAACGGTTCGGCGTCCGGCTGCTTCCCGGTCTTGAGATGACGTGTCATATTGGTGACCGCGATGTCCACCTTCTCGGTTACGGGTCGCGTCCTGACGATCCCGCTCTGAGTAAGGAGTTGCAGATCACTCGTGCCTCGCGACTGGGTCGTCTAGACGCCATCTGCCAGAAACTTACTGAGGCCGGAATGGCCTTGACGACGCAGGACGTGCGTGGAGCTGCTGGCTCGGCCTCAAGCTTGGGCAGGCCACACATCGCCGACGCCATGGTGGCCAAGGGATACGTCGAAGATCGCGACGAGGCTTTCCGAGACTGGCTTTCTGACGGTAAACCTGCATATGTGCCGCGGCACAGCGTGGCGCTGGAGGAGGGTATTGACCTGATCCACAACGCCGGCGGCGTCGTCATCCTCGCCCATCCGTGGGGTAGAGGAGCTCAGCAGGTTCTCACCCCTCAAGTCATCGCTTCGTTGTCTGCATATCACCAGCTTGACGGTATTGAGGTGGAACACCAAGACCACGATCAGGTAACCCGGCGAATGCTTTTTGACTTGGGTGGACGGCTCGGATTGGTCCGCACTGGCGCCAGCGATTACCACGGCTCGGGCAAGAAAGGTCACGAACTGGGATGCAATCTCACCCGTGAGACTGCCTACCGGGAGCTTGTGACGAGGATTCAAATGCGCGGTGGAATTCTTCGCGTCCGGTGAGACTGCTACAGTGACCGCTATGACGACTGCACCTGCGAATGCCACCTCATGGTGGCGTCGCTGGGTGCGGCACTGACGATGTAACGGCCGCCCTCACTCGGCGGCGTCCCCTCGTCGCCAAGGAGAGAGCGGCGAGGAAGGATTATCGATGACCGGCGACGTCTCTGAGATCGGTTCGAACGCTGCTACCTTGGCGCGCTCACAGGCTCGCAGCGACAAAGTTGAGGCCGATTTAGCCATTCACCCCGAGAAATGGCGGATTCTCACTGGAGATCGTCCCACCGGAAGTCTGCACATCGGCCACTACTTCGGGTCCCTGGCTAATCGGGTGCGTCTACAAAACAAGGGTATCGAGTCCTATCTTGTCATCGCCGATTACCAGGTCATTTATGACCGTGATGGCGTCGGTGATCTGCAGACCAACGTGATGTCAAACATCGCCGACTATCTTGCTATCGGCATCGACCCGAGCCGTACCACGATATTTACTCACTCGGCTCTGCCAAGCCTCAATCAGCTGCTGCTGCCCTTCCTATCCCTGGTCACCGACGCTGAGCTGCGTCGCAACCCAACTGTCAAAGACGAGTTGGCCACCTCAGACCGCCCGATGTCGGGTCTCATGCTCACCTTTCCAGTACACCAAGCCGCCGACATTCTCTTCTGCAAGGCAAACCTTGTCCCGGTGGGCCGAGATCAATTACCGCACATCGAGCAGACCCGTGTCATCGCCCGACGTTTTGACGAGAGATACGGACGTGCTGACGTCTCCAAGCCGGTCTTTCCCGAGCCTGAAGCCTTGCTGTCGGCGACCCCACACGTGCTTGGTCTGGACGGCACCAAGATGAGCAAGTCAAAAGGCAACACCATCGAGATTGGTATGACCGCCGATCAGACGGCCAAGCTCATTAAAAAGGCCAAGACGGATTCCGAGCGTCACATCACGTGGGACCCGGAGAACCGTCCGGAGGTCTCGAATCTGGTACTGCTGACGGCACTATGCGAGAACGGTGATCCGGCCACCATCGCTGAGGAAGTTGGCGACGGTGGTTCAGGCACCTTGAAAAAGCGGCTCACCGCTTCTCTCAATGACTATTTCGCACCGATTCGTGAACGTCGAGCGGAACTGGCGGCCGATGAAGGCTATCTCCGTGAGGTTCTTCGAGCTGGTAATGCGAAGGCCGCAGTCGTGGCAGATCAAACACTGACAGAAGTGCGCAAAGCTATGCAGATGGTGTACTGACGCTTAGCATTCGCCCAGTGTTGTAACGATTCTCGGAACCTCGTCAGAACGTGATGCTTTCTTGGGCGTTGAGTTCGGGATGGCGCGCCTTGTTACGTTTAACGGCTGGCCACGCGAGGAACATGACCGCAATGTATATCAAGGATGCTGCCAGCACGATTCGGTTCTGAGGATCGAGCACCATGAGAGCCGTGACTCCGACGAGGCTGACGATGCCGAAAATCCCCGTGATCGGGTATCCCGGCATATGAAAACCGGAATCAGCGATCAGACCTTGATTCACTCGTCTGCGCAACCTCAGTTGGCACCAGAAGATCGTCGCCCATGTCCAGATCACGCCCACCGCAGCGGTGTTGATCGATATCTCGAAAGCGCGTTCGGGAACGATGTACTCCAGCCCGACGCCGAGGAGGAAAACGCTTGCAGTCAAAAGGATTCCACCGGCGGGTATCTTGTATCGGTTGAGGGTGCCCGCGAATTTTGGAGCTTCTCCCGCAGCTGCCAATGATTTGAGTACCCGACCCGTCGCGTACAATCCGGAGTTGACCGACGAAAAAGCTGCGGTAATGACGACCACATTCATGGCGTCCCCTATCCACCCCACTCCCATAGCTGAAAAAGCTGTGACAAAGGGGGATTCGTCAGCAGAGTATTCGTTGTATGGCAGCAACATGGCTAGCAAAGCCAAGGACCCTAGGTAGAACACGATGAGCCGGAATACGACCGCGTGGACAGCTTTAGGGATGACCTTGCGAGGATTCTGAGTCTCTCCGGAGGCAGTGCCAACTAACTCGATGGTGGCATAGGCGAAGATGACACCTTGGATGACAAGGATCAACGGCAGGACCCCCTGCGGGGCGAATCCGCCGTCAAAGTTCCAGAGGTTTGACACCGCCGCTCGGTGGCCGCCGACATTGACGTGAGCGGCAACGAGACCAATGGCGACGACAATGAATGCCGTCAAGGCCAACACTTTGAGTAACGCGGCCCAAAACTCAAATTCTCCAAAAGCCTTGACGCTAATGAGGTTGACCGTCACAAGGATGACCAAAGCGATGAGCGAGGGTATCCACATTGGTAGATCGGGCCACCAGAATTGCAGATACGTACCTATGGCGGTCAGCTCGGCGATGCCCGAGGTCATCCAGTTGAGCATGTACATCCAACCGACCGCGTAAGCCCAGCGGTCGCCGAGGAGTTCTCGAGCATAGGACACGAAAGAACCGCTAGAGGGACGATGAATAACCAGCTCACCGAGCGCTCTCATGACAAGGAAAGCGATGAGTGCGCAGAATGCGTACGATATGAGGACTGCCGGCCCGGCGCTGCGTAACCGACTGCCTGCCCCAAGAAAGAGACCGACGCCAATTGCCCCGCCGATCGCCATCATCTGAACCTGGCGATTACTCAAGGTTGCGGCATACCCCTGGTCGCCGCGATCGACGACTCCGTTGGTTGCTGCGCTGGTAGTTTTTTGCTGGTCTCCACACGTTGCTCCGGCGGGGGTTTGCGGAGCATTATCACGTAACCGCTGCGGTGCGTGGGTCATCGACGACCTTCCAGAATGCCTGATTGAGTTGGTATGCGGAACCTTCCAGGACATTGGAAAGGCCACATGTTTCGATCAGTGTAGAAGGTAGTGAGGTCACTTTTAGAGCTTCATCCCCGATCACATCGTGAATCACCAGGCTGCTTGGACGTCAGTTATGCAAGGCATTCCGAGCTCGCCGGTGCTGGGGGCGTGCCGCGCGCTCAGTACTCACGACGTGGTCACTGCCCTTGCGTTGTTCCCGTCGGGTTTCGTGCTTGGTCTCGCGAGGCTGGCGAGTATCTGCAGCAGAGCCTCTAATCACCTTGCCATTGCGGCGTCGAATGCGCTTACGGCGTGGCCTGTCATTGTTCCTGGCACTGGAGTCTTTGCGAGAACGACGACCGTCGCCGTGGTCACCATGGTTGTGGTGGTCCTCATGCTTGCGGTGACGATGGTCGGCGTCAGCTAGAGAACCCTTGGTGCCCTGGGGAATATCGAGGTCGGTGTAGAGGTGAGGGGAGGTCGAATAGGTCTCAACCGGCTCAGGGATACCGAGGTCGAGCGCCTTGTTGATGAGCTTCCAACGGGTGACATCCGCCCAGTCAACGAGGGTGACAGCGACACCTTTGGCCCCGGCGCGTCCGGTACGACCAATGCGATGGATGTAAGTCTTCTCGTCCTCGGGACACTCATGGTTGATGACGTGTGAAACTCCGGTGACGTCTATGCCACGGGCAGCGACATCGGTGGCGACAAGAATGGTGGCATCACCACTGCGGAATCTCTTTAGGGCCTTCTCACGAGCGATCTGGGTGAGGTCTCCATGGATAGCTCGGGCTTTGAAACCACGATCGTCGAGGTCGTCAGCCAGACGCTGACAGGCGCGTTTGGTACGGCAGAAGATGATGACCTTCTCAACGTCGCGAGACTGCAGGACGCGTCCAATGATCTCGATCTTGTCCATGGGGTGAGCTTGATAGACAAACTGCTGGGTGTCCGGAACGGTCGCCTGGGCGTCGGCACCCTCGGCACGCACATGCACCGGGCGGTTGAGCTGGGAACGAGCCAGAGCCATGATTGGCGCCGGCATGGTCGCCGAGAAGAGCATGGTCTGACGGGAAGTCGGGGTACGACCGATAAGGTTCTCGACGTCGGGCAGGAACCCTAGGTCAAGCATCTCGTCAGCCTCGTCGAGCACCACGATACGTACGTGGCTCAGGTCAAGATCCTTGCGCTGAGACAGGTCGAGCAGACGTCCTGGAGTACCGACGACGACGTCGACCCCCCTCTTGAGGGCGTCGACTTGCGGGTCGTAGCCGACTCCGCCGTAAACCGTGAGGACTCGCGCGCCGCGGACGGAGGCGGCAGTCGAGATGTCCTTGGAAACCTGGAGAGCGAGCTCACGGGTAGGGCACATGACAAGAGCCTGCGGCTTGCCCTTATGCTCGAGCTTGCCCCAGTCTTCGTCACCGGGAAGCGTGATGCGCTGCAGGATGGTGATACCAAAGGCGAGGGTCTTACCCGTGCCAGTGCGAGCCTGTCCGATGAGGTCGGTGCCCTGAATCGAAATCGGGATCGACATAGCCTGGATGGGGAACGGGGATACGATTCCCACCCCCTCCAGCGCCTGACAGATATCTTCTCGGACGCCGAGATCGGCGAAGGAGGTGGAAACGGAAACAGTGGTCTCGGTCAGTGTCATGGCCTCTTCGTGCGTGGACCCGTCAAGGCCCGGTGTCATTCTTGAGTCGTTGGTCATTCTTGAGTCGTTATTCGTGACGTCGCCGCAGGAGCAACGGTGTCACGCAGTGTTAAATGTGTTGGTTTACAGTGTGGGTTGTACTTTTTTGTAACGGTGGACATTTCGGTGCCGCAGCCAACACACCACGGGGCATTCTACCTCCAGTGCCGTTGACCCTCTAAAATCTAGGGGCGTGAGCATCGACGACACGAACCCCAATGACTCCAGGGTTGTGACGGTTTTCTGGTCCGTTGTGGCTTCCTGTGCCTTGCATGGATTCTCCGCAACGGTGTCCGCTATGAGTCTGGCTCCCGGTCTGCCAGAACGGTTCCTCCTCGTCGATCGCAGCGCTGAGGTGCAGAAGGTCTTGGCGGAAGCCAGAACCCACCTGACAGATAGCGCAGTTCTGGCAGAGGTGGAACCCCTCATTGGGTCCGTTGAGGAGTACGTGCCCTCTCGATCGTGGTCTCAGGTCTTGTTGCGCGATCACATCATTGTTGAACTCATCGCCGACTTCCTGGATCGGGTCGAGCCAAATCTCGAACCCGAACTCTGTCCGGCTTGTGGATCTTTTGGACCCTGGCTAGGACGCGGCACTGGAAGCCGCGTGCCTTGGGATACTGCGATGCGTCATATCATCGCCGCACAACACAATAAGTCGGCGGAGTCATTGTTCGCGCGCCGTCTCGTCGGAGAGGTACTGTCGGTGGCTCAACGCCTGTTCGCCCGTTATCAAGCACTGACCTCGGCTCTGACGAAGGCTGGCGGGGGAGAGTTCGATGACCTCGATCTTATCAATGAGGTCATGGCCGGTGTCTTGAGTGCCCACGACGAACGCATGATCGATCTTGGCCTTGAGCCGTGAATGATGTAGGACGTCGGTAGGTAAGAGTGGGAGCTTCTGTCATGATCGGAAGCTCCCACAACGTTTAACTGTGTGTGGTGTTTACCTGTGCGTCGGGTCAGAGGGTTCCAAATCCTACCTGACGGCTGTTGGGCTGCCCCAGGTCGAGATAGGCGATTCCACGGGCGGGAACGAGAACTTTGCGGCCCTTGGCATCAGTCAGGGTAAGGACGGCGTCGGGTTCGCGGATACTGTCCCTGAGCTGCTGCTCGATGGCCTGTGCGCTTTCCTGGGCGTCAATGCTGACTTCACGTGCGGTGTTAGTGATGCCGATCTTGATCTCCATAGTGACAAACCTACCGTTAGATCAAGCGTCGCGACGCCACAATGCCACGGTGATGTTGTCGTGGCCGCCGCAGCTATTGGCGTATCTGATAAGTCCGGCGGCGAGACCTTCAGGGTCAGGACGTCCCTGGTCATTGTGTCGCGCTGTGCTCACCAGGTCAGCGATGAGCGCGGTAAAGTCGTCAGGATCGGGAACGTGATTCCACAACCCGTCACTGCATACCAAGAGCCAGCCAGAATGCTGCGGCTGATAAGCCACTACGCGAGGAGCAAGGTCGGTGGCACAGGCACCAACCCATTTGGTGATGGCATGGGCGCCGGGTCCTGCTTCGGCCTCTTCGCGGGGCATCCCCAGATCCATTTGCGCTTGAGCTACGGAATCATCGATAGACAGTCGAATACAGTCGCCGCCGTCAGGGAACCAGTAGGTTCTGGTATCACCGATGTTGCCAACGACAATGCGTTCCGGTGTCGCCACAGCGACGGCAAGAGTGCACGCACCAACGGGAGGTGTTGCATTCACCACTGCCTCGTGAGTCTTCCGGAATGCCCGCTCAAACAAGGCAACGACGTCATTGTCATTGTCCGGCATTCCCTGCCCCATTGTGGCTGTCAGGTAATCACGGGCCGTATGAGACGCGATTCTGGCACATTCCTCAGCACCCTGCGTTGAGGAAACACCGTCAGCGACGACGAGGACGACATGGCGCCCGGAGCTGTCGATACCAAGGGCCGCAGCGTCCTGGTTCGTGTCGTGGTGCAGCCCAATGTGCGATGCGCACGCAAGATCGTCGCGAGCTGCAGCCTCATCGGTGAGGTCCACTCGTGTGATGGCGGAGGTATCGGGCGTCACAATTTTGGCCGCTGACTGATCCGATTCATTCATGAAAGTCCTCAGGCTGGGCGGTTGTCGTCCGCATGGCTCCGACCGGGTGTAGCGCTCGCTGTGGCACGGCGGTGGTGGTAAATAGCGGTAGCGGTAAATATACGTCAACCGACATCTAACCACGACGGTGCGGACGCATCTCATTGGCCCGGAACCATCTTCTCCACTTTCTCACACGCCGGGACGATCGGCCAGAAAGGGGCCTTTGACAGCGTTGTTCTGTCAGAAGTAGGCAGTCAGACGATAACTGTGTCTCAGTCCAGTGGTGGGATGTGTGTCATGCACGGATGGGATGACGCTCAAACTCAGGTGCTTGACGATGAGGCTGGCACAGTTCTCGTCATGGGAGGGCCGGGGACCGGTCGTACCAGCCTGTGCCTTGAAGCGGCGGCTCGGTACGTTGAAGCTGGCGGGTCGGTGTCTGATGTTTTGCTACTTGGGCAGACAAGACCGGCTGCTCAGTTATTACGCAACGGACTAGCGCGACGACTCGGCGGTGCCCATCTGGATCCTCATGTCATGACGGTTCATGCTTTGGCACGGCGCATACTTGCATATCGGCAGTTCTCGGGACACTTGTTGACTGCCCCCGAACAGGAGTTCCGTATGAGGGAGCTGCTCGCGGTTCATGACATGTCGGATTGGTCGGAAGAGTTGCGGGCGTGTGCAAAGACCTCTCAGTTTGCGTCTGACGTACGTGTTATGGCGGCGCGACTGCGTCAAGAAGGGCGCGACCCTCAGGACCTCACTGCTGCTGGAATGAGATGGGGAGTGCCGGAATGGAAAGTCCTAGGACCGTTCCTGGCGGACTACCTCGATGTTCTTGATTTGGAAGGAACAGTCGATTATGCCGAGGCAGTTCACCGTGCTCGGATTGCTTTGACGCGTCCAGAAGCATCCGCCGCCGTGAGGTCACGGGTCAAACTGCTTGTGTGTGACGACCTCACTGAATGTGATGTGTCCCAGATCCACCTCATCGCCCAGATTGCTCAATGCCATGTCCGCTGTGTGCTGGCTGCGGACCCGGATCAGACGATTTACGGTTTCCGTGGGGCTGTTGCAGACCGTCTCGATGACGTGATCGATGAGTTCCCAGAGGTATCAGTTCATCACCTGCAGACCAATTACCGGAACCATAAGCATATTGCTGATGTTGTTGAGTCCTTGCGTACGGGTATGCCGACGCTACCGTCATCGAGGCGTCTGCGACGCCGGGCAAACAAGGTTGTGACTGCAGAGACGGGCACAGTAGCTGCTGTTCGAGCTGGCAGTACGACCCGGTTGATAAGAAAGATAGCCGGAAGTCTTCGCCATGCCCATGTGGCTGATGGTGTCCCCTGGAATGAGATGGCCGTAGTGACTCGTCATGGGGCCGAGGTGGGAGTGATGGCGACAATCCTTACCTCCGAGGGCATACCGGTCATCCGCTCCCGAGACGAGCACGCGTTGTCTGATGTACATGGTGTCACTCAGATTCTCAATGCTCTTGAGGCGGCAGTGTGTCTCGCAGCAGGATCTCAGCCGAGCCAGCGAGAGGTGGCGGCCCTGGTAGAGAACCCATTGGCGGGGATCGATCGCAACGTTATCCATCGGCTTGAAACGTGGTGCCGACTTGTCCGCGGTGATGAGCTTAATTGGCAGATACTCCAAGAACTGGCTACTGATACAGGTGCAACAAAGAAAGAGGTGGACGGCGACGCCGGTGACGGTGGTGGATCTGATAACGACATCGGTACGACCACTGCGTCTACAGGGGTCTCGAGTAACACTGCGTCTCCGGTGCGCGAAAACACTGTGCCACCGGTGGGCGAAAACACTGCGTCTCCGGCGCGCGAAAACACTGTGCCACCGGGACTGCAAGAACGCGCCCAGCCGCTCGCGGCGTTGGTGCGGCGAGTTCAACGGTCGGCCCGCATTTTGGACTCTGGCGGAACGTGCCATGAAGCTCTGTGGGCCTTGTGGCAGGGGGGTTCGTGGGCGCGGACGCTACGCGATCGCGCCTTGGCCGGCGACGCGTCTGCCAATCGTGATCTCGATGGACTGTGCTCGTTGTTCGACATGGTTGAGTCGGCTAACACCATGCGTGGTGTCTCAGGGGCACGTCGTCTCATTGACATAGTGAGACGAGAACAGATTCCCGCAGACCGGGCCCGTGAGTCCGACCAGGATCGCGATGGGGTCACGGTTGCCACTGCGTACCGTGTCAAGGACAGGGAATTCACTGTGGTAGCGGTCTGCGGCCTGCAAGAGGGCAACTGGCCAGCCGATAACCACACCGGTTCGCTGGTCGGGGCAGATAGGTGGTCTCCAGATGGTCCCGTGGCGGCACCTGGATGGTCGGAGAACCTTCGTGCTGAGACCAGGTTGTTGCTTGTGGCGTGTTCACGAGCGACAAATCAATTGCTGTTGTGTTCTGTCGAATCTCCCGACGACGGTATTCGCCCTTCTGGGATATTGATGAGGATTCCCCACCTGGAAGACAGCGCCGCTGTCTTGAACACCGCAAGCCTGACCGAGCTTGTCGGCGAACTACGCCGTGTCGTCGGGGACGAGAGCGAGTCACCCGCGCTGCGAGGCGAGGCTCAGAAGCTTCTCGATGAACTGCGCGTTGCCGAGCACTATGGACATCCTCTTGTGCCACAAGCTGATCCGCACACGTGGTGGCGCAAAGGAGTCCCCCCGCAAGCCGATATCAGTGGTGAAATTGAGCTGGGAGCCTCGCACATTGGGGAGTTGCTCACCTGCCCGCGGCGGTGGTTCATGTCTCGTCGTGCTGGGGCTAGTAGCGGTGCTGCGCTGCGTGCAAGTATTGGCACGCTCGTGCACCGGATCTGTTCGGAAAACATGGATGAATGGTCCTTGCCCGGGGCAATTGCCGAGTTGGAAGCGGCATGGCCCAGCATCGAATTGGCCGCGGAATGGCAACGAGACAGTGAACTCGACGGCGCAAAAGCCGCACTGAAGCGTTTCGACAGTTGGTTGGCCTCGCGTAACCGAGAACTCATTGGTACTGAGGTGCGAATCGACGGCACGATCGTAGTTCCGTCTGGTATAGCCCGGGTGCGCGGAAGCATAGATCGGCTGGAACGAGACGCAGAAGGCGCGTGCTACGTGGTGGATCTCAAGACCGGAACGAGCACATCGGCTGAAACGAAGAAGGCCCACCATCTACAAATTGGGGTGTACCAAGCTGTCGTCCAGTCCGGCGGAGTCGCTGACCTTGGTAAAACATCAGTCAGTGGCGCGGAATTAGTTCATCTTCGGATAGGGGCGGGCAAAGGGCACGTGAATGCAAAGATTGACCGGCAGAATGGGCTTTCTGAGGTTCCTTGGCCCGAGCCTACAAAGCCAGTCGCTGGCTGCCGAAACTGGATCGAGGCGAGTGTCGACAAGGCGATCAAGATCGTCAAGTCGGGCAAGTACTCCGCAATTGTCAATGCCGGGTGCAGCCATTGTCCTGCCAGAGCTGGATGTCCAGCACTGATTCCGAGGGACGCTTCAACCAATGAGTCTCGACAGCAAAGGAGCGCCTCATGAGTGATCCTACTGACGGCAACGTCGACATCGCAGCTCTGCTTGGGATTCCCATCTCCAGTGAACAGGGGAAGGCCATTATGGCCCCTCTCAAACCGTGCGTCGTTGTCGCTGGAGCGGGTACAGGCAAGACAACGGTGATGGCTGCTCGGGTCGTCTGGCTCGTTGCGAGTGGTCTGGTCAGGCCCGAGGAAATCTTGGGACTGACGTTTACCAACAAGGCCACATCCGAACTGTCGGAGCGGATTGAAAACAACCTCACTAGCGCAGGTCTTCTCACCCCTGAGCAGCCCAGGCCCACAGTGTCGACGTATGACAGTTTCGCCAGCACTCTGGTAACCGATTACGGGGCGTGGGACGGCATCGATACCGGGGCCCAACTCATAACGGGGGCCAGGGCTTACCAGCTAGCGATGGAGGTCGTCTCAGAGCTGGACAGGCCACCGCTGATGAGCACTCATCTGGCTCCCACGTCTATTGCTCAAGGGATCGTGTCACTGGCGGGAGCGATGGCTTCGCACGACGCGAGTGAGGACGAGGTGCTAGCCGCGGACGCTCGGTGGCGCCAGATGCTTGTCGACGCCCCGACTCGGCGTGATGGCGAACAGTACGCCAGCGTGAAGAAGAACCTTGTCACGGTGGACGAACGCGATGACTTGCTCAACCTCGTACACGCCTACCAAGATCTCAAGCGGCAACGCGGATTTGTCGAGTTTGGCGACCGCATGATGCAAGCTCTGCACCTCGTGAGACATCATCCGAGAGTCGGGAAAGAATTGAGAGCCCGATACCGTGTTGTTCTTCTCGACGAGTATCAGGACACCTCGTCTGCACAAGCAGATTTGTTAACTGCCCTCTTTTCTGGTCCCGATGCCGATCATGGAATGGGCCATCCGGTGATGGCCGTCGGTGATCCGCTGCAGGCCATTTATGCGTGGCGCGGGGCAGCCGCGAGCAACATCCTGGATTTTCATCGGCGCTTCCCGGACGCGACGAATCAGCCTGCGACCATGTTGTCCCTGACCACGAACCGACGATGTGCCAACCAGATCATCAACGCGGCGAATGTGGCGTCGAAAGAATTGCGCGAATCACTGGCGGCATCGCTGGAATCTGCAGGAGGCTGCCCGGGTGACGATCAAATCGAACTTGCGGTAGGTAGGCCCTTGGTTGCGCCAAGGGGTAACCGGCACGGGGACGTCAGCGCTACTGCATATGTGACCTGGGCCGATGAGTGTCGACACTGCGCTGACATGCTGGTGGAGGCCAAAGAACGCGGAGAGATCGCACGATGGTCCGACGTCGCGATTCTGGTAAGACGGAACAGCGACATTGCCGACCTTTATGACGCGATAAGTTCTCGTGACGTCTCGGTAAGGGTGGCAAACCTCTCCGGGTTGTTGTCGCTTCCGGACGTCGCGATGGTGGTGGCTCACCTTCGGTTGCTGGTCGATCGCCACGATGATGCTGCGATGGCCACTCTGCTCGCTGCTCCTCGACTTGGACTAGGGACGGACGATCTCGCATTGGTCTACCGACGGGCTCGGGCCTTGACCAAGGCACAAGCCATCGCCGACGGCCTGGATTCCAAAGACGTCGATGTCCATCTGGACGGTGCCGTCATGGAAGATCGACCGGTAGGAGACGGACGAGTGCAATCTGCACTCAAGCGTCTCGCTGCAGAGATCCGCGAGGTTGATGCTCATCGGGGGGATAGCCCTGACGACTTGATTTTGCGTATCGAAGTCATTACCGGACTCGTCGACGACATCGCTGCCGACGCTCCAGAGCGGGGTCAGGCGCGTCGTAGCCAACTCGACGAGTTGTGGAACGAAGTGCGAGAAATACGCCGAGGTGATCCCGACATGACCGTCGCGGGGATCGTTGCGTGGCTTGCGGCCGAAGAGGACTACGGGCAAGGTCTTAGCCGAGTCTCTGAGGACCAGAGCGACGCCGTCACGATATCGACTGTTCACGCAGCCAAGGGTCTGGAATGGCCATTCGTGATTATTCCTGACATGGCCAAAGGCGTGTTTCCATCCGGATTGAGTCCCGACAATTTCGTGACCAAGGCCGCTGTCATGCCATCTTTTGCCAGGGGAGATGCAGATGAGATCAGTCACCCCGCATCCGGAAGTGAAGCCGACGCCAAGGCTTACGTCGCGGCGCTGAAGGACGATTCTCAATCATCAGAGGCCAGGTTGGCCTATGTGGCCCTCACAAGAGCAAAAGAGAGACTGGTGGTGTCATGGCACAAATGGGACCCTCGACGCACAAAGGGTTGTGAACCCGGTTATTACGCAGATCTTGTGGCTGATCTGCTCGGCGTGAAGTGGCCTGCGCTTGACGAAGAGCCTCAGGAAGATACCCAAGAAGGGATTCCATGGCCTGATCTGGCCGATGAAAGCGCCATCGCACCAATACCAACGGAGTGGTCACGCAGCGGTGGACATCCAGCTGTTGACGATCCTGAGGACGCTGATCGAGTGGCGTCATGGCGATCTGATGCACAGGCTTTGATCGCAGAGGCTCGACGTCAGCGCGATGGAAACCACGATCTTGTCATTCCATCGCGGCTGACAACCTCTCAGATGGTCGGGCTCCACTCGAATCCGCAGAAGTTTTGGGCGGATCTGCGACGCCCTATGCCTCGACGTGCGGATAAGGGAGCGAACATTGGAACGGCATTCCACGAGTGGGTGAGTCAACGTCTTGCACCCACCGAACCGGCCCCACTTTTTGCTGCCGAAGAGATTGCCGATTTTGATACCGAAGAGATTGCCGACTGGCCGGACGGCGACGCGGAGCGGTGGCCGGAAGACAGTGCAAACACTAAGCCAGCAGACAAGCGCAGATTGCAGACGCTTTGCGAGGCGTTCGAGAACTGTCGATGGGCAGATGCCACATTTTTGGCGGTGGAGAAGCCGTTCGTCATGACGATTGGGAACATAGTTGTTCGGGGACGTCTTGATGCGGTGGTGAAAGACCCCGATCATCCCGGTGATGAGCTCGTTATTGACTGGAAAACGTCGAAGCCGAAATCAGCCGACCCTCTTCAGTTGTCTATTTACCGTTTGGCGTGGGCCCAAGCCCGAGGGATAGACCCATCTCGGGTGCGAGCGGTCTTTCACCACGTAGGTGCCAACAAGACCGTCGCGGCAGACCCATTGCTGGACGCCGATCAGGTGGCCGCAATGTTGCACGAGGCGGAACGCACATCAGACGGTTAGTAGAACCTGGCCTTCGAGTCGTCCTCGGCAACCGGATTACAGTGACACTGTGACTGAGGCCAGCGAGATGCACATCGTGGCTCGACCCATGCTGGATCGGTGCCATTCGGACCGCGACGACAACGAGGCCAATCGAGTTCGGTGGGAAAATCCGAAGGCCCGGCTGTTGCTCATCGATCCGCACGACAAGGTCGTTATGGCCAGCGGACGACTCGTGGCTGGCCCTACCGTTGGGGAGCGTGACGATCAGAGGGACCTGTTTCTCGGAGTTGTCGGTGACGTGCCCTGGTTCGCCCGACGAAATACCCAGGCGCGTCCAGAAGCGCGCAGTCTGCGTAGCGTCGACCTTGAGCCGACCGATCGTGAATTGGTGATGTCAGCAGTTGCCGCTCTCGCCTGGCACGAGAGCAATCCAACATGCCCGCGCTGTGGGCGGCCAACACGCATTACCAGTGGCGGCCCGGCTCGGGTTTGCCCGGACGGGCATCAAGTCTTCCCGCGCACGGACCCGGCGATCATTGCTGCGGTCCTCGATACCGAGGACCGTATTGTGCTGGCCAGACAGCATTCCTGGGCCGCACATCGTCGGTCCGTAGTCGCTGGATTTGTCGAGGCTGGGGAACCCGCTGAGCATGCTTTGGTCCGCGAGGTCGCCGAGGAGACGACCCTGACAATTACTGCGGCACGCTATGTGGGTTCGCAGGCATGGCCTTTCCCACGCTCACTGATGTTCGGTTACGTTGCACGAGCAACCGGGTCTATTGATGTGGCCGAGGACGAGCTGGCAGAGGCCGACCTGTTCACCCGCGATGAGGTGCGTCAACAGGTCCAGTGTGGCGCGCTGCAGCTGCCACCAACCTTGTCGATCGCCAGGGCACTCATTGACGCTTGGTTGGCGCGACGGCTCCCTGAACCGGAAAGTGGGTTCGACTTATCGTCTCCGCTGGCTTAACTGACCCGACAGTTCCGCCGGTCATCATGCGCGATTCTCTTCCCACCGGCGCTGGATACCAGAGCGGCGGTCGTTCGCTCGGTCGATGGCTCGTTCCACAGATTCTTTCGTCCCAACAACTGTGAGATGTTCGCGAGCCCGAGTGATGGCCGTGTAGAACAATTCCCGGGTGAGGAGCGGGGATTCAGGCGGCGGTAAGATCACCGTGACATTGGTGAATTGACTGCCCTGAGCTTTATGAACCGTCATTGCCTGTAGGGGCTGCAAAGACGGGATGAGGGAGCAGGGTAATCGCCGAGGAGTACCGCCCGGGCCGGGAAGAGTCACGATGGGAACCGGTCGGGTCTCCACAACAACTCCGCAGTCGCCATTGTTTACTCCCAACTGAGCGAGGTTGTGCGTGACCATGGCGGTTTCACCGAGGGCCCATCGGCTCTGATCGATGCCAGGGAGGACATCAGCAAGGACAGACACCATGCGCTGAGACCACTCGTCGACGCCATAAGGTCCTTCCCGATGAGCACACAGCAAGCGATGGGCGTCGACCAGTTTCAGAGCAGCTGCGTCTGATCCTGACCGGGCCAGCTCGAGCATTCGCGACCCAGTGTGTGTGATGACGTCCGCGACTGCTGGAAGGTCAGTCATAGTGATGTCAGCCGGATCGGCGTTAATCCAAGAAATGCTTGGCACGACCGCCCCTGCCGTTGCCGCACCGTGGCCAAGCGCGGCTTTGCTGAGAACCATTAAAGCGGTGCTTTTATCACCTTCACGAACGGCTTCCGACAGATCGGCGATATCTCCTCGCGAGCGGTGGTTTCGGGTGAGGATCGTGACCGGAAGACGAGTGTCGAGCGCACCAGCCGAAGACACAATGTCAGCCAAAACGCTTCCGGCGTCCACCGACACGAGCTGGCCTGGGTCTCCTACCAGGACAAGGCGAGTCCCGGAGCCAATAGCGGCTAGCAGACTGGCTGCCAGAGGGAGCGAGAGCATAGACGCCTCGTCGACGACAATCACCCCGAACGGAAGTTGGCGCTGCTCGTCGTAGCCGAAGGACGATCCTGGCCCCTGCCATTTCAAAAGAGAATGGATGGTTGTGGCATCAGCAACGACCGGTTTGAGGTCATCAGGCATGTGTGCTGACATCTCCGAGACAGAGTCGCGAAGGCGGGCCGCAGCTTTACCGCTGGGGGCTGCGAGGGCGATAGCCCCGAGGTGAGGATCCGCTTTCTGAAGCGAAGCCAATAGTGCGCATACTGTCGTCGTCTTGCCCGTTCCAGGCCCACCAGCAAGGATACTGATCCGATGAGTGATAGCCGCAATGGCGGCTTCGGCTTGGGCTGGGTCCAGGATGATGTCGGCGGATGCAAGAGCGGCGCTGACCTTTGAGACGATCTGGTTGGCAGCTACGGGCCCTTGACGTGGAGGGTCGGCAGCTAATAAAGCCAAATCACGTGCGACGTTGTGTTCAGCCTGCCAGTACTTTTCCAGGTAGAGCAGGTCATCGTCCAGGCGAGCCGGCAGCCGGTTGAGTGGATCGTTGCGCCCGGCAATGACGGGGCTGTCTGCCAGCGCAGACAGCCACGTGTCGGGGTCAGGCCATTCCAAAGCGTCAAAGAGGTCAGCCTGGTCGCTGTCGTCAATGTTCGGAATGGCGGGGTCGAGGACCTGGCGTCGGATGGATCCGGCGATCTCACGAGGATCCCAAAATACGGACCCACGACGTAGCTCGCGGCACGACAACGCGATAGCTAAACCTACGTCAGGGTTATGCTCTCCGCCAATACGGCATACCAGATTGGCAAGGTGAATATCGCTTGGTTCCAGAACGCCGGCGCGCGCGAAAGGTTCCAACCTGTTTCCAGCCCCGACAGGTATGAGTTCAGGCATGGCGACCTCCCAAACACTCGCTGATAGCCTCGATGAGATCCGGCTTTGGATGCCATGTGAACACTCCTTGCGGCATCCCGGTCTCAGGAGCTGAGCCGCCGGTCATCCCTCGAACGAAGAGATATCCGATAGGTCCAAGATGGCGGGCAGGGTCGTATCCGGGAAGGCTCGACACCAAGAATCGATGCAAGGCCGCTGAATACAGCAGTCCCTGTAGGGGATAGTGAGAGCTGAACATCATGGCGCGCATAGTGTCGGTGTCGTACATCTCGGCTCGTAGCTTTCGAGCGCCAGGAACTCGGTTTGTCTTGTAGTCGACGACAAGGTAACGATCATCCGGCCGTCTCAAAACCGCGTCAATTGAGCCAGTGAGGAAACCTCGCAGAGTCTGGTCACTGTTAGGTATGTGGGACAGTGCATCTCCGTATCCACTGATCGGATCATCCGACGGAACTAAGCCCGGATCCCTGAGCAGAGCCGCTAGGTCGGCCATTGTTTGTGCCGTCTTGGATTGGCACATCGCCAACTCGAAATTCATCTCTGCAAGTCTGTTGTCGGGGGAGAAGCTCGCCAGTGTCATGCCCTGTGCCAGGTCACCAAGATCTGTCCGAAGAACCTGTTCCAAGCCGGCTGCAAGAACTGGCGCAGGAACGTCCGGTAATGGCGCTGTCCGTAGGATTCTTCGGGTGATAGCGAGGACCTCGTGAGACAGGTTCGAAGAACTGGTGTCGATGTGCTCGAGTACCTCGTGTACCACAGTGCCAAAGGATGTGCCGCCGGGAAGTCCGCAGAGTCCGGTAGCAGTGATGTCGGTGGATTCATCTTCCTCAGGCTCGTCGGTAAGCGTGGCCGCCAGGGGAGTAAGGACACCGCCATGAATCTCGGTAGTCAATCCTGAATATGAGGTTCGAACGAAGTCAAGCTCCAAAGGTCGTGTCAGCTGGCGTGGTGACGCGACGTCCCGATATTTGATGCTCGGTGTTCGACTGAGGTGTTTCTGATTGGCCGGTGCGGTAGCCGTCATGATGGGTCCTGAGTTGAGCCAGGGGAGGATCCTCGGATTAGTTCCTTCCCTGCCAAGGCCAAGTTCGCCACTAGAACGATCCATCTCGACCAACCGCTGGAAAGCCGATCCTTGATTACGAGATGAGCAGGGCCACCACCACAACCGAACGGCCGATCGGGCTCGGGTGAGAGCTACGTAAAGAAGCCGAAGATTCTCGCCCCGTTCATCTTCTTGATGGCTCTCAACCGCCGTATCGCGATCGGGACCTTGGGAAGAAATACTAAGAACTCGGCGATGTCCGTCATGCCAGACGATCGGCCCGCGATTACTCAGACTCCAGCCATGAGAAATGTCAGGTAGTAAGACAACTGGAAAGCCCAGCCCTTTCGCCTCGTGGATGGTCATAACATTGACGGCCTGTTGGTCGCTGTCGAGACGACGAGGCTCGTCGTCTCCGACGCGTTGTTGCTGGTCACGAATCCATGCCGCTGCCGCAGTCGGCGTCAACGCAGCGTCGCAGCTTGCGGCGTGGGCTTGTTGCGCCACCTGACGAAGGTCTGTGACGTAGCGCTCACCGTCGGTCATACTGACCAGACGAGCCAATACCCCCGGCCTGTGAAGTGCTGCTTCAACGGTGCCCCAAACTCCGGTGCTGGGCCACACGCTTGCCCACCGGGCCACATCGATGGCCAAATCAGAACGTACCCTCGAATCCGATGCGGCAAGATCGGCAGGAGTGGCACCAATGAGGTCGGACAAACACAACCGGGTGCGCAGTCTTTCGTCGGTGTTGTCGAGGGCTTCCAAGAGGGTGACGAGATCTTTGGCAGCCTGGGACGTCCACACCGGCGAGTCGCCGGAAAAGACAGCAGGTTGGTTGGCTTGTGACAAAGCGGCAGCGATCGCAGCACCCCTTCTGCGCGTCCTGACCAAGATGGCGATATCGTTGGGGCGAAGTGGTCTGTCTTGGCCGTCGTCATCATGGATGACGGTGCCGCCCTCCAACATCATGATGACTTGGTTGACCACATCCTCAGTAACCATGCGCTCCGAGGTCGCAGCGTCCATCCGAACATCTGCCGGGGCTTCAAGACAACGGATTTGGAAGGGCTGAGACCAGCTGTATCGATGATTGTGCGTGGTTTGAGTGCCGATCCGAGATCTCTGGTGGTCGGCGGTGACCGGCTCCATGGCGATTCCTCGCCCTAGTTGTGCGTTGCCGAAAAGGGTACTGATGGCCTCGACGATGGGCTTGTCAGCCCGGTAATTGACGTCGAGATGGAGGACGTGTTCAGCAGATTCCGCAGCGTCCTGATAAGCGTAGATGTCGGCCCCGCGGAACGCATAGATGGACTGTTTGGGATCACCAATGAGCCACAGGTTGCTGCGTTCATGGAAGGCCAGACGCAGTATTTCCCACTGTAAAGGATCGGTGTCCTGGAACTCATCGACCATCACCAATGCAAAACGTCGTGCCAAAGTTTCGCGTGCTAATTGGCCTCGGACAGGGTCTCGCAGCGCTCTGAGTAAATCTGCGATGAGGTCGTCAAAGGTGTGAACCGCCCTCGCCCGGGAACGCTTTCGTACTTCGGCTCGCACGGATTGAGTCCATTCAAGATCAGGTGATACGACGTCGGTGTGTGGCGCAATTGGTACCTCACCATATTTGACGGCGACATCCCTTGACAGCTTGCGCTTGTCATTCACAGATGGAGGTTGGGCAACGTCGAAATACCGAGCCAGGTAAAAGTCGTCAGACACCTCGGTAGCTAGCGGGGTGAGGTCAGCCATGAGGACTGACGAGGGATCATGATCTGACAGGATTCCCAGCTCGACGAGCATCCGAGACGCGAATTCGTGGGTGGTTGTAATAACAGCACGGTCAAAGGAGTCCAGGGCTGCTCGTACCCGGTCCAGTCCTTCCGTCCCGAGATTCATCAAGGATTCATCGCAGGCATCATTGGACGGTCTGTCACCTGCCAGCAAGGCCGCAGTGCTGACAAGACGTTCATACACTCGCCCACGCAGTTCCCGAGCTGCTGACCGGTTGAAGGTGACCAGGAGAAGATTCTCAATGTTCTTCACCATCCCGGTTGCAATCGCCTTGGCGCATACTGCCGAGATTGTCCAGGTTTTCCCAGTTCCCGCACTCGCCGCCAGAAGGACAGTTCCTTGTGGTAGTGGGTCAGTGATGCTGAATGATGTCTTCGTACCCATGTCATGCTCCGGGGCGGGCAATACGAGCCATCGCCGGTTGACAACCCCTTGTCCCTTGGGATGCCGCAATGATGGGGTTGAAAAGCCAGCCAGACAGATTTTCAAGGGTGGTGCCAAGTTCGTGACATCTCGTGATGAGCTCGTTGACGTCAGGACCGAGAAACGCTGCCCAGTTCGGGTCGTACTCCTTCGACCACTTTTGTTGCAGTGGAGTGGTTTGCCAATTGCGACGTGGCATGGGAGACAGACCTACCAGGGCATGGGCTAGTTTGACGGGTAACGGGATGAGCTGTTGATTACTCCACCACGCTAGACGCGCCAGACCGGCGAGAATATCGCGTGCACGAACGGGATCAGGGGCCATCATCTTCCAGACCTCATCATTGGACACCAAAGCTCCGCACCATCCAGTCTCGTTAGTGGCAATCGTGACTGCCAGGACATCAACCCACAGGTCAAGAAGCGGCCTGGCATGTGCGCGACTCGCTACAGCATGGACGATCTGCTTGTTTCTCACCCCGACTCGACCTCTCAGGGTAACCGTATGCATGGGATCGACGATGAGTCCGTCAGGCCATGTCAGTGGCGGCGTGTCGCCGTCAGTGAGATCAAGGTTGATTTCGACGAACCGTTCATCATGGTCACCACGAAGATTATTGGCCGTTTTCGAGATATTGCTCGCCTGCTGCGCCAAGGCATCGACCAGATTCTGTCCATACCGACCGGGGGGAGTTGATCCTCGTAGTCGCTCTGCGTCAATGGCGTCTTGCGGATCCGAACCATGTTCAAGGTCCGCGAGTATCCGAGAACGAATCCAATATTTGTCCAACGGCCCTGGGGCAAGGGGCAGGTCAGTTGGAAGATCCGTGTTTCTGTCATTGGCCGGAGCACCTGCCCGTGCTCGAAGCAATGTTCGGGCAGGGTGAGACAACGCCAAAGTGAGATCAGTTGGCGACATCCGTGATTCGGGAAGCTCCGTCACCGGAGGTAGAACAATGCGGTTACGGCGTGATCGCGAACCAGGTTGGCATCGCGCTGCTTCTGCCGCAGTCTGGTCGAAGCTGCGCCACGACGCTCCGGTGCTGTCACTGAACTCATCAGGGGAGAAGGGCTGCAAACCGTGGTTGACGACGCAGTGTGCGGTGGCGTTCTTTGCCTTGAGTGCCTCGGTCAAGGTGGTCGTAAAGGGACCAGGCAGCACAGGGAGGTTGGTCACAGCGTTTCGATCCTGTCGCACAACGATGAGACGGTTCTTTGCGGACAGGGCGACATCGAAAAGATCCTGACGTGCTCTGGTACTTGGGTCGAGGCAGTCATCGCGCAGCCCGTGAAGCTGGTCGGTCCGAACGACGTCTTGATCGGGGTCAACAATGATGACGACCTTATGGTCGACAGGAGAAAGATCACCAGGCCGACAGACGTGAAGCGAGCCGTCAAACCATGAATGACGGATATGGTATGTCCCTGACAACCACGTCAGAAGGTCAATGATCTCCTGGCGATTAAAATCCCTGTCCTCGGAAGCTGAATCAAGATTGGCCAGAAGGGAGAGGGTATCCAGTACCGATCGGGGAGCATCGCTAGGTGCGGCGGTCAGGTTGTCAACGATGTCGCTGATACGAGTGGACCACACTGTCAGTGGTGCGGGGACCTCGGTATCGAGGAACGCTTTACGCAATCGCGAGACCAGCTCGGCCAGTTTCCCCACGACTGGAATCGTGGTGGATCCAACATCAGTAATGGGTGTGACAGTACCCAGATGGGTGGGAGGGGCAGATGACATCGCGATAGCGAGAACCATGCGCTCAATTCCAGCCAACCAGGTTGACTGCCTAATTCGTGCTAGCCCGGCCTTTTCGCGAGCTGCTGGGTCTACTCCCCAGCGAATGTCAGCCTGGCTTATCAATCGTTCGATCGTTTCCTGGTCATCGTCGGAAAATCCGAAACGTGCTCTGATAACAGGCATGGCGCAAAGATTGAGAAGATCTTGTCCGGTCGCGCGGGCAGTTGCCAGCCCAAGGACGGTGGTGACAGCTTCGGTCACTGGATTGACGCGATTCTGGGGCGGCGGTGTCGTAAATCGAATTCGATTGGCCGGATGATTGGTCTGCGCCATGGTGCTCGCGGACAACAAATGCGCCGCATCCTGACGTCCCGAGCACACCACGACGATGTCCCTTGGTTCCACTGTTTCGTCGTCGGCCAGGACTTCACACACGACGTCGCGAACAACCTCTGCTTGCCGGTCTGGCCCATGACAGTTGTGAATGTCAACCGGGGCAAGTTCGTTGGCCGGTGCCTCCGTCGTATCCCCGAGAACGGGAAGTGATGACGAGACCCACCTCGCCGTGGTTGCGGCGCGTAGGCGATCGAAGGTGCGCCATGGGTCATGGGGTTGAAGGGCATGATCGAGGTGGATGATCGTGATGGTGCGCGACACCGCCAGAGCCTCGGCCAACTCAACGTCGTGCTGAGGTACCGCTGCCGACGAGAACCAGACAATAGGCGCACCGCACGAGGCTTGTCGTCCTCGCAGCGCGTCAACCAACGCCTCATGCCTGGTCACCGGGTCGGTAACCGGGCAGGGTTCGGCGAGCAGGGTGCGCCACAGCGGAGCCCACCAGGATCGGGCTGGGTCCAACGGGCTACCGGTGAGGTCGACGTCATACTCATTGTCAGCTTGGGTGCCGTGGCCGCGAGCCCAGATCCGCAAGACATCATGGGAATCTCGGGCAATTGCTGTCAGCGCCTCTGCCGCCTGCCGGGCTGTTGTCCATGATGCGCGAGGAATGCCTTGGCGTCGACAGGAATCAAGGTGGGTAGAAACGATTTCGAAACCCGGAGAATCGATGATGCGTGCGATTCGTAAGGCTAACGGTCCAGGACGCCACGGATCGTCAGCGCGATCAATCCCGAGGACGTCTTCTTCGAGGCCGGTTCTCAGCTCGAAGGGAGTCGTCGATGGGATTCCAGCAGCGATGCCATAACGACAAGCATGAGACTGCAGCAGAGCGCGGGAATGAGCCGTGCTGGGTGCTACAAGGATTGGACGAACGAAAGGATCCTCAGTGGGTTGTGACAAAGCCGTCGACACAGCTTCGCTGACGTGGCCCCAGGAATGAACGACCTTCACCGCACCTGCCATCGGGGCACCTCCTTGTGACGACTCGACTGGGTCTGGGACTGTTGAAGAGCTGGTAAGTCAGTATAGGAACGCCGTCCGACGAGTTTTCGTGACAGCTGATGGCACACACGCAGAACAGACCATCGTCAATCTGTCGGTGCGTGTCCCTATGGTGATCGCTGTGAGAACTCAACCGGCAGATGTGATCTTGGCAGCGCTGGATCCTGAACAGGCGAAGGTCGCCAAAACCTTTGACGTTCCAGTCTGCGTCATCGCCGGTGCCGGGACGGGAAAGACTCGCGCTCTCACGCACCGTATCGCCTACGGAGCTGCGACAGGAAAACTCAACCCGCGTCGAACCCTAGCAGTGACCTTCACCACCAAAGCTGCCGGCACTATGAAGGGACGCCTTGCTGACCTTGGCGTGGTGGGTGTCCAGGCGCGCACCATTCACTCAGCCGCGCTGCGACAGATCAAGTTTTTTTGGCCGCGCGCCTACAACTGCGAATTGCCGCCAGTGAGTGAAGCCCGATTCTCCATGCTTGCCGAAGCGACCCGACGTATCGGCTTGGGAAGTGACAAGGCGCTGTTACGAGATTTGTCTGCCGAGATTTCTTGGGCAAAAGTCTCGAATGTTTCCTGTGACGATTATGCAGCTTTGGCTCGAACAGAAGGGCGAGTGGTGGCGGGGGTCTCGGCTACCGATGTCGGCAGGGTGTTTGCTGGATACGAGGCGGTCAAACGTGAGCGTTGCGTCATTGACCTTGACGACATTCTGTTGTGCGCTGTCGCCATGATGGTTCAGCACCGCGACATCACAGCGGAAATCCGAGCTCGCTATCAGCACTTCGTCGTTGATGAGTATCAGGATGTTTCTCCCATTCAGCATAGATTACTCGAGCTATGGTTCGGTGATCGCAATGACGTCTGTGTCGTCGGGGACCCGCACCAGGCTATTCATTCCTATGCTGGCGCGAGGGCCGATTATTTGTTGGATTTCGTGACAGATCATCCGGGTACGAAACGCATTGACTTGGTGCGGAATTATCGGTCTTCTCCGGAGATCATCCGGTTAGCAAATGAAGTTCTTGTCAACCGTCTGTCTTCGGAAGAAGCCGCCGAACATGGCAGGGGAGTGAATCTGGTAGCTCGACGACCTTCGGGGCCTGAGCCGGTTTTCCAAGTTCTCGGTGATGACTCTACTGAAGCTTCGGCAATTGCTATGTGGATTGAATCTCGTCACGCTGCCGGGATCCCGTGGTCTGAGATTGCCATTTTGTACCGGATCAATTCGCAGGCCGCCCATCTCGAAGCTGCACTGAGCGAGCGGTCCATTCCGTATTTGGTCAGGGGATCCGAGAGGTTTTACGACAGACCCGAGGTACGTCGCGCTATGGACGCGCTTGCCCGGCTGGTCGCCGACGAACCCGACGCCGATGCGCTGCCAGCCTTCGACCGGCTCCTTGCTGCTCAGGGATGGACCGCCACACCGCCCCAAGGGGAAGGCGAGTTAAGGCAGCGCTGGGAATCCCTGCAGGCGCTTCATGATTTGGCTGCCTCGATCGTCGATAAGGAGAAGGCGCGTCTGGCAGACGTGGCTGCGGTGCTTTCCCGGCGGAACGCAACTCAGGAGGTCCCGGTCGGCGAAGGGGTCACCCTCGCCACCTTGCATGCCTCCAAGGGACTCGAATGGGACGTTGTTGCCCTGTACGGAATGAGCGACGATATGGTGCCGTTCATTATGGCGGAGACTCCTGCTGAGATTGCCTCGGAACGGCGTCTGTTGCATGTCGGGATTACCCGCGCACGCCGAGATCTGTGGGTTTCGTATTCGTGGTCAGGATCGAACCGTGATCGACAGGGGATTTCGCGTTTCCTGCGTGGGTTGTCTGGGGCTGGGGAGGCGTCCAACAAGCCACCACGTCACCGCAGACGACGCACAACCGTTGCGAGGTGTTCGGTCTGTGGTGAGGCCTTGATGGCCGGCCGAGATCGCAAGCTTGGCCACCACATTGCGTGTGAAGTGGGGGTCGACCCGGCATTGGTCGAGAGACTGCGTGAATGGCGCAGTGGACGAGCAGAGACTGATCGTGTCCCCGCGTTTGTCATTCTCACCGACGCGACCTTGCTCGGCATCGCCGAGAATCGGCCATATTCGGTTGAGGGATTATTGCAAGTTCCTGGGATTGGGCGACGCAAGGCCGATCTTTATGCCGCTGATCTCATCAAGGTACTGCACGACGCATCTTCAGGTGACCAGCAATGACATCCGGGTTGAATCGGCACATGGAGACTGCGCTCGCCGGCGGTGGTACGAACGTGGAGAGACTTTAAGTGACGTCGGTCTGAGTGATCGTGCAGAGCCCTAGCGGTAGTCTCGATGCGGTTGACCAACCAGGCAGTCACAACCGGGTCATGGTTGTCTCCGATCGCCGTACGGGCTATCACTACCCAGTCTGGGTCGTGCGCCGCCAGCGCCATGTCTGCGCAGTGCTGGCATCCTGGGTTGCGATCATTAACCGGTCCGACGACACCCCAACGATGGCGTCCCCAGGCAATGATGGAAGCTATGCCGGCGCGTTGACACTGTTCAGCGATGTCACGGCCTCCCAGCAGGGTCCTCGGGCATATCACGACAACATCGGCCTCGGGACAGGACGCCCCGGACACCCATCGAAGGTTTCGAGAGCTTCGAGGTTGCTGATCGCGCATCCACGTCGTCACCTCGATATGTCTCGCCGATAGACCGCAGACGATGTCTTGGGAGATGTAGCCGTCACTGATGACTGCTACCCGAAGTCCGCTCGGTCGTGTCGCCAGTCCAGACTCATGAAGGCGCTGCGCGACGTTCGCAGGGACGTCGATGTTCCCGTCATAGGTTGCTTGGACTCCCATCAGTCGAAATGATCGACCGTCTGGAGCAAGTAGACGCAACCCACCCGGTACAGGAGTCCAAGGACAATCAAGTTCAACGCGCATACTCTGAGGATTTCGGAAACCCCGAAGCGTGGGGAAGGGCCGCCGGGACGACGGGCAACACATCACTGCAGACGGGCAACACATTGCCCTTCACGGACAACATATATCGGCGTTCGAACAACACTGAACCTGGCACATCAGGCCAGAGATCCGGGATATAGAACCCCCGGACCACTACGATGTGCCTTCCCCTGCACACCCGAGATCCGGGGGTTGTCTCCAAATGTAGGACAGGTCATGGTTCTCGTCAACCGCGTACCGAGCAGATTCCATTATGCATGTAAATAGAGAACAGTCTGCCGCCGGAAGTGTCCTTCCTATCGGGCATGATGGGTCTCATGGCTGGCAGGGCAACCACCGATGAAGTCATCGCAGCTCGCGACGGTAGGCCGGAAATCATTATTCGACGCAGTTCGCGACGCCACCGCACCTTGAGTGCGCGGATGGAGGGCAACTCCGTTCTGGTCATGGTTCCTATGAGTATGCGGAATGCCGAACAGGACCGTCAGGTGCTGGAACTGGTCGACAAAGTGACTCGATCTCAGGCCCGACGATGTTCCGGCCCGACTTCGGATGAGCTGACACGTCGTGCTCGTCGGCTGTGCCGAACCCACCTTGAACCGCGTGTGGGGCACACTATCGGACTCACCTCAGTGAGGTGGGTGTCGAACCAGAACACCCGGTGGGGATCATGTACGCCGACCACGGGAGAAATCAGACTCTCAGACCGGATGATTGGATTTCCCGCTTGGGTGATAGACCATGTACTCGCCCACGAACTGTGTCATCTGGTAGAAGCCAATCACACCCGGCAATTCCACGAGCTGCTATCTGGATTCCCCGATGCAGAGCGTGCAGAAGGTTTCCTCAACGGGTACGAGTGGGCTGTTGCCGGAGGAGTCACTTCCCCTGGACAGTAGAACCTCGTGCCTCATTCGTCCTGACCGTGATCGCGCAGCAGCTCCTCCAGCTCAGCATCCAGATCGTCGCCGCCTTCAGCGCTGTCCTGACGTTCGCCTGAGACATAGCCCAGCGGGTCGTCGAGGTCTGCGGTGGTCGGAACGATGTCTGGGTGGTTCCACACCTGATCGCGGCCGACTGTGCCACGAGCATCACGGAGTGCCGCCCACAAGTTCGCAGCGTCACGAACGCGACGAGGACGAAGTTCCAGACCAAGCAGGGACTGAAAGAACACCTCAGCCGGTCCTGAGGTGGCGCGACGTCGACGTACCGCTTCGGCAAGTTGATCGTGGCTAGGAAGCCACGTGCGGGCGACCTGTGACGTCACCTCGTCGACCCAACCCTCGATGAGGGCGAGCAACGTTTCCAATCGCTCAAGGACGCCTTCTTGCTCCGGGGTGCGAGTCGGCTCGAAGAGACGCCCCTGCAAATGCTCGGACATCTCCTGGGCCTTCTCAGGGGTCAGCTGGGACAGGTCGTCGATATTGATGGCGTCCTCAATAGCCGAGGAATCGATACGGATCTCGCGCGCATAATGCTCGACCAGGGCTAACAGCTGCGGTCCCAGCCAACTCACCGCATTGAACAGCCGCTGGCGCGCCGACTCACGCAGTACGAGATACAGCTCAACGTCTCGTGGATCGAGGTCAAGATCATTCCATGCTGCGGCAATATTGGTCGGGAGCAGAATGACTTGAGGCACCGACAATACCTGGAGACCAATTTCGGTTCCCGTCACTGTTGAGGTTGACAGTTCACCGAGGCCCTGAGCCAACTGGGCTCCGTAAAGCATGGCTGACATCCGACGAAGTACCGGACCCATCATCTGAGTCAAAGCGGCCATCGGGTCGTTGGGTTCACCAGACGACATCAGTCCACTCATCGCCTCGGTCAAGGACACTAGCACCGGCTCGACGACGGACTGCCAAGAGGAAAAGGTGTGCTCAATCCACTCCGCACGGCTCCAACAGGCCGGCTGCGTGCTGACCTGGGCAAATTCGCATTCCCTGTCCAGCCAACTCTCGGCAAGACGCGATGCGTCCAGTAAGGCAATACGTTCTTGCTGACCCGGCGTCGGATCAGGGCCGTGGGATGCCGTAATGTGCCGGGCCATGTCCTTGATGTGAGACCAGTCGACCGGTCCACTACTCGGATCGGCTCCCGGCATACCGAATCCGACCTGACCGCCGAACATCTGCGACAACTGGGTCATGAACGAGGCGAAGTCACCATTAGCGGGCAAGCCTAATTGCTGCATCATGCGTCGCAGCTGCTCGGCCATCTCCTCGGGGTCGGGCTGCCCAGGATTCTGGGGTCCATCATTCATTCCCGTCTCCGTTCGCTCGTTGTGGTGTCCTAGTCAAGTCTAGAGCGGTCACCGGCGCGGAAAAGTGATTGCCCATTACGGCTACCATGGCCATCATGTCCGAGTCGACCACGCCCAATCCACCGGTGCATGACTCCGATACGTCCACAGTGGTTAGTACTGCGGTCGGTACCGGGGAGCACAAAGGGGAGCGATTTCTCACTCGCTGGACGGCGATCTCGTCAGCTCTTGTGGTGCTGTTGTGTGTGTTGGCCCTGATTTTGGTACCCATTCCGTTCGTGGCTAGGTCCCCCGGACAGACCGTGAATCTGCTCTCGACGAACGAGCAGGGCAAGCCAATGATCCAAATCGATGGCCTGACTACCCGGCACAGCCAAGGTGAGATCAAGATGACCACAGTGTCGGTCACACGGGCGGATTCGCGTCTAAGCCTTCCAGAGGCCTTGGTCGACCACATTCGTCCAGACCACGATGTCTTACAGCGGGAGGCCGTCTACCCACCAGGCCAGTCCCCTCAGCAGGTGAATGCTGACGAGTCATACATGATGGACACTTCCCAGCGTGACGCCGCCGTGGCGGCTCTGCGTGCGGCTGGCCTGCCCGTCACGGAAATGCCGATGGTCAATGCCGTGAGTGCGGCTGGTCCGGCCCGTGGAAAGTTGCAGCCCGGTGACCTCATTGAGAAGGTCGACGGGAAACCGGTGACCTCCGTTCTTGACGTCGGCAAGGCGGTGAGCAGGCACACTGTGGGTGACACCGTGGTGTTCGGGGTACTGCGGAACTCCACTGCCAAGACGATTGCCGTAACGACGGTATCGTCAGTCAGTGACCGCAAATCTCCCGCCGTCGGTATCACAGTCGATACTGGATACCGATACGCCCCGACGATTACCTATGGAATCCCGGCAGATATCGTCGGTCCTTCGGCTGGTCTGGCCATGGCGCTATCGATTTATCAAATGGTTGCTCCTAATGACCTCATTGGTTCGTTACGGATAGCCGGGACCGGGACTATCTCTCCGGACGGCAACGTGATTGCCATTGGCGGCATCCAGGAGAAAATCGCCGGAGCCGAGCGGGACGGAGCCAAGACCTTCCTCGTTCCGGCAGGCAATTGCCGGGATGTCACAGGGGTTCAAACGTCGATGCGTCTCGTCAAGGTTTCGAGCCTCAAGGATGCCATCGCGGCCATCCAGAAGATTCGCGGTGGTGGAACCGGAGTACCGCATTGCTGAATGATGAGGACGAGAATATGAGTCAGGACGCCGATAATGCCGAGGCCGAGACGTCCTCGGTCAATGATGCTTTGGTGGCATGTTTGACTGAGATCGAAAGGTTCGTGGGGACATCGAGTTGGGGCGGGCCACCTCGTCTGTTTGCCTTGGTGCGCACCGTCGACCTCATGAAGGCTGAACCAGCCCTCGTCGGTCAACTCGCAGTCGGCAGTCCAGACAGCCTTTCCAGTATCGAGCAAGATGACTTCCGTCCTGGAGAGGATTTGGCTCGTGCTCTTGCTGGGACGGCGTGGGGTGAGGCGGTAGACGGGGCAGCTATCTGTGTCGAGCGGGTGTTTTTGTCCGACCAGTATGCCAACGAGATTCCGGACGACCCGGACAAGGCTGCGACCTTCGTTGCAGCCCATCCACAACATCAAGAGGTTCGGGTTGTCGCTGGCGCGTTGCGTGATGGAAGCCACTACGGGGTCGCGCGGCTCGTCGATCATCCGCAAGACCTACTCGGATCGGTGAATCTCGTCCCAGCCTTGGAAGCTGCAGTCCTCGGTACGTTGACGTGACAATCAGTCACGAGGGCGTCTGACAGCCGGTAATGTGCGCGATGTCGGTAGTGTGCCGCCACATCTAGGAGACGATCATGACGGAGCTACAGTCCGAAAAATCATCGCTTAGCAATGAAGTGCTTAGTAATGAAAACCGTACAGCTGTGAAATATGAGCGGTCACCGCGAGGAACGATGAGAGGCCGTCCGGTCATCGTCGCGATCATGCCGGACATCCCCCGGGCTGTACTGGCGACTGGCGTCGAACACGCTAAGGCCATGGGCAGCAAGATTGTCTTCGCTTATGTTGCGACCGATCGGGTACCGAATCCGTCTGACCCCGATCAGAGCCATCCACTCGACCCGACCGCTCAACGCATTTCGATGATGGCTGCCAGGTCCTCGATCCAGGGTGCCTTAGACGCTTTCATGGCCGATTACCCGGAGATGGAGTGGGAACTCATTTATCTGCCGGGATTGCCGGATCAACAGCTTGCACACCTCGCTCACAACATCGGCGCAGGGTGCTTCGTGCTAGGTACCCGGCGTCCCGGGTTTCGTGCTGGGCTTCAGGAATGGCTCGACGGGTCAGTGGCAGTCCAGTTGGGTCGCCGGCAGCTTCGCCCGGTCATCATCGTTCCGCTGCGAGGTGAAGACTGGGATGAGCCGCTGTGCCAGTGATGGCGGGCAGGCGATGAGTGACGGCTATGAGGCTTGTCAGTCTTGAGACGTCCCCGGCGCTTGCTCACAGAGTGTCCCCTTGGTGTCGGCAGAAGATTACGTCAACGGTAGTGACGCACAAACGCATATGAGTAAGGCCGCATATGAGTAAGGCCGGTTCATGGGGGTTTACCCTTGTGAACCGGCCTTTCGGTGGTAGCGGGGACAGGATTTGAACCTGTGACCTCCGGGTTATGAGCCCGGCGAGCTACCGAACTGCTCCACCCCGCGTCGGCTCGTTTCACTATACAGATGACATCGATGTCGTACAAATCGACCCTTGCGAGGCCCCTGATACTGGCTGCACTCCCGTCTTGGCGTGCTGTGGTGCTGTGCACATCCGATATCGATGTACACGCGATGATTCGGGGAAGGGTAAAGTTCGCCGGCGAGCGTGTAGCTCAACAAAGGAGCATAATTAGACGATGCGAGTGCAGTTGAAAGCTGCGGGAGTTGCCGCAGCAGTGGCCCTGTCAGCTACCGGAATTGCCGGTTGCCAGTCAACCGATGAGGGAGCTTCAGCGGAAGAGAAAGTCATCACGATCGGGGCGACAGCCGCTCCATCCACATTGGACCTGATGACGAACAATGCCGCCGCGATTCCACAAGTCCTTCTGTACAACGTGTATGAGACCCTTGTTCGCGTCGACGATTCCGGCAAGCTCGTGAGTCTGCTCGCAAAGTCATGGCAACTGTCTGGAAACGGACTCCAGCTCACCTTCCATCTCGATCCCGCAGCGCATTTCGCTTCCGGAAGCCCGGTGACCTCTGCTGCGGTGAAGTCATCGTTGGAGCGGATGGCGAAGTCGACGGCTAACCAAGACAGCTTAAAAGCAATCAAGGCCATCCGTACGCCTGATGACAACACCGTCATCCTTGACCTGGCCCACCGCGACAACTTCTTGTTGTTCAATCTGGCTAGCACCGCAGGTGTCATCATCGACCCCGAAGTGAAGGATCTTGCCACTCAAGCGCAAGGTTCTGGCCCCTATGTTGTGAGTGAATTCACACCAGGCCATTCAGTGACGTTGTCTCCATCCCCGAAACCGTGGCATGAGGGGGGACGCCCCACCATCAAGTTTTCGTACTACTCAGACGCAACGGCACAGACGGCCGCCCTGATGTCTGGAGACCTTGACGTCATCTCCGATTTGACGACCCCCGAAGCTCTCTCGCGGTTCACTGGAAACTCGGATTATCGGGTACTGCGCGGAACCACGAATGGCGAGGTCGTGCTTGGCATGAATAACGACGTGAAAGCGTTGTCGGACAAACGAGTCCGACAGGCCATTCTTATGGCAATCGACCGTAAGGGATTGCTGGATTCTGTCTGGGATGGTCAGGGAACTCTCATTGGCTCAATGGTCCCTCCCACTGATCCCTGGTACAAAGACCTGTCCAAGACTTGGCCCTATGACCCGGCCCGGGCACGCAAGCTTCTTGCCGAAGCCGGGTATGCCAATGGGCTGAAACTCAGGCTGCGTACTGCGGCCTTGCCCTATGCCACGTCAGCGTCTCGGGTAGTCACTTCCGATTTGGCTAAAATCGGTATCACTGTCGAAACTGAGGAATTGGAATTTCCGGCCCGCTGGCTTGATGTCGTTTATAACCATGCGGACTACGACTTGACGATCGTCGCCCACGTGGAAGCTCGCGACATCGTCAACTGGGCCAACCCCGACTACTACTGGCGCTACCACAACAAGGAATTCAACCGTCTCATCCAATCTGCTCAAACCGGCCCCGCCGAACGCACCAACGAGAACCTGATGAAGGCGAGCCAGATTCTGGCGACTGACGCTGCCGGGGGATTCCTCTACCTCATGCCGAAGATCACTGTCAGCAAATCTGACATCACCGGGTTGCAGCACAACGCTGCCTCGCTGAGCTTTGACCTGACCAAGGTCAGGAAATCGAAGTGACCTTCCTGAAACGTGTGCTCTTGCCCTTGGGGGAGTTGCTGGTATGGCTGCTGGCTGCGTCGCTGATCGTTTTTGCCTTGCTCACCTTGCTACCAGGCGACGTCGCTCAGGTCATCCTGGGCACCAAAGCCGATCCAAAGGCCGCAGCAGTCGTGCGTGCCCGGTTGGGCCTAGATCTCCCATGGCCCCAGCGTTACTGGGATTGGCTAAGCTCCTTGCTCAGGGGGGATCTGGGTACCTCCATCGTTTCTGCTGAACCGATCGGTCCCCGCATTGCTTCGCGCCTGGCGGTGACGGGTTGGCTCGTCGGACTGTCGTTGCTATTGGCGTTAGTGGTCTGTCTGCCGGTAGGAATCTATGCGGCTGTTCACCGTCGTCGATGTCGCGGATTTGTAGCCTCAGCGCTGTCACAGATTCTCATGAGTGTTCCGGCATTCCTGGCTGGAATCCTTCTCATCGTCTTGTTCTCGGTGACTCTTGGCTGGCTGCCGGCCGGAGGTTATGTCCCGCTGCACGAGGATGTCGGGGAATGGGCCTCTCATCTCGTGTTGCCGGTATTGTCCCTGTCCATCGTTCAGGCTGCAGTCATGACTCGCTATGTACGCAGCGCCTTCATCGACGTGCTTGCCGACGATCACCTACGCACTGCACGCGCCGTCGGCTGGCGGCTGCGGCCTGCGCTTCGTCGTCATGGGTTGCGCAATGCCTCGATCAGCTTGGCTACTGTCCTCGGGCTGCAGGCCAGCGCAATGCTTGTAGGATCGATCGTCGTTGAAGAAGTGTTTGTCATTCCAGGTTTGGGGTCTTACCTGCTGGATGCGGTGAGCACCCGCGATCTACTCGTCGTCAGCGATGTCGTCATGATAATCGTGGCATTCGTCTTGGTGATCTCTTACCTTACGGATCTCCTCATCGTGGCCCTTGACCCCCGGCTGCGTACGAGTTCTACGTCCAAGCAGTGAAGGAACACTTATGCGGAGGGCAAGTCTGGTTATTGGTTGTGTTCTGGTCGGCTTGGTGATCGCGGCAGGAATCATCTCTACGGTGTGGACACCATATGATCCCAATCTGGCCGTGCCAGCGGATCGCCTTCTTGGCCCCAGTAGCCAGCACTGGTTAGGTACTGACGGGTTCGGGTCCGATATTGCCTCTCGGATGTTGGTGGGTGCGCGCACCTGTTTACTCGTCGGCGTGGTGTCAGTTGTGATCGCCGCTGGAATCGGCGTGCCGTGGGGCATGACTTCTGCAATGCTTCCTCGCCCCTGGTCCACGGTCGTCGGACGAGCCTCTGACCTGCTCTACGCTTTCCCGGCACTGTTGTTGGCCATCATCCTGGCTGCGGCGGTGGGCGGGTCGACCCTGACCGGCATGGTGGCGATTGGTATCTCGACGATCCCGGTTTTCGCGCGTATCACGAGAACGGCTACTCGACAGATTCTCGCCCAAGATTACGTCGTTGCGGCGCGAAGTTCGGGAATGACGTGGCATTGGGTGGCCTACAAGCATGTGCTCCCCAATATCGCTCCGCTGATCGGCGTCCAAGCTTCGGTTTCCTACGGCACGGCGATCTTGGCGGAGGCCGCACTGAGTTATCTCGGTCTGGCCACTCCCGCAACGGTTGCCACATGGGGACGAATGTTGCGTGATTCCCAGGCGTACCTGTTCGACGACCCCGGGTTAAGCGTGGCTCCGGCGCTGGCGATTGCCGGAGCCGTAATGGGATTCACTCTCCTGGGAGACGGCTTGCGCGATTTCTTGGATCCCAAATTGCGGGAGGTCCGCTGATGTCACTTCTGGAAGTCAATGATCTCGTTGTCGATTTCGGACGGCACCGTCGCGTCGCTGTTGACCACGTCAGCTGGTCTCTGGACCCTGGTGAACGTCTCGGTCTCATTGGTGAGTCCGGATCAGGGAAATCCGTTACCGCCTTGGCGATCATGGGTCTGCTCCCTGACAACGCCCACATCTCAGGATCAATCCGTTGGCGTGGCCAGGAGTTCATAGGGGCTAGTGATCGGGCTATGTCATCGTTGCGAGGCAGCAGTATCGGCATGGTTTTCCAAGAACCCATGACAGCCCTCGATCCGACAATGAAGGTGGGACGTCAGGTCGGCGAAGTTGCCTTGCTGCACCGTACTGTTGCGCGCGGCCAGGCTCGCAGCCGTGTCCTTGAGATGCTGGATGAGGTAGGTATTGAGGACCCGGTTCGAGTGGCTGACTCCTACCCACATCAGCTCTCCGGTGGTCAGCGACAGAGAGCTCTCCTCGCCATGGCCTTGATAAATTCTCCGGATCTGCTCGTGTGTGACGAGCCGACGACGGCCCTTGACGTTACGGTACAGGCCCGCGTCCTCGCGACCATTGACGAGGTTCTTACGTCAGTGGGTGCAGCTTGCGTGTTTATCACCCACGATTTGGCGGTGGTCTCCCAGATCTGCCATAACCTCATCGTCATGACTTCGGGCAAGATCGTGGAAACCGGTTCGACGCGCAAGGTGCTGTCCGACCCTAAGCACCCCTACACTCGCCGGCTGCTGCGAGCCGCCCGACTCGATCTCGTTGAACCTGGTGCCACCATCATGTTGGAGGATTCATGATCTCCGAAATTGAGGTTGAGGATCTACATCTTCATTTGGGACCACGCAGCAGCGGAATTGACGCCTTGGACGGCGTGTCACTACACGTCGACAGGGGGGAACGACTCGGTCTGGTGGGGGAGTCCGGGTCTGGAAAGTCCACCCTTTTGAAAGTCATGATGGCGTTGCGAGAGCCAGATTCCGGTGTGGTTCGGTTTCGAGGCCGACCCTTGAGTGACGCCGCTACGGTGCGTGATTTGCGCCGCTCAGTCGCGATCGTCTTCCAGGATCCCCGGTCATCCCTCGACCCCCGTATGAATATCGGTCAGGCCATCACTGAGCCGCTGCGGTCCCCGGTTGCACTCCGAATGACTCGCCAGGAGCGCAAAGACCGATTGACAAAGGTCATGACCGACGTCGGCTTAGACCCAGAGGCTACCAGCCGCTTTCCCCACGAGTTTTCGGGAGGTCAAAGACAGCGCATTGCCATCGCCAGAGCGTTGGTTACTGAGCCTGACGTCTTGCTGGCCGACGAGCCGGTTTCGGCTCTCGACGTATCAGTGCGTGCCCAAGTTCTCAATTTACTCAACGACTTGGTGAGTGAGCGCGGACTGACGATGGTCTTTGTTTCTCATGATCTGACGGTGGTGCGCCATCTGTGTGACACCGTTGCCGTCATGAGCGCTGGACGTATTGTCGAGAGAGGTCGTCTTTCTGAGGTCTACCGTGACCCGCAGCATGAGGTCACCCAGGAACTGTTGGCAGCAATTCCCCACCTCCGCGTGGACGATTCCACCCTCTGAGACGAGCGCAGTAGTACGTCCCTACCCTCTTCATAAACTGATCGCCATGAAGGCGCTCCTGCTCGAAAATATCCACGATGAAGCCGTTAGAACACTGAAACAAGCTGGTTATGAGGTTGAGCGGGTGAGTGAGGCCCTCGAGGAGGACGACCTCATCAGCGCTCTTGATGGGGTTGATCTACTGGGTATCAGGTCACGAACTCGCATCACCCGTAGAGTGGTCGAGGCTTGCGGAGACAGCCTTACTGCTGTAGGTGCTTTCTGCATTGGCACGAACCAGATGGATTTGGCGGCCATGGCCCAGATCGGTGTTCCAGCATTTAATGCGCCCTATTCCAACACGCGATCAGTGGTTGAACTGGCCATGGGAGAGATTATTGCGTTGGCCCGTCGCCTTGGCGACCGTAACACGCAAATGCACAACGGCGTATGGCGTAAATCAGCTATCGGCTCCCACGAGATTCGTGGCCGTCGTCTCGGGATCATCGGATACGGAAATATCGGTCAGCAGCTGTCCGTGGTGGCTGAGGCCATGGGTATGCAGGTCTTCTTCTACGACATTGCTGATGTTTTACCCATGGGCAATGCCCACAAGTGCGAGTCCATGGAAGAACTGTTGGGCACTGTCGAAACGATCTCGTTGCACGTGGACGGACGTCCGAGCAACAACAACCTTATTGGTGCGCGAGAATTCGCCATGATGAGGCCGCGCTCGCTGTTTCTCAACCTTTCTCGCGGCAAGGTTGTCGATATCGACGCCCTGGTCGACAACCTGCGGACCGGCCACATCGCGGGTGCCGGGATTGACGTCTATCCAGAGGAACCGGCCTCGGGTAAGGAGCCGTTCCTGTCCCCCCTAAGGGAGCTGGATAATGTCATTCTGACTCCCCATGTTGGAGGTTCCACCCAAGAAGCGCAGATTGATATTGGTCGTTATGTAGCCGGAAAGCTCATCGATTACGTCGAGGACGGGGCGACGGGGATGAGCGTCAATATTCCAGAAATCACACCGTCCCCGCGTACCGGTGCGCGTATTGGCCATCTTCACCGCAATATCCCCGGTGTCATGGCTAAACTCAACCGACTTGTCGCAGATCATGGGGGCAATGTCACGTATCAGGCTCTGGCGACCAAGGGAGAACTGGGTTATTGCGTCCTTGACATCGCAGAAACTGACCGCGGGTTATTGTCCAATGTCACGAATCTCGAGGGAACGATTCGAGCTCGGATTCTGTGATATCCGGCTAAAGCAGAGACGAAAGGGCGTCCCTCAGCGGTGGCTCCTTCGGTTTTGGGATCGCTCTAGAGTGGTTGAGTCCGTGGCTCAATGCTCAGGCTGGACCATCGCCAAGGCTTCGTCGTGAAGGAATCCGTTTGACGCCATGGCGTTTCCCGACCAGGGACCATCGTTGCCGTCAAGTCCGGTGAATCTTCCACCAGCCTCGGTGACGATGACGTCAAGAGCAGCCATGTCATGCAGGCCCAATTCCGGTTCGCATGCCAGGTCAACTACTCCCTCGGCCACCATCATGTATGACCAGAAATCCCCAAATGCTCGGGTGCGCCATACCGACCTCATCAATTCGCCAAACCCACGGCCACGGCCGGCTTCCACCCATCCGTGGAGGGAGGAATAGGACAGGAAAGCGTCGTTAAGGTTACGCACATTCGATACGTGAATGGGTGTTGCCGAAGCGAGTGACTTCCCGGTCCAAGCTCCGGAATCCTTGGACGCCCACCAGCGGCGTTTCAAGGCTGGAGCCGACACCACAGAGGCGACGATGTCGTCTTCAATACTTAACGCGATGAGGGTTGCCCACACCGGAACACCTCGCAGGAAATTCGCGGTGCCGTCAATCGGATCGATAATCCAGCGGCGCGGGCTGTCTCCAGTATCGGCGCGTTCCTCACCATGTACGGCATCCCGGGAGCGCATCCGAGACAAGGTGCGGCGAACCGAATCTTCAACTGCCAGATCGGCGTCGGTCACTTCAGAGCGATCAGGTTTGGTGGAAACCGTCAGGTCACGGGCACCGAATCGAGACATGGTCAAAGAGTCGGCATCGTCGGCAAGGATGTGTGCCAGACGGAGATCGTCGGTGTGGTCAGCCATATCCTCACCCTAGTGGTGTGCAAATGGCATTGAGGGCACCAAAACCCGGATGGCTCGCTGTTGGTGTGTTCTTCGCAATTGAAGGTGTAGTCGGGTAGCGGTTCACCGGCTACATCCTCACGTATGAATAGTCGCTCTCCTGCAACTCTACCGGCAGAGGAGGCCGCGGTCGCCGCGCCGTTCATCGCGAGGCGGCAGCGTTGAGCAGACGGCGCAGCGAATCCACCCGAGATTGCTGCACCATTCCCGCCATGAGTGCGTCATTAATGGCGCATTGGGGGCTGTCGTCGGCGTGGCGGCATCCGCGTGGACAGTCGAGTGCAACCTTGTCAAGTTCTTCGAATCCAGCGAGGATGTCCTCGGGGTCGACGTGGGACAAGCCGAATGACCGCACCCCGGGGGTGTCGATGATCCATCCGCCCTGTGGCAACGGGATGGCCTGTGCACTGGTGGAGGTGTGTCGGCCGCGCCCGGTGACGTCATTGACGTGTCCTGTGGCTCGGTGCGCACCGGGAATCAAGGCGTTGATGAGTGTCGATTTTCCGACACCCGAATGGCCGACGAGCACGCTGACCTTGCTGTTGAGCAGCTCATGCAGGTCGCGCAGATCACTGCCAGGTCGGCTGGTGACGACAGGGACACCCAACGTTGAGTAGAGTTTGACGAAATCGTCTCCCGACGCCAGATCGGCTTTCGTAAGACAGAGGATGGGGCAGACCCCGGCAACATGAGCGGCCACCAGGATTCGGTCGATCATTCCTGGGCGCGGTGGCGGATCAGCGAGGGCGGTGACGATGACCACTTGGTCGGCGTTGGCGACGATGGGACGTTCATAAGGGTCGGTGTCGTCAGCTGTCCGGCGCAAAACGGTGACCCGAGGCTCGGTGTAGACGATTCTGGCAAGTGTCCCCTCACTACCCGAGACGTCCCCGTCAAGACGTACCTTGTCGCCGACAATCACTGCCTTGCGACCCAGCTGCCGTGCCTTGGCGGCAATGACCTCGACGCCGTTATCAAGACGGCAACGATAGCGACCTCTGTCGATCGTGATGACGGTCCCGATGGGCAGTGACGAGTGGTCCGGGCGCTGTTTGGTTCGTGGTTTGGTTCTGCGACGAGGCCGGTCGTAGGAGGACCACTCGCCGGTGTCGATTCCCGAGGACGCTAGACGGCGCGGTGACACTCAGCCCTCCTTGACAAGATCAGCCCACATCTGTGGGAACTGTGGCATGGTCTTCGATGTGCATGCAATGTCGTCGAGTTCGATCCCGGCGACTGCCAAGCCCAAGAGCGCCCCAGCGTGAGCCATCCGGTGATCGGCATGGCACCCGAACACTCCACCATGCAGCGAGTTGGCCCCATGACCGTCGATCTCTAACCCGTCGTCGGTCTGCCGGACAACCGCACCGAGACCAGACAATTCATGCTCAAGAGCGGCAAGACGATCGGTCTCATGGCCACGAATATGGGCAACCCCACGGATTCGCGACGGCCCGTGGGCAAGGCAGGCCACGGCAGCGACCACAGGGGTGAGTTCGCTGGCCTCGTGCAGGTCAACATCAATGGGTTGGAGGTCGTGCCATCCGCACGCTTCTATCGTCATCGACCCTTCGGCATGAGTGGCCGAGGCTCCCATTGACTGGGCGATGCGGATGAACTGTGCGCCGGGCTGTGTGGTGGAAGCCGGCCACGCCGGTACCGTCACGGATCCGCCAGCCACCATGGCCGCAGCGAGGAAAACGGCAGCATTGGTGAGATCGGGTTCGATAAGGTGGTCAAGAGCGTGAATCGGGCCAGGCCGTACTACCCAGTGGCAGGGTTCGTCATTAATCACCGTGACTCCACGCTCAGCCAACATCTCGCAGGTCATGGCGATGTGGGGAGCGGACGGCACCGACGTGCCATCGTGGCGAAGATCAATGCCGTGCGGAAAATGGGCGGCGGCCAGCAATAACGCTGAGATGAACTGGCTTGACGTTGAGGAATCAATCGTCACTTCAGGGCCATCCAGGCGTTCGGGAGCTGTCATGGTGAAGGGAAGCTGGTCGGCGTCGACAGCAACACCAAGCTGACGCAACCCGTCAAGGACGGGTCCGATGGGACGTCGAGAAGCCTGCTTGTCACCAACAAATCTGGTGGTTCCCGGCACAAGGGCGGCAACCACGGGCAGGAACCTCATGACGGTCCCGGCAAGACCACAGTCAATCGTACCTCCCGAATGTGCCACACCAGGTACCACCCGGACCGAGGCCGGTCCGGCGGGCTGGATGTCCGCACCGAGGCGCTTCAACCCTGCGGTCATGAGGTCAGAGTCACGTGAGGTGAGAACACCGTCGAGAACACTGGGTCCGTCGCCGAGAGCGGCGAGGACAAGGGCGCGGTTGGTCTGGGACTTCGATCCCGGGACGACGACACGCCCCGCGAGACGATGGTCGACTCGCGGGGCGGTCCAGGAGTACTGGTCAGTCAACAATCTTCTTCTGAGCCTTCTTCGCCTTCTTCTCGGCCTTTTTCTGAGCCTTGGCGATTTCCTTTTGAGCCTGATCCTGGGCCTTCTTGAGTTTCTTGCGAGTCGACTTCGACAGGTCGTCAACGGAGGAGCTGATGGCCTTGCGCTGGCTGCTGGCAGCTGACGAGACGCGACGCTGAGTGTCAGCAGCGCGCCAAGCCAGGCTGGGACGACCAGCGGTATCGCGGGAAGCCATCATGGCTCCGCCCAACAGAGCAATGTTTCGCAACAGGACTGACCGGGCTGCGGCACGCTCGTCCTTCGGAAGGGACTTGTCCGGAATGGAAGCGAGCACGTGCGGAATCATCGTGGCGGCGACAACCCCAGCACCGAGACGACGGGCAAGACCCGTCGCCATAGCGACACCGCCAAATGCCTGCGCAGTGCCGGTAGCGCGAACCAGGGTCCTGGTGTCTTCAGGGATGTAAGCGCCGACAGATGACGGCAATGCGCGCTGCACCACAGGAAGGAGACGGTCAACAACCGGCTCGGCATCCTCAACGAAAGAATCGGGCTTCATCGCGGAGTTTGTTCCCTTGACGATGAAGTAACTGGCGAACATGGTCCGGCCCAAGCCTCGGATGATACTCATGCACATATGTCTACCGCGCCAAAGGCGTCCATGGTAGCCAGATGGGCAGTATTTTTCGTCAGATGCGCATGTGTGGTGGGAATAGATCACACTTTGTGATGTGTTGACCGGCTATGAACGCTGTTCTTGCCGAGCCGAGAACCGGGTGCCGCTCCGGTCGTCGCTGTGCACTAAGCTTGACAGTGATGACCACACGAGAACCCAAGATGGATCGACGCGGACACGCGCCGGGCACCGTGGACGTCGCCGAGGAAACCGAGGCTGAAAGAGCAGAGCGGTTCGAGCGTGATGCCCTCGAGTATCTCGATCAGCTTTACGGCGCCGCACTGCGGATGACTCGCAATCCTGCCGACGCTGAAGATGTCGTCCAGGAGACTTATGCGAAGGCGTTCGCCTCTTTTCATCAGTTTCGGCCCGGAACTAATCTCAAGGCCTGGCTGTATCGCATTCTGACGAATACCTACATCAACTCATATCGCAAGGCCCAGCGCAGACCGCAAACATCGGACGACCAAGACGTCGAGGACTGGCAGATCGCGCGGGCAGCGTCCCACGACAGCAATGGTCTTCGGTCCGCCGAGGTGGAGGCTTTGGAAGGTCTACCCGACCAACAGATTCTTGACGCTCTTGACGGGCTGTCGGACGAATTCCGACAAGTTGTCTTACTGGCTGATGTCGAGGGATTTGCGTATAAAGAAATTGCCGAGATCATGGGCACACCGATTGGAACCGTGATGAGTCGGCTCAACCGAGCCCGTAAGAGGTTGCGACACGAGCTGGTTGATGTCGCTGGGGCGCGGGGGATTGGCCCCCATGCCGGTCAGGTCGACGAAGAAGATCTCGGGCGCGCGGAACTGGTTAATAGTGCAGGAAAGGAGGGATCACAATGACGCAGCCAACTGGGGACGAAGAATCCTGTTGTTGGGTCATCGACCACCTCCAGGAGTTCCTGCATGGCGAGATGAACGAGCAGGATGCTGACGCCTTTCGCCGTCACATCGCCGCCTGCGAGAATTGCATGGACGAGACAGACATGGAGGCAGCCGTGTCCCGGGCTCTCAAACGCTGTAATCGCACCGTTGTTGCGCCAACAGAGTTGAGGACCCGCATTGTTGAGTTGCACGTGTCGTGCCGTTGGCAGGCGTGATTCCGCCTGCGATCACGAGACACTATGCATAATCACGAGACACAGCGCATGATGTGACCTCACAAGAAAATGCCCCCATCCCCCCGTGAACTGCTCCCCATTAGTTGGACTGAGAAATCAGACACCTACTAGTGGGGAGTAGTTCTTTGAGAGCACGAAGTTCCTTGACCGAGCATCAGCGTCTGCGACTTGTTGAATTGTTTGAGGAAGGTATGGGATACAGGGCAGCGGCGCGGCGAATCGGTGTCAACCAGGACCCGGTGAAAAAGCTTGCGCGTCGATTCACGCTTCATGGCAAGCTATGTCTTGTGAAAAAACCAACTAAGCAGCAGTTCTCTTTCGACGTGAAAAAGGAAGTCGTCGACCGGTTTAACGCAGGACAGTCGAAGATGGATCTTGCCCGCGAATTCGGGTTGTCGTCCGACCAGCTTGTCACGAGTTGGGTCCGTGCCTGGCGAACAGGTGGTGATCAGGCATTGCGCCCTAAACCGAAAGGACGACCCAAGGGTAGTTCACCTTCGAAGGTGATAACTGAGGAAGACAGGCTGCGCCGCGAGGTAGAGAAACTGCAGGCAGAAAACGCATACCTAAAAAAATTGCGGGACTTGAGGAACCAAAGGCGAGGCTAAAAGTCGAGGCTATCGTCACCCTCACGTCAACCCACCGCCTGGAGGACCTGCTCGCTGCAGCCGGTCTTGCCCGGTCGACGTTTTTCTATCACCAACAACGCCTCACCGCAGCTGACAAACATGCCCAGCTTAAGCAGGCTATCCGAGACATCTTCGAGCGGATGAACCGTCGTTATGGTTACCGACGGGTGCATGCTCACCTTCGACGCCAAGGATGGGTGGTTAACCATAAGCTGGTCTACAAGCTCATGGACGAGTTAGGGCTGAAATCCAAGGTCAGGGTGAAAAAGAAGTACAACTCATACAAAGGTACTGTCAGCCACATTGCAAAGAACGTGCTGGATCGACAAGTTCACACCCGATAAACCAAACATGGTGTGGGTCAGTGATGTCACGGAGTTTCGTGTTGCTGGTACCAAAGTCTATCTGTCACCGATCATGGACTTATACGATCACTCGATCGTGTCGTATAGCGTGTCGACCTCACCGAATACAGCGTTTACGTCGCAGTCTTTGCGTGATGCCATCGCACAACAATCTCCAGGAAAGGGTTTGCTGGTGCATACGGATCAAGGGTTCCAGTACCAGCATTCCAGCTGGCGCGAACTCATCAAAAGTATTGGTGGTGTGCAGTCGATGTCACGCAAAGGCAACTGCTACGACAACGCGGTGATGGAAAACTTCTTCGGACATTTGAAAACCGAGATGTATCACGGTGAGTCTTTTGCCGACTTGGCAAAGTTCTATCAGACCCTTGATGATTACATCTACTGGTACAACAACGACCGTATCCAACAACGACTCAAGGGCCTGGCCCCGATGCAATACCGCAGCCAGACCCTTGCGCCTCTAATCGCCTAGAATTAAACCAGTCCAACTTTCGGGGGCCAGTTCAATGGGATGGGGGCTTCGTCATCCCAAAAACTCAGGCGTTGGGACGCTTGCCGTGGTTGGCGCCCTTCTTGCGACGCGCACGACGCTTACGACCAGTCTTGCCCATGGCGCTCTCCTTCCTGAGGGGTCATAAACCTCCCTACTGATGAAGGAGGGTCCGCGCGGATGCGCGGCAACGACCGTCAATTCTGCCGTATGGAATGGACTTGACCCAAATCGAAGCGCACATTCGGCGACACGTTCGTGCCGGTTGGAACTGGCCCGATCCTGGTCACTAGAGTGACGACATGCCTGCCATGAATCGCTTGGTCGCTGAACGAACTACTCTCGCTGCTGCTGACATCACGTGGCTCGAGGAACTTGTTGACGACTGGCAGATGCTGGCTGATACGTCATTTTCTGATCTCATTCTCTGGGTTCCCGACAAGGATCCCAACGTTTTCTGGGCCGTCGCTCAGGTGCGCCCCGATACCGGTCCGACCGCACTAGAAGATGACGTCGTCGGCGACTCGATCGCCTATGACGACGAGAGTCTGGTGACCGAGGCGTTCATGAGCGCACAGATGTGTGAGACCAGCGACAACAAGCTGTCGGCAGGTATCCCCGTGGATGTCTGGGCCATTCCCCTCATCCGACATGATGAGGTCATTGCAGTCGTTGAGAGACATACCAACCAGATGGGAGTGCGAGCTCCTGGAACCACCGAGGACAACTACCTCGAAATCGCCGACATCCTCTCAGAGATGCTCCACCACGGCAGGTTTCCGCTCTTCCCGGACTCCGATCGCGCGCTGGCCCCCAAGGTCACTGATGGTGTTATTCGAGTCGCATCGACGGGAATGGTGACGTTTGCCAGCCCGAACGCCCTGTCGGCTTTCCGACGTCTGGGCCTGACCGGGGATCTGGACGGCGAATACTTCATTCCGACGGTCCGGGATCTGTGTCCCAAGGTGCGCGACGTTGGGCAATCCTTCACCGTTGATCTGGAAGGTCGTTGGCTTTCCGAAACCGATATTGAGAACTCCGAGGCGACTTTGCGTGCCCGAGTCATACCCTTGCAGACCTGGCTTGATGGACTCGAAGTTTCGGCCGGGACGATGATTCTCATCCGTGACCTCACCGAGTTGCGGGATCGAGATCGTCAGCTTGTCACCAAGGACGCGACGATCCGCGAGATTCATCACCGAGTCAAGAACAACCTGCAAACCGTGGCCGCTCTGCTGCGTCTGCAGTCACGACGGATGACCAACCCAGACGCCAAGGAGGCTCTCAAACAGGCCGTAGGCCGGGTTTCAGCTATCGCTGTGGTGCATGAGATCTTGTCCCAGAACTTCGAGGAGCAGGTGGCCTTCGACGAGGTTTCCGATCGTATTCTTCATATGGTCGGTGATGTCGCCGCCTCGTCGGGATCGGTCGTGGCTCGACGCGAGGGGACTTTCGGCGATGTTCCCGCTGAGACCGCTACAGCCTTGTCCTTGGCGACAACGGAGCTGTTGCAGAACGCGATTGAGCACAGCCTGGATTCCTCGTCAGGAAACGTCGTCGTGCGTCCTTATCGTGTCGAGGATTCGCTTGTCGTCGACATCATCAACGACGGTAATCCTCTGCCAGAGGGATTCTCACTCGACCAGCATCGCAGTTCCTTGGGACTGTCGATCGTTACTACCTTGGTCCAGGATCTCGGTGGCACCTTCACGCTCGAGAACAATCCGGACGGGGTGGGAACGTGCGCCAGGCTCGTGATTCCGCCTAGCCGGTTATAAGAGATACGGGTGTTCGAGCGGAGGATCAAATATTCGTGAACTGGTTAGGAACGGCGAACGCGGGAGCGAGACTGACGACGCTTGATAGCGCGCCTCTCGTCCTCGCTCATGCCACCCCACACGCCGTGATCCTGGCCTGCCTCCAGAGCCCAGGCCAAGCAATCGGCGCGAACCTCACACCGGGCGCAGACCTTCTTCGCCTCTTCGATCTGCGCAAGGGCTGGGCCAGTGTTCCCAATGGGGAAGAACAGCTCGGGATCCTCACTCAGGCAGGCAGCCCTATGGCGCCAGTCCATGCCTCTTCGACTCCTTCTCCCCGGTGCAACCCGGGGCACGTGCGATGTGCGGGTGGATAACCCGTCGGACCGTGCGGCCGACGAGTGGCCGTCCAGCGGGGCAACCATGAAAGTGTGGCAACCGCCAAATGGTTTGGCAAGAGCATTTACCGAAGGACGAACATCCTCTCACGAACCACTTGGACCTCATGAACGTTGGTCCAGGCGAGAACGGTTCAAAGAGTTCGCGGCCAGTTCGATTATGATACGGCGTCGGTCCACTCGTGCAGGAGTAAAACAATGATTCCCCCAAGTGAGCAGAATCCGCGATCGTCTGCGCTGCACCGAGGTCTACCAGCGTCGATTGTGGTCGGTGCGGTTGCGACCTGGGGAAGCACAGTTGCTCTTCTCTCGGTAGCTATCGCGGTGATGGTGAGCGGGCACAGCATCTTCAGCGCTGGAGTCGCAGCCATGCTCGTCATCTATGCCATCCTGGTGGCGCTGGTCGGGTGGTTGGCCATCAAGGGACGATCATCGGCTCAAGGGCTGATGGTTGCCAGCGGCCTGCTTCACGTCATTGTCTTGGTATCCCTGCAGCGTTCTGGCGGCCCGGCGTGGTTTTGGGTCCTTGCGGTCATCCCAGCGGCGGCCGTCGTGGCGGCTCTCCTGCCTCAGTCTCGAGCCTGGCTGCGGGACTGACAACCGTCACGTCTCAGTCATCCTCGTCGTCAAGTCGGGCGAGGAAGGTGGCCAGACGCTCCACCGGTACTTCAAATTCTGGGTTGAGGTCGACGAAGTGACGAAGCTCATCTGCCAGCCACGCAAAGGTGATCTCTTCATCCCCGCGCCGACTCTCCAGTTCCTCAATGCCCCTGTCGGTGAAATACATGGGCACCATCATGCACCATGAATACCCACAGCACGCGCCACGGCACCACCTCTGGTGAGATGGTGCCGTGGCGGGGTAGGTCAGGCCATGGCCTTCTTGAGCAGTTCCTGCTCCTCGCGGACGTGTACGCTGTGCTGACCCACTGAGGGAGCCGAGGCCGGCGGGCGTGTCACGGCAGTTAGGCCGTCGAGGAACCCAGGCAGCTTGTCAGACATCGCCTGTGGCAGGTGAGTGAGGATGTAGTACCAAGCCCCCTGATTCTCCGGTTCCTCCTGCACCCAACGGACGTCGGTGACATTGCTGTAGGGCTGGAGCACTTCGGCCAGTTCCTTGTCGGGCAGCGGGTAGAGCCTTTCCAGTGGAATGATCGCTAACTGACCGTCAAGTCCGGCAGCCTTGCGTTGTTTGACGAGCTCCCAACGCACCTTGCCCGAGCAGAGAATGATCCTCGTCACGGCTGACGGATCAGTAATGGACGGATCAGGCAACACCGGACGCCACTTTCCGGTGGTGAACTCCTCAGGATCCGAGGTCGCCATCTTGTTGCGAAGCATGGACTTCGGGGTCGCGATGACGACGGGTCGGTGCATATTTACGTAAGCGTGCTGGCGCAACAGATGACCGTAGCTGGCCGGGGTAGAGGGCTGGCAGACAGCCAGAGCGTCCTCACTGCACAAATTGAGGAAACGCTCCAGGCGAGCAGAGGAGTGGTCAGGACCCTGGCCCTCGAAACCATGAGGAAGGAGCAGGACGACACCGGACTTCTGGCCCCACTTCGAACCAGCCGACGCAATGAACTCGTCAATGATCGTCTGCGCACCGTTAACGAAGTCACCGAACTGGGCCTCCCACAGGACCAGGGAGTCCGGACGAGCGACCGAGTATCCGTACTCGAAGCCCATCGCCGCGTATTCGTTCAGCGGGGAGTCGAAGACGTCCAGATGGGCTTGCTCACCACCCAGATGGTTGACGGGAACATAGAACTCGCCAGTTTCACGATCGACCAGCGCCGCGAACCGTTGGGAGAACGTACCGCGTCGGCTGTCCTGACCGGCCAGGCGTACGTGGATACCGTCGCGTAGCAGGGAGCCCAGAGCGATCATCTCACCGGTCGCCCAATCGATACCGCCCTGTCGGATGTGCTTGGCACGGCGAGTCATCTGCTTTGCGACCTTGGGATGGGCGGTGAAGGTCTCGGGCAGGTTTTCGTGAGCCCTTGCGACCGCCTCCAAAATGTCGGGTTCAACCTTGGTCGGGTGTAAACCAGTGTGCTTGACCGGATAGTCCGGAACGCCACTGTAGGGTTCGGGCTTCGAGGTGGCATCGCGAACTTCCTTGAAGACCGTCTCCAAGCGGGAACGGAACTTCGACATCACAGCTTCGGCGTCCTCGAGAGTGATGTCACCACGTCCGATGAGGCTCTCGGTGTACAGCTTGCGAGTCGAGCGCTTCTCGGCGATGAGGTCGTACATGTGCGGCTGGGTAAAGCTCGGATCGTCACCCTCATTGTGACCGCGACGTCGGTAGCAGACCACATCAATAACGACGTCACGGTGGAACGTCTGACGGTACTCGTAGGCGATACGTGCAGCCTGGACGACGGTGGCAGGGTCGTCCCCGTTGACGTGGAGGACAGGAGCCCCAACGGCCTTCGCGACGTCGGTGCAGTAGGTGGAGGAACGTCCGTCACGAGGCGAGGTGGTGAATCCGAGCTGGTTGTTGACAACAACATGGATGGTGCCGCCGGTACGGTAGCCATTCAGCTGACTCATCTGAAGAGTCTCGTAGACGACCCCCTGACCAGAGAAGGCAGCGTCGCCGTGCATGAGGATCGGCAGTACCGGGAAATTATCAGGGTTACCGAGGGCGTCAAGCTTGGCTCGGCAGATACCCTCAAGGACCGGATCAACGGCTTCCAAGTGGCTCGGGTTAGCAGCAACCGAGGCCTTGACGGTGTTGCCGGAGGCCGCAGTGAACTCACCCTCATCACCGAGGTGGTACTTGACGTCACCAGAACCCTGGGAGTTTACCGGCTCAGCATTTCCCTCGAACTCACGGAAAATCTGTCCGTAAGACTTACCAATAATATTGGCCAGCACATTGAGGCGGCCTCGGTGAGGCATACCGATACACACCTCATCGAGGCTGTCATCGGCGGCGAGGCTGCACAGCGCGGCCAGCAAGACGATGGCGGACTCGCCGCCCTCGAGGCTGAACCTCTTCTGACCGACGAACTTGGTTTGCAAGAAAGTCTCGAAGATCTCAGCCTCGTTGAGTTGGTCGAGGATCTGCAAGTGCTTTTCGCGGGAAAGGGGTTGGTGCGCCTTCTCGAATCGATCCTGGAACCACTTACGTTGCTCATGATCGGCGATGTGCATGTATTCAATGCCCATTGTCGAGGCGTAGGAATCACGCAGAATCGTGAGGATCTCACGCAACGTCATGATGGCCCGGCGCTGCCCGGCAAAGTTCGCGACCGGGAAGGTACGGTCCATGTCCCACAGAGTCAAGCCATGACTGTTGAGCATGAGGTCGTGGTGGAACCGAGGTCGATATTCGATGGGATCCAGATCGGCCGACAGATGACCGAAACGACGCCAGGAGTCAATGAGCTCGATGACACGGGCTTGTTTGCCGACCTGGTCCGCACGACTGGCCTGACGGTCGCTGGCCCACTGAACCGGAGCGTAGGGGATACGCAGGGACTCAAAGATGTTCTCGTAGAAGCGATCGGCTCCCAGCAGTAGCTGATGTATGCGACGCAAAAACTCACCGGATTGGGCACCCTGAATGATTCGGTGATCGTACGTTGAGGTGAGAGTCGTCACCTTAGAAATACCCAGCTCCGCCATACGGGTGGGGGAGTTGCCCTGGTAGGCCGCCGGGTAGTCAATCGATCCGACGCCGAGGATTACGCCCTGGCCAGGCATGAGGCGGGCGATGGAGTGGTTGGTACCGAAACCCCCGGGATTCGTCAGGGATGCTGTGACCCCTTTGAAATCGTCAACGGTCAGCTCGTTGTTGCGCCCCCTGCGCACGATCTCCTCGTAGGCACGCCAAAAATCGAGGAAGTCCATTTGCTCGGCACCCTTGATGGCGGGCACCACGAGTTTGCGGGATCCGTCCTTGTTAACGACGTCAATGGCCATGCCCAGGTTAATCTGGTGGTTCTCGATGAGGTGCGGCTTACCATTAATCTCTGCGTAGGCATTATTCATGGCCGGAACGGTCTTGAGGGCCTGAACCATCGCGTAGGCCAAGATGTGGGTGTAGGAGACCTTTCCACCCTTGGCCTTACGAAGGAAGCTGTTAATCATGGTGCGCTGCTCGATGACCAACTGCATCGGCACGTCACGGACGGTGGTGGCCGTCGGCATGGTTAGCGACTGATCCATGTTCTTGGCGGTGCGCATTGGCGCACCTTTCATCTTCGTCACCGTCGGCTCGACGGTTTCCAGCTTGGCGCTGTGACGCGGTGCGTCAGCGGTCAAGAGCGGACGAGTTGTTTCGGTGGAGGTTTTAGCTGATTCGGGCTTCGTTGCCATGTCCTTGACCTTCGGTGTCGGGGTGGGGGCGGATGTCGCAGCGGGCTTGCGGGCCTCTACCTTTGCAGCTGGAGCGGGCTGCGGCTTCTTAACTGGCTCAGGCTGTCCGCCGGCCGCCGCTGCAGCAACCTCATCGGCAGGCTGCGCGGCCTCGTGCCGAAAAAACGTGGCCCAGGCCGGATCAACCGAGTTCGGGTCTTCCCGATACTGGTCACGCATCTCCTCAATAAGCCAGTCGTTGGCTCCGAAATCAAGAGAGTCGTTGGACTTGTCGTGTGGGGCGGGACTCACCACTGCCTTCTTCCGTCAAACCGTCGTGTCAAGCACTCGCGGAACCTACTGGGAAAGGCCCTTCGAGCTGCGCTGCTCCGTCTGCGTCCACGGGACCCAGACGTGATGATCGTAGCTGGATTGACCAGGCCATCCCAACAATTTGGGCACATCGGGAAACACCCATCCCCGATCACCAAAATGTGATATTGGTCACCGCTCCTTCAGGATAGCGTGACGTGGCGCGCTGGGGGCCGATGTCGGCTGAGCGGGACGGTGCATTCGAAGACTTGCCACCAGCGCAACAACGCACACTGCAAAAGTCACGATGGTCATGACATTGCGACCAACCAAGAGAATCGTGCTGGTACGACCGGGCGGCAAACCAATGATCCCGGCGTAATTGAGCGGGTAAAGCTGCTGGGTCAAGAACGCCGTGAGGAGAAGGAGTAACGCGACGACCCAGCACCATGTCCGAACCCACGGATTCGGGTGAGGAGGCTCCTCAGAAGTCTGCTCGCCAGAGACTCGATCGAGAATCATGGCAGCTGGCGCAGCCCACCACACGAAGTACTGGGGGGACAACGTTTTGTTGGCAACGATGAGAGCACCAATGATGACGAGGTCGGCCAGGACGGTGCTGCGGTGGTCGAGGCCGTCGCGACGCCACGAGACCAAGGCCAGCCCAACCGCCAACGCCACGGCGAGAGCCATGAGGATCGTCGAGATCGACTGCCATGCAGACACCCCAGAACCGAAAACCTCAAAGGCGTTGTACTTCGACATCTCGACTTTGTATCCGCCTGCCGGATTCTTAAAGTGTTGGTACATGGGGATGGTCGCCAACACCGATTCAACTTGGAGTCCACGACCCGACTGCCACGTCAAGGGGGATACCAGCCGACTCCATCCACCCGCCAACAACGAAGCCAAAGCAAGTGCGATCCCAGTCACCGCAAATGCAATGAGGCGACGAATGGCCGCCTTGTGCCGCGAGATCATCGGCAGAATGAGAAGGGCCGGCCACAACTTGACTGCAGCGCCCAAGGCGATCATGACTCCGCACGCGGCGGGATGACGTCGGTACCACAGAGCTGCCAATCCCATGCAGACAGCGGGCACCATGTCAAAACGGTTCCACATGATCGGCCCGAGAAACGGCACCAGGACTATCCACCACAGTGCGCCGGCACGGTGACCGTCGAGCCACATGGCCACAGCGAGTAAAGCGTCAAGGAGCAACATCGTGGTGGCGAACGCCGGTAAGAAGTACGAATCACCCGCAGACCAATGCAAGGCTTTCAGAAACCACACCACAGGAAGTGGATATTCCGGAAGAACAGCCGAATCGGGCTGACCGCTCTGCACCCACGACAAGTAATACTGCACGTCACCGGTGATGTAATTAGACGAGGGCTTGACAAAGACGTGCAACATAATCATGCGCCCGATGACCCACACCAGGAGGGCGCCGACCCCGGAAAACAGGGCGGCTCGGGATCTCTGGCGAGGGGATTCAGTCTCGAGGCATTGCACGAGGTGAAACCCTACCCGGTGAAAGCCGGTAAACATGATTTCACCCCGTTAGGCGCTCCCGGAGGGATTCGAACCCTCGCTCCCGCCTCCGGAGGGCGGTGCTCTATCCCCTGAGCTACGGGAGCCGGTGGGTCCATGGACCCCGACCGTCCGTCGACTCTAGCGCACTCGTGGGGTGGTTTGCTATTCATGGCTCCGAAGATGGACACCCGCCAATCCGGTCGTCAGCCTCTGGCAAGGTGGAAGCATGACGCATATGCACGTTGCCGGCTCGGTTCACGCCGACGTCGCGGCCGCCGGCCCCCAGTGGTTGACTGTGCCCGATGACGTCAACGCCCTGAACCCTGCCCTGTGGTCCGGATCCACTGGACGTGACAACGACGGTATCGTCGGCATTGCAGGCGTCCGCGTGACAGATCTGCTGGCCAGGTACGGCTCGCCGCTCTACGTCCTCGATGAGGCTGATTTCCGCCAGCGTGTCAGAGCTTTCCGCGATGCCTTCGCAGGATGGGACGTCTACTACGCCGGTAAAGCATTTCTCACTCGCACAATCGCCTCATGGATCCATGACGAGGGTCTGTGTCTGGATACCTGCACCGGCGGTGAACTCATCACTGCTCTTCAAGGTGGAATGGATCCGGAACGTATCGGTTTGCACGGGAACAACAAATCACTTGCCGAGCTGAAACTGGCCCTAAGCACCGGGGTCGGGCGGATTATCGTTGATTCGCTCGATGAGATTACCCGCATTGAGCTCCTGTGTCGCGAGAACAATTGGCACGCACGAGTCATGGTGCGGGTGACTGCTGGCGTCGAGGCTCACACCCACGAGTACATCGCCACCGCGCATGAAGACCAAAAGTTTGGTTTCTCAATCACCAATGGAGCTGCCATGGTGGCCATGGTGAGGTGTCATACCAGTGACGTTATTGACCTTCTTGGCATCCATTCTCACATTGGGTCGCAGATTTTCGACACCGCCGGTTTTGAGGTTGCGGCCCGGCGCACTATGAAGCTGCTTGAACAGTTCAAGCAAGCTACCGGAACCGCCCTGCCTGAACTTGACCTTGGCGGCGGATTCGGCATTGCCTACACCATTCAGGACTCTCCGGCCACCCCAGAGAGATTGGCTGAATCTCTCCGCGAGATCGTCACCCTGGAAGCTCGAGGGAGGGGGATGGAGGTACCCCACATCTCTCTGGAACCCGGTCGTGCCATTGTCGGCCCGACCACGATGGCCCTTTACACCGTTGGCACTGTCAAGCCTGTGGACCTGGACACCGGTGCTCAGCGAATCTATGTGTCCGTTGACGGGGGTATGAGCGATAACATTCGTCCGGCTCTTTATGCTGCGGAGTACTCTGCAGTCGTCGCCAACCGGGCCTCGACGGTCACCCCGGTGTTATGCCGTATCGTCGGAAAACACTGCGAGGCCGGCGACATTCTGGTTCGTGACGTTTACCTTCCGGGTGACGTTTCCCCGGGTGACGTCATTGCAGTTCCTGGTGCCGGAGCCTATTCCAGGTCCATGGCCTCGAACTACAACCACGTTCCGCGTCCTGCTGTCGTCCGCGTCGGTACGGGAACTCCTGCGGACACGTCGGTGTTGCTGAGGCGGGAGACTATCGACGATCTGCTCTCTCTGGACACAGGCCCGGTCAAGGCTGAGGTGCAGTGGCCGTGTTAGAAGACAAGAATAAGTGGCTCAACTGCCTTAACCAACGATCCGCTGACAACAACGAGAAGAGGATGAGATGACGAACACCGCCGGTTCCGCGTCAGCCCAGCCGATCCGCGTGGCCCTACTCGGGTGCGGTGTCGTGGGCTCCCAGGTAGCCCGGATGATTCAGTCACGCAGCGATGACATCGCAGCTCGGGTGGGCCGTGACGTCGAGCTCGCTGGCATTGCCGTTGCCCATCCTGATCGGCCACGTCAAGGCCTTGACTCCAGGCTGTTCACGGATGATCCGACAGCTCTAGTCAATCGCAACGACATCGACATCGTCATCGAACTTATCGGCGGTATCGATCCCGCTCGCCAGCTCCTGACGGCGGCCTTGGAAAAGAGGCATTCCGTCGTCACCGCCAACAAGGCTCTCCTTGCCGCCCATGGCGCACAATTACACGCAGTCGCTGAGGACAACAAGGTTGACCTCTACTACGAAGCCGCTGTGGCCGGAGCCATTCCGATCGTCAGACCACTGCGCGAGTCACTTGTCGGTGACCAGATCACCCGGGTGATGGGTATCGTCAACGGCACAACGAACTACATCCTCGACCAGATGACGACTACTGGAGCAGGTTTCGACGAGGCTTTGGCCCAGGCACAAGCTAGGGGATACGCTGAGGCAGATCCGACGGCCGACATCGAGGGATATGACGCGGCCGCCAAGGCAGCTCTGCTATCCGGGTTGGCTTTCCATACTCGTATGCGCGGCGACCAGGTATATCGGGAAGGCATTACGGCCATTACCCGCGAAGACATTGGTGCTGCGCGAGACATGGACTGCGTTATTAAGCTCCTAGCAGTGTGCGAGGCTGGCCCTGACGGTATCTCTGCTCGCGTTCATCCGGCTTTGGTTCCTGCCGCCCACCCACTAGGAGGGGTTTCAGGTGCGTTCAATGCTGTCTTCGTCGAAGCTCGCGAGGCCGGTCATCTCATGTTCCTGGGACCGGGGGCAGGTGGCTCTCCGACGGCCTCCGCTGTCATGGGTGATCTGGTAACGGTCGCTCGTAACTTGGTTCGAGGAGTCGCCGGACCGCCCCAGGACGTCTACGGGAAATTCCCGATTCTGCCCATCGACGAGGTTCGTACCAGATTCCACCTACGTCTGCAGGTACGTGACCAGCCAGGTGTCCTTGCTGAGGTCGCCAAGATCTTCGCGAGCCATAGCGTCTCCTTGCAGACCGTCCAACAATCAGCGGTGGAGGCTAACGATCGCGCCGACGGCTGGTCCGCGACCCTCAAGATCCTCACCCACGAAGCCCGAGAGTGCGACGTCAAGCAATGCGTCAATGAACTCACCGGGCACCATTACGTCAACTCTGATCCCCGCGTCATTCGAGTGGAGGGAATGTAATCATGGCCCAGCGTCCGTTCGGCGTCATTGAAAAGTACCGCGATCGACTCCCGCTGGACGGGATCGACGAGATCGTCACCTTGGGAGAGGGATCTACGCCATTGGTGCCGGCCCCTCGTCTGGGCGCTGAGCTCGGTTCATCGGTCTGGATTAAAGTCGAGGGTGCCAACCCGACTGGTTCCTTCAAAGACCGGGGAATGACAGTGGCCATGACGAAGGCCCTCGCTGACGGGTCGAAAGCTGTCGTGTGCGCCTCCACCGGCAACACCTCGGCTTCCGCCTCGGCCTACGCGATTCGGGCTGGCATGACCCCTGTGGTGCTGCTTCCTCAAGGAAAGATCGCGGCCGGCAAGCTTGCCCAGGCCGTTGTCCATGGCGGTCGCATTATTCAGGTTCTCGGTAATTTTGACGATTGTCTTCGTATCGCTCGCGAATTGGCTGAGAGTTTCCCGGTGTCCTTGGTCAACTCGGTCAACCCATACCGTATTGAAGGGCAGAAAACGGCCGCTTTCGAGGTTGTCGATGTGCTCGGCGACGCCCCCGACATCCACGCCCTGCCGGTCGGCAATGCCGGAAACATCACCGCGTACTGGAAGGGCTACCGCGAATACGCCGATGACGGTCCTGCCCGTCATACCCCGAGGATGTTTGGTTTCCAGGCCGCCGGAGCTGCCCCGCTGGTACTGGGTCACGACGTCGATAATCCGGAGACTGTGGCCACGGCCATTCGTATTGGTAGGCCGGCGTCGGGCCACCTCGCGCTGGCCGCTCGTGACGAGTCGAATGGACTCATCCAGGCTGTTACCGATGAGCAAATCCTCGACGCTCAGGCATTCCTTGCCGCTCAGGAGGGTATCTTCGTGGAACCGGCTTCGGCTGCGGGTGTCGCTGGGCTTCTTAAGCTGAAATCGGAAGGCAGACTGGAGTCCGGACAGCGCATCGTCATCACCGTCACGGGCAATGGCCTCAAAGACATTGACACTGCGCTGAGCCGCACCACTTTGTCCACTGAAGCCGTCGAGGCATCGACCGACAAGGTCGCAGCCCTGCTGGATTTCCAGTCCTGAGAGGTTGATGATGGCTGACAGCGTGCGGGTGCGTGTTCCTGCCACCTCAGCGAATCTTGGCCCTGGATATGACTGCATGGGTCTGGCCCTGGATCTTTGGGATGAAGTTGGAGTCGAGGTCCTTGACCGCCCGGGCGTAGAGATCGAGGTGACGGGAGAGGGTGCCGATACCGTCCCCCACGACGAGTCTCACCTCGTCGTTGCTACGTTGCGACAAGGTCTGGTGGAACTGGGTTACCCTCACCCCGACGCTGGCTTGCACCTAGTCGCTGTCAATGCGATACCGCAGAGCCGTGGTCTTGGGTCCTCGGCTGCGGCGATCGTGTCCGGATTGGCATTGGCTTGGGGTTTGGCACGTCCAGGAATTGCGCTAGACCGCACCGAGCTGCTGACGATGGCCGCAGCTATCGAGGGACATCCTGACAATGCTGCCCCCGCCATCCTTGGAGGAGCCCAGCTGGCGTGGTTGAGCGGGGATACCGTCAATCACATTGGATTGGCGGTTAACCCATCAATCATTTTCCGAGTTTTCGTTCCCGATCGCCATGTCCCTACCGCGCTGGCCCGCCAGGTTCTCCCCGAACGGGTTGATCGTGCTGACGCCATTCACCAGGTTTTGGCCGCTTCTCTCCTGGTGACGGCCTTGACGACAGCGCCGGAGTACTTGCTGGCCGCTACCAACGACTGGCTCCATCAGCCATATCGGCGCACCCTCATGCCCGAATCAGCAACCCTCATGGATACCCTGCGTTCCCGAGGTATCGCCTCCGTAATATCCGGTGCCGGCCCTACCGTCCTAGCTTTGGGGACTCGCGATCAGTTTGAGGCAGTTTACGACGTTGACGCTACGGGTTTCGCGGTTCATGATCTCGTTCTCGGCGAAGGTGTTCATTTCCTCTGACCTGTTGTGTGAGCGAGATCCGGTATGTGCGTTATAGTGGTTCCGTAAGCGCGTTCAACGCGCAATTCCCCACTGACGAGCGAGCCGTGACACGGCCATAGGCCCGTCCTTGGGGACCATGTCCTCGGCGTTCGAGGGCCTCGAACGCCGCACCTCGGCCGAGGGTCTCACTCAGCAGACCATCCCGGAACACCGTGGTGTCAGCCGCCCGACCCATTGTCGATTCCGACGGCAGGCCCGATGAAACCCGCCCGCCGGGAGTTGCACCGGCCGGGGCAGTTTGAAGGGACTTACGTGACTCAAACCTCACAGCCGGGCGGATCCTTAGATCTGTCCACGAAGTTGCTGCCTGAGCTTCGATCCATCGCTGCGCAGATGGGTATCAAGGGAGCTCGCAGTATGCGCAAGGCTGACCTTGTGGCCGCAATCTCTGATGGGGGATACCCCGGAACAGGGAAGTCAACCTCTCGTCATGAGGGGGGACAAGAGCCTCACAACTCTGGAGACAACGCCCGTCCGCAGCGTGCCCGGCGTCGCCACTCGCCCGAACCCGATACGCACGCCTCGCAGGCAGAGAAAACCCCGTCAGTGGGTGACCTCCTTGACGCTGCAGAGGCGCAAAAGCGCACTGCCGAGGCGAAGAAACCAGAGGACCGGCGAAGCGAGGACGCTACCAACGATCATCAGCACCGTGGCAATAGCGGCCGAGTGGAGTCGCCGCGTCGTCGTGCTCGCAACACTTCCCGCGACAATTCCAACGCTCACTTTGGCGACAACACCGTTAATGACGAAGTTGGCGCTCGGTTGGAGGCGCTGTCTCGCGGGAAGAATAGTGAGCGTTCCCAATTGGATCGCGGGACTCGCGGAGAGCGCAACAATAACGACTACGACTCGAACCCCAACGACGATTACGGGCGCTCGTCAGATTACGGAAATGGTGGGCGGCGCTCACGTCGCCGTCGTCAGCGCGATCGCCAGAATCGTCACAAGCGTTTCAATGAGCGGTACTCGGATTCCGAGCCGAATCTCCGCGAGGATGACGTCCTCGTGCCGTGTTCCGGCATTCTCGACATACGCGATCAATACGCCTTTGTGCGCACCTCGGGGTATCTGCCTGGATCCAATGACGCTTATGTTTCGATGGCAATGGTGCGTCGCCACGCTCTGCGCAAGGGGGACGTTATCGTCGGTCAGATGCGTGCTCACCGCGAGGGGGAGAGGCGCGAAAAGTTCGCACCTCTGGTCAAAATTGAGCAGGTCAATGGTGCTGATCCCGAGCAGATGAGGCAGCGTCCTGAGTTTTCCAAGCTCACCCCGTTGTACCCGCAGGAGCGCCTACGCCTCGAGGATGACCCCAAGAACATGACGGGGCGGATCATCGACCTGGTCAGCCCGATTGGTAAGGGCCAGCGTGGTCTCATCGTCTCGCCTCCTAAGGCTGGCAAGACGATGATTATGCAGTCGATCGCGAACTCCATCACCAAGAACAATCCTGAGGTTCACCTCATGGTTGTCTTGGTCGATGAGCGCCCCGAAGAAGTCACCGACTTCCAGCGCACCGTCAGCGGGGAAGTTATTGCCTCGACCTTCGATCGTCCTGCCGACGACCACACGCAGCTGTCCGAGTTGGCCATTGAGCGAGCCAAGCGTCTGGTGGAGCTCGGTCACGACGTCGTTATTTTGCTTGACGGCATTACCCGCCTAGGGCGTGCCTACAACCTGGCTGCTCCCGCCTCTGGACGTATCCTCTCCGGTGGTGTCGACTCAGCCGCTCTGTACCCACCTAAGAAGTTCTTCGGCGCAGCTCGAAACATCGAACATGGTGGATCCTTGACGATCCTGGCAACAGCCCTCGTTGAGACCGGTTCGAAGATGGATGAGGTGATCTTTGAAGAGTTCAAGGGGACCGGAAACATGGAGCTTCGCCTGCGCCGTGAGTTCGCCAACAAGCGGTTGTTCCCGGCTATCGACGTCGACGCTTCCGGGACTCGTCGCGAAGAGCTTATTCTTTCGCGCGAAGAGACAGCGATCATGTGGAAGCTGCGCCGCGTCCTGTCTGGGTTGGAGGGGTCTCAGGCCCTTGAGATGATGCTGTCGAGGCTGCGCAAGACTCAGACCAACGTCGAGTTTCTGTATGCAATCTCCAAGACCACTCCCAACCAGGAGTGACGGCATCAAGTAGACCAAGGCGAGTTAATCGGTGTATCGTCAATCGCCGGCTCCGGTTCACGTCCGGATGGATGAGTCAGGCGACCCGGGGCACGTTAGACAAGGAGATCGCACATGAAGCAGGGAATTCATCCCGACTACCACGAGACGACCGTGGTGTGCACCTGCGGAAACACTTTTACCACCCGCAGCACCGCACCGTCTGGCACCCTCAACGCCGACGTGTGCTCGAAGTGCCACCCGTTCTACACCGGTAAGCAGAAGATTCTTGACACCGGCGGTCGCGTCGCCCGATTCGAGCGCCGCTACGGCAAGAAGAACTGACGTCGCAATGATGTATCGCTATGGCGCCGGGCTAACGCTCGGCGTCATCGTTGTTTCAGGGGCCATGAGGCGGCTCCACTATCGTTGGCCAGGAGGGTCATGAGCGAATCCACGCAGCAAGCGGTTGACGAGGTTCGTCGTCGTCTGCGGGACATCGAAACTCAACTCGCAGACCCGAAGGTGCTCGCCGATCCTGCCGCAATGGGACGGCTTGGCAAACGCCACTCGAGATTGCGCCATGTCGTGTCGGTTGCCGATAGTATTGACCACCTGACCGCAGATCTCCAAGTCGCTGAGGATCTCGCTGACGAAGATCCTGATTTCGGGCAGGAGGCCGACAACCTGCGTCACCACCTCGACGCTGCGAGCGCCGAGCTGACAGAGTTGCTCGCTCCCTCGGACCCGCTCGACCACGAGGACGCCCTGGTCGAGATCCATTCCGGCGAGGGTGGCGAAGAATCTGCCCTCTTTGCTGCGGATCTGCTGCGGATGTACACGCGGTACGCCGAGAGAGTCGGATGGAAAGTCAGGGAGCTCACCAGCGAGTTGACTGATCTTGGCGGGTATCGCTCTGTCGTCATTGCTGTTGAGGGTGTGCCTTCTCGGCCAGCCTACGGTTACCTCAAGCACGAGGGAGGTGTTCATCGCGTGCAGCGAGTGCCAGTGACGGAATCTGCTGGACGCATTCACACCTCGGCGGTCGGCGTCCTCGTCATGCCTGATGTCGACGAGACCGAGGTCGACATTGATCCTGCTGACGTGCGCGTCGACGTTTACCGTTCGTCAGGTCCAGGCGGTCAAGGGGTCAACACCACTGATTCTGCAGTTCGGCTCACCCATCTTCCAACCGGTATCGTCGCGAGCTGCCAGAACGAACGCAGTCAGCTGCAGAATAAGACTGAGGCCATGCGGATGCTGCGCGCTAAAGTCGCCGCCTTGGCTGCTCAACAAGTCGCTGACGAGAACGATCGTATGCGTCGAGACCAGGTCCGCACTGTCGACCGTTCGGCGCGAGTACGCACGTATAACTTTCCCGAGAACCGGCTTACGGACCACCGCATTGGGTACAAGTCCCGCAAACTTGACCAAATCCTGTCCGGTGACCTTGGTGAAGTCCTCGACGCCCTCCATGCTGACGAGGTGAAACGGCGAATGGCCGGCCCGAATGACAGTCAGGAATCCTCGTGACAGATTCCAGCCCCTCGCTTCTTTTGGCGCGGGCAACGCGGCGCCTCACCACTGGAGGTATCCCGACCCCAGCTGCTGATGCACGAATGCTGCTGTGCGAGGCCCTTGACGTGCAACCCGCAAAACTTATCCTTGTCTCCAGCGTGAGCCCCGCTGACGAGGCCCGGTTTACCAAGATGGTGGATCGGCGTCGATCCGGCGAACCGATCCAATACATCGTCGGTCATGCCTGGTTCCGTGGCTTACGTCTGGAGGTCGGCCCGGGGGTTTTCATCCCCCGGTTGGAAACCGAATTGGTGACTGAGTATGCCGTTGATGAGGCGCGTCGTCTTGTCACGACTGGGGCCAGCCCGCGCGTTATTGATCTTTGTGCGGGGACCGGGGCTATTGCCCTCTCGGTTGCCAGCGAGGTGCCAGGAGCTCGAGTCAGCGCTGTCGAACTCGACGAGGCGGCCTTGATATGGACGCGGCGGAACCTTGCCAATTCTCGGGTGGAGCTTTTTGCCGGGGACGCCTTGGAAGTTCCGCGTGATGGACGCCGTTTCGATGTGGTCGTCACCAATCCGCCGTACCTGCGTCGAGTCGACGCCTCCGCCATACCTGCTGATGTCACGAATCACGAACCCGGGGTCGCGCTGTTTTCCGGTGACGACGGGTTAGATCTTCCACGTCGTCTTATCGACCGGGCGGCAAAACTCCTCGTGCCGGGCGGGTTATTCGTGATGGAGCACGATGACACTCACTGCACGGCGCTGACCGAGGCTATGGCGATGACGGAGCAGTGGGATGAGATAGCCGACCATGACGACCTCTCAGGCAGACCGAGGTTCGTCACGGCTCGCCGACGGTGCAAGGATAGATGTTATGGATGAGACTGACCCGACTGTGGTCGAAGATGATGATCTGACGGCATTCCCCGGCGTGGAGTCGACCGACAGTCAGTCCGAGCTTGTCGAGGGTGCAGACGAGGCTGAGGATACTGGGACCACTCCGCTTATTCTCGATGTCACGGACCCGGAGACGTGGGAAGAGGCCTTGGAGCAGGCAGCCGACGCTGTGAGGGACGGCGAGTGCATTGTCTTGCCAACCGACACCGTTTACGGCATTGGTGCCGACGCTCTCAATGCCTTGGCGGTTCAGCGCCTCCTCAACGCCAAAGAACGGGGTCGTGACATGCCGCCGCCAGTCCTGGTAAGTGATTCGGTCGCTTTGCCGGCGTTGTGCCAGCGCATTCCGGCCGCAGCGGAGGCTCTCGCAGAGAAGTACTGGCCCGGCGGATTGACACTGATTTTGCGTGCTCAGGACTCTCTTGGCATGGACTTGGGAGAGACGAACGGCACCTTGGCGGTGCGGGTGCCCGACCAGGAACAAGCCCGCGAGCTGTTGCGTATGACGGGACCGATGGCCGTCTCTAGTGCAAACAAGTCCGGGCATCCTGCTGCTCTCACAGCCCAGGAGGCCGCCGATCAGCTCGGTGTGTCGGTAGCTGTGTATCTGGACGCTGGCCCGAGTCGTGTTGGGGAGTCTTCCACCATCATCGACTTCGTGTCGACCTCCGAAGGCAAGATCGTTCGGCAGGGAGCCCTGTCTCTGGAAGCGATCCACGACGTGGCTCCTGATGTCGCCGGAATGGAAGACCTCAAGGACCACACCGACGAAGAGGCTTCTTCTGAACCCACTTCGAATGACGAGAACTAACACGCGGATATGCGCGAGTACATCCTGGTAATGCTGACATCAGGCCTGACGACATATTTGTTGTCGGGTCTGTGTCGGCAGGTTGCCTTGAGGTGGGGAGCCGTTGCCAAGGTACGTTCACGCGACGTCCATACCAAACCGGTTCCCTATTTCGGTGGGGTGGCGATGCTTGGGGGAGTGGCGCTGTCCTGCCTGTTGGCGCGAAATATGCCCTTCCTGGGGCGTCACCTTCTGGTGGCTGACGACGCCTTGACCATCTGCATGGCGGGAGCCGTCATCTGCATTGTCGGTGTTTTAGACGACCTTCTCGATCTACCCGCTCTGGCTAAAGCAGCAGGGCAGGTGCTGGCAGCCGGAATCGTCGTGACGGGTGGTGTCCGGATGTTCTGGATCCCACTTCCCAATTCGATCATCGCGTTGGGGACCCCAACCTCGATCCTCGTGACGGTGTTCTTCATCGTGTTGTGCGCCAATGCGGTGAACTTTATCGACGGTCTGGACGGCTTGGCCTCTGGCGTCGTGGCCATCGGGTCGCTCGCCTTTTTCTTCTACACCTATTTATTGGCCCACGAGCAGGACTTCGTGGTGGCGACGACGACGAGCCTCATCACAGCTACTACGGCTGGAGCATGTATGGGATTCTTGCCTCACAACTGGCACCCAGCGAAGATGTTCATGGGGGATTCAGGGTCATTGCTACTGGGTTTCCTACTCGCCACGTCCACGATTTCCCTTACCGGGCAGATCGATTCCACGGCGTTAACCGCTCAGGGCGGCGGACTCGTTCCCGCCTACCTTCCAATCGTCGTCCCACTCATGGTGCTCGCGATTCCCCTTCTCGATCTGGTGATGGGTTATGTCAGACGGACCTGGCGGGGAACGTGGTTCTTCGTTGCCGACAAGCAACACCTTCACCATCGTCTGCTGCAGCACGGGCACTCCCACGTCCGAGCTGTGTTGCTGATGTATCTCTGGACCACTGTGCTGACCTTCGGTACGGTCTTCATTGGTTTAGCGAGGACGTGGTGGGCCGTTACCATCGTCATCGTTGGACTCATCATGTGCGTGCTCCTGACTATGGCTAATTCCCGCCATCCGGTCGTCAAGGCTTGAGATTTCGACTCTGCGGCACATGATGTGTTACATTCCTCACCAAGACATACTTGGGCAGGTCAGTTACTCGACCCACAGCGTAGCGTTGCCGAGTTGAGATAGCCTGAATGATGATCGCTGAATCCACTAGACAGCGTTGCGGGGAGGGATGACGAGATGACGCATCTCGCCAGAGCTCACGCCACGAATAGTCCTATACCTTCGATCTCGAAAATACTGGCACCGATTTACAGGGCCGGTCTCGTCTGGGCCGCTGTGGGTGGGCTTTCCACGACGGCTGTGACGACGGTTGTCGTCACGCCTCATTCCGCTTCTGCTCTCAGCGGGCTGTTTGGCACGGCAATCGGGGTCGCTTTCTTGGCGTGCGGACGCGAAGTTCACCTCCTGGATCGCACTCGGTCAGTGTCGCTGACAGTAGGATTCTTTATTGTCCAGATCGCCGTTCTCGGCGGGCTGGCCGCCATCTTGGTGCCCTACCGCACCGGTCTCCTACCAATACCGTGTGCAACATCGGCCACAGCCGTCGCGCTCGCGTGGACCGTCGGAATCGTTGTCGCTGGACGACGTCCCCAACGTATTTATGAAGATCCTCAGGGGCAGAATTACTCTCATGCCGAAACTTCTGGGGCGGATGGAGGTCGACGATGAGCACTACCAGCCCTACGACTGCTAGAGTCACTCTGGATATGAGCATGAATCCAGCGAGGCGAACAGGTCGCTCCAGGCTGTCTTCCAACAATGACGCTTGGGGTGTCTTGAGCTATGTCTTGGCCGGGATGCTCTTTTACGGCGGCATTGGGTGGCTCTTGTCTAGTCACTTCCATCAGATGTGGATTTTCGCCGTTGGCATGATTGTTGGTCTAGCGGCGAGTGTCTACCTCATTGTCAAACGGTACGGATCCGTGCCTGAGCAGAACAACGACCGGGAGGGTCAGTGAACGAGATCATGTCTCCCCTGGAGTTCCAGACTCCAGGACTTGAGGACTTCGAGTTCGACGGGACCTTCGGGGTGGCTTGGATGGACAAGCCGTTCTGGCAGGTCATCATCGCCTTTTTCGTCGTTATCGCCTTTTGGGTATGGATGAGCAGAGGTCTCAAAGTTGTTCCCGGTAAACGCCAGGTCTTTGCGGAGTACTGTTACAACTTCATTCGTAACACGCTGGCGCGGGATACTATTGGGCATGGATTCGAGCCGTGGCTGCCGTACTTAGTCGCGCTGTTCAGCTTTATTCTCATCAACAACTGGTTCGGTGAACTCTTCGTCTTCATGTTCCCGACCTTCTCCCACATCGGGTATGTGTATGGCCTCGCCATCGTCTCATGGTTTGTCTACGTCATTGCGGGTTTCAAAACCAAGGGAATTCGTTATCTCAAGGATTCGATGCTGCCTCCCGGTGTTCCGTGGTACTTGTGGTGGCTCATCATCCCGTTGGAGTTCCTGTCGAACTTCATTACCCGTCCACTGACTCTGTCGTTGCGACTATTCGCCAATATGTTCGCCGGCCACCTCATTATCATGATTTTCGTCGTGGGCGGCGGATTCCTCCTCACCTATGAATCCAACCCGTTGTTCAACGTCGCCGGCGGCGTTTCCCTGATTCTCAGTTTCGCGCTATTCGCGTTGGAGCTGTTCGTGGGCTTCCTACAGGCCTACGTATTCACCGTGCTGTCAGCACAGTACGTGGCTTCTTCGATCTCGGACGGACACTGACAGTACAAAAAACCACCCCCAGACCTCGTCGTCACAACAACCGGCGACGAAGACAACGCCCCCACCAGGGGCATAATTCGGAAGGACACACCATGGTTCCCATGCTCATCGGTGGCTCGCTCAACTCCATCGGCTACGGCCTTGCCACCCTCGGCCCGGCTCTCGGCGTAGCTTGGATCTTTGCGTCCGTCATCAATGGCACCGCTCGTCAGCCTGAGGCTCGTCCAGCTATGATGACGACAGCATTCATCGGCTTCGCTGTGGTTGAGGCTTTGGCGCTGTTCGGCTTCGTACTCGCCTTCATCGTCAAGTGAGACCGGCCGTATGAACATTCTCGAAGTGGATTTGGGGCCGCTCGTCCCACACCATTCCATCGAGATCATCGTCGGCATTATCCTGCTGCTCCTTCTCACCTGGCTGATAGCCAAGGCGGTTGTTCCCCGTTTCGAGGAGCTCTATCAGGAACGCACCGAGACGATTCAAGGTGGGATCGAGAGGGCCGAAAAGGCCCAGAAAGAGGCTAAGGCCGCTCTGGAGAAATACCAGGCTCAGCTGGCCAACGCCCGGGACGAGGCCGCCAAGATTCGTGAGGACGCAAAGAGTCAAGGCGCGCAGATCGTTGACGAAATGCGTGCCAACGCACAGGCAGAAGCTCATCGCATTACCGAGCGTGCCAATGCGCAGATTCAGGCGCAGCGTGACCAGGCGGTTCGGGAACTGCGTTCTGAGATTGGCAGCTTGGCCACGACTCTTGCTGGTCGGATTGTGGGCGAGTCCCTGCAGGATGATGAGCGCGTCCAGGCCACCGTCGACCGCTTCCTTTCGTCGTTGGCCGAGGAACCGTCGGCTTCTGACTCTCGGACGGTGAATCGGGCATGAGTACAGTGGTGAGCGCGTCACGGCAGCTCGACGAAGCTGGCGATCAACTCAGTGCAACGGCTGAATTCGCTAGTGAGGTCTTCGCAGTCGTCGACCTCCTGGAGCGGGAACACGGTCTGCGTCGAGCCCTCTCGGACACAAGTTCTGAGGCGAAAGCTCGTCAGGGACTTGTGGACGCAATCTTCGCGTCGAAGATCTCTACTGACTGCAAGGGGCTTCTCGACGCGACCACCAGATGTCAGTGGCGGTCACCAGCAGCGTTGACGGGCGCTCTGGAGCGCCAGGGAGTGCGTGCTGTGCTCCGTGCAGCCCAACAGGAAGATCGTCTGGAGACGGTTGCCGATGAGTTGTTCCACATCAGTCGGTTGGTACATGGTCAATCATCACTCCAGGTAGCGATCGGTGATTCCAACCGGGGATTGTCTGACCGTCAGCAGCTGCTGTCGACCTTGATTGGCGACCAGGTCGACAACGACACCCTCATCTTGGCTCGCCGCGCGGTCGCGTCATCCAGTGGCACCTTTGAACAGGTCATTGACGGTTATGTGGACATCGCCGCCGAATTAGCCAAACGGAAGCGCGTCATCGTGACGACTGCCAGGGCACTGACTGACATCCAGCGTGCCGAGATGGTGAAGCAACTGGAACGGATCACCGGTAACCCGATCGAGCTGTCCGAGATCGTCGACCCGGCGGTGCTCGGTGGTGCGCTCATCGACCTCGGCGACGAGGTCATCGATTCGACGGTGGCCCACCGTCTGGACCAAGCCCGACGAGAACTGGGCTGACATTCGTGACCTTCGCCTCGGGTGTGGGGCGGGGAAGCTTACAAGGAGACGCAATGGCGGAACTGACGATACGTCCGGAGGAAATCCGTGACGCCCTGGACAGCTTTGTCCAGAACTACGAGCCTGAGACGGCGGCCCGTGAGGAGGTCGGTACCGTCGTCACCTCCGGCGACGGTATCGCCCAGGTTGAGGGTCTTCCCTCGGCCATGGCCAATGAGTTGCTGCGCTTTGAGAACGGGACGATGGGAATCGCCCTCAACCTTGAAGAGCGGCACATCGGCGTGGTCGTGCTCGGCGACTCCGACGGAATTGATGAGGGATCGACTGTACGAGGCACTGGCGAAGTGCTGTCGGTCCCGGTCGGTGAGGGTTACCTCGGTCGCGTGGTTGACGCGATGGGCAACCCGGTCGACGGACTTGGCGAAATCAAGAATATCGAAGGTCGTCGCGCGCTCGAGATTCAGGCTGCCGGCGTCATGGATCGTCAAGAGGTCCGTGAGCCGCTCCAGACGGGGCTTAAAGCCATTGACTCGATGATTCCGATCGGGCGTGGTCAGCGTCAGCTCATCATTGGTGACCGTAAGACCGGTAAAACGGCCATTGCTATCGACACGATCATCAACCAGAAAAACAACTGGGAATCGGGTGATCCCAAGAAACAGGTTCGCTGTATCTACGTCGCTATTGGCCAAAAAGGATCGACGGTCGCCGAGGTTAAGGGTGCTCTCGAAAAGGCCGGAGCGATGGAGTACACCACCATCGTGCATGCCCCTGCATCTGACCCTGCTGGATTTAAGTACATCGCTCCGTACGCCGGTTCAGCCATCGGACAGCACTGGATGTACCAAGGTAAGCACGTTCTCATCGTGTTTGATGACCTCACCAAGCAGGCCGAGGCCTACCGAGCTATGTCGCTGCTGCTGCGTCGTCCGCCGGGCCGTGAGGCTTACCCCGGTGACGTCTTCTACCTCCACTCCCGTCTATTGGAGCGTTGCGCAAAGCTGTCAGACGAACTGGGCGGCGGTTCGATGACCGGGTTGCCGATCATCGAGACCAAGGCAAACGATGTGTCTGCCTTCATTCCGACGAACGTCATCTCGATTACTGACGGTCAGATCTTCTTGCAGTCCGATCTGTTCAACGCCAACCAGCGTCCAGCCGTTGACGTCGGTATCTCGGTGTCTCGAGTGGGTGGGGCTGCCCAGGTGAAGGCTATGAAGTCGGTGTCCGGCACGCTCAAGATTTCCCTGGCTCAGTACCGGGATATGGAGGCCTTCGCGATGTTCGCCTCTGACCTGGACGAGACCTCCCGCCGTCAGTTGGATCGCGGTGCCCGACTTATGGAGCTGCTGAAACAGGGGCAATTCTCGCCATATCCGGTGGAGGAGCAGACCATCAGTGTCTGGGGTGGAACCACCGGCAAGTTCGACGACGTTCCCGTCGAGGATGTGCTGCGCTTCGAGCGTGACGTTCTCGATTACTTGCGCAGCCACGGGAACGTGCTGGCGACGATTCGTGAGACCGGCAAGTTCGACGACGATACCCAGAAGGAAGCTGCGGCCGCCTTCGAGGAGGTCAAGAAGGGATTCAAGACCTCTGACGGTAAGATGTTGGTTGGCCGTGAGGAGTTCGATCCGATGACTGACGAGGATATTGACCAGGTCAAGATCGTTCGCGCGAAGAAGGGCTGAGCCGTGGCCTCAAACCTGCGGGAACTGCGGGAAAGGCGAAACTCTGTCGCGACGACGAAGAAGATCACTCGCGCGATGGAGCTCATCGCCTCGTCTCGAATTATCAAGGCACAGAACACCGTCAAGGCGGCTAGCCCTTATTCCCTGGAGTTGACCCGGGCGCTTTCGGCAGTTGCCGCTCATACCCATGAGGACCATCCGCTCACCTCTGTGAACCCGGACCCGAAGCGTTCTGCGGTGCTGTTAATCACCTCCGATCGCGGCCTTGCAGGAGCGTATTCTTCGAACGCGATCAAGGCAGCGGAGCAGCTACACGCTGCTCTCCAACCCGAACAAGAGGTCGTCACCTACTTGTGTGGTCGCAAAGGAGTGCAGTACTTCGAGTTCCGTGGTCGCAAGGTCGAGCACGTGTGGAGTGGTTTCTCCGACTCACCGACCTACAGGCAGGCCCGGGAGATTGCAGATACGTTGATCGAGCAGTTCCTCCGCCCGACTGAGGAGGGTGGGGTTGACGAGATTCATATCGTGTACACCCACTTCGACTCAATGCTGACACAGAAGCCGAGGGTCGTGAGGCTACTGCCGCTGGCTGTCGTAGACCCGGAGACTACCCCAGAGGGGGAGCTCGAGGCTGGCGATCCTGGAGTCGGCACTGCCGATGAGGAGATCTTTCACGAATACAAGTTCGAACCAGATCCGGTCACCGTTCTGGATCAGTTGTTGCCCTTGTATGTTGCCAACCGAATCCATTACGCCCTGCTGGAATCGGCTGCCTCGGAGTTGGCAAGCCGACAGCGGGCGATGAAGGCAGCCACTGACAATGCCGAGCAGTTGATCCAGTCGCTAAGTCGGCAGGCCAACCAAGCGCGTCAGGCCGCTATTACCCAGGAAATCACCGAGATCGTGGGTGGCGCCGCTGCCCTTGCAGAGTCCGCCCCACAGGAGTGAGAGAGAACACCATGACTGCGACAGCTATTTCCCCTGAGACGAAGGATGAGGTTGCCGGCGTTGGCCGCGTTGTCCGCGTCATCGGCCCCGTCGTCGACGCCGAGTTTCCGGTCGGACAGATGCCGGAGATTCTCAACGCTCTTCACGTTGACACCGAGGTGATGGGGGAGACCCACACCATTACTTTGGAGGTTGCTCTACACATCGGCGAAAACGTCGTGCGTGCCATCTCCCTCAAGCCGACTGACGGCTTGCGCCGTGGTACCGAGGTCCGTGACACCGGGGCCCCTATCACCGTGCCCGTCGGCGATGTCACCAAGGGCCACGTGTGGAACGTGACCGGCGATGTCCTCAACGCTGACCCGTCAACCATTGAGGTTACTGAGCGTTGGCCGATTCACCGCGATCCGCCTGCATTCGAGGACCTGGAGCCAGAAACCGAGATGCTGCAGACGGGCATCAAGGTCCTTGATCTTCTTACGCCGTACGTCAAGGGCGGCAAGATCGGCCTATTCGGTGGTGCCGGCGTCGGTAAGACGGTTCTGATTCAGGAGATGATTTACCGTATTGCCCACAACTTCGGCGGTACGTCGGTATTCGCCGGTGTCGGTGAGCGTACTCGTGAGGGGAACGACCTCATCAACGAGATGGATGAGGCTGGAGTTCTCAAAGATACTGCCCTCGTGTTCGGTCAGATGGACGAGCCTCCGGGTACCCGTCTTCGCATTGCTCTGACTGGTCTAACAATGGCCGAGTATTTCCGAGATGTCCAGAATCAGGACGTGCTGTTGTTCATCGACAACATCTTCCGATTCTCACAGGCAGGTTCTGAGGTATCGACGCTGCTTGGCCGAATGCCGTCGGCTGTGGGATACCAGCCCAACCTAGCCGATGAGATGGGTCAACTGCAGGAGCGAATTACCTCGACTCGTGGCCACTCGATCACCTCAATGCAGGCCGTCTATGTCCCCGCTGACGATTACACCGACCCGGCACCGGCAACGACCTTCGCCCACCTGGACGCCACCACTGAGTTGTCTCGTGAGATCGCCTCTCGTGGTCTCTACCCAGCTGTGGATCCGCTGACGTCGACCTCTCGTATCCTTGACCCGCTGTACGTGGGGCAGGAACACTACGACACCGCCACCCAGGTCAAGCAGATTCTGCAGCGGAACAAGGAACTGCAGGACATCATTGCCATCTTGGGCGTCGATGAGCTGAGCGAGGAGGACAAAGTCACCGTTGCTCGCGCCCGCCGGATTCAGCAGTTCCTGTCCCAGAACACCTACACAGGTGAGAAATTCACCGGCGTCCCCGGATCGACCGTTTCCATGGCTGACACCATCGAGGGTTTCCAGATGATTTGCCGTGGTGACGTGGATCACGTTCCAGAGCAGGCCTTCTTCAACGTTGGCAACATGGACATGGTGATGGAAAACTGGGACAAGATGAAGAAGGAGGGCTGAGTCCCATGGACCGCCAGCCGCTTCAAGTCAAGGTCGTCTGCGCCGACGCCGAGGTCTGGACGGGGGAGTCGATTAACATCATCGTCCGGACTACCGAGGGTGATATTGGTTTGCTCCCCGGACATGAGGCCTTCCTCGCGGCACTCGCACCCTGCGCGGCCCAGATCATCACGCCTGACGGCGCCCGTAAGGTCATCGCCTGTGACGGTGGCTTCGTGGCCCTGGACAATGACGGGCACGTGTCGATCATCACTCAGTACGCCACGGATGTCGAGGATATTTCCGTCGAACAGGCTCATCGTGACCTCGAGGAACTCAGGAAAAAGATCAACGCAGACGAGCGCCCTGAGGACGATTCCCTGGTTATGCAGGATTTGACTCACCGCCTTCACCTGGCTCAAGCACAACTTGCTGCTGCCCGGGTCGCCGGCGCAAAGAAAGCCTGACAAGAGGATAGGGGCCGCTACGATCTACTCGTAGCGGTCCCTGTTTTCATGTTCGTGGGTTGATATTCTTGCTGGTTGCGAAACTTAGGGTATCCTTTGTAGACCACTCATGATCCAGTGGCTAGCGTTGACATATGCGCACGTCCAACGTATTCATCGGCATGACACCGATGTTGTCAACGTTGGAGATGGACGCTGTCGTCATCGGTCTCATCGTGTGTTGTGCCGTCATCTACATCATGTGGCTATTTGTCAGGCACCGCGTTCTCGTTAGCAGGCGCGGTGCTTTTTTATGCGGTTTACGGGTCATGGGCGGGTCAAAACCCGGGGGATGGATGATCGGCACTGCTCGATACGTCGACGGGACCTTCGAGTGGTATCGAGTCATCGATCCCCGTCCGGGTCCCACCATTGTGTTGAAGCGTGGCGGACTTTGCATGGTCGAGCACCATGCCCCCAACACCGACAGCTCGCTAGCACTCGCCGCCAACGCCTACGAGATCGTCACCCTTGAAACTGGGCACAAGGGCAAGTCCTCGGTGTGCCAGATCGCTGTTGAACCTGGCGTAGTGATGGGGCTGATGTCTTGGCTTGAAGCGGCACCCCCGGGGGGCGTCGAATACGCCACCGTGGGTCACCTCGTCTAATCATTCTTTGTCTCATCATTCCTTATGGGCGTTCGGGTTGCGTTCTCCACCGGGAAGCCACAGCACCTCGTCGGATGAATCTTGGCCAGCCTTGTTTGCTGCCCGTGACAGGATGAAGAGCAGATCGGACAGACGATTGAGGTACGTGATCGCCAGCTGGTTGACGCCTCCCGGTGTCTTCTCGGGATCATCCGACACGTCAGTTCCATACGCATCGGCAGCCTTCCACGCTGCTCGTTCCGCAGTACGAACAGCAGTCCGGCACACGTGCAGCTGAGCTCCAACGGGGTTTCCGCCCGGAAGGATGAACGACTTGATCGTTGGAAGGTCATCGCCGAAGTCGTCACACCACTGCTCAAGACGATCAACGCTTTCCTGGACCGTACGCAACGGTTCCCACTTGGGATTCGCGACAAGAGGGTTGGCGAGATCAGCACCGACATCAAAGAGTTCGTTCTGGACAATGCCGAGGGCCTCGCGTACCTCGTCGATGAGGACATGGGTCGTCGAGTCCAGAGCGAGGGCCAGACCGATATTGGCGTTCGCCTGATCGACGAGGCCGTATGCTTCGACGCGCAGATCTGACTTGGCTGCTACCGAGTTGTCGACCAGCCGGGTTGAACCGTGGTCGCCGGTACGGGTGTAAATTTTCGAGAGAATGACCATGGTCCCAGTTTACGGTTCATGCCCGCAAAACGATGGCTGGTGTGGGACCAGGGCAAGCTGCCGAAGCACGGCTGGCAGTGCAAGTGGCTCGAGGACGTGAAGCCAGCATTTCTGCTGTACGGGAAACACGTCATCGTTGTTGGTATCTGTATCGTTATTAAATAAGGTTTTCTTGGTCTCGATGTAGGTTTTGGGTAATCAATGGCTGTCCATGTCAACCATCCTGCAGGCAGTCGATCGTCCGCCACGATGGCACGGTGGCCTGAGGAGAATGCAGTGGTCTAAGGAGAATCATGACTCGTATCGTCCATAGCACCTTGTGCAGAGTATTTGCCATTGTTCTCGTCATCGTTGGTATTGGTGCCACGATTGGTGGGAACTTCGCCCACGGTTACGTCAGCGATCAGCTGTCTCAAGAAAAGATCACCATGCCCTCCGCAGAGGCGTTGACAACTCCGGAGATGAAGGACGCTCTCGAGGAGTATTCCGGTCAGCGCATGACGACCGGACCGCTGGCGGAAGCCTTCGCGAATCATTACATCTACGACCACATGAAGCAGACCGCTGACGGTAAGACATACGAAGAGGTCTCGGGGGAGTACATGAAGTGCTCAGCTGATGAGGCGTCAAAAGCTACCGATGAGTGCAAGGAACTCGAATCAGCTCGTCAGACACTGTTCATGGGCGATTCCCTGCGCGGTATGCTTCTTACCGCCTACGCATGGTGGCTGGTAGGCAGCGTTGCCATCTGGGTCGGAGTGGGCTGCATCATCCTGGGTGTTGTGCTCGCCATCCTCGGATGGGGAGTGCTGCGTACGAAGACACACGTAGGGAAGCGCCGCCGACCCACGAAATGACATAATGTATCTTATCGGACACGCATTCCAGTTTGCTTCTGCCAGGTTTGCTTCTGTTGGGCGAGGATGCACACTTGCGACACACTGCCTCAAAAGCACCGAGACAACACGCCGACGAACACATAAGGTCCGGCCTCGACCTGTCGCAGGTCGAGGCCGAATTATCATAAAACCGACTTAGAAATCAGAAGTTAATCATGTGTCCTTCGACACCCTCCGCAGCGTCCTTAAGAGCTTCGGACAGCGATGGGTGCGCGTGGATATTGCGTCCGATCTCCTCAGCTGTGATGTCCCACAGCTGAGCCAGAGTTAGCTCAGGCAGCAGCTCGGAAACATCGTGTCCAACGAGGGACGCACCCAAGAGCTCGCCGTGGCGAGCGTCGGCAACGATCTTGACGAAGCCGCTGCCATCGCCCAGCCCCCAGGCCTTGCCGTTGGCAGCAAATGGGAATTTGGACACCTTGACGTCGTAGCCCTTTTCTCGGGCCTGATCCTCGGTGTACCCGAAGGACCCCACTTGAGGCTGGCAGTACGTGGCTCGCGGGATCATGTCGTAATTGATCGGCATGGTCTCTGCTCCAGCGATGGTCTCAGCGGCGACTACGCCCTGGGCCTCGGCAGTGTGAGCCAACATGAGCTTGGCGGTGCAGTCACCGATGGCGTAAATGCCGTCGACGTTAGTGCGCATGAAGTCGTCAATCTCAATGGCGCCACGCTCGGTGAGTTTGACCCCGGTCTTTTCCAATCCGTAGCCCTCGACGCGCGGGGCGAATCCGACCGCTTGCAGGACGCGATCGGCCTCGATCACCTTGGATTCTCCGCCCTTCGCGGGTGAGATAGTGACCTTGACCTTGTCGCCCGAGTCGTCGATGGAGTCAACCTTGGTAGACGTCAGAACCTTGATACCGAGCTTCTTGTATGCCTTAGCCAGCTCAGCCGAAACATCTTTGTCTTCGTTGGGAACCATACGGTCGAGGAACTCGACGATGGTGACGTCGCAGCCGTAGTTGGCCAGCACGTAGGCGAACTCGGTACCAATAGCACCGGACCCGGCGATAACGATCGAGCCAGGGACAGTCTCCGACAAGATCTGTTCCTTGTAGGTGACGACACGATCGGACAGCTGGGTTCCAGGCAGAGTCTTCACGACCGAACCAGCAGCGATGATGACATTGTCGAAAGTGATCTCGTCAGTCACGGCGCCGTCAGAATCCTTGACGGAGATGGCCTTGGGGCCGGTGAACTCCCCCCAGCCATTAAATTCGGTGACCTTGTTCTTCTTCATGAGGAAGTGAATCCCCTTGACCATACGGGCGGACACCTGGCGAGATCGGCTGAAGGCCTTGCCGTAATCGACGGTGATGTCACCACCAATTCCGAAGGTCTTGGCCTCCTTGGTGACAATGTGCGCAAGTTCCGCGTTGCGCAAAAGCGATTTGGTCGGGATACAGCCAACATTGAGGCAGACACCGCCCCAATACTCTTTCTCGATGATGGCGGTCTTCTTGCCGAGCTGAGCGGCACGAATAGCGGCGACATAGCCACCAGGGCCAGCTCCGAGGACAACAACGTCAAAATGTGAGCTCATGGGTAACACTGTAGTAGAAAGGCCGATCTGTGAGGAAGGTCTCATTAAACAGTGTCCGCTCGGTGATGACAGGGCCTCCCTCCCCCATGGTCTCAACTCAGATCTGATATATCCTTGACGAAAGACTTGTTCCCGTCGAAAGGATCTGCTGTGGACAACATCACCCCGGCTGCCGTCGGTCGCCTCATCCGCGACGCCCGCAAGCAGCGTGGCATGACGCAGAACCAATTGGCGGAACTCCTCAAGACCTCCCAGAGCGCCATCCACCGGGTTGAGTCAGGCACACAGAACCTGTCACTCGAATACATCAACCGTATCGCTGAGGCGCTCGAGTCGCCCATTATCACTAAGCCTGGTAGTGGCACGATGAACTACCGCATCGAAGGCGGCCATCAGCTAGCGGGTTCTATTGAGGTACGTTCCTCAAAGAATGCCGCCGTCGCCCTGCTGTGTGGTTGTCTTATCAACCGTGGCCGCACCGTATTACGCGGGATTGCTCACATCGAGGAGGTCAATCGCATCCTCGAAGTGCTCACCTCGATCGGCGTCAGCTACGAATGGTCCGAGGACGAGCGCGATCTCACCCTCATTCGTCCCGCTGAACTCAACCTTGAGGACATGGACATCAAGGCTGGCCGTCGCACCCGAAGCGTCATCATGTTCCTCGGCCCGCTGATGAGGTTCTACGATTCGTTCAAACTCCCCTACGCCGGTGGCTGCAACCTGGGCGCCCGTACCGTTGAGCCTCACCTGCAGGTACTGCGAGCTTTTGGGCTTAACGTCGTAGCCACTGAGGGCTTCTACCACTGTCACGTGACGGATCGCAGCGTCAAGGAACGTCACATCGTCCTCACCGAGCGCGGGGATACCGTCACCGAGAACGCTTTGCTTGCAGCCGCCCAAACTCCCGGTGTGACAGTGCTACGCAACGCCAGTCCGAATTACATGGTTCAGGACCTGTGCGTGTTTCTACTCCAGCTCGGTGTCAAGATCGAGGGAATTGGTACCACGACCCTGCGTGTCCGTGGCGTCGAGAACATTGACGTCGACGTCGAATACGCACCATCGGAGGATCCAATCGAGGCCATGAGCCTCATCACAGCGGCGGTCGTCACCAAATCCGAGCTGACGATCACCCGCTGCCCCATCGAGTTCCTCGAAATTGAGTTGGCGATTCTCTCGGAGATGGGACTGGACTTCAGCCTGTCGCCCGAATATGTCTCCCACAACGGATTCACTCGGTTGGTTGACGTCACGGTTCGCCCGAGTGAACTGCGTGCGGTGGCCGACAAGATTCACCCCATGCCCTTCCCAGGCCTCAACATCGACAACCTTCCCTTCTTCGCCGTCATCGCAGCCGAAGCTGAAGGCCAGACCCTGATTCACGACTGGTGCTACGAAAACCGAGCCATCCACCTGCTTGATCTGGGAAAGCTCGGCGCCGACGTTCAACTTCTTGATCCGCACCGGCTTATCGTGCGTGGACCGACACGCTGGCGCGGTCGTGAACTCATCTGTCCGCCAGCTCTGCGCCCTGCGGTTTGCCTGCTGCTGGCTGCCCTGGCGGCCTCCGGTGAAACAACCCTGCGAGACGTGTACATGATTAACCGTGGTTATGAAGACCTGCCGACTCGGCTTGGGGCGCTGGGAGCCAAGATCTCTGTCTTCCACGGCTGAGCGGACACGTCCTCGGGCGACCAGTCCAACTCGTCACCGGGATGTTTCGAGGTGCGCTCGAGGACGGCATGAACGACCCCGGCAGTCTTACCGAGAGCAGATCCCAAGGACTCCCCTACGACGAGCTGCTCCGTCAGGACTGCCGTCGTCAGATCGCCCGCACCGTTGAAATGGCGGTCGATGAAGGGTCCGTGGGTCATCATGACCCTCTCCTTCGTGATCGCGACCATGGCAAGCTCGTCGTGACCTTCGTCACGATACGGTACCGACGTGACCACGACGAGTCTTGGTCCGGTAAGGCTGCGAGCAGCTGCGACGATCTCGTCAATGGTGCGTGGCATGGTGTCGGTCAGGATGCCGAGTTCAGCCATGTTGGGTACAAGCACATCGGCGTCCTCAACCGCCTCTTTTATAAAAGCCACCGTGTCAGCGGGCACGTACACCCTCACCTGGCCATTGTCCATATCGGCCATGACAGGGTCGCACACCCACATGGTATCGGGGCGGTGGTTTCGGCACTTCTCCACAGTTCGCAGTACGGCAGGACCAGTGAGAGGTGTGAGGTAGCCCGACAGCACCGCGTCGACATGCTTGAGTTCGCCGTTGGAGTCAACGGCGTCAACAATGCCGTTAATCTGATCGGCACTGATCGGGACACCGGCTACACTGGAACGACCATTGTGATTGGACAGCAGCGCCGTCGGCAGTCCCCATGCTCGAATGCCCATGGCACTCATCATCGGAATCGCAATACTGTTTCCGACGGTTCCCTGAACGACATAGGACTGCAAAGACAAGACAGTGCGGCTCATGTGTGGTCACTGTAGCTGCCATGGGGATCGCGAGAAGGCAGAATGGATAGCTGTGAGAGCTAGTGACTACCCATATTGCCAACATCCGTTCACCGTCCTCGCTCATCGAGGCGGCGCAGGCATGGCCATTAACAAGGGAATTGAGAACACCCTGGCGGCTTTTGGACATGCGGTAGATCTGGGTTGCACTCATCTTGAAACTGATGTCCACGCCACCAGCGATGGTGTCCTCGTGGCCTTTCATGACCCCGTTCTCGACCGGGTTACCGACTCCAGTGGTGCCATTGCGAAGACGCCGTGGCGTGAGGTCAAGCGAGCCAGCGTTGGAGGTGAACCGATTCCCACCCTCGATGACATCCTGGACGCTTTTCCAGAGTCTTTCATCAACATTGACATCAAGCATGACAACGCCACCATGCCCCTCATTGACGTTCTTTCGCGGCACCGCGCCTGGGACCGAGTCTGCATCGCCTCTTTCAGCAGTAATCGAATCCGAAAGTTTCGCCGATTGGCCTGCCAGCCCACCGCGACCGCAGTGGGACCCGTCGGAGTTGGGTGGGCCATCATCGCACCAAGCACCTTTCAGATGGCCAATACGCGAGGAGACGCGTACCAGGTTCCCCATCGTGTGAGTCGTTACGGTATTCCCTTGGTGACACCGAGCTTTGTTGCCGCCGCCCATCGTGTGGGCCGGGCCGTTCACGTCTGGACAGTCAACGAAGTGTCCGAAGCTCGAGAGCTCATGGACATGGGGGTCGACGGGATCGTCACGGATCGGCCCGACCTCATGTGCGAGTTCGCGCGCATTCACCAGCCCAAGGATGCCCCGACCCTCATCCCGCGATGAGCCGCAACGGCGTGCGTGGTCATCCGGTCATCGAGACGTTCCACCTCGTGCCGAAATCCGATTCTGTTCCCGGATTTTGTGGGTTGTGGGAAGCTGGACGTATAGATGGCGGCCCAACCAGGGCCTGACGCCTATGACCAGGAGGGAGCATCATGGCCGACCGCGCACTGCGAGGCATGGGGTTGGGATCCAAGAGCTTCGAGGACGAAGAGGGCGTTGAGATGGCCGAACGCCAAGAAATCGGCTTCGATTGTCGGAATGGCCATCACTTCGATCTCACTTTCTCGATCGAGGCGGATCTACCGAGCCTGTGGGAGTGCCCGCGCTGTGGCGCCGAGGCGTTGCGAAGTGACGGCACTGATCCTCAGCGCAAGAAGCAAAAACCGCAGCGGACCCACTGGGACATGCTGACTGAGCGTCGGTCGATTCCCGAACTCGAAGAGCTGCTTGCCGAGAGACTGGAGGAAATCCGAAAGGAAGATTAAATCCTTGTTCAGTTCGAGTAGATCTGAGGATCCAGGTCACGCGCAGTTTGACCTAGCGTGATGTGCCCCGCATAGAACTCTATGCGGGGCACATCAGGGTCTCATTGGTGTCAGTGTTTTGACCGACGTTCCTTGATCTCGCCAGCAACCTGTTCAGCCCGCTCAAGAGCAACATGGCCAAGATCCTTGAGCTGGTGAGACCGGTAGCCAACCCCCCACAAGGTCGTACGAAGCAGGGCTTCGACGACGATCTCCTTGCTCATTTTGGAGTTGCCGTATTCGCGTTCGATGAATTCAATCGGCACCTCGGCAACGGTCATACCCTTCTTGAGGGTACGCCAGGTCAGATCGAGCTGGAAGCAGTAACCGGCTGAGGCAACTTCATCCAGGCCAATGGTTCGCAGCGTATGTGCGCGGAAAGCGTTGAATCCGCCAGTGGGATCCTTGACATGGATTCCCAAGCACATCCGAGTCCACAGGCCGCCACCACGTGAGATGAACTCGCGGTATTTCGGCCAATTCACGACAGATCCACCCTTGACGTAGCGAGATCCCTTAACCATGTCGGCATGTTTTAAGGCCTCAAGAAGGAGCGGCAGCTGTTCAGGCTGATGGGAACCGTCGGCATCCATCTCAACGAGGACGTCGTAGCTCCGGTCAAGACCCCAGTGAAATCCAGCAAGGTAGGCGGCACCAAGGCCTTCCTTGCCTTTGCGGTGCATGACGTGAACATGGTCGTCGGCGGACGCAAGTCGGTCAGCGATCTCTCCGGTGCCGTCGGGAGAATTATCGTCGGCGACGAGAACGTCGACCTGCGGATTGGCGCGACGCGTGCGCGCGACAATCGTCTCAACATTTTCCGCTTCGTTATAGGTCGGAATGATGACGAGGACCTTATCGAGCCGGACCTCAGTGTCGGTGGCGGACATCCCTCTCCGATCTGTTGTGGCTTACTCATGCGAGCATATCGCGGTGCCGGCGAATCACCGACATCATCACCGTTCCGGCAGCTACACCGACAACGACCGCTCGCAGCCATCTCTCCATACTCACCGCCAGCGTCAGCCCTGACTCTAATGGCACCGTCACCGTGAAATTGGTATGCCCTCCTTCTTGAGTACGCAAGGCTACTGACCCATCTGGATTCACCAAGCCAGAAAAGGAGTTCGTCGTTGACACGATGATGTGTCGGCCGGTTTCGATGGCTCGGGCTCTGGTGATCTGCCATTGCTGGGGAGTTTGGGCTGTGTTGATAAATGACGAATTGTTTGACTGTACGGCCAAAATCCTGGCCCCATGTCGAATGGTGTCAGCAACGGTGTCGTCGTAGGCCACCTCGAAACAGACCACCACACCGACCGGTGTCTTTGTGCCAGAGATCGTGGAGTCGAGAACCCCTGGTGTCGTCCCTGGAACGGATTGCCGGCCAATATTGCCCAAGATTGGAATGAGTGGAAGAAAGAAAGACCTCGCAGGAATCCACTCGCCAAATGGCACTAGATTGCGTTTGTGATAGATCGACGTTGGTGTGGGCGATGACGACGGCCACCACATCGATGTCGTCTGCCGCTCGTCATCTCCGGGGCCGTCTGTCACGGCACCTACCAGGATCGGTCGTTGTGAAATGGCCAGTGCTCCCATCACGATCTGATGACTTTCGAAGTCGAGAATCGGGTCAATGTCAGTCGAGTTCTCCGGCCACAAGATCATGTCGGGTGCGCTCTTTCCCGAGGCACGTTGTTCGGCGACCGCCATGATCGTTTCAGACAGGTGATTGTCAGTCACAGAGCGGGCATAGCCCATGGCGTAGGGACCAGCGGTGCCGTCCACTCCCCCTTGGACGACCATAACCCGAATGCTGTCGTCATCGCTTCCGCGCGTCGCCACTACTCCTGACACCGTTGCCAAGACAGTCACCACAAGGAGTCCGGTCACAAGTCCTACGGCATTGCTAATTCGCGACCTTCCACGGGCGCCCACGACACGTGCCATGAGTGCTGCAGCCATCGCGACGAGAAAGCTCGTCCCCACCGTTCCGGCCCATCTCAAGGCTCCAGCCCACGGAGTGTCGACGACGGTCCAAGCCAGTCGTATCCAGCCGAAACCACCAAGCGGAACGGCGGCGGCACCGACTTCGGTCGCCGCCCAGACCACAGCCTGCCATACGGGTGCGCCTGGCAGCGTCTCGACCTCGCGGATAGCCCACCCAGCCAGCAGACACCACAACGCCATGACCGCTATGAGAAGCACCGCCACCGGCGGACCCATGACTCCAACCCACGCAATGGTGGTTGAGAACAGCCCCAGCCCATACAGATACCCCAGACCAGCTGAAGCGCGTCGCGTCGTGGACCGTACGAGCACTATGAGTGCGGCGACTCCAGGGATGACGAGAATCCACCAATCGAGTGGTTGGAATCCGGTCCCGGTGGCCGCACCAGCAGCAACTGCGGCCAGACCTCGCAGCCAGGCCGAGCGCGGTAGGTGGGAGCCGCGCGTCACCGGGTTCCCAACATGCCGAGTTCGTCAAACATCGTGTCGAGGACGACAACCGTCTCCGTTCCGCAGTGGCATTGCCGGCGGATACGGCTGAGCAGCTGGTCGAGGTGACTGGTATTCGGCACTTGAACTCGCGCCAGATAAGAAGCTGCACCGGCGATGGAGTGGCAGCCTCGCACTTCCGAGAACGTCTTCAAGATGTCGGGGATTATGTCGTCCTCTTCAGGATCAATGGGATTGAGGAAGATAAAAGCGGTAATACCAGCGCCAATGGCTTCTAGGTTGAGGGCGGCATGGTAGCCCCGAATGATTCCTTTAGCCTCAAGCCTCTTGACACGCTGCTGAGCAGCCGAGGTGGACAAGCCCGTCTGATGTCCGAGCTCGGTCCACGACATCCGCCCGTCTTCTTCCAACAAGCTGAGGATATGACGATCAGTGGCCTCTAAAGTTGGCGACCAGTCCTCGTCGTCCTCGTCGTGGTGCTTGGTCATGAGTCGCTCCTCCCAGTACCCGGCTCAACCCAGTGGGATCTCAGCACGTGAATGGTGGATCCAGCGAGCAAGTTTGGTGACGCAGATGCTACCCGGGATGGATGACCCTTACCGTCTAAGCACACCCTTTTAACGATCTCCAGATTGAACTCGGCAAACCAATCCTCGAGGTCCGCCACACCCGAATATGACTGGTTGGGAGTGTCATGCCAGGAGTACGGCAGATCGTGGGAGGTCGGCATACGGCCTTTGATGATCTTGAGTCGGTTACGCCAATAGACAAAGTTTGGTACCAACAAGATGAGCAAGGTGCCGATACGCGCCATTTCCGCAAGTACGACATCAGGCGAGACGACCGCCTGCAGAGTTTGTGACAAGATGACGACGTCGTAGGAGTCGTCATGGAACTCCCCCAGATCCTCGTTGAGGTCCATCCCCAATACCGGGACACCTGCTGACATTGCAGTGATGAGGGAAGATTGATCGAGTTCAACCCCGGTGCCCAAGCATTGTCGTGTGGTGATGAGGTGACGAAGCAAGGAACCGTCTCCACACCCAAGGTCAAGGACGCGGGAACGAGGTGGCACCAGGGCTGTGATGATGCGTTGGTCAGGACGAAGTGTCACAGCGTTGTCTCCCTGGTGCAAAGATGGCCGTCAAAGTGTGGTGCCCGCTGCGATGCCCCCATCGGAAGCCGGTCAGCGGTCAGGAAGGCCCTGACCAGGTCGTGATAGGGATCAAGCTTCAGCAGGAAGGAATCATGGCCCCATGATGACGCGATTGTCGCGAAACTCACCGGTAGCCCCGCGCCCTCAAGATGCCGGGCAATCCGACGAGAGTGAGCCGGAGAAAAACGCCAGTCGGTGTCGAAACAGATGATGAGGAAGTTGACGGGATCTGTCACCAGCAGGTCGGTAGCACCGGCCCGACCAAAGGGATCGAAGTAGTCCATGACCCGAGTTAGGTAGATGTAACTGAGGGGGTCAAATCGAGTGAGGAAAGCCTCTCCTTGGTGATCGAGGTAGGACTCGACGGCGAAGTTGATGCCGAATCCGCGTTCTACCGATCCTGACTGACGAGAACGACCGAACTTTTCCGCGAACGCGTCCTCGGACAGGTAGGTGATGTGGGCGAGCATCCGCGCGATCGACAATCCGGTGTCAGGGCGAACGTCATCGTAGGCTCCATCAGCAAAAGCCGGATCTCGCAGAATTGCCTCACGTCCGACCGCTGAGAAGGCGATGTTCTGAGCCGTTAATCCGCTCGACGAGGCAATAATGATGGCGTTGTCAAGGGTTGACGGGTGCGTCAACGACCAGTCGAGAGCCTGCATACCGCCCATCGAGCCACCAACAACAGTGTGAAAATGGTCCACACCCAGGTGCTTGGCGAGTCGTAAATGCACCTCGACGAAGTCGTGCATGTCGATCTGGGGAAAATCCAGTCCCCAGCGTTTCCCGGTATCTGGATTGATCGAAGCCGGCCCGGTCGTACCTGAACAACCGCCCAGCAAATTAGAAGAGATGACAAAGAAGCGATTGGTGTCGATCGCGCGTCCCGGACCAATTATGTTGTCCCACCACCCTGGGCGGTCTGCTCCTGGGTGAAAACCAGCCGCATGGGCGTTTCCGGTGAGAGCGTGACAGATATACACCGCGTTGTCACGGGCGGCGTTGAGAGTGCCGTACGTCTCGTAGGCGACGGTGACGTGGTCAAGGCAGCCCCCCGCAACCAAATGGAGCGGGTCATCAGGGGTGGCGACCGTCGCGTACTGGGTCTCGACGATTCCTACTCCGGGGCCTTCCGGGCTGGTTCTGGGTGCTGGCATACGCGGTGACATCATGACCATTCTGCCAGTTCTCGGCGTTGCGACCACCATATGATAACGACAGACCGCTGCGCTCTGAGCTGTCTAGAATTTGCCATGCGCGTTAACACCAAAGTCAAAGTCATCGGCAGTTAGCCCTCTTAATCGCTTGACCGCAAGTGCGGAAATGCCCTGCAATCAGCCTTCAGGAGCATTCACACCGAGTAGCTGGGCAAGGACGGTGATGACGCCATTTTCGTTGTTCGACGGAGCCACGTAGTTCGAAGCCTTGATGACATCGGGATGGGCATTGGCCATCGCAAAGGACCACTTTGCCAACGACATCATTTCAAGGTCATTGAGAAAGTCACCAAAGATGGCAGTCTGAGCCGGGGTGACACCAAGATCGGCCTGCACGGCTTCCACCGCACTGCCCTTATTCACGCCCGGATTCATGATGTCGACCCAATTCGGGGTCGCAAGGATGACCTGGTGGGCGCGCGCAATCCTCTGCATGCTCGGGTAGGTGACGTCCGAGGCCTCGCCAAAGTCATAGATCGACAACTTGATGACGTCAGCGGTGTGCTCGGTGAGGTCATCAACAACGGTATGGCTGTGGTAGTAAGTGGCGATATGAGAGACGAAAGGATCATCTCCTCGCTCCAGATAGGCGACGGATTTGGTAGCAACAACTAAACCGACATTCTGCCCATCGTTGGCAAGCTTCCTGACCTCTTTAACCACCTCATGACAAAGATTGGGATCGATGATCGACGAAGAGACGTCAACACCATCCCGGACGACATAAGTGCCGTTCTCCGCGATGATCGGCATACCGTCGAGACGGGAATGGAACATCGTGGAGAGTGTCGTGTACTGGCGTCCGGAGGCCGGCACGAAAACGACGCCTCGATCTTTCATGATCTCCAACAGTGGCCATAATTGGGTCGGGATGTCTCCCTGGTCGTTAAGAAGGGTGCCGTCCATGTCAGAGATGACCAGCTGTAGATCATCGGCGGGTACAGGAAACGGAGTTGGCTTCAACATATCCACCCGATCAGGATAGTGACGCCGATAGCTATGGCTAGGTGTAGTTGGTCATGATGTTGCTTACGCCTGTGGGGAGCAACGTCATGCGCAACTACACCTAGCTGGGATTTAGGTCCTCATTAAACACTTGTCGGGCTGACAGGATTTGAACCTGCGACCCCTTGACCCCCAGTCAAGTGCGCTACCAAACTGCGCTACAGCCCGATTGGATCTCTAGGCGATCCGAAGATGTACGCTAGCGTACTTCTGCTCTCCCAACCAAATCGGTCACTTTTTGTTGCGCTTCTGGCGCGGACGAATCTCAACATGCACAGGCGAGCCGGCAAAACCAAAGTCCTCACGTAACCGCCTAATGATGAACCGCACGTACCCGTGGTCGAACACCCCGGAGGTGAACAGTACGAAAGTGGGCGGACAGTTGTGGGCCTGGGTGCCGAAGAGGATTCTCGGTTGTTTGCCGCCACGCACCGGGTGTGGATGGGCGGCCGCCAGACGCCCGAGGAAGGAGTTGAGTTTGCCAGTCGATATCCTCGTCTCCCAACCCTCGGCAGCCGTCTCAATGGCTTTCTCAAGCTTGTCGACGTTACGGCCTTTGAGAGCAGAAATGTTGACCCTCGGAGCCCAGGTGTAGGCCTGCACATCCCGTTCGATCTCGCGTTCTAGATATCGACGACGCTCCTCGTCGGTCAGATCCCATTTGTTGTAAGCGATGACCATCGCACGCCCAGCCTCCTCAACCATGGTGAGAATGCGCAGGTCCTGGTCACTGATCGGCTGAGAGGCGTCAATGACGACGACACACACCTCAGCGCGTTCGATGGCGGCCTGAGTCCGCAGGGAGGCGTAGTACTCGTGCCCCGAGGCTGCCTTAACCCGCTTGCGAAGGCCAGCAGTATCAATGAATTGGTACAGCGTGCTGCCGACAGTCACAAGCTCGTCCACCGGGTCCACGGTCGTACCGGAAACATCCGAAACTACTGCACGATTCTGACGGGCCAGTCGGTTCAACAAGGAAGACTTACCGACGTTTGGCTTTCCGACAATAGCGACACGGCGCGGACCGCCTGGCGTCTCGTGGCTGGCAGGGCGTTCCGGCAGCACGTCGATGAGCGCGTCAAGCAGATCACCCGAACCACGTCCATGCACGGCGGACACTGGATGGGGCTCTCCCAATCCCAGATTCCACATCGTTGCCGCTTCGGCCTCGCCGCGCACATCGTCAACCTTGTTGGCTGCTACCACGACGGGCTTGCGTGACTGCCTCAGTACCTGAACGACGGCCTCGTCCTCATCGGTCGTCCCGACATTGGCGTCAACTACGAACAGAACAGCGTCGGCTGTCGAGATGGCCAACTCAGCCTGCTCAGCAATCATGGCTGCCATCCCGGAGGTATCAGAAGCCCAACCACCCGTATCGACGAGCACGAACTGACGACCGGACCACTCAGCGTCATATGACACCCGGTCGCGAGTCACGCCAGGGACATCCTGAACGACAGCCGCTCGGCGCCCAAGAATGCGGTTGACAAGGGTGGACTTACCTACATTGGGACGTCCGACGACAGCAACAACAGGCTTCGGAAGGGCCTCCTCGATGCCGTCGCGGGGGTCATCAAGGAACTCGGGCGAATCGGGCATGAGGACACACTCCTGTTAGGCGACTGAACAACGGTACACGCTCTGAGACCGGTCCAAATGCGGCTCAGCGCAGCGACTGAGGAACCAAATCGATAACGGCGTCGATGACCTGCTCCAAAGTGAGACGAGTGGAGTCGAGCAAAGTCACTCCTGAAGCAGGCTGTTCAAAGGTTGACACCGTCGAGTCGTCACGGTCGCGACGCACGATCGAGTCGATGACCTGGTCCATGTCGACTTTTTCTCCCAGCTCGGCTTGACGTCGGGCAATCCGGACAGCTGGGTCAGCCACCAGGAGCACCCTCACCTGGGCGTCGGGGCACACCACTGTGGTGATGTCGCGCCCTTCCATGACGATGCGTCCGCACTGAGCTGCGATCTGGCGCATCCGAGCCGTGAGGGCATCACGAACGGGCTGAATCGTCGCCACCGCAGACACGTTGGCACTGGTTTCCGGACGCCGAATCTCCTCGGTGACGTCTTCGCCATCAATGACAACCAGGTCGTTAGAGGCGCAGGTGTCGATATCCAGACGGCACGTGCGAGCCACGTCAATCGCACCATGTGGGTTGGTCTTCGGATCAATTCCGAGGTGGGCGACGCGACACGCCACCGCACGGTACATCGATCCAGTGTCGAGATGGGCCATGTCGAGTCGATTGGCAACCCCACGAGAGGTCGAAGACTTGCCGGACCCGCTGGGCCCGTCAATGGCGATGACAAGAGGCGAGGTTGACACGTTCTGCTTACCTTTCCGAAGCTAGTCCGAGATGAGACAACGGTTACGATCGCACCGACCAGCCATGATTGCGCATTGACACCCTCAACTGCTCAGCACGATCCGGGGCGACATCGATGGATAGGAAACCAACTTCGCGAGCGGGGTCATGCTCCACCGACAGGTCTTCGACGTTGACCCCGGCAGCTTCAACGTCGCCAAACAGCTTCGCCAAGGCACCCGGCGCATCGGGAATCTCAACCACGACGGCGGTCGTCTCCATCATCTGGTGACCGTGCTTACCGGCGATCTTGCGCGCCCCCGACTGACCAACTCCGAGGAACTCTTCCAGACGGTCCGGGTCGTCCAAACGAGACAGCAGATCGTCGAGGTCGTCACGAATGGCTTCCAGCTGACTGCGTACCTCGGTGCGATTAGAGGTGAGGATTTGACGCCACATGGCCGTCTGGGACCGCGCTATTCGAGTGACATCACGGATACCTGATCCAGCCAGCCTGAGATGTTCGGCACGAGCATGGCGCAGATTGGCCGCTGTAAGAATGCTCATGAGGTGAGGAAGATGGGACACTTCAGCGACCGCTCGATCGTGCTCGCCGGCATCCATACTCACCACACGAGCACCACATACCTGAGCCAGGGCAACGACCTGCTTCACATCGTCGTATCGATTGTCGGTGCGCGGTGTCACAACCCACGTGCGATCAACAAAGAGTTCGTCAGAAGCAGTCAACGGTCCGGCGTATTGGGTACCAGCCATCGGGTGAGAACCGACATAGCGGGCGAGGTCGACATCCTGGCCCGCCGCGAGGTCAGTAAGCTCGGTGAAAATCGCCCCCTTGACCGACGCGGTGTCCGTGATGACGGCGTGGGGGTGGCGGTTCAGACGTTCAACGATGGTTGAAGCCACAGCAGATGGCGGGGTCGCTACTACGACAATGCGATATGCAGCATCGTCGAGACCGTCCAGCTGGCCTGCGCCACGCCCGGCAGCTACCAGCGCGTTGCTATGATCGATGTCCCATAAGTGGACGTCAACACCGGCGGCGACAAGGGCCTTCCCGATTGACGCACCGATGAGTCCGGCGCCAACGATGAGAACGGGGCCTCCCAGGATTGGGGAAACCCCCTCAGGATTCGTCACTGTCGGCCTCCAATACGGTAACAGCATCGAGACGACGGAAATGGCGTCGGGTCGAAGCATGACGATCAAGTAACCCCACTTCGAGGTTCACCGGCTCAGTGTCAAGAATGCTGCCAGCAATACGAATGACCTCAGTAATCGTCGCATCGTCCGACAGATCGACGCAGCATTCAGAAGCCACCCCCATCACAACGGGGTCGGTACTGACGCGGACACTCCCGTCATAGTCAATGGTGTAGAAACGATCCTCGGACGGGACAAGACCAAGTTCTGCGACGGCCACCTGAACCTGGTAAGGCTTGACCTCGGGGAGAGCAAATACCTTGCCAATGGTTCGAGAGTACATACTTGCCAAACTGCTGCCAGTAACGTCAAGCCGGTCATAGGCGAACGCACGCAAATCTGCGAATCGAATACCTGCTACCCGTAAATCCTCAACTTCGTGGAACAACCCCACTGCAGCAAAGGCAAGCCGATCGTGGATCTCGGAGATGGACCTCATAGCCTTGGGAAGATGCGCTCCGCTTTGACGGGCCACTAAAACAATGCCGTGGGCACAACGAGCGAGGACAACGCCGTCGCCCCCGTCGCGGATGGAATCAGATACGAAACTGGCCCTGTCAGCCACCCACTGGCTCAAAGGAACGTATGCCGGAACCGTCATGACTGGGACTCCTGATGGTCGGTTTCAGCAGTGATGTCGTCGACAACCCTTTTCGCCAACATGGCAACTTCATCGGTCGCGATTCGGGTGACGCCAGTGGAATTGGCATAGGCAACGGTTGGGTAAAGACCACGAGACAAATCAGGCCCGGAGCGGGCGGAGGCGGTGTCATCACTAATGGCGGTGTGAAGAGCTCGAATAGCTAGCATGATGGCCTCGTCGCGATCCATCCCCACGCGGTAACCGTCACTGAGAACGCCGGTGGCGAACAGAGTCCCTGATCCCACGCAGGCGTAGGCGTGCTCCTCGGTACGTCCCCCGGTTCCGTCGTAGGAAAAAATGCGTCCCCGGTGAGCGAGATCATCCCACCCAGCCAGCAACGGCGTCACAGCCATACCCTGAGCCATCATTGTGCCATTCGAGCGCACCAAGCTTGACAATCTCGCGGCTCGACCGTCCATGCTGATACGTCGCCCTTGGATCTTTTCAAGATGATCGACCTCAGCTTGGAACAGGCGAATCATCTCCCCGGCCAGACCAGCTGCTCCTGCAACTCCGATCACACAGCGGTCATCGGTACCAAGAATTCGGTCAATATCTCGCTGGTTTGGGTGCCTCGTCATCGCAGATCCGAGGTCAGCAGCAGCTATCACTCCACCGCTACAACGGATGGCCAATGCTGTTCTACCATGCCTCAACAGCTCTGGAACGCTGGTGTCCACCGTCGTCGGAGGGAGCAGCTCAGGCGCCACACGCCTGAGCAACAAGGCGAACGAATCGGTGGGTGTACTCGAGGTGAGGTAATCCTCATCGAGATCGGACAGCGGCAGTGGCATGACCCTCCTCGTTACACATGTACTCGGGATTTCCAGCCTAGCTGACCGATTTGGGCACAGACCTTCATGCGGATACCATCGTTATCCGATACCAGTGGTACTGCCTTTGGTGCTTTTGCTCTCCTGGAGGACGACGTGATGCCTACCGCAGTGGAAAGACCTCATCGCGATGAGGTCAGAAAACGCATACTCGCAGCCGCTACCGAAAACTTCGAACGGGACGGTTACGCTGGCGCTAGTCTGCGTCGTATCGCGTCAGATGCCGGGTTCACCAAAGGGGCCGTGTATTCGAACTTTGGTTCAAAACCCGACCTCTTCGGTCAGGTGTGTACTGACAGGCTTGCCCATGGCGAGAGGGACGTCGTCGATGCTCTCTCCCCCATCTTGTCGAGTGGCGGTAATCCTGACGAGATCATGAGGCAAATCAGCGAGAAGCTTACGGAAATCCTTTTGGAGGATGCGCCATGGCAGGTCATTCTCGCTGAGTTCCGCGCTCTGGCGCGCCGTGACGACGAGATTGCTGAGGCGTACGCGAAGCTGCAGCAACAGCGGATCGCTCAGCTGGTCGATATGGCCACCGAGTACGGTGTATTTGATCGCGTCGAGGCCGCAGAGGCTGCCAACCCACGCAGTCTGGCCGTGGTGGTTCTCAGTTTGGTCAACGTGCTTGCCTTGGAGTTCTCCGTGGCCAGCGCGGTCATCGATCAACAGGTCATCACCGACGTCATTGAACGTTCGATCAGGGGGTTTCTTCAGTGATGCGTTTCTCGAAACGTCCTCGAGTCGACACCCAGGCTCTTGAGGACGCCTCGGGAGTCGTTCTCCATGCTCGAGACTTGAATGCCCAGGGACGGCAAGGGATGATCTTCGGACCTCTTGACATGGACCTCGCACCGCGTCAGCTTGGTGTCATTCATGGCCCAGCCGGTGCCGGAAAGTCGGCCCTGCTGCTCGCACTGTGTGGACGATTCCGCCGGACCCGAGGAACCCTCATTATCGATGGCATAGACGCGATCGCGGAGCCCTATCGCGCAATCCAGCGCACCTCCGTAGCCCGTATCGCCGACTATGTCGTCCCGGAAGATCGCTTGACTCTCAACGAGTCAGTCGCCGAGCGCTGCCACCTCGACGCTGTGAACCTCAAGACGGCCGAAAGCAGGGTGCGTCAGATCGAGGAAATCGTCGGTTTCCGCATTGACCGATCCTGCGAGTTCGAGCAGCTTGAGGCCATAGAGCGCGCTGTCGCTTCGGTGGCTCTGGCCATGCTGAAGGAGACGAAGGTCGTCGTCATTGACGACGCGGACGTCATGGTCCCGCACAACCAGCAGCGATTGTTATTCGAGATGTTCTCCAAGCTCACTCAGCTCGACGACTCGACCATCATCGCCGCAACAGTGGATGACGACATGGCCCCGCCTGGCTCCCTCGATGTTGAATTGCCGGCCCACAACCGCGTTCATGTCGTCACAGACATCCACGGGAACAACGATGTCGACAGTGATCTTCTTGGTCCGACAACCCCCGTGGTGACACAGATTCCCCTCGACGGTCAAGAAGAAGACCCTGAAACTGAGGTCGACACCAAACCTCAACCTGCCTATATCAATGACCCCGAAAACAACCCAGCGACGGAAATTTACCGTCCCGATGACTCCTCTCGGAGATAACGCATGCTGACTCGGTTTATTAGACTCGTACAGTTCGAGTTCCGGCGTTTCAAAGGACGCTCCAAGCTCGGCCTTATCTTCATCCTCATTATTCCACTGCTCTATGGTGGAATTTATCTTCATGCCAACTGGGATCTTTATGCCAATACCGACAAGATAAAGATTGCGGTCATCAACCATGACAAGCCAGCTACGTTCGATGGCCAAACCATCGAAGGTGGCAAACAATTCCAAGACACCCTGAAGGAAAACCCACGATTCGACTGGCAATTCCTTGGAGCCGACGAGGACAGGGCTTATGATGGCCTTCGTGACGCTGAGTACTTTATGGTGATCGAGGTTCCTGAAAACTTTTCGTCCAGCATTGTATCGGCTGGCGACTTCAAACCAGCTCGTGCAACTCTAAAACTCCATCGTGACGATGCCAACGGATTCATTATTGGTCTGCTGACCTCACAGGTTCAGACAGCTCTCGAACAGGCCCTGGACCAAAGTGTGTCCGAGACCTACTTCAATGCCCTCTTCGTCAACCTCGGCGTCATCAAGGATTCGTTAACGAAAGCGTCTGAGGGATCAGCATCCATCGATGATGGCATGAAGACTCTCAATGCTGGTGTCAACGAAATGAACACCAAGGTGTTGGGAGCCACCCAGGCACTAGGAGACTCCACTGCAACCGTTAACAAGGTCAATTCAGCGCTGGCAAATGCTGATTCAGCAGCTGCCAAGACATCAGCGGCAGTAGGCCAGACTCGGGCAGGTGCCCAGGCCATTACCGGCGCTGCACAAAGCGTCATGGCTGATACTCAGGCTGTCAATTCAGCGATGATACCGCTCATCAACAATGTAACGAAGAACCTTCCCAATTTGCAGAAGCAAGCCGGAAATCTTGTCTCCGCGACGGCAACTCTACAGAATCCTAATGGAAAGTCTGTGGTTGCCATTCAGCACGATGTGAACGCAGCAGGAAATAAGGCGTCCGCGCTTGTTTCTAAACATCCCGAACTTGCCGATGACCCTGATTACGTCGCATTGGTTAAGCAAATCAATGGCGCTGCAAGTTCAACGACGACCGTGTCATCCAACATTGCGGCGGTCGCGAACATTTCAGCTGGCCTGAACCTCAGCCTCAATCAGCAAAATGCAGACACCTTAGCAGACAATGCCAAGGCTGCGATAAATCGACTCAACAAGGACGCCCAGCAGGTCAACAACGGTCTCGAAACGATCAACGGGGCTATGGACACCGCAGATTCAGCTGCAAACGACCTCAATAAAGCCGTCAACAATGCCACTGACGCCGGCCGAGACATTACTGCGAAGGCTCCGGAAATTGCGTCTGGTGTCATGCAGTTGAGCAACGGTCTCGGGCAGCTCAAGGCTGGCGCTGACACCCTGTCCAAGGGCGCGACTCAGCTTCATCAGGGTCTCGACAGCGGAGCGAAACAGATTCCGGGCTTGTCAGACGACCAGCGCACCAACTTGGCCGATGTCATGAGCTCCCCGGTCGACGTCGAACAGACCGTCCTCCACTCCGCAGAGTATTACGGTCGCGGTCTGGCACCGATGTTCTTCTCCATCGCAATGTGGATTGCCTGTATCTCGACCTTCCTCGTGGTGCGTACCTTCTCTGGTCGCGCCATGACGGGTAGAGCTAATTCCCTGTCAATCGCACTCGTCGGCTTCGGCCCACCTGCGATCATCGCCTTGACCGGTTCCTACCTGATGGCCCTCGGCGTCTGGTTGGCCTTGGAATTGGATCCCGTCCACCCCTGGTACTTCTTAGGCTTTGTCACATTGACATCCCTGGCGTGGATGATGCTGGCCTTCTGGATGCGGCTTATTTTTGGTTCGCCTCAGACAGCTATCTTCCTCATCCTTTTGGTGCTGCAGCTGCCAACATGTGGCGGAACCTTCCCCGTGACGATGTTGCCGTCGATCTACCAGAAGTTGGCCGTTGTCATGCCGATGAAGTATTCCGTTGATGCTTTCCGCGTCCTCATATCAGGTGGACCGATGTCGACGATGGCGGTTGGATTCGCTGTCCAAGGTGGCATTCTCATCATCTCGACGATCATCACCTTGAGCCTTGTCTATCGTCATAAGCTATTCCGTATGCGTGACCTGCACCCGCCGATGATTACCTCGACCTCGACGGCTGACTTCGCCTTCTCAGTGAGGCCGCGATGAATGACGACTTGGCATCGCCCTTGGTACGGAGGACCCTTGTCGCCGACATCGTGTGCGTGATCCTTTTCGCAACAATTGGACGGGCCAGCCACGGGGAGGCCCTCTCCCCTGGCGGCCTGCTGCGAACCGGAACCCCGTTTGTTTTCGGTCTGGCCGTGGGATGGGTCATCGTCGTGACGGCTCGTTTTCCGGCACAGCGGTGGGTGGCTGGACTGGTCGTGTGGGCGTCAACTCTCATCGTTGGAATGGGGATTCGCTACTTCACGGACCAAGGAATAGCCGTACCCTTCATCATCGTGGCGGCAAGCTTCCTGGCCTTGACTCTCATCGGTTGGCGAGCCGTATTGATTGGAGTTAGGTCGTTACGTCGTCATAAGCAGCGGGTGTGACAAGGGCCGACGGGAATCATCCGCCGGGATCGGCGTTCACACTCGCTGCGCTACGAGGATGGTGCGACCCCGGAAACTATTTCTCTTCTTTCGGCAATCGCCACTGGTCGTGTTCAGTGATATTGCGTGGACGAGGACCGTGGTAGTCAGGGCCGTAGGCACCGGGGGCAGGTCGACGCTTGCGCATTGGTGCCATCACACCAGGGGCAAGACGACGAGAAATCACCAGAAACCCGGTGTGGCCCGTCGTGCCGTGAGCCGGACGGATGGCCAAACCCTCGGCGTGCCAGTCGCGGGTTGTTGTTTCGGTTGCGTGAGGCTCAGTCCAACCCCCATCAGCACGAAGAGTATCCATTACTCGCCCCATCTGAGTTGTGGTCGCGACGTAACAGCACAACACCCCGCCTGGAACCAGCACCTTGCCGACCGTCTCGACACACTCCCACGGAGCAAGCATGTCCAGAACCGCGCGATCGATCGGCTCTGACGTGATTCCGGTTACCACATCAGCGACCCTGAGATCCCAGGTTGACGGCACCTCACCGTAGAAGGACTCGACGTTTTTCCGCGCGACGTCCGCGAAATCCTGACGCCTCTCGTAGCAATACAAATGTCCGTTCGGCCCGATGGCGCGCAGTAGCGGGATCGACAATCCACCAGACCCGACTCCGGCCTCAAGTACCCGCGCCCCGGGAAAGATGTCGGCCCACATGGTGATCTGGGCTGCTTCCTTGGGATAAATAATCGCGGCCTCACGAGGCATAGAGACGGTGAACTCGCTGAGAATGGGCCGCATGGCCAGGAATTCAAGACCTCCAACGGAAGTGACGACGACCCCTTGAGGCCCACCGATAAGGTCGTCGTGTCGCACTGCCCCCTTGGTGGTGTGGAAGACGCCACCGGGCTGTAGGACGATCGAGTGCTTGCGTCCCTTGGGATCAGTGAGAGTAATCCGCTCCCCGGCGCGCAGGACTCCTCCACCTCCATTGGCTACCGGAGCAGCAGGTTCGCTGGCGAGGTGCCACAAGGTGACCACGTCGGCCAGTGACAGGCCGGCTAGATCGGGCCGGTGGACACGTCGCGGGCCAGGACCGGCCTCGGACAGGCCGTCGACAGTGAGCACAGCAGCCCCGGCGGTCGTCGCTGAGGCTGCCCCCTTTGAGGAGTCCTCGATCGCCAGGCACTCAGTGATATCCACGTCAAGCCTTTCGGCGGCCAGCAAATATGGCTCGGGAGCTGGCTTGGTCGTCTCCGGAGTGACGTCATCGAAGGTCACAACAGTGTCGAACAGGTTGCCAAACCGCTCGTGAACGGCTTTGAGCACCGGCTCGACGACGGCGTACGTCGATCCGGTAACGATCGCCATGGGAATGCCAGCATCGCGTATCTCGGTCAGCAGCTCCAGCACGCCCGGACGCCATGGAACATCACGTTCCCGGTTGAAGGTTGAAACCATCGCGATGAGCTGGCGGCGCACATCGTCGACGGTTACCTCTTCACCAATGTCTGCGACTATCGCCTCGCAGACGTCGGTCATCGGCCCACCTGTGAAGCGACTAGCCTTTTCGGTCTCCCACACGATTCCGTGCGCGGCTAGAATCGCCAGTTCTGCCTCGACCCATCGAGGCTCTGTGTCGACGAGGGTCCCGTCGAAGTCCCACAGGACCGCTGCAAAACGGTCAGCAGTCAAGGCGCGGGCGGACATCTCATTTGGCGTTGAAATAGTTGGCCTCCGGATGGTGGACGACGAAGGCGTCAGTGGACTGTTCGGGGTGAAGTTGGAACTCCTCCGACAGCTCCACACCGATCCTCGCCGGGTTGAGCAGTTTCACCACCTTGGCCCTGTCTTCGAGATTCGGGCAGGCGGCGTATCCAAAACTGTACCGGCAGCCGCGATAGGTCTGGTGATCGATGGCATCGGCGACAGAGGAATCGTCATAGTCAATACCTAATTCATGACGCACGCGGGCGTGCCACATCTCAGCAAGAGCCTCGGTCAGCTGAACGGACAGTCCATGCAATTCGAGATACTCCCGGTAGGAGTTGGCCTCGAAGAGACGTTGGGTGGCAACCGAGACCGCTTTGCCCATCGTCACCAGTTGGAAGCTGATGACGTCAGGTCCATATTCTCCGGCTTCATTGGCATCGCGGAAAAAGTCGGCCAGGCACAGTTTCCGGCCGTTGCTCTGACGCGGAAATGTGAACCTCGTGAGTTCTGTCGAGGTGTCCTCAGGATCTAAGATGATGAGATCATGATCGTGGGACAAGCACGGCCAATAGCCGTCAACCACACTGAACTGGGCGAGATTCTCCTGGCGGATGCGATCCAGTAGAAGGCGCAGACGCGGTCGGGCAACCTCATTGACCATACGGTCCCACGACCCGTCACTACGCGAACCCTTGAGACCCCAGCGCCCCATGAAAGTCGCACGCTCGTCAAGCCACACCAACACGTCAGCTAATGGAATTCCCTTCGAGATCCGAGAACCCCAGAATGGCGGAGTGGGGACCTCGACTGACCCGGGAACCGGTCGCGCCACATCGGCGCGAGAGTCATGGCCGTCTGAGGTCGTCTCGACGTCCTCGACAACAGCCTGCCTGACCTTGATACGTCGACGTCGAGGTGCCGGAAGCTCAGCTCCCGGAACCCCCTTCTTGACAGCCATCACCGAGTCCATCAGGCGAAGTCCCTCGAAAGCGTCCTTAGCGTAACGCACCTCACCATCGAACAGGTCGTTGAGGTCCTCCTCGACAAATGTCCGTGTCAGAGCTGCACCGCCGAGCATAACCGGGTATTTCGATGCCAACCCTGCTCGGTTCAACTCGAGGAGGTTGTCCTTCATGACCATCGTCGACTTCACCAGCAGCCCGGACATGCCAATGACGTCGGCATGATTGGTTTCGGCAGCCTCGATGATCGCGGTCACCGGTTGCTTGATCCCGAGATTGACGACGTGGTACCCGTTGTTCGAGACGATGATGTCGACGAGGTTCTTGCCGATGTCGTGAACGTCGCCCTTGACCGTGGCGAGCACAAGGGTGCCCTTGCCAGAGGTATCAGTTTTGTCCATGTGAGGCTCGAGGTGGGCGACGGCAGTCTTCATAACCTCCGCTGACTGCAGCACGAAGGGCAGCTGCATTTTGCCAGATCCGAAGAGGTCACCCACGACCTGCATACCGGCCAGCAGGTCCTCGTTCACAATGTCGAGGGCAGGTTTGGATTCCATGGCCTCGTCGAGGTCGTCCTCCAACCCCTTGGCGTTGCCGTCGATGATACGTTGCTTGAGGCGCTCGAATAGCGGCATGGCAGCCAGCTCAGCTTCGCGCTCAGCACGCATGGAAGCAGCCGTCACTCCCTCAAACAGTTCCAGGAACCGATTGAGCGGGTCGTAACCGTCATGACGACGGTCGTATACCAGGTCAAGGGCAACCTGACGCTGATCGTCAGGGATACGGTCAATGGGCAGAATCTTTGCGGTGTGGACGATGGCAGAATCCAGCCCGGCCTTAACGGCCTCGTGCAGGAAAACCGAGTTAAGGACGATACGGGCAGCCGGGTTGAGACCGAAAGAGATGTTCGAAACACCGAGGGTGGTTCGCACTCCCGGGTATCGCTTCTTGATTTGCGCTATGGCGTTGATGGTCTCCAAACCGTCGCGGCGGGTTTCCTCTTGGCCGGTGCCAATGGGGAAGGTCAGGCAATCGACCAGGATGTCGCCAATGTCCATGCCCCAGTTACCGACGAGGTCGTCGATCAGCCGGGAGGCCACTCGAACCTTCCATTCAGCGGTACGGGCCTGGCCCTGCTCGTCAATGGTGAGTGCGACAACTCCAGCACCGTTTTCCACGACCATTGGCATGACGCGCTGGTAGCGCGATCCAGGACCATCCCCGTCCTCGAAATTCACTGAGTTGATAATGCAGCGGCCAGGCAGATGTTCTAGCCCAGCTGCCAGGACGTCAGGTTCGGTCGAGTCAAGGATGATCGGCAGAGTGCAAGCAGTAGCCAGCCGAGCACTCAGCTCCGACATATCCGCTACACCATCGCAGCCGACGTAATCGACACACAGGTCGAGCAAGTGGGCTCCGTCGCGGATTTGAGCCTTGGCGATATCGACGCACTCATCCCAGTTGTGGGCCAGCATGGCCTCGCGGAAGGCCTTCGAACCGTTGGCATTGGTTCGCTCACCAATAGCCAGATAAGCGGTGTCCTGGCTGAGCGGGACATCGTTGTACAGGGAGGCCACAGCGTCAACGTGATGAACCTCGCGCTCGGGGACCCGACGCCCAGATACTCGATCGGCAATGGCGCGAATGTGGTCAGGAGTCGTGCCACAGCAGCCCCCGACGACCGATAAACCGTAACGATCGACGTAATCATCGAGGACAGGGGCAAGATCGTCAGGCCCGAGCGGATAGCGCGCCCCCTCAGCCGTGATCTCAGGCAAGCCGGCATTCGGCATACACATGATCGGCACCCGCGCGCCACGGGACAGGGTGCGCAAATGCTCAACCATCTCCGCCGGTCCGGTGGCACAGTTCAGCCCGATAGCATCGACTCCGAGAGATTCCAGCACTGTCAAGGCAGCACCGCACTCTGAACCCATGAGCATGGTTCCGGTGGTCTCGACGGTGAAGTCGACAAGGACCGGTAAGTCAGCATGACGCTCTGCTACGGCACGGTGCGCTCCAATAATGGCGGCTCGGGCTTGCAGCAGGTCCTGACAGGTCTCGATCTGTACTCCGTCGGCACCGGCGTCAATCATGGCACCGATAACCTGTTGATAAACATCGCGAATGGCTGCAAAACCAATCTGACGCAGGGTTGGCAGTTTGGTTCCCGGCCCAATCGACCCCACGACGTAACGCGGCTTGTCAGTGCGCTTGTCGGCGGCCTCCCGAGCCAATTCGGTAGCAGCTGACGCCAGTTCGACAGCACGCGAAGCGATTCCGTATTCGTTTAACGCCGGTAGGTTCACGCCGAAAGTATTGGTCTCGATGATGTCGGCACCAGCGTCCAGGTAGGCGTCGTGGATGCCGGATATCACGTCGGGACGGGTGATATTGAGGATCTCGTTGCAGCCTTCAAGTCCTTGGAAGTCATCTACTGTGAGGTCGCTGCTCTGCAACATCGTGCCCATCGCGCCATCAATGACGAGAACCTGCTGTGACAAAGCGGTGCGAAGGGTCATGGTTTCCAGCCTAGGTCTCGGACTAGCCTTGGCACTATGCGATTTCGACACATGGACCGGCCATGGGTCGTAGTGGCCTTCAGCGGCTGGAACGACGCCGGCTCGGCCGCCACCCAAGCCGCTACCCTCATCGCTGAGTATTCGCAGGCGAAGACTTGGCGAACTATCGATGGCGAGGAATTCCATGACTTTCGTCAGGCCCGACCCGCCATCACAGTTAGAAACGACGTCGAAATCGTCAACTGGCCACGCACGACAATCCGTATCGGCAGCTGGCAAGGCCAGCAGGTCGTCGTCGTCACCGGGCCAGAGCCGAGTTTCCGCTGGCGAACCTACTGCTTCCGCCTGCTGCGCCAACTACACAAGCTCAATCCGGCGGGTCTCGTGGTTCTCGGCGCGATGGCCACCGACGTCGCTCACACTCGACAACTGCCGGTGATGGTCTCGACGAGCGACCCGAGTCTCATCAGCACGCTGGGGGCCGAAAAACTCGAATACGACGGGCCGACGGGTATCCCCTTTGTCCTTGTGACACAGGCCCGACGTTTCAACTTCAATGCTCTTGGATTGTGGGTTGGGGTGCCACAGTACGCGTGTGAATCCCCGTGTCCACCAGCTGTACAGGCGCTTCTGGTCCGCATTGAGGAACTCACTGGGATTGCCGTGCCGCAGGCCGGTCTCGATGAGGACAAGCGGGACTGGGTTGAGGCCATCGACGAGGCGTTATCCGAGCACCCAGAACTGGTCGAGTACGTCACGTCCCTTGAGACTGAGCAGGATGCCGCATTACCTGAGGGGCTTACCGGCGACGTCCTGGCGGTGGAATTCCAGTCGTACCTGCGGCATCGCACAAATTGAAGTCACCGGTGAGGTCCTTGGGCAGCCAGGGCCTGAGCGCGCAGTGAGGTGACGACCTGGTCCGGGTCATCAGAGCGGTAGACAGCAGAACCGGCCACGAAAGTGTCAGCCCCGGCCTCGGCGGCACGCGCAATGGTGTCAGCCGAGACTCCGCCGTCAATCTGCAGCCAAATATCGGCCCCAGAGGCGTCGATGAGCTTGCGCGCCCGACGGATCTTGGCGAGCACGGGGTCAAGGAATTTTTGGCCACCAAATCCAGGTTCTACGGTCATCAGAAGGACTTGGTCGAATTCGGCGAGGTAATCGGCAATCTGTTCGACTGGGGTAGCCGGACGCAGCGCGATCGCTGCTCGTGCCCCCATGGCCCGAAGTTCGCGAGCCAGCTTGATCGGTGCGGTGGCAGCTTCCAGGTGGAATGTGACCGACTGGGCACCGGCCTCAACATAGTGCGGTGCCCACCTGTCGGGGTCCTCGATCATGAGGTGAACGTCAAACATGAGATCGGTGGTCCGACGCAAAGACTCAACGAACGGTGCCCCCATGACGAGATTCGGCACGAAGTGACCGTCCATGACGTCGATGTGAAGACCGTCAGCCGACGGGATTCGCTCCACCTCACTCGCAAGATTGGCCAGATCGGCGTTGAGAATTGACGGCGTAATACGAACTGTCATGGTGCCAGCCTAGAGGGTCATGCCGGGCCAGCCACACCCCAATCTCACGTCTTGTTGAATATCACTGCTTGCCACGTCTTATTTCTTCGAAATGCCAAGTGCCTCAACTGCCGACGCCAATGTGGTCTGGGCAGTTTTTGCATTCAGGGAAGAAGTTTGTATCAGCTGATCGTTGTTGAGCCAAACATATGCCTGATGCAAGGTTATCTCAGGTCCACCATCACTCGAGCTGACAGTAGTGGACAAACCTGCCCTCTTCGCCACAGACTCATAGCCCTTGACAGGGCTCATCTTCATAGTCATCTCCGTCTTGTGACCCTGCAATTCCATGGTGACCTTGCCACACTGAGAGAACTGCTCATTTTCAGTCTCATACGACTTCTTAAGACGGTCTGACATGGACGTAATGAACGTGAGTGCGACAGGTGATGACTGATCTCCGCCGAGCGCCGACACGGTATTGTTTAATTCGCTATCGGTGATACCGGAAGTGGCATTTTTAATGATGTCTCCGCACTTGGCAGGAGAAACCTTAGCCTGGTCCATAGATTTGAGTACCTGGTCAGTTTGGTCGGAGATTTGGGAGCTATTTACGACAGTAAATGTCTGATTGTTGATCTTGTTCTCCGAGATCGCGTTGGTGACATCATCCGTGCTCAAGCGCTTGAGTCCCGCAGACTGCTGATATGTAGGGTTCGCGCTGGTGGACGCTGAGCCGGCGTTAGCCGATGCACTGACGGATGCCGAGGTGGCGTTAGTCGATGAGGTCGATGATGAGTCATCTCCACACGCGGCTAGGCCGATGGTCATGACGCCTGCCATGCCAAGTAGACAGGTCTTCATCAGCGCTGTAGTCATCCTGAGATCTCCTGGTATACGTATTCGGAAGAATTTGCCTCACGGTCACAGACATCTAATCACGACGGCAGGCCCTGAGTCTACGAATCGCGTTTGCGGAACAGTGCGCAGAACATGCCGTCGGTGCCGTGCCTATGGGGCCATAACTGGATTGTCCCCGAGCCATCGTCGATGTCGGGAACCTCAGGAATCATGGCTGGAGCGTCCAGGAGATCAACGGGGAAATCTTGCTGCGCGAAATCGATCACGTTGAGGGTCTCGTCACGGTGAGGCGAGCAGGTGACGTACCCGATAACACCCCCTGATTTCGTGAGATCTACCGCCGAGGTCAGTAACCGACGCTGAAGCTGAGTCAATTCCCGGATGTCTGCAGGCGTACGACGCCATCTGGACTCAGGCCGACGCCGCAACGATCCCAAACCCGAACATGGCACGTCAGCCAGTACGACATCACATGATTGCGCGGGCAAGGGAGGATTGGTGCCGTCGGCGGTGAGTACCCGATGATCTCCTGGAATCGGGGCAAGTGCCTTTTCGACGAGTTCAGCTCGGTGCTGATGGATTTCAATCGCCGTCAGAGAGGAATTGTGCTGGGCGGCCACGCTGGCTAGCAACGCTGCTTTACCACCAGGTCCGGCACACAGGTCAAGCCACTGCCCGTAACAACCGTGACTCTCTGCGGCTCTCAGCAGTGCAAGGACGACGAGCTGGGATCCCTCGTCCTGAACACCGGCGCGCCCCTGTCGAATCACGTCCAAGTCAGCCGGGTTACCTAACCGGACAACTCCCCATGGCGAGTACGGCGTCGCAGTCCCTCCATCCACAAGGAGCTCCTGACGATCAGCCAGCCCGGGGCGAACAACTAAGGTTGGCACTGGCGGATCGTTGTCGGCTAGCAGGGCCGCTTCCACCTCGTCAGTTCCAAGGCGGTCTTGGAAGGCCTTGACGATCCAGATCGGGTGCAGGGTTCGCAAAGCCAAGACATCGGCATTCTTGTCTCCACCGATCTTGCTGGCCCATTCTTCTAAGCTGTGGGTGCTGATACGCCGTGACACCGCGTTGACAAGACCTGTCACTCTTTCCCCGATAACCTGGCCGGCCAAGTCAACTGATGACGCTACGGCGGCTCGGGTAGGAACTCTCATAGCAAGGATCTGGTGAGCAGCCATCCGCAGGATGACACGGACTCCCGGCTGAAGTTTGGCAGGATCTCGTCCTGACGCAGCAGCAACAATGCGGTCCCAGGTCCCCGTTCCGCGCGAGGTACCGTCGACCAGTTCGGTCGCGAATGCCGCGTCACGTCCGGTCATACCGGCAGCACGCAGCTGATCTGCCAAGGCTAGGTTGGCATAGGACCCACGAGTCTCGACGGCCAACAGCGCGGTGTATGCCACTCGTCGCGCCGGATCAGCCTTACGGCGTTTCTGGCCGTGCCGCTGACTCATCGCAGCCTGGTCCCGGCATCGATCTTGGCACCGCGCGCCCAATCTGCACCATTCATGACCTTCTTTCCGAAAGCCTGTACCTGGAGCAGTTCAAGTGGTCGCGAACCGGTCCCGAGAAACAGCTTTTTGCGAGTAGCGACGAGTTGTCCAGGTTGGGCAGTGGGAACGACTTCATCGGCACCAAGGCGGCGGGTCCTCAGTACCTTGAACCGCTTGCCATCGAGTTCAGCCCATGCACCTGGGGCAGGAGATGTCCCCCGAACAAGGCGGTCGATCTCTTCGGCGGATGCGGTCAGATCAATACGGACGTCGTTGGGATGAATTTGCGGGGCAACCGTCACTCCTTCTGCCTGTGGTTTTGGCTCGACCCCAGCTTCGATGTCCTCGAGAGCCTGAGTCACAAGCGGTGTCGAAGCCTGGGCCAGCTCGTCAAGAAGCTCACCAGCCGTCGTCACCTCGCCAATCGGCACATTCATCGAGCGATATACGGGACCCGCGTCGAGGTCTTCAACCAGGCGAAAGACGCAGGCTCCGGTCTCTTCGTCACCGGCCATGATGGCCCGCTGCACAGGGGCAGCCCCCCGCCATCGCGGCAACAGGGAAAAATGCAAGTTGATCCACCCATGTTTCGGCCCATTCAACAGATCCGCAGGGATGAGTCCGCCATAGGCGACAACCACGGCGACATCAACATCAAGAGATGCAACTGCGTCATGCCCCTCGCCGGATTTCACGCTGGTGGCCTTAATAACAGGGATTCCGAGCCTTTCGGCAGTCTTGGCAACCGGACTGGGACGCGGAGTGCGATGACGTCCGACTGCAGCGTCAGGCCGAGTCAAGACGGTAACAACCTCATGGTTCGGGTCGTCAGCCAGAGCCGTCAAGGCGGGAACGGCTACGTCCGGAGTGCCAGCGAAGAGTAATTTCACCTTTCCAGCCTATCGGTCGGGCAACGCTCATCGGTTTTACAAGAGATTCGCAGGGTCGATAACGACACGCAGGATGCCCTGCTCGTGGTTCATGGTGTGCTTGGAACGCAGACTGAACAGAGCCGTCGACAGCTCCCCCACTGTTACTCGCCCCAGCGCACGAACGACGATACGGTCGCGTTCGTTCTCTCCGGCTCGCCGTAGCTGAGGGACAGGGCCCAATATCTCAAGCTTGTCCCCCATAGCCTCCTTCAGCCGCTCGCTTGCCAGGACAACCGCTTGTGGCTCCCCCTCGACGATCCCACAAGGGGTGGCTGGCGGGAACTGAGCCTCTCGGCGGTCTTTGAGTTCTCCAGCTGCCCAACCGATCGGGTCATTTCGGACCATGGCCTGCAATGCGGCATCCTCCGAGGGGCCGACGATGACTGCCCTCCCCCCGTCACGAACTGACCTGACAAGAGCGAGAATCGTCATCCAACGACCCACGGTCTGCTCAACCGTCGACAGTCCTGGTCGTGATAGGGAGGACACCGCGTCAAGGATGACTGCGCAGGAATACCCAGATGCCGGCACCGGCTCAGCGCCCGGTGTTGCAATAACCAGTCGGGGAAGCGAATCCACGTTGTCCCGCACATGGCTGCCCGAGGAATCGACCACCGGGACGTCCGGGAAAGCTCGCCCCAGCTCGCTCGCCGTTGTGGTCGCTCCCACGATCCCGGATCGGACCTCCTTACAACCGCACTCAGGGCAACGCCACGGACTGAGACGGTTACCGCACCAGCTGCAATGCAGCTCAACCCCTGTCTCAACTCGCCGTCCCGTCACCGGACCGCCACACGAAGGGCACTTCACGGATGTCCGACACCGTGAGCACGACGGGGACAACAAGTCGCCAACTCTGGGCACTGAGACCAGAACAGGTCCACGCAGCAGACCGTCACGAATTGTTGCCATGGCTAAATCGGGCACACGTACCGATCGCGCCAACGGATCGCGGGCCAAGGCAATGTCGGAGTCACCAGGAATACGTACGGGAGCGCACACGGACCTTATCGTTTGACGGTCTGCCCCGATACCGACGAGCCACCCTGACTCCAACCATGACGCACTGCGAACCGAGCAGGAATAGCTCGCCAATAACAAGGCGCAGCGATCACTTTGGGACCGCAGGGCGGCGACATCTCGAGTGTTTGGGTAGGGGACTCGCGGTTCGTCATGCAGGTCAGACCCTTCACCCCACACCGCAATCAATCCAAGATTTGCAACAGGAGCCATCACCGCTGACCTGGTACCAATGACAACCTTGGCCGAGCCTCGGATAACGGCCAGGTAGTGCCGCCACCTCGTCGAGGCAGGTTGGTTAGCGTCGAGGACGGCAACCGTTCCCGATCCCAGGACGGCCTCGATCCTGGCACGCAGAGTGGCGACGTCCTCAAGTGTCGGGCAGCAGATGATCGCGCTGCGGCCCGAGGCAAGGGTGGCGCACACAGCCTGAACCAGGCCATTGGCCCAGTCTCCCACCCCCTCGTCATCTCCCGGTCCGCATACCGGCGTGACGCGCCAATGCACTCTTGGGCGCTCACCAGCCGCGACCAAATCTAGGAAATGACGTCCCCCGGACAGCACGCGCAAGGTGCCAGAAGGCATGGCCCCGGATGGCGCCGGCCACGGCGGTGGATGTGAAGCTTCGGTCGTCGCGTGGCGGCTCGGGATCGCCCATCTGAGCACCTCATCGAGGGTGCCAGCCCAGTGATCGGCAACCTTACGTGCCAGCCTGAGCTGGTCTGGGGTCGAGACAACCTGATCGGAGACGAGCTTCACGACCGGCACCAGCTTGACTCCTGGTTCCTGCTCATGATCGACCGACACCACGATGCCGTCGCACAGCCGACCAGCGAGTTTCACCCGCACCCGCACGCCCACCTGCACACGATCGACAAGCTCGTCGGGGATGAGGTAATCAAAAGGCCGGTCGAGATGGGCCAGACCAGAGGAAACGGCAACATGGGCTATCCATGAGGTCGATTCCAGTAGCGGTTCGGTCATGCGACTGATGTTACGATCCACCACCGACGAGGTATCAGAAGCTGGTGTTCTCTCAAAGGTGGGCAGCTGCGGCCAAGGCATCCGCGCGGTCTGTCAATTCCCAGGTCACGCCCGGCAGCTCGCGTCCGAAATGACCTCCGGCCACCAGCTGAGAGTAGATCGGACGCAACAAGTCGAGGTCCTTGATGATCGCACCGGGACGCAGGTCGAAAACCTCATTGACTGCACGCTCAATCTCGATATCGGGAACGTGGTTGGTCCCGAAGGTGTCGATACGGAATCCCACCGGGTGCGCGGCGCCAATGGCATAGGCCACCTGGCACTCACAGCGATCAGCCAGCCCGGCTGCGACAACGTTCTTAGCCACCCAACGCATGGCGTAGGCAGCAGAACGGTCGACCTTGGAGGGATCCTTTCCTGAGAATGCCCCGCCACCATGGCGCGCCATGCCACCATAGGTGTCAACGATGATCTTGCGGCCAGTGAGACCGGCGTCGCCCATGGGTCCACCGATAACAAACTTGCCAGTCGGGTTCACGAGCACCCTGATGTCCTTGTGCTCAAGGTCATAACGCTCCAGCACTGGATCGATCACCAAGCGACGCAGATCAGGAGTCATCGTCCCGTCAATGTCAATGCCGTCACGATGCTGGCTAGAGACAACGACGGTGTCCACCGCCACGGGTTTGTCGTTCTCGTCGTACCGGATAGTCACCTGAGTCTTGCCGTCAGGGCACAGGTAATCCAGTGCGCCTTCCTTGCGGACCTTCGTCAGCTGCAGGGACAAGGCATGAGCCATGTCAATAGGAAGGGGCATAAGAGACGGGGTATCCGTGCAGGCGTATCCGAACATCATGCCTTGGTCACCGGCACCCTGCGCGTCAATGAGGTCAGTGGACCCGTGCCGGGTTTCGTAGGCCGAGGTCACGCCTTGAGCAATGTCGGGGCTTTGAGCGTCAATCGCAACTGAAACCCCGCACGAAGCACCATCGAAACCCTTGGCGGATGAGTCATAGCCGATGTCGAGGATACGGGAACGAGCGATACCCGCGATGTCGACGTAGGCCTCCGTAGTGACTTCGCCGCAGACCATGACCTGACCGGTCGTCACGACTGTTTCCACTGCGGCGTGCGAGTGGGGGTCCTCGGCAAGGAGAGCGTCGAGAACGCCATCAGAGATCGCGTCAGCAATCTTGTCGGGATGGCCTTCTGTCACCGATTCAGATGTGAACAGACGAGTGGGCATGGTGTGTTTCCTGTCCGCACGGCCACAAGCCGCGCATTGTGTTACTGAGTGGCCAGCAGCTTCTGTACCTCGTCGAGGATGGCTACCGCCGCCAGCGACTTGGATCCAGTAATGCGTCGACCGAGTCCCTGCTGGTGAACTACGGTGACGTCAGTGCCAACCTCGCCAAACACCTTCCCCTCGCTCACATCATTGACGACCAGCAAGTCACATCCCTTGCGGGCGAGCTTGGCCTGCGCCAGCTCAAGCAGCTGAGTGCGGTCAGGTGCGGTTTCAGCGGCAAATCCGACAACGACCCGATTCGGTACCGATTGGGCACAGATACGGGCCAGGACATCGGGAGTTTGGTGGAGTTCGAGAGACGTCATCTCACCTACGACAGAATCTCCCTCGTACTTCTTGATCTTGATATCAGTCTTCACCGGCGCGAAATCAGCTGCGGCAACTGCCTGGATGACGACGTCAGCGTGTGGTGCCAGAGTATCCATGACCTCTGCAAGATCCTCAGTACTGTCAATCCGTGTCACCCCAACGCAAGACGGCACGGCGACATCGGTATGGGCAGCAACCACGTGAACATTGCCACCTCGAGCAGCAGCCACCTGGGCAATAGCTTTACCCATCCGCCCAGACGAGGAATTGCCCAGATATCTCACGGGGTCGATGGCTTCGCGAGTACCTCCCAGCGAGACGACGACACGTTTTCCGGCAAGATCTTGACGGCACATCGCGTCTGCGGCACCCGGGCAGGTCAATAAAAGTTGTACCAACTCGGCGATCTCTTCAGGATCAGGCAGCCGTCCGGGTCCGGAATCTCGACCGGTGAGGCGCCCGGATGCCGGGTCCTTAACAACGATGCCATGACGCCGGAGGGTCTTCACGTTGTCGACAGTGGCGGGATTTTGCCACATCCGTGTGTGCATCGCAGGAGCAAACACCACAGGCGCTGACGTAGCGAGAATCGTCGTGGTCAGCAGGTCATCCGCATGACCACCAGCCACTCGCGCCATCAGGTCGGCGGTCGCTGGGGCAACGACAACCACGTCAGCTCGTTCGGCCAGCCGAATGTGCTCAACGCCAGGCACATCATCGAAAACCTCGGTGTGGACATGGTGTCCGCTCAGTGCTTCCCAGGTCGGACGCCCCACGAATTCGAGGGCGGCCCTGGTAGGCACAATGTGGACCTCATGGCCGGCCTCAGAGAGTAGCCGCGAAAGCAGACATGCTTTATATGCGGCGATTCCTCCTCCGACACCGAGGACGACAACACTCACGCCAGGCTCAGATCAGGCGTTGGGATCAGCGAGATCGGCAAAGGGATCGTCGAGCTCAATGGCCGGAGCCTCTTGGGCCGCAGCGGCCTGCGCAGCGATCTCTTCAGCGTCCATCTCGTGCGCCTCAACGACGCCGGCATGGATTTCGCGCATGGCAATGGACAGCGGCTTCTCCTGGTTGGTGGTCTCCACCAGCGGGCCAACGTTCTCGAGCAAACCTTCCGCCAGCTGCGAGTAGTACGCATTGATCTGACGGGCCCGCTTCGCAGCAAAAAGAACGAGGCGATACTTCGAGTCGACGCGCTCAAGGAGCTCATCGATGGGCGGGTTGACGATGCCTTCAGGTGTGGTCTCGGTCAAGGAATGTCCTCCCAGTGTGGTCACAGACTTAATAACTCTACCAGAGACGCGACAGCGTGGTCTACGGTGTCGTTGACGACAACGGCATCAAACTCATCGGCGTTCGCCAACTCTACCCGGGCCGTCTGCAGCCGACGCTCCTGCTCTTCGGGAGTCTCAGTCCCCCGACCTATCAAACGATGAACAAGTTCATCCCAGGAAGGCGGGGCGAGGAACACCTGGGTAGCCTGCGGATAGGTTTTGCGCACCTGACGAGCGCCTTGAAGATCAATCTCAAGGATGACAGTGCGACCGTCGGCGACCGCCTTCTCAACCGGCTTGCGCGGGGTTCCGTAACGATGACTGTTATGGACGACGGCCCATTCCAGCAACCCATCACCGTCAACAAGGTCGTCGAACTGCTCCGGGGTAATGAAGTCGTAATCGATGCCGTCGCGCTCGGTGGGACGAGGTGGACGAGTCGTTACCGACCGCGAAATGACGATCTCTGGATGTTTGCGCGACAACGCGCTAACCACAGTGCCCTTGCCAACAGCTGTTGGGCCAGAGACAACGACCACCTTGACGGGGCCGTTACGGCGAATGCCACGGGCTTGTGGAATGACAGGGTCGCTGCTCATGGCAATACCATAATCGCCCATGGCGACATCGTGCCGCAGCGAAGGACGTCAGGGGCGACGATCAAACTCGGCGCGCAAGCCGGAAATCTGATGACGTCCCAGCCCACGGATACGGCGGTTCGGGGCAATCTCAAGACGCTCCATGATCTCGGCAGCCCGCTTCTCACCCACGCGGGGAAGGGCCTTCAGCAGATCAACAACCTTGACGTGAGCGAGCACGTCATCCCTGGCCGCCTCATCCAAGGCCGCTGACAACGACAGCTCGCCGGCGCGAACCTTCGCCTTAAATTCTGCTCGGACCCTCCTCGCCCGTGTCGCTGCTTCACGAGCAGCCGAAAGCTGTTGTGGTGAAAGAGTGGGTATGGACACGAGCCCCTCCGATCAAGTGCGCAGCTCTTCCGAACAGTACGGAAGGTCTCCACCAGTACCCCAGTGGAGACCTTCGGCACACTAGTCCGCTTAGCCCGCGTTTGGGTCCGATTTGTCGATATCTGTGTCCAATTCGTGATCTTTGGATGTCGGATGTTCTTCCGAGTCCAGATCCGCCTCGCCAGCCGATTTCGTGGGCCTCGCAGCGTTTTCGGTAGTGGTGTCCACATTGTCGGCCTCGGTAAGGGTCCGTTCCGGATCTGAGGCACTCTTCGTATCCAGCGACTCGGTTTCGTGCGAACCCTCGTCCTCTGACATCTCATCAGCCGCATGGTCGGTGTCCGCAGCCTCGGCTGACACATCTTCCACACGTGCCGGACCATGAGCGATAACGGCGTTCAACAAGCCGTTAAGGAATGGCACCGAGTCATCGGTTGAAAACTCCTCGCTCAGCTCAATGGCCTCAGAGATGATGACAGGGTTCGGGGTATCCGTGTGCAGAATCTCGAAGGCACCCAGCCGAGCAAGAACGCGATCGACCCTTGGCATACGGGCCAACGTCCACCCCTCAGACAGACAGTCGCTAAGGACAGAGTCCACACCCGCCTGCGACGCGACGACACCTCGAACCAGATCAGCCGCGAAGGGCCGCACCGGATTGGTGAACACACTTGGGCGAGCTGCCAAAACATCGAGGGGGTCGGTGCCCATAAGATCGGCCTCAAACAGGATGTCGAGGGCCTGCTTGCGGGCCTTGGAGCGCGTCGAGAGGTCAGCGTGTTTTTGAATATCTCCGCTGACACGCCTGACTTCCAGATCCCCGATCCTCTCGATAGGACCCTCGTCGTCAGGCGTGGAGGTGGTGTTCGTGCTCACTTTTCGGAAATACGACCGAGGTACTCGCCGGAACGAGTGTCAACCTTGACCTTTTCACCAGTGGTGATGAAAAGCGGGACCTGGATTTCACGGCCGGTTTCAAGAGTCGCGGGCTTGGTGCCTCCAGTAGAGCGGTCACCCTGCAGACCCGGTTCCGTGTAGGTGATTTCGAGCTCCACGGAGGCAGGCAAATCAATGTACAGCGGATTGCCCTCATGCAGGGCAACGGTGGCGGTCTGGTTCTCGAGCATGAAATCCTTGGCGTCCCCGACAACCTCAGCAGGAATTGGCAGCTGCTCGTAGCTGGTCTCGTCCATGAAGACGTAGGCATCACCATCTTGGTACAGGTACTGCATATCGCGACGATCGACCTCAGCCGATTCGATCTTGACGTCAGAGTTGAACGTCTTGTCAACGACCTTGCCGCTCAGCACATGCTTGAGCTTGGTACGAACGACGGTATTGCCCTTACCCGGCTTGTGGTGCTGGAACCAGATGACCGTCCACAGCTGGCCGTCAAGGTCGAGAACGGTGCCGTTCTTGATGTCATTGGTGGAAATAACCACAGGTCGGTCCCTTTCGAGATGGGTTGCGTTTATCACGGATCGGGATGGGGGCACGCTGGCCGACATCCCGCCCAAGTCTAGCGGACTGACGGCACCACTCTCTATCGCTGGGCCGTAGGCGTTCCATGACACGCCGTCGCGAACAGCTCGATACCGGCAGGAAATCATCTCGTCGCGTACCATTTACGACATTGTGACCTTGGCCGGACACCTGTTCAGTAACGTTGCCATCATGCACGACTTCGACCCCGCTGAGCTGCGCGCCCACTTTGATCCTGCGACGGATTCCGACCAGCATTCGCTGCGTGAATTCATTGACTTAGTTGCTGATGCTGGATACGTCGTTGACTCCGATGAACATGGTGATGATCCGGAACTTATCGCTCCTGACGGTTCCGCCGTGGAGACCTGGCATGAAGATTACCCCTATCCGACTCTCATGGACAGGCGCGAGTACGAAACTCAGAAAAGGTTGTTGCAGATCGAGCTTCTCAAGCTCCAATACTCCATTGACGACACCGGAGAGCGTCACGTCATCATCTTCGAAGGTCGCGACGCCGCCGGAAAAGGTGGCGCGATCAAGAGATTCAGCGAGCACCTCAATCCGCGTCGCTGCCGTACCGTCGCCCTTGACAAGCCTTCAGACCGCGAACTCGGTCAATGGAACTTCCAGCGTTACATCCAACACTTCCCTACCGCCGGCGAGATCGTGCTGTTCGACCGTTCCTGGTACAACCGTGGCGGTGTCGAGCGGGTCATGGGATTCTGCACTGACGAAGAACACCGGATTTTCCTGCACCAGGCTCCGATTCTCGAAGAGATGATGATTGAGTCGGGGATTCACGTCACCAAATTCTGGTTCTCCGTGACACGTCAAGAACAGCGCACTCGGTTCGCAATTCGACAGCTTGACCCAGTGCGCCGGTGGAAGCTGTCCCCCATGGATTTGGAATCCTTGGGGCGTTGGGACGATTACACCCGTGCCAAGGAGGAGATGTTCGCTGCTACAGACACTGACGCGGCACCCTGGATTTGCATCAAGTCCAACGACAAGAAACGCGCTCGTCTGAATGCAATGAGATATTTCTTGTCGAAATATGATTATGCCGGAAAAGATGAAGAGGTCGTCGGCCAACCCGATCCTCGGTTGGTTCACCGAGCCCGAGACATGGATGGAGACTGAATGAAGCAAGCCCGGCAAAGACTGCTGGTCGTAGTTCTGGCAGCTGGACTTATGACGTGCGGGTGCGCAGCAACATCTCTTGACGAGGATACTGGTGTCCCCATCTCCGCATCCACCACGTCACAGACACCACGAACAGTGTCACCGGCTGCTACGAGACCCCACAAGTCACCCCTGAAGTCGTCGCCTGCCAAATCTCCGGCCACGAAGGCCGTGTAGTGGCTCTTTGCAGTTGAGCAGTGACGGTTTTTACGTCTGTTCTTACCAGAGGTGTACCCCCGGGGTTAGCTTATAGCTAAGGAAAAATGGAGTTGGAATCTGCGTGATAGCCAACACGGCCTCGGTTGATCATGAGCGGACTGCGAGTCCTGAGGTGGTTTCTGAGGCGTGGCGTGCCGAGCAGGCACGGTATGACGCGCGGGTGAAGGCTGAGCGGTCTGATCCGGAGTGCAGGGCGCGGATTCACGCGTTGATCGCGGCGGTTAAGCCGTCGTTTGCTGCCCCGGTTGAACGTCCGCTGGCTGCCCCGGTTGAGCGTCGGGTGGCCGTGTGTTGCTGAGTTTGTGGTTGGCGTGGCACATATTCCGCGCCGTGAAAGGAACAGTGATGATGTGTGATGTTCACCGTCGCGTGGCCGGGGTGGCTGTCGCGGCTGTGGTGGCGGCCGCTGGTGTGGCTGCTGGTTCGGTTGCGTGGGCTGATAGTCCGGCCTCGGCGGGTCCGTCGTACGAGGTGACCGAGTGTGGTCATGTCGTCCAGGATGACGGGACCGTGTCGGGGTTTGTGGCCGTTGAGGTGTCTGATCCTGGCGAGGTCGGCTATGACTTGGTGTTCCATTACGGTGACCTGGTTTCTGACGAGGTGTATCACGGGTCTGGGTCTCAGCCGTGGACGATGCATTTTGACCGGTTGAACGACGATCAGGTCACCGATGAGTGCTCGGTTGATTTCACCGCCCATAAGCCCACAGTTCGCCCGAGTACGTCGAGCAAACCGGGTGCCTCTTCGGCCACGTCTGTCGTGACGGCTTCTGGCACACCGACTGTCGGGGTGGGCACACATGGCCGCTCTGGCCGGGTGGCGGCGGAGTCTGGCCGCCTAGAGGCGGGTGCCTCTAGCGGTGCCGTTGACGTTGATGATCGTAGTGGTGGGGCTTTGCCTCGGACGGGAGTGTGAGTGATGCGTCGTTGTTGTACTATAAAAGATAGGAGAAACGGAGTGGGAGTCTGCGGATAGCCCACACGGCCCCCGGTGGATTGTCCAGCGTGATGCGGACCGAAGCCGGGGGATCCTTTTATGTGTGGGGTTTCATCTGGGTTCAGGTGAGGCCCTTTTATGGTGTGTGGTATTAGAGGTGCCGGTGGAGTCGTGGGGTGCGTGATGGCGCGGGCGTCGCGGGCCGGGGCGGTTGTGGTTGGCGAGTTGGATGTGCTGTGGCGGTCAAGACGCCTCGCGTGCGGCGTTTCCGGTTGCTACTGCTCAGACGGGATCGTTGGGGCTGGTCCCTGAGGGGCCTGGCCTGGGGTAACGCCATTAGCGGGGTTTGAGTCTGCGGGCCCGGCCACCACCGATACGCGGTCGCCGCTGGCGTGCATTCTCGGCGGCGCGTCGTCGACGTTTGTGGTCCATCTCGCGGCAGTGCTGTTCGGCTGCTCGGGCTTGAGCGGCGATAGTGGCGCTGGCTTGAGTACGCAACGCCTGCCTCAACAAGGGGTATTTCTGGGGCGTATCGGGGGCTGGTGCGACTGGCCTGGCCATGGTGCGTCGAGTGTGAGCGTTCATGATGGTGAGAGCATCACCAAGGATGCCTGTGCGGTTTTCCCAATTACGGGGTGCCGGTGTCGCCAGGTCGTGTTGGATGGCCCATGCGGTGGCGTCTGCGGCCCACAGCATTTGTTCACGGCCCGGGTGGGAGTGGAGAAGCTGTATATCGGCCCTGGTGGTCTGGCGTGCTTGGGCGATAGCGGCATCGTCGTGGCGGTGACGTCGGGCATCGAACAGGTGGTCGGCGATGATCGTGTCTACGCCATAGGTGTGGTGTAGTTCGATGGCTAAGGACCGTAACACCCCGTGGCGGATACGAATGTTGACGGTCTCGTTGTTGAGGTTGTCGTGGCCTAGATACACCGATGCCAGGGTGGGGCTGCGTTGTGCGGTGAGCGCGTTGATGATGTCGATATTGTCGCGGCCTTGAGGGTTGCGGTGTTGGTCTGGTGCGGCGTGGAAGGTGTTAGAGCCGATTCCTTGGACAAGGGTGCGCCGGTAGTCGTTGAGGTCTCGGGTGTCGGCTATCACGGCTGTCATGAGGTAGATCGAGCCCACCTGGGGGATCGTGCGATAAGACTCGTCAACGAAAGCCACCAACCCGGGGCGGTTTTCGTAGAGGTCGCGTACTTGAGGATCGGTGACGATCCATGACAGACCGGGTGCCATAAGGGATTCTCCTTACTTGCACAGATGAACGCACGTGGTGTACTGTTTATTTTAGGAAAAACGGAGTTGGAGTCTTCGGACAGCCAACACGGCCCCCGGTGGGATGTCCGACGTGATGTGGACCGACACCGGGGGATCCTTATGTGTGGAGGGTTTCATCTGGGGTCAGGTGAGGCCCTTCGTCAACGAAAGCCACCAATCCAGGACGGTTCTCGTAGAGGTCGCGTACTTGAGGATCGGTGACGATCCATGACAGACCGGGTGCCATAAGGGATTCTCCTTACTTGCACAGATGAACGCACGTGGTGTACTGTTTATTTTAGGAAAAACGGAGTTGGAATCTGCGTGATAGCCAACACGGCCCCCGGTGGATTGTCCGACGTGATGTGGACCGAAGCCGGGGGATCCTTTTGTGTGTGGAGGGTTTCATCTGGGTTCAGGTGAGGCCCTTCTTTTAGAGGTGCCGGCCTTGGCGTGGAGTGCGTGATGACGCGGCGATCGGGGCTTCCGCCGCCGTATAGGTGCGCAGGTGAAGTGCTGCGGGACGTCGGCTGTTCATGCTTGAGGGAGTAGACGGGGTTCGGTTTCCAGCAGTCATGAGGTGATGCCGTGAGCCACAGATTGCCCAACCCCATCGCTATACCACACACGTGCTCCAAACAGTTGCGTTGCCGGGGTGTCAGCAGGTCAGCGCCAGTATGAAGGATTGCAGAGCAGATCACCTGCACGTCCACGATGACCATGCAGCCATTGTTGAAACTGGCACAGGTCCAGGACCTTGCCGGTCACACGGGTCACATGAAACAGGTCCATGACCACCACCGCCTCAGGGACCCCTTCGGTGGTGGCACTTTTGTAGCCGATGAATCACCATCCCAACTCCGCCACGCGGTCATCCGTCTCCACCCTCGTTCACGAAGAGCCAGTTTGTCCACAACTAGTACGGGTATTCGGTTTTTATCCACAGATCTGGAATTTCCTGACGGATTTCGGTGGTCTTCGACGACAACTGAAAGTATGAGAACGTTTCAAGACCAGATCAAGCGCCGTGGAGTTGTCCAGATTGACCGTCGCAGCGATATGCGAGGTCAGGCCGACCGCGCAGTGGCGCGCGGAGAAGCGGTACGAGTCCTGCCCGGAGTTGTTGCTGCCGCCTCCCTTGCCCGCGACCCTCAAACACTCATCCGGGCCCTTTCCTTATGGCATCGCGATGTTGTCCTTCTTGGCAAGGCAGCCCTCGTCCTGCTCGGGATGACGGCCCCTGGAACGACTCAACCGATGGACTGGCGAAGCATTGATGAAATCGAAGCCTTCTCGCCAACCCGCACCCTTATGCGGCCAAGAATTCGTGTTCACCGCTGGCACATGCCGCACCGATTCATCACTGTGCGGGGGAATATCCATCTCGCTACTCCTGAGGTCTCGGTTCTGGTACTGGCTATCCAGGAGGAATGGGAATGGGCCGCTGAAGCCCTGCGACAACGATTCGTCACCCCCGAAACCTGCTGCGAGGCTCGTAAGAGCCTGACAGGCCGGTACCCGATCTCCCACGTCGATACCGCCCTTGCTGACATCACACTCGCGGCGCGGTCGATTCCCGAGCTGGAGATAGACAGGTTGCTCAACTCAGCTCTTCCCAGATAGGGCGAGGAGGGGTTCATGCCGCAGCAGCGCGGGATAGCGACCGGGACTCGCACGCCGAGCCTTCCCGCACCGCCCATCCGCGACGCTTAATCCTGTAACCTCTCGTAGCATTCGACCAGCACGTCTTCGTTGGGATCAACAATCATCGCAACCTCACCGGGCTTACTGATACCGACGAACCTCAGTATCCGCCGTCCGGTCTCAGGATCGAGCCGGGTCTTCTTGTCGAGGTTCATCGTCTCGCGCAGATCCGCCCATTCAACCTCGTCAAAGGTGATAGGTAGCCCAATCCCTGACAGAATCGCCCGGGTGCGAGCTACGACCTCGTCGGATAGTCCTAGATAACGTCGAGACAACTCTGCGGCGAAAACCATCCCGACAGCGTCCGCCTCGCCATGTCGCCAGGTGAAGTGCTCGTGAGCTTCGACGGCATGGGCCAGGGTGTGCCCGTAGTTCAATCTCTCGCGGCCAACCCGGCCATGTGACGAGATCCGCTCATGCAGATCATCACTGACAACTCCAGCTTTCACCTCAACTGCCCGTGTCAGGACCTCAACAAAGGCTTGCGAAGTGACATCGAGAACATCCTGTCCCTCGACGACATCGAGAATCACGGGGTCATTGATAAACCCACACTTGACGATCTCTGCAAGCCCAGAGCGCACTTCACGAATAGGAAGGGATGTCAGGAGATCGGTGTCGCACAGGACTGCCGTCGGCTCGTGGAAAGCCCCAACCAAGTTCTTCCCAGCCGGGATGTTGATACCCGTTTTGCCACCGATCGCGGCGTCAGCCATGGCAAGCACTGTGGTGGGAATCTGAATGACGTCGACCCCGCGCATCCACGTTGCAGCTAGGAATCCGGCCAGGTCAGTGGTGGCTCCCCCACCGAGACCCACAATGATATCGCCACGGGTCATGCCCGCCTCAGCGAGGTCCTGCCAGGCATTGACCAAGACCTGAGGGGTTTTGGCAGCCTCAGCATCTGGCACCTCAATAAGGATCGGATCATCAAGCCGAAGCCGGTCTACCAGGCCCAGAAGCGGTTGGGGACACACCACTGCGACCCGGCGTCCTGCCACTAAACCGACTAATCCCTCCACTGCACGGGACCCGATGAGCACCTGGTAGGGATGTGCCGTCGCTACCTCGACACGATTCACGACTCTCCCTCCAAGTCAGCCAACTCGCCCACAATTACCTCCACAACCTGATCGGGGGTGAGCTTGTCAGTGGCGACCCGGATGGTTGCCGGGCGCTCGTACACGGCTCGACGTTCCTTCATAAGACGTACCAGCTGCGAATGCACCTGACTTCCCAACAGCGGGCGGCCAGTATCCTTCAGCCCGACCCGGTCAGCCGCAGTGCGGGCCGAGACGTCGAGCCACACGACGCATACCTGGTCCAGGGCCTTGCCGACCTCGGCGTCAACCGGTGCTCCCCCACCCAGGGAGACCACGCCACCGCCCTCGATCGCCGCAAGTGTCTCTCGCCTTTCCACCTGGCGAAAGTACGGCTCTCCCTCAGCGAGGAAGATCTCGGGAATATCGCGCCCCTCGACGTCTTCAATAACGGAATCAACGTCTACGAACTTCTCCCCGAGACGATCGGCCAGCAGCGGACCCACAGTCGACTTACCCGATCCGGGGGCACCAATGAGAACGATGACGCTCACGGGGCCACCACCAACCCACGTTCAGCCAGACGCCCCAGATACGCCTGAGCGTTGCGACGGGTCTCAGCTACCGAGTCTCCACCAAACTTCTCCAGAGCGCACTCGGCCACAACCAGCGCAACCATCGCCTCAGCCACGACACCAGCTGCCGGGACCGCACACACGTCAGAACGCTGATGATGAGACTTGGCAGCCTCGCCGGTGGTGGTGTCAATCGTCGGCAGGGCGCGAGGAACCGTGGCGATGGGTTTCATTGCCGCGCGTACCCGCAACACCTGTCCATTCGACATTCCGCCCTCGGTGCCCCCAGCGTGGTCACTCATGCGATGGATACCAGCCTTCGTTGGCTCCATCCAGTCGTGAGCCTGCGAGCCACGACGCCGGGCCAGCTCAAACCCGTCCCCCAACTCGACTCCCTTGATGGCCTGGATTCCCATCAGAGCCCCGGCCAAACGAGCGTCGAGTCGTCGGTCTCCCTGACTGTACGACCCCAAACCGGCGGGTACCCCGTATGCCAGCACCTCGACGACACCCCCCATGGTGTCGCCCTCCTTGCGACACGCCTCTACCTCGGCGACCATTCGCTCACTCGTGGCAGGGTCAGCGCACCGCACCGGATCGGCGTCGATACGGGCGAGATCTCCCGGCTCGGGACGCAAACCCTCAGGACACACGACCGGCCCAAGGGAAACGACATGGGAGAGTATCTCGACATCGAGGGCCTGCTTGAGAAAGGCCTTGGCGACAGCTCCCAGAGCCACTCTCGCAGCAGTTTCTCGGGCGGACGCACGTTCCAAAACTGGACGAGCCTCATCAAAATCGTATTTCTGCATACCGGCAAGGTCAGCGTGTCCCGGGCGAGGTCGCGTCAGGGCAGCCCCGCGAGCCTGCCCGGCCAACTCTTCGGCATCGACAGGTCCAGCAGCCATCACCGTGCGCCATTTGTCCCATTCAGAATTCCCAATGCGAATGGCGATGGGATCGCCCAAGGTCTCGCCATGTCGGAATCCGGCGATCAGCTCCAACTCATCGGCCTCAAAGGACATCCGGGCCCCACGACCCACTCCGAGACGACGACGTCGCAACTCCTCTGAAATCTCCTCGGCCCCAACGCGAACATGGGCTGGAATACCCTCCATCGTCGCGACAAGGGCAGGGCCGTGGGACTCCCCAGCAGTGAGGTAACGCAGCATGGGTCCAGTCTCTCAAAGGCGGACGCGCTCAGCCAGACCGTTCTGCGCTGTGGACCGTAACACCTCCATGGGCACGTCATGTCCCGTCATCAGTCGCACCTGATCGACGGCCTGTGCGGCTAACAGGTCGAGTCCATCAATGACCGTAAGACCAGCATCCTTCCCAGCCACCGTCAGCGGCGTCGGCCACGGATCGTAGATGACGTCGAAGACAGCGCGAGCACGGGCCGCAAGATCTTCGGCACGATCCAGGACTGACCCCGGTGGCACAGTCGACACGATGAGGTCACACCGTGGCGGCTCGGATTCGAACGGTACCCACGCGACGCGGACACCGAGGCGTTCGGCAAGGTCCAGTATCTCAGTCGACCGATCATGCGAGCGCGACATGATAATGGCCTCGTCTGCCCCCAGCTGGACCGCTGCGGCAAGACCCGATCGTGCCGTCGCCCCCGCTCCAAGCATGACCACCGTGCCAAGCTCAGTAACACCTCGGGATTCAAGGGCAGCTTTTGCGCCGGTGACGTCTGTATTACGGATGATGGTCCTTCCATCCTTGCGCACCCAGGTATTCGCCGCCCCCAGCAACTCGACGGTCTCGTCGATCTCACCTAACTCGATGAGGTCAACCTTGTGAGGCATCGTCACTGACAGGCCACGCCACGAATCATCGAGTCCATCAACAAAGGCACGCAGCCCTCCAGGCTCAACGTCAATGGCGTCGTAAGACCAGTTCAGTCCGAGCGCTCGATACGCAGCCCGGTGGATCGCCGGGGACAGGGAATGGGCTACCGGGTGGCCAATGACCGCGCAACGCATCGTCAACTCCCCCAAGATCAGCACTTGCCCTTATGTGCTTGGCACCATGCCTGGAACTTCTCCACGTTCTTCTCGTGATCCGCCAGTGTCTTGGCATAAGCCGTGGTCCCCTTTTCGGGATCGGTGACGACCCAGAACAGATAATCGCTCTTGATCGGGGTGACCGCTGCCTCCATCGAGGCCGCGCCAGGGTTATTGATGGGAGTCGGCGGGAGACCTTCGTAAAGGTACGTGTTGTAGGGAGAATCCTTGGCACGCTGCTCGTCAGTCGTCGTCAGCTTACCTTCCGCATGGTTGGCATACAGCACCGTCGCATCCGACTCCAACTTCATACCCTGATTAAGTCGGTTGTAGATGATACCGGCGACCATCCTCATGTCCTTGGGATCCTTGGCTTCTTTCTCCAGAATGGAGGCGACGATAAGAGCGTCATACGGGCTGCGCTTGATCGTCTGAGCCTGGCCCGTGAAATTCATGGTGTTGACCTGTTTGACGAACTGGGTCGTCTGCATTTGCAAGATCTCCATCGGCGTCGGGTTGGACCCCACCTCGTAGGTGTCGGGGAAGAGGAATCCCTCGGGGCGGCCCTTGGCCCACCCCGGCAGACCCAGGCTCTTGGTCTGCTTGTAGGCGGCTTTGAACTTGGCAACGGGCATCGTGGTGCCCTTGGCCATGATGGCGAACTGCTCTTCGGTCGTCAGCCCTTCAGGCAGGGTGACGCGGGTGCGCTGGATGTTATCTGGGTTACCCACGATGGATACAGCCTTGGCAGCGCTCATATGGGTCTTGAGTTTGTATTGGCCGGCCTGAATCGTGATATCGGACTCTGAGTCGCGAATGGCCTTGTTGTAGGCCTTGGTCGACTTGATGACGTCGTTGTCGAGCAGAATCGAACCCACCTCGCTCACCGACGCCCCTACGGGTACGCGCACCAAGATGTCCTTCTCGCCATCACCGATGTAATCGTCGACCGACTTGTACGAAATGTACGCGTCATAGACCTTGACGCCGACGAAAACACACCCGCCAACGAGGACCGCCAAGGACAAAATGACCGCCACAGCGCTGCGAACTCGGTACCAGAACTCCGCCTTGGGGTCATCGTGCTCGTCAAACGGTCCGCTCACGACTCCGCCTCTCCTGTCATCGTCGCCGATCGAGCCGACCGGACTTGCTCCAACACGTGCTCCAGTATGGCCACCGCAGCGGCTTGGTCAATAACGCCACGCTGCTTGCGCGCGGTGCGTCCGGCGTCGTGAAGAGCGCGAGCGGCCGTTCGGGTGGTCATTCGCTCATCCACCCAGCGCACCGGAATGGGACTGATGATCTTAGCCAGCTGTCGTCCAGCTTCCCGAACGTCCCGCGCGGCGATCTGTTCGGTACCGTCGAGGGCCACGGGAAGACCCATGATGACCTCGACGGGCTCATATTCGCCAATGATTTCAGCCAACCGCTGCAACGGTCTGTTCGCGGTCTGCACCGTCTCAACCGGGAACGCCAGGATGGCGTCGCGATCGCTCGCCGCCACACCGATCCGTGCTTTTCCCCAGTCCACAGCGATCCTCACCCCGCGCAGGGTGGTGTCAGGGCGTTCTTCGGGTTTCACAGCGCAGTCAGCTCGGTGTTGATAGCGCGAAGGGCTGCGTCAATGCCAGACGAGTCGCTGCCAGCGCCCTGGGCCATGTCGTCCTTACCGCCTCCGCGACCACCAATGGGGCCGGTACCGGCCTTGATGAGGGTACCTGCCTTGGCTCCGGCAGCTCGAGCGGACTCGGTCGTTGCAACGATGATGGCGGGCTTGTCGTCAGTACCTCCGATGAGAGTGACGACGGCCGGACGCTCCTTGACGCGAACCCGAACCTCAGAGGCTAGAGTGCGCAGGTCGTTACCCACCACCCCTGGCACCTTGGCCGCGATAAGGTCGAAGGCCCCGGCTGCGGCTGCCCCGGCCACGATGTCGTCAACCTGTCCCATCAGCTCGCGAGTACGGGCGGCGGCCAACTTGCGCTCGGCTTTCTTGAGATCGGCAGCAAGCTTGGCAACACGGTCGGCAAGCTGGTCAGGTTGAACCTTGAGCATTCCCGTGAGTTCGTTGACCAGAGCACGTTCGGCAGCCATGTGGTGGAACGCGTCGGTGGAGACCAGGGCTTCGACGCGACGAGTTCCAGAACCTACCGATTGTTCGCCCAGCAGGCTCAACATACCGATACGACCGGTGGAAGCCACGTGAGTACCACCGCACAACTCCCGCGACCATGGACCGGCCAACTCGACGACACGCACTATCGGCGGATACTTTTCACCGAACATGGCCATCGCCCCCATGGCCTTCGCCTCCTCCAGCGGCATCTGGGTATCAGTCACCTCGAAATCGTCATGAATCGCGGCATTGCACCGCTCCTCAATCTCATCTTTGAGGGAATCCGAAAGCCCCTTGGTGGCCGAGAAGTCGAAGCGCAAATAACCGGGCTTGTTGTAGGAGCCGGCCTGGGTGGCTGACGGACCGACGAGTTCGCGTAACGCGGCGTGGATGATGTGGGTGGCGGTGTGAGCTTGGCACGCACCGAACCGAGTGGTCGGGTTCACCTGAGCCGTCACCTGGTCGCCCACGGCTAGATCACCGTCCAGACGCACCTTGTGGACAATGAGGCCGGGAACCGGACGCTGAACGTCGAGAACCTCCAGATCGAAACCATTGGCGCGAATGAGACCGGAATCGGAATCCTGGCCGCCCATCTCGGCATAGAACGGCGTCTCGGCGAGCACAACCTCGACGACCGATCCCGACTCGGCAGCTGTAACCGAGGCACCGTTGGCGATAATGCCGGTGACGGTGGTCTCAACGGTCAGATCAGTGTAGCCAAGGAAGGGAGTCTCCCCGAGAGCGCGCACCTGGGAATACGCCTCGGGGTCGGTAAGCAAACCTTTCTTAGCCTTGGAGTCTGCCTTCGCTCGGGCACGCTGCTCGGCCATCAAAGTGGTGAACTTGTCACGGTCAACCTGCAGTCCTTGCTCCGCTGCCATCTCCAGAGTGAGGTCGATCGGGAAACCGTACGTGTCATGAAGTTGAAAGGCTTTGTCACCAGACAGCGTCTTAGAACCAGCGGCTTTGGTTTCGGCTACCGCCGCGTCAAGCATCGCAGTGCCAGCGCTGAGGGTGCGTCGGAAAGTCTCTTCCTCAGCGGTGGCGGCCCCGATGACGCGATCCCACTGAGTCAGGACGTCGGGGAAAGAGGCAGACATGAGGTCACGGGAGACCGGCAGCAGCTCCGGCAGTACTGGGTCTTCCACCCCCAGCAGACGCATGGCTCGCACGACGCGACGTAGCAGGCGTCGAAGCACGTAGCCACGGGCTTCGTTACCGGGGGTAACGCCGTCGGTCATGAGCATGAGACCGGAACGGACGTGGTCAGCGACCACGCGCAACCGAACGTCGTCGTCGTGGTTGGCACCGTAGTGTTTGCCCGACATATCCGAGGCTTTCTCGATGACGGGGAACACCTGGTCGATTTCGTACATATTGTCGACTCCCTGGAGCAGGTAAGCGATCCGCTCCAGACCGGCGCCGGTGTCGATATTGAGACTGCGCAGTGGGCCGGCGATGTCGAAGTCGTCCTTGGCACGCACCTCGGACAGGTCCTCGGTCTCAAAAACCAAGTTCCAGATCTCCAAGTAGCGGTCCTCATCGGCCTCCGGGCCGCCGTCGGGGCCATATGCCGGACCACGGTCAATGTAGATTTCAGAACATGGACCGCCCGGTCCAGGAATACCCATGTGCCAATAGTTGTCCTTGAGAGACCGGCCCTGGATGTGGTCCTCGGGAACCCCAACTGCGCGCCAGGCCTCGCGAGCCTCAACATCACCCTCGGGGTAATCCGGGTGAAACCCTGGACCCAACACTGTCACCCAGATGTTGGCTGGGTCGAAGCCAAATCCGCCCTGATCGGCAGGGTTGGTCACGAGTTCCCAGGCATACTGAATGGCCTCAGTTTTGAAGTAGTCGCCGAAGGAGAAGTTTCCCAGCATCTGGAAGAAAGTGCCGTGACGGGTGGTCTTGCCGACCTCGTCGATGTCGAGGGTACGAACGCACTTCTGGATGCTGGTGGCACGCTTCCATGGGGAAGGTTCAGTGCCCATAAGGTAGGGCTTGAACGGCACCATACCGGCATTGACGAACAGCAGGGTGGGGTCGTTGTACAGCAGCGAAGCGCTCGGCACCACTGCGTGACCCTTACTGTTGAAGAAGTCGACGAAGCGCTGTCCGATCTCCGCTGTTCTCATGCCTGGTCCTTCTTGACGTGGTCGCTGGTTGTGGCCTGTGGCGGTCGTCCCGTCAGATCTCAGGACACACCGCGTCCTAACCCTACTAGCCCTAGCGGCAGGCCACACCTCAGCACGTCACCGAATAGAGCGGGATGACAGGAGAGCGGGTTGGCGGCTGAGAGCACAATCTGGTTGAAGATCACTTCTGCCTGTCGATGTTGTCAACGCTACTCACCTCGGCCGCAGCGGCCTCATTGTCGATCTGAGATCGACGCTTACGGCGTTTGGGGCGACGAATAGTACGTCTCACTCCCTCACCGAACGCAGCCGCCTTGACCATTGGGGTCCCCACAGTTTGGGTGAATGTCTGAGCGAGTTGAGCAGCCTGACCCGTAACGACGGTGCCGTGTTCGGAAATCGTGTGAATGTCCTCGATGACCTGGTCGAGCTTGGAGATCTCTCCGTTGGTAATGACAACCGTTCCTTTCAGCTCCTCCAGGATAGGAACCGTAGACTCATCCACGTCACGGACGGTCTTGCGCACCTCGTCAAGGACGCCACCAAGTTTGAGCAATGGCACGGCGCACAACGCGACAAGGACCACCGCCGCGAGAGCAGCGATGAGTCCGGCGATCTGACCCAGAGTCATGACTTCTTCTTCTCCTCGGTGGTGTCTCGCCCGAGCAGCACTCGTATCTGGCTCAGACGTTGTGAAATGGCAGCTTCGTTCCCATGGTCAGTCGGGTGGTAGTACCGCGTTGAGGCGATGTCGTCGGGCAGATACTGCTGTTCAGCCACCCCGTGCGGGAAGTTGTGGGCGTAACGGTATCCGACCCCGTGGCCCAGATCGTGAGCCGATGAATAGTGCGCGTCACGCAGATGTGGTGGGACCTCTCCGCCCTTGCCAGCGCGGACGTCGGCCAAGGCACCGTCAATGGCGGTGATAACAGCATTGGACTTCGGCGCGGTGGCTGCGGCTATCGTCGCCTGAGCCAGGTTAAGCCGGGCTTCCGGCATCCCGATGAGCTGGACGGCCTGGGCCGCAGCGACGCAGGTCTGCAGCACACTCGGTGCCGCCATACCAATATCTTCGCTGGCCAGAATCACCAGACGTCGTGCGATGAACCGGGGGTCCTCCCCTGCCTCAATCATTCGGGCCAGATAGTGCACGGCAGCGTCGACGTCAGACCCTCGTACCGACTTGATGAACGCGCTGATGACATCGTAGTGCTGGTCGCCGTCACGGTCGTAACGCACTGCGGCCCGGTCCACCGCCGATGAGACGATGTGGCTGGTGATGGTGTCAGTGCCAGCCGCCTTTGCCCCGGCAGCAGCTTCCTCGAGATAGGTCAGGGCACGCCGAGCGTCTCCTCCAGCCAGCTGCAGCAGATCGGCTCGAGCTTCGTCGTCAAGGGTGTAGAACCCGTCGGCCTCGGTGCGCAGCCCGCGCGGATCGCTCAAGGCACGATCGATGAGGGTGGAGACGTCAGCCTCGGTGAGTGGCTTAAGCGTCAGCAGCAAGGATCGCGACAGCAGCGGAGAGATCACCGAGAAGGATGGATTCTCCGTGGTAGCAGCAATAAGAGTCACAGTTCTGTTCTCGACTGCGGGCAGCAAGACGTCTTGCTGCGCCTTGGAGAACCGGTGTACCTCATCGACGAAGAGGACGGTCGGTTTGCCCAGCGCCAACTGGCGACGCGCGGTATCGAGTTCTCGACGAACGTCCTTAACCCCGGCAGTGACGGCCGAGATTTCAACAAATCGCCGGTTCGTGGAATGAGACACCACCGAGGCAATCGTCGTCTTTCCGACCCCGGGCGGACCCCACAGAAAAACGCTCATAGCTCCGGTACCTTCAGCCAGCCGTCGCAACGGCGACCCGGGGGTCAGCAGGTGTTGTTGACCGACGATCTCGTCAATGGTGCGGGGACGCAGTCGAACGGCCAGTGGTGCGTCGGGGTTGGGAGTATCCAGGGACCCGCCGCTGGTCGCGTCGGGCTGTGCCGACCCGACGTTGCCAAAGAGATCCTCACTCACCGTGCCACCATATCGCCGTGCTGCGACACCTCGGCACCCACGGATGTTCGCAATAAAGAACAGGCGGCAACTGCCTAGACAGTCGCCGCCCGTCCTCAGCTGAGCACCATCACTTCTTGGGCGTACCTCCCTTGTCGTTGTGCCCCTCGGAACTCTTCTTCGGCTTGGCGTCCACGCCGGCTTCGCGACGCTGAGCCGGGGTAATGGGGGCCGGAGCAGCCGTCAGCGGATCGTAGCCATTGCCGGTCTTCGGGAAAGCGATGACGTCACGGATGGTCTCGAAACCGCCGAGCAGCATGACAAGGCGGTCCAGACCGAAGGCGATACCGCCGTGCGGCGGGGCACCAAACTTGAAAGCGTCAAGGAGGAATCCGAACTTTTCCTGAGCCTCTTGGGGGCCGATACCCATAACGTTGAACACGCGTTCCTGAACGTCACGGCGGTGGATACGAATAGATCCGCCGCCAACCTCGTTGCCATTGACGACGAAGTCATAGGCATAGGCGAGGGCCGAACCCGGATCGGTGTCGAAAGTATCCATGCACTCGGGGGTCGGGCTGGTGAAAGCGTGGTGAACAGCTGTCCAGGCACCACTGCCAACCGCGACGTCACCGGAGGCCTCAGCTTCCTTCGTCGGCTTGAACAGCGGAGCGTCCACAACCCAGCAGAAGGCCCAATCAGCCGGATCAAAGAGCTCACAGCGACGACCGATCTCCAGCCGAGCCGCACCGAGCAACTCCTGGGAGGGGGTCTTTGGACCGGCGGCAAAGAAGATAGCGTCACCGGGTTTGGCACCGACCTTCTCGGCAATGCCGGCCCTCTCTTCTTCAGAGATGTTCTTGGCAACCGGGCCGCCAAGCACACCCTCGTCAGAAACGGTGATGTAGGCCAGCCCCTTGGCGCCGCGCGTACGGGCCCACTCCTGCCAGGCATCGAACTGGCGGCGCGGAAGCGAGGCTCCACCAGGCATGACGACGGCACCGACGTAGGGAGCTTGGAACACCCGGAACGGAGTATTGGCGAAGAAGTCGGTGACCTCAGTGATCTCGTTGCCAAAACGCAAATCTGGCTTGTCAGAGCCATAACGGTCCATCGCCTCATGCCAGGTGATACGCGGCAGCGGAGTCGGCATATCGACACCGATGATCTTCCAACAGGCCGCCATGACCTCCTCGGCGAGAGCAATGACGTCATCTTGATCGACGAAGCTCATCTCGACATCGAGCTGGGTGAACTCAGGCTGCCGATCAGCGCGGAAATCTTCGTCGCGGTAGCAGCGGGCGATCTGGTAATAGCGCTCCATGCCCGACACCATGAGCAGCTGCTTGAACAGCTGAGGGCTTTGCGGCAGGGCGTACCAACAGCCTGGGGCCAGACGAGCCGGGACGAGGAAGTCACGGGCACCCTCAGGGGTGGATCGCGTCAAGGTTGGGGTCTCGATGTCGTAGAAATCGTGGCGGTCGAGAACCTCTCGAATAGCGTGAGTCACCTTCGAGCGTAGTACCAGGGCCTCATGCTGACGCGGGCGGCGCAGGTCCAAGTAGCGGTACTTGAGTCGGGCATCTTCTCCGACGGTGACATGCTCGTCGATTTGGAAAGGCAGCGGGGCTGACGGATTGAGAACCTCGAGTTCGGAGATCGCGACCTCAATCTCACCGGTGGGAAGGTTCGGGTTGGCGTTGCCCTCGGGACGAGCCTCGATGACACCTGTCACCTTGATGCAGTACTCGTTGCGCAAATCGTGGGCGCCCGAGGACTCCAGGATTTCGTCACGAATGACGACCTGGGCCAGACCTGATGCATCGCGAAGATCGATGAAGGCGACGCCGCCGTGATCGCGTCGGTGCCCGACCCATCCAGCGAGAGTCACCTCCTTGCCGATATCACTGGCTCGCAGGGTTCCGGCGTCATGGGTTCGCAGCACGTCTCATCCTTCCGTTGTCGCAGGCCACGTATAGACGGTACGGGCCGCCGACCAGCATACCGACAGCCACCTCAACCGTCATCCGGGAAAATCGCCGGAACAGCAGAAGAGCGCCGTGACGGCAATCCCCGCACCGCGCTAAATACAAGCGGGGCAACAGGGTCATCGCGGGGAATCAGGCCTCAATCTCTGGGAACCACTCGTGGATTTGCTTGCGCATGGCCTCGTTACCACCAGAACGCTTGTTGTTGTCGAGGATCCATTCGCGCAGGGAGCCTCCGGCAGCGTCATTGATCGCGTTTCGCGCCGTCTCGGGATCCCTTAAGACGTCCTTCAACATTGACACTGCCTCATCGGAGGTGCGGTAGAAGTACGGGTAGTCTTCAGGAACAGTCTTGCGGGCCCAGGCACTATCTGGGAAGACACCGACTGCGCCAGCGACCAGGGCTTCCAGGTACTCGAAGCCGTAGGCCTCATTCTTCGCGGTCGCAAGGAAAGCCGTCATGCGAGCCAAGGACTCCCAGTACTCCTCACGCTGACCGAATAGCGGGCCGACCGAGGCCCACTTCGGCGAGGACATCTTCATAGCCATGACGCTGGCGAGGTCACGCTGGCCCAGGCGGGCCTCCATGCGCACATCCATCTCAGAGGCAACACGGTTCATGACGTCAAGGAAAACCTTCGGACGCTTGTTGTCAGTCAGATGAATCGACGGGTACAAGACGGTCGGCACTTCTGAATCGACGTGCTCTCGGACCAGATCATCACGAATACCAGGCTGGATCCAGGCGATCCGGGCCTGGTGTGCCAGCGGGGAGATGGTCCAGCGCCGAACCAGCTCAGTCACCTCACCGGCCGTGCGCTCACCCGAGCACAGGGTCGGGAAGAGGGCGTAGGACAGCCCCATAGCCGCAAAATTCACCTTGTGGTGGTAATGAGACGGCGGTAGCCATTGCAGATTGAGGATCTTTGGTTCAGCACCTTCACGGTGCATTGTCTGGAAAACACCGACCGAGTCGATGACGTCGAGGTTGATGACGAGGGTTTCCAGCGGATCAAGGCTCGTCAACGTTTTCGCCTCGAAACCATTGCACTTACGGTCCTCGTGGTCGATAACGACGGCTCCCGGATACATGTGGAGAAGTCGCTCAACCAGCGCTGTTCCGCCTCCTCGTCCGATAAGTCGGCCCTGGTCGTCAACGATAGGGCCACCATCGAGGAAACCCATCTTGATTGCGATGGTCATTGGTCATCTCCCGTTACGCGTGGGCGGTGGCGCGGCTGTGCGCCAAGTTTGTGGGTATCACTCTAACGCCGGCCGTGGGACTGCGGTGGGCGAAGTGACAGCCCGAAACACAAAAAGGATGTGTTATCCCCTGGGCACTGTCCCGGTGAGAGTCTTCTGCAGGGTAGGAGCCTCGCGAACCACGAGCTCCGAGGCGGATAGGTTTGCCAGCGGTCGCAACCCGACGACGTAACGGGCCGTGAAGATTCCCAGCAACTGCGTGAGTCCCAGTGAGGCCCGAACCCCTGCCTCCTCTTCCCCGAACCGAGGTGCCAAGAGATTGACGACCGGCGCCAAGATGTGGTCGGTGTAGAACTCACGCACCGCATCAAAGGCGTCAGGCTGAGACAGGAGTGCCTGAACGACCCCCTGCATCTGCGGGTCCGGTTCGCCCAGCCCGAGATGACCATCCCAAGCTTCGATGAAAGCCACCACTAGGGCCTCCCCCAGATGGTCCGGGTCAGTGCGCGAGCACACCTCGGCAATGATCCGGTGCGGTCCGTTCGGCAGCGACATCGCCTCGTTGTAGAGGGCCTGCTTGGAGCCGAAGTAGTAGCTCACCAGTGACGTGTCCACCTCAGCTTCTCGAGCAATGGCTCGCAGACTCACCGACTGGTAGTCACCGGCGAGGAAGAGTTTCCTGGCGGCTGTCAGAATCGATGCTCGGGCAGCTCCGGCTTCACTGCGTGGCCCACGTCGGACCGCGTGAGCGCACTGGGACTGACTCGGGACGGACATGGCATGACCGTACTACTTCCCAAAATCTTTCGGAAAAACGGGGCCCACCAGCTGCACGATTATTTCGACAGTGATGAAATGGGGGTATGGACGCATATCATGGCACTGCGATTCCACTGACCGACCAGGACCTTCGCATGGGCCTCGACGTTGGATCGACGACCATTAAGGCCGTCGTCCTGGGCCGCGATGAGAAGATTCTCTTCGAGGACTACCGACGCCACCATGCCGATATTACCGGCAGTATGGCTTCATTGCTCGGTGACGCCGCCCAAGCCCTCCCCGGCGCCAAGGTAAGCGCGACGGTCACCGGCTCGGCCGGTCTAGGAACTGCCGAGGCCCTCGATCTCACCTTCATTCAAGAGGTCATGGCCGAGACCGCAGCCGTCCAACACTGGAATCCCGACGCCGACGTCCTTCTGGAGCTCGGCGGCGAGGACGCCAAGATCACCTACCTCAAACCAGTTCCAGAGCAGCGCATGAATGGTTCCTGCGCCGGCGGTACGGGTGCCTTCATCGACCAGATGGCGACCCTGCTCCACACTGACGCCCCGGGACTCAACGATCTGGCGTCGCGAGCCCAGACCATCCACCCGATCGCTTCCCGCTGCGGTGTGTTCGCCAAATCCGATCTCCAACCCCTCATCAACGAGGGCGCGCGTCACGAGGACCTTGCGGCCTCGGTTATGCAGGCCGTTGCCACCCAGTGCATCGCCGGTTTGGCTTGTGGACGTCCGATTCGCGGCAAAGTCATCTTCCTCGGTGGTCCCCTGCACTTCATGCCGACCCTGCGCGACGCCTTCGCCCGCGTCCTCGAAGGCAAGGTTGACGAGTACATCACTCCGGAGCGCGCCCAGCTCTACGTAGCCCTGGGAGCAGCTCTGAGCTCAATCTCCAAGCCTGTTGACCTTGCTGATATCGCTGAGCGTTCCCGTCACGCTCGTACCCACAACGGCATCTCCCAGTCCATGCCGCCGCTGTTTAAGAATGAGGACGAGCTGGCCGCATTCGCCAAGCGTCATTCTCAGGCCAAGCTCCCCCATCTTCCGCTGCATAACGCCCGCGGCAACCTCTTTCTGGGAATCGACGCCGGCTCTACGACCATCAAGTCGGTTCTCATCGACGAGTCACTCAACATCGTGGCCTCCCATTACGCCTCCAACGAGGGCGACCCGGTGAGCGCCGCAGTGCAGATCCTGGCCGATCTCTACGACACCATGCCCGCCGAGGCCACCATTGCCCGCACCTGCACCACCGGTTACGGAGAGGGGCTTGTCAAAGCCGCCTTGGGTGCCGAGGATGGCGAGGTCGAGACGATGGCCCACTACCGGGCTGCCGATCACCTGCTCCCAGGAGTCACCGCCATCATTGACATCGGTGGCCAGGACATGAAGTACCTGCGCGTCGTTGACGAGGTCATTGACTCCATCTCCGTCAACGAGGCCTGCTCGTCAGGGTGTGGGTCCTTCCTCCAAACTTTCGCCGCCGGTATGGACACCGACATCGAGTCGTTCGCCTCGATGAGTTTGCTCGCCCAACATCCTGTCGATCTGGGCAGTCGCTGCACCGTGTTCATGAACTCTTCGGTCAAACAGGCTCAGAAAGAAGGAGCCTCCCCCGCTGACATCGCTGCCGGGCTGTCCTATTCGGTGGTTCGCAACGCCTTGTACAAGGTCATCAAACTGACCGACCCGGCTCAGTTGGGTGACAAGATCGTCGTCCAGGGCGGCACTTTCCTCAACAACGCCGTGTTGCGTGCCTTCGAAAAGCTCACCGGGCGTGAGGTTGTCCGTCCTGCTGAAGCCGGCCTGATGGGTGCCTACGGAGCCGCTTTGACGGCCCGGGCCCGGTTCCATGCCGGTGAACCCACCACCTCTAGCGGTCTGCGGGAGCGTTCCGAACTCGATGGATTTGCCGTCGAAACCCATCGCGACGATTGCACCCTGTGCCAGAACCACTGCCAGCGCACCATCGCCACTTTTTCGGACGGACGTGTCTTTGTCTCGGGCAACCGGTGCGACCGTGGCGCCGAAGTCAACAACCGAAAGATGGCCAAGCTGCCAAAGTCCGAGCTGCCCAACGTATTCGAGGCCAAGTACAAGAGACTCTTCAGCTACCGACGTCTCACCGCCAAGAAAGCGTTCCGTGGCGATCTGGGGCTGCCTCGGGCCCTCAATATGTACGAGAACTACCCGTTCTGGTTTACGACACTCTCGGCTCTGGGCTATCGCGTCATGATCTCGGGACGCTCCTCCCATGCCTTGTTCGAGAAGGGCATGGAGTCGATCGCCAGCGAGAACATCTGCTATCCCGCCAAACTCAACAACGGTCACGTCGAGGATCTCATCGCGCGCGGCGTCAAGCGGATCTTCGACCCCTGCATCCGTTTCGAGCAAGTCAGCGTGGCTGACGCCGACGCCCACTTCAACTGCCCAGTCGTGGCCTCCTACCCCGAAGTCATCCGCGCCAATGTGGAGAATCTGCGCGAGAAGAACGTCGAACTCATCTCCCCCTTCCTCTCCCTGGCCGACCCGGACAAGCTAGCCGAGAGGCTGTCCGAGATCTTCGTCGAAGACGGGGTCACCGTCGAGGAAGCCCGCCAGGCCGTCACCAAAGGTCTTGAGGAAGACAAGGCGTTCCACGACGACGTCCGCAAGATGGGTGAAGACGCCTTGGCCTACATGGCCGAACACCACGTGCCCGGGATTGTGCTGGCAGGACGGCCCTACCACGTCGATCCCGAGATTCACCACGGCATTCCTGAGATGGTCAATTCGTTGGGGATGGCGGTCCTCACCGAGGATTCCGTGGCTCATCTGGGAGCTGACCTGCTGGAGCGCCCGCTGCGGGTACGAGACCAGTGGATGTTCCACTCTCGGCTCTATCAGGCTGCCGCCTTCGTAGGGTCGCGTCCCGATCTTGAGCTCGTCCAGCTGAACTCCTTCGGATGTGGTCTGGACGCGATCACGACTGACCAAGTTCGCGAGATCCTGGCTGCGCGGGACCGCATCTACACCACCCTCAAAATCGACGAAGTGTCGAACCTGGGGGCAGCTCGTATTCGGATGCGTTCCCTGCAGGCTGCCGCGAAGGAACGCGCCAGTCACAACCGCAAGCTGGTGACACACCCTCTGTCCGACGAGCGAGTGCCATTTACCAAGGAGATGAAGGCCACACACACCATCTTGGTGCCCCAGCTAGCCCCATATCAGACATCGGTCGCCGAGGCAGCTCTGCAGGCCTCCGGTTACAACGTCGAGGTGTTGGAGCAAGCGTCGCGAGAGAACATCGACTGCGGCTTGTCGGTGGTCAACAATGATGCGTGCTTCCCAGCGATTGTCGTCATTGGGCAGCTTGTTTCGGCGCTAAAGTCGGGCAAGTACGACCTGGATCACACCACCCTCTTCCTCACCCAGACCGGTGGTATGTGCCGTGCCACCAACTACATCGGTCTGCTGCGCAAGGCGCTCAAAGACGCCGGATTCGGAAACATCCCGGTCATTGCGGCCTCCCTCCAGGGCGTCGAGGACAACCCGGGCTTCTCCCTGACCGCTCCCCTGGTTCACCGCGTGGTACAGGCCGTCACCATCGGTGACCTGCTGCAAAAAGTACACCTGCGTACTCGTCCTTATGAGGCGGTTCCGGGGTCTGCTGACGAGCTCATGCACCGCTGGACAGCTATTGCCAGGGAGCATTTCCTTCACCACGGCCATTCCGAGACATGGGGGCGACGCACCTCGTACAAGGCGATCATCAACGGCATCGTCGACGACTTCGAACACCTCGGACTCGTCGACGGCCCGCGCAAGCCACGTGTCGGGGTCCTCGGCGAAATCCTGGTGCAGTTCCATCCCGACGCCAACAACCACATCATCGATACCATCGAATCCGAGGACTGTGAGGCCGTTCTCCCCGGCCTCATGTGGTTCGTCTACAACTGCCTGTCGGCAGGAGATTACAACTACAAGACCTTCGGTACCGACAAGTGGAGTCGTCACCTCAAGAAAGCCTTCCGTGGCCTACTGATGCAATACCAGAAGCCGGTGACTGCGGCACTGAAGAGGTCCACTCGGTTTGAGGTTCCAACCCCGATCACCGAACTCATGGACGACGCCCAACGCATAGTCCAGCTCGGTAACCAGGCCGGTGAGGGGTGGTACCTCGTCGGTGAGATGGTTGACATGATTCGTGGGGGGGTCCCGAACATCGCCGTCGTTCAGCCGTTTGCCTGCTTGCCGAACCACGTCACTGGGCGAGGTATCTTCCGTGAGATTCGCCGTCAGTTCCCACACGCCAATGTGGTGTCAATTGACTACGATCCCGGTGCGTCCCAGGTCAACCAGCTCAACCGAATCAAGTTGATGGCTGCCACCGCGCACGATCGCAACGATGCCGAAAAGCTCGACGCCAACGAGGCCGTGCGCCCCGAGCCGGGTGAGGACATCCCCACCTCCCCGCAGACAGCGCCACGTCTAGACCTCAACGGGACCCCGGTCATGCAGATGTCTTTGCACGTGTAGTTGGCCTTCGACAGCGGATGGTACCGTCACCGCCATGTACTTGACTGGCACTCAACGGCTCACAACAGATCGGCTCGTGCTTCGTCGGTTGACGGTCGACGATGCCCAACAAATGTACGACAACTGGGCCAGTGATCCGGAAGTAACCACATTCCTCACCTGGCCCACCCATTCCAGCGTCGACGTGAGCCGTTCCGTCGTCGGTTCCTGGGTCGAATCTTACGACGACCCAGGAACTTTCAACTGGGGTATCGAGCTGATTGAGGATGGGATCCTCATCGGGCAGACCTCGGTCGTCGAAACGAAGCTCAGCGTCGGCTTGGTCAATGTCGGCTATGTCATCGGACGGCGATGGTGGGGCAAGGGCTATTGCACCGAGGCCTTGATCGCGGTAATGGACTATCTGTTTTCCGTCGCACAGGCGAACAAGGTGGAGGCCAGTCATGATCCGGCCAATGTCGCTTCACAACGAGTCATGGAGAAGGCAGGACTGGTGACCGAAGGGCTTCGTCGAGCTTCTTGTCTGAGTGGATCGACTATCCGTGACCAGCTCTACCACGGCATCCTTGCCAGCGAATGGAAACTCCATCAGCGCGGCTCCACCTCGGAACATTCTGCTCAACAGCGCTCGACCATCTGATGAGGCGACGGCTCCCTGGTGAGTACCAGGGAGCCGTCTTGTTGGGCTGTCTTACCAGGAACCGACAACACCGGGATACAAATCTTCTGCCGGTGGGTTCCAGCTCGCGGCGTCGGCCTCCACCTGATCGCCGGAGCGAATGTCCTTGACAGTGTCGTGGTCACGATGATCGCTGTGTTGAGCGCCCGGGAACCACACAAAGGGAATTCCGCGACGGTCAGCATGTTTGATCTGTTTGCCAAATTTGTCAGCCTTGGGAGCCACCTCGCAGGGGATACCGCGAGAACGCAGCAGGTGGGCGACGGCCTCCGAGCTGGCGCGATCCTCCTCCGTGTTGACGGCCACCAGAACAGCCGACGGAACCGCCCGGGAAGACGTCAGCTCCCCCCGGGAAATAATCGGAGCCAACAGACGGGTCAGACCCAGCGAAATCCCCACTCCCGGGTAGACATGCTTACCGTCGGAGGCCAGGGACTCGTAGCGACCGCCCGAACACACCGAACCCATCGACTCGTGCCCGGAGAGCTCCGTCTCGTACACGGTGCCGGTGTAGTAGTCCAGGCCACGGGCGATCTTGAGGTTGGCAACCATACGTCCCGGGACGATCTTGTTGACAGCCGTAACGACACGATTAAGGGAATCCAGCCCCTCCTCGAGCAGGTCATTGGAGACCCCGAGTTCTCGCACTCTCGAGATGAAAGAATCGTCGGCAGACTGAATCGAAGCCAGGGCAACACACTTTCCAGCAACCTCGTCGGACAGGCCGAGCTCGTCGGTGAGAAGTTCACGCACCGCGTCCGGGCCGATCTTGTCGTACTTGTCGACCCGCTGGAGAACGGCCATGGGATCCTCAATACCCAGCCCTCGGTAGAAACCTTCGGAAAGCTTGCGATTGTTGACGTGCATGGTGACCGTCGGGAAACCCAACTCGGTGTGCAAGCGTTCAAGGGCCGACAGCATGACCAAAGGGGTCTCAACATCATGGTGCTCGGCCAGCGTCTGGTCACCAACAACGTCGATATCAGCCTGGGTGAATTCGCGGTATCGGCCCTCCTGAGGACGTTCGCCGCGCCACACCCTCTGAATCTGATAGCGACGGAACGGGAAGTGCAGGTGTCCAGCATTTTCCAGTACGTAGCGAGCGAAGGGAACGGTGAGATCAAAGTGCAGCCCTAGACGATCTTTCTCCGACCGGGACTCGCGCGGGTCGGCGTGCAGCCGATCGACGACGTAGACCTCCTTGTCAATCTCCCCTTTACGAGTCAGTTGCTCCATGGGTTCGACAGCGCGGGTGTGGATCGGCGCAAAACCATGAAGCTCGAAAGTTTCCTCAAGAATCCGGGTCACATGGTTCTCGACCATCTGTCCTGAGGGCAGGAACTCGGGAAAACCGGACAGGGGCTTGAGACGGGCCATTGGACACGATCCTTCGAAAAACGTGGGTTTGTCAGCGGGTTACCCCGCAGGGGCCATTCTGCCAGTCTGAGGACAATAGATCTCATTCACCGCTGTTCGATGAGACTATCCAGTGGGACGATTGAGGAACGGGTTGGATATCCGCTCCTGGGCCATCGCCGTCGGTTCTCCGTGCCCGGGAAGTAGGTGGGTGGAGTCGTCAAGGGGCCACACGACATCGGAGAGACTGCGTGACATCTGCGCCGGGTCTCCCCCGGGCATATCTGTACGTCCGATGGACCCAGCGAAGACGACGTCACCAGACATGACGATCGGGCCGTGCTCGGGGTCAATCATGCGAATCATCGAACTCCCGGGGGTGTGACCCGGGGCATGGAGGAATTCCAGATCGAGACCGGCGTACTCGTGGTGTGAGAATGGCTCCACGTCGAGGACTTCTTCAGGCTCACGCAGGGTTGTCGATCCATACCACTGCTCGATGAGAGGGCGAGCAAAATCAGCCAAAGCTGCCATGGGGTCAGTGAGCAGATGACGATCATCGTGCGGGCATAGCACCGGAATGCCGTATTCATCTGCGACGTGACGGGCAGATCCAACGTGGTCGATGTGGCCGTGGGTGAGCCCAATCGCCACCGGGGTCAGATGGTGGGTCTTCAGCGCGTCGCCGAGGAACTCTTCGGCACCCATCCCAGGGTCGATGACGACACACTCGGCCCCTGTTTCGCGCGCCAAAAGGTAGCAATTGGCCCGAAAAGGACCAGTGATGAAGGACACAATGAACACGTTTGGCATTTTATCGGGCAAGATGGAGCCTATGAGTCACGTAGAAGCTCCGCAGTCCTTCGGCCGCGTCGATGATGACGGCACCGTTTACGTCCGAACCAGTGACGGGGAGAGGCCTGTCGGCCAGGTGCCGGACTCCACCAGCGAGGAAGCCCTTGAATTCTTCGTGCGCCGCTATCATGCCCTCGAGACCGAGGTGTCGCTGCTGGAATCACGAGTGAACTCCGGGACCGCCTCACCGGAGGAGGCTCGCACGGCCGCGAGCAAACTCGTCACGGCCATCCGTGAGGCCAATGCGGTCGGCGACCTGGAATCGCTGGCAGCTCGGGTGGAGGCTCTCAGCCCCACGATCGAGGCCAAGGCAGAAAGCCGCAGGGAAGAGAGGGCCGAGGCCAAGGCCCGCGCCAAACAGGCCAAAGAGGACATGGTCGCCAAAGCGGAGGCCATCGCGAGCGGCACCGACTGGCGCGGTGGCATTGGCAAGTTCCGCGATTTGCTCGAAGAGTGGCGTCATCTGCCCCGTATCGACAAAACCACCGATGATGAACTGTGGCACCGCTTCTCCGGGGCTCGCACTGCCTTCACCCGTCGTCGCAAGCAGCACATGGCCGAGCAGAATCGTTTGCGCGAAAAGGCCCGCGTGCTCAAGGAACAGATCATCAAGGAGGCTCGTCCCCTGGCCGATTCGACTGCCTGGGGAGAGACCTCCCGTCAGTTCCGCGATCTCATGAACCGTTGGAAGGCTGCCGGTTCAGCTCCGCGCGATATCGACGAGAAGCTGTGGAAGGAGTTCCGCGCCATTCAAGACAAGTTCTTCGACGCCCGCAATGCTGCTCAGAATCAGCAAGACGAGGAGTACCGCGGCAACCAAGAGGTCAAGGAGAAGCTTCTCGACGAGGCCGAAAAGGACATCCTGCCGATCACGGACATCGAGGAGGCCAAAGCCAAGTTCCGTTCCTTCTTGGAGAAGTTCAACGACGTCGGTCGGGTCCCTCGGGACGCCATGAAGCGCATCGACGCCCGCGTTCGTGACTTGGAACGACAGGTTCATTCGGCTGAAGAGGCGGAGTGGAAGCGCACTGATCCGCAGGCTCGCGAGCGTGCCCGCGCAACCGTGGATATGTTCACTGCCCAGATCGACAAGCTCAGCGCTCAGGCTGAGAAGGCTGAGAGCGCTGGTCGCACCAAGGATGCTGACAAAGTTCGCGAGTCAGTCAAGACCTACCAGACCTGGTTGGAGGAAGCTCAGAAAGCCCTCGACGAATTCAGCGCTTGATTGTCTCATGGCCTCGGTCTTCTGGACCGAGGCCATTTGTCACGTCCAGGGCTGGTCCGAACCTCACGACTTCACACGAAAGACGTCATAGACGCCCGAGATCCGCCGGATCGACTCAACCAGATGTTTGAGGTGAGTCGGGTCGGGAGCCTCAAAGGTGAGTCGAAGTCGAGCCAGATGGTTTTTGGAAGCACTCATATTGGCCGACAGGAGGCTAACCCCCTGCTCGGCGAGGACGCGCGAGGTGTCTAGCAGCAGCCCAGCACGATCGAGACCCTCGACCTGGATAGTGACCTGGTAGCCCTCTTGTTGATCTTCAGACCATGACACGGGCACGATCCGCTCAGGGTGCTCAAGGAGATTCTTGGCATTTGAGCAGTCTGTACGGTGTACCGACACACCGTCGTTGCGAGTGACAAAGCCCATGATGGGGTCCCCCGGCAGCGGGGTACAGCACCGAGCTAGTTTCACTAGCATGTCAGGGTCGCCGTCGACGATAACTCCCGTCTCGCTCGTGTGAAGGCGAGGGGCCTTGACCCCGACGGGAAGCTCCTCCTCGACGTCAGCCGTCGTCTCTTCCGGACCGCCACCGAGAGCGACGAGCTTCTCGACGACCGATTGGGCGCTGACGTTGTGCTCCCCCACTGCGGCGTACAAGGCGTTGATACCCGGTATCCGGAGATCATCCGCCACCGCAGTGAGATACTCCACCGTCAGTAAGGACTGCAGAGGCACACCGACCTGGCGCAGCTGTCTGGCTATCGCGTCTTTACCGGCCTCGATTGACTCCTCGCGTCGCTCCTTGGTGAAGTATGACTTGATCTTGGAGCGCGCACGCGGGGAAGAGATGAACTTCAGCCAATCCCGGCTTGGTCCAGCATCCGAGGCATTTGAGGTGAGGATGTCAACGACATCACCATTCGCCAGTTTGGTGTCGAGGGTGACGAGTTTGCCGTTGACACGGGCACCAATGCAGTGGTGGCCAACCTCGGTGTGGACCGCATAGGCGAAGTCGACAGGGGTGGCGTCCTGTGGAAGGGCCATGACGTCACCCTTGGGGGTAAAGACGTATACCTCCGAAGAGTTGATCTCGAAGCGCAGGGAATCCAAGAACTCGCCAGGGTCGGACTCCTCCTTGGACCACTGGTTGAGCGACTGCACCCAGGACAGGTCAGCCCCATCAGGCTGAAGTCCTTTGCCGACGGCATTCGGATTCTCTTTGTATTTCCAGTGGGCGGCAACACCATACTCGGCACGACGGTGCATCTCGTGAGTGCGAATCTGCAACTCGACCGGCTGGCCTCCGGGTCCAAGCACGGTGGTGTGCAAGGACTGGTACATATTGTATTTTGGCATGGCGATGTAGTCCTTGAACCGCCCGGGAAGGGGGTTCCAGCGCACGTGCATGACCCCAAGCGCGGCATAACAGTCGCGCGGAGTATCGACGAGAATGCGCAGACCAATGAGATCATAGATGTCGGAAAAGTCCCGACCGCGCACCACCATCTTCTGATAAATCGAGTAATAGTGTTTTGGACGCCCATAGACGGTTGCTTTGATGTCAGCGTCCGCGAGGTCTTGACGGACAATCTCGATCACATTCTTAAGCTGAGCCTCCCGCTGCGGGGCCCGCTCGGCAACCATGTGGACGATCTCGTCATAGAGCTTAGGATTGAGAGTAGAGAAGCACAGATCCTCAAGCTCCCACTTGATGGCATTCATACCGAGGCGATGAGCCAGCGGAGCGAAGATTTCAAGAGTTTCCTTGGCGATCCGGTTCTGCTTGTCCGGGCGAAGAAACCCCAAGGTCCTCATATTGTGCAGCCGGTCGGCGAGCTTGATGACCAGGACTCGGATGTCGCGGCTCATCGCGATCACCATCTTGCGGATAGTCTCAGCCTTGGCCGAATCGCCGTACTGCACTTTATCGAGTTTTGTCACTCCGTCGACGAGCAGCGCGATTTCTTCACCGAAATCGACCGTCAACTGTTCACGGGTATACGAGGTGTCTTCAACGGTGTCGTGGAGCAGCCCGGCGCATAAGGTCTGCTCATCCATTCCGAGTTCGGCAAGGATCATCGCCACCGCAAGCGGATGGGTGATGTAGGGATCACCAGACTTACGAGTCTGGCCACGATGGTAATGCTCAGCCGTGCGATATGCCCGCTCGATGGCGGCAGTATCAGCCTTCGGATGGTTGGCCAACACCACTGAGATGAGCGGTTCTGTGACGCTGTGAGTCGGCCCTGAGGATTTCGGGGTACCCCACCGGACGATGCGTTCGCGCATACTCATACGAGGCTGAGGACGCTTCTGGTCAGGTTTCGGCTTGCCCAATGTCGCCTTGCCCGATCGATAAGGACCATAGACGCTGTCGTCGGTCATTGGGGCACCTCCTGGCACGTTGGACGTTTTATTCTAGTGGTTTTTACCACCTCCATGCCGACTGCCCGCAACGATCATCGGTTAAGGCCGATACTGATTCCTCTATTACCTCTGCCGGAATTCTTGCTCTTCTCAGCGCACTAGATCAGCTTCTGCTTGAGAGCCTGAGGTGCGAGGGACAGCTTTGCGCACCACAACGATGACATCACCAGCCTGCAGCTTGCCGATCGACGAATCGTAGAAATTACGTAGCACGTCATTGCGAATGACCGCCAGAACCCGCTCGTTCTGAATATCGGCTGGGCGAGCACCAATTTCGGACTTGGAAACCATCCGCTGAACGACTTCCATACCTTTCGCACTGGACAGCAAGTCGTCGACGACAGTACCAACGTGCGGATTGACCGACGAAAGGCCAAGCAGACGCCCAACCGCATCCGCAGAGGTGACAACGGCGTCCGCGCCGGACTCGCGCAACAGCGGAAGATTCTCGTCCTCCCGGCCAGACACGACGATATGGCAGCGCGGATTGAGCTGCCGCACCGTCAGCGTGGTAAGAATGGCCGAATCGTCTCGGTTGAGGGTGATGACGACCTCCCGCGCCTTGCTGATCTCAGCTCGCCTCAGCAGGTCGCGCCTTGTCGCATCCCCTTCGAAGGCCGCCAGCCCAGAACGGTTCGCCTCGGCCACCGCAGAAGGACGATTGTCAATGACGACGATCTTTTCGACTGGCACGTCATGGTTGCGCAGGGTATTGACCGCGCTGCGTCCCTTCGTGCCGTACCCAATGACGACGGTGTGATTCCTCATGCGCTTCCTCCAAGCACTATCGAGCAGGCCGCGTCGCCCCTCGTTCGCCAACATCTCCAGAGTGGTACCGACCAACAACACCAGGAAGGTAATGCGTAACGGAGTGATGATGAAGGCGTTGATGAGTCGCGCATGTGTCGCGACCGGAGTGATGTCACCGTAACCGGTGGTGGTCACGGTGACCGTCGAATAGTAGAAGGCGTCGACGAGAGAAACACCGTCACCGGCGGTGGAATCGACGTAGGAGTCCCGATCTATCCACACGATCAACGTACTAGCCAGCAGCAGGATGGCCGACCACACCAGCCTCTTCACCAGCTCCCGAAAAGGCTTGGTGGTCTTAAAGGGCAGCTTGACCAGTGCCGCCTGCTCGAAGATGCTGCGCCGGCCTGATGACTCCGCCGATTCCGATACCAAGATCACACCGTAATCGCGGCGTTGACTGGGCCAATACCAGCTCCGTCGAGCTTTTCCCGACCACCAAGTGCCGAGAGCTCCATGAGTACCGACACACCGACAAGCTCGCCACCAAGTTTCTCGATCAGGGCACCCGTAGCACCGACCGTGCCTCCTGTGGCGAGGATGTCATCGACGATAAGGACTTTCGATCCGGGTTGAATGGCATCCTGATGAACCGTCAGGGTAGCCGAGCCATACTCCAGCACAAAGGACTGGGAGTAGACGTCGCCGGGAAGCTTTCCGGGCTTGCGAACCGGGACAAACCCTGCGCCTAAAGACAGGGCCACCGGTCCCGCGAACATGAACCCACGAGCCTCCACCCCGACAACGACATCGACCCCGCGCGGAGCGGTGTCCACGAGTTCAGAAATCGCTGCGGCATATCCATTGGCGTTGGCCAGCAAAGGGGTGATGTCTTTGAAGGTCACCCCCGGCTCCGGAAAGTCCGGAACATCCCGGATAAAACCGGCAATGAGATTAGTGCGTAAACTCATTTCTTCCTCTCAGAGCGAGTAGAACGACGCGGCTGACGACGCTCGCCTTGAGCAATGGACGTGACATCGACAGGTCCTTGCGCGGCCACAGTCTGAGCCACCACCTGCGGGCCTTTTTGAACTGCCCGCTCACGGCGACGCAGGACGCGCTCCGTGTGCTTTTTCACAGCCGACTCATTCTCACTCAATTGAACGAATACCGGGGTCGCAATGAAGATCGAAGAATATGCACCGACGATCATGCCGACGAAAAGGGCAAGCCCAAGGTCCTCCAGAGGCCCAGACCCCAGAACAAAGGCACCAGCGAAGAGCAGCGCCGCCACCGGCAGCACACCGACAATAGTGGTGTTGATAGAGCGCACCAGCACCTGGTTGACGGCTCGGTTGGCGCCCTCTGCGAAGGTGTAGTCGCGCTTATCAATGTCTTGGACGTTTTCGCGCACCTTGTCGAAGACAACGACCGTGTCATAGAGAGAGTAACCGAGAATCGTGAGGACACCGATCACGGTTGATGGTGAAACCGTGAAGCCGACCAGAGCATAGACGCCAACGGTGACGATCAGGTCGTGTATGAGGGCTATCACTGCGGCGATGGACATCTTCCAGTGCCGGAAATAGGCCCAAATCTGCAACATCACCAGGACCAGGAAGACGATCAAGGCCTTAACGGCCTTACCAGTGATTTGCTCGCCCCACTGGCTACCGACCTGGGAGTACGTCACGGTATCGGTCTTGGCACCAGTGGCCTTGGCAATAGCCTCCTGGACCTTGGTCGTCTCAGTGTTGTCGAGGGACCTCGTCTGAACCTGGACATTGTCCGAGCCGAGACTGACGACCTCGGTGGAGTCCATGTCGGGGATCCCTGAGGACAATACCGCCTTGCGAACATCGTCAACGGTCGAGGTAGCGACGTGGGCCGGAGAGCGGAATTGAACACCGCCCTTGAACTCGATACCGAGGTTCAGGCCGCGTACCAGCAGCCCGACAAGTGAGATTGCGATGACGATGATGGAGACGGTGTACCAGAGCTTGCGGCGCTGGATGAAGCCGTAGGAGATTTCACCGGTGTACAGGGCGTGGGTGAATCCGTGCTTCTGCTTCTTCCCCTCAGATCGCTCTGCTGTAAGGGACGAGGTCTTGTTGTCGTCAGTCATCTCAGGCCTCCTCCGTATCAATGCCTCGGCGGGCTCGTGGGGCAGATCGCCTGCTTCGTCGGCCGAGCAATTGCGCTTCCGTGACACCCATGTGCTCAGCCTCGAGACCGGAGCCGCGTCGTCCCTGTCCCCAGAACTTGGTACGTCCCAGCACACTGACGATGGGGTGAGTAAAGAAGAAACAAATGAAAAGGTCAATCGCGGTAGTCAGACCGAGCGTAAAGGCGAATCCCTTCACCTGGTCGACCGACAGCAGAAACAGCACGATAGCGGACAGCAGCGAAACGCCGTCGGCCATCAGGATGGTCCCACGCGCCTTCGTCCAGCCGGTCTGAAGGGCAGTGCGCAGGGTACGTCCCTCTCGAATCTCGTCTCGAATCCGTTCAAAGTAGACGATGAAGGAGTCGGCCGTCACACCGATAGCCACGATCGCACCAGCGATACCAGCCAAGGAAAGGGTGAATCCGACAGCCTCCCCGAGCAGCACCATGGCGGCGTAAGTCGTGATACCTGCGATCAGCAGTGAGCTGATGGCTACCAAGCCCAGGCCCCGGTAGTACAGCAGACAGTAAGCGGCGACCAAGATCAGGCCGATAATGCCAGCAATGATCCCAGCGCGCAGCTGCTCCCCACCAAGAGTTGGCGAGACATTGTCAACGCTGGAGATGTCGAAAGACAGCGGCAGGGCTCCGTACTTGAGGACGTTGGCCAGATCGGCCGCACTGTCCTGAGTGAAGTTACCGGAAATCTGTGCCTGTCCACCATTGATGGGGCAGGAACTTCCCTTGCTGCCATCCAGCTGCGGCGCAGAAATAACCTTGCCGTCCAGAACGACAGCAAACTGGTTCTGCGGGGCCTGGCGGGAGCACAAGAAAGTCGTCGCCTCACCGAAGGAAGTCGTGCCGATTGAGTTGAACTTCAGGTTCACCACGTATGACAGCTCGCCTGGGGGAATGTCCGAGTTGGCACTCTCAACCTGAGTTCCCGTGATAGCGACTGGAGAGAGCAAATACTTGGCCTTGCCCTCTCGGTCACAGGTCACCAAGGCCTTATTTGGCGGGGAATCGACAGACTTGGTGCACTTGAAGTTTTGGAAGGTTTGCATGTCCTCTGGGGAAGGCTCCCACTTCTCGGCATCCTTGACCATCTTGGCTGCCGATGCCGGATCTTTCTCGTTGTATTTCGGACCGCTGTCCTTGGCCTTGGGAGTTGAGCCAGCGGAAGCGCCCTCCGAGCTAGCGGAGGCACTAGGTGAAGCCTTGGCTTTCGGATCAGCCGTGGGCAGGGTAGAAGGCCTTGCCGCACCGGGGGTCGCACTATTCGTACCCAGCGGCTCCTCGGCATAAACCATCCGGAATCCGAGCTGGGCGGTCTGACCAACCATCTCGACGAGCTTGGAACTCTTGACGTTCGGTGCCGAGACGACGATGTTGCGATCCCCCATCGTCTTCACCGATGACTCACCTACGCCCAGCGAGTTAACGCGCTGCTGGATGATGAGACGCGCCTGCTCAAGGCTCGTTGCGGTAGGAGCCTTGCCATCCTCGGTCTGGGCCGTCAGGGTGACAGATGTGCCGCCCTTCAAGTCCAAGCCAAGCTTGGGTACCCACGCACGCATAACTCCCATAAGCACGTACATGACGATGATGACCACCAGGAAGATCGCCAGGGTTCTGCCTGGATGGTGTGTTCGCTTTTTCGTTGCCACGTCGAAAAGATTCCTTGGTCTTGGTAAATGTCAGGCCCGAGGCTGTTGGTCAGTCACAGCAGCGTCGGTCGATTCGGCAGTCGAGTTCTCAGTCGGATTGTCAACTACCGAATCGGCAGTGAGATCGTCAGCCGCAGCAGTCTGTGCCGGGGCGTCGTCAGCAAACGCGAATTCTTCCTCGTCACCGGCAGCTCGGACAATCGCCTGCTTGAGGACATTGACCTCGACGCCCGGGGCCAGCTCGACCACGGCCTGCTTGTCACCAAGATGGGTGACCGTCACAAACAGACCGCTGCTGAGCATAACGCGGCTGCCCTCCTGGAGGTTCGACTCAAGCTTGGCCCGCTCCTCCTGCTGTCTCTTGGCCTGTCTTTTGCCCTGCCACACGGTAAAGGCGATCAGGAGGATGAACAGAATCAGGAGCGGCATGAAACCGCCCATCTGGCTGGCGAGAAGAGGCATAGATAATTCCTTGTCTATGAGTGCGACCGGGGTCATGCTACCCCGGCGCGGCGAATATCGTCAGAACAGTCCGTCACCGGCACTGCTGGTAGGTGGTTCGAGGCCGAGGTGACGCCATGCTCTGTCGGTTGCAACACGCCCGCGCGGAGTACGCATTAGGAAACCCAACCGAACCAGGAAAGGTTCGGCAACTTCCTCGACGGTTTGAGGCTCCTCACCAATGCTGATGGCGAGGGTAGACAAGCCAACCGGTCCCCCGCCGAATTTGTGACAGACAGCATTGAGCACGGCACGGTCTAGGCGGTCAAGGCCAAGAGGATCGACCTCGTAGAGATCCAGAGCCGTCTCCGCTCCCTTCGGGGTCACCGGGGACTCGTCATTGACGTCAGCCCAGTCGCGCACCCGTCGTAACAGGCGGTTGGCGATACGGGGTGTTCCGCGCGAGCGGGAGGCAATGGTATGAGCAGTTCCTTCAGCCAGGTCAACGCCAATGACGCCAGCCGAGCGAGTGACGATCCTCTCCAGATCGGCGACGTCGTAGTAGTCGAGCTGGGCAGTAAAGCCAAATCGGTCGCGCAGTGGGCCGGGAAGCAGCCCAGCACGAGTTGTCGCACCGACAAGGGTGAATGGCGGAATATCTATCGGGATCGCGGTGGCCCCGGGTCCCTTACCGACGACGACGTCGACGCGGAAATCCTCCATTGCCAGGTAGAGCATTTCCTCTGCTGGCTTGGACATTCGGTGGATCTCGTCAAGGAAAAACACCTCACCGGGAACCAGAGATGACAGGATCGCAGCCAAATCTCCGGCGTGCTGGATAGCGGGTCCGGAGGAAATGCGAATCGGAGCCGACATCTCGGCGGCGATAATCATGGCCAAGGTAGTCTTCCCAAGCCCGGGAGGACCGGACAACAAGACATGGTCGGGAGTTGTGCCGCGTGACTTCGAGGCAGCCAAGACAAGACCGAGTTGCTCGGCAACACGCTGCTGCCCTCTGAACTCCGCCAGGGCACCAGGGCGCAGAGCAGCCTCTTCAGCCTTCTCAGGAGGCTCGGCCCACGGATCGACGGGCGAATGCTCCACCGAGGTTCTCCTTTCTGACGACACCTGTCAGTGTGCCAGGCCAGTCCGACAACTTATCGGGCCAAACTACGCAGGGCTGCCCGCATCAGGTTGCCGATCGTCATCGACGGATCAGCCTCCTTGAGGGCGGCCACCTCCTCAACAGCTTTTTCGGCATCCTTGGTCGACCATCCCAGACCGATGAGACCGTCAGCAACCTGTTCCCGCCACGCCGCCACGGGTTGGCTGGTGCCAACAGAGGCAGTTCCCCCCGGTACGAATGTTTCCATCTTGTCCTTGAGCTCAAGGATCATCTTCGCGGCCCCTTTGCGACCAATCCCAGGCACACGGCACAGCGTCGACTCATCCTCGCCACTGATCGCTGCCGCAAGCTGACTGGCGTCCAGGACACTCATGATGGCAGCGGCGAGTTTAGGGCCGACTCCAGAAGCCGTTTGAACGAGTTCGAAAGCGTCGCGGTCATCAGCCTCGACGAACCCGTAAAGGGTCAGTGAGTCCTCCCGAACGACCAGGGAGGTCTGTAGGGTCATCGGCTGGTCGATACGTGCGCTCGCAGCCGTAGCAGGAGGGCACAGCACCTTGATACCGATCCCATGGACGTCGAGTACGACCCAGGTCGGGCCGGCAGCGGTCACAGCACCGGAAAGATGAGAGATCACCGGGCATAATCCTTCCAAGAACGAGGTACCGGACGGCCGCGTCGCTGGGCAGCCACAGCGGCTTCGACGCGATGAGCGGCTCCGCCGCGCCACACATGACAAATCGCCAGGGCCACGGCGTCGGCAGCGTCAGCAGGTTTCGGAGGAGCCGACAGGCGAAGCACCCGTGCAACCATCAGACCTACCTGGGCTTTGTCGGCACGCCCCGATCCGGAAATCGCCGCCTTCACCTCGCTAGGGGTGTAGAGAGTGGCGGGCAAACCATGACGAGCAGCGATCATCATCGCGATACCGGCTGCCTGGGCAGTGCCCGTAACAGTGTTGCGGTTGTGCTGGGCGAATACCCGCTCAACGGCGATGGTGTCAGGACGAGTGTGATCTCGCCACTCCTCCAACCCATCGTGAATGCGTAACAGACGATGACCGCGATCCAAATCGGCAGGGGTACGAATGACGCCGACAGCAACTAACCTCAGTGGAGCTCCAAGGCCGCCTTCCACAACGCCTACCCCACACCGCGTCAAACCGGGGTCCACCCCCATGACACGGATTACCCGCGAGCTGGGGGCTGGAATGCTCACTCCTCCTCGTCAAGAGCCGCAGCAACCTCGGCGGGGATGTCTGCGTTGGAGAAGACGTTCTGAACGTCGTCAAGATCCTCCAGAGCGTCGAGGATCTTGTACAGCTTGCGAGCATCGTCGAGCTCCACAGGCTGAGTGAAGTCCGGCTTGAATGAAACCTCGGCGGAGTCGTAGTCAATGCCAGCGTTCTGCACGGCCTTGCGCACGTCAACGACGGCGTTGGGGTCAGAGATGATCTCGAAGACGTCGCCCTCATCAACGATGTCCTCGGGCTCGGCGTCGATGGTGGCCTCCATGAGTTGATCCTCGTCCACCTCACGAGTCTCAGTCTTACGGCCCTCTTCGACCTCATAGGTTTTCGAGACCACCACAACGCCCTTGCGCTGGAAGAGACGCTGCACCGAGCCACCATCGGCCATGGTGCCACCGTTACGGGTGACGGCGACACGAACGTCGGAGACGGCGCGGTTGCGGTTGTCAGTCAAACACTCGATGAGGATGGCGACACCAGCGGGGCCATAAGCCTCGTACATGATGGTCTCGTAGTTGACCGCGTCTGCCCCCTCGCCAGAGCCACGCTTGACGGCGCGGGTGATGTTGTCGTTGGGGACCGAACTCTTCTTCGCTTTCTGGATGGCGTCGTAGAGAGTCGGGTTACCTGACGGGTCTCCACCACCGAGGCGTGCCGCCACTTCGATGTTCTTGATAAGGCGGGCGAACAGCTTGCCACGCTTGGCGTCGATAGCCGCCTTCTTGTGCTTGGTGGTGGCCCACTTGGAGTGACCGCTCATAGACGGTGTCTCCCTTCCTCGAATGTCGCAGTTTTCGGCCCAGCGGGGCCAAGCATTCGGCGCAGGACGAACCCGCGCACACAATCGGGCATTCTACACTGCCCGCCGGACGCCACATTGGGTCGAAGCGCGCAGACGATGAGCCGACCGTCAGTCAGCGTTGGGAACCGGAGCAGAATCTGCCGGGATCGGAGCCCGGCACACCTCGAGAGCCTCCGGCAGGGTGAAGTTACCGACATAAAGGGCAGTACCCACGATGGCACCCTCCACCCCGATCGGAACCAGTCCGCGTAGCCGGCGCAGGTCCTCAAGGGTGGCAATACCTCCGGAGGCAACGACGGTCCCCTGAGTTCGGGCGCAGATTCGACCCAACAGTTCATAATTCGGCCCGGTCAACATACCATCGCTAGCGACATCGGTGACGACGTAGCGCTTGCACCCGGCGTCTTCCAGCCGGGCCAGGACGTCGAGCACTTTCCCGCCCTCACGGGTCCAACCGCGGGCGGCAAGTCGGTCCCCTTTGACATCCAGACCGATAGCGACCTGTTCGCCATAGCGAGTCACGACCTCGTCGCACCAGGTGGGATTCTCCAGAGCGGCGGTACCGATGTTGACCCGAGTAGCACCAGCGGAGAGAGCCGACTCCAGACTCTTTTGGTCACGGATACCGCCGGACACCTCAACGTTGATGTCCATCTGCTCGACGATATTGCTGATGATCTCGGTGTTGGCTCCGCGCCCGAAAGCGGCGTCAAGGTCGACCAGGTGAATCCACTGGGCTCCCAGGCCCCGCCACTTGAGAGCCACCTCCAGAGGGTCACCGAACACCCGCTCGGAACTAGCCACCCCCTGCTGCAACTGGACGGCTCGCCCGCCCTGGACGTCCACGGCTGGCAGTAGTGTGAGTTCTCTGGTCACGAGGTTTACTTTATCAACACACCCGAGCCAGCCACCGTTCGAGCAGGTCAAGGCCCGCACTTCCAGACTTCTCGGGATGAAACTGGGTTGATACCACCGGACCCACCTCGGCGGCCGCGACAAAGGTTGCACCTTGATGGGTTGCCGTTGTGAAGTGGTCGTCAGGACCGTCGACGAGTACCCCATAGGAGTGGACGAAGTAAAACCTCTCGCCATTCACGTGTTGGAACAAGGTTGTCTGGGTCGCCGGTTGGACGGTATTCCACCCCATGTGGGGCAGACGGTCAGCCGGCAATTCTTCAACGGCACCAGGTAGCACCCCAAGGCATTCAACATCGACACCCCGTTCCCTACCGCGCTCAAACAGCATTTGGTGGCCAACACAAATTCCAAGTAAGGGCCGTCCCTCATCAACCCAGCGACGCACCAACTGGTCGCCACCCATGGACCGCAATCCGGCCATACATGCTGCCAAGGCACCCACCCCGGGCAAGACGAGAGCGTCATTGTCGAGCAAGACTTCCGGGTCCTTCGAGACGGTCACGATCGCACCGACCTTACGCAGAGCACGTTCAGCCGAGTGCAGGTTTCCCGAACCGTGGTCGATGATTCCGACTCGCGCCGGTTCACACATCAAGAACCCCTTTGGTACTGGGTACACGACCGGCGTTACGTGGATCGGGAGCAATAGCCACCCGCAACGCCCGTGCCAACGCCTTGTACTGGGCCTCGCAGATGTGATGGGGATCTCGTCCTGCCAGCAGACGCAGGTGGACACACAGGCCAGCATTGAGGGCCAAGGACTGTACGACGTGGTAGGTCATGGATCCTTGATAGGGCACGCCGGAACCGCCAATGCGAGCATAGATCTGGCCCTCTGGCTCACCGCTGCACTCCACCCACGGGCGTCCAGCGACATCCACGACGCACTGGGCGAGGGCTTCGTCGAGCGGAACTAGAGCGTCACCGAAGCGGGTGATCCCGCGCTTGTCACCGAGGGCATGGGACAAGGCCTGCCCCAAGGCTATAGCAGTGTCCTCAACGCTGTGATGACCGTCGACGTCGATATCACCGCTCGTGGTGATCGTCATATCGATGCCTGAGTGCTTTGAGAGAGCTGTCAGCATGTGGTCGTAGAAACCGACCCCGGTGGAAATAGTTGATTCTCCACAACCGTCAAGGTCGATGGAAACGTCGACGTTGGACTCAGAGGTCTCACGGTGAATATGAGCGCAGCGATGAGTCATCAATCCTCCTCCGGGTCAAGCCGACGCGCAGTTGGAAGGACATCAAGTAGCGCAGCCCGGAAGGTGTCGGTCTCACGAGGCGTACCAGCGCACACCCGTAGGTAGCCCGTCGGCCCCACCTCTCGGACAAGAACACCATGATCGAGGAGCGCACGGAAGACCGCGTGCCGGTCGGCAAACCGTCCAAACAAAAGGAAGTTCGACTGAGAGGAAACAACGTCGAGTCCGTGCGTACGCAACCAGTCTTCAAGATTCGCGCGGGTCTCGCGCAGCTCGTCGACTCGAGCGAGCATTTCGGGAGCGTGTGCGAGCGCCACCCGCGCCACTACTTGGGACACCTCAGACAGGTGGTAGGGCAATCGAACGATTCGCAGAGCGTCCACCACGGCCGGGGCCGCGATGGCATATCCCAAACGTCCCCCGGCTAGGGCGAAAGCCTTGGATAGCGTGCGCACAACGATGAGCTTCCCGTGCTTGGGAAGCAGCGCAATCGCAGAGTCTTCCGGAGTATCAGTGAATTCTTGGTAAGCCTCATCGACAACGACGACCGCGTTGGTAGCTGAGCACACCTCATCGATGACCGCCACTGGGATGGTGGTGCCAGTCGGGTTGTTCGGAGTGGTCAGCAAAACGATGTCGGGATCAACCTCCTCCACAGCGCTCACGATCTCGTCGGTTGTCAAACCGTAGGAGGCGTTTCGGGGACGAGTGACGTAATCGGTGTGGGTGTTGCGAGCATACTCGGGGTACATCGAGTACGCCGGGGTGAATGTGAGCAAGGTACGCCCTGGCCCGCCGAAGGCCTGCAGGATGTGAGTCATGACCTCATTGGACCCATTAGCCGGCCAAATCTGATCGCTGCTGACCCCAAATCCGATGTACCTAGCCAGATCTTCACGCAGACCCGTGGCTTCCCGGTCCGGATATCGGTTCAGCCCCTTTGCGGCATGAGCAACGGCCTTGGCCATGTCCTTGCGTACCGCTTCAGACGGTGGGTATGGGTTCTCATTGACGTTGAGGCGCACCGGAACGTCAAGCTGTGGAGCACCGTAGGGTTCCTCTCCCACCAGTTCGGGGCGAAGCGGCAGGTCCGCCAACTGAATGGAGTTCGGCTTTGGCTTGACCACCGGGCGGGCCTGGGGAATGTGTCGACGCTGAGTCATCGTGGCCTCCTCACCGTGATGGCGTTGGCATGGCCAGGCAGGTTCTCCGCCAATGCGAAGTCCTCAACGAAATCAGCAAGATCGAGCAGAGCGTCTTCGGTGTAGTCAATGACGTGAACCGCTCGCATGAAGGAGCGCACCGACAGTCCCGAAGAGTGGCACGCAGCACCGGCAGTGGGCAACACATGGGTTGATCCGGCTGAGTAGTCTCCCAAAGAGACTGGGGACCATGGACCAACGAAAATGGCACCGGCGTTGTGGACCCGCGCCGCGACGGCGGCAGCGTTGGCGGTCTGAATCTCCAGGTGTTCAGCGGCGTAGGCATCGACGACCTCGAGACCTTGGTCGATGTCGCGCACCATGACGATTGCCGATTGTTTGGAGGTCAGCGAAGTGCGAATACGCTCGGAATGCAATGTGGCCTCGACCATCGGGGCCAGCTCCTTCTCCACCGCCTCGGCCAACTCGCTGGAATCGGTGACGAGCACAGCAGCGGCGAGGGTGTCATGTTCTGCTTGACTCATGAGATCAGCAGCGACGTGACGTGGATTGGCCGTCTTGTCAGCCAAGATGGCGATCTCAGTCGGACCAGCCTCGGAGTCAATACCGACGGTGCCGCGCAGATAACGCTTGGCGGCAACGACATAGATATTGCCCGGTCCGGTAACCATGTCAACCCTCGGGCAGGAGTCCGACTCGTCAGAACCCTCGACACCGTAGGCGAACATGGCGATGGCCTGAGCACCACCGACAGCGTAAACCTCATCAACCCCGAGAAGGTGGCATAGGGCAAGAATATTAGGGTGCGGCAGACCGCCGAACTCAGCTTGGGGCGGGGACGCCACGGCGATTGAGGACACGCCGGCTTCTTGGGCTGGGACGACGTTCATGATGACCGAGGAGGCCAGCGGGGCAAATCCGCCGGGAACATACAGACCGACCCGTCCAACCGGGACAATACGCTGACTCACGTGAGCTCCGGCAGCCACCTCGACCGGAGCGGAAGAGATTTCCGTCTCGGCCTCACGGCACACTTGACGGCGTCGACGAATCGACTCGGTGAAAGCTTGACGCAACGTGTCGTCGAGGTTGGCGGAAGCTTCAGCCAGCGCCTCGGCCGGAACCCTGAGATGGTCCGGAACCACATGATCGAACTTCTCGCTGTACGTACGCAGCGCTTCAGCGCCATGGTCTCTCACCGCAGTACAAACGGGGATGACGGCCGCCATCGCAGCATCGACATCAAAGTCTGCGCGCGGCACGACGCGACGCAAGTCGCCAGTGGTTTCACCGGTCAAATCGACGATTCTCAGCACACCGTCATTCTAATGAAGCCTTGGCAGCCGGCTCCGAGCGTCCAGCTCGCGGAGAGCGACGCCAGGCCATGACAAGAGATCCAATCAGAATGGGGATCATCGTCGCCAGTAACCAGACCAGTACCGACACCCAGGTATGGAGGGCAAAATCCACTGGGACGACTTCACCTTCCTTGGCTGAGGCAATGCGCTCAGCGAAAGAATCAGGCCCGATAAGCACACCGACCCACCAGCAAACCAGCGCCGAAAGACAGGACGACACCCCGGCAACAACTACTCCCCAAACTCCACGCCGACGCATCAGGACCCAGCTCAGACAGCCAATGATAAAGCCGACGATGACACCGATCAGGCTGTACATGGCGTCAGTGGCGAACACTTGAGTAAGGCCGGTCTCGGTTATCGATGCTGCACCGTCAGAACCCACCTTGTACGTCGGAAGGGTAACCGTGGCGTGCCATATCGGAGCTGCCAGCCCGCCCAGGACTACCCCACTGCACACGACAAATATGCTCGACCGCAGAGTCGCAAGGCTGCGGATACGAGTCGTCTCGTTCATGACTGCCTCCTGGGGATACACGAGGGGCCGAGCAATGCCTTGAGATCGGCCATCAGCGATTGGCCAGTGGTGACCTTGAACTCGTCTGCAAGCCGGAAGGTCGTTGTGGACTTACCGTCGATGAGTCGCAATCTCACCTCAGAGCTACCCGGGTGATTGTGCAGCACCTCACGCAGACTCTCGATGGTGCCGCGAGTGCAGCGTCCACGGCGAAGATCAATCGTCACTGGCGCATTGCCGGCATCGGTAAGGTCAAGAAGCCAGACGTCATTGGCCGACATCTCTACGGTCTCGTCACGTTCCCGGACGAATCCTCGCACCTTGATAATGCTGTCGACAGCCAGCAGCGGTTCAACTCGCTGATAGACCTTCGGGAAACACGCGATAGTGATGGAAGCGTCGAGGTCCTCCAGCGTGACAGAGGCCCAGATATCACCGTTCTTCGTGGTACGTCGAATGATCTGGGTGACCATACCCGCGATGGTGTAGCGCCCTTCATGGTGGCCTTCAGGGTTGACTAGTTCGGCCACCGAAATATCTGATTCGGCCTCCAACGCAGCTTCCAGACCTCGCAGCGGGTGATCGGACACGTACAGACCCAACATCTCGCGCTCAAAGGCGAGTTTTGTGCTGCGATCCCAGTCGTCCTCCGGAACCACTCGTTCCACACCCAACTGGGCGGGTTCTGAATCGTCCCCCATACCGAAGAGATCGTCCTGACCATTGGCTTGATTTCGCTTGATGTCGATGACAGCGTCCACGGCTTGTTCATAGACCGCCATCAGCCCGCGTCGGGAATGGCCCATGGAATCGAAGGCCCCGGCCTTAATAAGCGACTCGATAAGCCTCTTGTTGCACACCGTGAGGCTGACCTGATCGAGGAAGCTGAAGAAATCCGTGGCCGGACCATTCTCCTCACGGGCTCGGATAATCTCGGCAACGGCGTTGGCACCGACATTTCGGATAGCTCCAAGACCGAATCTGATGTCGTCGCCAACAGCAGTGAACTCCAGCGATGATGCATTGACATCAGGGGGCAAGACGTTGATGTGCTGGGACCTCATATCGGCCAGGTACATCGCCATTTTGTCTTTGTCATCACCGACGCTGGTCAGCAGGGCGGCACCATATTCGGCTGGGTAATTGGCTTTGAGGTAGGCCGTCCAGTAGGACACCAGTCCATAACCAGCAGCGTGCGACTTGTTGAATGCGTATCCGGCGAAGGGGACCATAACGTCCCACAAGGTCTGAATGGCGTCGTCGGAATAGCCATGCTCGCGCATACCCGCCTGGAATGGAATGAAGTTCTCCTCCAGGATGTGCTTCTTCTTCTTGCCCATGGCACGACGCAGGAGGTCAGCGCCACCCAGCGTGTAGCCAGCGAGCTTTCGCGCGATCGACATGATCTGCTCCTGGTACACGATGAGGTGATACGTCGGAGCCAAGATCTCGTCGAGGTCGTCCTTGAGCTCGGGATGGATTGGAATGATCGGTTCCCGGCCGTTTTTGCGTTGGGCATAGGAGATATGCGCATTGGCACCCATCGGGCCAGGTCGGTACAGGGCTAGGACGGCAACGATATCGTCGAAACACGTTGGACCCATGAGCCGCAGCAAAGACCGCATGGCTGTGCCGTCAAGCTGGAAAACACCCAGGGTGTCACCCCGGGCCAGCATCTCGTAAGTCTTTTTGTCATCGAGAGACAGGCTGTTGAGATCGACGTCGATCCCCCGATTCTCTTTGATGATCTTAATGCAGTGATCCATGATGCCGAGGTTTCGCAGGCCCAGGAAATCCATCTTCATGAGCCCCATCTCCTCGAGCTGGGGGTAGGCGAAACCGGCGATAATCATGCCGTCCTTGTCGCGCTTATGCATCGGCACGAGATCGAGCAGTGGGGCGCTGGACAGGATGAAAGCACACGCGTGTACACCGGTACCGCGAATCAGACCTTCAAGGCCTTTCGCGGTCTCAACGACCTTGGCGACGTCCGGGTTATCGGCAACCAGCTGGCGAAACTCTTGACCCTCCCCGTACCTCTCGTGCGTGGGGTCGAAGATCTTGCTTAGCGGCACTCCCTTGCCCATGACATCCGGGGGCATTGCCTTGGTGATCTTGTCGCCGAGGGAGAAGGGGTAACCAAGAATACGATTGGCATCCTTGACAGCAGCCTTGGCCTTAATCTTGCCGAAGGTGTTGACCTGGCTGGTGTACTCCGCCCCGTACTTGTGGGTCACATAGTCGATCACCTTGTCACGCTGACGATCGTCAAAGTCAAGGTCAATATCAGGCGGGTTGACGCGTTCTGGGTTGAGGAACCTCTCGAACAGCAATCCATGTTCCAACGGATTGATGGCAATGATCCCGGTCAAGTAGGCGACGAGGGAACCGGCAGCCGATCCACGACCCGGCCCGACTGGCACCCCCATAGAACGTGCGGCATTGCAGATATCGGAAACGACAAGAAAGTAGGAGGAGAATCCCAACGGCTCAATGACCGACAGCTCGGTCTCAAGACGGTCGAGAACCTCCTTCGGTGGATTCGGTCCGAATTTCTCGTCCAGGCCCTCCTGAAGCTTCTTGCGAAGCCAAGACTCCTGGGTCTCCCCTTCTGGGACGTCGAACTGGGGCATTCGGTCGACGTGCTTGAAGACCTCGTCGTAGGACCCAATCATCTCGGTCAGCAACAGAGTGTTGTCGCAGGCCTCAGGATGATCCGGAAACAGCGCCCTCATCTGGTCAGAAGACTTGATGTAGTAGCCCGACCCGTTGAACCGGAAACGATTCGGATCGTCCTTATTACGACCCACTCCAACACACAGCAGCGAGTCATGGGCGTCAGCCTGATCCTCAGTGACGTAGTGAGAGTCATTGGTGACAAGCAGCGGGATGTCCAGCCGCTTAGCCAACTTGAGCAGGTCAGAGCGCACCTGCTTTTCAATGGGGACTCCATGGTCCATCAACTCGCAGAAGTAGTTTTCCTTACCAAAGATGTCCTGGTAAGCGGCAGCGGTATGGCAGGCCTCCTCAAACTGCCCAAGGCGCAGTCGAGTCTGTACCTCGCCCGAAGGACATCCCGTCGACGCGATGATCCCCCCCGGATACTGAGACATCAGTTCACGGTCCATCCGAGGCTTCATGTAGTAGCCCTCGTAGGAGGCCAGCGATGACAGCCGGAACAAGTTGTGGAGTCCCTCGGGGTTTTTGGCCCACATGGTCATGTGGGTGTAGCGCCCACCTCCCGAGACGTCTTTACCGCCCTCGGCGTCCGGATCGCCCGCGTCACGCGAACTCCCCCAAAACTCTTGTACCCGCGACTTTCGACTGCTGGGAGCGACATAGGCTTCAATGCCGATGATCGGCTTGACCAACGGGTTCTGCTCTCCGTCATACTTCTTAGAGATCTGGAAGAACTCATAGGCACCGAACATATTACCGTGGTCAGTCATGGCGACCGCCGGCATTCCCTGACGAGCCACCTCGGCAAAAAGCTTCTCGTTGCTGGCAGCACCATCCAACATCGAGTACTCAGTGTGGGTATGCAGGTGGACGAAGTCGGATCGGGCCACGAACAGTCCTTTCACGAACCGACCGGAATGCAGGTCACTCCGGCCCTAAGTGATGATGACTCGGACAGACTAGTCCGCACATCCGACTACGGGCGACCCGACCACTCATGTCAACCGACGAACAGCGAAGTCAACCTGGGTTCCGTCAGGGCTGCAGGACGTTGATCTCCGTGGCGGCGGATCCCATGGTCTCCAGGCATCGTGGAATATCGCGTGCTGGCCGGATTCCTACCCTCTGTGGCGGTCAGTTTGGTGAGATTGTCCATAGAATCGCCCCCCCTATGCGATATCTCTTGGTTTCATGTGTTCTAATAACGCCGCCCTTGCAGCCGCGTGGGCTATGTGGACGACACCGGGCACAGTCCTCAGCGATCTGTACAGTTCAGACGGCGTGAAACGATGTTACGCACATATCCCCATTTTTGGAAGGATGTTTCATATGGACGGCGACCTGTTCTCCCGCATCGACATGGCAGCATCCACCATGCGTCCAGCAGAAGCACAGGTTGCCGATGTCGTACTTGCAAAACCTGACTGGACCCTCGCGGCCTCGACGAGCCAGCTTGCTCATGAGGCCAGCGTCTCTCCCGCCTCGGTGGTCCGTTTCTGTCGTGCCCTGGGTCTTAAGGGGTATCGAGAACTGCGTGCGGAACTCGCCCGTGAACTATCCCGACGCAGTATTGAGATGGAACGCTCGTCAGTGGCTGAAGGCAACATCTCCGCTGATGACACGATGCAGCAAACGATTTCCAAGATCGCCTTCCACGAAGCACGCACCATCGTGAACACCGCGCGAGCAGTGGACTCGCATGAGCTCGAAGCCGTGGCCAGTGCCATCTCCATTGCGCCCAGGACAGTCCTTTTCGGAGTTGGCTCCAGCGGACTTGTGGCCAATGATCTTTCCCAGAAACTGGAACGTATCGGACTATTCTGTCAACATCACGATGACACCCATGTCCAGCTCGTTCATGCCGCCCTTTGTGAGCATTCATGCGTTGCCTTGGGAATCTCTTTCAGTGGAAACACTCACGAAATTGCCGAGGCTCTTACGGTAGCTCGAGCCCACGGTGCAATCACCGTCGCCATGACGGGAGTGCCCAAGTCCCCGGTCGCGCAGCTAGCCGACCACATTCTTGTCACCCCGGCCCGCGAGACTCCGGTGCGGGCCGGTGCTATGTCCAGTCGAATATCCCAGCTGGCCGTCGTCGACTTCCTGTTCGCCAGGGTTGCCCAGCTATGCATGGAAGATCTCGAAACCTTCCTCACCAGCACCCGAACGGCAGTCAGCAGGCACCGGGCCTGAAACCCCTCACGTAGACTTGACTTATGTCGTCACAGACCCTGACAAAAACCTGGAAGTCGATTTGGTGGATTCCCCTCACCAAGGGAATCCTTGCGATTATCGCCGGAATAGTAGCTGTGGTCTGGTCTCACCAGACCATGGAAGTGCTGGTAGTCATCGTCGGTATCTACGCCATCGTCGACTCCATCATGACCCTCATCAATGCTCAGGCCTTGCGAGGGATGGCGGGCACCGGACTCATGAACGCCTGGGGCATCCTCGGCATCATCGCAGGCCTTGTCCTCACCATCCACCCTGGATTCTCGCTCCACATCATTGCCGTCCTCATTGGAGTCTGGCTGGTTCTCCTCGGCGTCACAGCTACTGGTTTTGCCCTTCCGCTGAGATTTGTCACGAAACGAGTCTGGGGTTGGATGCTTGGAGGCGGGATTGGACTCTTTGTGCTGGGCATCGTCATCCTGGTCCACCCGGGATTTGGCGTAGTAGCGATGAGCTGGCTACTGGCTATTGGAGTCCTGCTCTATGGCGCAGCCAACATCGCCATTGCGGTGGGGGTGAGAAAGATCACGGCCTCCATTTCTTCGACAGTGCGTCGCGACCCACGCAATACCGTTATTGAGGGAGAAGTTGTCGACTCCTCTGAAACCTCACAAGCCACCTCAGCCCATCGGGAACTCAAGTAAGCTATTTTTCGTTGGCTTTCAACTCGAACCCAGCCAATCTGTCGGTATTCGGAATACGACCCGAACGAGCCACTTGTCGGAAGGCAACAGTATCGGCGCTGAGACGCAATCTGCAGTTCGGTTATTGGAAACGCAACACAATGAGGCTCAGCGACGGTCGTCGTGCTTATCCTCCATGTCGAGTTCGTGGTCCAGCTGTTCATCCAGGCAATGAGCTTTACGTTGAGAGACCAAGTAGGCCCACCACACCCCCGAAGCGATCAGACCAAGGAAGGAGGCAGCTCCTCCGAAAGCTCCCACGACGAAACGCGGATCGCTCTGGCCCTTTGCAGTGACACCGACGACATCAAGCACTACGAAAAGCGCGACGCACACCCACGTCAGCGCCTTCGCATGGTGAATCGCCGAATCGAGATCCTGCTGACCATCGTTCATTCCAGCAGTTTCCTCCCTTCCACCTGTCGAACTCACACATGATTCCGTCTTCACAACGATCACACCATCATCTGACAATCATTCAGCTTGAGCAGCACGGCAATCAGTGTGTTCGTCGTCCTTACCGTGGCGCAGCTGCAAAATGATGAAAATGACGACAGCTGCAGTGAAAACGACCAAAGCGGTGACATCATTGAGGCGCCACTGCCCTACGTGGTGGGCCGGATCGATACGAAGCTGCTCTACCCAAAAACGGCCAAATGTGTAAACCGCAACGTACAGCGTGAACAAACGACCGTGGTCGAGTTTCCAGCGTCGATCCGCCCAGAGCAAGAATGCTGTCCCCGCCAGATTCCACACCAGCTCGTACAAGAAAGTTGGGTGGAAGGTGGAGTACTGCAGATACCCCGCAGGTCGATGGGCCACGTCTATTTCAAGTCCCCATGGCAGAGTGGTTGGGCCGCCAAACAACTCTTGATTGAACCAGTTTCCAAGCCGTCCGATCGCCTGAGCAGCCAAGATACCCGGCGCCAAAGAGTCCGCCAGTGGCGCGAACTTGATCTTCTTATGACGGCAATACAGCCAGACAGCCAGGCCTCCCAAGGTGATGGCACCCCAAATACCAAGGCCGCCTTCCCAGATGTAGAAGCAGCGGTACCAGACCCGTCCGGGACCGAAGTAGAGCTGATGGTCGGTGATGACGTGGTACAACCGCCCACCGATAATGCCAGCGATGACCGCGAGGGCAGACACTTCCTCGAAGTGCTCCTGCTTGCCATCCCGAGCAAGGTAGCGACGCACGCCGCTGATGTAAGCAATGACGATTCCGGCCAGAATACACAAGGCGTAAATGTGAATCGTCAGCGGTCCAAGGTGAAAGGCCTCAACCGATGGGCTGGGGATCGACAGCACGGTCACTGACACCGTGCCCGCCGCACTCCGGACGCCAGATCATCGACAATGGTCCGCATTCGGTCGATACCGATGTGTGCCGTTTCTCCCTGCTCCTCAGCCTCGACGAGAGCACGAAGGAGAGCGGATCCGACAATCACACCATCCGCGAAAGAACCGACCTCAGCCGCCTGGTCCCCATTAGAGACGCCCAGGCCAACACCGACTGGGATCTTCGAGTCGACTGTTTTGACACGAGCCACCAGTTCCGGGGCAGCCGATGAGGTATGGCTACGAGTCCCCGTCACACCCATCACGGACGTGGCGTATACCCAACCGCGACATGCAGCTACGGTGGACGCCAACCTCTCATCCGTCGAGGAAGGAGCTACCAGGAAGACACGGTCCAGTCCATGGGCCTCCGAAGCCGCAAACCACTCCTCCGCCTCGTCCGGGGTCAGGTCAGGGGTAATCAATCCCGAGCCACCAGCCGAGGCCAAATCACGGGCGTAGGCGTCAACACCGTAATGCTCGATGAGGTTCCAGTACGTCATGACAACGCACTGAGTCCCGGTATCGGCCACCGCCTCAGCTGCACGCAACGTGTCACGAGTGCGAACTCCCCGCTGGAGAGCCCTAGTGGTGGCATGTTGAATAACGGTTCCGTCCATCACGGGGTCGGAATAGGGCATCCCAATCTCGACGAGATCAACACCAACACCAGTCGTACCCGTCGTGAGAGCCTTCATGGCGTCGATGGAATCGGGAACCGATGGATACCCGACCGGCAGGTAACCGACCAGAGCCGGACGATTCTCTTCACGAGCCTTCAGATAGGCACTCGCACTGCTGGTCATTCCATACCTCCGGTGGTGGCGTCAACGCTGCCATCAATATCGAACCACTTCAGGGCGGTATTGACGTCCTTGTCCCCTCGTCCCGACACGGTCACCATGACAATGGGCGGTTCGCCGCCGTGATCGGGTAATTCCGCAGCAATCTGCAGCACACCTGCCACCGCATGTGCTGACTCGATGGCAGGCATGATCCCCTCAGTTTGGGTGAGAACGCGCAGAGCCTCCATGGCCTCACAGTCGTTGACTGGACGATAACTGGCCCGTTTGTTCGCAGCCAGCCAAGAGTGCTCTGGCCCGACCCCCGGATAATCCAGACCGGCCGATATGGAATGGGATTCCATCGTCTGGCCGTCCGCGTCTTGCAAGATGTAGGTACGAGTGCCGTGCAGCACACCGACTGAGCCGCCGTTGATCGACGCGGCATGACGGCCAGTCTCGATCCCGTCTCCGCCAGCCTCAAAGCCGTAAAGACGAACCTCGGGAGTGTCGATGAACTCGGCGAAGGAGCCGATGGCGTTCGATCCTCCGCCCACGCAGGCGCACACAGCGTCGGGAAGTCGCCCGGTGCGGTCGAGACACTGCTGACGCGACTCGGTGGAAATCACTCGCTGGAACTCGCGGACCAGCTTGGGGAATGGGTGCGGACCAGAGGCAGTACCAATGAGGTAGTGGGTGTGATCGACGTGAGCGACCCAGTCCCGCATGGCCTCGTTCATGGCGTCCTTGAGGGTGCGCGAGCCAGCTTCGACAGCGACTACCTCAGCGCCTAGAAGCTGCATACGAGCCACATTGAGAGCCTGACGCTCGGTGTCAACCTGGCCCATGTAGATTCGGCACTCCATACCCATCATCGCAGCCACAGTGGCCGTCGCGACGCCGTGCTGTCCCGCGCCGGTCTCAGCAATGAGACGATGCTTGCCCATTCTCCGGGCCAGCAGCGCCTGCCCCAACACGTTGTTGATTTTGTGCGAACCAGTGTGGTTGAGGTCCTCTCGTTTGAGCAGCACCCGTACCTTGCGACCCGTCTGCTGCGCCACGTAGTCAGAAAACCGGGGAGCCTCCGTCAGGGGGGAAGGCCGTCCTGCGTAATCGTGACGCAATGCGTCCAACTCGGCATGGAAGCCGGGGTCACCAAGGGCAGTCTCGAAGGTCTCCTCAAGCTGGTTGAGGGCAGCCTGAAGCGCCTCGGGGACGAAACGGCCACCGAAAATATCGAAGTGACCTTGGCGGTCAGGCAAGTCTCGTGCGGACATGGTCGTCCTTTCCGTTGAATGTCAAGCGTGGTTAGACGGTGGCTCGATGAATCTCGCGCAGCACTTGGGCCGGTTCCCCGTGACGAACCAGCATCTCCCCCACTAACACCGCATCAGCGCCGCATTCACGAGCCTCGACGGCGTCTTCCACGCAGAGGATTCCGGATTCCGCCACCTTGACGGCGCTATCAGGCAATTCGCCAAGAAGGGTCCCGAAGATGGCCCTGTCGACCTCGAGGGTCTTGAGGTTACGGGCATTCACTCCGATCAGACGTGCCCCGAGGGCCGCCGCCCGGGCAGCCTCCTCCGGGGTGTGCACCTCGACCAGCGGAGTCATGCCGAGTTCACTCGCAAGGTCATAGAGGTGTCGCAAGTCCTCATCGGACAACACTGCGACAATGAGGAGAACAAGATCAGCACCATGAGCACGAGCCTCAAGCACCTGATACTCGGTGACGACAAAATCCTTGCGAAGCACTGGGATCTCGACCTTGGCACGCACCGCGTCCAGATCGGCAAGGGAACCCTGGAAACGACGCTCTTCAGTGAGAACACTGATCGCGGCAGCACCACCAGCACGATACTGGTCAGCCAGCGCAGCTGGATCACTGATCGTCGCCAAATGACCCTTCGAGGGGCTAGACCTCTTGACCTCGGAGATAACCGACAGCCCTGGCGCAGTCAGCCGGGGAATGGGGTCAATAGCCGGTTTGACGAGTTCAATGGCGTCACGAAGGTTGTCCTCGGTGACCATGAGCTGACGCTCGTGAAGATCCTTGAGAACCCCGGCGATGATCTCGTCAAGAACTGTTCCGGTAACGGTCGGCGACATTCAGCGCGCTCCACCGAAACCCATGGCGCGCATCGCCAAGGTGACGATACCGCCAAGAACGACCACAGCAGCGCCAATGATGCAGGTAATCCAACTGGGGCCAGCCATGGCACCAACAGTGGCGACGATGAAGCCAATGAGGGCGATGATCGAACCTGCCCAGTTCGCGGGACTCCCGCCGTGCGTGTACTGACGAGTGGCGCGATCAACACTCATGGTGTTCCCTCCGGTGGTCAGGCGCGGACTCTTCCACGCAACTGGTCGATACTGCGGGCAGACTCCCCGACGTTGTTGGGGACGCCGTCACATACCCGCAACGCGGCGAATACGCTGATGATTCTACCCTGATTGACTCTCAACGCGGGCTTGCCGGCCATTGTTCGAACTATTGCCGACCTTGTGGACCGCCTGGTCAAAATCCGATTGTGCGGTGTCCGACGACTCAGGTTCTGCCGGTGTCAGCCTCCCAGCTTGACTCGGAGATTTGGTCACAGTGGGGTCCTCTCCTCGATCCAGAGCGTCCCATATCGATCGCGAATCCGCACCGGTATGACGGGCTGAACGGCTCGGCCACCGATCAGCGAAGACAACCAATCCGAGGCCGGTGAGAACCGCTAGAGCTCCCGCCACCAGGCACATCCATGGCCACGCGGTGACGGTCATCTGCGCCGCCCCGGCGTCAACCCCTTTCATGGCCCATTGATGGTCTGACGCAGTGCGGTGGGTGAGCACGACGCCGACAATCCCAGCCCCAACCAAGGCCTGCAGAATCCCGGTTACTCGGCGTCCGGCCGTCTTGACGACCAGGATAAGGGCCGCCGTAATGACCAACATGAGGGTGGTAACCGTAATCAACCCTCCTGTCACGTCAGTGCCTGTGAGGCCGATTCCGGCACGCTCCATCCAGGTTCGTCTAGAGGCGACACTGATGAAGATGGCGGCCACGATCGGGTAGCCACCAAGTATCACTCGCCACACGGTCGGAATCACAGCCCTCACTGTGTTTCCTTGGCTAGTGACTGCAAGGTTCCAGCATCCTGAATTGCCTGAATCACGGCTGCCGCCTTGTTCTGGCACTCCGCGTTCTCTTTGGACCCGACCGAGTCCAGCACGATTCCCGCTCCCGCTTGCACATGGGCGACCTCGTCTTTGAGAACGGCGGTCCGAATGGCGATGGCGCAGTCCGAGTTGCCGTGTAGATCGAAGTACCCGACAACGCCGCCGTAGACACCTCGCCGAGTGGTCTCCAACTCTTCGATGATTCGCATCGCAGAGATCTTCGGCGCCCCTGACAGGGTGCCCGCCGGGAAACACGACATTGTCACATCAACCGCGTCCAGGCCGTCAGCGATCTGGCCCGTCACCGCTGCCTCCAGGTGCATGACATGGGAATACCGCCCCACATGCATGAACTCAGTCACGTTGACCGTTCCAGGCACGCAGACGCGCCCCAGGTCGTTACGGCCCAGGTCGACCAGCATGGTGTGTTCGGAACGCTCCTTAGGGTCGGCCAGCAGCTCATCCTCCATGGCTCGGTCCTCGGCTGCAGTACGCCCTCGTGGGCGGGTTCCGGCAATGGGGTGGGTTGTTGCAACGCCGTCAACCACAGTCACCAACGCTTCCGGAGATGACCCAATGACGTCGAATCCGGGCAATCGCAACAGGTATAGGTAGGGGCTGGGATTGGTGCGACGCAGCTGACGATAGATGTCAAGGGCATCAGCCTTGGTATTGATGTCGAAACGCTGGCTCGGGACGACCTGGAAGATGTCACCGTCGCGAATACGCTCAATAGCGACATCGACCATTGTGCCGAACTCCTGTGGAGTCCGTTGCCGATGTACCTGTGCCGCAGCGCGATCAACGACACGAGCCGTCAATACCTCTCGTGGCTCGGCCAACCTTGCCACCATCGCGTCGAGGGCGGCGACCGCATTGTCATAAGCCTGATCGAGGCTGGTTCCGTCCACCACCTGATTGGAAATCAGCCACAACTCGCCCCGCTGATGGTCGAGGACTGCCATTTCTCCTACAAGCATCAGACATGCCACCGGAAGACCCAAGTCGTCGACAAGATCGTCGCCAATATCCTCTAGACGACGAACCATGTCATAGCCGATGTAGCCGACAAATCCGCTTGTCAAAGGGGGAAGTCCCGGCTCGGCGGGGGTGTTCAAGGTGGCTAGAGCCTCCTTGAGCGCCGCTAGTGGGTCATCACTCACCGTCACACCCGCAGGCGGCTCGCCAATCCACTCCACCGAGTTCCCATCGCTGGTGAGGGCACAGCGAGTATTGACGCCAATGAAGGACCATCGCGACCAAATACCCGACTCGGCGGACTCCAACAGAAAGGTCAGTCGTCGATTGCCGCACAAATGCTGATAGAGACCGATGGGAGTGTCGTCATCACACACCAGTTTGGTCCGCACTGAAACGACGGTGTGATCCTCTGCCAAGGCAGTGAATTCCTCGCGTGAGGGGATGACGTCGATCATCACTCGGCCTCCTCATCCAGCAGGACATCAGCGTCGAAACAGGTGTGATCTCCGGTGTGGCAAGCTCCACCAACCTGGTCCACACGCAGAAGCAGGGTGTCGCCGTCGCAGTCGAGCCGCACCGAGCGCACGTGTTGGGTGTGACCGGAAGTTTCACCTTTGACCCAATATTCTTGGCGCGACCGCGACCAATAGGTCGCTCGCCGGGTCTCCAATGTACGTGCCAAAGCGACATCATCCATCCAAGCCATCATGAGAACGTCCCCGGTCGAGGCGTCCTGGACCACCGCAGGTACCAGACCGGCGTCATTGTGTCGCAGGCGCGCTGCGATTTGCGGGTCGAGAGTGGATTCTTCGCTCAGCACGGCCTCCATTGAACACCGCGCCACCGACACCCGGAGTCCGTGCCGAGTGTCGGACTGGTACTGGCAAGATGGACTCCATAGCCCGAAGGAGGACCTGAATGTCCATTGCACGAGACGAACGAGCCGGCCTGGCTGCGGACCTGTCACGTCTTGGCCCCGACGCCCCGACTCTGTGCGAGGGCTGGACCGCCCGTGACCTGCTGACCCACATGTTGCTGCGTGAAAACGACCCGCTGGCTATCCCCGGCATGGCCGTCAGCATTTTCGATGTCGTCACCCACGCTCGTGCAGAGAAGATGGAAGCTTCGGGTTCTTTCGAAGATCTCGTGGCACGATTTGCCCACGGCCCAGGTCGTTTCTCGGTCTTCCGCATTCCCGGTCTCGACGCGGCCGCCAACTCGCTGGAGTACTTCATCCACCATGAGGATTTGCTTCGCGCCCAACCAGGTTGGCAGCCTCGGCACTTGGGTCAGCGCGTCGAGCTTCGACTGGCCGAGATCATCCGTAAGTACGGACGTGCTCTGACTCGTCGCTCCCCGGTGGGTGTGCGTGTCGAAATGACGGGATTGGCAGACCCTGTCACCTTGCACCCTGGTAACCGCATCGTCACCATCGTCGGCAAGCCCTCAGAGATCCTCTTACTGCTGACCGGGCGTCTCTCGGTTGCGCAGGTGGATGTGTTGGGCGAACCACAAACCATCACGACATTCATGCGCTCCGACCACTCGTTGTGAGGGTCGAAGCGCACGAAATCAGTTCGATTGAGTATCTAACGGATTGAATAGGGCTGGTAATAGGCCAGGGTGACCGCAGCCCCGGACCGTCACCAGGTCAGGAGAGCTTCTCCAAGATGAGTTCCCTGACCCGCTTGGCATCTGCCTGTCCTTTCATGGCCTTCATGACCTGACCGATAAGGGCACCCGCCGCCTGGATTTTGCCGCCACGAATCTTCTCAGCAATCTGCGGATTCGCCGCGATGACGTCGTCAACCGCCGCCCCAAGGGCAGCATCGTCTGAAACGACCGCCAGCCCTCGTCCGTCGACGACCTGCTGGGGATCCCCCTCTCCAGCGATGACACCGTCGATGACCTGACGAGCCAACTTATCGGTCAGGGTGCCGTCGTCAACAAGCTTCTGCAGCTGGGCCACCTGGGACGCACTCATACCGACCTCTGACAGCTCCACCCCTGCTTCATTGGCGCGACGTGACAGTTCAGTGAGCCACCACTTACGCGCAGCAGCAGGTTGGCATCCGGCGTTGACAGTCTCCTCAAGCAGGTCAAGGGCACCCGCATTGATGACAGCGGTCATCTCTCGTTCGGAGAACTGCCACTGAGAGGCTAGGCGAGCCTTCTTGGCCGCTGGCAACTCGGGCAGCCCGGCGCGCAGTTCTTCCACCCACTCCCGGGAAGGCGCGATGGGCACTAGGTCAGGCTCGGGGAAATAGCGGTAATCCTCAGCGTCGGACTTGTCACGCCCGGCGATGGTGTATTCGCCACTTTCCTGCCACATCCGGGTCTGCTGACGGACCTTGCGTCCCTCAGCAAGGACGAATCCCTGCCGTTGAATCTCGTAGGTCAAGGCTCCCTCGACCGAGCGCAGCGAGTTGACGTTCTTGGTCTCGGTGCGAGTGCCCAAGGTCGTGCTACCACGCGGCATGAGGGAGACGTTGGCGTCACACCGCAGGTTTCCCCGCTCCATCCTGGCCTCGGAGACTCCCAGAGCGATCATGATGTCGCGCAGCTGAGCCATATAGGCACGTGCCACTTGCGGCGCCTTGTCCCCCAGCCCGCGGATCGGCTTAGTGACGATCTCGATGAGTGGGACACCAGCCCGGTTGTAGTCCATGAGGGAGTAACTGGCACCGGAGATACGCCCGTCAGAACCACCGACGTGCAGAGACTTGCCGGCATCCTCTTCCATATGGGCACGCTCGATGTCGACGCGATACGTCTTGCCGTCGACCTCGACGTCGAGCCAGCCGTCATAGCAAATCGGCTCGTCGTACTGAGAGGTTTGGTAGTTCTTCGTCATGTCCGGATAGAAGTAGTTCTTGCGGGCCATGCGACACCACTCGGCGATTTTGCAGTTGAGGGCCAAGCCAATGCGAATGGCCGACTCGACAGCGTGGCCGTTGATGGCTGGCATGGATCCGGGAAGCCCCAAGCACACCGGACAAACGTTGGTATTGGGCTCCTTCTCGGTGTCAGTGGAGCATCCGCAGAACATCTTGGTCGCCGTCGACAACTCGACGTGAACCTCGAGCCCGATGACCGGCTCGTAATCGGCCATCACCTCGTCATAGGGCAGCAGCTCATCAGTCATCGTGCCTCTCCCCTCAGCTCGGGAGCCTGCGCAAGCAGCGGGGCACCCCACTTCTCGTCCAACAGTTGTTCCAGGGCCGCACCGACTCGGTAGACGCGCTCGTCAGCCATAATCGGGGCCATGACCTGCATACCAACCGGCATCCCGTCGGTCTCGGACAGACCAATGGGGAAGGCCCCTGCAGGACTACCAGCCATATTCGCCGGAATAGTGCACAGATCAGAGCGGTACATCGCCATGGGGTCAGCGGTGCGCTCCCCCAACCGGAAAGCCGTGGTCGGGGTCGCCGGAGAAACCAGCACGTCACAGCTGTGCCATGCATTCTCAAAATCACGCTGGATGAGGGTGCGAACCTTCTGGGCCGAACCGTAGTAGGCGTCGTAATACCCGGCTGACAGGGCGTAGGTGCCAAGGATGATACGTCGCTTGGCTTCGGCACCGAATCCGGCACCTCGGGTGGCCCGCATGACCTGTTCGGCAGAATGCTCACCATCGTCGTCAACGCGCAGTCCGTAGCGCATGGCGTCATAGCGAGCCAGGTTGCTGGAGACCTCGGCGGGCTGAATCAGATAGTAGGCAGGCAGGGCGAGGTCGAAGTTGGGACAGGAGACCTCGACAATATCGGCACCTGCCTTTGTCAAGATCTCAACAGCTTCGTTGAAGCGTGCTTCGACCTGAGGGTCGTATCCGTCACCGGCAAATTCGCTGACAACCCCGATCCGCATACCTGAGACATCTGGCTGATTGGCAGCCGCTACGACGTCCGGGGTGGGCTGGTCGATAGTCGTCTGGTCCATTGAGTCATGACCGGCCATTGCCTGGTGCAGTAAAGCTGCGTCCACGACAGTACGAGCACAGGGGCCAGGAGTGTCCAAGGAGGAGGCCATTGCGATGACGCCATACCGAGACGTCGACCCATAGGTCGGCTTGATACCAACGGTGCCAGTCACCGCGCCAGGCTGGCGGATGGATCCACCGGTGTCGGTACCGAGAGCCAACGGCGCTTCGAATGCAGCCAAGCTGGCGGCCGATCCACCACCCGAACCGCCGGGAACGCGGTCCAGGTCCCACGGATTGTGGGTAGGGCCGAAGGCGGACGTTTCGGTCGACGATCCCATGGCGAACTCGTCCAAGTTCGTCTTGCCCAAGATCACCATGCCGGCATCTCTACATCGGGTGACAATTGTGGAGTCATAGGGCGGAATCCACCCCTCCAGCATTCGAGAGGACGCCGTGGTAGCCAGCCCCTTGGTGCAAAAGAGGTCCTTGACGGCCAGCGGGACACCAGCCAGCGGGCCCAGCTTCTCGCCGGCTGCAATGCGAGAGTCAATACGGCGGGCAGCCTTCAAAGCACCGTCGTGATCGACCAGCAGGAAAGCATGAATGCTCCCGTCAACGTCGTCGATACGATCCAGATGGGCCTGGGTAACCTCTTCGCTGGAGACCTCGCGGGAGGCGATACGTGCACCGAGTTCGGCGGCGGTCAGGGTCAACAGCTCGTTCACTGCGCCTCCTCGTCCAAGATACGAGGCACGCGAAAGCGCTGATCCTCGCTGCGCGGAGCCATCGCCAGGGCGTCATCAGCCGACATTGACTCCTTGATGACGTCCTCACGAAAGACGTTAGACAACGGCAGAGCGTGCGAAGTAGGTGGCACGTCGTCGGTGGCGACGGCTGACACTGCGGCCACGGCGTCGAGAATCGCGTCAAGCTGAACAGCCAGATACGAGGTCTCGTCGTCAGTGAGGTCAATGCGTGCCAGGCCGGCCAGGCGAACGACGTCATCCGGCGTGAGGGCCACGATAAATCTCCTGGTTGACGGCATGGGGGCGGAAATACCCTCGGACCATCCTAGGACTACTGACTGACACGACCGCCAGATGAGCACATCCTCCCGATGATGACCCGCCGGAATACCCATCCAGTTTGGGATCATCGGATTAACCCGCAACAATGAGTAAGTGCTCATGATTCGTATTCAGCTGCCAGACACGCCAGGTTCGCTGGGCTTGGTGGCGACCGCCATGGGCACTGCCGATGCCGACATATCCGCAATTGAGATTGTCGAAACCGGTGACGGATACGTCGTCGATGATTTTATGCTGACTCTTCCCCCCACCACGATGCCTGACACTTTGGTATCCGCCTGCGACATGCTGGATGGTGTTCAAGTACTGTGGCTGAGTAGGTATCCGGAAAACTGGAGTATTGAATCCGATATTGCAGCGTTGAATCGGATGTCTGAGGATCCGGAGCATTCTGCTGAAATTCTGTGTGGAGCTGTTCCGGTCGTCTTCCACACCCAGTGGGCGGCACTCTTTGACGACAACGGACAGGTCATCATTTCCACTGCGTTATCTCCTGAATTCACTCCTGATGGAATCGCACGCCTGACGCCGATGAATCGTTCCCATGTCACCGAGCTTGAGGCAGGTTGGATGCCCGGCTGGGGTGATACCGTGATCGCGGTCGTCCCCCTGTCGAGAGGACGCTGTCTCGTCGCGGGACGCCAGGGCGGTCCGGGATTCCTGGCTTCCGAGCTCAACCGCCTACAACACATGGCTGCCCTAGCCAACTGAGGCCCAATGGAGGTCTATCTCACCTGGCAGTTTTGGTACCAGGTTCTGTCAGCTTTCGCCTTCGGCGTGGCTTCCAGTTTGGTGCCCGTGCTCAATTCCGAGTTGTTCATCGTTGGCGCCTTGGGATCCAAACTCCTGGGCCCTCTGGAAGTCGCCCTGGGACTTGCGCTAGGTCACGGCGTTGGCAAGCAGATCATGTTCATCGGTATCCGGCGGGGGTCGCAATCACGATGGATCAAACACAAGGAGCCCAAGCCGGTTCCAGAGGGCTCCTGGCGGTGGCGACTACGCCGATGGAATGACACGGCTGCCCACTTGGTGGAAACACCGCGCTGGGGAATGCCGCTGCTGTTCTTCTCGGCCATTACCGGTATTCCGCCTGTCTACCTCGTCGTCATCTATGCGGCAACGACCAAAATGAACTTCTGGTGGTTCTCGTTGTGGGTCACCGTCGGATTCTTCATCAGGTGTTACCTCTTGGCCCTGGCGACCCAGTACGGTTTTCACCTCATCATCTGACGCATAACGATCTGACAATGGCCCGCCGAAGCTTTCGTCATCCGCCCATGACGAGCATTCTGAAGAAGAAGTACCCCACCCCCACCAACGCCGCGAGAGCAATGACGAAGGCGATGGGTGCGAGAACTCGCTGCACCTTCTTGCGCTTCGTTGTCGGGACACCGGAGGGGGCCCATTGCTTCTCGCCTAAACGCGGCCGGGTACGTTCCGGCGTTTGGCCGTCCAGGTTGAGGTTGGTGAAGAAACCCACGCTCGGAACCCTACCCGCTCAACCCGCTTGATCCAGTTGCTCATCGACAAGGTCAGCTGCTCGTCTCAGCGTCCGACAGACCTCGGCGGCGGAACTGCGTGACCATCCGGCGAGTCCACACGCAGGTGTCATAACCCCTGAGCGCAGCAGTGTGGGGTCAACCTGAATGCGTCGTGCCAGCCACAACACGCGGTCGATAAGACGATCAACTGACGGCACTTGGTCGACTTTCATGGTGTCGATCACTCCCATGCCCAGGCGTCTTCCCGACTCCACCCACTGCGCAGCAGAATCAAGGTGCGCAGCAGAATCAAGGTGTGCAGCAGAATCAAAGGAGATAGCGTCAGTGATGTCACACCACATCGTCGAGAATCCAGCATTTCCTGCCAGCGTCCACGGGATCGGATCGCCACAACAGTGCATTCCCACCTCAAGATCGCCGCAACCACGAATAACTGTGTGCCACAGTCGGGTCGCGGTGGTGGCTTCCATCGCGGGGTGGCGATACAAACCCGATTGAGTGGGAATGGATCCTGCCAGCACGCCAGGTGCAGCAGGCTCGTCAATCTGTATCGCCCAGGTCACCTGTGACATCCGACGACGCAGCTCCGCCAGCAGCTGGCTGATCCCCTCCGCCAAGCTGGCCGTAACGTCGGCCAAGGCAGCCGAATCCGCGAGAATCGACTCCCCGGAACGCAGGTGCAGACCCGTCGCCAAGGTCAAAGGTCCGGTCACCGAGATCTTGACGGTGGCCTCCTCGTCTGCCAACACCTCCTCGAGGTCGTCAAGGTCGCTTCGCAACAAGGAACGCGCGGAACGAGCGGCATGATCGGTAGCATCGGCCAGCCGCCATCCGCCTGGTCCGTGATCGACAGGTAGGTCGACGAGGAAAGCTGTTGCTCGCCCAATCATGTGAGCGCCAACTCCACGAGCCGGCAACTCGGGCAGCGGAACGAGCTCATCGAAGATTTCCGTCATCGCGGCCACAGCGCCACGCATATCAGTGCCCGGTAAGGATCCGATCCCGCTAGCGATCATGCTGCTTGCTCCGCCGTCATTCCGGCTCGGTCGGTCCCGCAAATGGTTGCCGATCCGACGACAAGGTCGTCGTCGTAGAAGACCGCAGCCTGGCCGGGAGCGACTCCGCGCAGTGTTTCCTCAAGGTCGATTGCGACTCCGCCGGCAACCGTGGCAATGGTGGCGTCAACCGGGTTGCCATGGGCGCGCACCTGAACTTGACCGTTCCACCTTTGAGCAGGCTCGCCAGAACACCACACCGGGCGGATGGCTTCGATATGGCTGACGTTCAGCCCTTCTGCTCCACCGACGACCACCGTGTTGTTGACTGGTTCGATGTCGAGGACATAGCGGGGCTTACCGTCCGGGGCAGGAATACCTAGTCGCAGTCCACGGCGCTGTCCGATAGTGAAGTGGTGATACCCGTTGTGGTGACCGACGACGGCGCCGGACTCGTCGCGAATTTCTCCGTCGGCCGAGCCGATTTTCTCTGAGAGCCAACCGGGGGTGTCGCCGTCCGGGATAAAGCAGATGTCATTGGAATCGGGCTTATCAGCCACCGACAGACCGAGGTCGGCTGCTTCCTTCCGGACATCGGTCTTGAGGGAGTTCCCGAGTGGGAAGAGCGAATGGGACAGTTGGTCCTGGTTCAAGACCGCCAGCACATAGGACTGGTCCTTGCCTGGATCGACCGACCGATACAACCTTGTCACACCGTCGACGACCTCGGTACGGGCGTAATGGCCGGTGGCAACGGCGTCGTAGCCAAGGTCGAGTCCTCGTTCCAGCAGAGCGGCGAACTTGATCCTCTCGTTGCATCGCAAGCAGGGGTTAGGGGTTCGCCCTGCCTGGTATTCGGCGATAAAGGGGTCGATGACTTCCGCAGCAAAGCGGTCGGAGAAATCCCACACGTAGAACGGAATTCCCAGTCTGTCTGCAGCCCGCCTGGCGTCAAAGGAATCCTCCAGGGAGCAGCACCCTCGCGATCCTTCCCGGTGCGAGCGCGGGTTGCGCGACAACGCCAAATGCACACCCGTGACATCATGTCCTGCGACGACGAGGCGGGCTGCAGCGACAGCGGAGTCGACTCCTCCCGACATAGCAGCGAGAACCTTCACAGTGATTCCTCTCCATGGATGTGCAGTGGTGTGGATCGGTGCTGACTATGAGACGATGATAGGGAGTGACGACAACTCACCGCGCACCGCTGGCTTGGGAGATGGCTGCCGGCAAAACGGCGAGCAACCGGTCGACGTCAGCCTCAGTGGTGGTGTAACCCATCGAGATCCGAACCCCTGAGGCCGCTGTCTCGTCATCACGGCCCATCGCCAGCATTGTCGGTGAGGGTCGAGAAACTCCGGCATGGCAAGCCGATCCAGCTGACAGATCGACTCCGTGCCGATCAGCGAGCATGACGATATCGTTTCCTCGCGCCCCGGCAATGCTGAGGTGAATGATGGTAGGACTCGTCGCAGCAGACTGGTCCACACTGACCCCTGGGATTTGCTGGCACGATTGAACAATGCGCCGCCGCCAGTTCTGCCAGCGAGCCGTCATGACATCAAACTCATCACTACAAGCCCGCAGAGCAGCCGCGAACCCTCGAGCCAACGCCACCGGCTGAGTACCGGACCGAATCCCGTATTGCTGCCCACCTCCCGGCGAGACGGGGTGCAGCTCAACTCCCCTGCGAACCCACAGCGCCCCGATACCGACGGGACCACCGATCTTGTGGGCAGAAAAAGACGCCAAGTCCACTCCCCACTGGTCCAAGTTCACCGGGATATGACCGAGGGCTTGAACTGCGTCAGTGTGCATGAGAGCTCCGGCCTGATGGGCCTTCGCCGCGATGTCACTGACGGGTTGACATACCCCGGTTTCGTTGTTGACGGCCATCACCGAAACAACGTCGAGGTCATTGCCAGGCACAGCGGCAGCAAGCGAATCAGGATCGACGACCCCATTCCGATCGACTGGAAGCACCGTGACGCGCTCACCTAGCAGCCACGGAGAACTCACCGTGGAGACAGCGGGATGTTCGATCGCCGAGACAACCGCGTGGCCGTGCTGGGTCGCTCCCATCACCGCCAACATGTCCGCCTCGGTTCCTCCGCTAGTGAACACGATTTCCAGCGGACCCACGCCGAGCAGGCTGGCGATCTCCTCTCGGGCGTCTTCAAGCAAAGCGCGTGCGGCACGCCCTGATCCGTGGATTCCGCCAGGGTTTCCGGGCACCAGTTCGGCCATGGCATGCAGGGCTTCCGGACGTAGCGGGGAGGTCGCCGCGTGGTCGAAATAGGCACGAACGTGATGTACTGAGCCGAGCTGCGATTGCGACACGCCTTATCCTTCCTGACGACTCCTTGACGTTACTGCCGATTGGCGAAGTATGGAATTGTGCGCTGTCGCTGCTGCGGACCCAGCGGCCGACTGTGACTAAAGTTATTCGTCGTTCTGTTGACGTTCCGACCATTGTCCCCAACGAAAGGCCTCTATTGTGACCGACACCAACGCGGCGCCATTCGACACCAGCGCGCTCGGCTCTACCCTGGTTGACGGCGGCTGCCGTTTCGGCTTGTGGGCACCGCGCGCCGAGCGTGTCGAGCTGGCACTCGTGGCAGATGACAGGTCACAGGTCAATCACGACATGACCATGGACGAGCATGGTGTGTGGACCATTGAGGTCCCGGGCGTGACCGCCGGCCAACGCTACGGTTACCGAGTTCACGGTCCGTGGGACCCTGACCGTGGTATGAGGTTCAATCCGGCCAAGCTGCTTCTCGACCCTTACGCTAAGGCCATTACCGCCGGTGTCGATTACCACGGGCCGATCATGGACCACACCCCGGAATCGAACTACGAGCCGGACCCGACCGACGATGCGACTTCTGTCCCGTTGGCCGTGGTGATCGAGGATACCGAGCCACCAAAGCCCATCGCTCACCGTCGCGACATCAGCGAGTCAGTCATCTACGAAACCCACGTTAAGGGCTACACCCGCCTGCATCCCCTGGTGCCTGAACATCTGCGTGGCACCTATGCCGGTCTGGCCTACCCAGCGGTCATCGAACACCTCACCTCCATTGGTGTCACCGCCATTGAATTGTTGCCGGTCCAACAATTCGTCTCAGAACCCTTCGCTGTCGGACGTGGTTTGTCGAACTACTGGGGTTACAACACCTTGGGGTTCTTCGCTCCTCACGCCGCCTACTGTTCGGTCGGTTCCATGGGCGCCCAGGTGCGCGAATTCAAGGAGATGGTGACAGCCTTCCACGAAGCTGGGATCGAGGTCATCCTCGATGTGGTCTACAACCACACCGGTGAAGGCGGCCACGAGGGACCTACTCTGTCCTTCCGCGGTATCGACCACGAGTCCTATTACCGACTCACCAATGACCACCGCAACGACTACGACGTCACAGGTTGCGGTAACTCGGTCGACACCTCCCATCCTGAAGTCCTTGCTCTGGTTCTTGACTCCTTGCGGTATTGGGTCACCCAGATGGGGGTTGATGGGTTCCGATACGACTTGGCAACCACCCTCATCCGCGACGAGTCCCACGGGGTTGACCAGAACCATCCATTCAAGCAAGCCCTCGTCAACGATCCGGTGCTCAACAAAGTCAAGCACATCGCCGAACCGTGGGATCTTGGCCCTTACGGTTACCAGGTCGGCGCCTGGGGCCCACATTGGAGCGAATGGAATGACCACTTCCGCAATTACATTCGTGATTTCTGGCGCGGTGCCGTCTGCGGGGTCGAGGAACTAGCCACCCGGCTGTCCGGATCCCCAGATCTCTACGGTCAGCCAACCTCGAGCGTCAACTTCGTCACCGCCCATGATGGCTTCACTATGCGTGACCTTGTCACCTACAACATGAAGCACAATCACGACAACGGTGAGGGCAACCACGACGGGTCCAATGACAATCGGTCCTGGAATTGCGGCTGGGAGGGTGAGACCACCGATCAAGCCATTGTCACGCTGCGTCATCGTCAAGTCCGCAACTTCGTTGCTACTTTGCTGCTGGCTACCGGTGTCCCGATGATAACTGCCGGCGACGAGATGGGCCGTACTCAGCAAGGCAACAACAACGCCTACTGTCAGGACTCTCCTATTTCGTGGCTGGATTGGGACGACGCCGAGGACTGGTCCGACGTCACCGACCTTGTCCGCACCCTCACCGCTCTGCGCCGCGACCATCCTGTTCTTCGCCCGTCGATCTATCGTCACCATGACCCGGTGGGCCACTCGTCCGATGCCGGGCGCGTCGATCTTGCCTGGTTCTCCGGTCATGGCGGCGAGATGGTCACTGAGGACTGGCATGACGAGGGCCGTCGTACCTTGGGTATGTACACCAGCGACGACAACGAGGCCTTCCTCGTCTGGTTCCACGCTGGCGACCATCCCGTCGAGGTCATCCTGCCGAGTCCGCGTTGGGGCCAGTCCTGGCAGGTGGTTGCCTCGACGGTCCTGCCCGGCGAGATTCCAGACGAGCCCGTCCCTGCTGGTCTGTCGATCACCCTGCCGAGCAGGTGCGTGGTCGTCATGCAGGCCGCTTTGGCGGCTGACACCCATCAGTGAAGGTCTCACCGATCAGGTGCGCCCCAAGCGCACACGCGGCAGACCATGAGTGCAACATCGGCTCTGTTCCACGCCAATGACTGAGGTTGGCTGCTGAGATTCACTGCTCGGCAGACACCTTTCACACCTTCTTAGCAGCACGTGGCACATGAGTTTGCCCTCGAAAGGCGGCTGCGAACCATGACGAGTCGGAACTGGCCACGGTAGCCTATGCTCCGTGTGGAGGATCAACAGGCGAGATCGCCGTCAACACGATAATGACCCCAAGGACAAGAACGTTCAGGTGAACCTTCCCGGCCCGCAGGACTCACCCGAACCGGTCGATCCTGTCGCCTCTGCTGAGTCGCCGGAATCGGTTTTTCCCCCCAAGACGCCGTCACCGCGTCACGCCGCCGCACCCACCTCAGATGATGAGGCTCTCCTGGCGACCACCTCGGCCATCGACGTCCCTGGTCGTCCGCCGCTTCGTGGCTTCGGGCGGATCCCCGTCCACAATGTCCGTCCTGAGGTCGAAGGTGGCCAGCTGCCGATCTACTCCGTCGTCGACGAGGAGTTCGAGGTCACAGCCAATGTCTTTCGCGAAGGCCATGACGCAGTCGGTGCCAGCGTCGTGCTCACCGATCCGGACGGTAACCGTCACATCACCGATATGCACCAGGTCGAGCCTTGGGGCTTGGACATCTGGAAAGCCCGCGTCTCAGCCGGTGCCGAGGGTGACTGGACGATGCACGTCGAGGGATGGTCCGATACTTGGGGCACTTGGCACCACAATGCCGACGCCAAACTGGCCGCCGGTATCGACGTCGAGCTCGTCTGTGCCGAGGGCCACGCCCTCATCGACCAGGCCATCACGCACGCCGAACAGACCGGAGACGCAGCTGCCGTGGCAGTTCTCAGCGAAGCTGACTCTAGCCTGACCCCTGACCGTGCCCCGGACTCGCTGCGCCAGGTCATCAATACCTTCGTCTTCTGCGAGGCGATGCGCGCCCACGCCCCGCGTCCCCTCACTTCTCCCACCATCCCGACACCACTGCGAGTCGAGAGGCGTCGTGCCCTCTACAGCTCCTGGTATGAATTCTTCCCGCGCTCCCAGGGCGCCCATATGGGTGAGGACGGTCACTGGGTCTCCGGCACCTTCGATTCCTCCTGGGAGCGACTCGATGCCGCTGCTGCGATGGGATTCGACGTGGTCTACCTACCGCCCATTCATCCCATCGGAACCGCCTTTCGCAAGGGCAAGGACAACACCCTGACCCCAGGTCCAGACGATCCCGGTTCTCCATGGGCCATCGGTTCGTCGGCTGGCGGCCATGACGCCATCCACCCAGATCTGGGAACTTTTGAGGACTTCGATCGTTTCGTTGCTCGCGCCCATGACCTAGGCATGGAGGTAGCTCTGGACTTCGCCTTGCAAGCTTCGCCGGACCACCCGTGGGTACAAGAGCACCCAGAGTGGTTCACCACCCGAGTTGACGGCACCATCGCCTACGCGGAGAACCCACCGAAGAAGTACCAAGACATTTACCCGATCAACTTCGACAATGACCCGGACGGTATCTACCACGAATGCCTGCGGCTACTTGAACTGTGGATTTCCCACGGCGTGACGATCTTCCGAGTCGACAATCCGCACACCAAACCGGTCAGCTTTTGGGCCTGGCTGCTGGAGCAGGTACATCGTCGCCACCCAGAGGTCATTTTCCTCGCCGAGGCCTTCACCCGTCCTGAAATGATGGCCGCCTTGGCCAAGGTCGGCTTCCAGCAGGGTTACTCGTACTTCACGTGGCGAACCGCCAAGTGGGAGTTGGAGGAGTACCTCGATGAGGTCTCGCACCAGACCGCGCACTTCTACCGTCCGAATTTCTTCACCAACACCCCTGATATCAACCCGATCTATCTCAATGACGGCAACCCGGCCGGATTCGCCATTCGTGCCATCCTGGCGGCGACGATGAGTCCGTCGTGGGGTATGTACTCCGGGTTCGAGATCTGCGAACATGAACCGCTGCCCGGACGCGAGGAATACGCCCACTCCGAGAAGTACGAGTACCGTCCCCGCGACTTTGACTGTCAGCCAAACATCACGCTGCTCGTCACTCGTCTCAATGAGATCCGTCGGGCGCACCCGGCTTTGCAGCAGTTGCGTGACACCACGATTCACCATGCCCCACACGACAAAGTATTCGTTTTCTCCAAGAAGGCCGGGGACGACGTCGTGATTGTCGTCGTCTCGCTGGACCCGGTGTGGGGCGTGGAGTCGCAGGTCATGTTGGACATGGCTGCGCTTGGACTCAACAACGACGACACATTCGCAGTCCACGACGAACTCACGGGTGCCGATTTCACGTGGCAGCAGCAGGCTTTCGTCAGGCTCTACCCGGCCCAGCCGGCACACATCCTGCATATACGAAAGATCACCTCATGACCACCCGGTTGCAGCCGACGGGACACTGACAGCCGCGATACCGCCCGATGGCTGAAAGGAGACACATGACCGAGTGGGACAGCCCAGAGGTCCGTGACCGGCTCTGGGTCCATATCAGCACCGCCCGGTGGTTCTCCGGCAAAGGCAGAGACGGCACTTTGGCCAGACTGCTTCCGCTGGCTCCCGTCGTTGATGAGGACAATCTGTCGGTGGTGCCCGTCATTGCCCTCGTGTGTTATCCGCAATTCCCTCAGGAGTACTACCAGCTTCTGCTGGCCCTGCGACCCGCTACTCCTGGGGGACTCGCACAGATTCATCGTCATGGTCAGCCCGTCACCGTCACTGACGCCACCACTGATGAGGAAGCCCTCACCGCCTGGGCCAGGACCATCCTTGAACGCGATCCTCAGGCAGCTGACGGGTCCTGGCAGCTGCACCGGCTTGGGAATACTCCGGGACCGGTACCCACCGCCACGCGCTTCGCTGGCGAGCAGTCGAATACCTCGATCATCGTCGGCACCACCATCATCAAGATGTTTCGCCGCCTGGAAGCCGGTGACAATCTCGACATCACCATCCACCGCAGCCTCAATGACGCCCACGTTTCCTCAGTGGCCAAGCTTTACGGCTACATATCCGCACACATCCCGGGCGAGCAAGACGGTCACACCGATCTGGCCATGGTAATCGAAAGGTTCCCACAACCTCAGGACGGCTGGGAACTCATCACCTCGCAGGCCGCTGATCTGGCCGACGTCACTCATCTTGTCGCCGACTTGGGGCGATGCCTGAAAACCATTCACTGCGCTCTAGAACAGACCTTCGCGACAGCCGAGTTGGACGGCACTCAGATTGCCGACGCCATGGTGCGCCGCCTCGATGCCGCGACAGCGGCAGCCCCGGCCCTCCAACCGTACCGAAACCTCATCATCTCCCGCTACGACAAGCTGCGTGGACGCCACCTTGCCGCTCAGCAGGTACACGGGGATTTTCACCTCGGTCAGACCTTGTTGACTCCCGACGGTTGGCGGGTCATCGATTTTGAAGGTGAGCCGCTCAAGCCGCTGACAGAGCGTCGACTGCCCGATTCCCGGTGGCGTGATGTGGCAGGAATGATGCGCTCGCTGTCGTACGCCACTTCGGCTCATCCCCAGCCCACTGCACCGGAAACCTTGGCGTGGGCACGACGAGCCCGCGAGGCTTTCTTGGACGGCTATGGTCAGCCAAATAACGCTGAACGCGATGTGTTGGCCGCCTATGAAGCTGACAAGGCCGGCTACGAAGTCGTCTATGAAACCCTCAATCGGCCGACCTGGGTTGACATCCCGCTGACAGCCATACGAGTGATGGGGCAAAATTAGTGGTATTCACGCCCACCCATATAGCGGCGTCGGGTCACAGACCTGATGGCCATACCCACACCAATGACGTGCCAGGAGGACGACATGGCTCACGATGAGTTCGGAGGACTCACCGGTTGGGATCTCGAGGGATTCCATTCCGGTGGGGACACAGAGGTGTGGAAGAGGCTCGGGTCTCATGTGGTCACCATTGATGACGACGAACGTGGCCCCATCACCGGAACCCGTTTTGCTGTTTGGGCTCCCAACGCCCGGGCCGTCGAGGTGATTGCCGACTTCAACTGGTGGACCGGAGATCCTATGCGTCTCATCCCTGGATCTGGTGTCTGGGGCACCTTCATTGAGGGAGTCGGCGAAGGTACCCTCTACAAGTTTCGCATTCAGGATCAGTGGGGCAACTGGCACGAAAAAGTCGACCCGTTGGCCCGCTACTGCGAGCAGGCCCCGCACAACGCCTCCATTGTCACCGAGACCCACTACGAGTGGAATGATGACGCATGGATCTCCCACCGTGAGGCCTCCCACGCCCACGCTGAACCGATGAGTATCTACGAGGTCCACCTCGGCGGGTGGCGTCACGGGTTGAACTACCGCCAGTTGGCTGATGAGCTGGTCAGCTACGTGCTGTGGCAGGGCTACACCCACGTGGAGTTCATGCCGCTGGCAGAGCACCCCTTCGCTCCGTCGTGGGGTTACCAGGTCACCGGGTACTTTGCCCCGACGAGCCGCTACGGCTCCCCTGATGATCTGCGTTACCTCATTGACAAGCTGCACCAGGCCGGTATCGGCGTCATTGTGGACTGGGTTCCCGGCCACTTCCCCAAGGACGAGTGGGCCTTGGGCCGCTTCGACGGCACCGCCCTCTATGAGCACGCCGACCCGCGTCAGGGTGAGCACATGGACTGGGGCACCTACATCTTCAACTACGGCCGCAACGAGGTGAAGTCTTTCCTGGTCTCCAATGCGTTGTACTGGATCGACGAGTTTCACGTCGATGGACTGCGCGTCGATGCCGTCGCCTCCATGCTGTACCTGGACTATTCCCGCCCAGAGGGCCAGTGGGTGCCCAACAAGTATGGCGGTCGCGAGAACTTGGAAGCCATCGACTTCCTTCGCTACGTCAACTCTCACCTGTATTCGCGCTACCCCGGTATCCTCATGATTGCCGAGGAGTCGACGAGCTTTCCCGGTGTCACCAAGCCGGTCGATGACGGCGGCCTGGGGTTCGGATTCAAGTGGAACATGGGCTGGATGAACGACTCCCTGCGCTACATGGGGCTCAATCCTTTCCATCGTCAGTACCATCACAACGAGATGACGTTCGCGATGGTCTACCAATACTCGGAGAACTTCATCTTGCCGATCAGTCACGACGAGGTCGTGCACGGCAAAGGGTCCATGATAAGCAAGATCCAGGGTGACGATTGGCAGCAGTTTGCCTCCCTGCGAGCCTTTTACTCCTATATGTGGTCTTTCCCGGGCAAGCAGCTCATCTTCATGGGCCAAGAGTTCGGTCAACGTCACGAGTTCGATGAGTCGGTCAGTTTGGAGTGGTTCGTCGCTGATCTGTGGGGCCATGGCGGCCTCAAGCGGCTCTTCCGCGACCTCAACAAGATCTACAAGGAGAACCCCGCGCTGTGGCAGCTTGACAGTGATCCGCGCGGATTTGAGTGGATCAACGCAGACGACGCTGGAAACAATCTGTTCTCGTGGCTTCGCCGCAGTGAGGACGGATCGACAATCGCCTGCTTCACGAACTTCTCTCCCAACCCGCAGACTGACTACCGGGTTGGACTGCCGAAAGAAGGTGTGTGGTCAGAAATCCTCAACACCGACGCGTTGGAGTATGACGGGACAGGGGAATTCGGCAACCTCGGCCAAGTCATTGCCACACCTTTACCGGACGCTGATCGGTTCCCTGCCGTCGCCACCGTGTGCGTCCCACCGATGGGTTCGGTGTGGCTACGCCACGATCCGGTGGCAACTGCTGCGCTGCCTGGTGACGCGGGAATGCAGTGACATTGACAAGGAGGATGATTCGTGGTCGATGACCAGTCCGATCCCGACGACTTTCGGATCCAGGTCGAGGTGGTGGATGACTCGGGCCGTCTCCTACTCGACGATCCGCCATATCCAGAGGGTTTGACGCGAGCAATTTCACTAGCATCCGACGATGCCATCCTTGGACATGATGTGCGTCGCCTTGAGGCCCGCGTGGCCGTCGACGACAAAGAAGTCATCCATGCCCTGCACCGGGCCGGATATCGGCGGGAGGGACGACTGCGGCAGGCTCGCAGCGCAGACAACGGCTGGGTAGACGAATTCGTCTATTCCCGATTAGCCACTGATGAGATCTACACCCGCACCGGCCACACCGGGATGCTTGACTCGGTGCTGCCCACCAAACGCGTCATTTCTCACGTTCTGGTTCGCGATGAGAAAGGGCGTGTCCTGTTGTGCGAAACGACCTACAAACCGGACTGGGAACTTCCCGGCGGCGTCGTCGAGCCGGTGGAATCACCCCATGCTGGAGCTATTCGAGAGTGTCAGGAAGAATTGGGAGTCACCCTTGACATCCCCGCTACTCCCGTCCTCATCGACTGGATGCCGCCTGCCCTGGGATGGTCTGACGCCATCGAGTTCATCTATGACGCGGGTGTCGTCGATCCCTCCCACACTGCCGTCATGACTCCTGCCGACGGCGAAATCGGCCATCTGCACTGGGTGGATCCTGATGATGTCTCCGAGCACGTCACCGCACTATCGGCCCGCCGTATCGCAGCCATGCTGACAGACTCCACCCCACGCGCCACCGAAAATGGCTTTCCGCTGTAGCAGCACGTCTCGACAGGGAGACGATCAACGCTCTGGGTGTCTCGCGCCAACAGAGATATCCAAGTGTCGGCGGAACCAACCGTCGGGGTCCCAATCTAGGACTGGGGCGGCCATGCCACCCACCGCATGAAGGTGCAGGAAATCAAGCTGGTGTGATTACTAGATCACCCCATGCCAAGCCTGAAGCTCAGCACGTCTCCTTTTCGGAAGGAAAGAAAACGAGTGGTAGAATCCTGATCCTGGCGTAACCCACGGATCACGTTTGCGTACTTCCACTGGGCTAGCCGCAACCGGGCAGTGTGTACAGACCATATGACTTGGAAATTTTATTCGAAGACCAAGAGATCGAATGTGTAATACGACGTCACACTAAAAGTGCCGGTACCACATCGAGAATTAGATTAAGAAGTCAAATAATCATAAAGGAGTACTGATGAGTTCAAGTAAGCGTGCGCGTAAGTCCGTAGCAGGGTTATGCGCCTTGGCGGTCGGAGGGACATTAACTGTAACGGGCCTGTTGTACCCGTCTGCGTATGCGGCCGACCCCGATAATGCCAGCACTGTGGCTGCTGAGGAGACACCCCAGGCAACTGACAACAACCAGCCCAAGTGGGAAGACCTCGACGTCGTCGCCGGCCAGTCACAAACAGGCCCCGCCCCCACCGACACCGAAGGAAAAGACGGATTCCCCAAAGGCACCACCTTCAAATGGGTCCCCACCCCCCAATACGAACAAGTCCGTAAATGGATCACCGTCGACGAAACCACCGGCAAGATCACCGCTTCCCCAGCCGAAGACGTCACCCCCGGCCACTACACCGTCCGGGTTGACGTCTTCTACCCAGACGGCACCTTCGACACCGTCAACTCCCGCGTCAACGTCACCGCGCCCCAGGCGCCTGGTTCTGACTGGCCGGATACCCCGACGGTTCCTGGCGAGCCGGTTGACATCCCCAACACTGGTGGCGATGTTCCTGAAGGTACGACCGTCGAGACCGATGGCCCCGGTAAGGCTGAGATCGATCCGGAGACCGGTACGATCAAGGTGACTCCTGATGAGTCCGCCAAGCCTGGCGACGTCATTAAGGTGACTGTGCGTGACGGCGATGGCAAGGTCCTCGATGAGGTCACGGTTTCGGTGAAGGAGCCGGCTGCGTCACCGACGCCTACCCCGTCGCAGCCTGCTGCCGCGCCAAAGGCCCCGGCCCCGTCACAGTCTGCTCAGGTGACTGCTGTTCCGACCCAGCTCCCGCGTACGGGTGCTTCGGGCGAGACCCAGTCTCCGCTGACTGGATTGGCGGTAGGTGGAGTGACACTGCTGGTGGCCGGTAGCGCGGCTTACGCTGTGCGTCGCCGCTACAACCACTGAATCAACTAGCACCTGCTAGGACACGAAGTAAGGGTCGCCTCGTTACGAGGCGACCCTTACTGGTTCATGACTCTTCCAAGGTGCAGGAGGTGACAACATGGTGATCGGGGCCTCCCTCGTCATGCAGTTGCGCCAGTCTTGGACACCTGCGCCGTGCAAACTGGCGCAACTGCACAAAATTGACGCAAGTCACAACTGAGGTGCCCCGAAAGAGCAGCTGTTCATAAAGGAGGATGCCTACACAGCCTCGATGACCACACGACTGTTGTTGAGTCCCACGGCGTCACTACCCCAACACCGCCACGTCATCAACCGTCGACGCCCCAGCCCGCATTGTTGAGCGACGCCTCGGCAGATGTCGACAGGACTCCCCATCACTCCCGTGCTGGCAGAATCGGGGAGGAAACGATGGTCTCTGCGATGCCTCCAGGAACCTCCGCCGTCACGAGGGAACCGTCTGCACGCCGCAGTCCCGAAACCGGGTGCGTTCCGCGCAAGCTAGGACGAAGCGGCCCTTGGTCGCTCAGCGGAACCCGAACCGGCTCTACACCAATGTGGTAAAGCTCGCCACGCACCGTCACCTCGCGGTCATGTCCCGACAGAATCTGGAAGGTGATCGCGTCACGTTCCAGCTTTACGAGCATATGGGAATCCCCGATGAGCATGTGGTGCTTGATTGAAGTCCACTGTGCCGGCAGACGCGGATCAAAACGCAGGTTTTCCCGATCATTACGCATACCTACGAATCCATGGACCAAGCACCCCCACACACCAGCGGTAGAGGCAACATGAACGCCATCCGACGCATTGTGATGAGTATCAGCTAGGTCGCAGTAGAGAGCGTCAAGGAAGTACTCCATGGCCATTTCCTGATGACCCACCTCAGCTGCCATCACCGATTGAACCACTGCCGACAGGCTCGAATCACCTGTGGTGATCGGGTCGTAGTACTCGAAATCGGCAAGCTTCACCGCCTGGGTGAATTGGTCACCCTGCAGGAACAGGGCCAGAACAACGTCGGCCTGCTTGAGCACCTGGAACCGATAGATAACCAGCGGATGATAATGCAGCAACAGCGGACGTTTATTGTCGGGGGTGTTCTTGAGATCCCACAATTCCCGGGACAGGAATTGATCGTCCTGGGGATGAATACCGAAGGTGTCATCAAACGGGATGACCATTCCGGCGGCGCACTCTTCCCAACCACCGACCTCGTCCTCACAGAGGCCCAATTCGGAGCACAAATGCTCGTACCACAGTGGGTCTTCATCGCGCATACGCCTCATGACGCTAGCGGCGTCAATGAGATTCGCTCGAGCCATGACGTTGGTGTAGAGGTTGTTATTGACGACCGTGGTGTATTCATCGGGACCAGTCACTCCATGAATGTGGAATTCCCGGCCACCGTTAATCCGCCAGAAGCCCAGATCTGCCCACATTCGGGCCGTCTCCACCAGAACCGGAGCGGCATCACGGAAGAGGAAAGCCTTGTCCCCTGTCGCGCGGGCATGATTCATGATTGCGTGAGCTATGTCAGCATTGATGTGGTATTGAGCCGTACCTGCCGCGTAAAAGGCTGACGCTTCCTCACCGGTGATGGTCCGCCAGGGGAAGAGAGCTCCCCGCTCGGACAGTTCTTCGGCTCGTCGTCTGGCCTGGGGCAGGGTGTTGACGCGGAACCGCAGCGCATTCTCAGCGATCCTCGGATGGGTGTACGTCAACATTGGGATGACGTAGACCTCGGTGTCCCAGAAGTAATGGCCTTCATAGCCGGATCCGGTCACACCCTTGGCGGGGATACCGAGCTGGTCAGCACGGGCTGAAGCCTGAGCGATCTGGAAAAGGTTCCAGCGCACCGCCTGCTGAATGCCAGTCGGCGCGCCTTCGATCTCGACATCAGCCGTCGCCCAGTAACCGTCGAGCCAATGACGCTGCTCGTCGTAATAGATCTCATGGCCCTGCTCGCGCACCCGATCGAGACTGCGGCGGACACGGTCGAACAGCTCATGGACCGGAACTCCACGCGAAGAGTGGTAGGCCACTGCCTTGTTGACCCGGATGGGACGGCCCTGAGTGGCTTCAATCCGGTAAACCCGCTTGCCACACCCAGGCTCGGTGTCGATGAGGGAGACATACTCATTGTCGGTCGTAATCTCATGGTCAGCACCAACAGCCAGTGTCATCCCAGATCGGGCCGTGTGGAACCCCAGGATCATCCGGCGGTCTGAGTGCCAATCCTTGTCAGCAACGAGAACCTTGTCGGCAAATTTCCGGGACTGCCGAGGATCATCAGTCGTTTCTGAATCCTCAGGACGACCGTGATACTCATCCATACCGTCCTGACGGTTAAGGATCTGAGAACTGATGACAATGGGAGCGTCCCCCTCCAACATCGTCACCTCAATGGTCATGAAAGCCATGTGACGGTGGGTGAAGGAGACCATTCGAGAAGTCGCAACTCGCAACAGTTTGCCGGCTGGGGTACGCCACACCAGTTCGCGGCGGAGTACTCCTTCGCGAAAATCGATCCACCTCTTGTACGACTGGATCTCGTTGACGCTGAGCAGCAACGGCTCATCGTCAACATAGAGCTTCATAAGTTTCGCATCAGGGACGTTCACAATCGTCTGTCCGGTGCGCGCAAACCCGTAAGCGTTCTCAGCATGATGGATGTCCCAAATCTCATGGAACCCGTTGATGTAAGTGCCATGAGCGAAGGAATCTCGGCCTTCAGACGGATTACCACGCATCCCGAGATACCCGTTGCCGACCGAGAACAAGGTCTCCGTCTTTCCCAGATCATCGGTACTTGGCGAGGTCTCGACTATCGCCCAGGGATCGTCAGGGAAGCGCCATCGATCCATCGGGTCGGTACCCGTTCGCGTCATGCCATCTCCTCAGCCATCTCGTCAAGGTCATCAACCACTCGGTCAGCACCGGCCTCACGCAGCCGGTCTGTACCGACACCACGATTAACGCCAAGCACCATTCCAAAACCACCCGCTGCTCCGGCACGCACCCCCGAGACCGCGTCCTCGACGACAACGCACTGACCAGCGGGCACCCCGAGCAGCTCAGCTCCACGCAGGTAGGTGTCGGGGGCAGGTTTTCCGGGCAAGTTCTCCGCTTTCGACCGGTTACCATCAACCAGCACCGAAAAATCATCTCTCATTCCGGCTGCTTCGAGTACCTCGGCAGCGTTCCGTGACGACGACACCACAGCCATGTCGACTCTTCGGGTATGGAGCAGGTCCACCCACCGGCGGGACCCCGGGTAAGGCTGGATGCCGTCGCGAGCCAACACCGCGTTGAACAGCTCATTCTTTCGGTTACCCAGGCCACAAACAGTATGAACATCGGGACCATCGGAAGGCTCACCCTCCGGGAGTGTGATGCCGCGACTGGCAAGAAAGTCACGTACCCCGTCGTAGCGGGGTTTACCGTCGACGTAAGCGAAATAGTCCTCATCGGTGTAAGGGGCGCGGCCCTCGTGATGGGCCAATTCCTCGTTAAACATCTCACCCCAGGCACGCATGTGAATCAGCGCGGTAGGAGTGAGGACGCCATCAAGGTCAAACAAAACGGCATGGAACTTCTCGTCGAATGGGATCGAGACCATGGCTCCTATGCTATTGGTCGACGCCGACACGTCCAGCTCAGTTGAGACCACAGCGACTCCCATATGCTAACGGCCCGGGGGCATATTCCCGGGCCGCCACCACGTTTCCATGCGGTTGTCAGAATAATGCCGCTGCTAGCGAACGTCGCGCCGCTGCCACATCCGGATCGGACTGCCCCACCATGGCAAATAGCTCCAGTAGGCGAATACGAGCGGCTTCTCGCTCCTCGTCCTGCGTGGTGCGAACCACCTGGATGATCCGATTGAATCCATCAGCGGCCCTTCCACCCATGACCTCGACATCAGCTGCGGCCAGCTGAGCCTGAACATCGTGGGGATGTTGCTGGGCGGCAGTAAGCAGCGTGGCCGGGTCCTTGCCGTCTAGCCGACCCAACAAGGCCGCCCCATTGCGCCCGGCAATGAGGACTGCGTCATTGGGTTCCTTAGCCAACAACGCGTCATAAGCCGCAACGGCTTCGTCGAACTTCCCGGCGTCCAAGAGTTTTTCGGCCTCGACGGTACGCGGATCAGGACCGGCGGGCTTATCATTACTCGCCTCGACCGTCACCGGCTCGGCGCGACCAACCATCCCAGCGGCCGTTGCGGCCTGAGTCACCTGATCGGTGATCTGGCGGAACTGCTGTTCATCGATCGTGCCCTGTGCCAGCGGTGCCAGCTGTCCACCAATCACGGCGATAAGCATCGGGACGGCCTTCACGCCCAAGGTCTGGGCCAATCGCGGTTGAGCGTCTATGTCGATATGTACCAGCAACCATTTGCCAGCGGCCTCGTCGGTGACGCGACGAAGTATTGACGACATCTGTTGCGCCCCATGGGCCTTCGGCGTCGTCAGCTCCACAAGCACCGGGTACTGTACCGACTTCTGAAGCAACGAGTTGAAATTCTTCTCGGTGCCCTCGACCACCCAAGTCTTGGTGGTTCCTGAACCGGCAGGAGCAGGCCCGGCAGCAGAGTCCGGGGAACCGGCTGCGGCTGCCAGCCCCGACAGATCGACGGCATCATGACGATGAATCGAGTCAGAAGACATGTCATCCATTCAACCAGACCTCTCGTGATACTCCGTGACATCTGTGCCGAACGGTGACATTGGCGACAGCTGAGGGAGCCATCGACTTCAATCCTCGCGACGACTTACCCGGGCGCACCACTCGGTGAGACAATGGCCCCATGGCTCATGAACGTGCTGGGAAACCTGCCCAAGAATCCGATCTCATCGATGTCGATGCCCTCTTGTCGGCCTACTACGACATCACTCCCGATCCCTCCAACCCGGACCAGATGGTTGTCTTTGGCACCTCGGGTCACCGCGGATCCTCCTTGGACGGCGCCTTCAATGACGCCCATATCGCCGCGACGACCCAGGCAATCGTCGAGTATCGCGCCTCCCAGGGCATAGACGGTCCGCTGTTCATCGGTAAGGACACTCACGCCTTGTCCATGCCCGCATGGACCACTGCCATCGAGGTATTGCGTGCCAACGACGTCGAGGTCATTGCCGAGCATGACGACGAGTGGACCCCGACCCCGGCAGTCTCGCGAGCCATCATCGTCCACAACCGCCTGAGTGAGGGGCGCCAGGCTGACGGGATCGTCGTCACTCCCTCCCACAACCCGCCTCGCGACGGTGGCTTCAAGTACAACCCGCCGCACGGCGGCCCGGCCGACACTGACGCCACCGCCTGGATCGCTGACCGTGCCAACGACCTTCTCGCTGATCCTTCCAGTATCCGTCGCAAGCCCTACGAACAAGTACGCGATGAGGTCTCTCGCTTCGATTACCGCAGCGCCTACTGCGATGATCTGCGCAATGCCATCAACCTCGACGCCATTGAGGAGGCCGGGGTACACATCGGCGCTGACCCGCTGGGTGGAGCCTCGGTGCAATACTGGGAATACATTGCCGATCATCTCGGTATCGATCTGACGGTCGTCAACCCCAAGGTTGATCCGACCTGGCGGTTCATGACCCTCGACACCGACGGCAAGATCCGGATGGATTGTTCCTCCCCTGCCGCAATGGCCTCTCTCATCGCCAACAAAAATGCCTACGAGATCGCTACCGGTAATGACGCCGACTCCGACCGTCATGGCATTGTTACTCCCGACGCCGGACTCATGAACCCGAACGCCTATCTGGCAGTGGCAATCGGCTACCTCTTCGCCCATCGTCCCGGGTGGGGACCCGATGCCGGTGTCGGCAAAACCCTGGTGAGTTCTTCCTTGATCGACAAGGTGGCCACTGACCTCGGTCGTCGCCTCGTCGAGGTACCGGTCGGCTTCAAGTGGTTTGTCCCGGGCCTCATGCGCGGAGACCTTGGATTTGGCGGTGAGGAGTCTGCTGGAGCCTCTTTCCTTGATCTCGACGGCCAGACTTGGACCACCGATAAGGACGGAATCCTGCTTGCACTGCTCGCCAGCGAGATCAAGGCCGTTACCGGACGCTCCCCCTCTGAGCACTACGCCGATCTCGAAAGCCGCTTCGGCAAGTCCTACTACGCCCGCGTTGACGCCGATGCGAGTCGAGAGCAGAAGGCTCGCCTGAAGGCCCTCTCCCCTGATGACGTTTCTGCCGACACCATTGCAGGCGAGAAGATCGAGCAGATACTCACCAAGGCCCCCGGAAACGGTGCTCCCATCGGGGGTATCAAGGTCGTCACCGCAAATGCTTGGTTCGCGGCACGCCCGTCCGGCACAGAGGACAAATACAAGATCTACGCCGAATCCCTGCGTGACGCCGACCATCTGGCCGCTGTGCAGGCCGAGGCGCGCGACATCGTCGGCAAGGCTCTCAACAGCTAAATCGCGGCAACGACACCGTAGACATGGCTTCGCCCCGACCACCGGTGGTCGGGGCGAAGCCATGTCTGCCAGAGATCGGCTGTCAGAGAGCGATGGGGAACACGATCACTTGGGGTGAGCCAGGTTGGTCCGCAGCCCGGCCATCTGAATGACGCGTTGAATCGTCAGGTCGCGCTGTTCGGGGTGACCAACGTAGTCAATCTCACGCAGCCCCTGATCCTGGGCCGCAGACTCGAAGACGAAATGGCCATAACCGAGCAAACGGCCAAGGAAGGGCTGCTCAACGGAGATATCAAGAATACGGGTCATGGGCATCGTCGCCAGGTGCTGGTCGAAAATGCCATGCACACGGAACACGCGCATATTGGTGATGACGAAACGGTCCATATGGTCCAGGTGAAAGCGCAACGCTCCCCACGTTGCCAACGCGAGTCCCATCACGAAAGGTATGCCCCACCACCGCTGCGCAAAAACCATCGAGATGAACAGCAGAGCAGCCAACGCCATGGCGAAAGTCGGTGCCACCAAGACGATCCAGTGCTTGGGAACCTCGTCGATGACGTATTCCCCCTCGCTGACCAATAAGTGACGGTCAACGTCGGGGTCGATGAAACGCCGGATGACGTCGCGCAAGATTAGGACTGCCCGCCCAGCGCCCTGATGAATCCAAACAGGCCGCTGAAGAAGCCATGAATGACTCGGGCCGTGCCGTCTGGATCCGTGAAGACGTAGTACAGACAGAACACGACGAGGAATACAACGATTATCATGTGGATGGTCTTCTTCACTAAGGCTCCTTGCTCGGCACGTGGCCCGGGGAAGAGAACAGGGGCACTGCGAAACTATTGTCTCCCGAATGATCTGCTCTGCACCACTCGCAACGCCGAACAGGACTGACATCACCAGGACCGCTGCATGGACAGCACCACAACCGCATACGGTGCCAAAGATACTTGTGTCCGATTCTCACCCCGGCTAACCAAACATTGTCCGGCAGTGCAACAATCGAGATATGGAGAACTTCAACAACGATCCCTTTGCGTGTGTCGACCACGTTGGTTTCGCCGTCAAGGACATGGACGAGGCCATCAAGTACCACTGCGACGTCCTCGGCTTCCACGTCCTTCTTCGCGAGAAGAACGAAGGCCATGGTGTCGAGGAGGCCATGCTCGCCACCGGCAAGCGCGGCGAGGAGAGCACCGTCGTCCAGCTGCTTGCTCCTCTTAGCGAGGACAGCACCATCGGAAAGTACATTTCCAAGAACAAGAACATGATCCAGCAGGTGTGCTACCGCACCTACGACCTGGACAAGACCATCGCCACCCTCAAGGAGCGCGGCGCTGTGTTCATCGGTGAGCCTTCGACCGGAACCGCTGGATCCCGTGTCATCTTCCTTCACCCGAAGCACACCGGCGGCCTACTCATCGAGGTCACCGAGCCTCCGGCCGGTGGTATGCCCTACAAGGACTGACGCCACGCCGTCACAGTGAGAATCGAGCCCCGGGGACAATATCCCCGGGGTTCGTCTCGTCACGGTGAGTTGCACCGTTGTCATCCGGATCGAATTGGTACCGTTGAAGTCGCCTAATGGAAGGGGACCATCGGTGAGCACAAAAGACGTTTCTGACGGCCAGTTCGACGAGGACACCGGACTCAACCTCTTCGATGACACCGCCAGCGCGGCCGGAAGTTTCACCCATGCGATGTGGGGTTACGACCGCACCAGCGTCGACAACTATGTCCGGGAGATCGAACAACAGGTTTCAACTCTCAAACAACTCACCCGGCACCTACGCGGGCAAGTCTCTCAGGCCCAGGCTGAAGCCACTCAGAGCGACTTCAAGCGTCTGGGCGTTCACGCCACCGAAATCCTCACCGCTGCCGAAGCACAGGCCAAGGAGATCGTCGCCAACGCCGGCAACGAAGCCGAGCGAATCAAGGAGGAGGGCCGCCGGGTCGCTGCTGATATGCGTGCTGCTGCCCAGACCGAGGCCGACGACATTCGCGTTGCCGGGCTGGCTAATCAACGTGAGCTGCGTGACCAGGCTGCCAAGGATTCCCGAGCCGCCGTCGAGCAGGCGCGGCTACAAGCCCGAACCATCGTCGAACAGGCCGGGACCCATGCCGAGGCCATCGTTACCGAGGCCCGTACCAAGGCGTCGGTCATTGACCAAAACGCCCGCGCCCAGGTTGCGCAGATGATTGAGAAAGCCCAGTCCGAGGCTGCTGAAATCACTCAGTCCGCCCGCCATGAGGCTGCCGAGATTACCCAGAAGGCCCGGGAGGAGACCGCAGCCATTACCGCAGAGGCTCACACCAGCCACGACCAGGCCATGGCCAAGATCAATGAGCTGCTCAAACAGGCCAAGGCGCATCAGGAAGCCAGCAGCGAAGCCGTGGCCAAGAGCACCGAAGAGGCAGACTCCATCCGTCAAAGCGCACTCGAGGAGGCTGAGTCCACTCGCAACCAGGCCGCCCGCGACGCGGAGAACCGCATTGCCACGGCTCACCGTCAGGCAGCCATGATGAAGGAACGCCTGGAAGAGCAATACGCCTGGCGCAAGGAGCAGTTGGAACGCGAGACCGCTGCTCTACTTCAGCGCAAGAAGACCGTCATCGCCCAGCTCAGCAACCTCAAGGCACTGGCAGCTGAAGCCGAAAACGATTATCCAGATACTGATCCATTCGCTGAGCAATCGGAATCTGATGGCACCGAGAGCGCTACCGTCATCATCAATCCGGCTCACAAGACCAACACCAATCCCCCGACCGTCAACGATCAGGCCACTCAGGTGCTTCCAGCAGTTCGCGATGACGGGGCCAAGAACGGCGAGAGACACAATGGGGCTACCGCTGCTCAACAGCCTGGTTCTGATGACACGGAATCAGATAACACTGAGTCCGATGATGAAAGGACCCAGATTCTCGACGTCAAGTCCCAAAGCTGAGAGGTACGTTCCCGGAGTGTCGATGGTCCTCGGCCATCTGATCGAGGACCACACCTTTCAGCTGAAACCGGCAATGACCTGAACTCAGAACAACCGGTCTTCCGGGTGGTCCATGCCACGTAGGGCGTCATAGTCTACGGTGACGCACTCGATTCCGCGATCGGCGGCCAGAGTGCGCGCCTGCGGCTTGATCTTCTGAGCCGCGAATACTCCCCTCACCCGATCACCCAGCAGGTGGTCACGGTTCATCAGGTCGAGATAGCGGGTGAGCTGCTCTACCCCGTCGATCTCGCCGCGCCTTTTGACCTCGACGGCCACGTACACACCTTCGGCGTCACGACATAACAAGTCCACTGGACCAATAGGGGTCATGTACTCGCGTCGAACCAAGGACCAGCCTTCTCCGAAGGTGTCCGGATTCTCGGCAAGTAGCTGCTGAAGATGGGCCTCCACTCCATCCTTCTGCAAGCCAGGATCAACCCCCAGCTCTTCAGTCACGTCAAGAATCTTCGTACCCAGCAAGATTTGCAGGTGGTCTCCGGTAGGAGCGTCAACCTCCCAAACCTCCTCGATGTCGGCGTCAACACCAACAGCAGGCTCGTCAGATCGGCAAGGACGGATAGTCAAGGTACACGGGGAACTCATCCAGTTCAGCGGTTTGTATGCCCGATCGTCGGCATGGACACTTACCGAATTGTCTGACTTGACGACGATGAGCCGTTTCGCCCACGGCAGATGAGCGGTGAGACGGCCGGTGTAGTCGACCTGGCATGGGGCAATGACAAGGCGCACAATGTCGGACTCTACTGCACCGCTATCTCGAACCTCTAAAGCCTCATAGTTGTTGTCACCATCGTCGCCGCCGACCCCAGGTGCGGCACAATGGACCATATGGGTCGTCATCATGGTTCACGCAAGTGGCAGCGTCGGCCTCGACCCCTCAATGCGGCCAGTCATCCACATTCTGAACACAAGAGGGACGGTCAACACGTGGTACGCATGGTGCCTGCCGACCGTGCTCTTAAGGTTTACACGTGTCCTGGGTGTCTCCATCCCATCCAGCCGGGGACCCCACATGTCGTTGCCTGGCCGCACGAACCGTCGATGTTCTCTATGTCTCCGGTCGAGGAACGTCGTCACTGGCATACCGGGTGTTGGAGGTCGCGTCCATGAATGAGCTTCACCTGACCATCCTTGGTAACGGCGAACAGGACGTCTACTGGTGCCACGGGGTTTTCGGGCAGGGAAAGAACTTCACCCGAGTAGCTAAAGATCTCCTCGCCACCGATCCTGACGCCTACCGGTGCATCCTGGTCGACCTGCCCAACCATGGCCGTTCGCCGTGGACCCAGGAATTGTCATATCCCGCTATGGCCGAATCCCTCGCTGAGACGGTGACGACGACCAGCGGGGATCGCCCGGTACATCTGCTAGGTCATTCGATGGGTGGCAAGGTCGTCATGCGAACAGTGTTGGACTATCCGAGCCTGGCTCACAGCCTCACTGTTGTCGACATGGCGCCGGTAAGTTCTCCTCTCACCCGGTTGGCCCCCCTTGTCCACGCCATGAAGTCGGTAGATCTGAGCGGTCTGACCACCCGCAAACAGGCTGAAGAACAGATGTCCGACGAGGTTCCTTCCCCGACGATCCGCCAGTTTCTGTTGCAGAACTTACGCCATGAGACCGGTGAGAACGATCACTGGTACTGGCAAATGAACCTTGACCTGTTGGGAAACGGGCTGTCTGACATTGGCTCCTGGCCGCCAGTCAACGCAACCTGGGATGGACCGGTGTTGTGGATAACTGCCGAGGATTCTGCTTACGTTGGCCCAGATCATTCCCAGGCCATGCATGAGTTCTTTCCCCAGGTGAACCGGATTCGAGTAAAAAACTCTGGTCATTGGGTGCATTCGGACCAACCCGGAGTTTTCGTACAGGTCCTGGCTGCTTTTCTATCGCGCCACCGGAAAGGCTCAGCTTTCTGCTGAGACTCAGCCCATCACCACCGAACCGATACGGGTATCGACTTTGGGAGAACTCCCGTCTCCAGCGACCCCCTCATCAGCGATGTCAGAGATACTGTCGACGCCCTCGCGATCAATACTGCCGATGACGAGGAAGGAATCCGGCAGTGTGGAATCCCCGTAGACCAAGGCGAATTGCGATCCGAGACGGTGGTGGGAATCTGCCACCAAAACTAGAGTTCCCGCGCCGATTGATCCTCCGGTCTTGGCCCCCTTATCAACCGGATAGGAGTAACCAGGACCACCGTTACCGGTACCGGAGGGATCGCCGCACTGCAGGTACTTCGTGGCTCCGGTCGACAGCTTGTGACACGAGGTGTCGTTGTAAAACCCTTGCTCAGCCAGAGACACGAAGGAGTTCGCGGCACATGGGGCGGGGGCGCGATCTACTGTCAGCACCACCGGCGCATCATTGATCGTCAACGTCACGGTTGTCGATCCTGTTCTCTCGATCTGATCGGATCGAGGCATGTCAACCGGGCGAGCTGCTTTGCCGGTCACGGCGTAACCACACGGGCCACTGGCTGCCGCTGGGGTCGGTGTGGCAGCCGTCGTCGAAACAGGACCGGAAGCCTGCTTGTTTTCCGCAGCCTTGTTGTCTGAGGGCTTGACTTCCAGGGCGCTGGCAGGTTGGCTCGCCGCTGAGGGAGAAGCCGTCCACCAACGATCGGCGGAATCGCTGACCCCGGGCACTTCTCCGCCGGTTTGTGAACATGCTGCAAGCAGGGACAAGCCCGCGACGGCGGCAGCGCTGGCGGCCCGGCGCGTCATCCTCATGTAGTCCGTCCTTCTGTCGGTTGGCAACGCGGTCAGGCTACCCACCCTTGAGACGGAATAGAGTGAGGACTCACAGAGTTATACCAACTTGGGATTGCTCGGAAAGGAGGACGCCCATGGATCAGCAGAACGAGCGCTTCAGCTGGCATCCCGGAATCGTGGGTCCCGATCAGGAGGTGTCCGCCCTCATCACCCTGGTACAGTCTTTCGGTGACACCGGACGGGTACAAGCACGGGTACGCGACGCGATCTTCTCACAGCTCCCCCACCACGAGCTTGGTGAATTCGATATTGACTTCCTGCTAGATCATCGCGATTCCCGTCAGCCCATCATCTTTGATACGGACCATTTCGAGGGTTATGAACGTCCTCGTCTGGTCCTTCACGAGGTCACAGATCAACTCGGACAAGCCTTCCTGCTCCTCGACGGACCTGAACCGGCTCTAGGTTGGGAGTCCTTGGTGTCGTCGTTGACGAACCTCGTGGACTCCATAGGTATCCGTCTGACGGTCATCACTGATTCGATTCCGGTTCCGACCCCTCATACTCGGCCCGCCATGGTCACCCGATGGGCGTCACGTCCTGAACTCATTCTGGGATCTACCTCGCCGTTCGGCCGCATTCAGATGCCAGCGTCCTTCCCGGTTGTCTTGGGGCAACAGTTGGGTGACACCAACCACGCCGTCATCGGTCTGGCATCCCATGTGCCCCACTACTTGGCTGACCTCGACTACCCGGAATCATCCCGGGCCCTGGTTGAGGCTCTGCGTGGCGCAACTGGTCTGGCACTACCCATCAATGTTCTGGCGATGGCCGCCAAGACTGTCCGCGCCGAGATCGACGCCCAAGTCGACAAGTCCGAGGAACTCAAGGCCATGCTTCGAGCACTCGAGGAACAGTACGACTCGCGGATCGCCCAGCGCGAACTCGGGACCACTGAGGTCACCATTCCTGACGCTGACGACATCGGTGCCGAAATCGAGGATTACCTGCGCTCCATCGACGACATGGACGACCACAAGGACGATTCCGGCCCCGATAGCAATCCGTCTGGCCCGCGACATGGTAACGACGGTGACTCTGACGACGATACGAGCGACTACCGTCCCCGTCGCGGAGGAGAGCCAGACGAATAGTGTCGGTACCCAGCCATAGACTTGCGACCATGGATCTGGGAATCGACTTGGGTACCACCTACACTGCAGTGGCTGCTGTTGACAACGGAAACCACCCCCTGCTGCCTTTCTTCGACACCGAAGGCGATTCACACGACCACCTTCCTAGCGTGACCGCAGTCGTCGATGGATCCCTCGTTCACGGCTTTGAGGCCCGCCGGGCAATGGCTGATGGGGCTCCCGGTGTGCGCTCGGTGAAGCGGCTTTTGGCAGCCCCTGGTGCTGGCCCGTCAACCCGGGTACACATCGGGGAGATGGAAATCTCATTGGTCGATCTGTGGGCCGACTTCTTACGCCACGTCATCTCGTGCACAGACGTCCCTGGCCCCCACCGCGCTGTCCTCGGCGTCCCAGCTCACGCTCACACCGGGCAACGTCTGGTAACGATGGACGCTGCACGTCAGGCCGGTATTGAGGTACTCGGCCTTGTCAATGAGCCTTCCGCAGCAGGGCTGGAATTCGCCCTGCGTCAGGCTCGCAATCTCAATTCCAAACGCACCCGGGTCATCATCTATGACCTCGGCGGGGGCACCTTCGACGCGTCCTTGGTCAACATGGCCAGCCAGAGTCCTGAGGTTCTCGACTCGGTTGGGCTCAATGATCTCGGCGGAGACGATTTCGACGAGGTGCTGGCCGATCTGGCCGCCCGTCATCTTGACAAGACGTCTGTTGATCGCGATGAACTCGTCGAGTCATGCCGGGTCGCCAAGGAGGCTCTGCGTCCTCAGTCGCGCAACCTCCTGGTGGACCTCGACTCGACGACCCTGCGCATTCCGGTCTCCGAGGTGGCTGAAGTGTGCCAGCCACTGGTTGATCGCACCATCGAGACCATGGAGCCGCTGTCTTCGCTGCTCAACAACGCCGACTCAGATGTTGCCGGTATCCACCTGGTCGGAGGCGCCACCTCCCTGCCGATCGTTCCCCGCCGTCTACGCGAACTCTTCGGGCGACGAGTCCACCGCTCTCCCAACCCAACGTCTGCCACCGCGATCGGTCTGGCCATCGCCGCAGACGCGGACACGTTAGGTATTCGTGACCGTCTCTCCCGTGGTTTTGGGGTGTTTCGTGAGACCGAATCCGGAAAAGGCATCGGCTTTGACGTCCTCACCGACCAGAGCACTCGGCTCTCGGGGACAACAACTATCACGCGAACCTACCGCTGCCGTCACAATATTGGTGTCTTCCGCTTCGTGGAGTTCTCCCGAACTGACACTAATGGTGAACCAGTAGGAGATCTCGTTCCCTTCGCCACGGTCGTCTTCCCCTTCGATGAGGCCCTGCAACACTGCGACACCCAGCTCGACGCTGACCAGGTTGACGTCCACGAGGTCGACAACGGTCACCTCATTGAAGAGCTCTACACGATCTTCGAAACCGGTATGGTCACAGCAACCATCACCGATGTCGACACTGGGTGGTCGACTGCCGTCACTATGGGCCGCCCCACTACGACAAACACTGGTACGACAAGCAACGGTACGACACCCACTGGTATGGCAAGCACCAGCATGGTGCGTCGATGAGCCAGTCCGACAAGCCATCGTCAATACGACAGCTGCTGCACAGACTAGTCACGATTCGCCCGGCTCCAGGTCGAAACAAGCAGGCGGTCATCATCATCACTCCGATAGCAGTGTCTTTGGTGACGATGGCGCTCATCACCAACCCGACCCATGCAACCATGGGAATGTTGGGTGCCATGGGCGCGCTGGCAGGCAACACCAACGCTCCGCTGTCACGCGCTCGAATCCTGATAGGCGTGGGAATAGCGACGGTCTTGTCCCAGTATCTCGGCCTGTTGTCCATGAGGGTGGAGTGGTTCATGCCGCTCATCCTGGCTGCGTGGAGCCTCGTCATTATCTGGACTTGGCACGCTCTGCAGCTAGGTCCGCCGGGGCCCCTCAACATCCTCTTTGCCGGGGCGTTTGGTGCCTACATGGCCAGTCATGGGTGGTCCATCACAACAATCTTCACCTCGACCGGCCCATCTTTCCTCATCGCTGCCGTGGTGTCGATGATGATCTCCTTCATCTCGCCCCACCGGCCGGTACGGATCGCCGTCGAGAAGGCCGAGACAGCCGTCAACAATTATTGCGAGCCCGATGAGGACGCCGACAGCCACGACATCGCCCGGTTACGCTCGGCCGCACATGCTGCCATCCATCAGGCCTGGTGGGCTTACAACGACGGTCACTCATCCGGGGCTGACAATCCATCGGAGAAGTCCGAGCTGTCCGAACTGAGAGCCCGCCTGGTCACCGCCCATATGCGGTTGGAACACAAGCTGCGGTTGGAAGCGTTTCCGTCCGCCGATATGTCACTTCCAGACCATCTGGACCGGACCCCGCTGGGACGGCCGAAAACCAGTTACCTCCTCCGAACCGCGCTGGAGCGTGGCTCCCGACCGACCATGCTGGCACTTCGAGCAGCCACCGGCGTCTTCTTCGCTGCCTTGCTCATCATCCTGCTGCCCTCCAGCCATCCCTACTGGGCCATCCTCAGCGTGCTGATTCTCATGCACATGGACGCCACCCGATCCGATATGACTATCAAGGCACTTCACCGTGTACTCGGGACAAGCATTGGTCTGGCGCTCTATCTGGCTGTGGCGGCCTTGGGACCGTCAGGATGGGTCCAAATTGGCTTGATTATCATCTTCCTGTGGGTCATGCAGGCCCTAGTCACCCGCAATTACGGCATTGCCTGTATCTTCATCACCTGCTTCGCACTGCTCATGACCCCGCTCACCCAACCCGATGAGATGTACCAGCTGGCCCGGGACAGAATCCTTGAGACGGTCGTCGGTCTGGCCGTGGGGATCATCACGATTCACGTCGTTGGCCGAAGGGCACCTGTGCTGCTTGTACGCAGTCAATACCGTCGCACGTTGCGCTCGATGATGCCTGTATTGAGATCACTGGCAGATGGGCGTACCAGCACCCCAGAAGCCCAGGTGGAACGCAATCAGATGGTTCACGAGCTGGTCCGTGGATCTGCTCTACTCTCGGCCACCCGACCAGACGCGCCACAAGCTTTGCAGGACTGGTCCAAGGTTGACCGCACCGTCACCGAAACCGGTTATGACCTGCTCGCGGTGTGCTGGCACACGATCGACAAACCGGTACCATGGGTTCACCGGGTGCTGGCCGATATCGCCATCTTTATCACCGGACTGCCCCCGATCTCCAGCCATAACCTCGATGCGCATAACGTCGCCAAGGAGATGGAGAGAATCCGCCTCGACATGATTAGCTCCATCCCAGGAGTCTCGTGAACGAATACACCGTCCTATCAGCCCCAGCCGTAGCTGAACTCGACATCAAACGCTCGATCTTCCGAACCCGACTAGTCCGCGTCGAGACCGAGGAACAGGCTCGCGAGATCATTGCTCAAGCCAGACGAGAGGGCCACGACGCCCGCCACCACGTGTCCGCCTTCGTCCTTGGACCCGATCGTCACTCTCAGCGCTGCAGCGATGACGGCGAACCTGCTGGAACAGCTGGAATACCGACCTTGAATGCCCTGACAGCGTCACACACCGGCAATGAGTCTCGCCTTTCTGACGTGGTTGCAGTCACGAGTCGCTGGTTCGGCGGGATCAAGCTCGGAGCTGGCGGGCTGACCCGCGCCTATGGCAACGCGGTGACCAACGCTCTGGACTCGGCAAAGCTGCATAAACGGGTCCTCATGGACATTTTCACGACTCGCCTCGACCTACGCCAGGCAGGCCGCGAAGAAGGTGTCATCCGTGCTGCCGGACACCAGGTCACGTCGGTCGATTACACGCCAGAGGGGGCCATCCTTACGCTGGCGTGTCGAACCGGGCAAGCCGACCATATGGCAGTCGTGCTGGCCGAACTGCTCGGCCGTACCGTGGATCTGACCCCAAGCACGCAGCGATGGGTTGACCTCACGCATTGAGACGGCAAAGTCTGCGAACTGCGATGATGTCCTAGGCTGACGGGGTGCACACATCTCAGCCGCGCACCGTGGCGGTCATCCACAACTCGGTAAAGAGTGCCAACAATCCCCAGTGGCGCGCTCTCATTGAGAGTAAATGTCAGGAGCATGTGGGAGTTACTCCATATTTCCTTGCCACCACCGATGATGACTTCGGCCAGGGTTTGGCCGAGCAGGCAGCCAATGACGGAGCCGATCTCGTCTTGGCTTTGGGCGGCGACGGGACGATTCGTCAGGTAGCGGCTGGTCTGGCAGGTACCGGAGTCCCGATGGGAATCTTGGGCATGGGGACGGGCAACCTGTTGGCTCGCAATCTCGGCTTGCCCCACACCGATCTAGGCGCTTCCCTCGATGCCGCGCTGACTCGCCCCGTGCGAGCCATCGACCTCGGTTACGTCCGTTTCGACGAGTCCGAGGAAATATGCTTCACCGTCATCATTGGCATGGGCATGGATGCTCAAACGATGGCCGGCACCGATGACCGTCTGAAAGACAAGATCGGCTGGCTGGCTTATGTGGCCTCAGGAGCCCAGACCCTCATTCAGCGTGGATTCCAGGCTCGTGTCAGCGTCAATGGTCGTAAACCGGTGGTCACAAGGGCTCGCACGGTGTTGGTGTGTAACTGCTCCGTCCTGCCCGGTGGGGTCGACCTCGTACCCGACGGTCGCATCGATGACGGCAACCTAGATGTGCTCACCCTGTCTCCCCACGGGATCGTCGGGTGGGTCGCCGTTTTCAACCACTTCGTCACCCGGCACCGCCACGGACACCGTCTCGTGCGTCACGCCACCTCGCGAACAGCGCTGGTGAAGTCCGGTTCCGGGCCGATCCTTGCCGAGGTTGATGGTGATCCGGTGGGCAAGGTAATGACGATGAGGACACGGGTGGCCCCCGGTGCCCTGCTGGTGCGAGCCTGACAGCAGCCGATCAAGCCCGAGCCAAGGCGTGAGCAAAGTCGCGTCCGCGATGAGCGGCGTCATTGAGAAAGGCCGGGAAGTCGGAGACAGCCTCACCGTCAGCGGAATCGGACAGGATTCGAACGACGGCGAAAGGCACCCCGAGGTGGCTGGCAGCCTGCGCCAGGGCTGCCCCCTCCATCTCGACCGCGCTGGCGTTGAAGGTCGTGCGTAACCACGCGACCTTCTCGGCCTGAGCAATGAACTGATCCCCACTGACGATGGTGCCGGCCACAACCTGGTGGCCGCGTGGCTCCTCCAAAGATCGCAGGGTCTGAAAGACCTTGGCGAAAAGCTGCGGATCTGGCTTCCAGAACGCCGGCTCCCCGGGGACGGTGCCAATGGGGTCTCCAAAGGCTGTGTCGTCGGCGTCGTGTTGCTGGAATTTGTCCCCGACAACGACGTCACCAATTCCCAGACCGGGAGCCACGGCACCAGCAACACCGGTAAACACAATGCTGGTAGCACCAGCTTGGACCATGGCCGAGGCCGCCAGAGCTGCATTCACCTTGCCAATACCGCACTTGGCCAGCACTACCGCTGTTGCGTCCAAGTGGCCGCGCAGCAGTTCGCACGGACCATCCACTTCGACAACACCGTCAAGGTCCTCACGAATAAGGCGAACCTCATCCTCCATTGCCCCCATCAGGCCAAGCACGTCAAACCCTTCGTCAGTCAGCTATCACAATTCCAGGAACCGATCACTCGAAGGGGGTCGGATCACCGGCCCCGCGGCGCGTAATAACTGCCTCCCCCGAGGTGAAATCAACCACCGTCGTCGGTTCGATACCACAGTCACCAGAATCAATAACGGCATCCAGATAGTCACCGATGGTGTCCTGGACCTGCCACCCGTCAGTCATGGGGTCCTCTTGTCCCGGCAGAATAAGGGTCGACGACACAATGGGTTCATCGAGAGTCTGCAACAGCGACAAGGCCGTCACGTGCTGGGGCACCCTGACACCCACAGTTTTCTTGCGTGGATGCAACATGACCTTCGGCACGTCTCGGGTTGCCTTGAGGATAAAGGTGTATCGCCCGGGAACTGCCGCTTTGACAGCTCGGAACACCCAGTTATCCATCTGAACGTACTGGCCGACGTGGGCGAACTCGCTCATCACCATGGTGAAATGGTGCTTGTCAGACAACTCACGAAGCTTGCGTATCCGGTCCAGAGCGTCCTTGTTTCCCAGTCGTGCCCCGAATGCGTAACCAGAATCGGTCGGGTATGCAATCAGCCCGCCGTCGCGCAGGATATCGACGACCTGATTGAGGGAGCGCTGCTGCGGATTCTCCGGGTGCACCGGGAAGTACGTGGACACCCTGCCATCGTATCGCCGCAGCGGCACCGCGTAGCAGTTAGCGAGGAACCAAGGTGCATAATTCGTGAGCCTGCCCATGAACCTCCGTCACACCGATAAGCGACAGCAGGCGAGTTGGTCTCGTAACTTCAGTTGCGACACTGACGGCGTCTCCCCTGACCTCAATCACCAGCTGACTCATTCTCTCGGCTCCAGCGCTTCGGGCCGACTCTTGCGCAGCCTGGCGAGCGAGACCCGAACCATCCTGTCCCACCAGTTGAGCAGCTGATCCCGCCTCACATCCAGCCCGAGCTGCCTCTGCCGCCACAGTGTGCGCTATACGAGCTGCTCTCGCTTGTTCTGCCCCGTCCACAGCCACTCCGGCAGCAATAAGAAGGACCGGAAGCACGATGGTGACGACGACGGACAAGCTCACGCCGCGCTCTCTGTGTCGGCGAGAAGTGCCCGTCGCTGTGACGCTGACCAGAGGCAATAACCCAAGACGCGATAACCCATGACTCGTCATGCTCACAGACCAGCACGACTTTGTGCTTGCTGAAAAGGGTTGACTTTTAGTCCCCTGGTGTGTCGTCTCGACTCGTGCCATAGGCTTAATAGCGTCATCGCACGTCGAATGAAAGGTTCCCCATGACCGTCAAGAAAGTCGCCCTCCTCACCGCTGGTGGATTTGCACCTTGCCTGTCCACGGCAATCAGTGGTTTGATCCAGCGCTACACCGAGGTCGCCCCCGAAGTCGAGATCATCGCCTACAAGCATGGCTACGAGGGCCTGCTCAAGGGAGACTTCCTCGAGGTCACTGATACGGTTCGCAAGAATGCCGAAATTCTCAAGCGTTTCGGTGGTTCCCCGATCGGCAACTCCCGCGTCAAGCTCACCAACGCAGCTGACCTGGTCAAGCGAGGTCTCGTTGACGAGGGTGACGATCCCCTCAAGGTTGCCGCCGATCGTCTGGTCGCCGACGGAGTAGACGTCCTGCACACCATCGGAGGTGACGACACCAACACCACCGCCGCTGATCTGGCCGCCTACCTGGCCGAACACGACTACGGATTGACCGTCGTCGGTCTGCCCAAGACCATCGACAACGACGTCATCCCGATCCGCCAGTCTCTTGGTGCCTGGACCGCCGCCGAGCAAGGCTCCCGCTTCGCCCAGAACATCGTTGGTGAACACAATTCGGGTTCTCGTATGCTCATCGTCCACGAAGTCATGGGACGTAACTGTGGCTGGCTGACCGCTGCGACGGCTGCCAAGTACCGCGAATGGCTGGATAGCCAGCAGTGGCTGCCCGAAATCGGCCTGTCCAAGGAAGCCTGGGACGTCCACGCCGTCTACGTCCCGGAGGCCCACATCGACCTCGAGGCTGAGGCTGCACGACTCAATAAAGTCATGGACGAAATCGGTAACGTCACCATCTTCCTGTCCGAAGGTGCTGGTCTCGACGCCATCATCGAGGAGATGGAAAAGGCCGGACAAGAGGTTCCGCGAGATCCCTTTGGCCACGTCAAACTCGACAAAGTCAACCCGGGTGCCTGGTTCGGCAAGCAGTTCGCCGAGAAGCTGGGTGCCGAGAAGGTCATGGTCCAGAAGTCGGGTTATTTCTCTCGTTCGGCTGCGTCCAATGAGGCCGACCTTGAACTCATCGGTCGCTGCACCGATCTGGCCGTCGACTGCGCTCTCGCCGGCAAACCCGGCGTCATCGGCCAGGACGAGGAGAATGGCGACGAACTCACCAACATCGCCTTCGACCGCATTAAGGGCGGCAAGCCCTTCGACACCAAGACGGATTGGTTCGTCACGATGCTCGACGAAATCGGCCAGGCCCACTGAGGTGAGTGCAGTAATCATCCTTTGATTCACGAAGGGTGGGAGCGAACAACGTCTCGCCCCCACCCTTCGACCAGTTCAGCCCTGACGTCTACCCAGGAAGAAGGCACCCACGGCCAGACCAGCCGTCACAACGAAGTGAATGGTCCGCTGAATAATCCTGGTATCCCGCTGTGGCTCCGGTGCCCGATGGACGACTCCCGGAAGCTGAGTGTTTTGGTGGCCGGTCAAGGTCGCTGACATCAAATCAGCAACGCCTCTGGCAGGAGTCCCCTCTTCATCATCGACCTGCCGAGGGGCACCCTCGACGACCCGGTACCTGCCGACCTGCTGAGGGACCTCCTTACCGTCCTTTTCGTCCTTCTCGGCCTGCTTGCGGGCACGGTCGACCAAAGCGGCTTCCCAGTGCCCGTCAACAGTCCTGCAGTCGTCACTGCCGAGCAGAGGTTCATCACAGGCGTTCCACTCCTTGGCAACCGCTGGCTGGTTGGCAGTCGCGATCCACGACGCGATGAAGAGAATCAAGCGAGCAACGAGGTCGAAAACCAGCATGATGATGATGACCGACCCGAAAGCCTGCACAGCCTTGTTGGAGCTGAATGCCTGAACAAGATATCCAGCACCAACCTGCAGGAGAGCCAGAGCTAAACCTGCAACCACAGACCCCTTCAGAATCGGACGCCACACCGGCTTGCCATGCGGCATAACGGTGTACAAGAAAATGAAGAGCAACCAACCGGAAATCGTCGTGGCCAGCAGACCTGCCAAAGTCAGCAACAGGCCATGACCAGGAACGGTGTCGAGACCAGTCCACCTGGCCAGCAGACCGGCCATCGAGGAGCCAACCTGGGATGTGATGATCGTCAGCAGGCTCACCAGAAGCAGCCCCAGGAATGCCAACATATCGGACAGCTTGGCGCGCAAAAACCCACGGTCATCGGCCACCATGTCAAAGTCGGGAGCCCATTCCGCCTGAATTCCTTTACGGATATTTCCGACCCAGCCGATTCCAGCCCACAGCGCGGTGAGGATGGAGACGATGAAAGCCCAAATCGATCCGCCGACCTTCATCGCGTTCTCGATAATGCCGCGAATGTGATCCTTGTCGGCCTGCTGCGTAGCCAAATCCACGACTGAATCAACCACCTGGTTGAGCAGATACGGACTCAACCGGCTCAGAACCAATCCCAGCATGGCAAACGCGAATGCGATGACCGGGACAATCGCCAACATCGTGAAATAGGTGATCGACGCAGCGAAATGGTTGCCGAGGCGTCGGGTAAACCGGGTGTGGGCTCGCAGCAGATGAGCGATGCCGGGCCGCTTCATGATCGCGGCGATCGTGTCCTTCACAAGGGGCCTCCTCATCGCGAATCATTCCATGGAAGACACCCTCGCTGCACACCTAACGACCACGCACATCAGGAATTCCGGGGACAACCTCCCCTCAATTCCCCGCCAGTTCAGGAGGCGTGCTTGGCGATTCTTCTGGCAGTGAACTCGTCGAGCTGCTCGTCGTCAGTCGGGTTGAGACGCTCGCTCGGTAGCTCAGCGAGACTTCCCTGGACGTCTCGCCAGACTCCTCCCAGAGCAATGGCGAACATTCCCTGACCGCCATGCAACAGATCAATGACCTCATTGTCGCTCGTGCACTCGTAGACGGATACTCCGTCGCTCATCAGGGTGACCCGAGAGAGGTCCTCGACGCCATTGCTGCGCAGATGGTCAATGGCAACCCGGATCTGCTGCAAGGAGACACCGGCATCGAGCAGACGTTTGACGACCTTGAGCATGAGGATGTCACGGAAGGAATACAGCCGCTGACTACCCGAACCGCGCGCAGCTCGAATCTCCGGACGAACCAACCCAGTTCGGGCCCAGTAGTCGAGCTGACGATACGTTATGCCAGCTGCGCCGGACGCGACAGGCCCTCGGAATCCGATGTCATCTGGCATGGGAGCGAAGTCACCCTCGAAGAGGGCGTCTTGGCCACGACGCGCGGGGCCGCTGAGGGGAGTTTCAACACTCGACTGCTCATCGGCCGTTGCCATCTCGTCACCCTTCACCAGTTCTGTTCACGGTCTTAGCGGCGGAGTCTGATTGCCCCGTCGAACGCCCTCGACGCTACGGCGCGAGCCTCGATCGCGCTCCCAGCCACGCCGAGAGCTTCGCAGCGCCCTCACACTTCAGCTACGAAAACTCGATTGACTAGGGGTCTTACCTTGGTCTCAAGGTTAACCAGAGGTCGAGGGTCCAGGTCCGAAGTCGTCCGGGCTGACTTCATCGAGGAAGTGTCGGAACTCCTCTACAGCGTCTTCCGGGCCAGCGTCAAGAAGAATTCCAGCCGAGGAGATAACCTCGTCGGTACACCAGATCGGTACCGGAAGACGCAGGGCCAGAGCGACCAAGTCTGAGGGCCGAGCATCAATCCTCATCTCCCCCAGCACCAACTCGCCATACCAGATACCGTCTTCAACCTTTGTGATGATGCACTGTGGTTCCTCCTCACACAGCACCGCAATCACCCGCGCAAGTAGGTCATGGGTGTAAGGCCGAATCGGCTCCTTCTCCTCGAGGGCATCGGTGATGGCCAACTTCTCTGGCTCTGCGATCCACAACGCAAGATGACGGCGACCCTCGACCTCACGCAACAGCAGCACCGCCGCCCCGGAAACAGGCTCGGTCCGGATCTCGGCAACCTCGAGCAAGACCATACGGCCAGCCTAGCGCGGGCAGTGCGTCGATCCGTTGGTCCAACAACACTGAAGGATCAGTACCTAGTTGGCAGACCAATGCTCCAACATGTCGTAGACCATTGCCGTATGGGCGTGCATCATCACCTTGGTCGTCTCGGCAGCGATCTTGGAAGCCTGCTCGGGGTGACGAGCATGAGGGATGAGGGCCTGCTCGATGAGACCGGCCTCATGCTCAGCGGCCTGCCGAATGGCACGCATATGACGGGTATCCATGCCATAGACAGAAAGCCGTCGGGCTGCAACACAGATAACAAGAGCCTCCTGCCCAAAATATGAGGTTCCTCTCTTGGGACGCACCAGCTGGTGACGCTCTAGCTCGATGAGCAAGGCCTCAGTGATACCCGAGGCCCGGATCAGCTCACGCCGATTCATCTTGATGGGGCCACGAGTCTGGACGATTCCCGGACCTGTCGGAGCCTTCGGAGCCGATGTCCCCTCGCTCTCGGTCGGCAACGGCGGTGCTTCGGCCACCGGAGGCTCTTCGCCCCGGTCCATCATCTCCAGATGATCGCGAATGACACGCAGCGGCTGAAAATGATCACGCTGACACGTCAAGATGTACCGCAATCTCTCGACGTCAGAGTCAGAGTACTTACGGTATCCCGACGGTGCCCTTTCAGGGGACAGCAGGCCCTCAGACTCTAGGAATCGGATCTTGGAAATGCTCAGATCGGGGAAATCCGGTTTGAGAGTCTTCATCACCTGCCCGATAGTGCGGACAGATCGTGACATCAGACGCGACCAGCCCCGCTGCCAGCAGACGCTGTTCCACCGGTGTGGTACGTCATTCGGAACTTACCAATTTGCACCTCGTCACCATCTCGCAGCACCGCAGAACCATCGACCAGAGTGCGGTTGACGTAGGTGCCGTTGAGACTGCCTTGGTCCTCAATAATCATGCGGCCATCAGGCTGACGAATGAACTTCACATGGTGGCGAGAAACCGTAATGTCATCGAGAAAGATGTCGGAGCGGGTGGATCGTCCGGCGGTCGTCTCATCCTGATCGAGCAGGAACTGCGCGCCAAGGTTCGGTCCGCGTCGTACCACCAGCATGGCGTTCTCAGCCGGCAAGGAGGCGATGTCCTGCAACACATCAGCAGGCAGATCGAGATTAGGAGAGGTCTCCTCAACCGCCGATGAATCGGTAATGGCCGGAATGACACCGGTGTTATCCCCAGGAGTGTCGATGGGCACTCCAAGCCGAGTCCCGCACCGGGAGCAGAAGTTTGCGCCATCTTCATTGACGTGGCCGCACATGGGGCACTTATTCATGTTCGCGTCCTCGCTCTCGGGGTCTCGGGAATAGCCATTTTAGGGGTCACTCCCCCATGCTCGCGAAGTATTCGTCCGGGTCAAGCAACTTGTCGAGCTCTTCGGGGTCGGACAATCTCATATCAAAGAGCCATCCGTCACCCCACGGGTCTGCCTCAAGCACGTCGACGTCAACTGACTCGTTGACCAAGACAACCTCCCCAGCGACCGGAGAAACAAGCTCCCAGCTACGAGACGAGAATTCCAGACTGCCGCACATATCCCCAGCAACGACCTCCTGTCCGTCGTCGGGAAGGGACACCGACTCCACCGGCCCAAACTGGTCAAGGAGGAGCGCCGTGACTCCGACGCGCACCCTGTCACCATTACCGGGTCTAATCCACAGGTGGTCCGAGGTGCACAGCACATCATCGGGAATCTCGGTCATCGTCACCTCCATGACACGGCCGACGGAAATCCTCGTATTGGCAGACTACCGCTCTCAGCGCCTCAATGCCTGGGTCATCTCACCGGTGTGGCGTGGGTCATCGCGCGCGGATGGGCAACCGCCGAAATGGTGAGGTCCTGCGAGGTCGTGATCTCGACAGACGCTCCCACCTTGTCTGACTCCATCTGAGAGACCAAACCGCCTCGAAAACGCGCCCCTTCCTGCAAGGCATGAGGCTCCCCGATAACAGTCAGAGTATAAGGGCGGCTGATCGTTGTTTCACTGACCTGTAGGCCGTCGGGACTGGCGGCAAACCACGTGTTGGCAACGATCCGAACTGTGTTATTGAGAACCATGGCTTCAGCTCCAGCGTCGCGCATCTCCTCAACAGCGTCGAGCATCATGTCTGAAGTCACTTTCTCATCCGGGTCGTCGATGGTGATCGTGATTCCAGGGCCATGAACTGGCACCGTACCGGCCAAAACCTGTGCCCCGGCCAGTTGGTCCTGAGCCTCCTGCTGCGCGACCTTGCGTGAATTCGCTCCCGACTGAAGTTCCCTCATCGTGGCACGCAGATCAGCGATTTCGGAATCCAGCTGACGGGACGATTCCGAGAGGGTGTCCAGCATGGTCACCAAATCCGCTCTGCTCATGGTGGAGTAAGCGTCCTGGTTGTGGTGGGAACGCACCTGGGTGACGACCATGAATGAACACAGACACAAGATAACGGCAACGACGATTTGCCCGGTCGACACCGAGGTCAGATCCTTGCCAATTTTGCGCCAGTGCCGCTTGGTCCGCACTCTCGGGTCGTGGTGCTCAGGCATGAAGCACCTCGCGCCGAATAGCAGCGGCATTGGTGAAAATCCGGATCCCGAGCACGACGACGACCGCAGTCGACAACTGCGAACCCACACCAATCTGGTCACCCACCCAGACGATGAGGGCCGCAATGGCGACATTCGAGAGGAAGGAGACGACGAAGACGCGATCGGAGAAAGTGTGGGCCAAATAGGCGCGCACCGCCCCGAAAATGGCGTCAAGGGCAGCGACGATCATAATCGGCAGGTACGGCTGCAGGCCGGGAGGCAGAGTCGGGTTCACCAGGATGCCGATAATGATTCCTACGACCAAACCGATCAGCGCAATCATGGGTGTCCTTCCTGTCTGCCGACGCCGTTCATCGTCTCACCGTCATCGGTGCGGGCTCGCATGACTCACCGACGCTTTCGACCCCGGCACCGAAACCCGATCCATCGTGGCCACCGTATAGGTAATCGATGAATTATCCCTCAGATAGGCCATCCAACGACCTCCAGAGGTGTCAGCCAGTTTCGCCGGGATTGTCTGAGGAGAACCAATAACCTCAATGATGTAAGGCTGAGAAAGAGAAACGTAGTCGACGGTAATTGCTGATCCAGCCGATCGGATCGCTGTGCGTGGCCCAATCCGGTGACCGTTGATGGCCACAGCTTCTGCTCCGGATTGCCACAACGCGTTGACAAGTTTACGCAGGTCGGCGTCACCGAGTTCATCCTCCGGAGCAGCATCGGTGTCGTTGAGGACGACCTTTACCCCTGGGCCCGTCATCGGAATCATCGCGGAGTCCTGACCCGCTTTGTCGTCAATGGGTGTCGAAGCAGCAGCTTTCATAGCGTCCACTGAGGCCCGCAACTTGGCCAACTCACCATGTTGAGCTGATTCATGGGCCTGAGCTGATTGCACATGGGACACCAAATTCTTACGTTCTCGCGCATCCAGTGGTGCCCGGGCAGCTGTTGAGCGCCATGCGATCCCAATGAGCACTCCGGTAACAAGCAAGATGACGACGGAGGCAACCCCGATGGGACGCCGTTTCCTGCTGGCAGGATGGCGGTCCTGATACTCCTGATATCCCTGGTCCAAAGCCTGGGAACGGACCTCCCGCAGCAGATCCATCGACGCGTCAGGGCGCTGTTTCACGACAGTTCACCCCGGTGTTCGACACCCCGAGGTTCGACACGAGGCAAAGTGCGCACGATCTGAACGGTCTGGACGAAGTAGAGCAAGAAGGCCCACCAGTACAACGCCGTCCCCCAGATTGCGAAGGCCCACCCCAGGACCCGGCACACCGTCCACCCTCCGGTCCCGAAGTGTCCCAGCAGCACCAGCGGGAAGGAGTACAGCAGACAGAAGGTGGCCGCCTTACCGACAAAGTGCACCGGCAGCGAGGTAAAACCTCGAGTCCGCAAAGCCGGAACCAGGCCTGCCATACATACGTCGCGTGCAACAAGCACAACAACCAACCACAGCGGGATGACGTCACGCAGAGTCAGCGCAATGACCGTGGCAAAGATGTAGAGACGATCGGCGACGGGGTCAAGCATTTGGCCGATCCGCGAAATCTGGTGCCACCGACGAGCGATCTTGCCATCCAGCCAGTCAGTGACACCTGCAATAGCAAGCACCGCGACAGCCCAGCCATCCTCGCGTGGCCCCAGTGCGAGCCACAAGAAGACTGGCACACCGATGAGACGGATCACCGACAAGACGTTGGGAACCGTCCAGAAGCGATCGGTGTCCCACGGATTGGCCTTAGACACTTCGTCAGGCGGCAGAGTGCGCGTCACGAACTCCACCCTAGCCATTCAACCTAGTCATTCGAGAGCCTGGCCACGCCATGGTCCTAGGTATCAGGACTGGCATTGTCTGCGTACCGCCACCATCCGCTGCACCACAGTGATGGCTCCAGCCACTGTCAGGTAGCACAACGCAAGCGGTAGAACCACAAGACACCAGTGGGGGAAGACACCCACTCTGGCCAACCCGGTAATCTCAATCGCCACCAAGCTCACGAGCAGACGATCCGCTCGAGTAGCTATACCAACTTTGGCCTCGAGTCCCAAGGACTCGGCCTTGGCACGCACATATGAGGTGGCCATTCCGAAGACGAGAGCGGCGAGGGACATCGAGGACCACAACAGGCTGTTTCCCGGTCCGGCGTAATACAACGCCACACCGGCAAAGATGGCGGCGTCACCAAAACGATCCAAAGTGGAATCAAGGAAAGATCCCCACTGGGAGTGACGTCCGATTTTTCGGGCCATGTTGCCGTCAAGAGAATCGGAAAAGATGAACAGGGTGACGAACCACGGCCCCTGCCACAGCCATCCTTGTGGAAAACATATCAGAGCCGCCGCGACTGCGCCGATTGTGCCAACCCAGGTCACCATGTCGGGGGTGACGTGGACCCGCAACAAAGCGTCTGCGATGGGACTCATGACTTTCGCCCAGGCAGTCCGGAAGTGTTCAAGCATGAGCCACCCACGCATCGGCCAATAGTTGACGACCATCTCCCAAAAGCTGCGGGACAGCCCGGACCCCTGCCACGATGGGCAGAAAATTGGTGTCCCCTGTCCAGCGCGGAATGACGTGCTGGTGCAGGTGGGCAGCCACCCCAGCCCCGCCGGTGGCACCTTGGTTCATGCCGACGTTGAAACCCTGCGGGTGAGAAACCTCCTGGAGGGTTCGGATGGCGGACTGGGTGAGGTGGGCCATCTCCACGACCTCTTCTTCGGTGGCATCAACGTACCCGGCAACGTGGCGATAAGGGCATACCAGCATGTGCCCCGGACCGTACGGGTAGAGGTTCATGATGACGTAACACGTATCGCCACGGTGAACGATGAGGGCGTCCTCGTCGCTGCGCTGCGGGGCGGCGCAGAACGGGCATCCGTCCTCTGGACGATCACCCCGAGGCTTGTTCTCACCACCGATGTATGCCATCCGGTAGGGAGTCCAGAACCTCTGGAAGGGGTCCGGGATCCCGACCATATCCTCAGCGAACTCGAGGCGGTAGTCCTCAGTCATCTACTACCCCACGCAAGGTATCGGCGGTCGGGTCATCGTTGCGCCGGAGTGCGTTCCACGCAGCAATAATGCGCGCAGCCTCCCCTTGGTTAATACCGTTGACCTGGGAACTGTCCCGCAATCGGAAAGAGACCGCTCCGGCCTCGGCGTCCTCCCCACCCGCGATGAGGGTGAAGGGCACCTTCTCCTTGGAGGCATTGCGAATCTTCTTGCCGAAGCGATCGGACGAGAGGTCTGTCTCAACCCGGATACCCTGCGAGCGCAGCACCTCGGCAAAGGTAGTGACGTACTCATTAAAGGCCTCAGCCACCGGGACCAGGCGCACCTGAACAGGCGCCAGCCAGACCGGAAAAGCACCGGCGTAGTGCTCAGTAAGCACCCCGATGAACCGCTCGACACTGCCCAGCTTGGCTGAGTGCAGCATGATGGGGCGCTGATGGGTTCCGTCAGCCGCAGCGTATTCGAGGTCAAATCGTTCCGGCTGGTTGAAGTCGTACTGAATCGTCGACATCTGCCAGGTACGACCAATCGCATCCTTGACCTGGACTGAAACCTTCGGGCCATAAAAGGCGGCACCACCCGGATCCGGGACAAGCTGCAACCCGGTGCTGCGGCAGACCTCTTCGAGGGTATCGGTGGCGGCCTGCCAATCCTCGTCGGAGCCGATGAACTTCTCCTTCTTTGCGCCATCCTCTTCGCGGGTGGACAGCTCGAGATAGAAGTCGTTCAGGCCAAAGTCGGCCAAGATCGACAGGAAGAACTCGATCTGCTTCTTGATTTCACCGGGGGCCTGCTCACGGGTGCAGTAGGTGTGCGAGTCATCCTGGGCAAAACCACGCATACGCGTCAGACCGTGCACGACACCCGACTTCTCGTAACGGTAGTCGTGGCCCATTTCGAAGAACCGCAAAGGCAGTTCCCGGTACGAACGACCACGCGAACGGAAGATGAGGTTGTGCATCGGGCAGTTCATGGCCTTGAGGTAATACTCCTGACCTGCCTTGGTGACGTTGCCATCCTCATCACGTTCCTCATCAACAAGCATCGGCGGAAACATGGTGTCGGCGTAGTAAGGCAGGTGGCCCGACGTGTGGAACAGTCCACCCTTGGTGATCTCCGGGGTGTGAACAAAGGAGAATCCCGCCTCCATGTGACGCGCGATGACGTGCTCCTCGATGAGGTGACGCAGCATCGCACCCTTGGGATGGAAGACCACCAAGCCAGGCCCGATCTCCTCGGGGAAGGAATACAGATCGAGCTCGACCCCGAGCTTGCGGTGGTCGCGACGTTCGGCCTCCTTCATCCGCTCCTGGTATGCCACGAGATCCTCATGACTAGCCCATGCGGTGCCGTAAATGCGCTGCAACTGGTCGTTGGCCTGGTCGCCCTTCCAATAGGCGGCCGAGAACTTCGTCAAGGCAAAAACGTTGGCCAAGTACTTGGTCGACGGAACGTGCGGACCACGGCAGAGATCCTTCCAGGCGACCTCACCGTTGCGGCGCACATTGTCGTAAATCGTCAGCTCGGTGCCACCAACTTCAACCGAAGCCCCTTCAGCTCCCCTGCCCTTGGTGCCAATGAGCTCCAACTTGTATGGCTGGTCAGCAAGCTCCTCGCGGGCCGATTCCTCGCTGGTGACTCGGCGTACGAAACGCTGGTTCTCTTTGACAATTCGCTTCATCCTCTTCTGAAGCTCGGTGAGCACCTCAGGAGTGACGGGGGCAATATTGCCGAAGTCGTAGTAGAAGCCGTCAGTAATGAACGGGCCAATGCCGAGGTTTACCTCCGGGTACAGCTGTTGGACGGCCTGCGCCATGACGTGGGTACACGAGTGCCGAATGATATTGAGCCCGTCCTGGCTCGTCGCCTCAACAGGTTCAACCTCGGCACCATCATGGAGTTCGCGCTGCAAATCGACGAGAGTGCCATCGACCCTCATGGCAACGATGTCACGCTCGGAGCCGAAAAGATCAAGGCCGGTAGTAGTGGTGTCCACCTGCTCGGTTCTGGAGGTACCTGAACGGTGCACGGTGATGCTGATGGACACGATTGACTTCCTCACTCGGTTGGGATCCGACGGATGCCGGACACGATCCAATAATGCCGTACCGGGGTGGGTTGCTTCGAGTCGCAGGTCAGCGAATGAGACCACAACCTCGTTCGCGAGCCACTGTTGCCTGTGTGGAGCCGCCCCGACCTTGGTGCGCATATGCGCCATACAAGCGCCACTGAGAAACCGGAGTGTGTCGTGACGGTATCGGCGCGCGGCTCAGACAGCTGGGGCTGCGTCCTCAAAAGTCGCCGTGTCGATGACGAAGCGAAACCTGACGTCTCCGGAGACGACACGATCGTAGGCTGAGTCAACCTCGTCGACGCCGATCTTTTCAACCCAGGCACCCAGATGATGTTCGGCACAAAAGTCGAGCATCTCCTGAGTTTGCGGGATCCCGCCGATATTGGATCCGGCGAGCACTTTGGAACCATTGATGAGAGAGCCGATCGGCAGTCCCAGCTTTTCTGGCGGAAGTCCGACGCACGCCATCACGCCGCGCGGTTTGAGTAACGCAAGATATGACTTCAGATCGACTGGGGCGCTGATGGTATTGAGGATGAAGTCAAACTCCCTGCCGTGACGACGAAAGAAGTTGTCGTCGCTGGTGGCAAGAGTCCGCGTCGCTCCAAGCTTCTCGGCAAGTTCGGCCTTTCGCAGGCTGCGAGACAGGACCGTGACATCAGCCCCCTTCGCGGCTGCGATCTGCACGCCCATGTGCCCCAAGCCACCAAGGCCCAGAATGGCGACCTTGCTCCCAGGGCCGACTCCCCAGGTAGCAATGGGCGAGTATGTGGTGATTCCGGCACACAGCAGCGGCGCTGCCGTCATGAAGTCCAGCGAATCAGGAATGCGGCAGACGAACCTCTCATTGACGACGATCTTCTGGCTGTACCCACCTTGGGTGATTGTGCCGTCGACGTCGACCGAGTCGTACGTTCCCACGCTCCCGTTGAGGCAAGCTTGTTCCTCGCCTGCTTCGCACTGTTCACAGTGGCCGCAGGAATTGACCAGGCATCCAACACCAACCCGATCGCCGGGCCGGTACCTCCTCACCTCGGAACCGACGGCTTCGACAACCCCAGCGATCTCGTGACCGACAGCAAGGGGGAAATGGGCCTGCCCCCACTCATTACGAATGGTGTGAATGTCAGAGTGGCAGATTCCTGCCGCTTTGATAGCGATGACGACGTCATCAGGACGTGGATCTCGTCTGTCGATCTCGACGACTCTGAATGGTTTGTCCGGACCTTCCTTTTGAAGGGCTTTGACGGTGATGGGCATAAGTGTGTCTCCTCAGTGATCCCCCAGTACCGATCCCTGGCACCTCACACCGCCAGATTATTGCCTGGAAGCCAGCTCAGCGGCACGATCAGCCTCACCGAAGACGCACGATCTCATGAAGGAAGAAAGCGATGAACGAAGAAAGCAATGACCGCACAGCTTCCTGCGCGGTCATCGATGGTGGGCGATGCGGGGTTCGAACCCGCGACCCCTTCGGTGTGAACGAAGTGCGCTACCACTGCGCCAACCGCCCATGCTGGAGAAACTATGCCAGAACCGGGAGGACTTGTCCAAGTCAGCCCGTCGACAGACCACCTCAGCTAACAGAATCACTCAGCTGCGAGCGCGGGTAGACCAGCACATGGATAGACGCTCATGGATGAACATTGTGGTTCTGGCTTTTCCTCGCGCCGCATACGGTGGCACAGACCGTGATGATCGACACCTCAACCGATTCCCCTTCTGCGCACACCTGCCAACCACATCCATGACATCGAGATCCATCACGTCGAGGCCGAATGTCACGTACCCTTCCTTCACGTGCCTGTCCCGCCACCGCAGATCGTCGCGCCACCGCAGATCATCGCGCACTGCGGGGCCACAGTGATGACACCCGACATGACTAGGAAAAACGCCAGGATCTAGGACGAGGTTCTCACTCGATTTGCATTGCCTGTGAATCATCCTCTAGAGTTTCTGCTCGTCGCCCGGCAGGAACGACAAGAGGTAAGCCCCTCTAACAAAACCACCGGACAACATGCGGACGTGGCTCAGTTGGTAGAGCATCACCTTGCCAAGGTGAGGGTCGCGGGTTCGAGTCCCGTCGTCCGCTCGGAGAGGTCTTTCGGACCTATCCACGTGGTGGAGTGGCCGAGAGGCGAGGCAACGGACTGCAAATCCGTGTACACGGGTTCAAATCCCGTCTCCACCTCGGGCGGTTGGCGCAGCGGTAGCGCGCTTCCCTGACACGGAAGAGGTCGCCAGTTCAAACCTGGCATCGCCCACCAAAAAGGTCGGTCGACGAAAGTCGGTCGACCTTTTTAATACACGCCGCCGTTGAGTCCGCAGCACTCACAGCCATCGCCTATGTGCCCCATATCGCGTCTGGCTGAGTGCACACCGGTTTACCGAGACATTTTCGTCAATCTGACGGACTTACTTCGCAAGCCGACGGATTCACTCCGATAAAGTGAACGCGACGTCTCAGACGTGTTGTCCTGATAGCTGGGGAAGGGAGTGCTCATATGGCTGCGCCGGTACTTGACCTCGTCCTTCCCGCAATGAACGAAGCCTCCGCGAACCTCACTGGCCAAAGGTTGCGACAGCGGATGTCTCACCTCCATCCACATATTGAGTCGACGGTTAGCTTCGTTCCAGAAAAAGGCCGTTGCAAGGCCCCTCGTATCAAGCCCTCATGGAAAGAGCTGGTTCTGGTACCCATCAATGCCACTCATCTGCATTCCAGCCCACCCCAGCTGGCCCGCCATGCTGAGGACATCCGTCGCAATCATCCGAAACTGGCCATCCGTGTAGCCCGCCCCACTGGGCCTGCCCCAGCCCTGCTCAATCTCGTTGATACCCGGCTTCGGCTTGCCACTCACCGGGTACACGCCCAGGAATTAGACGCCCTCATCCTCTCGGCACCCGACAGCGGCGATCCGCGTGGTGCTGCCATGCTGTCCAAGCTGACACGCCTGTGGTACCAGCATCACCACCTCCCGGTTCACATCGCCACCAACAGTGGCGGTGCCACTGATATCGAGGAGGTCGTCACCCACCTGCGCCGAGAAGGCCGTCGTCACATTGCGGTGGGAAGCCTGTGGATCTGTGACGACGAAACCTTCCGTGCCCATACCCACAAGGCCCTTCATGCCGGTGCCGAGGTCGTCTCAGCGCCGCTAGGTGACGATCCGATTCTGGCAGCCCTCGCCTTTGAACGGTACTGCTCGGCCGCCATGGGTTTGGTGTCCGAACCGACTGACGACGAGACCGCCCCCCAGTAACACCTCCATCGGTCAATGTGACACTGGCAGTCACTGTGGCACCGGATCAGAGGATCGTCGCCAGAAGACCATCTACTCCGGTGCCTTTCATCACGCGTTACTGAGACGTTCCTTCTCTTCTGCAACGTCGAAGCCAGCGGGCGGCCAGGTCAGCCTCATCGAGCGCATTGTTTCCAGCAGGATACGTCCCACCGCCCAGTTGCGGTACCACTTGTGATCCGATGGGACGATGTACCAAGGAGCGACATCTGGATTGCACCTGCTGAGCAGATCATTGTAGGCAGCCAGGTAGTCAGGCCACTTCGAACGAGTATCCAGATCTGACGGATCGTATTTCCAGTACTTGGCGGGGCTGTCCAGACGAGCCTGCAGCCTCTCCTTCTGAATATCGGGTGAGATGTGCAAGAAACATTTGATGATGTTGTACCCCTCGGCAGCCAGTTCGAGTTCGAACTCGTTGATGAGACCGTAGCGTTCCTTCCAGACTTTCTTCTCGACGAGGTTATCGACCCTGGCCACCAGGACGTCCTCATAGTGGGAACGATCGAAGACCCCCAACATTCCGGGTCCCGGCAGTGCCTTGCGCACGCGCCATAGAAAGTCGTGCTTGAGTTCCTCGTCGGTCGGAGCTTTGAAGCTGTGATGGTGGATTCCCTGCGGATCGACAAGTCCGAAAACATGGCGAACTACTCCGCCCTTACCAGCGGTGTCGAGACCTTGGAGGATGACGAGCACACGGCGAGCCTCGTCAGGGTTGGTACAGCCGCGAGCAAACAATCTTTCCTGCAGTTCCGAAAGCTCTTCGGCCATCGGCGCGAACTCTTTGAGGGTCTTCTCCTTGTCGCCAGGTGCCTGCGGAGTTGCGCCGGTGTTGATGTTGTTGAGGTCGACCGGGGCCTGCGGGCAGCGCAGCACGTCGGACAGCTGAGGGGAGTCTTTAGCCATGAGTGTTCGTCCTTCCTCGCTTTCCCTCCCCATCCTGCCGTGTCCCGGCGAACTCAGCGCGGGAATGATGACAACCTCACAAACGTTTCACTTAACACAGAACCGGCGAGACGCGCCGGGTTAGAGGAGATCATGACCGACGAGCACACGACGTCACCGGACCTACAGCCGCGCCTCGAGCTGACCCCCGACCAGTGGCGTCAGCGTCTCAGCAACGAGGAGTACCACGTGCTGCGAGAGGCCGGCACCGAGGCTCCTTTCGTGGGGGAATACACCGATACCACCACCGAGGGTGTGTACTGTTGCCGGGCTTGTGGGGCTGAGTTGTTTCGGTCCACCCACAAATTCCATTCCGCTTGTGGTTGGCCGTCTTTCTACGCACCGTTGGCCGAGGACCGGGTGCGCTACCTCACCGACGACTCCCTTCCGGGACGCCCACGTACCGAGGTCAGGTGCGCCCGATGTGATTCCCACCTCGGACACGTTTTCGCCGGGGAGGGCTTCGATACCCCGACTGACTTGAGATATTGCATCAACTCGATCTGTCTCAACCTGGAACCGGCAGACGGGCCAGAACCGACACACGAGGTTCGGTAAGCACTTTCCTCTAGGTGTAGTTGCGCATGACGTTGTTTACGCCTGTGGGGAGTAGCGAGGTGGCTGGTCTGGTGAGGCGGTGTGGGGTCGATGATAGGTGTCGGGGATGTTGCCTACACCGATGGTGTGGACTGGTTCAGCTTCCCAACGGTAGGGGCGGGCGTCAAGAAGCTCCTCAGGGCTTGATCTAGTTATATCGTTCGATGGTGCCGTTTCGACTGTGGCGTGTATGGGCGAATCTGTGAGTGTGGCCTCCATCGGCGAGCACGGATGTGACCATGTGCCTGTCACGGGCCGTTATCAGTGATTGTGGTGATGGTGTCGATACCGTGGACGGCACAAGAAAACCGTCGCACGACGCCACAACCCCTCCCAGCATGAAAGCCTTCTGGTCGGCACAGGGTTCGGTGTAGGCCAGCCGGGACAACCCGTCGATTGCTGAATGTAGATAGGTGTAGCCGACCTTCCGGTGACTCGGTGTGGTGCCTCTGCCGTGGAGACGCCATCGCCCACCCTCACGAATTCGGCCACCTTTTTTAATGTCGGGATGGATCATGCGTCCCCGATACCGGGGGGTGCTCCGGGCCGGTGTGCCAGAACCGTGGAGGACACGTCGACGGTTCAACCCAAGTCGGTGCCCACCATGAGCGATCAGGCAGGTGTTAGCAACACTCAACCAGACGTCCGGTCAAAGGTGCGTTAGCGTGAGTACTCACCGGCAAGCTCCTAACTCAGACGATAAACTTGCAACTCCTATCCTGACGGGGCCTACCCCCTCCCTCACCCCAACAGCGTCAACCCATCACCCCAACAGCGTCAACAACCCCATGAACCGCAACACCTAGCGTCAAATACCTTCATTTCATGGAAACGAGGTGAACAGAATGTCCACTGATACGCAATTTGAGAACGAGCTTCTTGAGGAGCTACAGAAGAAACTCCAGGAAAACCAGGTCGATCTTGATGACCGGGATCCAGAAGTGAGCCATCTGAACATGAGCGCCGAGGATCTTAAGGTCTTCATGGGCACCTGCCACTGTAGTTTGGCTCAGCCTACACCTAAGTGATTACAGCGAGGGGTGCTGACCCTTAGCACCCCTCCGCTTTTCCCGTCTCCAGGAGACATGTATGTCCGAAATAACTGTCAGCATCCGGAACCTCGTGAAGAACTTCGGAGATCGAACCGCGGTTCAGATTGACGCTCTTGACCTGCGAAGAGATTGTTTTACCGGTATCATTGGCCCAAATGGTGCTGGCAAGACAACTCTGGTGAAGATTATCGCTGGACTATTGAAGCCGACCAGCATAGGTAGACTCCGTGTTTTAGACGAAGAATCTCCTTTAAGAGATCGGAGGCGTGATATTGGTCTGGTCACCGATGCTTCTCAACTGTACGGAACGTTGACCGTCGCGGAGAACCTCAATTACATGGCCAGGTTGTATCATGTACCAAAGCGCGAGCGAGCTCATGTCATTGAAGAGGCCTTGGAAGCATGTGCCTTGGTAGATCGCAGAAATGACCGCGTTGCTACCCTTTCAACTGGACTCAAGCAGCGTGTTAACATCGCGCGCGCAATCGCAGGAAAGCCGCAGCTGCTTTTACTAGATGAGCCAACGAGCGGGCTTGATCCTTCCGCATCTCAACGGGTCTATGACGCATTGCTAAAGCTACAGGCTACGGGGATTACGATGATTCTCTGCTCTCATCTGATGAGCGAGGTTGAAGACTTATGTGACCGAGTCCTTTTCATGAATAGCAGCAAGATAGTTTCGGACGCGACACCTGAACGTATGAAGGAAATTGCCGGCGAGCGCGTGTATACAATCTCTGTTGAAACCGAAAGAGAGGCAGTTGAACTGCGCCGTAAACTCGAAGCTCTAGAGTTACGAAGAACTGCCCTGCGGCGTTCAAACGGTCAGTTTCTAGTTAGCGTTTACGGATTTGTCGACCCATCGGTCATAGATCGTCTTGGTGTCGATTATCAGCGGACAGGCGCCAGCCTAAGCGATGCTTTTGTTCTCCTAGCAGAGGGTCAATGATGAATCTATTCATCCACTTCATCTATGGGGTGCGACAATTACTGAGGCAGCCTAGTGCCAAAGTACGTCTCCTGCTACTCATTCCGATGGCACAGATCCTACCGTTCATGCTTATGGGGAGCGCCTTTCTGTCGCGGGAAAACACAGAATGGTTCCTCTATACCAATCTTGCGTGGGGATTCATGTCATCTTGCGCCTTGCAAGCTCTTATCTGGACCCAGACGGTCATCAACACGGGTCGCCTCAACATGATTCTCCTCGTTGACGGAGGCCTGATTGGATGGATGGTCGGCTTCACGGCGGGCCTCAATGCGCTCTACATCATGTCTACGTGTTTAAGCACGATCCTCATCGCCTATATCCTTGGCTTTCCCGTCCAGGCGATTCTAGTTCTGATAACTTTGGCAGCTAGTGTTCCAGTTTCGTTGGGATCCATCGCGTTCATCCTGGGGTGCGAGATCCGCTGGGGTCGTGTACTTCATGTCGTCAATACCGGACTAGACCTGCTGATGATTTTATCCGGAGTGCTATATCCAATCATGGCCTTAGGTGCTGTCGCTGGTGCTCTATCGCTGGTTTTCCCTACTTCGCACCTCAATGAGTTCCTACGGGGCGGAGCCTCGTGGCATATATTAGCAGCGTTCGGACTCGCCGGAGTCTACGCTGGAATTGGGGCGTTTTGGGTGCGTACGTCAGTGGCCCGTTACCGCGTGACTGGTCTGATTGGTTCTCGATGATGCTCTCCGCCTTCTTTTACCGCTATTCCCGCGTGCTTCTACGCAACCCCGGGGATACCATCGCTATGTTCCTACGACCGTTGCTGAGCGGCGTGATGCTACTCATTTTCGCTCAGACGATTAATAGGGCTCACGTGCTGCCTGAATTCATGGTTGCCTCCGTAATGCTCTCCAATGTCATCACAAATACTGTTCTTGGCGCCGCCTACGAATCCCGCATGGACCTGACTGACGGCAAGCGTGAGTTGATGGAGCTTTCTCCGGGAGGCTTGCATGGATACAGCCTTGTTCAAGCCGTTACGCAAGGCGGCATCGCTACCGTTCAGAGCCTTTTCATCGCAATTGTATTGCTACCTTTGACCGGTGCCACCTTCACCCCCGGTCCAGTGTTTTGGGTAGCACTTCTGCTTCTGACCCTGTCCGTGATCTCGGCTGGAGCACTGGCCGCGAAATACAGTGCTCTACGGGGAGCTTACGTCGGGGTCTCGTTTACCGTGGGTATCATCCTCACATTCTCGGGCATTTTCTACCCAATCGAGACACTGCCACAATGGGCACGAACTGTCTCGTTCGTTAACCCTGTTACCTATGTCGTGGGGGGCGTTCGTTTCGCATTTGGGTCTTTAGGAACCAGCAGTTGTCTCGGGTTGGCTTACGCCGGTGTTTGGACGGTGGTGGCGGCGGCTGCTGCCCTTTGGCGGATACGCCGCTGACAAGTAAGATCAAATCAAGGTGAGCCGCGTCGCCAAACATGCCCGCACCAGGTGCAACGGTAGCGATGTAACCGGACGTGCACGATTGTCGGGCACCATGCCAACGGTACGTGGGCAAGTTCCCGGATCGTCGTGTTCCCCACATACACCCTCGTTTGCGATGAGGCCCCCAAACCCTCAACCTGAACCCTACGGAACGCAGATATCCACCGTGTGCGGCGCGTCGAAAGAGCACCAAATATGCCAATCCCCATAACCTGAAGGGGTGATTCGGCAGATGTATCCGGTGGATTGCGAGGAGCTGCGTTCCCGAATCGTCACGTACTCGTGGTCGAGCATGCTTGAGGTTCGCGAAATACCCGCTCCTACCCGTATCTCGCCATTCTCGGTGGCGATCGAAGGATCCGTCGTCGTCAACGGTGACGATCTTGGCAGCGGGCGTCTCATCCTGCTTCACAATCCCGCCGGTTCGGAGGCGTGGCAGGGAACGAGCAGATTCGTCGCCATGGTCCGTGCCGAGGTTGATCCATCGATGGCTTCTGACCCGCTCGTCGGTAATGTCGCGTGGTCTTGGCTGATCGACTCCCTCAACACCCACCACGCGAGTTACCATGCTGAGGCTGGCACCGTCACGTCAGTTGTCAGCCGACCATTTGGCCAGCTGGGAGCCGACCCCGAGTCGAATCACATTGAGGTGCGAGCCTCGTGGACACCCAACCTCTCGAGTGCCGAGGACATTGATTCACACTTGGAATCGTGGAGTGACCTCTGCCTGTTCTCATGCGGAATCTCCCCGATTCCCGACGAGATCGCCCCGCTCCCACCACGGCGGGCGAACCTCGGGTGAGTGATTTCCCCGTTCTTGCACAGCCTCGAGAGGCGGTACCGCCGGTCGTTGCTTCTCCCGAAGCTCTCCGGCTCACCTGTCAGGCACTCCAGAATGGCCACGGCCCGGTAGCCATCGACACTGAGCGAGCCCACGGCTTCCGTTACATTCCACGCGCCTACCTCATCCAACTGCGTCGTGAGGGATCAGGTACTCATCTGATCGATCCTCTCGCTTTAGGTGAGAAGGACGGTTTGCGGCCGCTGGCCGACACTCTTGCCGGGACACAGTGGATTCTTCATGCCGCCACTCAAGATATGCCATGTCTGGCGATGGACGGTCTTCGTCCTGACGACTTGTTCGACACCGAGTTGGCTGGACGTCTTCTCAACCTTCCTCGAGTTGGCCTGGGGCCGATGGTCGAGCATTACTGCAAAGTGACTCTTCTCAAGGAGCATTCCGCCTCGGATTGGTCACGACGTCCACTCCCCCGTGACTGGCTCATCTACGCCGCATTGGACGTCGAGCTGCTCAATGACGTACGGGAAAAGATCATCGCCGATCTCCATGACACTGGAAAGGACGAGTGGGCTCGGCAGGAATTCGCCCATCTCGTCGATATGGCCGCTGAATTACCCAGCGAACCACCGGGTGTTGATCCTTCCCGATGGCGAACGATCCATCACATTGGTGACATTCGCAGCAGAGCCGGGTTACAACTCGCACACGATCTGTGGCTGGCCCGCGAAAACGTGGCCCACGACCTCGATCGCGCACCGGGCAAAATCCTCCGTGACGAAGCCATCGTCGCAGCGGCACAATACTGCGACCGCACCGTCAACGTCAGCGCCAAGAGAATCTTGTCCATCAAGGGATTTCATCGCGGGCAGGCCAAGAAGCATCGCCAGACCTGGGTCGACGCCATCAACCACGCCCGAGGCGTTTCACCCAAGAAATACCCGCCACTTCGAAAACACTCCGCAGCGATACCCCATCCGCGATCGTGGGAGCGCCATCACCCTCAGCAGGCTGCCCGGTGGGCGGTCCTGAGGCCAGCTGTCAACCAGGTGGCCACTGACTATGACGTCCCACCCGAAATCCTCTGCAGCCCGGCGTGGTTGCGACAGTTTGCGTGGCAGCCGCCGCGCGACCTTTCCACCGCCGGGGTAGACACCTTCTTGGCAGATTGTGGGGCGCGCCCCTGGCAGCGAGAGATCCTCGCGAGCTTGCTCAGCGAGGTCATGCTCTAGGCCGTGACGAATCGACTCACTGAGCGTCGAGTGCGGAGGCCATCTGAGCGACCGCCTCAGCTATCCCTTCAGCATTCAGACCCAGCTCGGCCATGATCGCCGACCGCGAGTCATGATCGAGATAGCGCTGCGGTATCCCAAGATGACGCATGGGGTGCCAGATACCACGCTCGGACAAGGCGTGGGCCAGATGGGACCCGAGCCCGGAGATGGCCAGCCCGTCCTCCACACTGACGATCGCTCGGGCCCGAGAGGCCTCGTCAAGGAGACCTTCACAGATTGGCAGGGACCAGCGAGGGCTTACCACTCGCACCGGGAAGTCAAGGTCGCTTACCGCCTTCACAGCATCCGTACACAACTGACCGTGGGCGACCAGGAGGATACCGTCCTGCGGACCGTCGCACAGGACATCCAGTCCGTCGTGGGAAGAGACCACTGGGATGTCATCAGGCATTGGATCCTTCGAATAGCGGATGACGGTGGGACGATCGTCAATATCAACGGCTTCGTCAAGGACCGAGAGCAGATGTTGCCGGTCCCGGGGCGCCGAAAGCATGAGACCAGGCACGATCCCACAGATCGCCATGTCCCACATCCCGTTGTGCGAGGCCCCGTCCGTTCCGGTGATTCCCGCCCGATCAAGCGCGATCGTCACGCCCGCATGGTGCAGACCAACATCCATCAGGAGCTGGTCGAAAGCTCGGTTGAGGAAGGTCGAGTACAAGGCGACGACCGGATGAAGACCGGCAGCAGCCATACCAGCTGCCACGGTCACGGCGTGCTGCTCAGCGATACCGACGTCGAGAACCCGCTCCGGGTGGCGGGCAGCAAAGGGAGCTAAGCCGACCGGGTGAAGCATGGCGGCTGTCACCCCGACGACATCGGGACGCCTCTCCCCCAGCTCGACCATGGCACCGGCAAAGGCCTGGGTCCACGAGGCACCCCCAGAAGTCTTGAGGGATTTGCCGGTCTTGGGATCAATCTGACCGACGGCGTGGAAGTGATCCTCCTCATTGGCTTCGGCGGCAGCGAATCCCTTGCCCTTCGTCGTCATGACATGGACGATGACGGGATGCTCGTAGCGCTTGGCCAGCTCAAGGGCACGTTCGACCGACGCGACATTATGGCCGTCGACGGGGCCAAGATACTTGATTCCCAGATCCGAAAAGATCCCGTTACCGATAAGAGCATCCTTGACGCCGGCCTTCGCCGCGTGCATAAGACCGAAGACCTGCTTACCCAACGGCTTCTCGGTAACGTGCCGCTTCATACGCTCGAGGGCTTCCTCGTAGTGAGGATCAGTGCGAATGATGGCAAGCTGGTTGGCCAGCCCTCCCACCGTCGGGGTGTACGAGCGGCCATTGTCATTGACGACGATGACCAGACGCAGGTTCTGCTGATCTGCAATCGAGTCGAGGGCCTCCCAGGCCATGCCGCCGGTAAGAGCACCATCGCCAATGACGGCAACGACAGTGCGTTTCTCGCCGCGTGAAAAGAATCCCTTCGCCATACCCTCAGCCCAGGACAATGAGGTGGAGGCATGGGAGTTCTCAACCCAGTCATGGGGTGATTCGGACCGGCTCGGGTATCCAGACAATCCGCCACCCTGACGCAGCGTCTCAAACCCGGCAGCACGTCCCGTCAGGATCTTGTGAACGTAACTCTGGTGACCAGTGTCAAAGATGATCGGGTCGTGGGGTGAATCGAAAACCCGGTGAAGAGCGATCGTCAGTTCAACAACACCAAGGTTCGGGCCGAGATGACCGCCCGTACGCGACACTTTGTCGATGAGAAAGCTACGAATCTCGTCGGCGAGTCTCTCGACCTGCTGAGTAGTGAGTTTCTTCACGTCTTCGGGGCAGCCAATGTCGTCGAGAAGAGCCATACGTGCCATCTTATGACCTGTCACCAGGCCACCGGGTCCCCTTCGGGACCCGTTTTGCCTCACGTTCGCTTATCGGGCGTCTTTCAAGCACGCAAATGCCCCCACTTCATCGACAGACGACAATCGGGGGTAGCAACCGTCTGGTTCCTACCCCCGATCAATATGTCAGTTACGAGCCATGTTTCTCAGCACGTACTGCAAGATACCGCCGTTAAGGTAGTACGAACGCTCCCCTGGAGTGTCAATGCGAACAACAGCATCGAACTCAACAGCTTTGTCCCCGTTGACAGCCTTGACATGGACTGTCTCAGGAATAGTCTCATTGATTTTGTCGACACCGGTGATCTCGTAGACCTCTTCGCCAGTCAAGCCGAGGGAATCCGCCGACTGGCCCTCCGGGAACTGCAACGGCAGGACGCCCATACCGATGAGGTTTGAACGATGGATCCGCTCATAGCTTTCGGTAATAACGGCCTTGACCCCTAACAGCTGTGTGCCCTTGGCAGCCCAGTCACGCGAGGATCCGGAACCGTACTCCTTGCCACCCAGAACGACCAGCGGGACCCCCTGCTTGCGGTAGCTCACAGAAGCGTCGTACACCGTGGTGACAGGGCCGCCCACCTTCGTGAAATCGCGAGTAAATCCACCCTCAGTGCCGGGAGCAAGCTGGTTACGCAGGCGGATGTTGGCGAAGGTGCCGCGCATCATGACCTCATGGTTGCCACGGCGAGAGCCGTAGGAGTTAAAGTCGCGCCGCTCGACACCGTTGCTAGCCAGCCACTGCCCCGCCGGGGAGTCTGTCTTGATGTTGCCGGCTGGGGAGATGTGGTCGGTGGTGACCGAATCACCGAGTTTGAGCAAGACACGAGCGCCGGTAATGTCACCGACCGGATCGGGTTCAGCCTTCATGCCGTCGAAGATCGGCAGCTTGCGGACGTAGGTGGAATCAGGGTCCCAAGCGAAGGTCTCGCCCTCGGGAGTCTCCAGCTCCTTCCAACGCGGGCCACCGTCAAAAACATCAGCGTAGCGCTCGGAGTACATCTCGGCTGAGATGGACGATCCGACGATCTCCTCGATCTCTGCAGTGGAGGGCCAGAGATCTGCCAGCCGTACCTCGCGGCCATCCGGGGTGGTGGCCAAGACGTCGTTGTTAAGGTCGATGTCCATGGTGCCGGCAATGGAGTAGATGACGACCAGCGGCGGGCTGGCCAGGTAATTCATCTTGACGTCGGGGCTAATACGTCCCTCGAAATTACGGTTGCCAGACAGGACCGCCGTGACGGCCAGGTCATTGTCGTTGATGGCGGCCGAGACCTCAGGAATCAGCGGTCCGGTGTTACCGATACAGGTGGTACAGCCATAGCCAACTAGGTCAAAGCCCATGGCGGCGAGATGTTCAGAGAGTCCGGCACGCTCGAAGTAGTCAGTGACGACCTGTGAGCCAGGGGCTAGGGAGGTCTTGACCCACGGCTTGGGTGCCAACCCCAGCTCATGGGCCTTCTTCGCGACCAAGCCGGCAGCGATCATAACGCTCGGGTTCGAGGTGTTCGTGCATGAGGTGATAGCAGCAACCGTCACGGCACCATTGCGCAGCTCGAAGGAACGTCCGTCAGACAAGGTGACCGGAATGGCGGCATCTGGATTGGTGGTGTAGTCCCCGACGGTCTTTTCGAAGGTGTCCTTGGCCTCGGATACGAGGATACGATCCTGCGGGCGCTTCGGACCAGCGATGGAAGGCTTGACGGTGGACAGGTCCAGCTCCAAGTATTCGGAGTAGCGGGGCTCGCGATCCGGGTCGTGCCACATGCCCTGGGCCTTGGCGTAAGACTCAACAAGCTTGACCTGGGACTCGTCACGCCCGGTGAGCCGCAGGTAGTCCAACGTTACGTCGTCGATTGGGAACACGGCGATCGTCGATCCGTACTCAGGACTCATGTTGCCTAAAGTGGCCCGGTTGGCAAGCGGAACAGCGGCAACACCGGGACCATAGAATTCGACAAACTTGCCGACGACCTTGTGCTCACGCAACATCTGGGTGATCGTCAAAACGAGATCGGTAGCGGTGACGCCGTCGGGCAGTTCACCGGAGAGTTTGAAGCCGACGACACGTGGAACCAGCATCGAAACCGGCTGACCGAGCATGGCAGCCTCAGCCTCAATACCGCCGACCCCCCAGCCGACGACGCCGAGACCGTTGACCATGGTGGTGTGAGAGTCGGTGCCGACGCAGGTATCCGGGTAGGCGACCTTCTTGCCATCCTCATCACGAACGAAGGTCACACGGGCGAGGTGCTCGATGTTGACCTGATGGACAATGCCGGTACCCGGCGGGACGACGCGGAAGTTCTCGAAGGCGGTCTGTCCCCAACGGAGGAATTGGTAACGCTCGCGGTTGCGCTGATACTCGATGTCCTTGTTCTGCTCAAAAGCCTCCGGAGTCCCGAAACGCTCAACAATGACGGAGTGGTCGATAACCATTTCGGCGGGCGACAACGGGTTGACCTTACTGGGATCACCACCGAGATCGGCAACAGCCTCGCGCATGGTGGCCAGGTCGACGATACAGGGCACCCCTGTGAAGTCCTGCATGATGACACGGGCCGGGGTGAACTGAATCTCCTTGGATGGCTGAGCCTCGGCGTCCCAATGTCCCAGATCGGTGATGTGCTCGGCCGTGATGTTGGCACCATCCTCGGTGCGCAGTAGGTTCTCGAGCAAAACCTTGAGGCTGTACGGCAGGTTCTCAGAACCGTCAACCTTGGTGATGTCGTAGATCTCATAAGACTGGCCGTCAACGTCGAGGGTTCGCCTCGCGTCGAAGCTGTTGACACTCATGTGGACTCCTGACTAGTCGATGCCGACCTCATCATCTCGCGTCGAGTTCCGCCACCGTGACAGAACAAGATATCTTGACATCAAGATAACTTGTTTCAGAGCCATTTCGAAAGTTAGGGTGAGCTTATTTATCTGGAGCGCCTCAGGTTTACCAGTTCAGGTCAGTCCAGCCCTTCGAGCCGAGGGTCAGGCCCCAACTCGTCACCGTCAACGGTGTCGACCAATCGCGTCGAGCTGACCTGCTTCTCCTTTTCGCGCGCTGCTTTCCGAGACTTCACCAGTTCGTCACGCAAAGCATCGTCACCCATCACGAGGTAGACCAGCCCACAGTCCTGGGGTCCAGTGACGTACAGCTGGCACAGGCTGCATGGATCACCTGGGCGCAACGGACACTTCGGAACTACCATCTCAGATCTTCGGCTCCAGGACTGCTACCGCCTCGACATGATGGGTCATCGGAAAGACGTCAAAAGCGCGAATCGAACGTGGCACATATCCGTTGATTTCAAACAGGTGCACATCTCGAGCCAGAGCAGCCGGGTCACACGCGACGTGAGCGATCACCCGTGGCGAGGTACGCGCCACGGCTTGGACGACAGCTTTACCTGCTCCCTTGCGCGGCGGGTCCAGCACGACAAGATTGGCCTTGGCCTTCATCCGGGGCAAGACCCGCTCCACCCGACCGGCAGTGAAACGTCCGCCAGGTACATTGCGCCGTGCCAATGTCACCGCCTGGCGAGAGACCTCAATGCCACGGACGCGAACACCACGATCAGCGAGCACACCTGCGAAGAGACCGACCCCGCAGTAGAGGTCCAACGCCTCGTCTCCTTGGTGGGGATCCAGACCGCTCACGACGGCCTCAGCCAAAGCCTCAGCTGCTCCGGGATGAACCTGCCAGAAGCCACCAGCACCGACTTTCCACCGCCGCTCACCCACCTGAGCCGTCATCGTCTCACCGCCAGCTACCAGCTGACCATCAGCGATGACGCTCACCTCTGGATCCTCAGTGCGGCAACTGGTCACCATAACAATCGCCTGTTCGGCAGCACGACAGGCAGACTCACCGGCCAATCGGCCCGCCGGATGGGCGATGGGACAACCACCTTCGGGCACTTCCACCAAGTCATGACTGCGATGGCGTCGCAGCGCCGGACGCCCATTGAGACTGCGATATTGCATACGGGTCCGCCAGCCCAGACCATCGGAAGACCCGTCAACGGTCTCCACGGATCCGGTCCACGTGATACCGGCAACATGACTGAGTTGTTCGGTAATAACCCGACGCTTCAGCTCGCGCTGGAAATTGACGTCAACGTGCTGGAAATCGCAGCCACCGCAGACTCCCGCGACTGGGCACGGCGGATCGACGCGGTGCGGATCAGCCGAAATAACCTTGACGACTTGGCCGAACCAGTGTGAAGTCTTAGAAGTATCGGTCAGCCGAACCCGAACCTTTTCTCCTGGCAACGCACCGCGAACGAAAACAACCCTGCCATCCAGACGCGCCACGCAGTATCCACCATGGGCAACCTTGCCCATGACGAGGTCGAATTCCTCGGCAGGGGACGCATCAACAGACTCATGCACCCGCCCAAGTTTAAGACCCTCAGTGGCACCATTTCCTTGCGACTAGGGCATTGACGGGCTAAAAACCTCGTTATGGCTGGTGACGTTCGCAGCAAGCGGACGGTCTGGCCGTGCTTCACACGTGAGGGTGTAGTTGACGACGTGATTGACCGGATACAAACTGCGGACGCCGGCACACTCATACCCGTCTACACCCTCACTTATGTGCAGTCACTCTCCCCCAGCACTTCAGTTGCGCCAACTTTGCGCAGACGTGGCGCAACTGCAGACCCCCGACCGTCAGTGACGCGGGGTGATCGTTGCGCCCGGATCGCGCCAGGAACGCGGGTCATTGCGCTTCCACCGTTTCTCGCGAATCTCCGAACTGCGCAATTGGTACGGCACCGAAGAGATGAGCACACCCGGCATGAAGTGCAGGCGGGCTCGCACCACCAAGGCCGTCTGATTGTGAAGGAGATGTTCCCACCAGTGCCCAACAACGTACTCAGGGATGAACACCTCAACCATGTCTCGCGGGTTCTCGCTGCGGATACGACGAACATGGTCAATGAAGGGGTTGGTGATCTCACGATACGGAGAGGCGATGATCCGCAGAGGGATGTCAATGTCCTCTTCATCCCAGCGCTCCAGCAGACGTTCTGTAGCGTCAGGGTCGACGTCAACGATGACCGCTTCCAGGAAGGTCGGCACGGTGACTTTGGCGAATTGAATCGCCCTCATTGTCGGCTTGTTGAGGTCTGAGATCATGATGACCGCGTGCACACGCGAGGGCAGGGCACGATCGGATGGCCCGTTGAGTTCCAATTCTTGAGCCACCGAATCGTAGTGCTTCTTGATACCCGTCATCAACATGTAGACCACGGCCATGGCGATCAGCGCGAGGTAAGCACCGTGGATGAATTTCGACGCCAGGATGATGATAAGGACGACGCCAGTTCCCACCAGGCCGATACCGTTGATAATCCTGGAGTGCTTCCACTTGCGACGCTCCTTGGCCGAGGCCGAAGAGTCGGTGCGCAGCAAGCGGGTCCAGTGGCGCATCATGCCCGCCTGACTCACCGTAAAAGAAATGAAGACGCCGACGACGTACAACTGAATCAATGCCGACACTGAGGCATTGAAGACCAACACCAGGATGATGGCACCGATGGCCAGCGTCAGAATGCCGTTGGAGTATGCCAGACGGTCACCACGAGTGTGCAGACGCCGGGGCAGGAAACCGTCACGAGCAAGGATCGAACCCAACACCGGGAAACCGTTGAAAGCAGTATTGGCGGCCAAAAACAGGATTACCATCGTGCAGACGATCATGATGTAGAAGCCCGGCTTGAAGGAATCGTAGAAAACGGTGCGAGCCAACTGGCCGACCACCGTCACTTGTTCAGTGACGACATTTCCTTCGGTGTCAACGAGGTGGGACTCCCCTGTCGTGTCAAACATCTTGACACCGGTGACGTTGGCCAGGACGAGAATGCTCATGAGCATGGAGACGGCGATTCCTCCGAGCATTGCTAGGGTGGTAGCGGCGTTTTTCGACTTCGGTTTACGGAAAGACGGCACCCCGTTGGAGATGGCCTCGACGCCAGTTAGTGCGGCACAGCCTGAGGAGAAGGTACGCGCCATGAGGATCACAAAAGCGACGCCAACCAGTTCGCTGTACTTCGGAGCTCCGACAACGGTGTAATCGGCTGTCGGAGCGCGTAGATTGTCCCCAAGGACGAATACCCTGGTCAAACCCCAAATAACCATGCATATCACGGAGATCATGAAGGCATAGGTGGGTACCGCAAAGAAGGTTCCCGACTCTCTGACGCCCCGCAAGTTCATTCCGGTCAGAATCGCGATAACGACGGCCGCTGCCACACCTTCGTGCCCCGCTAGGCCAGGGATCATCGCCTCGGCATTCTGAATGCCCGACGACACCGACACGGCCACCGTTAAGACGTAGTCAACAAGAAGGGCACTGGCGACAACCAGCCCGAACTGCGGACTGAGGTTGTCTGTCGCGACCTCGTAATCACCGCCGCCAGATGGGTACGCATGAACCGTCTGACGGTAGCTCATCACGACGATGAGCATGACGAGGGCGACGGCGATACCAATCTTCCAGGAAAACGCAAACCCGGCAGCACCTGCCAACGACAGGGTAATGAGGATCTCGTCAGGGGCGTACGCCACGCTGGACAAAGCGTCAGAGGCGAACACCGGCAATGCAATCCGTTTCGGCAGGAGAGTCTCACCGAGAGCACTGCTCTCAAGTTTGCGCCCAATGAGCACCCTCTTGACGGTTTGGAAAACCTTCACGGCGGGCAACTCTACTTACCGAAGGCATCATTGGCACCTTGTCGCTGACCGCAATGATCGTCAGGGCAACGATTGCCCGCGAATGAGACATAAAGACCAGAACGCGGCACAATAGCAACGACAACCATGACACGGATGGGTGTCACTACCACCCAGGAGAGGGGTCACGTGCACATCGTCATTATGGGATGTGGCCGAGTTGGATCGAGCTTGGCCATCCTGTTGGAAAAGCGTGGCCACGACGTGTCGGTCATCGACACTGACGACAACGCTTTCCGCCGACTTGGGCCCAGTTTCAAGGGCAAGACGGTCAAGGGAGTTGGATTCGACCGCTCGGTACTTGAGAAAGCTGGTATTCGTGACGCTGACGGATTCGCTGCCGTCTCTAGCGGTGACAACGCCAACGTGCTGGCAGCGCGGGTCGTACGCGAAGAGTTCGGCCTGGATAACGTCGTAGCGCGCATTTACGACCAGGGACGAGCGGAGGTATTTGAGCGGTTGGGAATCCCCACAGTGGCAACCGTACGGTGGACTGCCGACCAAGTACTGCGAAGCCTCATGCCGGAAGGCTCCGAGCCAGCGTGGCGTGACCCTTCCGGTCAGGTCCGCCTCATTCGTGTCAACACCCACACAGACTGGGTCGGGATGAAGATCTCCGCCATCGAGGACCGCATCCACACCCCACTACCTTTCCTGCTGCGGTTTGGCCAAGGCATGGTTCCCGACAGCGCCACCCTGCTGCAGGACGGCGACGTTGTCTATGCGGCGGTCGAGGTGGAACGCGTCACCGAAATCGAAGACTTGCTGGCCAAACCACCGGTCAAGCGTTGATCGCTATCGCAGCGCCGATCACCTGAGGCAAGGAGAACCGTGAGAATCGTCATCGTTGGAGCCGGTAACGTCGGCCGGTCCATTGCCCGTGAGCTCACCGCCCATGGGCATCACATCTTACTTATCGACAAGAACCCCAAGGCCATCGAACCAGACACCGTCCCGGAGGCTGAGTGGCTTTGCGCCGACGCCTGTGAGCTGTCTGCCCTCGAGGAGGCCCACCTCGACAACTGCGACATCGCCATTTCAGCTAGCGGAGATGACAAGGTCAATCTGGTCCACTCACTGCTCGCCAAGACGGAATTCGGTGTACCGAGAACTGTGGCTCGAGTGAATCATCCAGGTAACGAGTGGATGTTCGACCAGGTATGGGGAGTCGACGTTGCTGTGTCGACTCCGCGACTGATAGCGGCTTTGGTTGAGGAGGCTGTGACCGTCGGCGAGTTGGTCCACCTGTTCACCTTCCAAAAGGGTCGGGCAAACCTCGTCGAACTCACCCTGCCCGACAGCTCTCCGCGTGTTGGTGAGCGAATCCGCGACATTTCGATGCCTGGAGACGCAGTTCTCGTTGCCATCATTCGTGACGGCCAGGGTCGTGCCCCAGAGCGTGAGGCCGCTCTGGAGGCTGGCGACGAGCTGCTGTTCATGGTCTCGCCAAACTACGAGCCTGATCTGGTCGATTTGCTGGCACCTCGCTGATCCGGATTCTCATACCCCGCGTCCCCGGAGTGTGCTGAACGACCCCAGACTGCGCTGACTGCGGGGGTGGATTGCGTCACCACCTATCTTCCATCCCCTCATTCTCTTCACACCCGCTTCGGTAATCGCCGCTGTTGCCACGTGTGACAGCGGGACAGCCAGCCATCCACCGAACGACCGCGATGGTGATTGTCGAGTGCATCCTGACGTTGGCGTAGGGATGAGGGGAAGGGGTCGTCTCCTATACGAAATATGCTCCTCCGGAATCACACAACCTCACCACGAGGCAGGCCGCAAACTCCACCATCTTTCTGAGATAGCTCGTCGACAATTCCGACTCGCCCAGGAAGGTTCGACTCACTCAGGAAGGATGGTGTACCTCGGGTTGTAGATCACCCGACGCCCATTAGCCTCGGTTATCATCCCCTCAACCTTGATCCTTCGTCCAGCACGCAGCCCGGGAATCCTGCGTCGCCCCATCCAAATCAACGTCACCGCACCGGTGCCGTCGCGCAGCTCTGCTTCAAGCCAGCGGTTTGTGCCACGCGGGTTAAGGGTCAGCACGTCAATTCGCCCTTGGAGGGACGCACGGGTACGCAACTTGGCTGCGCCGATCGTCGAAACCCCAGCATTAATACTGGAACGTTGCAGGTCGTCATCGGCAAGGTCCTCGTTGGACGCCGTAACCCGGTGCAGGACCCGCCGAAGCATCGACTCGCGAGGGGCGCGAGGGTCGGTGCCTTCGACCATAATCAGGACTCCTCCGGGCGCAAATCCTCAGGGACCTTCAGCGGGATGACATCGCCAGGAACGCGCGGGCTGTTGTCCCGACGCACCACGAGGTTGCAGAAGAACTCCAGCAGCAATTGACCGGTGGCGTCGAGCTTTTCGCCAATAGCCGATTCCCCCATGAGCACACCGCGCAGCAGCCAGCGAGGGCCTTGGGCCAGCCAGGTGCGAGAGACGTGGTAGCCGTCCTCGCCGTTGGGCCCCTTCATGGGGACAATGCGACGTAGTTCGGCACCCATCGGGCCGTTGCCGACATTGGCCTCGCCACCCTGGGCAGCGGTGCCACGAACCATCTCCTCGTGAACCTCGTCAATCATGAGGGTCGAGGCTGGGGCTGCAAAGAGAGCCACCTCAATAGCGGAGTTGCCCTGGACAACGAGAAGACTCTGCACCGCACCAGAAGTTTGATCCAATTGGATCTGCATTTGCATGTTCTTGAACGGGGTGACAATGAGGGAGCCGAAATCCAAGCGGTCGACATCGTCGGCATCAAGGTCAACCTCTTCGATGTCAAAAGGTCCGTCCTCGCGGTCGAGGTTGATCTGGTAGGCGGAGGCGTCTTTCTCCTCGCTAGGCTCTTCCTGCTTAGTGGTCTCCTCGGCCTCGGGGGCGTCGGGAACTATCTGGGTGGTCTCGAGCTTCTCGTCGATGGCCTCGTCCGTCTCGACGGCCTTGCGCTTTTTGCGACCGAACATTGTGTCCTTCCTCGACCGACACTGTGGTGTCAACGAATGCAGTCTATCCGTCTGCGGGAGGCGTACCAGAAACGCCAGTCGACCCATACCCGCTCTGCCCACGTTCAGTCTCGTCCAAATCATCGACCGGTTGGAATACTGCATGTGCCACGGGGACGACGACCAGCTGCGCTATCCGGGACCCTGCGTCCAGATGAACCGATTGCTCGGGATCGGTATTGACCAGTAGCACCCTCAGCTGGCCACGGTACCCAGAATCGATGATTCCTGGAGTGTTGACGATCGACAACCCGTAACGAACGGCCAGGCCAGAGCGTGGGTTCACCAGCCCGACATAGCCATCTGGCAACGCAATACGCACTCCCGTATCGACCATGGCCCGCTCCCCCGGAGCGAGGTCAACATCGTGGCGGCAGGTGAGATCGGCCCCCGCGTCTCCAGGCATGGCATAGCGGGGCACAGCCTCAGGCTCCGCCACAGTTGGCACGATGATGTCAGCCACGGTTGTCCTCCTCGTCACGAGAATCACCACGAGAGTCGTACGGAACACGCTCGGAGGACGCAGGAGCCAGATCCGGCGCCGTTACGTACTCGGACACGATAGCGGCCAATGTGTCGGGGTGACGAGTACTGACGATCCAAGCTTGATGGGGGTCAGCCGGATCGGCAAGTCTCAACACCAGCCCAGACTTGATCCAAGGCCGCGTGAGGAGGAAACACCCGACCTGATGGCTGGAGTGCATCACGGAAGCCATCGTCTCGGGGTCCATACCGCGTACTCGGTCGATCCACCGCCACTCGATAAAGGAGCGTCCTGCCCCAAACCCATCCTCCGTAACGACGATGCGTGCCTTTCCAGCTATGGCGAAAGCGGCCACGATCAGCGACACGATGATGACTGCCACGATGATCCCGATAGTCGGACTCGTCCACGCGCCGATCGCGACGATGAGCGAGAGGGCTAAGGCAGCGCCGATGAGCCACCACGACAACGATGCCCAAAGTCTTTCGGAGTAGACGATGGATCCGGAGGGGCGGGGGGAATTCACCATCACAGCCTAGTCGACGGCTCGGCACGCAATATGATGACATCATGATCCCAGAAAAGATCCTGTGGAAGATTTACGCGGCAGCTCTCGGCACTGTCACCACCATCGTCAGCCAGAAAGTTGTCGAAGGCGTGTGGAAGTTCGTGACTGGCGACGATGACACTCCCCAGCCCGATGACCCTGAGGTGTCGACCACGAAAGCGCTCTCGTGGGCGTTGGCCAGCGGCATAGGGATCGCTGGGTCTCAGCTGCTCATGCACCGCTTCGTCAACAAGCGTTGGATGAAGTTCAGCTCGGTCAACCCCATCACCGGCAAGAACCTCAAGGACGACTGAGAGTCTCACCCGTTCACAAGACAACGGCGCGCTAAGACACCCCAATGACAACGGACCTTCGTCTTCATCAAGACGAAGGTCCGTTCATGTCAGCGGGAGAATCAGACGCAATCGACGCAGTAGTACTGACCGTCACGCTCCTCAGCCAGCTGGGAGCGTCCCTTCACGAGGAAGCAGGACGCGCAGGTGAACTCGCCGGACTGGCGAGGCAGCACCCGAACAGTCAGCTCCTCGTGAGACAGGTCGGCACCAGGGAGTTCAAAAGCCTCAGCGGCTTCGACCTCGTCCTCGTCGACCTTTCCGGAGTTCTTATCGTTGCGCTGATTCTTGAGCTCCTCAATGGAGTCCTCACTGACGTCCTCATCAGTCTTGCGCGGAGCGTCGTAATCGGTAGCCATAGTCACCTTCCAGTAAGGACTCGAAACGTCGACAACTCGCATACCGCAAGCTGCGACGGCATAACATTCGCCCCCTTGTGTATCACACCTGTCAAACTGAGAAACAGCAGACCTGGTCATCAGGGCGGTACCATCACGCCCGAAGGCGGTAAGTTGGTACTCCAAGTCGGGAGGAAAGGTGGACGATGGACAGCGCTCTGAGCCCGCGCGAGATTCAGTCGCGGATTCGTTCCGGGGCCACTGTCGAGGAGGTGGCCGCTGAGGCGGGCGTCGGCGTCGATCAGGTGGAGCCCTTCGCCATACCAGTCCTCGCAGAGTTGGACCACATCATCGAGGTTGCCATGACGTGCCCGGTCCGCCGCGCCGGTGCGCCCGGGTCGCATCGCTCTCTGGGGGCCGTCATTTCCCGAGTTGCCAAGGCTAATTCGATTCCCGACGAGAAGATCTCCTGGCGGTCGTGGCGTCACGAAGACCGCACTTGGGCTCTCGAGGCTACGTGGCCCGAAACTGAGGAGGGCGCGCCAAGCGAGGCCACGTTCCGCTTCGACCTCAAAGGCCGCCACACCTCCCCTGAGGACGCCGGCGCACGCTGGCTCGTCAACGATCGCTCTCCTGCCCCAGCCGAACCATTGCCTGCCGGCGTGCCCGATCCCGATCAGGAGCCCACGCTGGATCTCAACGATGAGTTGGCCATCGTCCGCGCAGTGAGTAATCGGCCGCAGCGTCCCGCTGACCCGGACGCCGTCGCAGGGATGACCAAGCACGACGGGGTCTACGACTTCATCCCCTCCTCCCCCGACGACATGGATATGCTCTACGAAATGCTGGCTGGATTCCAGGAAGATTCGGTCAACATTTACGAGGGCCTGGACACGCCAGTTGTCGACCCAAGCTCCTCCCCGGAAGCTCAAACCCCCGATGGGTCTCAGGACGACCAAACCGACCCCCAGCCCAACGAGAACGAGCGCACCCCCGAGACTTCCCTTTCCCCTACGCCTAAACCAGAAACCGAGAAGGACACCACCGCTAAGAAGAAGACCTCTCGCACATCGAAGTCCACGAATACCTCGAAATCCTCCGGCACCTCGAAATCCAAGAGGGCTGGACACCAGGACAACAACGACGAGCCTCAGCAGGACGCCCTTGTTGAGGAGAACGAGCAGCCACGTAAGAAGCGCAAGCCTCGCAAGTCCAAGCGTGCGTCGATCCCGTCGTGGGACGAGATTATGTTCGGAGGCCCCACCCCACACGCATGAGAGGTCCCACAGATTGGAGATGTGCAAAACACCCGAGTCCGGCTACCCCCGGCTGGATTCGTGAGGGATCAGGACTCCTCACTGTCGAAGGGCAGGGTTTGCTCTGAAAGGGTCGCCTTGGACATTTCTCCGGTAATCCCCTGACGGTGGTGCCGACGACACAGCACCTCGTAGTGAATCTCCGAGGCACCGCCGATGTCTCCGACGCCGACTTGATCTCCCTCGCGCACCATGACCCCGCCGACGATACGGGCATTGTGTGTGGCTGGGCGTCCGCACCAACACAGCGGCGAAACGGGTGACTGGACGACGCGGTCAGCGAGTTCAACAAGCCGTTTGGACCCCGGAAAGAGCTCAGTGCGAAAATCAGCGAGGATTCCGAAACAGTAGACGTCAATGTCGAGGTCGTCGACGACTCGGGCGAGCTGGTCAATTTGTTCGGGACGGTAAAACTGCGCCTCGTCACAGATGAGGTAGTCAATCCGTCCCCCGCAGCTCAGCCGCGCCACGACATCGTGGTAGAGGTCCAGGGAATCCGTCACCTCGACAGCTTCAACGCTCAACCCAATCCGGGAGGTGATTCGAGCGCCTCCGGAACGATCGTGCATGGCGTACCTGACTCCTTGACGGTCATGGGCCGACTGGGCGTGGTCCATTTGCAGCGCAAGCGTGGATTTTCCGGAATCCATCGGCCCGGTGTGGAAGACAAGCTCAGCCATCTTCAGCCCTCGCAAACCTGGGCCAACAACGGAATCCTCATCTCTTGCGGCGTCAGCGAACCGTGCATACCGACCAACGTCAGTTCCTTCGGCGTGGCACGGCTCATGATGGCCCAGTCATCACGGGTGATCGCCAACACGTCGCCGAACCGGGAGCGAGTGGAGTCATCGACGTGTCCGAAGAGTCCCTGCTCGATGGCGTCATTACCCACGACGATCTGAGCACGATCGCCGAGTACCCGCTGCCAGCGTTGTGCGACCTCGCCGGGCCGTCGCGTGTAAATGTGGCGGAATCGAGGCTCTCCTGCCAGCAAATCGACCTCAGCGAGCAGTCCTGCCTCATCCTCCACCATGACGCGGTGGTCTTGCGGCACATCGACCATGCCGTGATCTGCGGTGACGACCAGGACGGTGCCGGCATCCAGCTCGTCAAGAAGAGCTCCAACAAGGTTGTCAACCCACATCAGACGCGATCTCCACGCGGAAGACTGCCACCCCTCGCCATGGCCAACGTGGTCAAGGGAGCGCTCGTAGACGTAGGTTAGGGAAAGGTCGCCAGCTCGAGAGGCAGCCAGAGTCTTGCGGACCCGTTCGTCAACGTCTCCCTCGTCACGAATGGCCACGAATCGCGGACCGCGCAGACTCGCTCGTGTCAGGCCGGACCTCTCGAATCGAGCTGGGCCGACACTGCTTACTGCCACCCCAGCTGCCGCCACGTCTTCGAAGGCCGTCAGATGGGGCTGAATGACCTCGGGGTCGTCCCCGTTGGCCCAACTCAAGGCATTCATGGCGCGTCCAGAAGGGGCACGAAAGGTGTATCCGACGACGCCGTGACGACCGGGTGTAGCGCCAGTACCGATACAACTCAGTGAGGTGGCCGTCGTCGAAGGCACCTGGCAGGTCAGGTCGTGGCACATGTGCATGTCCGACAAGGTAGGGGCCAGATGTCGGGACTGTTCAAGGTTCTCTCTGCCCATGCCGTCTACCAGCAGGAAGACATAGCGCTGCGCCTCTGGCAGGCCGAGTCCCGCCGGTCTCTGACCTTTCAGAGCCTGTCCCATGGCCGGCACAAGGTCAGAAAGAGTCTGCGCACCCGGCACCATCAAGCCTGGCGCCATGAGGTCAGGGGCAAGCAGCGAACTCATCGTGCTCCTCCAACGGCGACCTGCATCCGGGTGGCAAATTCCATCATGCGCTCAACCTGATCGGGGCCATCGGCGGCAGGACTCATCCGGATGATGATATCGTCCCCGCTCACGGCACCGGTGTACCCATGGTCAGCGGTACACGCCGGATTACCACAGCTGGCGGGCTCAAGGTCGATTCGCGACACCGCGCCCCACGTCATCTGAAGCCAGGTCTCCACAGTTGTCGCCAAAGGGTCCTTGCCGAACCTGTCGGGATGCTGGACTACCCGCGTCAGCACCACAGAATTCACCGCCGACAGCGGGATCGATTCACTTGAGGTGACAGCCTGCAACCTTCCTGCCTCAGTGCCTTCATCAGTGTGCCCGATGAGCATACGAGTGGCCGTGCGCAAAATGACGGTGAGATGGCGGTAAACCTCGTCGTTGGCGAAGTTTGCCTCTAGATGAAGCAAATGGTCAAGGACTTTCTCTCCCGCCAACGAGGTTTCCGCGACGTCGATGACCAGTTCTGGAAAGAATCCGCAAGACTGGATCTCGGCGGCTAGGGCCGGCGGAAGAGGAGTTCGGGCTTGATCGACAGACTCACTCACCGGCCCATCGTCCCACGATGAAGCCCGATCCAGTAATCTCCGAGATATGTCGAACCGGCCGTTCATCGGAGCCCGAGTCGAAGATGCCTTTCACAGGTGCCTGAGCACCGCCTTGCGTCGACGCGGATGGAAACCGCGAGTCATCGGATATCGCAGTTACGGGTCGGCCACCCATGTGCGCGTTCTGGGCAGAGTCGTCCTCACCAGTCCGCCTGGTACCGATGTGGGGAATGAACGTCATGCTAGCCATTCGCCGCTCACCCAGCGCAATATGTTGTCCATTGATCTGCTGTCCCAGCGAGGATGGCGCAATTTCCTTGGCCTGCCGGCCCCGGACACACAAGTCGTCGTCGATGTCAACGGGGAGAAGATCACCGTGAAGGCAGATCGGGCGGGATATGTCGACGTGCGCGTCAAGAACCATGGGCTGCAACCTGGCTGGCACGACGTAACTCTCTCCGCTGCCGAGGACACAACCACAGCGAAAGTCCTTGTCGTCTCGCGCAATACCCGTTTCGGCATCGTTTCCGACATCGACGACACTGTGATTGCAACCTCCCTGCCACGATCCCTGATCGCTGCGTGGAATTCCTTCGTGCGCACCGAGCAGGCGCGCAAATCGATTCCGGGCATGGCCCGGATGTACCAGAAGCTGCTGGAGCGTCACCCCGACGCACCCGTGGTCTACGTGTCCACCGGCGCGTGGAATACCTACCCGTTCCTCGTCCGATTCCTGGCCCGTCACGGCTACCCACAAGGACCGTTGCTGCTGACCGATTGGGGACCGACGAATACCGGCTGGTTCCGTTCCGGCGTCGATCATAAACGGACGGCCCTGCGTGAATTGGCCCGCGATTTCCCCAATATCGAGTGGGTGCTGGTCGGCGATGACGGCCAGCACGACATCCGGATCTACTCTGAATTCGACGAGCTGCAGCCTGGCCACACCCGTGCGATCGCCATCCGGGAGCTTTCGACCACTCAGCAAATGTTGGCCCACGGCACGACGACGGTGTTGGAAGACCATCACCGAGTGCATTGGACGCCTGAATCAGCCCCGCTGGTACGTGCTCCTGACGGCGATCAGTTAGCTCCTCTCCTAGACAAGGTTCTCAACCGCGAGCATTCCTCAGAGCGACCCTAATATGCGGATTTCGCGGCAATCGACCAAAATAGGTCGTTAGCGCGCGCTGCTAGGGAGGTACCGAGATGGCAGGAACGACGGTGGACGACGACTTCACCGAGAACATCATCGACGTCGATGTCTCCCGCGAAATGGAGAACAGCTTCCTCGAATACGCCTACTCCGTCATCTACTCTCGCGCCCTTCCTGATGCCCGCGACGGCCTCAAACCGGTTCAACGCCGTATCCTTTACACCATGGGTGACATGGGGGTTCGCCCCGATCGTGCCCATGTGAAATCGGCCCGTGTGGTTGGCCAAGTGATGGGCCAGCTTCACCCCCACGGCGACGCCGCCATCTACGATGCCCTCGTCCGCACCGCCCAGCCTTGGGCCATGCGTCTGCCTCTGGTCGACGGACACGGTAACTTCGGATCCTTGGATGCCGGCCCAGCTGCCATGCGCTACACCGAGTGCCGCATGGCTCCAGCAGCCTTGGCCATGATTGACGGACTCGACGAGGACACCGTCGATTTCGAACCCAACTATGACGGCAAGGAGACCGAGCCGTCAGTGTTACCGGCCGCCTTCCCGAACCTGCTCGTGAACGGAGCTTCTGGCATCGCGGTGGGTATGGCCACCAACATTCCGCCGCACAACCTCGTCGAGGTTGTCGCTGCCCTTCGTCACATGCTTGACCATCCGGACGCCGATTTGGAAGAAATCATGCGTTTCATCCCAGGACCGGATCTGCCCACCGGCGGACGGATTATCGGCCTTGACGGAATCACGAACGCCTACCGCACCGGCAAAGGCTCCTTCAAGATCCGCGCCACGGCACGCATAGAAAAGGTCTCTCCACGACGCCGCGGAATTGTCGTCACCGAATTGCCGTACATGGTTGGCCCGGAGCGGATCATCGACCAGATCAAGACCCTGGTGCAGGCCAAGAAACTTACTGGTATCTCCGATGTCAAGGACCTCACCGACCTCACCAAGGGCACCCGCTTGGTCATCGAGGTCAAGAACGGTATCAATCCGGAAGCGCTGCTGGAGCGGCTCTATAAGCTCACCAAGCTGGAAGACTCCTTCGCCATCAACGCCGTCAGCCTCGTCGAGGGACAGCCACGCACCCTCGGTCTGCAGGACATGCTGCAGGTCTACCTCGACCATCGCCTCGACGTCACCTTGCGACGCACCACATTCCAGCTCAACAAGGCCAAGGACCGCCTCCACCTTGTCGAGGGGCTACTGCTGGCCATCGTCGACATCGACGACGTTATCGCCATCATTCGATCTTCTGAGGACGCAGCAACAGCACGCACCCGACTCATGGAGGCCTTCACCCTTGACGAGGTGCAAGCCAATTACATCCTCGACATGCAGCTTCGTCGCCTAACCAAGTTCTCCACGATCGAGTTGGAGTCTGAGCGTGATGAGCTGCGAGAGCGTATTGAAGGCCTGACCCTTATCGTCAACGACGATGCCGAACTGCGTCGGGTCGTCTCGCAGGACCTGGCCGAGGTGTCGGCTAAGTACGGGACCCCGCGACGCACCGTCCTGCTCGGGGCAGCTCCTGCCGTTGCTGCCGCGTCGGCTCCCCTGGAGGTTCCCGATAACCCCTGCTGGGTGCTGCTGTCGGCCACTGGTCTGTTGGCCCGTATCGACACCGAGGACGCCCTCCCCGGTGATGGGGACCGGACCAGTCACGACGTCATTATCTCTCGTGCCCGGGCCACGGCCCGTGGTGATTTCACGATTATCACCAGTACGGGTCGTCTCGTCAGGGCACACGCCATCGAGCTGCCCAGCCTGCCAGTGACTGCCACCGCCCCATCAGTGGCCGGTGGTATACCGCTGGCAGACCTCGTTGGGCTGAAGAAAGACGAGAAGGCCCTAGCGGTGACGAGCCTGTCCGGGGAAGGCCCATCCCTGGCTCTGGGAACCCGCAACGGCATTGTCAAACGGGTCAATCCGGCACTACTCGGCAAGGATTTCTGGGAGGTCATCAGCCTCAAAGATGGTGACGAGGTTGTCGGCGCGGTCGAACTGGACGACGAGAATCTCGAACTGTGCTTCGTCACCGCCGGAGCCTCCCTGCTCCACTTCCCTGCCTCCTCGGTGCGTCCGCAGGGCCGCTCAGGCGGCGGTGTGACCGGTATCAAAGCCAAGGACCCGGTGATCTTCTTTGGTGCAGCTCCCCGCCATGGTTCGTCGGTCGTGACGGTGGCGGCTTCATCCCCTGCTGCCGCTGGCAAAGAACCCGGCTCGGTCAAGGTGACCCCCTTCGACCAGTACCCCGCCAAGGGCCGCGCGACTGGTGGTATGAGGTGCCAGCGCTTCCTCAAGGGAGAAACAGCGCTGGTACTCGCCTGGATTGGCCCTGATCCTGCGGTCGCATGTGCAGCATCTGGTGTTCCGGTCGAACTACCAGAGCCAAATATGCGCCGCGACGGTTCCGGAGATCAGGGACGCCAGCCCATCCTCGCCATAAGCACCCGAAGTCATGACACCGATAATGACGGCTCAGCCCCATCCGCCGGCACTGTCGATCCGGGCAACCACAAGAGCGATGGTGACACCCCGGATGGAGCTCTCATCCCTGCACCGCAGTCAGCGCCTGCGGAAGACTCACAGGAATCGCCGCACCGACGTCATCGCCGTGCCAATAATCACCACAATGACGAACCAGAACCAGATCTGTTCAGTTAATCAGGAGGCTGTGACCATGTTCGACGACCTGATGGATGGCAATGCCCGATATGCGGAGTCCTTCAGCCTGGCAGAACTGCCTGGGCAAGCAGCTCGAGGACTTGGGATCGTCTGTTGCATGGATTGTCGGCTCGACCCCCTTGCGATCTTTGATCTCAAGGTCGGTGACGCCAAGGTGCTGCGCACTCCCGGTGGCCGATTGACCCCCGACGCCCATATCGGGCTAGTGGTGGGTTCTCATGCTCTCGGGATTGATCGGATCGTCATCCTAGGCCACACCAAGTGTGCGATGGCCAGTGGTGACGACGCCTCCGTCATCGAGAAGGTGCGTCAGGCCGACGACACGGACCTGTCGGGCATGCGTATCGGGTCAACCCCAGATCAAATGGCCGGACTGCGCTACGACGTCGAGGTCCTGCGGCAGGACCCGAAAGTGGCTGCTGAAGTGTGCGGGATGATCTATGACGTCAGCACCGGACGGGTCAACCGAGTCTGTTGATTCTCCCCTCCTTGGCTGTGAATCAGCTGCCGCGAATTATCCGCGCCAGGCTACCTGAATCAGTGAGACTCGGCGGTGCTGACCGGAATCATCGCTACCAGGCCGACGACGAGCACCAGAACAATGCCGATGATCCCCCAGTACTGGTTGTTGTCGCCGCCGGTGACAGCGTGTCCCATCGTGACGAAAAGACCGAACAGGGCCGGGGTCAGGAAAGACACTGCTTTTCCAGTGGTGGCGTAGAGACCAAAGACCTCTCCCTGACATCCTGGCGGGCAGATTCGAGTGAGCAGACTTCGTGAGGCCGACTGAGCCGGACCGACAAAGGCGCACATGATGAGTCCAAGCACCCAGAACACCATGGCCGAACCGGTGTGGCCGATGAACACACCAATGCCACAAACTGACAGCACGACCAATGAGAAGATGATGAGGTGTTTGGGGCCGACCCGGTCGTCGAGACGTCCCAGGAAGATGGTCGAGATACCGGCGACCAGATTGGCCACGATGCCGAAGATGAGGACATCGGCAGAACTGAAGTCGAAGGTCTGGCTAGCGATCGGGCCGCCAAATTGGAAGACGCCATTGAGCCCGTCGCGGAACAGTGCTGAAGCGATCAGGAAGACGATGGTATTGCGGCTGATATGCCATATTCGCACCACACTGCGCCACAGCTCGGCATAGGCGTGTCCTAGAGCCCGAAATCCACGCAGCTTGGGTTCGGACTGGTTTGTCGGGCGCGGGCTGTCACGCAAAATGAGGAAAGTCGGCAGGGTCAACACCAGGACCCATATGGCGCAAAACAGCATTGCCACACGGATATTCATGCCCTCGTCGCTCGTCACCCCGAACCAGCCGACGTCCGGCTTGATCCAGGCGATGTAGATGACCAGCAGGGCGACGATTCCGCCCAGATACCCCATCCCCCATCCCAATCCAGAGATACGGCCAATCTTGCCAGGCTCAGCTACGTCATCGAGCATGCCGTTGTAGAGAGAACTGCCGACGTCCGAGATGACTGTGCCGACTCCCAACAACACCAGTCCCAAAACGAGGTAAGAGGGGTGGGGTTTGATGAAGAACAGCAATCCGGACATCACGGCAAGCATCCAGGTGAGCCACTTCAGGACCCTGACCTGGCATCCTCGCCTGTCCGCCCACTGCCCAACGACCGGTGCCAGCAAAGCGATGAGCAAACCGGCCAGACTCATCGTCCACGACAGGGCCGTCGTCGTGGTGTCCTGCGACCCGAAGTCGTCACCAACAATGTAAACAGCAAAGACAAAAGTGGTGATGACCGACGCGAAAGGCTGAGTGCCCGGGTCCCACATGGCCCAGGCAAACACCCGTTTACGTCGATCAGCCGACACGTCGGTTTGGCTCATGCTTGTGGAGTGTAGCGACCCGACATGAACACGTGCCTATGTCTCGTCAGGCCTCATCCCAGCACAACGGGTGCCCAGAAAGCCCCCAGAAGGATCGTCACCCCAATCGATACGGTGCCCGGAAGAACGAAGGGATGGTTAAGGACGATTCGCCCGACTCGCGTCGATCCAGTGTCGTCCATCTCCATAGCTGCAACCGTCGTCGGGTAATTCGGCAGCAGGTAGTAATTGGCCACCGCCGGGTAGCAGGCCAACATCACGATTGGAGACACACCTATTTTGGCCACCACTGGCATGAACGCGACCGTCGTCGCAGCGTGAGAGAACATCAGTGGCGCAGCAAGATACAGGATCACCGAGAGGAACCATGGGGCGGAGTGCAGGACCGAAGCCCCGGCATGGGTGAGGACATCCATGTAGTTGTTGACGAACATATTGCCCAGCCACGCTAATCCTAAAATGCAGATTGCGGCAGACATACCGGCACGAAATGTGCCTTGGGTCGTGATCTGTTTAACATCCTCGCGTGAAATCCAGCAGACGATCATTGCCGTCGTCAGCATGATGAGCATGATCGCCGCAGAGGACGTCATCGGAGGTTTGGCAAGGACACCTACTTCCTCTGATGAGACGGTGGCGTAACCGACCACCACGATAAGAGCGACGAGGAAAGCAACGAGGCTGGGAATGGCAGCCCGTTTCGGCTTCCACTCGGTATTGGAGACAGCAGCATTGTGGCTCACCAAGCCCTTGGCTTCACGTTCCTGATAGATCGGATCATCGACCAGATCCTTGCCTTGATGCGATGCGACAACGGCACCGACAGCGCACCCGATGAAGGTGGTGGGAATCGTCACTGCAAGGATCTTGAGATAGCCCACTCCCAACGGTTCGAGAACTCCGACTAATGCCAAAGTCGCCGCCGAGATCGGCGAAGAGGCCACCGCAACCTGGGATGCCACAACGGCTATGGAAAGCGGTCTCGATGGCCGGATCTTATGCTCCTTGGCCACTTCCACGATGACAGGAAGCACGGAATAGGCGGTATGGCCCGTTCCACACAGCAGAGACAGCAGGAAGGTCGCCAGTGGTGCCAGGTAGTTGATCTGGTTCGGGTGTTTGCGCAGCATGACCTCAGTCAGGTGCACAAGATAGTCCATAGCACCCGCGAGTTGGAGGGCGGCGATAGCGCAGATCACGGTCATGATGATGCCGATGACCGACCAGGGAATATCCTCGGCCACGTCGGTATGAAGGCCAGTGGCCGCGAGGACAATGCACCCCGCCCCTCCAGCAAGTCCGACGCCGACCCCGCCTAGCCGCGAGCCAATGACGATGAAGACGATGGCAACCGCCAAATGAAACCAGATCATCGTTGCAGCCCCCTCGGTGAGGACTCCCTGTCGATTTTGCCCATGTCGTTGCGCACGCCACCAGACTGTCGTCACACCATACACGCTCGCCTGCTTCTATCCATTCAGGACCATGACTTGTCTCCACGGCCTCTCGAAGAGAACCTTGGTGGACTACATTCTATCGCCGAAGCGGTTCACTGTAATTTTTCATACACGCGGTCTTGCGACGAGCGTTTGCGCACATCACGGCCTTGCAGAACCACCTCCGACAAGGCGACGGAAGGTCTTCGCGAGACATGGGCCGATTGGGAGCGGAGAGCCTGCTCAGGCGTCGATTTGTTCAGCGTCGAGACGGTAGGCCCCTTCGACGATGAATTGCTTGCGCGGGGCAACGTCGTTGCCCATGAGAATCTCGAACGTCCTCTCAGCCTCAGCAGCATCGTCAACAGTGATACGCCGCAAGGTGCGATGGCGTGGGTCCATGGTCGTCTCCTTGAGCTGCGATGCGTCCATTTCACCAAGACCCTTGTACCGTTGCGGTTCTTTGAACCGCACCCCCTTCTTGGTCAGCTGGGCGGCGGTGCGCTGGTACTCGGCGTCGGTATAGGTATAGAGATACTTGTCCATCCCGCGCTTGGGGTTGATAAGTTCAAAGCGGTGCAATGGCGGCACCGCAGAAAACACCCGGCCCGCTTCTACCATCGGTCGCATGTAGCGGAAAAAGAGGGTAGCCAACAGACAGCGGATGTGGGCGCCATCGGAGTCAGCGTCGGCCATGAAGATGACCTTGCCGTAACGGGCCTGGTCAAGGTCGAAGGTTTTTCCCGAACCAGCCCCGACGACTTGGATGATTGACGCGCACTCGAGGTTTTTGAGCATGGCACCCAGATCGGCCTTCTGAACGTTAAGGATCTTGCCTCGAATCGGGAGCAAGGCTTGGTGCTCAGAGTTGCGCGCCACATTGGCCGTCCCCAAGGCTGAATCACCCTCGACGATAAACAGCTCTGTGACGTCGGGGTCCGAGGAGCGGCAGTCCTTGAGCTTGGGAGGCAGATGGGAAGACTCCAAGGCGTTCTTGCGACGCTGATTCTCCTTGTGGGCGCGGGCTGCGACACGGGCCCTCGACGCATTGACGACCTTCTCCATAAGAGCGCGGGCCACTGGTTTGTCGGCACTCTTGGAGGAGGTCAGGAAGGCCGTCATCTTCTCCTCGACGATGCGTGCGACTAACCGACGCACAGGTGGGGTGCCCAGGACCTCTTTGGTCTGCCCCTCGAACTGAGGCTCAGCCAGACTCACCGTCACGACGGCGGTCAGCCCCTCCAGGACATCATCCTTGACGATCTCCTCGGACGACTTGAGAATGCGGGTCCCCTCCAAACCCGCATTGAAAGCCCGCAGCAGCCCTTGCTCGAACCCCTGGACATGGGTGCCGCCTTTCGGGGTAGCGATGATATTGACGAAGGAACGGACCGTGGTGTCGTAGCCGGTCCCCCACCGCAAGGCGATGTCCACCTCGAGATCGCGATCGACGTCCGTTGGTGTCATGCCACCGTTTTCGTCGAGCATGGGAACGGTCTCAGTGAACGAGGCCTCGCCCTGCAACCTCATGACATCATTGACGGGCTGATCGTTGGCAAGGTATTCGGCGAACTCTGAAATACCGCCGTCGAAACGCATCGTCTCGGAGACGGTCTCGAGGACATCGCCGGTCTCCGGATCCGTCTGGATACCCCGCTCATCGCTTATCACAACCTCTAGTCCCGGAACGAGGAAGGCTGTCTGACGAGCGCGATCAGCAAGTTTGGACCACGATAGTGTGGCGTCGGGCAGGAAAATCTGGCGATCCGGCCAGTAGCGCACCCGGGTACCGGTGGCACCCCTCTTGGCCTTACCGATCTTGCGCACCCCAGACTGCGGGGTGAAGCCAGCATCCGGGCCGTCCCCGTCGAAAATGCCGGGAACACCGTGTCGGAAGCTCATTCCCCACACTGTGGACTTGCGATCCACCTCGACGTCCAAACGAGACGAAACGGCATTGACGACCGACGCCCCCACCCCGTGCAGGCCGCCGGAGACGTTGTAGGCCCCACCACCAAACTTTCCGCCGGCATGGAGTTTCGTGTAGACCACCTCGACACCGCTCAACCCCGTTCTGGGCTCGATGTCAACCGGGATACCGCGTCCCTGGTCGGTGACGAGGATCGACCCGCCCTTCTCGAGAGTGACGGTAATACGGCGTCCGAAACCGGCGAGAGCCTCATCAACACTGTTGTCGAAAATCTCCCACAGACAGTGCATGAGACCGCGGGTGTCCGTTGACCCGATGTACATGGCGGGACGCTTTCGAACCGCCTCAAGACCTTCGAGCACCAGGAGATTCTTGGCACCATACTCGCGGCTCGTCGACGCCGTGCGCACCGTGCTTCCCGCACTGAGCAAGGTCTCAGCAGCGCCGGATAATGAGGTCTTGTCCATGGTCACGCAGACACCTTATCGGCAGGCTCGGACACGGCTGTGAAGTCAATGATCGACTCCAGCAGTGTTTATTACCCGATACAGCTGGGAACATTGCCGCGATGACGTACGTTGTTCAGTACGCTGAATGAATACGGAACCGGAGGAGGTTGTCATGAGCACCACGATGATCGAGCACCGCGACCTCACCACTGCGGATCGTTGTGATCGTTGCGGCGCACAAGCCTATGTGCGTATCACTTTGTACAACGGCGGCGAGCTCCTCTTCTGTGCCCACCACGCTCGGGCACACGAAGACAAGCTGAAACAGGTGGCCTTACACATTCAAGACGACACCACGAAGCTGTCCTCACGTGCCTGAGAGACCTACTGCCTGCAACACCGACGGTGTGGTCGATGTAACGGTGGTCCATCCAGGTGTGATCGTCACTCGGTTTCGATTTCGTCCTCACGAATGAGCCGCTGGAGTTCCAATCCGCCGAGGGAATCATCGACCGCACCGTCGGTGTCGTCGAGGCGGAATCCGTGACGCTGGTAGAACCTGATCGCGCGGGCATTGTTGGCGAAGACCCACACATAGGCTGGGCGGCCTCCGAGACAGGACCTGAGAAGCTCGTCCGAAGCCCCACAACTGCGAGCTTCAGGCAGAACGTGAAGAGTCGCAACCTCCCATGGCGTAGGAGCGTCTGGACTGGTAGATGTGCGCACCATCGCCACTCCAACGATTTTCATGTCGAGGCGGTCGACAAGAATCTTAAAGATCGCCCCCTCATCCATGAACTGTTGCCATTGTTCAACAGTGGTGTGGACAATACCGGGACCGGTGACTTCGCTGAGGATGTCTTTGGGGATCACCCCCTGACCAATTTCCCGGAAGCACACCACTTGAACACCCACAGCCTCAGGCAGGTCTTCGCGGTGTGCATCCCTGACGACGAAACGACCGGGAGCCGTGGCCGGATCGTGCGCCGTTCTTGACGATGTGTCGACATTGACTGACGTATCCATGACCTGATCCTACCGGTCTGAAGCCTCACGCAGGCGCGGTTTGCACGGCCAATGGGGGGTTCGACACCAAGGGGACAGCGGATTCAACGAATCCAGCGCTCCAAAACGTAGGCCGGATCTTCATCTCGGTGATCGTCAAGATAGCCGTCAGGTGAAAAGCCGTTACGCCGATAGAACGCTTTAGCGCGGGCATTGTCTGGATAAACCATGACGTAGGCCGGCGAATCACCGATGGCGGTCTTCATGAGGGCTTGTCCCAGCCCTGTGCCATGCAGGCGGGAACGGACATAGAGGCTCTCGAGTTCCAACGGAGTGGGGGCATCGAGGTGGACTCCTGCCCACGCGAATCCGACGAGATCGAGAAGTCCATCGGTGGTCGATTCGGTATCGACAGCCAACCAGACATATTCGCCGTGAGACATTCGGTCATCGAGAGTCGGCCCCAGATCTGAACGGTGGGAGTCAAACCATGTCAGACACCATGGCGAGTAACTGAGAAAGGACTCCTCCCAGCACGTCCTCATACACGCCGCAACAGCCTGGCCATCGCCGACGGCCGCCTGTCTGATTCTGATAGCCATGATCCCTCCTGTGCCGTGATCGTACCTATCACGGCCCCTGAGTACCGTGGACACGTACCAGACACGCAAACCCTTCGTCATCTCCACTATCGCCCTTCTCTTTGCCCTTCTGGGGAGAGGCGCTGTTCGAGTGGTGGCCGTTGTCGTCTCAGCGATGGCCCTCATCATTCCGACCGCCCTCACTGTGTCGACGACATGGGTGAGCCATCCCTATATCGTGTCGAGATCAGCGTCCACGGTAAGGACGCCGCCACCATAGCCACAGATTCCGGAATGACCGGAATTCGCACCATCGAAGTTGACCACTCCCCCGATCTCGTGACCGCTTGCCGCAACGGCGGAATGACGATGGTGCGAGTCTGGGGAGACGGGGTCTACGCTTCCGACGCTTTTATGGATGCCTGCGACGAGAACGGAATCCTCGTGTGGCACGATTTCATGCTCGCCTGTATTGACTACCCCGGTGACGATCGGGAATTCATGTCCGAAATACGTACCGAAGCCGATTATCAGACCCGTCGTCTGGCCAACCATCCGAGCCTTGCGCTGTGGGCTGGCGGCAATGAGGTGCAGGCCATGCACCAGGCGGTATGGCGCAATCTGGACCCAGGGGCGTGGGGATCGGAAATCTTTGACGAAATCTTGCCTGAAGCCGTCGGTCGCAATAGTCCCACCGTGGATTACTGAGCCAACAGCCCTGCCACTGACATCGACACCGATCCGCGCATCAATGGCACCGGTTCCGGCGATCGCCATGCCTGGGAGGTCTGGCACGGAGCAGACATCGGTGGCCCCACTGCGCCGGAACCTTGGTCTGGCAGCTCAATGAACCCTGGCCCAGAATGACGTGGTCCTTACTCGATCATAACCTCGGAGCCAAGCCTGGCTATTACGCAGCAGCTCACGCCTTCGCGCCGACCCTGCCCATCCTACGGCTGACAAACGAGGCCTTGGAACTATGGATTAGCAATGCCCGACCAGCCCGTGTCACTGACACCGTGACCCGGAGTCCGGGCCGACGTTTCAGCCCTCGACGTGCGACCCGGCAGCAGCGTCATCATGAACCTGGAAGGGTTACCTGATGGGTTCAACCCTGACGAGATCACCGTCCGACACTTCCTTGACGACGTGAAACGATGATGTCATCACTCGAACATGACAGAAGGGGGCACCCGTACGGGTGCCCCACATTCGTCGCGGTGAGTCCTCAGTCGAGGTAATCGCGCAGCACCTGAGAACGACTCGGGTGGCGCAGTTTCGACATCGTCTTGGACTCAATCTGACGAATACGCTCACGGGTGACGCCGTAAACCTTGCCAATCTCGTCGAGGGTCTTCGGCTGACCATCGGTCAATCCGAATCGCATCGACACCACCCCGGCCTCGCGCTCGGACAAGGTATCCAGAACGTCGTGCAACTGCTCCTGCAACAAGGTGAAGTTGACGGCATCTGCCGGCACGATGGCCTCGGAATCCTCAATAAGGTCGCCGAACTCTGAGTCACCATCTTCACCCAGCGGGGTGTGCAGAGATATCGGCTCGCGACCGTACTTCTGCACTTCGATGACCTTCTCGGCAGTCATGTCGAGTTCTTTGGCCAGCTCCTCAGGAGTAGGTTCACGTCCCAGGTCCTGAAGCATCTGACGCTGGACGCGGGCCAGTTTGTTAATGACCTCGACCATATGCACCGGGATACGGATGGTGCGCGCTTGGTCAGCCATGGCACGGGTGATGGCCTGCTTAATCCACCATGTGGCGTAGGTCGAGAACTTATAGCCCTTGGTGTAGTCGAACTTTTCGACGGCGCGGATGAGACCGAGGTTGCCCTCCTGAATGAGGTCGAGGAAGAGCATGCCGCGACCGGTGTAGCGCTTGGCCAACGACACCACCAGGCGGAGGTTGGCCTCCAGTAGATGGTTCTTAGCCGCCTTGCCATCCTCGGCGATCCACTCGTAATCCTCGCGATCCTTCTCCGGGATCTTGGCATCCGGGTCAGCCAACTGCTCACCGGCGAACAAGCCGGCCTCAATACGCTTAGCGAGGTCAACTTCCTCGACAGCGTTGAGCAGGGCCACCTTGCCGATCTGCTTGAGGTAGTCCTTGACGGGATCGGCGGTGGCACCAGCAACCATGACGGTCTGCTCGGGTTCATCGGCGTCATCGTTGTCGGACAGGGAGAAAGCCTCGGTCTCCTTATTAATCTGCTGCTCGTCCTTGGCAGCCTCAGCCGGGTCATAATCACGCTCGTCGACGTCATCGAGCGAACGCTTCTTACCGCCAACGGTCAGCACAACGTCGTCGCCGTCGCGCTCTACCGTCACATCAACCTTGCCGGAAGCCGCCTCGGCAATGGTGGTTTCCTTCTTGGCTTTCAATCGAGTGGTCGACTTCTTGCCTGTGGACTTCTTCGTTCTGGTCGACTTTGTTGCAGAGGCTTTCGTCCCGGACGACTTCGTGGTCGTCGACTTAGCCCCAGAGGCCTTCGTGCCCGAGGCTTTCGAGGCACTCGAAGCTTTCTTAGCACTCGAGGTTTTCGTCGTACCTGAAGCCTTCGTCGCTTTCGCTGCTGCAGTCTTGGTGGATTGTGCAGCGGTCTTCGTACCGGCAGACTTTGTCGTGGACTTCTTACTAGAGGTCTTCGTGGCTGCGGAGGCCTTGGTCGCGCCAGCCGACTTTTTGGTCGACGCCTTCGCAGTCTTGCTCGACGCCTTCTCGGCGGATGACAAATTCGTCTTCGTCGTGGTCTTCTTGGCCCGGCCGGTAGTACCGGTCTTGGCAGAGGTGGAACGTGTGCGCTTCCTCGTGGTGGCTGTCTTCGCCTCCTCGTCTGCTGCGGTTTTTGCAGTGCTGGACGTGGTGGTCGACACGGGTATCCTCTCCAAGGACTGACTAGTCCTTCAGTGCTGTCCCCTCCAAAATGGGTCCAAGAGAACCGGCGAACAACCGCCTAGCAGACCCAAGGGCATACGACGCCCGGGAGGCGTCAAGACCCTGGAGCAATTGTGGCACCACCCGACCAATGACACAAACTGAGGTGTCCTACTGCGCTCTCCTGCCATGGAATGGCTGCACCATACAACCAGGTACGACCACAGTCTGATCCTCCGCTTTCGGCCACGACTGCAGGCGCTCTTCCACCGATGAGGGATGACAACCGACCCTTCTCGCGTTGATATAGGCAACAGCTAGTCAGACGGAGAAAGGCGAAGTACATGGACACCAAGTCCCGGGTTCGTACCACCGATGGCATTGATGGAAAGGACGCCGTCGGCCTCTACTTGGACGGAATCGCCCGCACCCCGCTGCTCAATGCTGCGGAGGAGGTCGCATTAGCCCGACGGATCGAAGCGGGTGTGTATGCCCGCGCCATTCTCGAAGGCCATGCTGAGACCACCTCAGATGCCACCAAGGAGGAACTGCATATCATCGCGGCTGACGGTGACGAGGCCATGGCCCACTTCGTGCGCGCCAACCTGCGCCTGGTCGTCTCGGTAGCCCGCAAGTACGGTCGGTCTCAGATGCCACTTCTCGACCTGGTTCAGGAAGGCAACACCGGCCTCATCCGCGCCGTCGAAAAATTCGACTACGCCAAGGGATTCAAATTCTCGACTTACGCGACCTGGTGGGTGCGTCAGGCCATCAGCCGCGGCATTGCTCAGCAGGGACGCATTGTCCGTCTCCCGGTCCATGTCGCCGAACAGGTGAATCAGGTTTCAGCCGCCCGCCGCAACCTCGAACGTCAGTTGGGCCGTGAGCCGGAAACCTCCGAGATCGCTGAAGAGCTGGAAATCACCGAAGAGCGCGTCATAGAACTCATCCGTTTCGGGCGCGACCACGTCTCCCTCGACGCCCCGGTCGAGGACGACGGCGACACCAGCTTGGGTGACCTCATTGCCCGTGAGACCTCCCCCGGCCCCGACGATATTGTCCTAGACGCCGAGGATCGCGGTCGTCTCGAAGGGCTACTCGACGATCTCGATGAGCGCTCCGCAGACATCGTGCGTAGGCGCTACGGACTCGTTGACGGTCGCCAAGCCAAGCTTGCCGACATTGGCAAGGTCTGGGGAATCACTGCCGAGCGAGTCCGTCAGATCGAGCGTGCCGCCCTGGCCACAATGCGTCAGCGAAACCTGGCCACCATGGCCGCCTGACCAAGGCAATCCTCTGGAGGTGGGAGTCAACTTTGATTGACTCCCACCTCTTGTCATATTCGAACTGCAACACACCAACACTGCGCGGTCGGGTTCAAGCCCTTGGGCGGTACTCTCCAAGGCGATGTCATTCAGGCGAATAACAGTGGTTAGGTGTTAGGCATCTCGAGGTCTACCTCATAGGCGGTGTGACAACTCCTATCCACTCAAGGCCACGCGCCTTACCCCACCGCTGCTGGGCCAATGTCTCTATACTCTCAATGGTGAAAAGCCGCCTCCAGTTCCTCACCATAACAAGCAGGTAGCGCCATGGTTGACGTCACCTATCCCTCCGAGCGCATGGCTGTCCGGGGACTGATTAACGAGCACGCCTACGAACAGGCTCTCATCGAACATCTTCGTGATGACCTGGGCTATGAGTATCTTCACGGGCCCGATGTTGCGCGTAGTACGAAGGATTACCATGACGTGTTCCTTCCGAAGATACTTCCCAGCAGCCTTCGCCGCATTAACCCTGGGCTGCCGCAGCCGGCCATCGAGCAAGCCATCCTCAAGATATCGAGTATCGACGCGGGTTCGCTCTACCAGAAAAACGAGGTATTCAATGGCTACCTTCAATCGGGCGTGGAGGTCCACTTCTACGACGGCAAGGAGGAGCGCGACGACATCGTCTACCTGCTGGACTATAAGAATCCGCTAAACAATGTGTTCCACGTTGTGGATCAGTGGACGTGTGTGGAGTACTCCAAGAAGCGGGCCGACCTCATCGTCTTCGTCAACGGTATGCCCCTCGTGTTATTTGAGCTGAAGAGCCCCTCGCGTGAGGAAACCGACGCATCCGACGCGTACAAGCAGCTGCGCACCTATATGAACCACATTCCGAGTATGTTCGTGCCGAATGCCTTCTGTGTGATGAGCGATCTCACCGAGACGCGGGTAGGCACGATCACTGCCAACGAGGACCGCTATGTCGCCTGGAAGACTGTCAACGGCGACTACACCGGTACGGCATACGCGGACTGGAAGACGATGCTCGACGGCATGCTCGCCAAAGAGCACCTCATTGACATTGTGCACAACTTCATCTGTTTCAATGACTCGTCCGAGAATGTCGTGAAGATTCTGGCCGGCTACCACCAGTACTTCGCCGTTCGTAAGGCAGTAGAGCGGGCTGTGGAGGCCGTGGAGGGTAACGGCAAGATCGGCGTTTTTTGGCACACACAAGGCTCAGGCAAGTCGCTGTCAATGGTGTTCTTCGCGCACCTTTTACAGGAGCGCCTCGACAGCCCAACCATCGTGGTTATCACAGACCGTAATGACTTAGACGATCAACTCTTCGGACAATTCAGCCGCTGCAAGACGTTCCTACGGCAGGAGCCGGTGAAAGCCAAGAGTCGTCAGGACCTGAAGGATCTGCTGGTGGGACGAGAGGCGAACGGCATCGTCTTCACCACCATGCAGAAGTTCATGGACGACGACGAGCCGCTGTGCGACCGCAGCAACGTCGTGGTGATGGTAGACGAGGCCCATCGAGGCCAGTACGGACTCACCGAGCGCATGGACGCCGAGGGTAATGTCTCCATCGGCGCGGCCCGCATGGTGCGTCAGGCGCTGCCCAACGCCAGCTACATCGGCTTCACAGGCACCCCTATTGCCACTGGGGATAAGAACACCCGCGAGATCTTCGGTGACTACATTGACGTGTACGACATGACGCAGGCTGTGGAGGATAACGCGACCCGGCCGGTCTTCTACGAAAGCCGCGTTGTTGCGCTGCATCTGGACGAGGACGTTCTTACACAGCTTGACTCCGTATACGCTGAATATGCCGAACATGCCGATGCGGAGAGCATCGAGTGCAGTAAACACGAGCTAGGTCGCATGGATGCCATCTTCGGCACCCCTGAAACCATCAATGCGCTGTGCACCGACATCGTGGAACACTACGAGACTAACCGAGCTGACGTGCTCACGGGCAAAGCCATGATCGTGGCCTATAGCCGCCCTATAGCGATGAAAATCTACGACAAGCTCATGGAGTTGCGACCCGAGTGGCGAGACAAGGTCGGCGTCGTGATGACCATGAGCAACCAGGACCCCGAGGAGTGGTTCGACGTCTGCGGCGGCACTACTCATAAGAAGGAGATGGAACGCAAGTTCAAGAGCGACGATAACCCGATGAAGATCGCCATCGTGGTGGACATGTGGCTCACAGGCTTCGACGTACCAAGCCTGGCGACCATGTACGTGTTCAAGCCAATGCGTGGCCACAACCTGATACAGGCCATCGCGCGAGTGAACCGCGTGTACCCCGGCAAAGAGGGCGGCCTGATTGTCGATTACATTGGCATCGCGGGTGCCCTCAAGCAGGCCATGAAGGATTACACAGCGCGCGACAAATCCAACTACGGCGACATGGATGTCGCGAAGACCGCATACCCGAAGTTCCGCGAGAAACTTGAGGTGTGCCGCGATCTGCTCTACGGCTTCAACTACCACGACCGGATATTTGGCGGCAGCAACCAAGAGCTAGCCAGCTGTATCACCGACGGCGTCAACTGGTTGCTCGACCCCACCCGCACCCACCAGACTGAGGACCTGCTCAAACAGGCGCAGCTTATGAACCAAGCGCTCTCCCTGTGTAAGAGCCTCGTATCTGAGCAGGACCAGCACGAGGCGGCTTTCATATCTGTGCTACGCGTGCAGGTGCTACGCATCCAAGGCAGGAGCGGAAGCGGCGGAGGCGGTATGAGTTATGCCGAGCTAAACCACCGTGTGACCGCAATACTGCAACATGCAGTCAAGAGTGACGGCGTCATCGACCTGTTTGAGCACAATAGTGTCGAAGTATCGCTATTCGATAAGAGGTTTCTCGACGAACTCGCCACTATGCAAGAGAAGAACATCGCTTTCGAGACCCTTAAGCGGCTCATCAAGGAGCAGGTGCGCTGTTATCAGCGCACCAGCGTTGTGAAATCGCAAAAGTTCAGCGAGATACTACAGAAGGCCATCAACAGCTACCTCAATGGCATGCTCACCAACGCCCAGGTCATCGATGAGTTACTCAAGATGGCCAAAGAGATGATGACAGAGCGCGGCGAGGCCGAAGCATTGGGGCTGACGCAAGAGGAACTGGCCTTCTACGACGCGCTAACCAAACCGCAAGCCGTGAAGGACATTTACACCAACGACCAGCTGGTCGAGATCACCCACGAACTGACCGAAGCGCTGCGGAAGAATTGTACGATAGATTGGCAGCATAAGAAGAACACACAGGCCGGCATGCGCAGCATCATCAAACGGCTGCTGAAGAGCCATAAATACCCACCCGAGGGGGCCGAAGAAGCCTTGGAGACCGTCATGGCCCAGTGCGAGCTGTGGGCGGACACACAGGACTACGAATAGGAACGAACTATGGCACGCAGGAAGACCGACAACACTGCCGAGATCGGTTTTGAGCAGCAAATATGGACGGCAGCCGACAAGCTACGGGGCAACATTGATGCCTCTGAATACAAGAACGTGGTACTCGGCCTCATCTTCCTGAAATACGTTTCGGACAAGTTCAACGCCCGTCATGAGGAACTCGTTGACGAAGGCGAGGGCTTCGAAGAGGACCGCGACGAGTACGCCTATAAGAACATCTTTTGGGTGCCGAAGGAGGCTCGTTGGGATGTCATCGGTGGTGCCGCCCATACCCCCGAAATCGGCAAGGTTATTGACAACGCTATGCGGCTTATCGAAGCCGAGAACGACACCCTGAAGGGCATTCTGCCTAAGACCTTCGCCCGCCAAGAGCTGGACAAGCGGCGACTCGGCGAGGTGGTGGACATCTTTACAAACGTGCACATGGCGGACAAGGGCGACACCCGTGACATCCTGGGGCGCACCTACGAATACTGCCTGTCGCGTTTCGCCGAGGCCGAGGGAAAGAACGCCGGCGAGTTCTACACACCGGCCTGCGTGGTGAAAACGCTAGTCGAGATCATCCAGCCATACCATGGGCGCGTCTACGACCCGTGCTGTGGGTCCGGCGGCATGTTCGTGCAGTCAGCGGATTTCGTGCAACGCCACCAAGGCAGAATCAACGACCTGTCAGTGTTTGGTCAGGAATCCAACCCGACGACCTGGAAGATGGCGATGATGAACCTCGCGATCCGGGGCATCGAGGCCGACCTAGGAGGTTTTAACGCTGACACGTTCTTCAACGACCTACACAAGGACAAGCGTTTCAACTTCGTGCTTGCCAATCCGCCGTTCAACATGAGTGATTGGGGCGGCCAGCAGCTGGCCGAAGACCCGAGGTGGGAATACGGGACACCGCCCGCAGGTAACGCGAACTTCGCCTGGATGCAGCACATGATCCACCATCTGAGCGCATCTGGCCGGATGGGCATGGTGCTTGCTAACGGTTCCCTCAGCTCACAAACGAACAATGAGGGAGCTATTCGCCAAGCAATCGTGGAGGCTGGACTGGTAGAGGGAATCGTGGCCATGCCGGACCGCCTCTTCTACAGCACCGGCATCCCGGTGAGCCTGTGGATCATCAGCAAGGACCCGACAAGGGAACGCAAGACACTGTTCGTCGACGCCCGCGAGATGGGCACGATGGTCAGCCGTCGGCTACGCGAGTTTACCGACGAGGACATAGCCAAAGTAGCAGCAGCGTTCGACGCTTTCCGTAATGGCAATCTGGAGGACGAGAAGGGTTTCTGCGCTGCCGTAGACCTCGAGGACATCGCCAAGCAGGACTACATACTCACCCCCGGCCGCTACGTGGGCATCAAAGACGAAGAAGACGACGGCGAACCATTCGAAGACAAGATGAAACGCCTGACTGGCGAGCTTGCCAAATGCTTCGAGGAGTCCAACCGGCTGCAGGAGCAGATAAAGAAGAATCTGGAGGCTATCGGCTATGGGTTCTAAGAAGCTAGGCGAACTCTGCTCATTCAGCCGCGGTGCCAGTGTCCCACGCACACGTATGTACGAGACTGGGGACTACCTCTACATTCACTATGGGGATCTTTATAAAGGGTTTAACCTACGCATTGATGTAAATAACCCACAGAAACCTATCCCCTACATTCTCGGTAATGAGCGCATTAAAGAAGAGCAATGGCTACACGACCAAGACATAGTATATGTACTAACTTCAGAGACCGTGGAAGACTTGGGCCGCTCTTTTCTTTTCAACAACCCACTCGACCTTCCGACGGTAGCCGGGACTGAGACCACCATCGTTCACGTCAACCGCAAAGATCTCCTGGTTCCTGCATACCTCAACTACTTGATGCACTTGCCGCGATTTAAACTGCTCCTTAGACAGTACGTGAGAGGAATGAAGGTCTTCCGCGTACATCCGGACGACCTTTCGCGTATCGAAATAGATTTACCAACAATTCAACAGCAACAAAAAACCGTTTTCTTGCTTGATCTGCTATTTAAAAAACAGATGGCAATCAGCCGTACAAATGATTATTTAGCTGCATAGGAAGCTCAATCTGGGAAACATCAATCTCACCCGACATAAGCTTCGGAAGTAGCGAATCTCTCAGTTCTCCAAGTTTGCGCGACTGAACCTTAAGCCCAATCATTTCATCAACAATGGGCTGAATATGGGCAGTGAGATCCTCCATCCTACTAGGCGGAGGAATAAGAACCTTGGACTCTCGTAACTCATTACGCTTGATATGCCCCATTGTAGTCGCGCGGTTTTTGGCTAGAGAGATAAACCGCCGCATATGCTGCTTAGTCCACATGTAGTAGAACCAACTTGGATAGGTATCAGATGTTACCTTGAATAAATGCTGATTGAGCCCGGAATCTCCGCCAGTCCAGAAATCAAGGAGAAGAGTGCCAGACCAGGAGAAGATAAGATCGCCGTCATGAATGGTGACCGATTCGTCAATATCGCTACGACATCTTTCCGCATCCGCTCCGCAATAACCTTGCCTAAGCTCACGAATCTTGATAACGGGAAGCCCTTTATCGCCTCCGACTGGCCTGAAGCGTTGCATAGCTAGGCCGTTTTTGTAATTGGCTATATCAAGCAACGACATGGCTGTCCAGTCATGTGGCCGACCCGCAATTATCTCATTAAAAAGCACATCCAGAATATTGGCTAAATAATCATTTGTCCGCTCGTTAAATTCAATCTTATCGTCAATGGAAGATAGAACACTTGCTATACAAGACTGCTCTTCAAATGAAGGCAACGACACTGGCACTTCGCCGAGCAAACTCGTATTAATTGATGGCATTGTTGCGCCTACGGCAACATTGCGAATATACCTGCCAACAGGCTTGGATGACAGATAATAGTAGAGGTACAGGCCATTAATTTTTGACGTCGGCCTTACTCGCAAACAGCGACCAGAAAAGAGCCACCCATTCTCTTTAGATGAGACATATGAACAACGATCGACTGATCCGACACGGCTAAAGATTATATCGCCTTCCAGCATGGCGTATTTGCTCAGGCGTTTCTTATCTTTCTCGGAAACGAAGGGCAGGTTTTGGGAAGTAAAGCGCCTACTGCCAAGATGCTCGACTGTAACAATGGGCGTCCCCTCTTTGACATAATCTTTATTGTGAAGCTGACTTCCAAAAGGGCCTGTCTGAATATCAGCAACTTCAGAGAGCAAGACACTATCTATAGTCATTCCAAGTATTTTCTGTGTGAAGCCTTCACATTGTTCTGGTTCACCATCGCGTAGTGCATGGTAGTGTCTATTCTCGCATGGCCAAGCAACTTTTGCACCTGTTCGATCGGCATCCCCTTGTCAATGGCATGAGTCGCCAAGGTACGACGGAACTTGTGAGGATAGACCCGGCCCACCCCACATGCCTTGCCAAGCTCACGAAGACGAGACTCGACCCCTCCAATACTCAAACGTGAAGCCGAGGCACCCAAAGATACGAATAACGCGGAGCTGTCGTCGTCGCGGCTCTTGAGATATGCCTGCAGGTGCAGCTTGGCACGAGCATCAAAGTAGACAGGACGCTGCTTGTTGCCCTTGCCTGTGACGACGCACTCACGCTCCTGAAGGTCGATGTCTGCGATATCAAGGTCGACCAGCTCACCGACACGCATACCTGTGGTGGCGAGCATGTCAACGATGGCGAGATCTCGAGCATTCGTGCAGCTGTCGCGTAAGGTTTCGAGGTCCTCATCAGACAAGACCTCCTTGGCTACCGTGGCGGTCTTCACTTTATGGATGCGCCGCACAGGACTCTTCACGATATAGTCTTCATCTTCAAGCCACGAGAAAAAGCTCGACAAAATACGGCGAATATTGTCGATAGTCACCTTACCGGCTCGGCGGGTAGCCTCGTAATCGGAAAGATACTTGCGCAGATCGTCACTTTCGACTTGGGTATACGGCTTGTCAATAGTATTGACCATATGTCGGATCGTGCTCTCGTAATAAGAAATAGTGCGGGGCGAGCAGCCCTCCACTTCCTTTGCCGTAAGAAACAGGTGAAGCAAATCTATTGACGGTTCTTGACGCGGTGACAATGCGAACCTGAGCACTTCTCTGAGCCGTTTAAGCTGGACACAACTCAGGACTGACTGCATCTGACCAAGAACAAAGTTTATTGTTGTCTCCATCGCAAACCCTTTCAATAGGAACGATGAAGTGATTTTACTATAGCAGGATACAGCACGCGACAAATGATTATTTGGTTGCATAGGCAGATGGATCTCGGAGACATCAATCTCTCCAGACATAAGCTTCGGAAGCAACGAATCTCGCATCTGTTCTAGTGTGAAAATCTCCCTTGTATTGCTTAACAGGAGATCGAAAATAGGTTTTGTCTGCTCATAATAAACATCGAGTACGTCTTCGCCGGGAACCTGAATTGGCATAGCTTTGATCATTTTTGAATTAACTGCGGTTGCAATCGAAGAAGTACTCCCCATCGATGCATAGTCGTATGTGAGCAACAGTGGATAGAGATAAGCCAGCCTTCGGTCGTCGTCAGACGCAAAGCAGGCAATGGCTTCGTTCGTAACCATTTCATTAGCAGCAATGCCGACTCGTCCGATCGTTAGCTTGAAACTTAGAAGGATTGATCCTGGATTACACTTACGTATATTGAACTTTTCTACTGCTTGATTGGTCAGATATTCGGAACTATCAATCAGATACACACCAGCATTACCCATATCCTTTATTGACATCCATATGACGTTATCTGCATGGTCGAAGGAAAACCATTCTTGTTGTTTGCGAGGTGGCGTCTTGCCGATATGAATCGAAAACACTTCATCAGCGCGGTATTCCCTTGTTGATTCCGTCTCAGATACTTTCCTTTGAAGAGAAACGAGCGTCTCAGCTAAATAATCATTTAGCTTCGCCACTTCATCGACCCTGTGCGTGGGATGAAGCTGCGTTGACAGGGCTTCCCTGGTTGGGTTCGACGATGATGCTGTATCTGCGGGTGACGGTAGCGCAGATGATTCTGCGATATGTTTTTATTAAGATTGAATTGGAGTATTCACGTTGCACTGGCGTCCGCTGACTGACCGCTCATAGTCACCTGCCTATCGGGAACGTCACCGAGGCGTCGACATCGTTGACGTCCACTAATTTCATAACACCCTCTTGACAACACGAAGCGATGAGTTTGCCGTCTTGCATTAAGCGGCCCATGGAGAACCCGAGCAGGCCCGAGGCACTCGGGGAAACCTGGTCATAAAGCATCCACTGATCTGCTTTGGCCGTGCGGTGAAACCACATAGCATGATCTAGGGATGCCGGATTGACGACCATACCCGGTGGGATCGAACCCACGTGAGGCAAAACAGCACCGGCCATCAAACTGATGTCGGAAATGTAAGCCAGAATGGCCCGCTGCACTACACGGTCGTCGGGCAGACCGGACGTGGTACGCACCCACAGACTCAGATGAGTGGCGTGGTTGGGGTCGACGAGGTTCGAACCATCGCTGGCCAACCGGACGTCAAGGGCATCCCATTCTTTGACAGCTGGCATTTCCCTACCGAACATCTGCTCAAGGGCTTGGGCCAGCGTCAGGCACTTGTCTGGGCTGGGCAGGTAATCGGGCATCGGATCAGAATGCTCCGGCCCATTCTCACGATTCTTAAACGACAGCTCCGCAGTGAAAATTGTCCTGCCATGCTGGCGAGCATTAACCCGACGAGTACTGAAGGTGCGCCCATCCCGGATCCGCTCAACGTCGAAGATCATCGGTAGATCAGTGCGCCCAGCGTGAAGGAACAGAGCATGCATGGAGTGAGCGGTACGCTCAGGAACCGTGCGAGCACCAGCCACTAAGGCCTGGGCAAGCACCTGACCACCAAACGTTCGCTGCCACGTCGTGCGCGGTTGTTTGCCTCGAAACAAATCAAGATCAAGGTCTTCAAGGTCGAGCAGGTCAAGCAGTTCAGCAGTCGTTGATGGCACCTATCCACTGTGCCAGATTCATGAGTCTGGCACAGTGGATTCGGATTCTCATCGTTAGGCAGGAATGTCAATCCACGCAGACCCGGCTGGAGCCAGGGTTACCTCCCGGTTCAGCCCAGTGATAGTCGTCGTCACCTCATCGAAACTGACATTGGTCACCAGCAATACGCCAGCCTCGTCGTAGCACGCCGTCTCGACGCGAGGATCAGCGGCAACGTATTGGCCATCGAACTCGTCGTCACGACCAGCGGCCCACCAGATTGCCCGGTGCAGCAAACGCGAATTGTCGACGGTGTACGGAAGACCAGCCAGGTAAACTGCCCGACCTTTGCCGAGGGTGTGGACAGCAGCTTGGATTGAATCGTCCTCAAGCTTCAACACCTCTGTGTCGTCACACACCGGGACGATCTCGGGAGCGACCGGCCCAACCTCCAGGGTCAAACCATCGGTGATGAAGTGAGAATCGACAACATTCGGGTACCGGTCAGTCGACAGGCTCCAACCGATCTCGCGGTCCACACCGAAAACGTCAGACAGCTGGAGGACCGCACCATTGTCAGGCCAGTAGGTAGGCTCACCGACTCCGATGAAACCGCCGCCACGAGCCACGAAAGCACGCACCGCTTCCTGAACCTTGACATCGGCCCATTCTTGAGCTCCGGAGAAGGCAGTTCCGCCAGCTCCAGCGTTGATGAGCACCCCGATCCCCTCGGGAACCCCGTCGCGGATGTCGTCGAAATCGAGCCAGTCGATGTCGAAAGGCAGACCAGCCAACGACTCGATGACACCCAGATACGGTTCAGCCTGCTTGTAGTACAAGGCGTGGGCAACCATGTGGGTCATCCACGTGCGACGAGCTCCCCAACAGTTGAGAATGCCGATCCGGAACGGCGCAACCCTCGGGGTCTTGCCGCCGCTACGCTCCCAAATGTCACGGAACTCCTGGCAGATCTGGCTGATCCGCGCCATAAACTCGGGGTACTTATTGGCCAAAGAGAGGTATCCGCCGTAGCCAATACGGTCCAAAGGCTTGCGGACGATGGCGCGACGAGCCTGCACCCAGGAGGTGTTCGCCTCCCCCACCGGGTCTCCCTCGTCATTGAAAACGTCAGGGAAGAAGTAGGGCAGGAATCGTCCCTCGGTGTAGCGGACCCCCGGAATATCCGAAATCATCCGACAGGTAGCGGCAGATCCCACAGAACCAACCACGGCGTCCAAACCCGTGGTGGCGAACAGTTCACCGTAGGGTTCGGTGCCAATCCAGTTATCCCCGAGGAACATCATCGCCTCGCGGCCCTTGTCATGACAGATCTCGACAAGTCGTCGCACCCGATCGGTCACGAAGCGGTTGAGGAAGGCAATCCACGCCTTGAAGAACGGGGAAGGAGGACGGAAGGAGGAGTTGTGGTAGCCGGCGTCGATGAAGTCCTCCGGGTCGATCTTCCATCCGGTCTCAGCCTCAAAGGCCTCCATCAGCGGCACCGACACCGAGGCGGAGTAGCCGAACCAGTCGACGAACTTCTCCTTGGCCTTGTCGTTGAAGTAGAGAGTGAAGTGGTAGAAGAACGTCGTGAACCGGACCACGTTGATCTCTGGGTGCGCATCGAGCCATTCGGCCAACGCTTCCTGAACATGGTTCCAGGTGGCGGGATAGGCGACGTCGAAGGGGTGCTCCTTGGTGCGGGTGGGGTCGTTTTCCCAGTGATTCGTCGTGTAGTTGTACATCTGGGTGGTATCCCAGATCTGGGCTCCCAGGAATGCCACGGTGTAGACGTGGCCAGCCTTCGCGGGCACCGTCACCACGCAATCGGCACCCTCGCCGCTGACCGTCCAGTCATCAATGACCTCGCCGGTGGTACGGTCTCGCACCTGCCACCAGCGTTTGACGTCGACGTCGGTGTCCGGTCGAAGCTGCTCGGCGAAGAACCCACGCATGATATGGATGTCAAGCGGGCCGTCTTCGAGAGCTGGGACCCGGTCTGAGCACAGGTACATACTGACGTGCTCGTCGAGGTGGTCCAGTGCCCAGGCCTCATCTCCGCGAGCACAGAAACGGGTTGAATAAACCTTCGTCCCCAAGTCAGAGACGATCTTCGGCAACCACGTGCCATCGCTGTTACGGACCGCATCGGCACCGAGACGCTCGATGATCGCGGCCAGCTCGTCGTCCATTCCCTCCTCAACTGGCAGGGTGACTCGTCCCGAGGTATGGGAATCAGGCGCGGTCATAGGGCATTCCTCCTTGAGTGCGGTTGGGCTTTGATCTTACCGGCAGTAACGCGGCGAATTTGGCCTCTTGCTCACTATCTGTGAACGTGTTCATGGTTAAGATACCTTGTTCATGGCGCTACGAATCCGTTTCGGCGACACCGTGACCCGAGTGCCCAGGCGCTGGGCGAAGTACTGGACCCGGAGTTCCTCTAACATGAACCCAATCTCCTCGACCTCTGCGGGGAGTTTTCCGGCTGGTTGTTCTTCGCACAGATCGTCGTACTCGGCCAACAGTGGTTCTAGCTGGGCCATCTGACGCGGATCTCGCGACGGATTCGTCATGAGCGATTCGATACGTACGCTGACACCCTGTATCCAGCGCGCCATGTCGTCGTACCAGGGGTCCGGGGTAGCCGAGATGAAGTTCTCGAAGATGAGATCGTCAATCTGGGCGGTAATGTCAGCGCGGATTACCGGGTCTGAGACTGTTGCCAGGGCCTGACGGGCCTCGACAAGTCGAGTGAGAATTGTGCCTGCGGTGCGCACCACTCGAGCCATTCGATCAGCCTGGCCCTGACGGACAGCCAGGGCAAGATCATCGAAGCTCTCCTTAGTACGAATCCCAGACAGGTCCCCAGCTTTCTCATGGGCAACCGAATCGACCGCCTTATGACGAGCATCGGCCAGCAGGGCCGGGACGGTGGGATAGGGCGAGGTCGACAGGGCCAGCTTGGTGCCATTGTCCATATGGGAGACGACCCATTTCGTTGGGTCGGGCAGGGTGAGCACGAGCAGCCTCACAACGCCTGCGGCGTGGCTGGTTCGTTGAGCCCGCGATGTGTCGAGAACGGTGGTGCCAACCCCGGTGCCCTCGTCAACCAGGCAGGGGTAGCCAACGGCGTCAGCACCCTTACGCGATAGATCAACCCGTTGCGGGATCGGATCGAAAACCCACCGGGTCGCCCCATGAATCTGGGGCCGTCCGGCGGCCTTCGTCAAGGATTGCGAGACCTTGGGGGCCAAATCGGCTTGCAATGATTCGAGATCCTCGGATCTGGCGACATACGTGGGCCGAGAGAAGGCCGACTTGTTCTTGCCGCCTTTCTTAGACTTCTTGCCCACCGCACGCCCTTCGGTGTCGACAATGTCGAAGCCGACCCGCAGATGAGCTGGGATAGCGCCGGTGTCCCAGTCGTCCGTCTCGACGACAACTCCGGTGAGACCCCGCAATGCCCGCCCGAGTTCCTCGGTAAAGGGAGCCTGCCGGTCAGCGCCATTGTCCTCCAGCCAGGTCAGCGCAGCTCGAGCGCGATCAGGAGCGGGAACAAGTTGTGTCCGAATGCGCTTGGGGAGGGCGCGGATAAGTTCAGTCGCCAGTTCAGTGCGCAAGCCCGGAACCTGCCAACTGAAGGGCGCAGTTGGAACCTGGTTAAGCAGGGCCAGCGGGATGGTGACGGTAACACCGTCATGGCCGGACCCCGGCTCAAAAACGTATCGGACGGGAAGATCAAGATTGCCAACCTGCCAGTGATCGGGGAAGGCGTCGGCATCAACAGAGTCGGAGTCAACAAGGTCGTCGAGGGACAAGTCGAGCTGGTGACGGTCCTGGACCCGTCGCCACCAGGCGTCGAAATGAGAACCAGAGACAATGCCTTCTGGAACACGGCGATCATAGAAAGCGAAGATCGCGTCATCATCGGCAACCAGACCGCGTTGCCGACTGCGCTCCTCAAGATCGGCCGCCTCGTCTCGTACCCGATCATTATGTTTGAGAAAGCCGTGGTGAGATCGCCAGTCTCGTTCCACCAAGGCGGAACGAATGAAGATCTGCCGGGAAACTACCGGGTCGATACGTCCGTAATTGACGCGACGATCCGCCCATAGTGGCACCCCAAAGAGAGTTGCCCGCTCTGTGGCAACGACGGAAGCTGTCGAGGCTGCCCAGTGAGGAGCCTCCCACGAGCGTTTAATGAGGGGTCCGGCGACTTCCTCCACCCACTCGGGGCGAATCGCTGCCACCGTCCTGGCCCACAGCCTGGTTGTCTCCACCAGTTCGACAGCGACGACGAGTTCCGGAGACTTGCGCGCCAACAAGGAACCAGGATTGATAGCAAATTTGGTGCCACGAGCCCCGATGTACTCCTGAGGGCCAGGACGACGACCGCGCCGCTTCGACGACTCCCGGATCTGTACCAGGCCGATATGGGACAGCAAACCTGACAACAGCGCGACAAGCACTCGGTCAGTGGGGGCCGGAGTGCGGTTGATCTCCAAGTGCAGTTCTTTGGCAATCTGGCACAATTGACCGTGCAGGTCATCCCATTCACGCACGCGTAAGTAGTTGATGTATTCGTCACGACACATTCGCCGGAAGGCTGAGGACCCCATGTGCCGACGCTGATGACGCAGATAGCGCCACAGCCGGTGAATAGCCATGATGTCGCCGCCCTCATCAATACCACCTGGCTGAGGCTGACGAGTCCGTCTTTCGGCAGGGGTATGCGGGGTACGGCGCACCGGTTGTGGTTCCGAAGTGTTGGCCGACTGCTGGTGAACCTGCTGACGAACGTGGGACCAATCACCTGCCCGGTTGTTGTCGGCGTTGTCGGCCGCCTGGAGAGTCTGCAGCAAGTTCGCCTCAGTGGCGAAACGTCGGTGAAAGCTGTCAGCCTCTTCGCGTTTCTCGACCGGACGCTCCCGAACGTCTCGAATGGACAGTGCAGCGACGATGACGAGGACCTCGGCAAGGCTGCCCTGTTGTGCCCCTTCCAACAACATACGTCCCAGGCGCGGATCCAGTGGAACGCGGGCGAGCTGATGGCCGATCTTAGTCAATCGAGGAGCGTCGCGATGGCCGGTTTTGAGAGCCCCCAGCTCGTCAAGCAGCCGGATACCGTCATTAATCCGGGAGCGGTCTGGGGCTTCGACAAAGGGGAAATCGGTGATGGCACCGAGTCGGGCTTGGGCCATCTGCAGGATGACCGCCGCCAGATTGGTGCGTAGGATCTCTGGCTCGGTGAACTCGGGACGCGATTCGAAGTCGGCCTCGGAATAGAGCCGAATGCAGATACCCGGGGCCACGCGACCGCATCGTCCGGCCCGCTGGTTGGCACTGGCTTGGGAGATGGGTTCAATGGGAAGACGTTGCACCTTGGTTCGCACCGAATAGCGCGAGATACGGGCGGTTCCCGGATCGATGACGTAGCGAATGCCTGGCACTGTCAGGGAGGTTTCGGCGACATTGGTGGCAAGCACGATGCGACGACCGCTATGCGGGGTGAAGACGCGGTGCTGTTCGGCGGCAGACAGCCGGGCAAACAGCGGCAAGATCTCAGTATTGGACAATGCGAGGTCAGACAACGCGTCGGCGGTCTCGCGGATCTCCTGCTCACCGGCCAGAAAAATGAGGATGTCACCGTCCCCTTCTTGCGTAAGTTCCTCGACAGCTCGGCAAATACCGGTAACTTGGTCAAGAACCTCGTCATTGGCAGTGGTCGGGTCAGGAGAAGACGGAAGCTCTAGGAAATCCTCATCGTCATCATCGTTGGTGCTCGACAGCTCGGAGTCTGTGCGGATCTGCTCAGAAGGGTCCAGCGGGCGGTACCGGACCTCCACCGGATAGGTTCGTCCAGAGACCTCGATAACGGGGGCGTCATCAAAATGGGCCGCGAATCTCGCTGTGTCGATGGTGGCCGATGTGATGATGACCTTGAGATCGGGACGCCGTGGCAACAGCTGCTTGAGGTAGCCCAGAAGGAAATCAATGTTGAGGCTACGCTCGTGGGCCTCGTCGATGATGATGGTGTCATGGGCACGTAGGTCACGGTCGTGCGAGATCTCAGCCAACAGCACACCGTCAGTCATAACCGTGAGCGCCGTGTCGGACGTGGCGCGACGAGTGAATCGCACCTGGTAGCCGACTTGCTCCCCCAGATCGACCCCCATTTCTTCCGCGACGCGCTCGGCGACACTGCGAGCAGCAATCCTGCGAGGCTGGGTATGAGCGATGTGACGACGTCCTAGAGCCAGGCAGATTTTGGGCAACTGGGTGGTCTTTCCCGATCCAGTTTCACCAGCCACCACCACGACTTGATGGCTCTGGATGAGGTCAGCAATCTCGTCGGCGTGTGCCGCGATGGGAAGCTCGGTGTCGAAAGCAACAACTCCCCCGCCGGGCAGCTCACCTTCTAGTCGTGAATCAGGCATGACCGGCTCAGTCTATGTGCAATGTCTGACACTCAGCGACAAGCTCTTGTGGATCTTCCCGGGGCTGAAATCAAAAACCCTCGTTACGCAACCAGAAACTCACCCGCCCCGAAGGTAACCGTGATGCAGCTGAGCTGGGCACCTGTCAGTGGCAGATGGCCAGCGGAGACTGGGCGTGGGCCATAATGCCGCGGCTGACTCCGCCAGCGGTCCACCCCAGGATCGGGTGCTTCTTCATGCCTATCACGAGAAGGTCGACGTCCCCAGACAGATCGACCAAGGCGTTCACCGGCTCCCCGGAGAGCACCCGAGTCTCGACCTCAACGTCGGGATGGTCGTGAGCGACGGACTTGACAACCTCGTTGAGCCGTTTGAGGGCCTCGTCGTGAACCTTCTGAGAATCCTGTGCCGGAACGGTCACTGCCACCAGCTTGCCACCGCGCAGCTCGGCCTCAGTGAATCCGAATCCAAGGGCGGCAGTTCCTGCGCTCTGAGGGCCGACGGCGACGGCAACACGCTTCTTGTCACCGGTCGGATCAGGGTTGGACGCGCGGGAGATGACGACGACGGGTGCAGCCGACATACCAGCCACTGCCACAGAGGTCGACCCGACGAACATTCGCTCCAGACCCGAGCTGGCACGACGACCGACAACGACCAGCTGGGCGTCGGCGCTGCGGTCGGCGATAATAGCTGCCGGATTACCCAGAACCACCTCGCCAGAAATGCGATTAGGGTCCATACCGCGTCCCTTGGCGACATTGATCGCGTCTGCGACGACGACCTGGCCGGCGTCTTGCAAAGCGGTCGGGTCATAGACAACACCCCAGGCACCAGCGACAGCGGCGTCGTCAACAGCGTGAAGGACGATGAGATCGGCGTCTCTCCTGATTGCGGACCCTGCAGCATACCGGGCGGCGCGCAGACCGTCCTGCGAGCCGTCGACTCCAACGATGACGGTGGCGCGGGAAGCCTTCGATGAGGTTCGGTCGTCAGTCATGGTGGTCCTCCTCAGTGAGACGTCAGGAGCACTGGCTCCATGTCACATTCTCCCACCACTGAGCTTGGAGTAAAAGGACTCAGGTCACGATCCGTCTTCAAAAGTGGTTCTCCCCCGCAGCTTGCGAGCTAGTTCATTGTCCAATCCATCAGCCAGCCTCGACATGATGGAGACTGCCTGGTGCAGGTGCGCAGCAACAAAGGGACGCGCCATCACCGACATCGTGACGAAGACTCGGTCTTGGTGCAGTGCGAAGCGCCCATACCGGGATTGGACATTGAGATCGTTAAGCACCTCAACGGCGCGAGATCGTCCCTCAATGTCGTGGACGAGGACTGCGAAAAGCAGCAATTCTGAGGCGTCTGGGGTGGTGCGCACGAACACCATGGACGTGCCGACTCGAATGGCAAAGTCACCTTCACTATCACGAATCGCGGGATAGCCGAACATTTGCGACAACTCATCGGCAACGAGGCGATCAAGGTGGTCCTTGTCAACCGGCATGATGGCGGGGACGCTGGCCGTCTCGGTGGGAGACAACGGTGGCTCAGGCTGCAAAATCTCTGCCAGCTGGTCAGGGGCCAAAAACACCGGGTGGGGGACACCGAAAATGTCACGAAGGGTCGCCACGGCCAGTTCAGCAAGCTGCTCGCTGTCTTCCTGACTTCGGTAAACCCAATAATTCTCAGTCTTATGAGACACACAGGTCCCAGGGGCCTGCCATCCCAGCGCCCTCAACCCGTCAAGCTGACCGGAAGTGAGCTGGGACCTGTCTGGCAGGCAGCTATTGCTGGAGGCCTCGGCCAGGATCATCGCAGTGTCATTGCTGAGACCGGGGTCGTCCTGCACAAAGCGAATGAAAGGCGTGGGGTCGTTGTGCGCTGACAAGGTCGAAATCGTCAACTCGCCATCGTCGTCAATGACGGAGACGACCTCAGCCAGACGCTCGGTGAACTGACCCCAGGCCTGTGCTGTGCTGCGGTCCGGATCGAACGCGAAGTCTGGTTGCTCTTCCATGCTTGCAACCTAGTCGGTCAGGAGGCATATGTGCAGCTGGAACTTCTCGTGTCACCCCGGCAGTGTCAACAACCTCATGAACCGCAACAGCTCGGCACCCTCATGAATCCAGTGTTGGACAAACGCGCCGGGGCAACGACCCTGATATGACGGCGGGTGGGGGGCACAGCATTCCGGCTGTACCCCCAACCACACACCATCAGATCAGCTGCAGCCGCTGGTAGACCCGCAGCCCTCACAGACATAGCAGGAACCTGACGGACGCATCTTTGTTCCGCAGGTCATGCACAACGGCGCATCGACCTCGCGGCCCATCTGATCTTCGAGCAGCTCAGCACTGGTATGGGCACCACCGACTCGCTCCACGGTCTCCTGGGCTGCGAAGAGCCCAGGCTGATTGGCACCGTCCTCATGTACCCTGACGCGATCGGCCGCAGTGTCCTTGAGGGTCTCGGAGTCGATGAGCTCACTTTCCTCCTCATCGGACAGGTAGGAGCCGGTCTCGACATACCGGGCCCGTTCAGCTGCGGTGTAAATGCCCAGCTCGGCGCGCTCGTCGAAGTCCAAGTAGTCCAAGGCCAGACGACGGAACACGTAGTCAATGATCGACGACGCAATGCGAATGTCCGGGTCATCCGTCATCCCTGCTGGCTCAAACTTGAGGTTGGAGAATTTCTGGACGAAGGACTCCAGCGGCACACCATACTGCAGACCGATGGACACCGCGATGGAGAAAGCGTCCATGACACCGGCGAGAGTCGACCCCTGTTTGCCGAGCTTGAGGAAGATCTCACCCAGGCGACCGGAATCATAAGCACCTGTCGTGAGGTAACCGCCAGCTCCCGAGACCTGGAAGCTCGTGGTACGGCCCATGCGCGACTTCGGTAGGCGCTGACGGCGCGGACGGTACTCGATACGAACTTCCGGCTCGGCCTTCTTCTCCTCGTCCTTCTTCTTGACCTCAGACAGAGGCTGCCCAACCTTGCAGTTGTCCCGGTACACAGCCAAGGCCTTGAGACCGAGCTTCCAACCCTCCATATAGACATTTGCGATGTCCTCGACGGTGGAGGACTCCGGTAGATTGACAGTCTTGGAGATGGCACCGGACAGGAAAGGCTGAACGGCAGCCATCATCCGCACGTGACCCATCGGGGCGATGAAGCGAGTACCCATAGCGCAGTCAAAGACCTCGTAATGGGCCTCGTCGAGTTCTGGGGCTCCCACGACCGTGCCGTTGTCGGAGATGTACGCCACGATCTTCTCAGACTGCTCCGGGGTGTAACCGAGATTCTTGAGAGCTCGCGGCACAGTCTGATTGACGATCTGCATGGAACCGCCGCCAACCATCTTCTTGAATTTCACCAGTGAGAAGTCCGGCTCAATGCCAGTGGTGTCGCAGTCCATCATGAAGCCGATGGTGCCGGTCGGGGCCAGCACCGATGCCTGAGCGTTACGAAAACCGTTGGAGCGCCCCAGTTCGACAACCTTGTCCCATTCGGCCTTGGCAGCCGCCAGCACGGCGGTGTCGTTGTCGTGTAGCGGATGGACCTGACGGTTGGCGTCGCGATGCTTGGCCATGACGGCTTGGTGCGGCTCGGCGTTCTCGGCATACCCAGCGTAAGGACCGACAATGGCCGCCAACTCGGCGGAGCGTCGGTAGGAAACACCGGTCATGAGGGAAGTGATGGCAGCGGCCAACGCACGACCGCCGTCAGAGTCATATCCCAGGCCCAAGGCCATGAGAAGGGCACCCAGGTTGGCATATCCGATTCCAAGCTGCCGGAACTTACGGGTGGTTTCTCCGATGGCCTCGGTCGGGAAGTCTGCAAAGCAGACAGAAATGTCCATCGCAGTGATGACCAACTCAACAGCCTTGGTGAACCTCTCGACGTCGAAGTGATCGTCCTGGTCGAGGAACTTCAGCAGGTTGAGGCTGGCCAGGTTACACGAGGAATTGTCCAGACTCATGTACTCCGAACATGGGTTGGAGGCGTTGATTCGGCCACTGTTCGGGGTCGTGTGCCAAGCATTGATGGTGTCGTCATATTGCAGACCCGGGTCGGCGCACTCCCATGCGGCCTGGGCAATCTTGCCGAACAATTCCCTGGCGTCAACGGTCTCGAGCACCTTGCCTGGCTCAGTGCGAGAAGTCAGTCCGAAAGGCTTGCCCTGCTCGACAGCTGTCATGAAGGCATCCGAAACACGTACCGAGTTATTGGCGTTCTGGTACTGGACGCTGACGATGTCTCGACCACCCAGATCCATGTCGAACCCGGCGTCGCGCAAAGCACGAATCTTGTCCTCTTCACGCGCCTTAGTCTCAATGAACTCCTCAACATCGGGGTGATCGATGTCGAGGACGACCATCTTGGCAGCGCGGCGGGTTGCGCCTCCGGACTTGATGGTTCCCGCCGAGGCGTCGGCACCACGCATGAAGGACACCGGACCGGAAGCGGTACCTCCGGAGCTCAACAACTCCTTAGAAGAACGAATACGGGAGATATTGAGCCCGGCCCCAGAACCACCTTTAAAGATGAATCCCTCTTCCCGGTACCAGTTGAGGATCGACTCCATGGAATCATCCACCGAGAGGATAAAGCAGGCGCTGACCTGCTGAGGACTCGTCGTACCGACGTTGAACCACACCGGGGAGTTAAAGCTGAAGTACTGGTGAACCAACAGCCAGGTCAGCTCCTCACCGAAGACCTTGGCGTCCTCATCGGATGCGAAATATCCGTTTTCACGTCCGGACGTCACGTAAGCGTTGACGACACGGTTGATGAGGGTCTTCAGACTGTCCTCACGGGCGGGGGTACCAAGGGCGCCGCGGAAGTACTTATTCGTGACGATCGTCGAGGCGTTGACGCTCCAAAAGTCGGGAAACTCAACCCCATCCTGTTCGAAGACCACATCACCGGTGCGCCAGTTCGTCTGAACGACATCGCGGCGCTCCCACGTCACCTCGTCATAGGGATGGACGCCCTCGGTGCTGAAAATGCGCTCGACGTGCAGCCCTTTGGGGCGGCTGGTCCTGCTTGGTGCGGACTTGCTCTCGGTCATGGCTCCCTCTAGATATTCGTCTTTTAATCGTCTTTAGTTTCGGTAGTCGCTGTGAACTCAGGCGCACCTGGCTGCAGCTCGTCAGAACAGCGGTTCGTCCTGCTTCGAAGGCTGCTTGTGGCCCGAGGACCGCGTTTTTTCAGGGGACTCGTCGCGCAACCGATCGATCTCAGCGGCAAAGTCATCAATAGTGTCGTAGTTCAGATACACACTCGCGAATCGCAGATACGCGATGGGGTCCAGCTCTCGAAGTGGACCCAGAATCGCCAGCCCAATCTCGTCACTGGGAATCTCCGCGACTCCCCTGGCCCGAAGACCATCCTCGACGCGTTGTCCCAGCAAGGCCAGATCCGCATCCGTGACTGGGCGTCCCTTGCACGCATTGCGCACCCCACGAATCACTTTGTCTCGGGAAAAAGGTTCTTCGATGCCATTGCGTTTGTGAACCGTCATCTGCATGCGTTCGATGGTGGTGAACCGTCGTTCACACACCGGACACTGCCGTCTCCTACGGATCGCAGTGCCGTCTTCACACACTCGGGAGTCCAGGACTCGGGAGTCGTCATGGTGACAGAACGGGCAGCGCATCGTCGCCTCCTTCCCTGACCTCTGTACGGCTCATGTGCCGTCGATCCAGAAGACTACTCCAACTTTGGACCAAAAACACAACTTGTAGGGATAGCAAGATCACCTACCACAACATCTGGTGTCGATGGGAATCATCGAGGATGTGGTTTGCTCTTCCGTCAAGCCGCCACGCGAGACATGCTGCAGATCACTTCACCATCAGGACTTCACATCGGACAGATCACCCGACTGATGTCCAGCAGTCTGAACGACGGCAGTCGTATCGGAGTGATCGCTCTCAAGGTTGCCCTGCCACACCTGACCAAGGCGCGCCAGGGACAAAATCACACCAACAACCATCACGGCGACGGTAGCTATCACAGCGACATCCCAGAACCGATCACGCACCCACTCACGGCTCGCAACAGCGCCAGGGCACCCCGCCATCAACTTCCGACGATCTATGACGACCACCGGTTCGGCCAGTTCATCCTGCCATGGCCCGACGATCAGGTCACCTTGCCGACTGGTCGTCGTGTCAACATCCCACTCATACGCTTGAGTACTCATCGGATCACCTCTCTGCCGACGAGAGCCATCCGCTCCCGTCAGCGGCCTCGGAACAGATCCCGAAACGGGCCGACGGCACAACCTCCGTCGGCGTCATCAATGACATCCGGTCCGACCGACAAATTCGCCGCCACCAGAGTGGAACACCAAGAGAACACCCTAGTCACACGCACTCTTCAGGTCTATCGACAACACATATCGACGCCGCCTTGACCTCACGGAACAGCACCGGCCGAGCACTGTCGTACCCGACCTATAGCGTGACCTTTGTGACCACCGATACGCCTGGAGCTGACACCTCGGACCCAGCCGCCGTTTCGTCAGCCGTCCCGTCCACCCCTACCCGTGAGCCTTCCGCCAAGGAACGCGAGATCCTTGCCGCCGTCAAGGAGGCGCGGCATGACGGTCGGGTGCCGACTGTTCGTGCCCTAGCCGCCATGACAGGAGCAGCTAGTACGTCGACTATTCAAAGACGTATCTCAGCTCTCATCGACCTGGGCTTGCTACGGCGGGTTAACGGCGTCCTTGAGGTCGTGGAGGATGCCGTCACTGTCGACAATTCGCACGGACTCCAGGCCTTACAGATTAAGGTTTTCAACCCGAGTGAAAGCGACGACGATGAGCGTCACGACACTGCCATTGCGGTGCCTTCCCAACTACTCGGTCATGGCGATCACGTGGTGGTTGTCGTTCGCGACGATGGGATGACACCCGATTTCCGTCTTGGGGACCTTGTCCTCGTTCAACAGCTGTCCGCAGCAGACCTTCCTGACGATCCGCCCGAAACCTATTTCGTGGCGGCCACGGTGGGAGGTACGACGATCGTCCGCACCTTGGCCAAGATTGGAGGGAAACCGTGGCTGATGGCCTCAAACCCTGCTCACTCGCCGATCAACCTCGATGATGCTTTTCTCGTGGGTCGCGCCGTCTCGGTTATGAGACACCTTTAATCGTTCACTCCCCCAACCTACGCAACGCCCCGATGGCCATATTGCGATCTGTCGTTATCCAAAATGACGGCATTGACGCCCTTAGAAAACCTCCATATCGCGCTGTCACCAACCGAGGGTCCAACACGGCGACCACACCTCGGTCGTCAGAACGTCGAATGAGCCGACCCGCCCCTTGGGCCAACAAGAGCGCCGCGTGCCCAGCCGACACCGTCATGAAGCCATTACCGCCCGCATCCTGAACTGCTTCACTCCGTGCCGCCATAAGTGGATCATCTGGGCGTGGAAAGGGGATCCGGTCAATGATGACCAACCGGCAGGTATCGCCAGGAACGTCCACCCCCTGCCACAGTGACAAGGTCCCAAACAGACACGTCGACGGGTCACCTGTGAATCGGCGGGTGAGATCAGCCAAATGCCCCTCCCCCTGGCACAGCACCGGAATGCCCGGCATGACCGTGCGCATATGTTCAGCTGCGGCCATTGCATTACGTTGAGAGGAAAACAGTCCGAGGCTACGTCCGCCAGCGGCCCGGACCAGCTCAACGAGATCGTCCAGGGCTTGTGCCGAAATGCCGTCTCGTCCTGGGCGCGGGAGGGATCTGGCGACATATAGAATCCCCTGCTTCGAATAGTCGAACGGTGAACCGACGTCAACTCCTCGCCACCCCATCTGAGTGTCGAGAACCTCCGGGGTATCCCCTTTGATCTGCTCGTGTGGCGGCAACCCGACGTTGCGCGCGGTGGTCAGGAAATTACCGCCAATACACAAGGTGGCCGAAGTCAAGATGGTGGTCGCCGCCGCAAAGACGTTCTCGCGCAGCGGGCCTGACACGCTCAATGGCGCCACGTGAATGCTGCGATACCCCTTCTCTGATTCCGAGACCCACACCACGTCAGCAGCCGCCATCGACACCATGCGATCAGCAGTCTCAAAAACCTCACGCATGGCGGCCTGAGCTTGTACTCTCTCGGCGTCGACTGATTCTCGGGACTCCTCGTCTCGTCGCCCCAGTTGGCTTACCGCTTCCCTGGCCAAATTCCGCACCAGCGTGCAGGCCTGTATGACCTGGGTATCGGGGCTGGTCACCTGCCCCGGCGCGGTCGCCTCCAGAGCATTGGCCAACACGTCGGCCTCATGAAGCAAGTCCGCACTGACGTCATCGTCCAGCCATGTCGTCGCCCGTTTCGCCGTCATCGTCACGAGTGAAGAGGACAGATCTTTGGACGCAGCCCGGGTGAACCGATCCACCAACTCGTGAGCCTCGTCAATAATCACGGCGTCGTGCTCTGGCAGCACATTGTTTCCATTCAGCGCGTCGATTGCGAGCATGGCGTGATTGGTGACAATGAGGTCAGCGTTTCGAGCCTTCTCGCGAGCCGCTTCGGACAGACACTCACTGCCGAAAGGGCAACGCTGAGCCCCCAAACACTCGTTGGCTGGCACACTCACTTGGGCCCAAGCCAAGGGGGTGTGCGCAGGCGCATCATCACGATCACCGAGTTCGGACGCCTCGACCTGCTCCTCAGCCCATTCGCGCAACATGACGACCTCGGCTCCTAAGGCAGAAGCAGGGGTAGCGCGTCGGGCTTCCTCATCCTCAGCGGCCAGATCAGCCCCCGGGACCAGGGCGTCCTGCCCTTTGAGTGCTGTGGAACCACCACGCACCTTGTGCAAACAGATGTGGTTGTTGCGCCCCTTAAGAACCGCCACTTTTGGCCGACGAGACAAGATTTTGTCCGATGCGGCCAGGATTGCCGGAATGTCCTTGTGAGCAAGCTGGGCCTGCAAGGCAAGGGTGGCAGTGGTGACGATCACCCGAGCCCCATCCTCAATGCAGTGAACCAGGGCTGGTGCCAGGTATCCCAGAGATTTGCCGGTACCGGTCCCGGCCTGAACCAGAAGGTGTAGCTCCTCACGTATCGCCTGGTCGACAGCCTCGACCATCCGCACCTGACCGGCCCTCTCCTGGCCTCCCATCTGCGAAACGGTCATGGTGAGAAGGTCGCGGCACATCTTGGTGACTTCAGCCGCCTCACGAGCCATGGCACGCCTCCTCGACCTCGGCTGCCAAAGCCGGGTGGAGATGAGCGATGACATGGGTGCCATCGGCGGTGTGATCGATGAGTTCGATCGTCCCGTTGTGGTGAATCTTGTCTATCAGGTCTCCGCGCGCGTAAGGCACGATGACGTCGACCTTCTGGGAGGGTACTGGCAGCTCGGCCTCGATCGCCGTGACAAGCTCGTCAATCCCCTCACCGGTATGCGCGGAGATGAAATAAGCGCCAGGGAAGGTCGATCGCAACGTCACAATGGTGTCGTCGTCGAGACGATCAATCTTGTTGAGCACCAGGATTTCCGGAATCTTGCTCGCGCCGATTCCCGCCAGAACGCCACGTACAGCATCGACCTGCCCGACTGGGTCAGGGTCAGATGTGTCGACAACGTGCACCAGCACGTCGGCCATGGCTGTTTCCTCGAGGGTGGAGGAAAAAGCCTCGACTAAATCGTGCGGAAGATGTCTCACGAAGCCGACGGTGTCGGTGAGGGTGTAGACGCGACCATCTGAGGTGGCAGTACGACGGGTGGTCGGATCGAGGGTGGCAAAGAGGGCATTCTCCACGAGCACTCCGGCACGAGTCAGCCGGTTGAGCAGCGAGGACTTACCTGCATTGGTGTATCCGACGATGGCAACAGAAGGCACCTTGCTGCGAACGCGATCTGCTCGTTTGGAGGCACGGGTGGATTCGATGTGCTTGAGACGACGACGCAGCACGGCAATGCGATGGCCAATACGCCGTCTGTCAGTCTCAATGCGAGTCTCGCCAGGGCCACGACCACCGATACCGGCACCACCAGCCGCTCGGCCACCAGTCTGGCGAGAGAGGTTTCCGCCCCAACCACGCAGTCGCTGCTTGAGGTAAGTGAGTTGAGCCAATTCGACCTGAGTACGACCCTCCACGCTGTGAGCGTGCTGGGCAAAGATGTCGAGGATTAATGCTGTCCGGTCGACCACCTTGACCTTGACGCGATCCTCTAGATTGCGAAGCTGGGCAGCGTCGAGTTCACCATCACAGATAACCGTGTCGGCACCTGTAGCTCGAACCACCTCGGCCAGCTCAGCCACCTTGCCAGAACCGATATACGTCGCCGGATCGGGAGTCGTTCGTCGTTGCATTAGGGCCTCGAGGACTTGTGAACCCGCTGTTTCAGCCAAGGCCTTGAGCTCTGCCATGGCATTCTCGGCATCGGCAGCCGACCCTTGAGTCCATACCGAACAGAGCACCACTCGCTCGAGGCGCAACTGACGGTACTCGACCTCCGAGATGTCGGACAGGTCGGTCGACATACCCGGTACACGAGTCAGGGATAACCGTGCATCCAGGTCAAACTGGTCACCGTCATATTCATTCTGATCGTCAGCGACATCCTCCGCGAAGTCGAGTGCATTCTCGCGCTCGTCGTCGAGTCGCGCGGTGTCTCTTGCGGTGTCGCTCACCCGGTCCCCGTCCTGTTGGCCCACTACTTTGCGCCCCGATGCCTGGTGATTCCAAGTCATCGTCATCGCGCCAAGTGTACGAGCACAGGCCGACAGGTGAACAGCCCGACTTCGCTGTTGCTCACTTCTCGGGAAGGCTGACCTTCCCGGTTGCAAGAATGACCGCAGGTCCCCTCAGCACTGCGGCATATCCGTTATCTGCAGGGCTGAGGGTGACAATGACGTGACCGCCAGGTACATGGACCGTCCAGGGACCACGGTGACCAGTACGGGTTGCCATCGTCGCTGCCACTGCCACGGTTCCAGTTCCGCACGACATCGTTTCCCCCGAGCCACGCTCGTGAACCCTCATCGAGACAGAATGACCATCCAGCTGCTCAACAAATTCCACATTGGCCCCGTGCGGGAAAACCGACCGGGGACGCCACGTCGGCGATTCGTCGAGATTGAGCGAGGTGATGGTGGTGTGATCGGTCACCACAACGGCATGAGGATTACCAACGTCGATCTTGCACGCCGGCCACCACCTCTCTTGATGCTCGATGGTCACCTCGTCGTTCTCAACACGAACCGTCCCCATCGTCACCGAGACATCGCCATTGTCATGCAGGGTGATGTGCCGTACCCCAGCGCGCGTCGCGACATCGGCTTCGTCACCCGTGATCCGCCCGGTTTGCGCCAGATAGCGCGCAAAAACCCGCAGTCCGTTGCCACACATCTCGGCGATGGTGCCATCGGCGTTCCGGTAATCCATAAACCACAGATCGGGATCACCATCCCAGTCCGCGACTTCACCAGCCCGCAAAGCCTGCAAGGTACCGTCAGCGCCAATACCGAATCGACGATGGCACAGCCATCGCACCTGCTCACTGGTCAGGGGGGCCGGGCGATCGACAATCACGAAGTCATTGCCGGTCCCGTGTCCCTTCCAGAACGTCGTCGTCATGTCGTCAATCCTCCTTGTCGGCGGAAAGGGCGGTCAACACCCGTGCCACAACCTTGTCATCAAGATCAGAATCGAGTGCATTGAACCATTCAATACGATCGTCTCGGCGGTACCACATGAGCTGTTTTCGGGCGAAACGACGAGTACCGGAGACGGTGCGACGACGGGCCTCGTCCTCGTCGTATTCGCCGTCGAGAAACTCCAGCACTTGCCGGTACCCGAGAGCTCGGCTGGCCGTGAGACCGTCTCTCAACCCGTCATCGGCTAAGGCTCGAACCTCGTCGACCAGCCCTTCCTGCCACATCTGGTCAACCCGATCAGCGATACGTCGATCCATGTCCTCGCGAGGAAGCTCCAGACCGATTTGCACCGTGTTAGGCCAGTGGAAAGTCCCGTCGGGAATGGTCGCAGTAAATGATCCGGTCAGCTCGACGACTTCAAGAGCCCGGACAATCCTCCTACCGTTTCGAGGCAAGATTGATGTAGCCGCCTTCGGATCTCGTCGTGCAAGTTCTTCATGCAAGGCCTCAGGACCTTCAGTATTCAATCTCTCCTGCCACTTCGCCCGGACTTTCGGATCAGTGGGAGGAACGGTCATTTCGTCGATGATCGCCTTGGTATAGAGGGCTGAACCGCCAACCAACACGGGGATAACACCTCGAGACAGGCAATCTTCCGTGGCTGCCCGGGCCAGTGTCTGTATGAGAACGATCGAGGATGGTTCGGTGACGTCGAGAATCGACACCAGGTGGTGCTTCACAGCGCGTTGCTCGGAAACCGTGGGGGTGGCGGTACCGATGTCCATCCCCCGATACACCACCATTGAATCGGTATTGATGATCTCGGCAGGGTGACCATCACGCGCCAGACGTAAACAGACCCGTACCGCCAGCCCTGATTTGCCGCTGGCTGTGGGCCCAAGAAAACACATGACCGGCAGATTCACATCCTTATCATTGCGCACCATTCCGACATCCTGAGATCAACGCGGAGAGCGAAAACCCTCACGGGAGTGGACCATCTCGTAGGTAGCCTGGAGTGGTCATCCCCGAGAGGGGGAAACCTCCCGAAAGGAGATCACATGGGACTCTTTGACAAGGCCAAAGAAGCCGTCAGCGATCATCAGGACGACATCAAGGACAAGGCCAGCCAGCACAGCGACAAGGTCGAGCAGGGTATCGACAAAGCTGGCGAAGCTGTCAACGACAAGACGAACGGCAAGTTCTCCGATCAGGTTGACAAGGGCCAGGATGCCCTCAAAGACAAGCTTGGCGACCTGTGAGTCGTCCACGACATGACGTGGCCTGTCCCTATGGGACCCGCTTCGGATGGGAGCGGATGAGCTGCGACACGAGGGGTGATGCTCCACCGAGCGTCGCCCCTCGTTACATCTCTAAAGCTTTCTAGGTGTAGCTGCGCATGACGTTGCTTACACCTGTGGGCAGTAACGACGCGGGTGGCTGGTCTGGTCAGGCGGTGTTGGACCACACGTCTTCGCCCAGCCCCGATCGCAGCAACGCCATCGAGGCGGGATGGATCGTTGATCAGTAGGTGGCAGCCGATGGCCGTTGACGGTGTTCCAGGCCACCGCCTCAGCACCGCCACACCATCCACACCCTCGTTTGTGATGAGCCTGTTTAATTAAGCATTTTCAATAAAGGACTCGAGATGGTCGAATATAACGACCCCATCAACCTTGATGACAATGCGAGCAGAAAGCGTGTTTAGATTGAATTTATCCTTTTTTGGTTTTTTACCGTATTCATCGGAATACCATGTGATCTTAATATCCTCTAATTGAATCCGGCGGCTAGCGGCAACCCTATATGCGTGCGGCTCATCCGATTTAACAGTATCCTTAGTTACAGTATAAATATAAACGTCATTGTCATCGTCATCTTGGCGAATTTTAATTGAGTCATACATTGAATCCTCTATCATTATCAAGGTGCCTCGAGCCGGCTCGTCCCATGATATCTGATGCGGATCTGTTGATGATGTAGAACACGAGGTGAGGAGGCCACCAACGAGGGCCGCGACCAGTACCACCTGGCCACATTTTGCCTTCACCATGATGACCTCCTCACGTTACTGTCTTAGACGCGTGTTCCTACGTCTACGATGCTACTCATCCTAGCACTCCAAGGATGCGTAGCCCCTTCAGGGCAGCGGCACCTGCCACCCCGATTTCATCAACTGGAGTTACAACAAATAGTGCGATGACTGCGACAACGCCAACCCCAACTAGCACTGTTTCAGGGCTCATTTCCGGCATCTGAAAAGAGACACCCGTGCCTCGCGGTGTCAAAATGTAGGAAACCGTAACACTCAGCCTCGTTTCCAAACCGCTACTTCCTGGCGCGAGATTGTCGGACTCAGCCTTAATGTCAAGAATCAGCTGACCTGATTCAGTACTTGCGATCCGGTAGGAAATCGTCCCAGATTTAACAGATGCCGCAATTAACATTAACCGCTGTTCAAAATCAAGGCTGCTACCTAGATGTTCAAAATCGAAAGTGGCGCTACTACCACTAATTTGATTTTTCGTTTCCACAGTCAGATCGCCACTATTATCCACGGCAATATTTATAGTGCCGAACCATCCAGATGTCATACCCACCGTTTCAGACACGGTAATGTCAACATCCACATCAAAAGCTCCACTTGAAACATGATTAACCCGTACAGATCGATCGTGCTCCAACTCATAGTTTACAAAATTCCCATAGAAACCAAGAGGTTCGAGAACATAACGAATGAACGCCTGCTTCGCAGCTTCTACTCGAGTCTTAAGATTAAGACGTTCTAGATCGTCAGGAGTATACTCTCGCACATTATCAAAGTGACTCGCCGCCTTATCGAGACCAGAGTATGCGTCCTTGTCTAGAGGAAATGACGGTGAAGAGTCAAAGGTGAACTCATGAAACTGATCAAATGCCCAGTTCTTCGGAATAGGATACCCAAGATTACCGGAAAATCCAGTCGACATATCGGCAACAAAAGAAGTCGATGCGTATCCCCTACTACTCACCTCTTTACACACCAACCGTGGACCATAGACTCCTACTTTAAACTTTGATTCATTTTTTTGGCTATGAAAGACCCCAGAAATCTGTTGAAAATAGGGCACTACGAGGTCATCGATTTGAAATCCATAAGCATCGAAATCAACAGCAAAGTAGATAGTCGTCCCACTGGGGAACCCCAGGAGATCAGCTGCATTGATAGCGGTGAGCGCATCCACAATTCCTTGTCGCGGCGAAGCGAAATAATCTGAATAGTATCCCCCATCCTGATAGATTGGGAACACCGATAAACCAGCATTCTCCATATATCTAACTTCTTGCAAGGTCATGGCTTTCGACACATGATTTGCGCCGACGGTGCCAGTAAGATACCGTCCCACATGTGTGTATCCAGCTGCGCGAAGATCATGCGCTTGCTGTTGATTCAACACTGTCGCACAGTCACAAGCCCGAGCTGTTCTATCTGGATCACCTTTGGATGTAAAAAGACTCATCCACGTTGTAGGGTCGATCACCCCTGACCGTGGAAGAGCTAAATCTTTTTGAAACTCTTGTATCGCGGCTGAAAACCCTTGATCTCAAGGAGTTCACCGACTGGTTGGCCGGACAGTACGTCATGCAGTTGCCAGGTGCGTCGTTCCGGCAAATGATCAGTAGGTTCTTCCGGATCTACGGCAAGAACAACCACAACGAACTCAAACCACTCCAGACCCGTGGCGGCGAGGAATCCCAGAAGGATGCCATCGCGACCCTGATCGCTTTGTTCCAGTACTACAGCTCCATCGAGGACTTCAAGCACCAGCTCCAAAGCGCTGAGGACATGATTGCAGCGTTCAGAGCTGCCAGACGCTACGAGTTCATCCCCTCGGCAGTTGACGGGCTGACCAAGTACAAGCAGAACGTCGTCGAGATCGCCTCCCTGGAGCAGGAACGTGCTCAACTGGCCGAATCTGATGAAGCGACAGTCGATCCGAACGACGTCGAACACGCCAACGCCCGCAACGAACTCAACCGCCAACTCGGCGACGTTCGACGCCTCATCAAAGACAGACGCGACGAGCTACATCTGCTCGATTTGAACCTACGCCACGGCGCATACCCCACCGAGGCCGACCTCAAGAGCCTGCAAGAATTCTTCCCTGAAGCGAACCTGGCCAAGCTTGTCGAGGTCGAGAAGTTCCACACCAAGATCCAGACGATCCTTGCTGAAGAACTCACCCAAGCCCGCGAGCGCGTCCAACGCGAGGTAACCGAGCTTCAAGAACACCACGACCGCATCCTTTCCCAGATGGATGCGATCCCCACATCCAAAGCGTTCACGCCAGAATTCCTCGACGCCTACACCAACTTGGATCGACGGATCACCAAGCTCAAAGAGCAGAACGAAGCGTTCGACCAAAACAACAAGCTCCAGACCGCGAAACGAGAAGCCAATACGCGCTACCAAAACCAACTCGAAAGCGTGCTGGCACAAATCGAAATCGCCATCAACACGCAGATGGACGCCATCAACGACGAGGTCACCGGCGGGGAGTACAACGCGCCACGACTGACCATCAAGGCCTTCAATTCCTATTACTTCGAAACCCCGAAGGACAAAGGTACCGGCACAAATCATCGCAGCATGATCATGTACGACCTGGCCGTGCTGCAGAACACCGTGCTCCCTGCGCTGGCACACGACTCGATCATGTTCGACTCCATGCCGAGACCGGACCTTAGCAACCTCATCCGCGTCTACGCGAATCAAGCGGAGAAGCAAATCTTCATCGCCGTCGATAAGACAAGTGAATGCACTCGCGAGGCCCAAACAATCCTACAAGAAACCACCGTCCTCAAATTGGACAACAACGAGAAGGCGCTCTTTGGAGAGAAGTGGAGCCGGAAGGAACGTCCATGAAGATCCAATACAACAAGCTCTGGAAACTCCTCATCGACAAGAACATGAACAAGGTCCAGCTGCGAGACAAGGCGAGCATCAGTAGTAACTCCCTAGCTAAGCTTGGCAAGAACGAACCCGTACACATGGACGTGCTCATGAAGATCGCGACAGCACTCGACTGCAAGGTCGAGGACCTGTTCGAAACGCATCAAGAAAACTAAGTGTCGTTGCGCATGACCGCTTGTACAACCTGGCTTGGAGGTCAGACTCGCTGCCTATGCCGTCCTCTGTTCAGGACCGTGGCGCACCAATAGACGGAATACCAAGCATGGTGACATCGGGCTGAGAGGACGATTCCTGGCGAATCTGCCATGCATCTCCACCACGGGTACGACGCATATTTACCAAACCACCGTCGGCAACCAGATGGTGGGGATGGCCAGACGTGATGACGACCTCGCCGATGTCCCCTGGACGCGGGACCTCATCGCCTGGGGCCACACTGACATGAACCAAGCGGTTGTCCCGAGCCCTTCCAGTGACGCGATGAGTAACCCCATCTTTACGCCCCTCCCCCTCGGCGAACATCACTTCAACGGTGCGGCCCACCTGAGCCTTGTTCTCCTGCCATGCAATGTCGTCGACAAGAGCGACGAGGCGTTCGTAACGCTCCTGGACAATCGGTTTAGGAACTTGGTCCGCCATGACTCCAGCTGGGGTATTGGGGCGGATGGAGTACTGGAAAGTGAAGGCCGCAGAGAATCTCGACTCTTTGACGACGCGCATGGTCTCGTCGAAATCCTCGTCGGTCTCCCCCGGGAATCCCACAATGATGTCAGTCGTGATGGCGGCGTCCGGAATGGCCTCACGTACCCGATCGAGAATGCCAAGGAACTTCTTAGAACGGTAGGACCGTCGCATTCGACGCAGCACATCGTCAGATCCAGACTGCAAAGGCATATGCAGGCTGGGCATGACATTGGGCGTCTCCGCCATTGCTTCGATGACGTCATCAGTAAAAGCAGCCGGATGTGGTGACGTGAATCGTACCCTCTCCAAACCGTCGATCTCTCCGCAGGCACGCAACAGTTTGGCAAAAGCGCCACGATCCCCGAACTGAACCCCATAAGAGTTCACGTTCTGACCGAGCAGGGTAATCTCCTGGACCCCTTCACCGACAAGAGCTCTGATCTCCGAAAGGATTTCACCTGGTCGCCGGTCAGTCTCTTTGCCGCGCAGCTGCGGAACGATGCAGAAGGTGCAGGTGTTGTTGCACCCCACTGAGATGGACACCCACGCCGAATAGGCCGAATCGCGTCGAGTTGGCAGGTTGGAGGGGAAGGTAACCAAAGACTCCTCGATCTCCACCTGGGCCGTGGCATTGTGACGAGCCCTCTTCAAAAGAGTCGGCAGAGAACCGACATTGTTCGTACCGAACACGACGTCGACCCATGGTGCCCTAGCGACAACGGTGTCTTTGTCCTTCTGGGCCATGCAGCCGCCAACAGCAAGCTGCATTCCAGGATGAGCAGCCTTCACCGAAGCCATGTGGCCAAGGGTGCCGTAGAGACGATTATCGGCATTCTCTCGGACCGCGCAGGTATTGAAGACAACGACGTCAGCCGGAGCCAACGTATCGGTTCTGGGGTCGGGAACGTAACCGGCCTCCTCGAGAAGACCGGCGATGCGCTCGGAGTCGTGGACATTCATCTGGCACCCGTAAGTCACGACCCGGTAGGTCGGAGCCTCGGCGTGCGGCAAGGTGTTATCGGGCATGGCTCGAACACTCTACGTCATCGGACCACTCTGTTTCTCCTACCACCTTGTGTACCCCCTGCCATATGGGCTAGCTGTCGCAGTTCATGAGGTAGAGCCAAACTATCCAGGCTCTTCGTCATCAAGGATGTCGGGGTGACGGCGTGGCGGTTGGGGCCTCCCTGTCATGCAGTTGCGCAACGTTCGCACAGCTGCGCCGGTTCCGTGCACTTGCGCCATGTTTGTACACCTGCGCCGTGCAAACATGGCACCACTGCGAAGAGCCCCTACCCACGTAGCGCCAGTCGTAGTGCCCATTTACACCTGCACCTGACAAGAGCCTATTTATTCTACGATCCCTGCTTTTATGGCAGTGATGGCGAGTTCACCCCTCGTGGCACACCCACAGTGGGCAAGAATATCCGACACATACGATCTGACTGTTGCCTCGGTGAGTCCGGTTTTGCGAGAAATACTTTTGTTTGCAAGAGCTTTAAGAAGTAACCGGAAGGTCGGACGCAAGTATTCTGGCAAAGTATGTACAGCGGCAATAAACTCGGCGTATTGTTCTCGGTTATATCGGTTCCGCACGTATGATTCGGTGAGAATCTCAATAGGGCGAGTCGCCATGACCTGTTCACCCGCATAGGCTTTACGGATCAGCTGAGCCAGCTCAGAAGCGGGAGTGTCCTTTGTGAGAAATCCGCGCACACCCGCTCCGATAGCTTGCCCGAGCGACTCCTCGTGCTCGAATGCGGTAAGCATAATAATCGTAACTCCCGGATTCTCACTGCTAATCTTGCGAGCAACTTCAATCCCGCTCATTAACGGCATATCCACATCAAGCAGAGCCACGTCCACTCGGTGCGCCGCGAGTTGATCCAACGCCTCCGCCCCATTTATAGCTGTTCCAACCACTCGAAAGCCGTCTTGGGCGTTCAGCAGACTGGCGAGCCCATCACAAATGATCCGGTCATCGTCAGCGATCAGGATACAAATGTCTTCTTCATCGCTCATTACCAAACTCCGTTGTCTCGCGATTGTCGACGGGGATAGTAATGTAGATTAACCACTGACCTCCAACATTACTTACCTCCATCGTGCCACCTTCGCTCCGAATCCTGTCTCCAAGGTTCGATAGCCCATATCCGCCGCTCATTTCTAAGACTGGAGGCGCGCCAGAGATTTCGTTGCTCAGTGAAATTGTCAGTATCCCAGACCCCGCCTGCACATCGACCACTAGATTCGCTTCCGATTCTACAGGGGCATACTTAAAAACATTCGAAGCGCACTCACGAATAGCTAACGCACCCGTCAGTTGCTGCTGGCGAGTCAGACCATTATCAACACCTTCAGGAGCAACAACATCAAGTGTGATACTGCGAGTGTTCAGCATCTGTTTCACCTGCTGTATAACTTGGGATAATGACGGTTGGGTAGCTGAGGTGTCGATAGACAGAATCATCGGACGAATACGACGTGAGGCTTGGATAGCAGATTTCACAAGCGGCGCAAGGTCGTCCGAAAGCTCCGGGTGACGGGTAGCTAAATCTTGCGCGAGTACAGCCAATTGCGCGAGATCCTTCGCTGTCGTATCATGCAGCTGTCGAGCCAATTCCCTGCGGTTTTTAACGAGACTTAACGATGCGCGTTCTTTTTCCTGCTCTGCTAACATTAGCCGTCTATTTTGCCAACGAAACGCCAAACCTATCGTAAACACCAAAAAAATATCCAATGCGGAACTAACGACTTGTACATCTGGAATATCGCTCAATGCTACTGACAGTACGCTATCCACCAAGAAAACCACTGCGACGGGGACTATCCATGAACGCATCAGCCAGAAAACCATCAAAAAGCTTATACCGAAGCCTACCAACTCATAGCACTGAATCAAGCCCAATAGATTAAAGATAATGTATGATGCGATAAAAACAAACTCGAATACTTCAAGCCAAGCACTAGCTACAAAAGCAGCTATAAGGGCAAGCGGGAATATGATGCCCACCAGCGAAGGCTTTTCCAAGCCAACCGCAACCTCGACTGTACCAGAAACAAGACAAAATACAGAAAATATGACAACCACCAGAGGCTGCGCCACTCTAGAACGCATATAGCAAGGGAACAGAAAATGAACCATTGGCGACTCTATCCGTAAATCGAGCAAAATCCATGTTTATTACATCCAGGAAACCTGGGATAAACTCTACAGATTCTCGGCTTCAGCCATTGCGCAGGACACTCCATCACGATAGACCTTACCTGGGCTATCGCTATCCCTTCGAAAGGCGTGTCTTGTGACATTGGCGACATACTGGCGGACATGACACATCCAAGGGTCATGTACTGCTGCGATACTATTCGTTACGCTCATGCCTCTTCCCGCTGGGATATAATCTGTTTTAAGGTCGATGCGTACACCACGCCGTTCACTACTGATGTGGCCCATGGTTGTTTTCAGTACCGGGTCATGTGGGCACCTTTCTAGCCATTGATTGAGGTACTCGCTCGACGGGATGAATCCAACTGCCAGATAGTGTAGCGCTTCGTCGACAAACGTCGGCAGCAGCCGCCCACCGTGGCCTGACACTCCCCGTAGCGACATCGCCCGCCGCCCCGCCTTCTCAAGAGCGCCGCGTACCCGACGAATGTCGGTACAACTCACCGACATTCGTCGGTATCGACCTGCATAGCACGGCGGCTAACTTGAGAGAGTCCGATTAGGCGCACCCGGGCAAAGAAGGAGAAAACATCATGTTCAACCGATTCGTAATAAATGACGCGAATAGCAACACGACGATTACTTGCGACACCTTTGTTATCCGTCAGTAAGCAAGTTATTAAAAGCGTTTACCCCTGTCCAAAAGTGTCTCCACAGCTCTACGTTCATCCGGTTAATATAGGTTTATTGGGCTGTCAGACGCCTTGAAATAGATTTGAAGACAAACATGTAATTCAATGAAACATTGCATCGAGAATTATATATGGAGTTTCGCATTCATATAGACGGTCATCATTTCTCCATTGATTATATAGGGATCATGGGGCGATATTAAAGATACCGAATACACTTTGATTCGCATCATCCTGTGTGTTGCGCTTATCGGCGTTACCCTATATCGGAGGGGGATTATTATTTATGTGGAACAGGTGGACGCAACGCAAGTACCACGAGAAAGGGGCCATACAGTAACCGAATTATATAGAAACCATAATTATCTTATCTTTATCGACTCTTCAAAGAATGAGAGTTTAGGCAGGCTGCTAATACTCCACCATTCTAAGGCTGATCCTGGCTACATAGGTCGTGAGATGGCAGTGCCACAAACAGGACTAAAGCTAAACTGATGACACCACATGATAACAACTTCTACGTCTTGCCTCGCCACACGAGTAGGCAACTACTCCCCTAATTATGAAAAGCCGCGTTCCATGAACGCTACCTGCAGCTACACCACCATTCATAAAAAACAGTGTTATACCAAGGACTCAAAATGAGAATGAGACACATAGTATCAGTCACCGTTTCAACAGTGTTGTTATTAACACTGTCCGGGGTAGCCCACGCTGATTATTCTGCGAGCCCTCCCGAAACAGAAATACCTGAAACCATCACGCAAGCTTCTATATCTGAAGGGATTAACACCTCGCTGAACGTTAAGTTAGCAACCTTAGATGACGATATTGCGACTTCACCAAAGGGGCAGCAAATTCTCATTTCAGATAGTAACGGCAAGGCAGTAGTATCAGGCAACTCGAGCTCTCTAGTCATCGAAGATTCAGACGGGCCAACGATAGATACGGATAACCAGCGGGTAGCGACGGTAGACTCAGCAGAATCAAGTAATGTTGACTACGCCATAACGGCAACTGCCGCAGGAAATGTGCGAGTATACAGCGTCATTGGCGACCGCCAGTCACCAGAACGATATTCTTATACTTTTCCGGGAGTAGAGTCCATCGTTCTCGATTCCGAGACTGGCATTGCATTTCTATTCTCGTATGTCAACGGAAATCCCCAACTTGTTGGCGGGGTGGACGCTCCGTGGGCTAGAGATGCAAATGGACTGGAAGTTCCCACACACTTTGAAGCCCACGGAAACACTTTAATCCAAGTCATCGAACATAAGTCGGGACATTATGCTTACCCCATCACCGCTGACCCATCGTGGTGGGATAATGTAAAGAATTGGTTTAAAGGCGCAGGATCATGGGTCGCAAACAAGGCGAAATCAGCCGCTAAATGGCTTGGCCCAAAGGCGAAGTGGCTCAGCGGTAAAACTTGGTCTGGAACCAAACGGATTGTAGGGAAGGGCAGAGTTGTCGCAAAAAAGGTCGGACCTGCGGGAATTGTATTATGTGCCGTAGGAAGTGGATGGGCCTGGTACAGATCTGACGCTTCCGGTTGGGTCCGGGTTGGCGATGCGGTAGTAGGGTGCTTTGTATAATGAAATGGCTTAGTTTCATCAAAGATCTGATTATCGTTTCCTTCGTTTCACTATGGCTAACAACGAAAATATCTCAGAGTTTTGCCTATTGGTGGATCGCTGCGGCGGTTACGGGTTTCCTCATGCTACCAGATTTCATTGTTCTGCTAAGAACGAGAGCGACGACAAAGACCGAAGCCTGCGATGATGGAAGCTCGCACACTACCTCTCCGAACGACACCGCTGCCACCCGCGATCTGACTGCCTACACCCTCCCAGATAGACTTGCCAGCATGATCGATGACGTCATCCTCCCCACTGGTACCCAATACGAGATCTCCCACGGTCCTTGGCAGGCCGTTGTAACCGAACAGGGGGCAACGCTTCGCCGCCTTCGCTACCAAGGAGACGACGTCATCAAGACCTTTGACGCTGACCAGGCCCCCATTGCATCTCAGGGTCAGCAGCTCCTCCCTTGGCCGAACCGTATCCGTGATGGCCACTACTCGTTCAATGGTGTTGACCAGCAGCTGGCAATTAGCGAGGTCGATCGCAACAATGCCATTCACGGACTAGCGGCATGGGTGCCGTGGTCTCTCGTTGAGCACAGTGAATCGTCGGTGACCCAGGAAGTCAGGATCATGTCTCAACCTGGCTGGCCGGGGACGATCGATGTTTGGCTCACCCACAGTCTGGATGACCACGGACTGACCGTTACCGTGAAGGCTCGTAACGTTGGGGCTACTGAAGTGCCCTTCGGCTATGCTGCCCATCCCTATTTCTGCTTAGGTGGGTCCATCGATGAGTGGCAGGTTGAGGCCCCATTCGCATCATGGCTTCAGGTCGACGACCGGCTGCTGCCAGTGCAAATGCGCGACATGGACGAGGTCCATACGCTGAATGGGCAACCGGTCAACGGACGCACCTTTGACACCGCCTACACCTTGGATGGTGGGAAATCGGTTGGAGAGCCGGCATGGCGAGTCAAAGTCACCGCCGGTCAAAGAAGCCATGAGTTGTGGGGAGACTCGACAATGGGCTGGGTTCAGATTTACACCCCTGATGATCGTCTGAGTCTCGCCGTGGAGCCAATGACCTGTGGGCCAAACGCCTTTAACGAAGGTCCCACGCATAACGACGTGATTCGCCTGGCCTCCGGGGACGAAGTCGTCCTCACCTGGGGAATTTGCTGAGCACCTATCTGGGGGTCCTGAGCGAAAGGCTTCAGCTCAGGACTCCCCCACCGTCTCCACCGCTTGAAACGATCGAATGACGGTGACCCTGGTGCGTCCTGGAACGGTGACCTGCTCTCCTATCTCCAATGCAATCTGGCGAGCCAGCCGAGACGCGCGGAGATCGTCGACTGCACCCGGATCAACGAGAACCTGAACCTCACGTCCGGCCTGTAGCGCAAAGGCCCTTTCGACCCCGGGGAAGCTGGTAGCAATCTCCTCGATAGTGGTCATCCGACGAACGTGACCTTCCAAGGAGTCTCGACGAGCTCCTGGACGGGCAGCAGAGATCGCATCAGCAGCCTTGACGATGAGATCCGTGACCCCCACCGGCTCAACTTCATCATGATGAGCTGCAATGGCATGTACGACCTCATCGGTTTCGCCATACCGTCGCGCCAATTCCGCGCCGATAGCCGCGTGGGTGCCCTCGACACCCGGGGTAAGGGACTTACCGAGATCATGGAGAAAGGCCGCACGACGGCACATCTCGACATCGGCCCCAATTTCGGCCGCCAGGGTGGCTGCAAGCTGAGCACACTCAACGCAGTGATCGAGCACTTGCTGGCCGTAGGACGTCCGGAAACGCAGGGACCCGAGGATAGGCAAAAGCCGCTCGTTGATCTCGTCGATCCCGGCTTCAGACACCGCCTCGGACGCTGCGTCCAGGCACATCTGTTCGATATGGCCGACGGCGCGCTGATAAGCCTTCTCAATGCTGATGGGGTGGATACGACCGTCTTGAACCAGGTCGCTGAGTGCCCGGCGAGCCACCTCGCGCCGCATTGGGTCGAAGCAGCTCAGCAGTACTATCCCCGGGGTGTCATCGATGATGACGGTGACTCCCGTCACCTGTTCGAACATGCGGATGTTGCGACCTTCTCGCCCAATGATGCGGCCTTTCATCTCATCGCTGGGAAGTGGCACGACGCTGACAACAGTATCTGCGACCATCTCAGAGGAACACCTCTGAATGGCGTCGGCCACAAGGTAACGAGCCTTGCCCTCGGCGTTCGCTGTTGCCTCGGCGATGATTGCGCGAGCATCATTTTCGGCCAACATACGGGCCTCTCGACCAAGGTGATCCGCGAGCTCATCGCGGGCCTGGTCGAGGGACATCCCAGCGACTCGTTCCAGCTCCGCGACGATGTGCCGGTCACGTCGATCCAGCTCGGCATCCCTCTCATCGAGATGAGAGCTGCGCTCAGCCAGCTCCAAGCGATCTGCCTGGAGCTTGTCATAGCCTTCATCCAAGTGGCGCCGGGCTTCGCGTAGCTGACGATCTCGCTCTGTCAGCTCTTCTGCCGAGCGTCGGTTAATTTCAAGCAAAGCCTCAGCGGTGTGGCGAGCCTGCTCGGCATGATTGGCTCGACGTTCCTCATCCGCAGCCCGCATTCGGCTGGACTCAAGCTCAGCACGAGCTGACGTGATTTCGGCTCTTCTGTCTGCAAGGTCCTGAGTTGCTCGCTTCAGCCGCTCTTCACTGCGGGACAGTTCCAGGGCCTTCGCATCGCGTTCGGACTCTGCTCGTTCCGCCCTCTTGCCAATGGCTCGACGGTCTGCCAACCAGCCAATAATGATTGCCACTGCGAGCACCGCCACCACGACGAGTGCGATGAGCATGACCTCTGCCCTTCCTCACATCCTGACTCGGACCTGCATCGTCGCCCCTGATATCGGTGCCAGGACATCAAACCCGAGATGAGAGGCAGCGATATGACCTTAGTCGAAAAGACCAGTCGTCGGAGCTTCGGGGGGTTCCTCGCCAAGTTCTTCGCGAGCGGCACGAATAGCAGCCCAAGCAACCTGTGGCCCATAGCCTTTGCGGGCCAAAGCCCCCAGCACACGGCGAGTCAGGCGGGCCTCTTCGACACCGCGACCTGCCCGCAACTTGTTGACCGCCAGTTCGGTGGCCGCATCCAACTCGTCAGCATCCGTGATCTGAGAGGTTGCGTCCTCGATGATGTGGGAGTCAATCCCCTTGCGCGACAGCTCGGCTGCCACCGCTCTGCGAGACAGTCCCCTCATACCATGGCGGGATGCGGTCCATCGATTCGCGAAGTCTGCGTCGTCGATGAGCCCCACCTCGGTGAGGCGGTTCAGGACTGCCTCACGCACCTGCTCGGGAACGCCTTTGGAGTCGAGAGCCGTAGCGAGTTCGCTTCGGGTGTTGGCCCGGCGATCTAGCCGCTTGAGGCAGATCTCGCGAGCTTCCTCGTACCACTGGTCGTCAGTCAGCCCCTCAGGAACACCCTGCTGCTGCCGCCGGCTCAGAATTCCACCTCACCGGTTTCAGGATCAACCCCCTCGGGAACCTCCGACTCACGCAGACCCAGGTGGGTGAGAATCTTGTCCTCGATTTCGTTCGCGACGTCGGGATTACCTTTAAGGAAGTTGCGGACGTTCTCCTTACCTTGGCCCAGCTGCTCATTGTTGTAGCTGAACCACGATCCGGACTTGGTGATGATTCCGCAGTCCACGCCCATGTCGATGAGACTTCCCTCGCGAGAAATACCCTGGCCGTAGAGAATGTCGAATTCAGCCTGCTTGAACGGCGGGGCGACCTTATTCTTGACGACTTTGACGCGGGTGCGGTTACCGACCATCTCCGAACCGTCTTTGAGGGTCTCGATACGACGTACGTCGAGGCGCACCGAAGAGTAGAACTTCAACGCGCGACCGCCGGTGGTTGTTTCCGGGGAGCCAAACATCACGCCGATCTTCTCGCGCAGCTGATTAATGAAGATGGCTGTCGTCCCGGCTGCGTTGAGGGCGCCGGTCATCTTACGCAGCGCCTGACTCATGAGACGGGCCTGCAGTCCGACGTGAGAATCACCCATCTCTCCTTCGATCTCAGCTTTCGGCGTCAGGGCTGCAACGGAGTCAATGACGATGAGCTCAAGGGCACCCGAACGCACCAGGGTGTCGGCGATCTCGAGGGCCTGCTCACCATTGTCCGGCTGGCTCACCAGCAGGGAATCAGTGTCGACACCAAGTTTGCGAGCGTACTCCGGGTCGAGGGCGTGTTCGGCGTCGATGAAGGCACAAATACCCCCTTCGGCCTGAGCGTTCGCAATGACGTGCAGGGCTACCGTCGTCTTGCCTGAAGACTCCGGGCCGTAGATCTCGACGATTCTGCCGCGCGGGAGACCTCCTACGCCCAGGGCGACGTCAAGAGCCACCGACCCGGTTGGGATCGCGGCAACCTTCACGGTCCCCTTCTCACCAAGACGCATGATAGAACCCTTGCCGTGCTGTTTCTCGATCTGCTGCAAGGCCGTGGCAAGAGCCTTTTCGCGGTCTGCGGTCGCTGCCATGTCGTTCCTTCCTTGAAGGCGGTCACCCGCCTCATTTACCGCGCGGCATTGCCGCAGCGTTGGTCATATGTCGTGATGAGGGAGACTCATCAGGTTCCCCGCGCCATCACCCAAACTGTAGGAGCGAGATAGGACAATCCGTCAGGCAATCTCGTTCCTGTGGATAAGTGCGGTCACGATCGCCCGCTCACTTGTGGACAACCCTTCCAGATATTACCGACGACTTTGCAGCGCCTCGTGTTCCAGTTTTGTTCCGCCTTGTTCCACATCCACTCCCCATAACACATCCCATGTCCCCATGGTCAGCGCAGCGAATCGGGTAGCTCAAGTGCCTTCCAGCAAGCCCGCCAAATCGTCTTGGTGTCGACGCCATCAGCCAAGGCTTCCTGTACCGTCCGTGAATCCAGACCCGGTACAGCTTGCTGCGCAGCCCAGATTCGGCAGTAGTCGTCGCCCAGAGCCTCAGCCAGTCGCGTCCACAATTGGGTCTCTGTCATAAACACCAGCCTAAGGGCAGATAAGATTCAGCCCAGATGTGCGAGCGCTCACTACACGGCTCCCCCCACGAGCCGTGGGTCGTGCGAAAGGAGAAGCGATGACGATGCCGTCGGATGCCCACTCATCATCCTCACGACGAAACGACAGGATGGTTGCCATTCTCGCCATGTTGCGTGACCGCGACGAGGTTCCCCTGCGGGATATGGCAGCTGCCTTAGGAGCAAGCGCTGCGACGATCCGACGCGATGTCGCCTCACTCGCTGAACAGGGCCTGCTCATTCGTTCCCACGGAACAGCTCGGCGTGCTGGGACAGGTGCCGAGTTGCCTGTCAATCTACGAGATGGCCGACGTCGACGCGCCAAAGAAGCCATCGCACACGCCGTTGCTTCTGAGCTTCCGGCAGGACGTCACGCTATTGGACTCACAGGCGGCACAACGACCACCGAGATCGTCCGAACATTGCATCATCGTCACGACCTGACCCTCATCACGAATTCCATCAGCATCGCTCTTGAGGCCGCCAGCCAAGGCCAGCAACGAGTTCTTATCACGGGCGGGGTGCTGCGTCCCTCGTCCTTGGAGCTGGTCGGTTCCCTGGCCGAGTCCACCTTCAGACAGGTCAATGTCGGCACCGCCATCGTCGGATGTGACGGAATGAGCGCCGAGGGTGGATTGACGACTCACGACAGCATTGAGGCTGCCGCAAACCACACCATGATTAAGAGGGCAGCTCGGATCATCGCAGCTGTCGATGGTTCCAAGATTGGCCGGATCACTGAAGCGAAGCTAGCTGACGCCAAGGACGTCAACCTTCTCGTTACCGACGATTCCGCTGATCCTGACGAGCTTGCCCGACTGCGCGCCCTCGGTATTGCGATTCGTACCGTCCACGCGCCGGCGGACTGACCCGCACCGTTCGAGGTTCGGAGCACATCGACGAATCAAGGCGTTGACATCACAGCCAGCCCCGTAAAGCAGAAGTTCCCGGCCCGCCAGGACCGGGAACGCCAGAAGCTCAGGGGGTTTCATGCCGCAACAGTCATGCGGTACTCCGAGGGGCCTTCACTCTTGAGCATCTTGTCGCTAACGATGCGCATCAATTCGGACTGCGGGAGATCCAGGGCGGTACAAATGGCCAAGATGAGTTCGCTGGAAGCTTCCTTCTGGCCCCGCTCGACCTCCGACAGGTATCCGAGGGATACGCGTGCGGCGGAAGACACCTCACGCAGGGTGCGACCCTGTGCGAACCTCTGTTCACGCAACGACTCTCCGAGTGCTTCACGCAGCAGAGCTGATTTCATGTGCGTCTCCTCCTAGGTGATTCACCCATGACAACGCCCCCAGCGGATGAATCATTCCCCACACGGCGAAATTCCTCACACTTTTTTGCAAAGATCGCCGTCAGCTCTGTGAACCGCGTAAAACCTCACGTCCAAGATCTAGAAGTGCTGTGACCGTCGCGTGCCGTATCTCCTCACGCGACCCTTCCAGGTCGAGCCGTTTGACAACGGGAGCGTCCTGGTACGCCACAGCAATGAACACCGTTCCGACCTTTTCGCCGTCCTGAGGGTCGGGCCCAGCAACCCCGGTGCATGACATACCAATATCAGCCCGGCACGCTTTACGGCACCCCATCGCCATCTGAGCCGCAGTGATCGCATTGATGGCCCCGTTCTCAGCGAGCCAGCCAGCGTCGACTCCAGCAAGTTTGGTCTTCAAGTCACTGGCATAGGTCACCAGACCGCCGCGAAAGACCGCCGAGGCCCCCGGAACAGTCGTCATGGTCGCCGCAACCAGCCCAGCCGTCAGCGATTCGCAGGTTGCCGCCGTCAGATCGCGTTCAGACAGCTCAGCAATAAGACGACGCGCTCCTTCGTCTCCAGTCACCTGAGGTTCCTCCTCCGCGACATCGCCGACTTGGTTCCAGCGCTCTTGGCACGGTTACGAATCTGGATGGCGTCGCGAATGTACACCAGCCCAGTCACCACAGTCAGCACGAATGCAATAATCATGACGGCCCAGGCAATGACGTCGACGACGATCGGGGTGCGCCACAGACCGAGGCAAAACAGCGTGATTCCCAGGGACTGCGTGGCTGTCTTGAGCTTGCCGCCCTTGTTGGCAGCCATCACCTCATATTTGAGCATCGTCATCCGCATGACGGTGATACCCCACTCGCGCAGCAGGATGATAATCGTCATCCACCAGGGCAGCTCACCGAGAATCGACAATCCGATGAAGGCCATACCGGTAAGGGCCTTGTCAGCAATGGAATCACCGATCTTGCCGAAGTTGGTGACGAGGCTGTACTTGCGCGCGATCTTGCCGTCAACGAAATCGGTCAAGATCGCCAGCATGAAGACGATTGTCGTCGCTGTCCGCCAACCGCCCTCATAAGCATGAGCTAACAACATCCATCCGAAGACGGGAACCGCAATGACTCTCAGCAGGGTCAGCGCATTCGGAACGTTGATATTGCTGGAACGGTCCTTCTTCGTGGCCATAGGCTCAGTATGTCGCGTCATGACGCCTCATGCGACTCGCCGTCCCGAAATAGCCTCGGATTGATCAGCCATTGTCAGCGCCGCAAGACTGCGGTGGTAGCGATACCAGCGCGATGACGGTCAGGCCTGCACCAACCGTGCGAGAAGATCGACGCCGTCTGAACCAACGAACTCGACATCAACGATGTCCCCGACGTTGACATCAGCACAATCGAGAAGCGTCACCACCCCATCGACCTCCGGCCCCTGGTGCTCCGCCCGTCCAATGACAGCTTCGCCAGTCTCCTCAATCATGACCCGCCCTCGGGTGCCAATCCGATCTTCAGCCCGCTGGGAGACGAGTTCGTCAACAAGATCGGCGAGATTTTCACGCCGTGCAGAAATGACATCCTCATCGAGGTGGCCGTCGAGGGTGGCTGCTTCGGTGCCTTCCTCATCGGAATAGGCAAAGATACCGGCGACGTCAAGACGGGCCCGCTGTAGGAAATCAGCGAGAATCTCGACATCGGCCTCGGTCTCACCAGGGAAACCGGTGATGAAGTTCGACCTGAAGCCAGCTTCCGGACAGCGGGAGCGGATGGAGTCGATGATGTTGAGGAAAGACTCGGCGTCTCCGAAGCGACGCATTCTGCGCAGTAACGGCCCCGATGCGTGCTGGAAGGACAGGTCGAAGTACGGCACGACCTTGTCGGTGGCCAGCATGGTGTCAATAAGTCCCGGTCGAAGCTCGGCAGGCTGCAGATACGACACCCGGATCCACTCCAGCCCGTCGACCTTGTTCAAGTCGACAAGCAATTTCTCCAACGCGCGTAGATCCCCTAAATCTTTACCGTATGAGGAGGAGTTCTCGCTCACGAGAAAGACCTCTTTAACGTCATGATCGACCAGCCATCGCGCCTCCTCGACGATCTCAGCGGCTGGTCGGGACAGGTAGGAACCTCGGAAACGCGGGATAGCGCAAAAAGCACAGCGCCGATCACAACCTGAGGCCATCTTGAGCGGGGAACTGGGTCCTGAGCCGAGGCGGCGTCGGGTGGCTCGTGGACCCGACGCCGGACCCGACACATCAGGCGCGGTGCCGTGGCCGGGAACCGAGACATGAGAGCTGACTGACCCACGATCGACCGGGCTGATCGGCAGCAGGGTGCGACGATCACGGGGAACATGAGCTTCGATCGATCCACCGTCAAGGATGGTTCTCAGCCGTTCCGCTATGTCGTCATAGTCATCAAACCCCAGTACGGCGTCAGCTTCGGGAAGAGATTCAGCCAGTTCACGTCCGTAACGTTCAGCCATGCACCCCACAGCCACGACTGACTGAGTTGGTCCCTCACCTTTAAGGTCTGCGGCAGCGAGCAAGGTATCGACGGAATCCTTCTTGGCCTGCTCAATGAATCCACAGGTGTTGACGACGATGGTTTCAGCCTCACTGGGGTCGTCAACGAGACGAAATCCGCCAGCCTCCATGCGTGCTGCAAGCTCTTCGGAGTCGACATCATTGCGGGCACAACCCATCGACACGAGATGGACTGTCATGAGGTGATTACCGACGGACACGGCACTCCGTTCTGAGAGGAGAGGTGGCTTCGGATGAATACTACGCGTCTACCGTGGGGTATATGCCCTTCCGTAAGACCGATCACCGCATGAACGCCATCGATTACGAGGTTGCCGGGTTGGGGTGGCTCGCCGCTGCTCAACCAGCTGGAGCTCAAATCGTCGAGGTCTTGGACCATGGCGACGACTGGCTCACAGAACCCGAGCTCTCCTCCGTTCGCCCCACCCGTCAGGCAGCCGAAGACTTTGGCCGCCGCCTGGCTCACACCCACGCTGCAGGAGCCTCGCACCTGGGAGCGCCTCCCAACGGGTTCCGCCCTGATGGCGGTTACATCGGCCGCGCTCCCCTACCCCTGCCCGCCGAGCACATCAGCTCGTGGGGAGAGTTTTATGCCCGCTACCGCATTGAACCGTACCTCGACAGCCTCGACGCCGACGCCCGTGCCATCATGTCCACGCTTGTCGATCGGTTGGCCAGTGGGGTGTTTGACCACGACCAGCCAGCTCTGGTGACCGAACCTGCCTCGCGTATCCATGGTGATATGTGGTCCGGGAACCTCATCTGGACCTCCAACGGAGTCGTCCTCATTGATCCTGCCGCCCAGGGCGGTCACGCCGAGGAAGATCTTGCTTCCTTGTCGGTCTTCGGTGCTCCCTTCACCTCTGAGATTCGTGCCGCTTACAACGAAGAGTCCCCGCTGGCCGACGGCTGGCAAGATCGCATCGGGCTGCACCAGCTCCACATGCTCATGGTTCACTGCTTCCTCTTCGGCGGCGGGTATGTCGGCGAGACCGTGCAGGTGGCGCGCCGCTACCTCTGATTCACCAACACGGGCGCACCGATAGGCGGACCATCCCAGCCGACGCCATCTACCTGTCCCCTCGTCATCCCAAACAGCGCCAGCACCCTCGTGAACCGCGACACTTTCCGCTCTGGACGTCATCGGTGGTGCCTAGAGAACATGCGGATTCGAAAGGCGGCATTGTTACCGCCCTGGACCCACTCATCAGTGAGCGTCCGACCAGGCCTGAGGATCCGAAGACCACGTCTGCAGGGTGGCCAGCTGCTCCGAGGTGATTCGTCCAGATTGCGCAGCTACCTCGATGAGGGTCGGGTAGTTCGACAGCGTGAGAAGCGGCAGACCAGCCTCTGCGAAGGCGTGATGTCCCTTCTCCAACTCGTAGGAAAACAGCGCAAGGACGCCGACTACGGTCGATCCTTCTCGCTCGACGGCCTGGGCAGCCTTGAGGACCGAGCCGCCGGTGGAAATGAGATCCTCAACCATGACGACCTTCGACCCTGCCGGGATACGTCCTTCGATCTGATTGCCTCGTCCGTGGTCCTTGGGAGCGGAACGGACATAGGCCATTGGGGCACCGAGACGATCAGCGGCCAGGGCGGCATGGGCAATACCTGCGGTGGCGGTACCGGCTACGACGTCCACCTCGTCAAAATTCTCACGCACCAACTCCGCCAGCCCGGTGGCGATGAGGTCGCGGGTCTGCGGATCAGACAGGGTCACGCGATTGTCGCAGTAGATCGGTGAGTGCAGACCTGACGCCCAGGTGAACGGGGCATCCGGAGACAATGAAACAGCTTCGATAGCGAGCAGACGCTCAGCAAACTGCTGGGCGATCTCCTTATTGGTGACGGTCATGACGGTCTTCCTCCAAGTGATGTTGTCGTCAGGCTGCCGTGCGTCCGGCATTCCATTCATCGCGGATGGCGTGATAGGCGGCGACCGGATCATCAGCCTTAGTGATAGGTCGACCTACCACGATGGCTGAGGACCCCATCGACGCCGCATTTCCGGGAGTGGCGACCCGGGATTGGTCCCCGACTGCGGCACCAGCCGGACGGATTCCCGGGGTGACGCGCAGGAAGTCTGGGCCAGTCACTGAGGCGATGTCGGCGGCCTCGTGGGCTGAGCAGACAACACCGGCCAGCCCAGCCGACTCGGCAAGTTTGGCGTAGTTGCGTACTGATTCAGCCAGCGGCACCTCAATGAGTTGCTCAGTTTTCAATGCCTCTGGCGAAGTGGAGGTGAGCTGGGTGATCGCGACCACACGGGTGGTCTCAACCGCCTCTCCCAGTCCCTCCAGGGCAGCCTCCATCATGGCCTTTCCGCCAGCAGCATGGACAGTCAGCAGATCTGCTCCCAACCGAGACAAGCTCGCAGCAGCGCCTTTGACGGTGTTAGGTATGTCGTGAAGTTTGAGGTCGCAGAAGACATCGTGTCCGGCCTCTTTGAGACTGGTGATGATGCTCGGGCCTGCCGCGTAGAACAGTTCCATCCCTACTTTGACAAACAGGCTCTCGTCGAACTTGCTCACGAAGTCGAGGGCGATCTCCGCGTTTGGGAGATCGAGGGCAATGATCGGGCGGCTGGTGTCCATATCTACTCCTTGGTGGTGGTCGATAATCAGCGAGACTGCCGGACCTGGGCGCGAAGGTCCTCGAGGCTGGAGATGTGCAGATCGTCCATGAGCGGTTCGAGACCGTCAATAATCTTGGGACATGCCAGCGGATCAGTGAAGTTCGCAGTACCGACGCCGATGGCCGAGGCCCCGGCCATCATGAGTTCCAGAGCGTCGGCGCTGGTCCTCACACCACCCATTCCGATGACCGGGATGTCAACAACCCGAGTGACGGCATCGATCATGCGCACTGCAATGGGAAGGACAGCCGGACCGGAGAGTCCGCCCGTACCGTTGGCGATGACGGGTTTCTGCTGTCCCAGATCGATCCTCATGCCGGTAAGGGTGTTGATGAGGGTCAGACCGTCGGCTCCGGCGTCGGCAACCGCTCGGGCGATCTCGGTGATGTCGGTGACATTGGGAGACAGCTTGACGTAGACCGGCACGCTGGCGGCCGCAACGACGGCGGTCGTGAGGTCGTGGGCTGCGGTCGCATTGGTACCGAAGGTTATTCCGCCGCGTTTGACGTTGGGGCAGGAGATGTTGACCTCCAGGGCTGCCACATTGGGGGCAGTCGAGATGACCTCGGAAACCTTGACGTAATCCTCGGTGGTGTACCCCGCGACGTTGGCGATAATCGGCAGATCTGGAAAATGCTCGGCCAACCACGGCAGTTTTTCGGCCATGACGACATTGAGACCCGGATTTTGCAAACCGATAGCGTTGAGCATTCCACCGGGGGTCTCGGCGACCCTGGGCACCGGATTGCCGCGACGTGGCTCGACGGTCGTCGCCTTTATCATGATCGAACCAAGCACCGACAGGTCGTAGTACTGGGCGTACTCAGCACCGAAGCCGAAACACCCACTCGCGGGCATGATCGGATTCTTGAGTTCCAAGCCAGGCAGACAGACGGCCAACCTGTTCACAGCACGACCTCCTCAGCCTGAAACACCGGTCCGTCGTAACACACTCGGAACTGGTGATCGGGATTCTTCGCGTCCCCGATAACACAGGCATAACAGGCACCCACCCCACAAGCCATCCTCTCCTCCAATGACAGCTGGGTAGGCACCGTCGGAGCGAAGGCCGATTTCACCCACTTCAACATCGGGATCGGCCCACAGGCCTGCACAATGTCAGGGACGAAATGTCGCGCCTCATCGGTCTCGGCGATTTGAGCGACGGTACCCTTCGTTCCTACCGATCCGTCGTCGGTGGACACGAGCACCTCTCCGAGTTGGGAGAACTCATCAGCCCAAAAGATGTCGTGGCGATCGCGGAATCCCAATCGAAACTGCACCTGAACACCACGCTCCGCCAGACGACGACCCAGCAGGTAAAGAGGCGGAATTCCCACTCCCCCTCCCACCAACAGAGCACGCTGACCAGAGCGGGCCGCGTCCAGGTCAAATCCGTGTCCCAACGGACCAAGAGCATCCACCCTTGCCCCACATGGCATCCGAGACAGTTCGTAGGTTCCTTGCCCGACTACTCGAAAGATGAGAGTGTATCCCTCCTCGTCAGCGTCGGCGATGGACAGCGGTCGGCGCAGCACGTGCAACCCGCCGGGCAGCAGGTCAAGGAAGGTTCCAGGGGCGACCTGCGGCATCGGCTGGCTGGGGACAAGGCGCACCGAATACACCCCAGCAGCAATCTCTTGCCGAGCGGCCAGTTCCATCGCCTGAGGGGCCGGACGCAGACCCGTCGTTTGACTCATCAGATCGTCTCCGTCGAGAAGACGCGCGACTCCATCACCCGACAGATCGCCGCAGCGGTATCCAGAGAGGTAAACAACGGAATGCCTCGGGCAATGGCCTCGCGACGGATCTGTTTTCCGTCAATGATGGTGTCCTGGCCATTGCCCATGACATTGATAACGGCGTCGCAGCCATTGCGGCTGATGAGGTCCAGGACGGATTCAGTGGACCCGGCTTCTCCCGACCCAATCTTCTCGGCCACGTCGATACGCAACCCATCTTCGTCGAAGAACCGCGCGGTGCCCTTGGTACCGATGAGCTGGAAGCCGATTCGGTCGAAGCGTCGGGCCAAGGCGAGGGCCTCAGGCTTGGCATCGTCGGCCACCGTGATGAGGATCTTGCCGTACTCGGGGACGTGCAGGTTCGCGGCCTCGAAGACTTTGTAAAGAGCCTTCTCTATCGTGTCGTCAGACCCCATGACCTCACCGGTGGACTTCATTTCCGGGCCCAAGTGCGAATCGACCAGATCGAGCTTGGAGAAGCTGAAGACTGGAGACTTGACGTGAATACGCGTGGAAAACGGCAGCAGGCCAGGCTTCAAACCGAGGTCGGATAGCTTCTCCCCGAGGATGATCCGGGTAGCCACCTGAGCCATCGACACGCCCGTAATCTTGGACAGGAAAGGCACGGTGCGCGAGGCACGCGGGTTGGCCTCGATGACGTAGACGGTGTCCTCACCGGTGGCAGGGTCCTTGGCGATAACGAACTGGATGTTGAGAATGCCCTTGGTGTTGAGGCCCAAGGCCAGCTTCGTCGTCACCTCGACGATACGATCAATGACCTTCTGATTCATCCGCTGCGGCGGGTAGACAGCCATCGAGTCGCCCGAGTGAACGCCTGCGCGCTCAATGTGCTCCATGATTCCGGGGATGAGCACGTCGGTGCCATCACAGATCGCATCGACCTCACACTCCAGACCGTTGAGGTAGCGATCCACAAGTATCGGCTTGTCAGGACTGGCATGAACAGCGTCGCGCATATAACGCTTGAGCTCCTCAGCGCTCGTGACGATAGCCATCGCGCGACCACCAATGACGTAGGAAGGTCGCACCAAGACCGGATACCCGAGTTCCTGCGCAACAGCGAGGGCTTCCTCGGACGAGCGAGCCGTACCACCCGGAGCCTGCGGAATCTGCAGCTCAGCCAGCAGGGATTCGAATCCCTCGCGATCTTCAGCGCGATCAAGGTCAGCCAGCTGAGTGCCAAGGATTGGCACCCCAGCAGCGTCCAGCGGACCGGCCAGGTTGATGGCTGTCTGGCCACCGAATTGGACAATAACCCCCTCAGGCTGTTCGAGGTCGATGACGTTCATGACGTCCTCGATCGTGAGCGGCTCGAAGTACAGCTTGTCCGAGATGGAGAAATCGGTCGAGACCGTCTCCGGGTTGGAGTTCATGATGATGGCCTCATACCCGGCAGCTTGGATGGCCTTGACTGAGTGGACCGTGGCGTAATCGAACTCAATGCCCTGACCGATACGGATCGGGCCGGAACCTAGCACCAGGACGCTGGGGCGATCCGACTTCACCGACTCGTTCTCCATTTCATAGGTCGAGTAGAAGTACGGAGTTGAAGACTCGAACTCGCCAGCACAGGTGTCGACCATCTTGTAGACCGGCTTGATACCAGCCTCAAGTCGACGGGTTCGCACCTCATCTGCGGTCTTGCCCCACAAACGTCCAATCGCCGGGTCGCAGAAACCATTGCGTTTCGCGATCCAGAGAGCCTCAGGATCGTCGGGGCAGGCGCGCAGTCTCTCCTCGATCTCGAGGATGTGGGCGATCTTGTCGAGGAAGAAGACGTCAATCTTCGTCTGCTCGTGGAGTTCGTGTACCGTGCGGCCTCGCCTGATTGCCTCTGCCAGGCAGAAAAGACGGTCGTCGCGGGCGTGCAGCAGGCGCTCCTCAAGGATGTCGTCGGGAAGGTCTGCAACCTCGCGCAGGCAGATATGGTCGACGCCAATTTCCAAGGAGCGCACCGCCTTGAGCAGGGATTCCTCAATCGTGCGTCCCAACGCCATCACTTCACCGGTGGCTTTCATCTGGGTGCCCAAGCGACGATCAGCCCGGGCAAACTTGTCGAAGGGCCAGCGCGGAATCTTGGCGACGACATAATCAAGCATCGGCTCGAACATCGACCAGGTCGTCCCGGTAACAGGATTGCGAATCTCATCGAGGGTCATGCCGACAGCGATCTTCGCGGCGATCTTGGCGATCGGGTAGCCGGTGGCCTTAGACGCCAAAGCCGAGGACCGCGAAACGCGCGGATTGACCTCGATGACGTAGTACTGGAAGGACTCCGGGTCCAGGGCGAGCTGAACGTTACAGCCACCCTCAATCCCCAGCGCCCGGACAATTTCGATCGACGCGTCGCGCAACATTTCGTGTTCGACGTCAGTCAGAGTCTGGGTGGGGGCGAAAACGATGGAGTCGCCGGTGTGGACGCCGACCGGGTCAAAGTTCTCCATGGTGCATACGACCATGGTGTTGTCGGCGCTGTCGCGCATCATCTCGTACTCGATTTCCTTGTACCCGGCGATCGACTGCTCGACCAGGCACTCGGTCACCGGGGAGAGCTCAAGGCCCTTTCCGACGATGCGAACCAGTTCAGCCTCATCCTGGCAAATACCGCCTCCGGTTCCCCCCAAGGTGTAGGCAGGACGAACGATGAGCGGGTAACCAATCGTGTTGCCCACCTCGACCGCCTCGTCGACGGTGTGGACGATCTCAGAAGCTGGCACCGGCTGGCCCAGCTCGTCCATGAGCTGTTTAAACAGGTCACGGTCTTCGGCCCTTTCGATAGCCGAAAGCTTGGTACCCAGCAGCTCGATACCCAGCTCATCGAGGATCCCGGACTTGGCTAGCTCAGTGGCCATGTTAAGTCCGGTCTGGCCACCCAAAGTGGGGACGATGGCGTCAGGACGTTCTCGGCGCAGAATCGAGGAGACGAACTCTAAGGTGATGGGCTCGATGTAGACCTTGTCGGCGATGTCACGGTCGGTCATGATCGTGGCTGGGTTGGAGTTGACGAGGATGACCTCGTACCCCTCCTCTTTGAGAGCCAGACAGGCCTGGGTGCCGGCGTAGTCGAACTCGGCGGCCTGACCGATGATGATCGGACCGGATCCAATGACGAGAATGCGATGCAGGTCGGTACGGCGGGGCATCAGTTCTGGCCTCCAGTGTGGTGGGCGTCCATGAGCGCCACGAAGTCGTCGAAAACGTGCGCAGCGTCGTGCGGTCCAGCGGCCGCGTCAGGGTGGTATTGCACCGAAAACGATCCCAGGCGAGTGTGACGTACCCCCATGACCGTCTCGTCATTGATCTCGATGTGAGTGATCTCCAGCTCGGTTCCAGCCACCGATTCGGGATCTACCGCATATCCGTGGTTCTGACTCGTGAAGTCGATCCGTCCAGTCGCTAGATCGCGCACCGGATGGTTGAAACCACGGTGGCCGAAGGGCAACTTGTAGGTGTCGGCACCATTGGCCAGGGCGAAGATCTGGTGACCCATACAGATACCGAAAATCGGGTACTCCTCCTGGAGCTCACGCACCACATCCTGAACCTGCGGGATCGACTTCGGGTCGCCCGGGCCGTTGGACAACATGATCCCATCGGGGGCCAAGGCACGCACCCGATCTGCCGAAATGTCCCACGGCACCACCGTGACGGCACAGCCGCGTTTGCTGAGCTCGCGCAGGATGGAGTGTTTGAGACCAAAATCGAAGAGCACCACACTGCGTCCTCCCAACGGGGACGGGTAGGCGGTGCGAGTGGAAACCTGGGCAATCTGGTCGGTAGGCAGCTCGGTGTTGCGCAGCTTCTCCAGCTCGGCGTCAAGGTCGGCGTCCGGACCCAGCAAGACCCCCTTCATGACCCCCTCATTGCGTAGTCGTCGTACCAGAGCACGAGTGTCGATACCAGCCAGACCAGGAATGCCATGGGTGGTAAGGAATTCATCGAGGCTGAGACGGTTGCGCCAGTTGCTGGCAAGTCGCGGCACCTCTCGACAGATGACCCCGGCGGTTGTCGGGAAGAGGGATTCCATGTCATCGCGGTTGATACCGCAGTTGCCGATGAGGGGGTAAGTGAAGGTGACGATCTGTCCGTTGTAGGACTGGTCTGTAAGGGTTTCTTGGTACCCGGTCATACCGGTGGTGAAAACGACCTCGGCACTCACCTCATGGTCTGCCCCAAAGGCCTCCCCCTGGTAACTCGTCCCATCGGCCAACAACAGGGTGCGTCTGCTCATTGCGGGTCTCCCATCTCGTGGTCGTCAGTCTTGCCGATGTGCTGTCGCCGACGGTGAACTGTCCGCCCACCGACCATCGTCAGCACGCAGTCGCCGAAGACACAGCGTCCGGCAAACGGGGTATTGCGCCCCATGCCAGCACCCTCCTCAGGAATGATCGTCGTCTGGTTTTGCAAGTCGAAGGCCGCGAGGTCGGCAGGTCCCCCCACTCGCAGCCGACCAGCATCAGTTAGCCCAAAGGTGTCGGCAGGTCCGACGGTGAGCCAGTTGACAAGCTGATCGAGGCGGAATCGACGCTCCAGCACGAAGTTCGTGTAGAGCAGAGCGAAAGTGTGCTCGTTAGTAATCACCCCGAAAGCAGCATTACGGAAGGAACAATCCTTCTCAGCGGCAGCATGAGGTGCATTGTCGGTGGCGATACAGGTCAAGGTACCGTCACATAGTCCTTCGACCATGGCGTCAACGTCATCTCGGGTGCGCAGCGGTGGATTCATCTTGTAAAAACCGTCATCACTGGGAATGTCGTCATCAGCGAGCAACAGGTGATGAGGTGCCGCTTCTCCGGTAACATTCGCGCCGTCTTCACGACCGCGCCGCAGGGTGCGAATCGACTGTCTGGTCGAGGCGTGGCACAGATGGTAGTGCGCTCCGGTGGCCTCGGCGATCATGACGTCTCGGGCCACGTGGACGGTCTCAGCAAGACGTGTCATCGGAGGCAACCCAAGTTCACGCGCGCGTCGCCCGTCATTGATGACCCCGCCGCGCACCAAGGATTCATCCTCGGCGTGGGCAGCGATGGGACGATCTGCGGCTGCGGCAGCACGCATAGCGTCGTACATCGTTCCGGCCAGTTGAACTCCCTTGCCGTCATTGGAGAAAGCGACGGCCCCGGCGCGAGTCAAGGCATCGACATCAACCAGATGAGTACTCGTCAGTCCAACGGTGATTGGGGCGATGGGACGCACCCGCACCACTGCGGACTCATCAATCCTGCGCTTAAGGTCGGCCATCAGCTCGGGAGTGTGCGGGTCGGGCACGGTATTCGGCATAGCGCAAATAGTCGTCCAACCGCCACGAGCAGCGGCAGCAGTACCCGAGGCAATGGTCTCCTTGTGCTCCTGGCCCGGTTCGCGCAGATGAACGTGCAAATCCACCATGCCGGGAGTCACCAGGGCACCACCCAGGTCGATGACCTGCGCGTCAGCTCCGTCGAGAGCATTGCGCCTGCCCCGTGACATGGCTTCTATCCGACCATCACGCACGAGGAGCTGGGAAGGGACCGGGGTAGCTCCCTCCAACATGGTCACCCCGGTGAGGAGGACCCTTCGACTCACTTCGACTCCCTCGCTTGCAGTACCTGTTCCAGAATGGCCATTCGCACCATGACTCCATTCCCCATCTGCTCAAAAATACGAGATGAGGGAGCCTCCACGAGGTGACCAGAGATCTCACATCCTCGGTTTACCGGAGCCGGGTGCATGATGATCGCGTTGGGCTTCATCCGCTCCGCCCGCTCGTCGGTGAGCCCGAAAGCCTGCAGGTAGTCGGTGGCAGAAAAGTCTGGGCCGGCGTCGAATCTCTCGTGCTGAACGCGCAGCATCATCGCGACGTCAACGTCAGCAATGATTTCGTCAAGGGTGGCCATCGATCCAAGACGGGTGACTTCGTGGTCCATCCACTCACGCGGGCCAGTGAACACGACGTTGGCGCCCAACCGAGTGAGGATCTGAGCGTCGGAACGCGCCACTCGTGAGTGAGCGATGTCGCCACTGATGGCAACTGTGAGACCGTCGATGTGACCGAATTCTTCGGCGATGGTCATGAGGTCGAGCATGCATTGACTGGGGTGCTGACCGGAGCCGTCACCGCCATTAACGACGGACAGACCGAGAGTCCCGGTCGACAACAGGTAGTCGTAGTAGTGGTTGGTGGAGTGGCGAATAACAGCCACCTCAGCACCGATGGCGTCCACTGTGCGCACTGAATCGTAAAGACTCTCGCCCTTGGTAACGCTCGAGTGTCCCGGATCGAAATCAAGGATCTTCATGCCCAGGCGGTGCTCGGCCATCTGGAAGCTGGTCATGGTTCGGGTGGAATTCTCGAAGAACATATTGATGGCAACATGGCCAGGTTCGACGCGGGGGGTATCACCGGCCTTGAACTGACGTCCGCGATTGATGATCCTCATCACGTCGTCATTGGATATGTCCTCCACCGACAGAAAGTGACGTCCGGAATGGTCGACGTCGAACTCCTCAACAACCTCAGAGCTCACCGGGAGACCACCTTTCGAATGGTGACCGCGTCCTCGCCATCAACCTCAGCGACGTGCACGTCAACCGCCTCACCCAGCGAGGTAGGGATGTTCTTTCCAACGAAATCGGCGCGAATCGGCAGCTCACGGTGACCCCGATCAACCATGACAGCCAACAGAACGCGATCGGGACGACCGGTGTCAAGCACGGCGTCGAGGGCAGCTCGCACCGTCCGACCGGTGAACAGGACATCGTCGACCAGGACGACGGTCTTGCCGGCCAGATTCGTCGGAACGTTATTGCCAGAAAGCACCGGATTCTGAGGCCGCTCACGGTGTTCGTTGGGATCAAGATCATCCCGATACAAGGTGATGTCCAGTTCGCTGACGGGAACATCTGCATCGCTTAAGGCCGAGAGCTTGGCAGCCATACGCTGTGCCAGGTACACCCCACGAGTGCGAATACCGACGATGACGAGCTGGTCAAGCCCTTCATTGCGCTCGACGATTTCGTAACAGATTCTTGTTAATGCTCGCTCCAATGCCTTGGAGTCGAGGACAGTGACTGGGCCGGATGACTGGGTCAGTTGCATAACAGGCTCCTACCGCTGGACACCGCAGGTGCAAGGGTGGAGCACACCGGACGACGCGCATATGCGCTGTCGCCTGTCCGCACGACCTTCGCGACCTCACGGGATCGCCATTAAAGGGCGTCGTTAGGAGCGTAGCACTATCCCGGCTGAGTTATCTCAGCAGGCATGATCGGCCAGCACCGACTCGATATTGACCCTCTCCTCGTCAGTGAAGGGCGTCGCCCTCAGGGCGTCGATGTCAGAGTCCAGCTGCGGCACCGACGAGGCACCGACGAGGACACTGGTGATACGGGAATCCCGCAGAATCCACGACAAAGCCATCTGAGCGAGAGTCTGGTCTCGGTCCTTAGCGATCTCGTTAAGAGCGGAAACAGCGGCCCGGGTGGCGTCATCAATCTGCTCGGGGCGCAGCGAGATCGCTCCCATCCCAGCTCGCGACCGGGCCGGAATGCCGTTGAGATACTTGTCAGTGAGGATTCCCTGAGCCAACGGGGAGAAGCAGATGATTCCCATCCCTTCCTGCTCACAGGTGTCAACGAGACCATCTTCGATCCAGCGATCGAACATGTTGTAGCGCGGCTGGTGGATGAGCAGCGGGGTCCCAAGGTCGCGTGCAATAGCGGCAGCCTTCTCGGTCTGCTCAGGGTCATATGAGGAAATGCCTGCATAGAGAGCCCGTCCCGAGCGAACGATACGGTCCAAGGCTCCCATCGTCTCTTCAAGTGGGGTGTCCGGGTCGAAACGATGGGAATAGAAGATATCGACGTAGTCCAGACCCATACGCTTGAGAGACTGATCGCAGGAGGCAATGAGGTACTTACGAGAGCCTCCTCCCTGTCCGTAAGGCCCGGGCCACATGTCGTAACCCGCCTTGGAGCTGATGATGAGTTCATCACGGTAGGGATTGAAGTCGGTGGCCATGATCCGACCGAAATTGATCTCGGCCTGGCCGTAAGGCGGGCCATAGTTGTTAGCCAGGTCGAAGTGGGTGATCCCACAGTCGAAGGCGCGACGCAACACGGCACGTTGAGTAGAACCTGGGTGCAAGTCCCCAAAATTGTGCCACAGGCCCAACGAGATTGCCGGCAGCAGCAAGCCGCTGGTTCCACACCGTCGATACTCCATGGTGTCGTAGCGATCCTGGGCTGCCACATAGGTGCTCACTGCCATAGCGCCAGCGTACCGAGGATCAGCCGTAGTGACAGGATGTGTCCATGGCCACATCATCACATCGCGCGCTCATCGTCGTCGACGTCCAACCGACTTTCTGTGAGGGAGGCGCCCTCGCCGTTGCGGGCGGCAACGCCTGCGCACAACGCATTGCGTCCTACATTGCTGCTCATCGAGACCGCTACGACATGGTAGTCACGACCCAGGATTGGCATATCGATCCTGGCGATCACTTCGCTAGCAACCCTGACTTCGTGGATTCCTGGCCTCCCCATGGGGTAGCCGGCACCAAAGAGGCTGAAATACACCCAGCCGTTGCTGGCATTGTGGTCGACGCGCGGGTGAAGAAGGGCCAGTATGCTGCGGCCTACTCCGGCTTTGAGGGCACGACCACCGATGGCCTGACGCTGGAGACGGTACTGCGCAACGGTGGCATAGAGTCCGTCGACGTCATCGGGCTCGCGCTGTCTCACTGTGTCAAAGACACCAGCTTGGACGCTCAGAAGCTGGGATTTGCGACCCGTTGCCTGACTGATCTGAGTGAGCCGGTCAGCCCTGAACTGGGCGAGGCCGCCGTGGCAGCGATGACCAATGCCGGGGTGACGGTTACCACGAGTTCGCAGATTTGACCGTCAGTGATGAGTCTTCACTTGACTGCCAACGATGATCCGGCGATCATGCCGTCCGAGGGCGGGAACCAGGCTTCAGCGACGCCCGCCGCGGGGACGTACGACCTTGTGGGCCTGCCAATCCTCGCCGGCGTCATAACTGGTCGTCAGCACCATGCCAGCCGTGGCGGCCCCATCGGAAAGATCCGCCGGATCAATAGTGCCGGGCCGTCCCACCTTCGGGGTGACGAGCACGATAAAACCATCGTCAGACAGGTCTCGCATAGCGTCAACCAACCCATCGGCCACATCACCATCGTCGGCACGTAACCACAACCAGACGATGTCAACGGCGTCAATCGAATCCTCGATCATGTCACCGTCGATGATGTCCATGACCTCCTGGCGGAGATCCTCGTCAACATCATCGTCCCAACCGAGCTCCTGGACCACCTGCCCGGCCTCAAGACCGAGCTTGTCCAAATCGCTGCCGCTTCCCACGAATCCTCAGCTTCCTCAAGTATGTGCGTCTGGCGCGAAAGACACCTTGACACAAGCGTGCCAGATACGAGATACGGAGGCCACCTCAGGGGGGTGACCTCCGCATGGTGAGATTCGATCAGGCGTCTCCGCCAGCGTTACCGGACTCCCCCGCGTTGACGTTGAGAAGATCGTACTTCTCGGCAGCTTTAGCAGGCCAATCCTGCGGAATCTCACCGCGTTCGGCGAGCATTTGAAGGGCGCGGACGGCCATGGAAGGTCCGTCAATGTGGAAGAATCGACGAGCCGCAGCACGGGTGTCGGAGAATCCGAATCCGTCAGTTCCCAAGGATGCGTAATCTCCCGGAACCCACTGGGCAATCTGGTCGGGGACTTGACGCATGTAGTCGGTTGCCGCGACGACTGGTCCAGGAGCGCCGGCCAGGCGCTCCACGAGATACGGAGTACGCTTACCCTGCTCAGGATGCAGGAAAGCCTGTTCCTCAGCCTCCATGGCGTCACGACGCAGGTTGTTCCACGACGTGACTGACCACACATCAGCGACGACACCGAAATCGTTCTTGAGGAGTTTTTGAGCTTCAAGGGCCCACGGCACTGCAACGCCAGAGGCAAGCAGCTGGACTCGGCGGGCATCCTCACCAACGCCGTCAAAGGACCCCTGCGACAGCAAGTACATGCCCTTGACGATGCCTTCGGCGTCGACATCCTCCGGCTCGGCGGGCTGAATCATCGGCTCGTTGTAGACCGTCAGGTAGTACATGACGTCTTCGGCATTCTCGCCATACATCTGCTTAAGACCGGCCTGGACAATGTGGGAGATCTCGTAGGAATAGGCCGGATCGTAGGAGATGACAGCCGGGTTGGTGGCAGCCAAGATCGGCGAATGGCCGTCCATGTGCTGGGTGCCTTCGCCGGTCAGAGTGGTTCGTCCGGCGGTGGCCCCAATGATGAATCCCTTGGCCATCTGGTCACCGGCAGCCCAGAAGGAATCGCCGGTGCGCTGGAATCCGAACATTGAGTAGAACAGGTAGATCGGCACCATCGGCACGCCCTGGGTGGAGTAGGTGGTGCCAGCGGCGATAAAGGCAGCGGTCGACCCGGCTTCGTTGATACCGGTGTGCAAGATCTGACCGTTCTTGGCCTCGCGGTAACTGAGCATGAGCTCGTGGTCCACCGGGGTGTAGTTCTGACCGTGCGGGTTGTAAATCTTGATCGTCGGGAAGAACGAGTCCATACCGAAGGTACGAGCCTCGTCAGGGATAATCGGGACGACATGTGGGGCAAAGTTCTTGTCGCGCATGAGGTCCTTGAGCAAACGAACAAAGGCCATGGTGGTGGCGACTTCCTGCTTGCCCGATCCACGCTTAACTCCGTCGAAGGCCTTTTGCTCAGGAATCGGCAAGGAGGTGAACTTCGAGCGACGCTCCGGTACGAAGCCGCCCAAAGCGCGACGACGCTCCATGAGATATTGAATACGTTCGTCATCGGCACCCGGATGGAAGTACGGAGCGCGATACGGGTCGGCCTCCAAGACCTTGTCGGAGATCGGGATCTCCAGGCGATCGCGGAACTGCTTGAGGTCGTCAAGGGCCAGCTTCTTCATCTGATGGGTCGCATTGCGCCCCGCGAAATGGGTCCCGAGGTCATAGCCCTTGATGGTGCAGGCGAGTACAACGGTCGGGGCCCCCTTAAACTCGGTGGCGGCCTTGTACGCGTTGTAGATCTTTCGGTAGTCGTGTCCGCCACGACGCAGCGCCCAGATTTGGTCGTCGGTCCAGTTCTCAACCATCTTCGCGGTGCGGGGATCACGGCCGAAGAAATGTTTACGGACGTAGGCCCCATCGTTGGCCTTGAACGTCTGGTAATCGCCGTCGCGGGTGTTGTTCATGAGGTCGACAAGGGCACCGTCGCGGTCAGCCTGCAACAGCGGGTCCCAGCCAGACCCCCAGATCACCTTGATGACGTTCCAGCCGGCTCCACGGAAGACGGCCTCCAGCTCCTGGACGATCTTGCCATTGCCACGCACCGGCCCGTCAAGACGCTGCAAGTTGCAGTTGATGACGAAGGTCAGGTTGTCGAGCTCCTCGTTGGCAGCAACCTGCAGGAAGCCGCGCGATTCTGGCTCGTCCATCTCGCCGTCGCCCAAGAAAGCCCATACATGCTGGTCCGAGCAATCCTTGACGCCACGGTTGGTGAGGTACTTGTTCAGGGACGCCTGGTAGATAGAGTCCATCGGACCCAGGCCCATCGACACGGTGGGGAACTGCCAGAAGTCAGGCAGCATACGCGGATGAGGATATGAGGGCAGGCCATGACCAGCCTTCGACTTCTCCTGACGGAAACCGTCAAGGTCCTCCTCGGTGAGACGTCCCTCCAGGAACGCGCGGGCGTACATACCGGGAGCCGCATGGCCCTGGAAGAAGACCTGGTCTCCGCCGCCGGGGGCGTCCTGTCCACGCCAGAAGTGGTTCTGGCCGACCTCGTACAAGGTGACTGCAGAGGCATACGTAGAGATGTGGCCACCGACGCCGATACCGGGACGCTGAGCGCGATGCACGGTGATGGCAGAGTTCCACCGCAGTAGACGACGGATGTTCCGTTCGATCTCCGCGTCACCGGGATACTCTTCCTCATCCTCGGCGGCAATGGTGTTGATGTAATCAGTGGAGGTGAGAGCCGACAGCCCGAGACGGCCGTGGCTACGAGCCCGCTCCAACATCTTCAGCAACACAATCCGGGCTCGGTTGGGACCGTCGGCCTCGACCATGTTGTCAAGGGATTCGATCCACTCCTGGGTTTCCTCGGGATCGATGTCAGGCAGGGTTGTCGGTAGTCCGTTGAGGACTGGTCCACGTTCTTCGCGCGGGATCACACTGAGTCCTTTCTCATCAACATTGACGCGCTACCGGCGTCGCCACCGGTGACGATTCGCGGCGGCAGCCCGAGGGCCCACCACCAATCTATTGTGGCGCGTAATACGAAAAAAGTCACTTGCAAATGTCGTAAATCGACTCAGCGCGAAACTCCCTGCCTTGATGACAGACGACCGGGGCCGTCGTGACCTCCGTCAGAACCCAACTACACTGTTCGAAGTCTCGCCAAAGGGAGGCTCAGGTGACCAAGAACGACATCACGACGACGTCCACTCGGCAAACGTCGCGTACCGGTCGTACTGTTATGTCCTCTGATCGCACTCGCCGGGCCATTGCCAAGCGTCTGACCGCACGTACCTCCGCCATGACGACTGCCACCCTCGAGGAGATGAGCCGACGACACTCCTGGTTCCGGGACCTCTCAGCCGAGGAGAGGTCGTGGATTTCGATCGTGGCCCGATCCGGAATCGATGGTTTCGTGCGGTGGTTCGCCGATGATGACGCCGAACCGTACTCCCCCATCGACGTCTTCGACGTGGCTCCGCGATCCATGACTCGCAAGATTTCCCTGCACCAGACCGTTGAGCTTGTCCGCACCACCCTCGATGTCGTCGAGGATCGGATTGAGACCGAGATGCCACGCGGAGACCGCCAAGTGCTGCGTACCGCAATAGCCCATTACTCCCGCGAGGTCGCCTTCGCGGCCGCCGAAGTGTACGCACGAGCCGCGGAACGTCGCGGCACCTGGGATGAACGACTGGAATCCCTCGTTGTCGACGCCGTCGTTCGTGCCGACGCCGACGAGCAACTCGTCTCCCGCGCCTCCACCCTAGGATGGCGTCCCGGTGTCAATCTGTGCGTCGTGGTGGGCCGAGCTCCGACCATCGAGCACGAACTCCACGAACTCAATGTGCTGCGTCGGGACGGGGAGAGAATGCAGATCACGGTCCTGGCAGCCCTGCAATCTGATCGTCTGGTGGTCATTCTCTCCAGTCATAAACTTGTCGACGACACCGCGACCGTGGCTACCACCGAGGCCTTGGCCGGGCATTTTGGACCCGGGCCCATCGTCGTCGGGCCGGTCGTCGCTGACCTCACCTTGGCTCCGATCTCCGCCCGCGCCGCGCTGTCGGGGGCTCGGGCTGCCCGTGCCTGGCCCGAAGGACCACGGGTGATGGCTGCCGTCGATCTTCTTCCTGAACGGGTTCTCTCTGGTGATGAGGAAGCCCGCGCATGGCTCGTCGAAGAGGTCTACAACCCATTGGCTGCTGCCAGCGGGGACCTCATGGACACCACCGTTTCCTTTCTTGACCACGGTTGTTCGGTGGAGGGAACCGGGCGATCAATGTTCATTCACCCGAACACGGTGCGCTATCGACTCAAGCGAATCCAAGACATCACTGGGTATTCCCCCTCCGACCCGCGCGAGGCTTATGTCCTCAGGCTGGCCATCACCCTAGGTCGACTGAAGAAATGACGTCTCGGACTCACCTCGCTGCAGCCGAATCGTCCTCGGGCCACCGCGCACCGTTGTTCCAGTAGTCCTGGATCTCCTCGAGAGTACGACCGGAGGTTTCCGGGGCGTAACGCAGCAGGAACAGTAGTGCCAGTACCAACAGCCCCACCCTGGGACCCGCTCACCATATAGGTCACGATGAGGATGATGGTGGCCACGATCATTGTGGATATTCCCGTCCGGGGTCTCCTGAGTACGTAGGAGCATGAGAAAGACGATGAATGCCGGGATCGCCGCGACGCCAAGAATCCAACGCCAAGTGTCAGTGGGCAGAAGGGCATAACCGATCAGATAGCCCAGGATAATTCCGATGACGCACGTCACCTGATATAGCGCAGCAGCCGTCACCGCGATGAACACAGCACGCTGAATCTAACGATGCCCCAGCGTGTCAGCAGATGGGTGACCCTCAGATTTCGTCCCCATCGACGCCATGAAAACCACCTTCTCAAAGAGAAACTTCGGGAACCAATCAGCACCGATTGCCCGATCCGAGGCTTAACGATATGCCTCATACGTCGCAGTTATGACCTGACAGAGACAAAACCTGAACTCCGACGCCAGCTCTTGAGGATTCTGCCGGGTTAGGCTCATGGTATGAACGTCATGATTCCGGTTCGCCCGGACGGCTCTGTGGAGCCTCGCTTCGGCAAAGCACCCATGGTGGCCGTCGCACACGTTGATGACAACGGCCACATCACGAAATGGCAGACCTTCGACGTCGAATGGGACCGTCTCCACGACGAGGGTACCGAGGGCAGTCATCACGCTCGAATCGTCCGTTTCTTGCGCGACCAGAAGGTCGCAGCGTGTGTGGCCACTCACGCTGGGATGGGAATGCAGCGTACCCTGGCAGCGATGAAGATTCCGCTGCTGGCGGCCACTCTCCCTGACGCCCGTGAGTCGGTCGAACAGGCCATGGTGGTCGCATTATCGGCCACCAAGGATGGTGAGAAATCATGAGAATAGCCGTGATCGGCGCCGGAGCCATCGGCGCTTTCTACGGTGGGGTGCTGGCTGACGCGGGAGTCGATGTTTCTTTCATTGCCCGAGGCCAGACCTTAGAAGCGATCCGCAACCATGGGCTGCGAATCGTTGGCAATACCGAGCTGACCCTCACCGTTCCCGCCACCGACAATGCTGCCGAGATCGGACAGGTTGACGTTGTGCTCATCTGCACCAAGACCTTCCAGTTAGCCGATGCCGCTCGCGCTCATCTCCCAGCCCTCATGGGATCTGACACCCTCGTCGTCACGACTCAGAATGGCGTCATTGCGCCACAGATTCTGTCCGAGATTGTCGGCGCCGAGCACGTAGCACCCGGTGTTTGTCGGGAGTGGGTCAAGATCCTTGAGCCGGGTCTCATCATGGATTTGGGTGGGCCTCGCATGTTGGAGGTCTCGACCATGGATGACTCCCCCAATCCGATCATTGACGAGGTGCGGGCCACCTGCGAGAAGGCCGGTATCGTTTCCCCCATCACCGACGACATCACCACCACGCTGTGGGTCAAGATGTGTTCGGTCGTTCCTCAAGGAGCGTGCGGGGCCGTCCTTGACGTCGCCCTCGGTGACCTGCTCAGCACCTACCGCGACATCTTCGCCCGGTGTATCGCCGAGACAGTTCAGGTCGCTCGAGGACACGGGGCCAAGATCGCCGATGACTTCGTCACGAAAAACCTCACATTCCTCGCCGGGCAGGACCCCGCGTCGACGACCTCCTTCCAGCGTGACATCCTTGCTGGACGACCCAGCGAGTATGCGGCCCAAGTCGGGGCTGTTCCCGAACTGGGGGACGAGGTGGGTGTCGATACTCCCGTCAATGACGTCATTGCCGCCGTATTGGGACGTCGGGAAGCCGAAAATCGCGGGTACACATCCGGTTTTTAGAGGAACCCCCCTGCCTCTTTGTGAGAACCCTACAAGGTGAGCCTCTAGTGCTTCGTCGGTTCCACGTCTCGCGTGAAAGCCAACCACAAGGCAAAGTGGAGACGTGCTCGCAATAGTCGCTCCAGGCCAGGGTGCCCAGAAACCAGGATTCCTATCCGACTGGATGTCTGACCCCACATTTGCAGACCACCTCGCATGGCTGTCTGCGGTGGCCGACATCGATCTGGTGACTCACGGCACGGTCTCCGACGAGGCCACCATCAAGGACACCGCCGTCGCCCAGCCCCTGCTTGTCGCCGCTGCTCTCGCGACCGCATGGTCAGTCGATCCGGAGATCTTCTCCAAAGCAGATCTGCTGGCGGGCCACTCTGTCGGCGAGATTGCAGCCGGCGCTGCCGCCGGGGCTTTCTCCACCGAGGCTGCGATGGTGCTCGTTCGTGAGCGCGGACGCGCCATGGCGGAGGCCGCCACCGGTACCACAACCTCGATGACTGCCGTCATCGGCGGCAACCCTGACGATGTCCTGGCTGCTATCAAGGCTGCAGGCCTCACCCCCGCTAATCACAATGGCAAAGGCCAGATCGTCGCCGCCGGCACCGTCGAGCAGCTCGAGGCCTTCGCTGCTGCACCTCCCGCTCGCACCCGACTCTTCCCACTGTCGGTTGCTGGCGCCTTCCATACTGTTCACATGGAGCCAGCAGTCGATCACCTGCGCAAAATCGTCGCTGCCATGCCAACGACCACCCCATCGGTGACTCTGCTGTCGAACCGCGACGGCGCTGTCATCACGGATGGACGCGAGTTCGCTCATCGTCTCGTTCATCAGGTTGCTCACCCGGTGCGCTGGGATCTCTGCATGGAGACCATGGCCGAGCGCGGTATTACCGGCTTGCTGGAGCTGGCTCCCGCTGGCACCCTGACGGGTATCGCCAAGCGCAACCTCAAAGGGGTTGAGCTGTTCAATCTCAACACTCCTGACCAGATTCCGGCTGCCCGCGAGTTCATCGCGGCCCATGCTGGTAAGGAGAACGCATGACAGCCATCACAGCCCGCCCAATTGACAGGTACTCCAAGTTCTTGTCGGTAGGTTCTGCCCGTGGATCACGTGTGGTTACCAACGAGGAAATGTGCACCATGATCGACTCCACCCCGGAGTGGATCGAGCAGCGCACCGGTATTACCGAGCGGCGCTGGGGCACCGACTCTGAAACCGTATTATCGATGGGTACTGAGGCTGCTCGCACTGCCCTGGAACGTGCTGGGCTTAACACCTCACAGATTGACGCCATCATCGTCGCAACTGTCTCCCACCACCACCCTTCCCCAAGCTTGGCTACCTACATTGCCCGCGAACTTGGCCTAGGGAACGCTGCCGCCTTTGACCTCAATGGTGCTTGTGCAGGGTTCTGTTACTCGGTTGCTGTGGCCGATTCCATGATCCGCACCGGGTCCGCAAGCTACGTGCTCGTCATCGGCGTCGAGAAGCTTTCCGAAATGACCAATCTTGACGATCGCTCCACTGCCTTCCTCTTCTCTGACGGAGCCGGCGCTGCGGTCATCGGCCCCAGCGACGAACCGGGAATCGGCCCGGTCGTCTGGGGATCACGCTCCGACAAACTCAACACCATCGAGATCGAGGACTGGTCCGTTGCCAGCGCCGATCGCAAGAAAACTCATCCGCTCATCCACATGGAAGGGCGTGCGGTCTTCAAGTGGGCCATGACCGATGTCGCCAAGCGTGCCGCCGAGGCGGTGGCTCAAGCCGGAATCACCCCCGCAGACCTCGACGTTTTCATCCCTCACCAGGCCAACGACCGAATCACCGAGGTGATATGCCGTCACCTCAAGCTGCCTGAATCAGTGACCGTCTGCCACGATATCGCCGACATGGGAAATACCTCCGCAGCGTCCGTGCCGATCGCCATTGACCGTATGCTTCGCCGTGGCGAAGCCCACAGCGGTGACCTCGCTCTCATCATCGGTTTTGGGGCCGGACTGGTGTACGCCGGTCAGGTCGTCCGACTGCCCTCATCTGCATAGTCGGAATACGCCCACAGACTTCGGGTCGACGGCCCGAGGAAAACACGAGAAAAGGAACAACCATCATGGCCGACAAAGACCAGATCCTCGCCGACATGGCTGACATCGTCAACGACATCACCGGTGTTGACCAGTCCGAGGTCGCCCTTGAAAAGTCCTTCGTCGATGACCTCGACGTCGATTCCCTCTCCATGGTCGAGATCATTTATGCCTGTGAGGAGAAATTCGGCGTTGAGATTCCTGACGAGGAGTCCAAGAACATCAAGACTGTTGGCGACGCCGTTAACTACATCATCGAGCACAAGGGCTGATTCTGGGGTGCCCGGGGCGCACCTACCCCGGGCACTAACCACCCACCATCGATACTGGAGAACTTATGAGCGACGTCGTCATTACTGGTTTCGGGGCTACCACACCGTTGGGGCCTGACGCCCCCACCACGTGGCAGGGACTGCTGGAGGGTCGGAATGGAGTGCGTGACCTCGATTTCGACTGGGCTGACGACGTGCCTGTCACGTTTGCCGCCACAGCGGTAGACGACCCAACAAATCACATTCCGCGCCCGCAAGCTCGTCGCCTGGACCGGTCCAGCCAACTGGCCCTCGTTGCCGCCAAGGAAGCCTGGGCCGACGCCGGCCTGGACCTTCCCGATCCCGACGACGAAACCGGTGACTCCAACGGTATCGATCCTGAGCGTCTCGTCGTCTGCTGTGCCACTGGTATCGGTGGTCTGCACTCCTTGCTAGGCCAGTGGGACATCCAAAAGGACAAAGGATTCAAACGGGTCAGCCCGTTCACTGTCCCAATGCTCATGGCAAACGCTCCGGCCGCCAACGTTGGTCTGTTGGTACATGCCAAGGCTGGCGTCCACGCCCCGGTGTCGGCCTGCGCCTCCTCCTCCGAGGCCATCTCTCTCGGACTCGACCAGGTCCGCCTGGGACGAGCCGATATTGCCGTCGTCGGTGGGGCCGAGGCCGTCATCCACCCGCTGCCGATAGCCGCCTTTGCTCAAATGAAGGCGTTGTCGACACGCAATGACGACCCGGAGCACGCTTCCCGCCCGTGGGATGTCGACCGTGACGGTTTTGTCCTCGGCGAAGGTGCAGCAATCATGGTGATCGAAACCGAGGAGCACGCCAAGGCCCGCGGTGCAAAGATCTACGGCACCCTCGCAGGATCAGGTATTTCCGCCGACTCCCACGACATCGTTCAGCCAGATCCAACGGGTTCAGGCCAGGCCTCTGCGATGCGCAAAGCACTTCACTCGGCAGGTCTTGTCCCCCACGACGTCAACCATGTCAATGCCCATGCCACCTCAACTCCACTCGGTGACACCGCTGAGGCCCACTCCATCGCGTTAGTACTGGGAGACGCCACCGACCATGTGCTTGTCACGGGTACGAAGTCGATGACCGGCCACCTGCTCGGTGGGGCCGGTGCCCTCGAATCGTTCGCCTCGGTCATGGCTCTGCTGGATCGCAAGGTTCCCGGAACCATCAACATCAATCAGCTCGAGGAGGACCTCAAGGTCAACATCGCCACGCAGACTACTGACCTGCCCTCCGGCGACCTCGTCGCCCTCAACAACTCATTTGGGTTCGGCGGGCACAACGTCACTCTGGTGTTCACCAACGCGAACGCCAACCGCTGAGAGAAGTACCAAGGCGAGAGAAGCACCTGGGTCCCTGCATGATTACATGATCGGGTGCGATGTCACCCGACCTCGCGGGAAAGCCATGAGACGTCCAGAGAAGGGTCGCACGCCCGGTAAGCCTCCAGTTCAACATCCCAGGGTTCACCGAGCAGGTCACAGATCTCGTCCTCAAGGCGCAGCCCTGTTCTTCGGGACGCCGTGATGGCGGCACGTAGCCTCATCTCATCGACGACAACCGATCCGGCCTCGTCGGTATGGGCAGAAAAGATTCCCAGCCTTGGGGTGACGCTCCACCGGCGCGGAACGGCGCCGGTTTCTACTGTCATTTCGACCCGAACCCGCTGCCATGCCGCCAGGGTGGAGATGAACTTGCCAGCAGCAACAACATCACCACGCCACGGTGTTTCTGTCCGCCAGCTTCCGGGTTCCACCGGCTGTATGGTCCAGCGCAGCGGCGCAGGCATGGCAAATGCGACATCGGCAGCCCATTCAATGTGGCTGCGCAATGCCGTCGGTGCCGAGTGGATGAAAAGGGTTCCACTGGCCAACTGTGTTGTTTCCACGATCGTCCTCCCGGTACCACGTGCCTTCCCCTGCAGTGGTGCGGTACGGACGTTTTAACGATAGACGACCAGACTCAAGGACGCCAGATCTCCTCAGGATTGGTTCTGGCTCCAAAAATGTCTGTGCCAATGCGGACCTGGGTAGATCCGTGTGCGACCGCGATCTCCAGGTCACCCGACATTCCCATGGATAGTTCATCCCAGTTGGAGACCTCGTTGACCTCTTGACGCAATTTCTCCTGCACTCCAACGACAACGTCGAAGCACTCGGCGACCGCCTTAGGATCAGGGCTGTTGAGGGCCACTGTCATGAGGCCTCGCACCTCGAAGGAGTCAAAAGCGGCCAGCTCCTTGGCGAAAGTGACGGCCTCCTCGGGAGAAATCCCAGACTTTTGAGGCTCAGCCGAGGAGTTCACCTGCACCAGGACCCGAAGTTGGCGTCCTTCTTTTTGCAGTCTCTTGTCCAGCTCGCGAGCCACCTTGAGAGAGTCAAGGGCCTGGAACTCGCTGGCGAATCGGGCCACATATTTGGCCTTGTTGGTCTGCAAACCGCCAATAATCGCCCACTCCAGCCCGGGGTGATCGGCATCCATGAGTTCCGACTTGGCCAAGGCGTCCTGCACCTTGTTCTCGCCGAAGAGACGATATCCCGCGCGATAGGCCTCCTCAACCATGCTCGGCGGCTTGGTCTTGGACACCGGCAGCAGAGACACCTCACTCGGGTCGCGATCACAGGCGCGGCATGCCTGGTCAATGCGATGACGTACCGCCGTCAGTTTGTCGGCCACACTCATAAGAACTCCTTTTGTGAAGACGTCGAGCAACGGATCAGGGCCAACGGGCGCATAAGGTGACGACGGAGACCGCCGTCAACACCATGAGTGCCAAGGCAACACCAACATATTTGTCAGTGACCTCCCCAAAAACCTTGTCATAGCCAACCGATTCAGCAATTGACTTGTAGACATCGGAGAGCTGTCCGAGAGATTCCGCAGAGAACTTCTCTCCTCCAGAAGCCTTCGCCACCGCAGCCAGCTCATAGTGATTAACCGGAACGGGCTGACGCTGACCACCTTCGACGACATACCCGCTCGCCGTGCCATAGGCGATGGTGTAGACCGGCACGTGTTCGTGTCCGGAATCCTTGGCAGCCTGAAGGGAGGTTCGCCCCACGTTGGTGGCTCCGTCCGACAACAGCACGATTGCCGCAGGAGGTTTCTGTCCCGGGTGCTTCGGATCGTCCGGCACCAGTTTCAAGGCGTTGAGGGAGGAGTAAATCCCTTCACCAATAGCGGTGGATGGCAACACTTGAAGGTTCGAGATCGCTGTCGACACCGCAGCCCGGTCAGTAGTGGGCGGCACCACGATCTGGGCCGACGCCGCAAACTTCACCAGCGAGACATTGAACCGAGGCGGCAGATCACCAAGAAAATCCTTGGCAGCGGTCTTGGCAGCAGACAGCCGGGACGGCTCGACATCGGTGGCCACCATGGATTTCGAGACGTCTATCGCGACAACGATCGTGGCCCTATCCCGTGGCACATCGTGGTAGGCCTTCGGCTGGGCGAATGCAAGCACCATCGCAACCATCGACACCACCGACAACCCCATCGCCAGGTGCTGCTTCCATGGTCGAGAGCTGGGCAACAGACTCTTGAGTTCGTTGCGGCTTTGACGAGGCTGACGACGCCAGATGACAACGATCAGGTAGACGACAAGGAATGCAAGCGGAACCAACAGCCACCACAGTCGTCCCGGACGTCCGAATGCAATCAGGGTCATCATGGCCATCTCACCGCCACCGACAGTGTCGCCAAGCCTGAAATGATGGCAAAGCAGAAGGCATAGAAGGCCCACGTTGCCGTCACTTCTTTCTTGACAGGTTCGTAACCCACCGACGAGTGCACCTGCTTGTAAACCTCCTGAAGCTTGTCAGCCGAGTCCGCAGTCCAAGACTGGCCGTCAGTCCGGTCGGCTATGGCGGACAACACCTTGGTATCGGGAGCGACCCTTTCCCGATTCCCGTCGAGGTCGACGTATCCGGTCTCGGTTCCGAAAGCGATGGTGTACACCGGCACTTTGGCGGCTGCGGCCCGGTTGGCCGACACCAGGGGGGAACCTCCTTGGGTGTTGCCTCCGTCACTGAGCATGACGATTGCTGCCGGTATGGGTTCCTGAGAGTCCTTGGCGCCGGGAGCCATCTTGACCGCCTCGAGACACTTATCGATCGCCCCTCCTAGAGCGGTGCCGTCCTGCAGGTTGATACCGTCGACGGCGCGTAGGACAGTGGAGCGATCGGTTGACGGTGGCATCCGGATCTCGGGATGCTCAGCAATACTGACAACCGCCACGTTGAACCCGGACGGCAGGCTGTTAATGAAGTCCTTCGCCTTGGCCTTCGCAGCTGCGAGACGATTGGGCGCGACGTCATCAGCCTTCATGGACAAGGAGGCGTCAACAGCGACAACGATGGTGGCACGATCGCGGGGTACCTTCTCAATACCCATTGGGCGAGCCCACGCGAAGGTGGTCGTCGCCAGGCACGCCAATGCGGCACCGACAGCGACATGCCTCTTCCACTGTGGCTGCCTGCTCATAACCGAGCCGAGAATTGCAGTGTTGGTGAACCGCATGGCGGTTGATCGACTGCGGTGCAACGCCACGATGTACAAGACCAACAACACTGGGACGATGAGCAGCAGCCACAACACTGACGGGGTCTTGACCTCGGGCAGCCCTAGAAACAACGGCGTCACTTCGTCACCCCCTGTGGAGGCTGGTGCAGAATCGCTGCAGTACGGCGATACCCAAGCACGAAGCGGGCTATATCGGTCACCCAGTCGGAGTCTGTGCGCAGCTGGAGATGGCCGGCTCCGGCTCGGCGGATGGCAGCTGCGACCCGCTCACGTTGGGCCCGCGAGGCAGCATTCATACGCTCTCGAGTGGCCTTGTCAGCCGTATTGACGTAGTGGGCGAAGGACGTTTCTGGGTCACGTACCATGACGTCACCTACATCGGGAAAGTCAACCTCGGCAGCGTCAACGACCTCAATGCACAACACCTGATTGCGAACTGACAGCCGACGCAAGGAACGCTCCCACTCGGGATGGTCATTGGGGTCCAGGGTGTTGTCTCCCGGGGTAAGGAAGTCTGAAACAATGACTTTCATACCACGACGTCGGCCTGAGGATGCCACATTTTCGATTCCTTTAGCGAGTGTCATGTCTCCAGCGGCATTGTCAGCGACGATGGGCTCAGTCAACATCGCGCGTAACAAACCGTACAGGGCGGTTCTGCCGGCGCGAGCGGGCAGCCGACGCACTGAGTCTGGCCTCATGATGAGTCCACCGAAGCGGTCCCCCATGCGCTGGGACAGAAAACCAACGGTGGCAATCGCCGCGATACCCAAATCCCGTTTCGTCATGGACACGGTGCCCCAGTTCATCGAGCCGGTGACGTCCAGCAGGGCCCATACTTCGAGTTCGCGGTCAGCGATAGTCTCTCGCACATGGGGAACGGTGGTTCGCGCCGTAACAGCCCAATCCATCATGCGCACATCATCTTGACCAGGCTCGTAGGGACGCGCGTCACTGACATCCGCACCAGCGCCAGGGAGCAAACCGAGATGATCGCCGTGCAGAAAACCCTCCAGACGGCGCACAATCGTCAGCTCCAAGCGGCGCAGCGCAGCCTCGGGGGCGAGCTGGTTGAGCTGCACAGTCGCCCCGGTGGGCGGGTTCACCAAGGTCTGCGCCACCGAAGGTGGCTGCGGATCACGGAATGTCGGTCGCGTCATGGGGCCGCCTTACAACTGAGCAGGCGGAGTCGTCGGCGCGGGGTATTGGTCCAGATTCTCGGAGTAACTGTGCTGCTGGTGGGAGGTCTGGCGCTGCTCCTCGTTCCACACCGGGGTAGGCGGCGGGACCATGGCCACGACCCGCTCAATAACATCGGAGGCCGAAACATTGTCGGCGATGGCGTCGAAGCTCAGCACCAGACGATGAGCCATGACGTCAACGGCAATGGCCTGGACGTCAGTAGGAAGAACGTAGTCCCGGCCATGAACAAGAGCCAGGGCGCGAGCAGCAGCAACCAGGCCAAGGGTGGCTCGCGGGGAGCAGCCGATCTGGATGACATTAGCGAGATCCGGCATTCCAAAATCGCCAGGATTTCGAGTGGCCAGCACCAACCGAACCACGTATTCAGCGACCAGATTGTGAACAAAGACGTCGGAGGCCATGTCTTGCAGAGTTATCACAGTCTCGGGAGTGAGCACCTGCTGAGGCTCAGGTGCCTTGACACTCATTCGACGCAGGATCTCGAATTCCTCATTGCCGCGCGGGTAGGGAACGTCGATCTTGAGCAGGAAACGGTCTCGCTGAGCTTCCGGGAGCGGGTAGACGCCCTCAGACTCCACCGGGTTTTGGGTGGCGATAACGCTAAAGGGGTGCGGGGCGGGGAAGGTCTGTCCGGCAATGGACACCTGCTTTTCCGCCATGAGCTCAAGCATGGCTGACTGCACCTTGGCAGGGGCTCGGTTGATCTCATCGGCAAGCACGAAGTTGACGAAGACCGGGCCGAGCTCGATGTCGAAGGTCTCCTTGGACGCTGAGTAGATCCGAGTACCAACGATGTCGGAGGGGACAAGGTCGGGGGTGAACTGCACGCGAGCGAAATCACCGCCGAGAACCGTCGCGAAAGATCGCACCGCCAAAGTCTTGGCCACACCAGGGACACCTTCAAGAAGGATGTGGCCCTTGGCCAGCACACCGACCATGAGCTGTTCGACCATGCGTTCTTGACCAACGATGACCCGCTGAACCTGCCCGATGGCCTGGCCGATGAGGCGGGCTGCCTCGTCATTGGACATTGGGGCATCCTGATTGCCCTTGCCAATGTCTTGGCCATCCGAGTAATGCTGGGTGCTCACTAACGTCTCCTGCCTGGCTTGCGCTAGACCCGTGACGGGCCCGCACTCACGATACCGTGACCGTGCCACAGCCCAAGAACGAGGCGAAATCACCAGGCGCGAATGCTCATGGTTCGGAGGTCATGCCTGGAATGTGGTGAGATGGTGGACGATGTCGAGTAATCCGTGGCCCATCGGGGCCCTGCCGCTGGAACCGTGTGACCCGCCGAGGGTCGACGAGTTCTGGCTCGACGTCCGTGTTCTCACGATGCCCTCGGGAACGGTGTTCCGGGCTCACGATGACCAGGGACAGGCTGTCCTGGTCATTCTGTTGTCTCACGGGGCTGCCAGCGATCCGGCTTCCTGGGATCGTTTGGCCGGAGAGGTCAACCACCTGCACTCAGAGACCGTCATAGCCAGGGGTGGAGCCGGGCAGGATTCTGGACGGTTGGGACGGTTGTACCGCCCGGTGACGGGGCCAGGCCAAGGCCCCCGTGAGTCGCAGGCTCCCTGGGTGGCGTTGGTCTACGATGGCTCCGCCGCAGCGGTGGCTGAGGCACGACGCATCTTGCAGGTCGTCGACATGTCAGCCCTGTCGGGATCGTCGGTAGCGGGTCCGAATTATCGGCTGCACTGGGTAGACGACACCCTCCCCGGTCGGGTGAGAGCTTGGCCCCTGCCCTGGCCAGGTCGCCGCGACAAGGCCGGCTGGTCGACCACTGTGGTCGCATGGCTACTCACGATTTTCATCGCTCTGACCGGTCTGCTCATCGCAGTGCTGTTATTCCAGAACGTGCCGCCCACTCCCCCGCCACCTCCGGTTCCGACCTCGGCTTCGTCGAGCAGTTCCGCCAACAGTTCATCGAGCAGTTCTTCAAGCCCAGGGCAAAGCTCGGCCTCGACCTCGTCGTCAAGCAGCGGATCTGGCAGCCCCTCGCCATCTGCCTCCCGGTCCCCCTCAACGGGTAATGATTCGTCGCCAAGTACGTCGAACAATCCCTCAGGGCCTCCGTCTCGCACCCCGTCTATGCACCCGTCCGGCAACGGCGGCTCTGGCACAGCGTCGGCGTCTCCTACTGGTCGAGGAAGGTTGTGATGGTCTCACTCATAGCCACTGATTTGGACGGCACTTTTCTGGGTGCCGACAGTATGCCCAGCGCCGAGAACACCGAGGCAGTGCTCGCCGCAGCCGACGCTGGGGTCCATATTGTCTTCGCTACTGGTCGGCCCTACCGCTGGCTGGCAGTTCTGGACCCGTTCCGCCCGGTTCATCCGACTCTGCTGGCCTCTAATGGAGCGGTAAGCGTGAATGCCGCAACCGGTGAAATCCTCCATGACATTGCCATGAGTCCCACCACTGTTGCCGGAATCATTACCGATGTCCGCAACGTTCTGCCTCAAGCTCTGTTCTGCACTGAAGAGGCCACCCAATGGTTTGCAGATGAGGGGTTTGATCGCTGGAAAATTGGCGGCCCACCGGACGGTGAAGGACCGATTGAGAACTTCCTGGGAGCCGATCGTCGCATCGTCAAGCTGCTGGTGCGGGTTTTCGACTTCCCTAGTGACAAGCTTTTCAATGTGGTCAATCCGATTGTGGGAGACCGCGGAACAACGACTTTCTCCGCCATCATGACCGACGGACTCGTGGAGATCTCCGCCCCCGGTGTCTCAAAAGGAATGGCGTTGGCTCAGGTCTGCCAAGATCACGGTATTGACCCTTCTGACGCGGCAGCCTTCGGAGATATGCCCAATGACCTCACCATGCTGGAATTGGTGGGTCATCCCTATATCGTGTCGGGGGCCCATCCGACGCTACGCGACTGCGGTTTCCCGATAATCGGCAACCACGATGACTCTGCGGTCGGACGCCAAATACAGGCTCTATTGACGCCATCGACGACGGTGGGGCGTGCGGGGCTCGAACCCGCGACCCAGGGATTATGAGTCCCCTGCTCTGACCGGCTGAGCTAACGCCCCGAGACGAGTGATAACCCTACCGTGTAATGCTGTCTTAGGCATCTTTCTTGACCCCGTCATGGCGGGTCGCTGGTGGCGCGTACCAGCCGTGGTGAATATCGTTCACCACTCGTCGTCACAGCCCTCCGATAGCATTCAGAGGTGATGACGTGGTTGGCCGAGACGCTGAGTGTGGCAGTCCTCGTCATCGTGATGGTGCTCGCCCTCCTCCGCCCCCGAGGCTTGCCGGAAGCCACCGCCGCAGTGCCAGGAACTCTACTGTTGTGCCTTGTTGGGGCCATCAGCTGGTCCAATGCCGGCGAGCAGATCGTAACCATGGGACCTACTGTCATCTTTTTGGCAGCGGTCCTTGCCCTGTCCGAGCTTGCCCGTGCCGAAGGCGTCTTCCGTTACTCGGGTCAGCTCATGGCCACTCGGGCGAAGTCCTCGTCAAGGCGACTTTTATGGTGGGTTTTCATTATCGCGTCGGTGACGACGGCGGTTCTGAGTCTCGACGCCACCATCGTCCTACTGACACCCATCATCCTGACGACGACAAGACGGCTCAACGCTCGGCCAGAACCGCACTTGTACGCCACTGCCCACCTGGCAAACACCGCGTCCCTGCTACTGCCGGTTTCCAATCTTACGAACCTGCTCGCTGTGGCTGCCGTGCCCGAGCTCACCTTCGCACGCTTCACAACCGTCATGGCGCTGCCGTGGCTTTTGACTATCGGCATTGAATGGTTGGCAATGCGGATCGAGTTTCGCGATGAACTGTCCCGGGCGACCACAGCAAATACCGACCGGCGTCAGCAAGCTCCTATCGCGGCACTGATCATTCTTGGACTTACCCTGGCAGGTTTCGCGGTGTGCTCCCTGTTGGGGGCTGAGCCCTTCTGGGCTGCTCTGGCAGGAGTCGTCGCCTTCGCGGTATTGAGGTTCATCCATCACAACGAGAGCTTTGGCATCGAGGCTGGACGTGCGTTGCGAGCCACCAAGCCCCTCTTTTTGGCCTTCGTCCTATGTCTGGGAATCATCGTCGAGGCTGTCGTCAAAAATGGTCTGGGAAGCCTCATCGATCGCCTTGTTCCCTCAGGTCAAACCTTGGTCAGTCTGCTGGCCGTCGCCGTCATCGCGGCCCTGCTATCGAACCTCATCAACAACCTGCCAGCAGTGTTGGTCCTCCTGCCGTTCGTCGCCCCTGCTGGGTGGATGGCGGTACTAACCATGCTGGTCGGGGTCAACATCGGGCCGAACCTGAGCTACGCTGGGTCTCTGGCGACCCTGCTGTGGCGTCGAATCATTGGCGAACATGACCTCCCAGCTCATATCGGCAGATTCACACGCCTAGGTCTTCTCACCGTTCCTGCAAATATCCTCGTCTCGGTATGCGCAATATGGGCGATGAGCGGCTTGTTTGGGATGGAACTGCAACTGATCTGACTCTTCGAAACTAACTCGACCTGCAGGCCAGCGGGCGCGCCAATAACCAGACAGCTGAGACCCACACTCCGGCGACAACGTCCACGACGTGACGCCAGCTACCGCGGCGATCCAGGTAGATATCATCCCTGCCACACCCGCACAACGACCTGTCGCGACTGCCCGCTCAGACAGCGGACAGCTCGTCCAGCCACCTGCTGTGAACCCGATCGTCACTCGTCTCCTCGGGATGGAAGGACAACGCGGTAATGGTTCCCTGTCTGACCCCGACGATCGCCCCACTGGCCTCACCGGCCTCATCGGGCAGTCTTGAGATGATCTTCACCTCAGGTCCGGTACGGGTAACGATCGGAGCGCGAATAAACGTGGCGGGTATCTTTTCGCCCACCCCGTCGATGTCCAACTGCCCCTCGAAGGAGTCAAGCTGGGAGCCGAAGGCATTACGGCGCACGGTGACATCAAGCAAGCCAAGGGTCTGCTGATCCTTTGCAGCGTCTTCCAGCTCTTTCGCCACAACGACAAGACCGGCGCAGGTCGCCAGCACCGGCAAGCCGTCGCTCACGGCTTCGCGCAGCGGATCGGCGAGGCCGAAGGAACGCATCAACTTGTCGATGACCGTCGACTCTCCACCGGGTAGGACAATCCCGTCGAGTCCGTCAAGATCAGCTTCTCGACGGACTCGGCGGGTCGTCGCACCGAGGGATTCGAGAACCTCAATGTGCTCAGCAAATCCACCTTGCAGGGCGACGACCCCGATGATCGGAGCCACCTCACCAGCCCCGTTCCGCCAAACGATGTGGTGCCGGGACGTCGGCCACATTGATACCAACCATGGCCTCACCCAGACCACGAGAAACCTCGGCGATGGTGTCCGGATCGTCATAGGCGGTGGTGGCCTTGACGATGGCGGCTGCACGAGCAGCAGGATTGCCAGACTTAAAGATCCCCGAACCGACGAAGACACCCTGGGCACCCATCTGCATGACGAGGGCGGCGTCCGCTGGGGTGGCCACACCACCCGCAACGAAAAGCACTACTGGCAACTCACCGGTGCGGGCCACCTCGGCGACAAGATCGTAGGGTGCCTGCAGTTCCTTGGCGGCGACGTAAACCTCGTCAGGAGACATGCTGCTCAACCGTGCCATCTCGGAGCGAATGGTGCGCAAGTGACGGACGGCCTCGGAGACATCACCGGTCCCGGCCTCTCCTTTGGAACGAATCATGGCAGCGCCTTCGTTGATACGGCGCAGCGCCTCACCCAGGTTCGTAGCACCACACACGAAGGGGACGTCAAAAGCCCACTTGTCGATGTGATTGGCGTAGTCAGCTGGACTGAGCACCTCGGACTCGTCGATGAAATCCACCTTGAGGGACTCCAGCACCTGGGCCTCAACAAAATGACCGATACGGGCCTTGGCCATCACGGGGATGGATACGGCGTCAATGATCCCCTCGATGAGATCAGGATCACTCATTCGAGCCACTCCGCCCTGAGCCCGAATGTCGGCGGGAACTCGTTCCAGGGCCATGACGGCGCAAGCTCCGGCATCCTCGGCAATCTTGGCCTGTTCCGGGGTGACGACGTCCATGATGACGCCGCCTTTGAGCATGTCAGCCAGTCCGCGCTTGACCCGCGTCGTGCCAGTGGTGGTTTCAGTGTCTTTCTGAGTCATGACCCCATCACATCGATACTTGTGGTCCATGGCAAGATCCATATATGACCACTTTTATTGGACCACTTTTTGGGCGAATGAGATGAGACCCGACCTCGTCGTTGATGTCCCGCTAGATCTACCCCAGGATTCCCGTCCGCTACCGGTACGGATCTGTGAAGGGATGCGCAGCCTCATCATGGATGGGGTGCTCGCTCCTGGCGACCACCTGCCGAGCACCAGAGCCTTATCCGCACAACTCGGGGTGTCCCGGGGCACCATCGTCGCTTCCTACGAACAGTTGGAGGCCGAGGGATATCTCATTGCGGCAAGTGGATCGGGGACCCAGGTGAATCCTGATTTGCGAGGTCTCCATCGGCGTTCCACGACGCCATCTCCTCCCCCCTCTCCTCCCCATCGCTATGCCATCGACCTCACCCCTGGAGCACCTGACACCGCCGGATTGGCGACTTCGGCCTGGCGGTCGGCCTGGCAGCGAGCCTGTGTCAAACCGCGCAAAGTGACTGATCCGTTGGGGTCTCCTCAACTCCGTCATGAAATCGCTGAGCACCTGCGTCAAATGCGTAGTCTGCTGGCAGACCCACGGCAAGTTGTCGTCACCGGGGGTGCCCGCGCAGGACTAGCCGAACTCATTCAGGTACTCTGCGGTGGGTCGCAGCGCTTAACGATTGGTGTCGAGAGCCCTGGGTATCCCAGCTTGAGGAAGGTACCGCCGGCACTCGGTCATCACATCGTCGGGTTGCCAACGGATAATCAAGGGCTCGACCCCGCAGGTCTTCCCTCCGGACGTGACGCGAGAAATCTAGACGCGGTGCTCATCACACCGAGCCACCAGTACCCCTGGGGAGGATCCCTGTCAGCAAGTCGTCGTGTCGCCGTCATCGAATGGGCCGAGAAAGCTGGATGCTGGATTGTCGAGGACGATTTCGATTCCGAGCTTCGTCACGTCGGCGCTCCTCTTCCGGCGCTGGCTTCCCTGGATGAGAAACGCACCATCTTGTTGGGCACCTTCTCATCGGTCCTCACCCCCGCCTTGGGATGTGGTTATCTGGTCATCCCGCCCGAGTTAATACACCTTTTCGCTGAGCACCGCCGGGCGACTGGCCAACCCGTTCCTGCCATCGTCCAGGGAGCCGTTGCTGACTACCTATCAACCGGGTCGCTGCGACGTCGTACCCAGAAGATGCGCCGAGTGTACCGACGCCGCCGCCACACCGTCATCGAAATTCTCGGGTCAATACCGGGGGCGACCCTACAGCCCATTGACGGAGGGCTTCACGCCGTGTTGCTTTTTGACGGTTCCGAGGGCGAGGTCGTTCGTCGATGTCGTCAGAAAGGAGTCGGCGTCACGCCACTGTCGACGTACTGGGGATCGACCGATGCCCACGCTGCTGGGATCGTGCTCGGTTTTGGCAGCCACGACGACGACACGTTGGCAACCGCCTTGACAACGATTGCCCGGGTCGTCGCCGACCACACCAGGAACACCGGCTTGTCACACAATTCGGCCGGCACCCCGTAAGGTACCGGCCGAAAAGATGTCTGCGAATCAGTCGTCAGTCGACAAGACCCTCGAAGAGAGCAGTCGACAAGTAACGCTCACCAGTGTCGGCGATGACGACGACGATCGTCTTTCCGGCGAACTCCGGGCGAGCGGCAATCTGGCCAGCAGCCTGCAGAGCGCCGCCACCAGAGATACCGGTAACGATGCCCTCCTCGGCAGCGGCACGGCGGGCGAATGCGATGGCCTCGTCACCAGGCACCAACAGGATTTCGTCGACGATGGACTTGTCGAGGTTTTCCGGCACAAAGCCCGGACCCCAACCCTGGATCTTGTGCGCACCCTTCTGGCCCTTGGTGATGACCGGAGACTCAGCAGGCTCGGCACCGAAGGCCTTCACCTCGGGGTTCTTCTCCTTGAGGTACTTGCCGGCGCCGGAGATGGTGCCACCGGTACCAATGCCGGCGACGATCGCGTCGACCTTGCCGTCGGTGTCGTCCCAGATCTCCTTACCAGTGGTGTCGTGGTGGATCTCCGGGTTAGCCGGGTTGTCGAACTGGCTGGCCAGGATGGCACCAGGGGTGTTCTTGACGATCTCAGCGGCCTTGGCGTTAGCTCCCGGAACACCGTCAGCCCCTGGAGTGAGGACGAGTTCGGCACCCAGCAAGCGGATGATGGCGCGACGCTCCTTGGACATCGTTTCAGGAAGGGTGATGATGACCTTGTAGCCACGGGCTGCGCCGACAAGGGCCAGGCCGACTCCAGTGTTGCCAGAAGTGGCCTCGACGATGGTTCCGCCGGGCTTGAGCTGCCCGGAAGCCTCAGCAGCGTCGATGATCGACTTGGCGATACGGTCCTTGACGCTGGAAGCGGGGTTGTAGAACTCAAGCTTGGCCAACACGGTGGCCTTCGAGTCTGGGAAAAGCTTGTTGATCTTGACTAGCGGGGTGTTGCCAATGAGTTCGGTAACGTCGTTAGCGATTTTCGCCATGATGAATCCTTTCGTTTCTGATTCGTACGTTCGTTCTTGCGGTTCTTGTTATGCGTAGGTCGTGCGGGTCATGCCTTTTCGACGGTTATCGTCCAGCCGGCATCACCCACCTTTCGATAATCGGTGACCGGGTAGCCAGCCGAGGCAGCCCATTCCGGGATGGACTCGGTAGCCTGGGTGCAGTCGAAGTTAATCTTCAGACGGTCTCCGACAGGCAGCTTGGCGATAGCCTTTTGGGCTTCGACTAGTGGGAACGGGCAGACCTGCCCACCAGTTTCAAGAACATGGGTGGTCATGACACTCCTTTAGCAATGGTGGTGGTTGGCAGCGTCCCCAGCTGGGGAGCAGGTCGGGTGAAGCCGAGCACGAAGACCTTCGTGCCAAGACCCACACCCAGGAACATGAAGAGGAAAGCTATCCACCCCTGAAAACTAAACTGGGCGGTTTCAACCATCGCGTTTCCGATGGTGCATCCGCCAGCCCAGCTGGCCCCGATCCCCATTCCGAGTCCTCCGGCGACCGATCGGACGGCTTGAGTAGCGTCAGGGACACGAACTCGGAACTCACCAGATGCCTTCGCGGCGATGAAAGATCCGACGAGTATGCCAACCACGAGCAGCACTCCCCAGTCCACATAGGAGATATCTCCTGTCAGCGTCCACTGCAGCAAGTTGCCAGTCGGGGTGGTTATGCCAAGACCCGCATGACGACCGGTAGCCTCGCTGAGCGGATAGGTGACGATCGCGATCACCGAGATGAGAGCTGCCGTGAGGAACGGATGCCACTTGGCCTCGAAGAGCCAATGCGCAAGACCGGTCTTCTCAGGCGGAAGGGTAGCGACCTTTCGGGCGGGCTTACGCAGCTGGTACCACACCAGTGCGCCGACGAGGAGAGCCAACACAATGGTTGGAACCCAGGGCGATATTCCCAGGCCAGGAATCGTCGTCACCGGTGCGGTAACGGATCGCACCGACTGATTGAGTCCTGACAGGACGCCATACTTCATTGCCGCCGCGCTGATCGCATAGAAAACGAGGGCAATCCATGAGCCAACCAGGCCCTCGCCACTACGAAACCAAGTCCCAGTGGCGCACCCACCGGCCAGCACGATTGAGACACCGAAAAGCAATCCTCCGACGATGACACCGAGCCAGGGCAACGGCTTCCATGACAGATGGATGAGGCCAAGTTGGGTCAACGTCGTAACACCGATGGCCTGAATGGCGATCACGAGCAAGAAAGCCGTGATCCAGGTAGTGCTCCTGGCAACCCACACCTGACGAAAGGCGTTGGTCACACAGAAACGACCACGTTGCAAAACAAAGCCGAAAGCAATTCCGACAAGTAGGCCGGTAAGGAGCATTGGGAGTTCCGTTCAGGATAATCCGACAACACCACCGCGAGTTTTACAACAAACAACAGATGGGAGCGGATTCAAGGATGGACATGGTGCGTATTTAGATACGCTGATATGAGCACGAAGTCAGCGTGACTTCTGACGGGCAGTGCGCAACCAATCAAGCTGCGATCAGCAACACTGGCGACACATCGAACACATCATCATGGTGGAGCTCATGACCGATCGATCGGCACGATTACCCCAGACACGGTGTGCGTTCACCTTTTCGTCCTTCCATTCACAAACCATGATCGATGATTTCATCGTGGCATTCGCCGGCTTTCCTGAAACCTTTCAGGTGCCGCACCACAACGTTCATCAATGGCGTCTGATGTCATATAAGCACAGTTGACTTGAGGTATCAAGAATCACGAGATTCTGTCTCGCATTCTGATACGTCATCTTACCTGATGGATGCTGACGTGGTCCGCGAGAGCTTCCAGGAAGGCAGCAACCCCCTCGGTTTGGTCACAGATGATGTCGGCATACCCAGCCATTGACGGCTGCTCGTCGGAGTAGCTCACGACGCGAGCACCGGGGCGGCCCTGCCCAATCCACTCCGAGACGACCTCGAAGGCTGGAACATCACCCAGATCGTCACCGCCCATGATGACGATCTGCGGTTTCACCTCGTCGATAAGTTCGCGCAGGGCCTGGGCCTTGGTAGTGACGGCAGATTTTAGTTCGATGATATTGCGACCGTCCTCGCAGTGAAGAGCCAGTTCCTTGGCGATTTCACGGACCCTCGGCGCCGCAGCAGCCAAAGCATGAGCCGGATCAACGGCACGACGGGTATGAAGAGCGACGGCCCGACCCTTGTCCTCAATCCGGCAGCCAATGTCCCGAGGGTCTTGCTGACCAAGCTCTGTAACGAGGTCGTCAAGGCGACCCTTGGCAATACGCACTGATTCGGGCACCTCAGGGTCGCGCAGCGCCCCAGAGGCAGCGTCATAGCGCTCCACCCCATACTGACCCAAGATCACCAAGTGTTCCAGGCCGGGGACCTTGTCGACAGCCGTCATCCGTCGTACCGCAGCCACCTCACGTCCGGTAACGATAGCCATCGCCGCGAGCTTCCCGTCCATCCGAACCATGGCCTTTCTGGACGGCTCTGCCATGACAGAGTCAGCAGGGTCCTCGACGATAGGGGCCAAGGTGCCGTCAAAATCCAAGGCAAGCAACACTGAACCCGGATCGGTGGCAACAGCGTCGACGATCCCCATTCCGGCCTCAGTGAGAGGAGTCCATGACTTTTCGGCTGGAGCAGAACAGTCTGTCATGGGTCCATCGTCACACATGGCAGCCACACGGCGCGCAGTCAGCCTACATATAGCGCCGATCATTCTCGACGGGAACAACAAATGAGAACAACAGGTTGATAGCGTGAAAGAGGGCCTGCCATCTGGCAAGGCCTCCATGAGAGGTGTGATTAAAGATGACGGAGACCGTCCAGGACAAGGTTGATTTCCTTGTCATCGCGAATCGCCTGCCCGTGGACCACAAGGTCGACGATGAAGGCAACGTCAGCTGGCAGTCCTCCCCCGGTGGTCTGGTAACGGCGCTCGAACCAGTCATGCAGCGCAAGGGTGGCGCATGGATTGGATGGCACGGCGCCCCGGACGAGGTCGTCAAACCTTTTCACCATGATGGCTATGACATCCATCCAGTACCACTCAGCGCCCAAGAGGTCGAGGAGTACTACGAGGGCTTCTCCAACGCCACTTTGTGGCCGCTGTACCACGATTGCGTCGTAGAGCCGGTTTTCCACCGCGAGTGGTGGGACGCTTATCAGAAAGTCAATAAGAGGTTCGCTGACCAGGCTGCCGAACAGGCCGCCGACGGCGCCACCGTGTGGGTCCAGGATTACCAGCTCAACCTCGTCCCGAGGTACCTGCGCGAGATGCGCCCCGACCTGCGAATCGGGTTCTTCCTCCATATCCCGTTCCCGCCGATTGAGCTCTACAGTCGGCTGCCGTGGCGTGAGGAGCTCATCGAGGGTCTGCTGGGGGCTGACCTCGTCGGCTTTCAGACTCCAGGCGCTGCGGCCAACTTTCTGCGTCTAGCTAAGCGCCGCCCCGGCGTTACGGCTGCTCGCGGCCGGGCGCACACCCGTGACGGGCGCGACGTCATTGTCCGCGACTTCCCAATCTCCATCGACTCACGTGGATTCCACGAACTGGCCACCTCAGAGAAAGTTCAAGCCGAAGCCGCCAAGCTGCGCGAGGACTTGGGTAACCCGGAGACGATCATCTTCGGTGTCGATCGTCTGGATTACACCAAGGGCCTGCGTCAGCGTATTCGCGCCGTTGGAGAGCTGTTCAAGGAGGGCAAGCTCGATCCTCATGAGGTTGTCTTCCTGCAACTGGCCACGCCGTCCCGCGAACGTGTCGAAGAGTACAAGATCCTGCGTGACGACATTAACCAGCTCGTCGGCCAGATCAACTCGAAGGTGGGAACGATTGCCAATCGGGCGCTGGTCTACCGCAACGAATCGGTGCCCCGCGAGGTTCTCGCCGCCATGTATCAGGTGGCAGATCTCATGCTTGTCACCCCGGTACGCGACGGCATGAACCTTGTCGCCAAGGAGTACATCGCTTGCCGATCCAACGATGATTCTGCCTTGGTGCTCTCGGAATTCGCCGGAGCTGCTCGAGAGCTCAAGCAGGCATACATGGTCAACCCCTATGACATCGACGGCATGAAGGCCACGATCATGAAGGCCCTCACGGATTCTCCCAAGGTCAAAGCCCGGAAGATGCGTTCAATGCGTCGTCAGGTCTTCGACAAGACGATCGATGTTTGGGCAGACAACTTCCTCACCGCGCTAGAAGGTCAGTGAGGACTACACACTGAGCCACTAGATGGAGAAAGCACGAGAGAGTTGAAACTGAGCGCGTTAGAACAGATTCCGCTGTTTGTCGGTCATGACATCACTCAAACCCTCGACGAAACCATCACCTTGGCGCAAAAACTTGAGGAGATTGGTTTTCACCGTTTCTGGTTTGCCGAGCACCACAACACTGACCACTTCCTGTCGAGTGCGCCAGATCTACTCATGGCCCGCGTTGCGGCAGCCACACAGTCAATCCGGCTTGGCTCCGGCGGGGTGATGGCCATGCACTACGGGTCTTTACAGATGGCGGAGCGATTCTCGACCCTCACGGCGCTTTTTGGTGATCGTATCGACATGGGGCTGGGCCGAGCTCCCGGCGGTGACATGCTTTCCGCCCATGCTCTCAATCAGGGCCAGGTCATCCACCCTGAGGCCATCAATACCCTCATCGCCGAGACGATCGGGTTCGTGCGCGGAACGCTGCCACCGAAGCATCCGTACGCCAAGGTCGTTGTGACCCCGGCAAGTCAGGTCCAGCCACAGACCTGGCTGCTGGGATCGTCGGGCCAGTCAGCGGCGTGGGCTGGAGAGCACGGCATGGACTACGCCTACGCCCAGTTTTTCACTGGGCACCAGGACACCGGGATCATGAACCACTACCGTGCACACCTGGCCGAAGGGTTCCCCGGTAGGACTCTCTCAGCGGTGTGTGTATCGGCTGCTCCGACACACCAGGAAGCCCTGGAACAATCACTCATGGCGGCGAATTTCCGAGTAAGTCTAGGGACAGGACGACCGGTAACCTTTGTCCCGACTTCTCAGATGGACGCAGAAAACCGCTCGCTATTAACGAGCTACGTGCTATCGAACGAGGACACGATTATCGTCGGGGATTACGACGAGGTAGCTGACAAACTCACCGCATTCCAGGATGCCCACCATGTTGACGAGCTCATGCTCATTAGTTACATCGACGATGTGCAAGCCAAGGTGGAGCAGTATCGTCAGCTCGCACAACGGCTGATTTAACGGTAGCGGTGATTCCAATCACCTAACTGCAACCGAGGCCCTTCAAGAAACTTAAGCGTTCTTTGAAGGGCCTTTCACATCGCACAGTCACGTCCCAATCAGAGGATTGACCTTGCCAAGCTGTAATATCTGCGCTCCCCCGACTGGACTCGAACCAGTAACCCTCTGATTAACAGTCAGATGCTCTGCCAATTGAGCTACAGGGGATCAGCGCCCTGGGCGCGAGATAAGACACTAGCAGCATACGCTGAGGGATACCAAATCAACCATGTGTCCGCCTCCACCCACCAGCAAGACCCCTGTCAGCCCCACTCCTTCTTGAGGGCGTCGGTGGCCTCCACCACCTTTTGGCGAGTCTCGGGATCGTTAAGGTCGGCGGACTCCCTGGCCATTGCAGTCCACGTGATCGATCTCTCAGGATCCGCCAAATGGCCAGCCGGAATACGTCCAGCGATGAGGACATCTCCCCCATGCACCGGGACGCTACGAGTCGCAGCAATCGACTCGGTGACTCGAGCTTTGAAGACCTCCGGAATCTTCCCAGGCTTCTGCAGCATCACCGAGGCGCCAGATCCGTCCAAGAAGTCCCACGTCAAGGTCGAGGTGTTCCCGTTCCAACCGCCGTGCACGATCTCATGCCAAGCGACAGCAGAGTCTGTCTCGTCTGTCAAGACGACGAGTCCTTCTGTCACCGCGATAACGGTGACGTTCTCTCCTCGCCCACACGTAATCACCTTAACGTCGTCAAACCCGAGCACCGCTCGCGCCCGAGTCATCTCCTCAGAACTGGGTCCTTTCGTCCACCACATGGCGTCCATCCTGTCACGCCGCCCTAGCCTGCTCTAGGTGACGACGCAGACGGTTGAAAGCACGCTGCTCAATCCGCCTGACACTGGAGGCTGACATCCCGAGTTTTTCCCCAACCGCTTCGAAGCTCATGGGGTTTCCTTGGAACCCGTGTCGCAGAGCCACGACTCGCCGTTCCTGACCGGGCAGAGCCGCGAGCAAGGGGACGTCAAGGCCCACTGGCTGATCTTGCGATGTCGGCACATATTCCAAGCCGTTGCTATCGGTTTCCCAGTTCTCGGCACGTCGCTGCTGAACCCACACGGTGTTCTTGCCCATGTGCTTTGCGATTGCCTCACTCCTTGGCACCTGTTGAGATTGCACCATAAGCTCCTCCTCAACCCGGGCAACCTCCGCTGACTCCCTCATCACTGCCCGCGACCTCGCACCCCGAAGTCGCACCACCTCCTCACCAATACGGCGCCGAATCCAGGTCCAGGCCACCGTAGAGAAGCGGGCCCCGCGACGCTCGTCGTACCTCTCGATGGCCTCTCCCAACCCCACGCAGCCGGCCTGGACGAGATCTTCAAAGCTGCATCGGTGATTTGCGGCACTCTGGCGGGCCTGGGTGAGCACCATCGCGAGCATTTGTCGCCAAAGCGTGCGCCTGGCTGCTGCTCCCTCGGTAGAGATTGTGGTCAACTCGGTGACAGAAACTGGCGTCGTGGCCAGAAATCGTCCAGAGAGGATGGCGTCAGCGATGACCCCTGCGTCAAGCCTGCGAAACAGCTCGCGCTCATCAGCTGGGTCCAAAGCGACGACGCCGTCGATAAAATCCGCGTATCTCATGGTCCGACGATGACTCACATTGGATTGTGGCAAAACCCCTCTTCACTAATCTGTGGACAGCACGAAAGTTGTCCACAGATGTCACATCAAGCTGTTGTGGCTCCACCGGCGATAATGAGGCTCTTACGTAATGTCTCCAAGCTCACCAGGTCGGCGAACATCGCGTTGTAGAGCTTGCGATCCTGGTTTGGATTGGTGCGCTGCAAACGGGACTTGAGATTGGCAATGTCATCATTGATGGCCAATAACCGTACCCGCGCTGCGTACGCGGCTGCATAACTCTGGTCTGGCTCCTCACGCAGCACAGACTCGACGAGAAGAGCCACCTCAAGCTGTTTCACCTGCGGGTCACTGGTCGCCTCGCTAACCTTTTCAGCCCACTTCTGTTGGCCACGAGGCACCGCTAGTATCGCCTCGAAGACCGCCCGATAGGCGGGATGTCGCAGGTCCTCGACCTCGACCTGGTCCCAGTCGGCGTCAAAAAGCTCAGGGTATTGCAGGGCTAGTTTGAGGAACCCTCTCTCCGCCGACAGTGAGATGTCGGCTGGATCGGGCCACGGGAGACCGGCGGGTTGCTGAGACTGAGCCTGAGGCACCACCGTCAGCGCCGGGGTGGAGTGACGCTGCTTGCCAGCACGAGACACCTCCCGACGTACTACGTCAATGTCGGCACCTACCACCTGGGACAGCTCGCGCAGATAGCCGTCGACTAACGACTGGTCGCGGATGCTCGTGACAAGTGGGGCAGCCGCCCTGATCGCGGCGATACGCCCGTCCGCCCGGTCGAGGTCGAACTGACCGACGGTGTTTTCCATGACATAGCGGTAAAGCGGAATCCGCCGAGCCACCAATTCTCTGACCGCCGCCGGGCCGCGCTTCATGAGCAGATCGCACGGGTCGAGGCCAGTAGGCTCAATGGCAACATAGGTCTGGGCAGAGAATTGCTTGTCCCCGCGAAACACCTTGAGGGCCGCCTTCTGGCCCGCCACGTCACCGTCAAAAGTAAAGATGACCTCGCCGTTGAGGGAGCCGCTGTTGCCCATCAACCGCTGGATGAGTCGGGCATGGTCCTCACCGAAAGCGGTTCCACAAGCCGCCACTGCCGTGTCAATACCGGACAGGTGTGCTGCCATGACGTCGGTATATCCCTCGACAATGACAGCCTGGCTCTTCTTGCCGATGTTGGACCGAGCCATATCCAAGCCGTAGAGGACGTGGGACTTCTTGTAAACCGGGGTCTCGGGGGTATTGACGTACTTGGCCGGCAGGCGGTCGTCGTCGTAGACACGTCGGGCCCCGAAACCCAGCACGGACTTGCCGGAGTCCTTGATCGGCCACAACACCCGCCCCTGGAAGAAGTCCCAGCCTTGGGAACGCACGAGGCCAGACTCAATGAGGGCCTTGGGGGTGAACCCCTTGGCCAGTAGATGGTCACGCAGCACGTGGCCCCCGCGCGGGGCATACCCCATCCCGAACTGCATTGCAGCCTCCTGGGAGAATCCCCGACCAGCGACGAAGTCACGAGCGACCTGACCCTCCTTCGTCGACATCTGGGCCTGGAAGAACTCTGCGGCTGCCTCGTTGGCAGCCAGAATCTGCATACGGAGACCTGGTTCCAGCCCGGGACGACCGTCGTCGACGATACGCAGTTGAACGCCGACTTTGTCAGCGAGACGCTGAACAGCCTCAACAAAAGTAAGGTTATCGATCTTCTGGATGAAGGAGATGGTGTCTCCGCCCTCGCCACAGCCAAAGCAGTAAAACAGTCCGCGCGAAGGGGTCACTTGGAAACTAGGCGTTTTCTCGTCGTGGAAGGGACACAACCCCTTCAGGGAACCACCCCCAGCATTACGCAGGGCGACGTACTCACCAACAACCTCGTCGATCCGCGCCCGTTCCCGGACCAGCGCGATGTCCTCCTCGTTGATCCGGCCAGCCATGACCTCGATCCTACCCATCTGTCTTGCTCACGCTAACCATGCATACCCGAGGGCCCGAGTGGTGCCACACTGGCCATCGTGACCGTAAGCCCCACTTGGCAACTCGCCCTGGCGATGATCCTGCTCATCACGGCAGCCGTCGTCGCCTCACTTATCGGACGCCTGGGCATCGCCAAGGCCTCCGTTATTGCGTCAATTCGCGCCGTCGTGCAACTCGGCGTCGTCTCCGTCATCCTCGTCTATGCCCTTGCCCATCTGTGGGCTGCCTGTCTGTTCACCTTGTTGATGTTTGCCATCGCAGTTCACACCACGGCGAAGCGTTCCGGAATCGGTGGGAACTGGATCTGGGCTGCGGTGGCCATGCTCGCTGGGGTAACTCCGGTCCTTCTCATCATCTTCGCGACAGGTTGTGCGCCTTTTAGCCCGGCCTCTCTCATCCCGGTAGCAGGCATCATCATTGGCAACATGATGAACGGTCATACCTTGGCCTGCCGTCGTTTCTTCGCTGATCTGCGCGGGGGAATCGGCATCTTCGAGGCTGGTCTGGCCGTTGGCCTTCCGCGCCGCGACGCCATCGCCCTGGTCACTGAACCCAGCGTCACGGAATCGGTGCTGCCTACTGTGGACAGCACCGCGACCGTCGGTCTGGTGACTTTGCCAGGAACCTTTGTCGGTGTACTGCTTGGGGGCGGCTCGGCCCTTCAGGCTGGCGCGGCCCAGGCCCTCGTCCTCATCGGCATTCTTGCTGGCCAGGCCGTCACCGTGGTGGTAGCACATGAACTGGTCAAGCAGGCCAAACTGCTCCCTGCCGACCTAGCAGGCAAGCTTCATCCGTGACACAGGTGTGAGTTTCAGAATCCCCTCCCCATGCCTTTGGGCAGTCGCGCTCTATCCCAGCCCAACAATTCGGCTGCCTGGGAGAAAGCGAACTGATCGGTCATCCCGCCCACGTATGCCACGACCTGGTGGATTTGGTCGGCGTCAGTCTCAAGGAATTCAACTGGCACCAAGTCGATGTGACTTTGGTAGTAAGCAACGAGGCCGTGCAGCACCTCGATGACGGCCTCCGCCTGTCCCAGTGACTCTGGTCGGGTGTAGATCCGCTCGTAGTTGAAGGCCCTGAGAGCTGCCAAAGCCTCAGCGACATCGGCTGACATCCCCACCTGCCCGGTGGCACAGGTGGTGTTAATCACCGACCGGATGAATACTGATAGTTGAGTGCGCCGATCTGTCCCAGCCACCTCGACGACGACCTGGGGGAGATCAGAAACGGCGACGATCCCGGCCTTGATCGCGTCCTCAAGATCATGGGCACAATAAGCGATCCGGTCGGCAAAGGAGACGATTTCCCCCTCGACCGTGCTCGGGGCGGGACGTGACCAGGAGTGATTACGGATACCGTCGAGGGTCTCAGCGCACAGGTTGAGGCTGGCCAGGCTGACGTCGGCTCCCCACGGACCATGATCGAAACCCTCTGGGATGAAAGCGTCAAAGGCCTGCTCCGAGGCGTGTCCACCCGGGCCGTGACCACAGTCATGCCCCAGCGCCATGGCGTCGGCAAGGGTGATGTTGGCTCCGACGCCAGCCGCGATCGACCGGGCCACCTGAGCCACCTCAAGGGCGTGGGTCAACCGGGTGCGCTGATGGTCGGTCGGGTGAACGACAACCTGGGTCTTGCCCGCCAATCGCCGGAAAGAGGTCGAGTGAACGATCCGGTCCCGATCCCGTTCGAAGCAAGTCCGCTCGGGATCTGGCTCCTCCTCAGTGGCGCGATTGCCTGCCCCGTGAGCATGGGTAGCTCCCTCTCGCAGCAGGAGATTCTCCCTTTCCTCCCGTATCTCCCGTCCGACGACCCCTCCAGTCTCGATTCGGGCACCACCTGACGGGTGAGCGTGAACGACGTCATCAACGCCGCGATGACCGGACATTGTCATAGCCCAGGCTCGGGCGCGTTCTCCCACTTCGGACATGGTCCCATCCTGTCCCACCTCGGCTCAGAGAACCAGACCCGGGCAGCGTCAGCCGCCGGAAGCGTCAATCTCGGCAGCTGACAGATCGTCGTCGTCAAGGGTGCGCGAGTCCAGCCACCCGTGAGGCATGACGACCTTCCGGCGCGGAGCACCCTGCCGGCCACGGGCCTTACCAAGTTCCTTGACGGGAAACGGCGCGTTGTGGTCGAGGGTTGCCAGCAACCCGTCGAGCTCCTCGAAGCTGGAGATCTGCCCCAACGCGTGACGAGTCTCCCCGCCCACCGGGAAACCCTTGAGATACCAGGCCATGTGCTTGCGCATATCGACCAGCCCGTGGATTCCCTGATACTTCACGAGCAATTCGGCATGGCGTCGGATCATTCGGCACACTTCACCCAAGGTCGGCAAAGTAGTCGTGTCGCGCCCTGCGAAAGCGTCAGCCAGGTCGCGGAAAAGCCAAGGACGACCAAGACAGCCACGTCCTACCTCGACTCCGGCGCACCCGGTCTGCTTGACCATGGCCACAGCGTCGCTGGCCTCCCAAATGTCACCATTTCCAATGACGGGGACCCCGACGGCCTCAACAAGGTCACCAATGGCTTCCCAGTGAGAATGACCCGCATACGCCTCTGCGACGGTACGCGCGTGCAGGCACACTGCAGCAGCCCCCGAATCAACGGCAGCGCGGGCAGAGTCAAGGTAGGTGATGTGGTCGGAGTCGATGCCAATACGAGTCTTGACAGTAACGGGAACCCCGTGAGGATCGGCGGCCTGGACAGCAGCTGCAACGACGGCAGCGAACCGGTCCAGCTTCCAAGGCAAAACTCCCCCGCCACCCTTGCGGGTGACCTTGGGTACTGGACAGCCAAAATTGAGATCGACGTGGCTGACCCCGTATTCCTCACACAGAATTGACGTCGCCTCACCGACCATTCCGGGGTCAACTCCGTAGAGCTGGACCGAACGCACGTCTTCACAGTCGGCAAAGGCAAGCATGTCGTGAGTCTTGCGATCGCCATAGACCAGCCCGCGCGAGGTTATCATCTCACACACATAGAGTCCTGCCCCCTGTTCGGCGCACAGTTGACGGAAAGCAGCATTGGTGACGCCGGCCATCGGTGCCAACACCACTGGGGTGTCCACCGAAACAGTGCCGCCTGAAGGAGCGATCAAGGTCAAAGGGCTGGAAAGCACCAGCCCATGCTAGACGTGGCATACCGGCTCAACCGAAACCGTCATGCCATCTCAGCTGGCACCGCAAGCCATCTCACCCCACATTGCCACGCCATCCCGACGACTCCTCGCGACAAGCTGCCCACTACCCTCATCTTGTGAGCACCCCTGATAAGACCCCATCCACCAGCAAGCGTTGGGCCCGTCCGATCCCCACGATTGGCGACACCACCTCCTCGGCCACTCGTGCCGCCGATCCTGCTGGGTGGTCCTTGGGCGACCAGGTGCAACACGACCTCGATGCTGCTATCGATGCGCGACGCGACATCCGTCGCTACCGCAACGAGGACATCCCCCACGATCTGGTCGACATCATCCTGTGGGCTGGCCATCGTGCTCCCAGCGTTGGGCACAGCCAACCGTGGCGGTTCATCGTGGTGCGCGACCCTGATATTCGCGACCGGGCCGCCATCATGGCCGACCGGGAGCGACTGCGCCAGGCCAATTTACTGACCCCAGACCGTCGCGCCAGGCTTCTCGACCTCCAGCTTGAGGGGATTCGCGAAGCCCCGGTTGGCGTGGTTGTGGCCTGCGATCGTCGTACCCCCGCCTCCGGAGTGCTGGGGCGCAACACCTTCACCGACGCTGATATGTGGAGCTGCGCCTGCGCCGTGGAGAATATGTGGCTGACGGCTCGTGCTCACGGCCTCGGAATGGGATGGGTAACCCTCTTCCAGCCGGAAGAACTCGCCGCATTGCTTCATCTGCCCGAGGGAGTCGAGACACTTGGGTGGCTCTGTTTGGGGTGGCCAGATGAGCGTCCCCCCGCTCCCGGGTTAGAGCGACGGGGCTGGTCGCGGCGGCTCCCGCTAGCCGAGGTCGTTCTGACCGATCGCTGGCCCGACGATGGCCAGCCCGAGGCCCCCGTCTCCGCTCTGCGGCAGACTTTGCACTCCCCGAGCCGTGACCGCGTGGTGGCTGCCCATGATAATGCTGACCAACTTCTCACCCCGCCTGGCTCTCTCGGCCTGCTCGACCAGACCCTTGACCGCGTAGAGGCAGCTGGTGGAACCGAGATCACCGGCGGCACCCTCATCCTTGTCGGGGCCGATCACCCAGTCTCCGCTCTGGGTGTGACGGCCTTCGATCCCACCGTGACTCATGACGTGATGGCTGCCTCAGTTGCCGGGACGGGACTCGGCGTCTCGACAGCTGCTGCCGCCGGGCTTTCCCATCTTGTCGTCGACGCCGGGGTCGCACAACCGGTGCAGGGTGCCCGCTCCATGCGCGTTCCCGGAAGACGCGGTGATCTCCTGCATACCGACGCCATGGCCCGGTCGCAGGTAGAGACCCTGCTGCGTAACGGACAGACATTGGGCGAGGAAGTTGCTGAGGCCGGCTTGGTTTGTCTAGGAGAAGTCGGCGTCGGAAACACCACCGTAGCGTCCGCTCTGGCTAGTGTCCTCACGCGCCTGGATCCCCACAAAGCCGTCGGTCTGGGGGCCGGCAGCGACACCGCAATGGTCGAGCGCAAGGCTGAGGTCATCACGGCTGCATTGGCTCGCACTCATGCACGGCCCAGCGACCCTGAACATCTACTGGCAGCCCTCGGTGGACCTGAGTTCGCGGTTCTCGCCGGAATATGCCTGGGAGCGGCTCAGGCTGGGTCACCCATCGTCCTCGACGGACTGGCCACGAGCGTGGCTGCCCTCCTTGCCACCAAGCTCTCCCCGGGCCTCCAAGGCTGGTTGGTGGCTTCCCATGCTTCTCGGGAATACGCCCATCAGGCTGTGCTTGCCGAATTGGGTTTGGAACCGCTCATGGAGCTGCGAATGCGCGCTGGCGAAGGGGTGGGGGCGTGCCTGGGTGCCCAAATGATTCTCACCGGTCTTCACGTGCGACGGACTGCCGCGCGCACCCGTTGAGCCTCACAGAACCTCGCAGCCAAGTCCCCGCGATGTCCGCGATTGCTTGTCTCGTGACGCCGGACGCAGAACCGCGAAGGGGTCGGTGACCTCGTAGTCGTGACGGGTGAAGGTCCAGGTCGCAGGCGGACGGCCGCCTCGTTGCCCCGACTCCGCGAGGTGACCGGTTTTGACGATCTGGCCACGCCGACGCAGCACCCGCGACAAGTTCGTGACGTCGACGTCGTAGCCCAGACATGCACAATAGATATCTCGCAGCTGGGCCAAGGTGAATTCTGCCGGGGCCAAGGCATGGGCGATGTTGGTGTATGAAACCTTGCCACACAGTCTGACGACGGCTTCCTCCACAGCGTGAGCGTGGTCGAAGGCCATTGGTCCGGACTCACGCACCGGCAGCCAGCGCGCTCCCCCGTTGGCCTGGACATCGGGGGCTACCAAACCCAGGTAGGTGGTCGCAACGGTCCTTTCAAAAGGGTCACGTCCCGGCTCGGAAAGAGTCGACAACTGTTCGCGATGGCCCAGTAGAGAGACGTCCAGGAAGTCCCTGAGGTGACGGACAACCGCCTGCTCCATGGTCTCGTTCACCTCGAGTGGGCCTCCGGGCAGAGCAGGCATTCCGGTGAAGGGTTCTCGACATCGATCCTTGACGAGCACCTCAAGTTGAGTCCCTGAGGCCCTGACGACAACAGCCAGTACCTCGTGACGGTATTTCGCCACCCCGCGCTGGTCTCGATAAGTCGGACGCGGGCCAGCACCTGCTGCGTCAGTGTGATCGGTTGTCACCACGAGGTCAGCTTATCGGGCCAGCCTCGCCTTTCGGTTTTCGCCTATCAGGCGATTAGTTCTAGACTGTGCGTCGATTATTTGAAAGGAGCCGTTCTCGTGACCACCGACTGCGCCACCCCCCACGTGCCCCCAACCTGGGCCGACGATGTCCGCCGCCTGGCACAAGAGCGAGACGCGATCATCCTCGCCCACAACTACCAGGCACCCGAGATCCAAGACGTGGCCGACCACGTTGGCGACTCCTTGGCCCTCGCACGCCTGGCCGCCAAGAGTTCGGCACACACCATCGTGCTGGCCGGAGTCCACTTCATGGCGGAAACCGCTGCTCTACTGTGCCCCGACAAGACCATCCTCATCCCTGACGCCAACGCCGGCTGTTCCTTGGCCGATTCCCTCACTGTCGATCAGCTGCGGGCCTGGAAGGCCGAACACCCACATGCCGCCGTTGTCACCTACGTCAACACCACTGCCGAGGTTAAGGCCGAGTCCGATATCTGCTGCACTAGCTCAAACGCCGTCGACGTGGTCAATTCCCTCCCGGCTGACCAGGAAATCCTCTTCGGCCCCGACCAGTTTCTTGGTGCTCACGTACGCCGTATGACCGGACGTCACAATATCCATGTCTGGATGGGCGAATGCCATGTGCACGCTGACATCTCCCCCACCGAGCTGTGCGACCAGGTCAAGGCCAACCCAGAAGCCGACCTCTACATTCACCCTGAGTGCGGCTGCACCACCAGTGCCCTGTGGCTGACTAGTAATGGCGACCTTCCCAGGGAGCGAACCCACGTGTTGTCGACTGGTGGAATGCTCGACGCTGCCCGCGCCACGCACAACCGCCAAGTCCTGGTTGCTACCGAGACCGGGATGTTGCACCAGCTGCGCCAGGCCAACCCCAGCACTACTTTTACCCCGGTTAACCCGGACGCCGTATGCCCCTTCATGAAGATGATTACTCCCGAGAAGTTGCTGCACTGCCTACAGACCAGCACCGAGGTCGTCACCGTCGACCCTGCCCTGGCCGAGAAAGCTCGCACCGCCGTTGAACGCATGATCGCCATCGGCGGGACGACCACTACCAAGGAGCCAGCACATGCCTGAGCCTCAGTGCGATGTCCTCGTCGTCGGCAGCGGAGCTGCAGGTCTGTCATGCGCCCTGGCCGCCGCCAAGGCCGGGCACTCCGTAACGATCATGACCCGCGAGGACATCAACGATTCCTCCACCGATTTGGCCCAGGGCGGCCTAGCTGCGGTCTGGGGAAAAGACGATTCCTTCTCTCTTCATCTTGACGACACCCTCGCCGCAGGTGCGGGCCTGTGCCACCGCAGCAACGTCGACGATCTGGTACATCACGCCCCACAAACCCTGCGTCACCTCATGGATCTGGGTGCCCACTTCGATACCGGGGCCGACGGCGAGCCTGATCTGCACCTCGAGGGAGGTCACCACGCCCGCCGGGTTCTCCACGCCGAATGCGACCGATCCGGACACGAAGTCCATCAATGCCTCAGCGCTCAGCTGGAAGGAACTGGAATCACGGTTCTGACAAACACCCGCCTGATCGACCTCATCATTGGCCCGAGCGGGACGGCACGCGGGGTGACCGCCCTGTCAGGCGGCACGACGGTTACGATCCCAGCGGGCTGCGTCGTACTGGCCACCGGCGGAGTCGGAGCGCTATGGTCGGCCACCTCGAATCCCTCAGTATGTACTGGTGACGGGATGGCCGCCGCGCTGCGCGCCGGACTGACGATCCGTGACCCCGAATTCATGCAATTCCACCCCACCGTCCTCTTTCTTCCGGGACAACAAGGCCGTTCTCCTCTCATCTCGGAGGCGGTGCGCGGCGAGGGTGCCGTCCTACTCGACGTCAACGGTCGCCGTATCATGACCGGCGTCCACCCGCTGCAAGACCTCGCTCCTCGCGACGTCGTTTCGGCAGCCGAGTACCAGGCCATGATCGCAACCGAATCTGACCATGTACTCCTCGACGCCACTGGATTCGGCGAGAACACGTGGCAACGTCGTTTCCCCACAATTCTGGCCAGTTGCCGCGAACACGGAATCGACCCTTGTACCCAGCCAATCCCCGTCACCCCTGGAGCCCACTACCATTGCGGCGGCATCGCTGCCGGCATGGATGGGCGCACCTCGGTTCCCGGTCTGCTGGCCGTCGGTGAGGCCGCCTGCACTGGAGTTCACGGTGCCAATCGGTTAGCGTCCAATTCCTTGACTGAAGCCCTCATCACTGGGGAACGCAGCGGGCGCTGCTCCACCAACCCCTCAGGCCCCGTCGCGTCAACCTCTCAGATCAGCGAGTATCCGCGACACCGACGCTGGTTGTCTGGTGACCAGTTGGAAGGTGTACGCACCATCATGGACCGCGACATCTTTATCAGTCGCCATGCCAACGGTCTCCAGCGAGCCATCCACGACCTTGACCACATGACCCCCACCGAGGATCTCGACAACGCCACCCTCACCGCAACCAACGCTGCGCTGGTAGCAACAGCCCTGGCTACCGCAGCTCTGTGGCGCAGGGAATCACGTGGAGCACACCGCCGCAGCGACCACCCACGACAAGATCCGTCCTTCCAGGTACATACCGATCTGCGTCTAGTCGAGGGACGTCCTACTGTCATCACGCACCACCAGGAGAGGAAAACCGCATGAGGGCACTCCCCGACACTTTGGCTCACACCCTCTCAGATCGCGGCCTCAACCCTGATCTAGTCGTCAAGACGATCACCATCTGTCTGGACGAAGACCTGAGGGGAGGCACCGACGTCACCACTGAGTCCATCTTCGGCGACTACGTGGGGCGAGCCGCCATCAGAGCTCGTCAGCACGGTTGTTTGGCCGGTATTCCTGTCGCCACAGCTGTGCTGCACACTCTCGCCAAGCGCACTGGAACCCACGTCGAGTCCGCCGTTCACCTCGACGACGGCGCTCGAGTCCGCCCCGGGGACACCATCGTCACCGTCACGGGGGCGCTGCGGACCCTGTTAGTGGCAGAGCGAACCATGCTCAACTTGGCCAGCCACCTCTCCGGTGTGGCGACGGCAACCTCCCAATGGGTTGACGCCCTCGACGGCACGAGAACCAAGGTCCGCGACACCCGCAAAACCATCCCCGGCCTGCGTGACCTCGACAAGTACGCGGTGCGCTGCGGCGGTGGGCTCAATCATCGCATGGGCCTGTCAGACGCGGCCCTCATCAAGGACAATCACATTGCTGCGGCAGGGTCCCTCACGGCTGCTGTCCAGGCGGTGCGAACCCGGCAGCCCGGCATTATTTGCGAGGTGGAATGCGACACCGTCGACCAAGTGCGCGAGGCTGTTGAAGCGGGAGTCACAACGATTCTGCTCGACAACATGGACGACACAGATATGACGGAAGCGGTTAGTATCTGTCGGCCCCACGGTGTCGTCACCGAAGCCTCCGGCGGCCTAACCGTCGATCGTGCCAAGGACGTGGCCGCAACCGGAGTCGATTACATCGCGGTCGGTGCCATTACCCATTCAGCCCCCGCCCTCGACCTAGGCCTGGACTTCGACTAACCACTCATCGAACTCGCAGAGGGCTGGTACCACAGGTGCCAGCCCTCCGATCGTCTCCCCGCGCCGATCAGTTGTCCTTGCTGCGCGCTCCTCGGAACCCGGCACGCCAACGCTCCCGGTTCACCCGGGCGACGGCGACCAGCGGAATACTCACTGGGCAGGCTTCGACGCACTCCCCGTAGAGGGAGCAAGGACCGAAGTTCTCGTCTAGGGCGTTGACCATGCGACGAGCTCGCTTCGAGCGCTCATGGCGGCCCTGCGGCATCATCGCCAAGTGCGAAAGCTTTGCGCCGGCAAAGAGCATGGCTGCGCCGTTCGGGCAAGCCGCCACACAGGCTCCACATCCAATGCAGGAGGCAAAGTCGAGGGCTTGCTCAGCCTCGGCATGAGGTTGGGGCACCGAATCGGCGTCGGGGGCAGTTCCCGTCATGACGTCGACAGTTCCACCAGCCTGCACCAGGCGATCCAGGCTGGACCGGTCGATGGCCAGGTCACGAATAACTGGGAAGGCCGCCGAGCGGAACGGCTCGATCTTGAAGTGGGTGATCTCTGGGAACGCTCGCAAGTGTTGACGACACGCCGGGGTGTTCGGCAGAGGCCCGTGGGGCTTGCCGTTGACGACAAATCCGCAGCATCCGCACACTCCCTCACGACAGTCGGACTCGAAGACGATCGGATCGCCACCATTCTCGACGATCTGGTCGTTGAGCCGGTCGAGCAACTCGAGAATGCTCCACTCCGGCTCCGCATCCTCCACAACGTGGTGCTCGAAATATCCCTTGGCGTTCGGGCCGTCCTGACGCCAAATGTCCAGTGTCACCCTCATCGGTAATCCCTCACCTGCAGATCGATCAACGAGAACGTCAGCGGTTCGCTGTGACGAACATGGGTGCCGTCCGGTCGGGTCTCCCAAGCCGAAACCGCACACCAGTCGTCGTCGTTACGTTTGGCCTCGCCAGTCTCAGTGGCGTATTCGGTACGGAAGTGCGCACCAGCTGATTCCCGACGATCCAAGGCGTCGAGGATCATGACTTCGCCAAGCTCAATGAAATCAGCGACTCGACCGGCCTTCTCAAGCTCCTGATTGAGTCGATCCCCACGTCCGACGACCTTGACGTCGCGCCAGAATTCCTCCCGCAGCGCACGTACTTTGGACAGGCCTTCGAGCAGGCCCGCCTCATCACGGGAGACTCCGCAATGCTCATAAAGAATGTCTCCGAGCTTGCGATGGAACCACTCCGGACGATGGGTCCCGCCACAGTTAAGGAGGGCGTCGGTACGTTTCTGAACCCGCTCGATGGCTGCGGTGACTTCGGGGGCATCCAGCGGAAGGACCGGCTTGCCGACGAATCCCGCCAAGTAATTTGGCACCGACAACGGCAGAGTGAACCACCCATCAACGCTGGCAGACAACAGAGAGTTAGCTCCCAGCCGGTTCGCACCGTGGTAGTTATTTGAGGCCTCGCCGCCGACGAACAAGCCCGGGATCGTGCTCATCTGGTCATAGTCAACCCACAAACCACCCATCGTGAAGTGGGCTCCTGGAGCGATTCGCATTGGCACCTCGTAGGGGTCCTCCCCAGTCGCGTCGAGGTACATGTCGAAGAGGTTGCCGTAGCGCTCCGCAATGGTCTTCTTGCCCAGCCGCTGAATCGCGTCACGGAAGTCCAAGTACACCGAGTTCTTCAGCGGGCCGACTCCGTGGCCACTGTCGATCTGAGTCCGAGCGTTACGGGAGGCGACATCACGCGGCGTCAAGTTGCCAAAGGCTGGATACTTGCGCTCCAAGTAGTAGTCGCGTTCCTCCTCGGGGATGTCATTGGCAGCACGGTCGTCACCGGCCTTCTTCGGCACCCAAATCCGACCGTCATTGCGCAACGACTCGCTCATGAGGGTGGTCTTGGACTGCCAGTACGAACTGACGGGCAAGGCCGTCGGATGGAACTGAACGAAACAAGGACTGGCGAAATAGGCCCCCTGACGGTGAGCCCGCCATGTCGCGGTGGCGTTGGATCCCTTGGCGAGGGTGGACCAGTGATAGACCGATCCGTATCCGCCGGTACACAGGATGACGACGTGAGCCGTCCATGCCTTGATGTCGCCGGTGAGCAGGTCACGAGTGACAATGCCTTGAGCCTTGCCGTCGGCGACAATGAGGTCGAGCATCTCGGTGCGGTTGTGCATCGTCACCGAGCCGGCGTCAATTTGGGCCTGCAGGGCCTGAGAACAGGCGACCTCGAGCTGCTGGCCGGTCTCACCACGGGTGTAATAGGTACGAGAAACCTGGACGCCGCCGAAGGACCGGGTGGCCAGCTGACCGCCATATTCGCGGGCGAACGGGGCGCCGATCGCATACATGTGGTCGATAACCCGAACCGACTCGGTGCCAAGCCGGACCACGTCGGCCTCGCGTCCGCGATAGTCGCCTCCCTTGACCGTGTCCTTAACGAACCTCTTGAGGGAGTCACCGTCAACTTTGCGAGCCCGAGCTGCGTTAATGCCGCCCTGGGCGGCTACCGAATGGGCTCGGCGTGGCGAGTCGTGAAAACAGAAGGCATCCACGTGATAGCCGAGCTGCCCCAAGGTCGCAGCGACACCGGAACCCGACAGGCCGGTTCCTACCACAATGACGTTCATCTTGCGACGATTGGCGGGGTTGACCAGCTTGTACTCACTTTGACGTCGAGTCCACGAGGTCAGCGGATCTCCCTCAGGGACGTTGCCGTCCAGCTCATCACCGACGAGGTATCCGGCCTTCTTTTGAGCGACCCCCAACGTGTCGCGTGCCTCCGCTGCCTTGCAAACCGCTCGCTTCGGCTCACTCGCTTCGGCTCGCCGCGGCTGGGGCTGCTCGGACAACTCGTTGACCGGCTCGCCCACGGTCTCCTCACCGTGGCGACCGGCAATCTTCCCGAGAGGCTTGATGATGGCATCGATGACGTTTTTCATGAGATCACCCCGGCAAGAATGAGCATGGGAAGTGCGCCGTTACACACCACAATGGCCAACGCGATGAGCAGGCCGATCACTGTCCAGACAGTACGGAGACGACGACCGGTTCCGCCGAAGTCATTGATGGTGTTGCGCACGCCCTGGCAGATATGCAACCCGATGATGACCATCACGACGGTGTAGAAGATCGCCATCCCCGGACGCGACAGACTGGCGATGAGGTTCTGGTAGGCGGTGATCTGGATGTCAGGGGTTCCTTCGTTGACAGGTCCCCGGAACGATGACGAAGCGACGCCCTTACCCAAGGTCAGATCGAGAATATGCACCACGACAAAGGCAAGGATGACGATGCCTGACAGCACCATAGTGCGGGCTCCCCACCCCAACGCTTTCATGTGGTGTCGAGAGAACTTCCCCCGGGCACGTCGTCCCCGAACCCAGATCGTCAGACCAGCCCACACGTGCAGAACCAGACAGACGAGCAGAACGATCCGGAAACACCACAACACCCCACCTATGGGGAACAGCGGATACAAAACCGTGCGGAGAAACTCCGCGTAGGCGTTGTAATCATCTGGGCCCATGAAGGCCTTCAGGTTTCCGACCATATGGACGAAGACGAACAACGCGAAGATCGTCCCCGTAATAGCCATCACCAATTTCAGTGTGACGTTAGAGGGACGTGGGGCGCTACGCGCACGAATGGTCACGGCATCCCCCCGGTGTTCAAGTTCGCGGCGCTCTCGAACGGCAGGCACGCTCATGGGGTCATCATCCTTTCACTGCTGTCCCAACAGACTAAAAGATGACGTATACGCCGGATGAAGTGGGGTCGGGATAACCGCATTGGATACCCCGACCCCAATGTGACCAGTCGCCAGATTGGTCCGACCTAACGACTAGCAGCCGAGCAGCTTGCCGGCGAGGAACTCCTCAACCTTGTCAATGGCGATACGCTCCTGGGCCATCGTGTCGCGCTCGCGGACCGTCACGGCGTCATCGTCAAGAGAATCAAAGTCGACGGTGACACAGAACGGAGTACCAATCTCGTCCTGGCGCCGATACCGCTTGCCGATGGCCTGGGAGTCATCGAAATCGACATTCCAATGCTGACGTAGGCGGGCGGCAAGGTCGCGGGCCTTCGGCGACAGGTCGGAATTACGGCTCAGCGGCAACACAGCAGCCTTGACCGGTGAGAGGCGCGGATCCAACTTCAAGACGGTGCGCTTATCGACTCCACCCTTAGCATTCGGGGCCTCGTCCTCGGTGTAGGCGTCGACCATGAAAGCCATCAGGGAGCGGGTGAGACCGGCCGCTGGTTCAATCACGTATGGCAGGTAACGCTTGTTGTTGGCCTGGTCGTAATACGACAGGTCTTTACCTGAATGCTTCGTGTGGGTCCCCAGGTCGAAGTCGGTGCGATTGGCAATACCCTCGAGTTCTCCCCAGTCAGAACCGGCGAACCCGAACTTGTACTCGATGTCGACGGTGCGCTTGGAGTAGTGAGAGAGCTTCTCCTTGGGGTGCTCGTAGTGACGCAGGTTGTCTGGATCAATACCAAGGTCGGTGTACCACGCGGTGCGGTTGTCGATCCAGTATTGGTGCCATTCCTCATCTGTTCCGGGTTCTACAAAGAACTCCATCTCCATCTGCTCGAATTCACGAGTCCGGAAGATGAAGTTCCCCGGGGTGATCTCGTTGCGGAAAGATTTACCTGTCTGGGCAATGCCGAACGGTGGCTTCTTGCGCGCGCTGGTTAGCACATTCTGGAAGTTGATGAAGATCCCCTGAGCGGTCTCGGGGCGCAGGTAATGCAGACCGGATTCATCCTCGACCGGACCGAGGTACGTCTTGAGCATCATGTTGAAGTCGCGAGGTTCGGTCCACTGCCCCTTGTTGCCACAGTTGGGGCAGTTAATCTCCTCCAGCGGAACCGAGTCCGGATTGTCGATCCCGTGCTTGGCAGCATGAGCCTCCTGCAGATGGTCGGCGCGCATACGCTTGTGGCAGGACAGGCACTCGGTCAGCGGATCATTGAAGACGCCAACATGACCGGACGCAACCCACACCTCACGAGGCAGGATCACCGAGGAATCAAGTCCGACGACATCGTCACGACGGGTGACCATGTAACGCCACCACTGCCTCTTAATGTTCTCCTTAAGTTCGACACCGAAGGGGCCGTAATCCCAGGCGGCTCGGGTGCCGCCGTAAATCTCCCCGCACGGGAACACGAATCCGCGCCGCTTACAGAGGTTGATAACGTTGTCGAGTGTGCTGGTGGAGGCCACAGCCGTCCCTTTCTTCCAAGTCCTCATTGGAGTGGACACCCGGATGGTGCCCACGCGGGCAGCGCCACCAACGGATCTGTGTGTCCGGGCAGCGAGGCCGGTGACTAGCCTACCGGCAACCACGCGATATCAGGACCTACGGAACTGGTGCTGCCCGCGAGAATGGACTTCGGAAACCCCCAACAGACCGCTGGAGTAGATTTGAGCCAATTCCACGCCCAGCAGTGAGGTGATCGTAGTGGAGAATCGACGCCGTACCACCAAACAGCGCGTTGCCATCCGTGCTCTGTTTGACGACGAGTCATTCTTCCTTACCGCCCAGCAGGTCCACGACCAGCTGAGGGAACGCGGGGATCAGGTCGGTCTGGCCACGGTGTATCGGAACCTGCAAACGATGGCCGAGGACGGCGAGCTTGACGCCATTCGCTCCGTGGATGGCGAAATGACCTATCGACGCTGTTCGTCAGCTCACCATCACCATCTCGTGTGCCGCAAGTGTGGCAAGGCCGTCGAGATTGGCCCGGAGAAGATACTGGAGGACTGGGCACGTGACGTTGCCGCTGAGCACGGGTTCAGCGACACCGGCCACGAACTAGAACTGTTCGGGGTCTGCTCGGACTGCTCAGCCAAACGCGAGCTGGTCAGCGACGAAGCCGAGGGGTAACGAGTCCCATCTCGCAGGCGCGCACCAGCACCTCGAGGCGACTGCGTACCCCCAGTTTCTTCGCCAGATGGCCGAGACGCTGTTTGACTGCGGACTCGCTGAGGCACAGTTCCTTGGCGATGGCCGCATTCGGCAACCCTTCAGCGAGAAGTTTGAGGACGTCGTCGTCAGCCTCAGAGAGTTCTACTGGCGTCATGTCAACGTGACGAGGTGCTCCATTGCCCCCGGTCTGAGCTGTGAGTGCCGCAACTACCCCTTGGGCAACTTCTGGAGAGACAGTCACCTGACCGGCCATGACGGCGCGCACCCCGGCGATGACGGCTTCAGGCTCAGACTCCTTGAGGAGATATCCGGCTGCGCCAGCCAGGATGGCTTCAACAACAATGTCTCGGCGGGCGAAGGTCGTCAACGCAACGACACGGACTGACGGGTGACGGGAAACGATCATTCGGGTGGCGGTCAGACCATCCATCTCAGGCATCTTGAGATCCATGAGGACGATGTCGGGCAACAGCTGGTCGACGAGCTGGACGGCTTCACGTCCATTGGAGGCCTGACCGACAACCTCCATCTCCTCTAACCGTGAGAAATAGCCCGCCAGAGCCTGCCTCATGATCGGATGATCGTCAGTAACGACGAGTCGAACTGACACCACGCCTCCCTATGCTACCGCTGGACTTACTGCGTCCTTGGCCAAGAAAATGACCACCCGAACATATGTCGCCAGCGCTCAGTCATGTACCGCCATCAACTCGAGGTATCCGGATAACCCCGCCGGGCTTACATCCTCGCACATCCTCTCACCCGACAACGGCGATCGCATGACTCTCATCACATTAATCACTCTGAAAAACACGCTAAGGCCGTTGTAGGTGAACCTGCCCGACGATAAGGTGGCTGCCATGAAGAAAGTGATCGCCACTGCCCTGGCCACCCTAGCCGTCAGCTCCTTCTCCATCGCCGCCGTTCCTGCTCAAGCTGCTCCGGAGCCCACCGCCGTTGAGAACGCCGTTGCCGCTCAGCCCAAGACTCAGGTCAGGGGAATTGCTTATGCCCTGTGCTCCTACTACCCCGACTGGTGTGGCCCACAGTGGCAAATTCCCCAGAAATGAGATAGATCTCACTATTGAATGACATATCTGGGACTCCATTCACATGAGTTCTCCTAGCCCATCGAAAACGAGCCCCGCACGTAAGGAAACTCAAACTCGACGCAGTATCGGTGTGGCGACTATAGTCATCACCGTTCTAATACTGTCGGGTATTGATGATATCCGCATTGCCGCGACACTAGGCGGTCACCATTATGCCTTTGTATGGGTCTTGGTGGCTTACGCTTTGAGTATCGCGGCATTGTTCTGCGCACGATGGCCACAGGCACAGGAGATATTACTCCTCGTTTCACTCATCGGATGCATTGTTATCGAGAATTTTGCACTAGGCTTGCTGATCTTGGGTCTGTTGGCTTTCCTCGCTAGCCAACATGGACTAAAGAAACATGGCTTGGCCATTTTTCTTGGTATTGCGGTGATGACTTCACCATCAATCATTTCTCCAACACATACCCCTTGGATATCGGCTCTTTTAATAGCCTTGACCGCCGCCGGTATCGGAACAGCCCTCGGCTCAGCCTTCCGCTGGATGGACAACCGCCGTGAAAAAGCCGAGGCCCAAGCCGCCGAAGCCTTGAAACAGGCGGCCCGCGCCCGCGCGGAAGAGCGTCAACAGTTGGCAGCCGAACTCCACGACGTCGTGGCCAAGGATCTCACTGTCATCACAATGCTGGCAGCTTCTCTGCGTCTCAATAGCGCTGACAAGGAAGTCGTCACGGCGTCGAAGTCCATTGAAACGACGTCCCGGACAGCTCTCGACGACCTTCAGCGTCTGTTATTGGTGCTGCGAAACCAGGATATTCCACTGGTGTCCTCCCCCACCCATGAAAGCTCTGTCGAGGCCACCGTGGCCGCCATGGTGAGACGACTGGAAACCTTAGGGTGGCACGTCGATTGGTCGGTTGATTGTGAACCAATGCCGATCAGTGTTTCTGACGCCGTCAACCGGATATTGGACGAATCGACGGCGAACGCCATCAAGCACAACGGACCGGCCACCGCAAAGATCATTGTTCGAGACGATGACGATGATGTCGTCGTCACCGTCTCGAACCCTGTTACTGAATCCGATATTGACCCCGTCCGCTCCACTGGAATGGGCATCGAGCGGCTCAATGAGCGCGTCTCTTTGCTGCGCGGAAAAATCTCTATTGGCCTGCGCAATGGCTGGTGGGTCGTCAATGCACGAATCCCACGCGCAAAACCCCTTCGCGAAACCTGATTGGACTTCCAAGTACTGATTCAGCACATACTCTTGCCGTCGCCGTTGGCCACTAGTTGCTACCGCTCCAGGAATGGCAACGAACGCAACCCTCGATCCATGTGCCAAGACACGAATGCCGCAACGAGGCCCGACCCCTCCCGGATTCTCGGCCATGTCACCTCCCGCGTAGCAGGCCAATCCCCCACCAGCAGCGCCCGCAAATAGGCGATTGTCTCCTCATGAGGATGAGGCGTACCCGGAGGCTGACAGTTAATGCAAACCACACCTCCCAGGCTGGGCGAAAACCCAGGGTGCGGCCCAGGTGCTCCACAGCGAACACAATCAACGAGGTCCGGGGCATATCCCGATGCCGACAACGACCTCAACAGGTAGGAATCCAGCACCATTTCAGGTGGACGCGGGCCGTCATTGGTCCCCTGTCCGAGAACCCGCAAGGCACCAGCAAGAAGCCGATACTGGGCTGGGGCTGGCTCCCGATCCACCGGGACCAAGTGGTCGGCGGCCTCGACCATGACTTCCGCAGCCGTGAACAGCCCATAATCCTGACGCAGAGGTGCGGAATAGGGGTGCAAGCACTCCACCTGTGCAACCACGTCAAGGTTTCGTCCTTGAACAAGCTGCAGATCGACGAGGTTAAAAGGATCGAGCCGGGCCCCAAATTTGCTGGACGTGCGTCTAACCCCTCTGGCCACCGCGCGAATCTTCCCGTGCTCCCGCGACAACATGGAGACGATTCGATCAGCCTCGCCCAACTTATGAGTGCGCAAGACAACAGCTTGATCGCGGTAAGTGGGCATGACCCTTATTGTCCCTCCGACACGGCGTTCACCTGAAAATGCTCTGCGCAAAATCGTCGCAGATGGCGTTTCAGAGGGTGTCCGCAAGCCTTGAACCTGCCCCACCCAGTAACGTTGTAGACACCCTTGGACCAGGAGAAGCCCCATGGATACCTTTGTCGCGCTGCTCGGCAGCGTGTGGTATCTGGTGCTCGTGGCAGCTGTCAGTCCGGTCATGATCCTCAATGCCAGCGCCGCTGTTCATGGCCAAAAACAAAACCATGGCTGGGCCTTCGTGTCTGGGGCAGGCCTGGTACTCGGCGCGATCGGTATCACGAGTTTTGGTTTGCTTGGAAGTGCCGCCACTGACTTCGCCTCCCGTCAGCTGGCCTCCCACACCGTTGACCGCGTGCTGGGTATTCTGCTGTTCCTCTTCGGCTGTTACTTGGCGTGGAAAAAATGGGGATCCCGCAGTATCCGAGGATTGCGACGCAAGAAATCGTCAGGTCCGCGATCCACAGGGACTCATGGCATGTTCACGTGGGGAGCCCTTGGCATGGCCACTAATTTCACGACGATTCCGCTGTTCATCTCGTCTAGCCAACGCATCGGAACAGCTGATTTGCCGCTCATCGTGCGTATCCTTACCCTCATCGTTTCCTGGTGGATCGTCCTCATTCCAGCATGGTTACCAGTCGTGATTGATCGCCTGCGGCCCAATTCCTCCGGTATCTCCGGACGAACTCGAGAACGTATCGGCCACTGGACCAGCGTTGCCTCAATCATCGCTTGTCTCGGATCGGGAATCATCATCGTCTGGACCACCCTGTGACGCAGCAAGTACACAGGCGGCGTCATGTTCCATGTGGCCGCCATGACGGACAACGGTTCGTCATCATCGTTTATCCGAATTGAAGCTGTTGACCCCGCCGACTTCAAGCAAGCATGTGCTGGGAACCAGGAAGTTTCGCGACGCCACTACGCTGTAACCCATGGCCCACACCACACCGCGACCCCCAAAGCGCGGCCCACTGCCGCATCCGTCTGGAGTTCGTCCCCCGCAGCTTCCCCCCGAGCTCATCCCCCAGCACGTCGCCATCGTCATGGACGGCAACGGACGCTGGGCCAAGCAGCGCGGACTCAAACGCACAGCGGGACATGCCCGTGGCGAAGACGCTCTCTTCGACGTGATCGAGGGTGCCATCGAGATGGGCATTCCGTACCTGAGTGCCTACGCCTTCTCGACCGAAAACTGGAAACGCTCCCCCGACGAAGTGCATTGGCTGATGGGGTTCAACCGCGACGTCATCCATCGTCGTCGCGACCAACTCGACGCCATGGGTGTTCGTATCCGCTGGGCCGGACGTCGGCCTAAGCTGTGGAAGTCGGTCATCAAAGAGTTGGAGTCGGCCGAAGAGCAATCGGCTGATAACACGGTTCTGACCCTGCAGTTCTGCGTCAACTACGGTGGTCGCGCAGAAATCGTCGACGCAGTGCGAGACATCGCTCGACTGGCCGCCGAAGGCAAAATCAACCCCGATCACATCACCGAGAAGACTTTCCGCACCCACCTCGACGAACCGGAGATCCCTGACGTCGACCTATTCTGGCGCTCCTCGGGAGAACAACGAACCTCGAACTTCCTGCTGTGGCAGTCGGCCTATGCCGAGATGGTGTTTTCCGACGTTCTGTGGCCCGACGTGGATCGCCGTGACTTGTGGGACGCCGTCCTGGAGTACGCCAAACGGGATCGCAGATTCGGTGGGGCCGTGCCCAACGAGGTAAACCCCACCGATAATCGCTGATTGGCCCTACCACTGATCGGCCATGTCAGCGTCGGGAGCGATTCACCGCACTAACAACGGCTTTGAAAGACGCCTGCGTGATGTCGGGATCAATTCCGACGCCCCACAGGATCTGCGAGGTCTCTCCGTTTCCAATCTCGCATTCCACATAAGCGGCCGCCTTCGCGGTACCGCCGGAGGTCATGGCGTGCTCGGAGTAGTCGAGCACCTGGACGGCGATGTCGAGGGAAGCCAGAGCGTCGATGAAGGCCGAGACCGCCCCGTTGCCCTCGCCATGGATCTGGGTTTCCTTGCCGTCATTTCTCAGGTTGGCAGTGAGCTGGTAAGTACCAGACTCCGTCGAGGTTGTGCTGCTGACCAACTCGATACCGGGGGCCTGAAGGTATTCGCGGTTGAACAGATCCCAGATCTCGTCGTGGGAAATCTCGCGGGCCTGGTCGTCGGTGTAGCTCTGCACCGCGTGAGAAAACTCGATCTGCAAACGACGCGGCAGGTCAACCTGGTGCTCGGTCTTCATGAGGTACGCCATGCCGCCCTTGCCAGACTGGCTGTTGACGCGGATGACGGCCTCATAGGTACGACCCAGGTCGTGCGGGTCGACAGGCAGGTACGGGGCCTCCCAGTCAATCTCGTGGATACCGATACCCTGTTCCTCGGCGCGACGTTCCAGGTCCTCCAGACCCTTCTTGATGGCGTCCTGGTGAGATCCGGAGAAGGCGGTGAAGACCAGATCGCCCGAGTATGGTTGCCGAGCGGGAACCGGCAGACCGGTGCAGTACTCGACGGTGCGCCGGATCTTCGGCATATCGGAAAAGTTGATACCAGCGTCAACTCCCTGGCTGACCAGGTTCATGCCCAGAGTGACCAAATCAACATTGCCGGTACGCTCACCGTGCCCGAAAAGGCAGCCCTCGACGCGATCGGCGCCAGCCATCTGGGCGAACTCGGCGGCTGCGACTGCGGTCCCCCGGTCGTTGTGGGGATGCAGAGAGACGCACACGTACTGTCGGTCACGGATATTGCGGCAGAAATACTCGATCTGATCGGCGTAGGTGTTCGGCGTGCTCATCTCAACGGTGGCCGGCAGGTTGAGGATGATCTCACGGTCCGGTCCGGGCTGCCAGACGTCCATAACAGAGTGGCATACCTCAATGGCGAAGTCGGTCGGGGTCTGGGTGAAAATCTCCGGGGAATACTCGTAACCAAACTCAACGTCGTCCAAGTACTTCTCGGCGTACTTGACGACCCATTCAGTGCCGCGGTGAGCCAGGTCAATGCACTGTTTTTCGTTAATCTTGAACACGACGCGACGGAACAGTTCGGCAACCGCGTTGTACATGTGAATGGTGGCGCGGTGAGCACCAACGAGACTCTGTGCGGTGCGTTCAATGAGATCTTCGCGAGCCTGGGTCAGTACAGAGATAGTGACGTCGTCAGGGATGATCCCGGACTCAATGACTTGACGCACGAAGTCGAAGTCAGCCTGGGACGCCGACGGAAAACCAATCTCGATTTCCTTGTAGCCCATCTCGATGAGCAGCTCGAACATACGCATCTTGCGAGCCGGCGTCATGGGGTCAATCAATGCTTGGTTGCCGTCGCGCAGATCTGTAGACAGCCAGCGAGGGGCGTGATCGAGGGTCTTGTCGGGCCAAGTGCGGTCAGGCAGCTTCTGTGGAACGAAAGGCTTGTAACGACCGATAGGCATATGGCCGGTCAGCTGACATGGGCGGGGCTGAATTCGCGTCATCAGTAGTGATCTCTCCGAACGTGTGTGGTTTCTCGGGCAGCCCGATCACCCGCAGCGAGGAGGCCACCCTTTCAACGGGCCCCGCTGCGGCACACAAGCAGGAGCGCGCGCGACATGGCTGTCACAGTACACCGAGTCGCGAGAACTCGCAGTGGTTCTCAAAATCGTCCGAAGTATGACATAGACCTCAGACGGTGGGACCATCTGGACATGCTGCTGCTTCACGACGCCCGCATTCTCGACCTGGTTGACGGGTCAGCCGGCGAACCCACCGATGTGCTGCTGAATGGTCGCGTCGTCGCCGTGGGTCCACAAGCCCGGCAGCGTGCCACCGACTCCGCCGAGGCTGTGCGGAGTATCGACCTCGAAGGACGCATTCTCATGCCTGGGCTGTGGGACGAGCATGTACATACCGGACAATGGGCGTTGGCGTCACGTAAGTTCCTGGTGAGTCAGACCGCCGGTTACCAAGAAGTGCTCAAAGAAGTCGCTGCTCACGTCCAAAGACGCATGGACAGTGACGAACCCGTTCTGCAAGGGTTTGGTTTCCGATCCTCAATGTGGGGTTCTGATCCCGACGCCGCTCAGCTCGACGCTGTGACCGGGAACCGTGCAGTCGTCCTGGTCTCTGCTGACCTTCATTCGGTGTGGTGCAATACCGCAGCAATGCATGAACTCGGCATTCAGGGCAATGGATTATTCCGTGAACAAGCCAGCTTCGACATCCAGACTCAGCTCTCCCACGTCGATCCACACGTGCTCGACGGTTGGGTGGGGAGCTGCGCTGGAGCTGCCGCGAGGCTGGGAATCATCGGCATCCGTGACATGGAATTCGACACCACCGTCGAAACCTGGCTGCGCCGCGAGGCCGACGGACGTTGCCCGGTGCGGGTCGAAGTCAGCGTCTACCCCGAGCGTCTTGAGGAGGCCATCGCACAAGGGCTAGCCACCGGGCAGTCCCCTATTACGCACAAGCCTGGCCCTAGCCGGGTCTCGATGGGTCCGCTCAAGGTCATCGTCGACGGATCGATGTCGACACGCTCGGCCTGGTGCATGGACTCGTACCCGGCCGGAGGCGGGCCTGACGGGGCGGGGGTTGACTCGATTACGCCCGAAGACCTCGTCGACCTTATGATGCGGGCGAAAACTGCCAACCTGCAGTGTGCCGCCCATGCGATTGGCGACCGCGCTGTCCGGGAAGTCCTCGACGCCTTCCATGCCACCGGTATCACCGGATCAGTGGAGCACGCCCAAGTCCTCACCGATTCCGACCTGCCCCGATTCGCACAACTGGGTGTACGAGCCAGTGTCCAGCCCTTGCATATGGTTGATGACCGCGATGCCATCGACGTCATGTGGGCAGACCGAGCCGACCGCTGCTTTCGATTCGCCGACATGGTGAAATCCGGAATCACGTTGGCTATGGGATCGGACGCCCCGGTCTCCCCCATCGATCCGTGGGCTGCCATACGGGTAGCCGTCGAGAGAACCGGGGACCATCGCCCGGGGTGGCACCTGAGACAGGCCCTCACCATCTCCCAGGCCCTGTTGTCGAGCACTCGCCATGTCGCCAAGGTGGTCGAAGACGGCCCGAGTGACGTCATCGCCGTGGACCGTAACCCTTTCGACCTCTCCGGGGAAAAGCTTGCGAAAATGACCAGTGATCTGACGATCGTCGGCGGCGAAGTGACAGCCTCAGCGATGTGAAGACGTCACTCAGAACCCCAACCGGCTGAGGTATTTGGGGTCAGACTGCCAGTTCGGCAACACTTTGACCTGCAAGTCCAGGTGAATTGGCGTTCCCAGCAGAGCAGTGATCTGGCGGCGGGCCTGGGTGCCGACCTCTTTGATGTGGGATCCACGGTGGCCGATCATGATTCCCTTCTGGGATTCACGCTCGACGATCAAGGATGCGTGCACGTCGAGCAACGGGCGGTCCTCCGGACGCCCCTCGCGCAGCCTCATCTCCACGACTTCCACCGCTAGCGAGTGCGGAAGCTCCTCTCGCACACCTTCCAGAGCGGCCTCGCGAATGAGCTCAGCGACGAGGGTCTCGGTCGGCTCGTCGGTGACCTCACCGTCCGGGTAATAGGCAGGTCCCTCCGGCAGCAGAGATGCGATGACGTCGTGAACCTCGTCGATCTGCTCGCCCGAGACTGCGGAGCAGGGAATGATCTCAGCAAACTCAATACCAACCTCAGCCTGCAGCTTGTCTATGGTGGCGAGGTGTTCAGCCATTCGCACTGAGGAGACCAGGTCTGACTTCGTCGCCAAGGCGATGAGGGCAGGCTTGCGAGGAAGGTCCGCGATCTGCTTGACGAGGTAGGTGTCCCCCGGCCCGATCCGCTGATGAGACGGTAGACAGACCCCGATGACGTCAACCTGGGTCCAGGTGTCGAAGACGAGGTCATTCAAGCGCTGTCCCAGCAGAGTACGCGGCTTGTGAAGCCCCGGGGTGTCGATGACGACAATCTGGGAGTCCTTGTCGGTGACGACTCCGCGAATAACATGACGGGTCGTCTGGGGTTTGGAAGACGCGATCGCGATCTTTGAGCCGACCAAGGCATTCGTCAGGGTCGACTTACCGGCGTTAGGCCGCCCGACGAAGCACACGAACCCGGAATGGAATCCGGCGCGGGTGGACTCCGCCACCCGGGCAGCTACGTAGTCGACGTCGGAGATCTGCTCATCGTCGCCGTCCATGAGATCGGCAAGAGAGGGCATCTCGTCGTCACTCATCGTCATCCTCCTCAGAGATTTCCTCGGGTGCCCGCTTCACCAGACAGGTATCCACCTGGTGACGTCGACCGGTTGCCTTCTCAGCAGTGATCTCTAATCCTTCCCAGATGATGACAGATCCGGGAATGGGGACAACGGACAATTCTTTAGCCATCAGGCCACCGACGGTCTCAACGTCGTCATCGTCGACCTTGAGGTCAAACAGCTCGCCCAGGTCGTCTACCGGCAAACGCGAGGAAATCCGGAAGACCCCGTCCTCAATTTCTTCGGTGAGGGTCGGCTCAGCGTCGTACTCGTCGACAATCTCGCCAACGATCTCCTCGACGATGTCCTCAATCGTCACCAGACCAGCAGTGCCGCCGAACTCGTCGACAACGATGACGAGGTGATTGCGGTCGCGCTGCATCTCGCGCAACACTTGGTCAACCGGCTTGGAATCAGGTACGACAACCGCCGGGCGCATGATTGACTCGACAGTCTCGGAAGCGTAACCCTCCGGGTTGTCGAGGACTCGCCGAGAAAGATCCTTGAGGTAGACGACGCCACGAACGTCATCAAGACTCTTGCCGACGACAGGAACTCGGGAGAATCCGGAGCGCAGGGCCAGAGACATGGCCTGGCGCAAATTCTTGGTGCACGGCAAGAACACAACGTCGGTACGCGGGACCATGACCTCCTTGGTAAGGGTGTCACCCAGCTCGAAGACCGAGTGGATCATCTCGCGCTCGCCGGCCTCAATGAGGTCCGAGGCCTCCGCATAGTCAACCATCTCGCGCAGCTCGGCCTCGGAAGTGAACGGCCCCTCGGCATAGCCCTTGCCGGGAGTCAGCGCGTTACCAATGAGAATAAGCAGAGCCGCGACAGGACCGAGGACCTGAGACAGCACTCCCCACGGACGCGACCAAAAGGTGCAGATCGCAGAATCGTGCTGGCGGCCCAGGGTGCGGGGAACCACTCCCCAAGCCATGAAATCGACGAAGACCATGATCGCTGCGACGACAAGAACCTGCTGCCAGGGCAGATCAAAATGACCGAAAATGAGGAGGGCAACGAGCGTCGTCGCTGTCACTTCCGAGACGACCCTCACCAGCATTGCGGTGTTAATAAAGGGGGCCGGATCAGCGACCATGTCTTGCACCCGGATATGAGGCTTCCGCCCATCGGCAGCCAGCTCCTCAGCCTTCGAGTGAGACATATGCTGCAGGGCCGTCTCCATGGCCACGTTGAGACTTGCCAACACCGTAAAGATGACGGCAATCACCAAAATGACCCATTCTTGCTGTGTCACAGTTGACCTGCCTGTTCTCGACTGTCATCCCACGCAGAGATGATCTCGTCGTTGAGCTCGAACATGACCCGTTTTTCCTCCGGCTCGGCGTGGTCATGGCCAAGCAGATGAAGCAAACCGTGGATGAGGAGGTATTCCGCCTCTCCGTCAGGCGTACGACCGTTCTCGGCGGCCTGGCGAGCTGTCACAGTTGGGCACAGCACAATGTCCCCCAGTAGACCGGAGGGCGGGTCCTCGTCGTTTCCGGGAGCGCGCATCTCGTCCATGGGAAAACTCAATACGTCGGTCGGTCCGGGAAGGCCCATGAACTTCTCGTGGTAGGCCGCCATCGTTTCCTCGTCGACGAGGATGATTGACAATTCCGAAGAGGGGTGGATTCGCAGCTTCTCCAAGGCGAAGGTCGCCAATCCGACGAGCCCCTCCTCATCGGCTGGGGAGCCGGACTCATTGGTGATGTCGATCATCGGGTATTCCTGTTCTTACGCGGTTTTCTAGAGCCATGGGGCTCAGCGACAATGTCGTAACGGTCGTAAGCGGCGACGATTTTGCTGACAAGGCGGTGTCGGACGACGTCGCGACTGGTGAGGTTGCAAAAGGCGATGTCGTCGATCCCGTCCAGAATCCCCTGCACCACGCGTAGGCCGGATTTCACTCCGCCCGGCAGATCAACCTGGGTGATATCTCCGGTGACGACGATCTTTGATCCGAACCCCAGGCGGGTGAGGAACATCTTCATCTGCTGGGGTGACGTGTTCTGAGCCTCGTCGAGGATGACGAACGCGTCGTTAAGGGTGCGGCCACGCATGTAGGCCAGCGGTGCTACCTCGACGGTTCCAGCGCCGATGAGACGCGGGATCGAGTCCGGGTCAACCATGTCACGCAGGGCGTCGTAAAGCGGGCGCAGGTAGGGATCAATCTTCTCCGAGAGAGTGCCGGGGAGGAAACCGATCTTCTCCCCCGCCTCCACAGCCGGACGGGTGAGAATAATCCGCATCACTTGCCTGGTCTGCAGGGCCTGCACGGCTTTGGCCATCGCCAGGTAGGTCTTACCGGTACCCGCCGGACCGATACCGAACGTGACGGTATTGGAATCAATGGCGTCGACGTAGCGCTTCTGGTTGAGGGTCTTGGGACGAACCGTCTTGCCGCGATTGCTGAGGATGTCAGCCGTCATGATTTCGGCCGGCCCCTCTCCGTTTCGGGTCATGGCGACGATTCGGTCTACATCGTCAGCCGACAGTCCCTGGCCGGTGCGGATGATGGTGATCATTTCAGTAAGAATGTCACTGGCGTCGGCAAGGTCGGCGGGATACCCGGCGAGGTGAATCTCATTACCGCGAACCAAGATGTCGGCACCGAGGGCGTCCTCGAGATGTTTGAGGAACTCGTCGTTCGGCCCTACCAGCGTGACCATAGGAATCGACGCGGGCACCGTTACGACCCGGCGCGCTGGACCGTGCTTGTCGGTATCGGTGTTGTCAGGGTGCAGGGTGGTGGTCAGGGTTCTCTCCGGTGTGAGGGGGAATGTGTACTCTCCCACTGTAGACGTAACCAACGACGGTTCTCGTTGCCGCAGTGTGCCAGGAGGTGGAGATGGGACTGGGCTGGATTGACGACGCCGCGTTCGTTCTGGGCACAGAATTGTCCTTTGCCGAGGTGCTGCGCGACGGCGTGCGCAGCAGCGTAGTCCGGTGCTGGGTAGATGGTTCCACTGTCGCTAGCCGGGGAGCTCGCACCGTCATTACCAAGTATTTCCGGTCCAAGGCCATGGCTCACAACTCCGGCGGTTTCGGGATCGTGAGGGAATGGGCTGGGCTCGCGACAATTCCCGGGGCACCTCGTTTGTTAGCCGCTGACCTGGATCTCAGAGTTATCGTCATGGCAGATCTTGGCCAGGTGACGACCCTTGCCGACGTGCTGTCCGGGTGCAATCCCGAGGCCGCTGTCGAGGCTGGCCGCGCCTGGGGTCGCGGACTGGGAGCGACAATGCGTAGCGCCGATGCTGCAGCCTTCCGGCGACTCGTGAGAAAAGCCGACCCGAGGACCGTCACTGCTGGCGGACCAGCATCACCTAGGCTGCCCAGTCGCGGAGCAACAAGGCTCGCCGACCTGATGGACGACGGGGTACTCAGCGAGGAGGCTTCAGCAGAGCTCGGACTGTTTGTCGAACTCGCAGGCGGGGATGAGGCGGTGCTCACGCAAGCGGATCCGTGCCCGGGGAACATCATCATTCCCGCCGATGGCAGCCACGCCACCTTTATCGACTTCGAGGCCAGCAGTATCCACCACCCGGCGGTCGACGTGGCTCATCTGCAGGTGCCATGGGTCGGTTGCGATGACTCCGGTCAGGTCAGTGCGACCTTTCGGGAAGCTGCCATGGCCGGTTATCGGGAAGCTGGCCCGGAAGTCAGCACTGACATGATTGCCCTAGCTGCAGCTGCAGCCACCTTGCAAACCACCGAGTTGTCGCTGAAACCGTTGCAGCGTAGGGAGACATCTGGTCGGTTCGGCAGCGGTCGTCAACGTCTGGTCTCGCGGTGGCGGTGGGTAGCCGATCACCCCGGAAAGACGCCGAACCTGGCGCGGATGTGTGGTCGGGCCGCAGACCTGGCCGTCCAGGAGTGGGGTTGGCCCGAGGAATTGGAGACGGTCCCCTGTTTCCGTAGGTGAGCAGTAGAGGATCAGAATCAGAATAGGGGTCGGCACCTTTCGACGCCGGCCCCAACATTGACACGTATCAGCCACGGAACTGGTCGGTGGCCTTCACCAGCTCGGAAGCAATGAGCGGCTCGAAGGCAGAATGACCAGCGAGCACGATACGCAGGTCCGCGCTTGGCAGTGCCTTGGACAGGTCGACGGCGGTGACGTCGGGGCAGCACATGTCGTAACGGCCTTGAACGATGATCGTCGGGATGTCGGCCAACTTGTGGGCGTCACGCAGTAGCTGGCCTTCAACCATGAACCCGTGGTTGACGAAGTAGTGGTTTTCGATGCGAGCGAAGGCCAGCGCGAACTCCGGGTCTGAGAACTCCTCGACGTGAGACGGGTCAAAGGACAACGAGGTTGTCGCACCCTCCCATGTTGTCCAGGCCACAGCGGCTGGGCCGTAAACGTCCGGATCGTCATCCCAGAGCAAGTCGTAGTACGCGGCGATGTTGTCGCGAGAGAAGTCGTGTCCGGCTCGGCGCAGTGGTTCGCAGAACTTATCCCACAGGTCTGGGTAGATCTCAGACGCGCCGAAGTTGTAGTACCAGTCCAATTCCTGCTGCCGCAAAGTGAATATCCCGCGCAGCACCAGCTCAGTCACGCGCTCGGGATGGGTCTCAGCGTAGGCCAAGGACAGACACGACCCCCACGATCCACCAAAGACCTGCCAGCGGTCTATGTCCAGCGACTCACGAATCTTCTCCAGATCCTCCACGAGGTTCCAGGTGGTGTTGGTAGCCATCTCTTCGGGAGAGCGAGCCTTGGCAATGTGCGGAGTCGACAAGCCACAGCCACGCTGGTCGAACACGACAATATGGTAAGCGTCGGGATCGAAGAATTGGCGACGCTCAGTCCCACCGCCGCCGCCAGGGCCACCGTGCAGGAAGACCACCGGCTTGCCATCTGGGTTGCCACATTGCTCGACATAGAGCTGCTGACCATCACCCACATCGACCATCTGAGTGGCATATGGCTCGATCGGCGGGTACAAGTCCCGCTGCGGGCTGATGCCGAATTCCGAGGTTGCAAGTGTCACGGAAGCCTCCTTTGGTCGTGGTTATCACTTCGATGGTATTCGCCAACACGGTTACGATTTTGCCGTGACATCAGACAGCACCAGCCGCAGGTCATCTACCACTGTCAGCCCGGCTTATGCCGATCGCGGGTCTGGGCACTACGACATACTGCTCACACTCATGTGCGTCGTGGTCATCCTGTCCAACATCGGCGGGTCCAAGGGGGTGCAGCTCGGCCCCATCACGACTGACGGCGGGTTCTTCCTCTTCCCGCTCGCCTATGTCATGGGAGATATCACCACCGAAATCTACGGAATCAAGGCAGCGCGCCGCGCCATCATCATGGGGTTCATCTGCGCAATCCTTTCGATGTTGTGCTTCTGGGCCATCATCGCACTGCCAGGATTCAACGACCCCTACTCCGTGGCCCACGACGCAGCCTTGGAGATGTCGCTGGGACCACTATGGCAGATGGTGCTAGCCGGGGTATGCGGATTCCTCGCTGGACAGTTCACGAACTCGATCATCATGGTTCGCCTCAAAGCCAAGTGGCTGGAGCGCGGTCTGGTCGGTCGGTTGATGGGGTCCACCGGTGCCGGCGAGGCCGTAGACACCGTTATCTTCTGCGCGATTGCGGCCCCGGTCGTTGGAATCACCAGCTTCTGGCAGTGGTGCAATTACGCCTTCTTCGGGTTCCTGTGGAAGACCCTCGTGGAGTATGCCTGTATCCCGGTCACAACTCGGATTATCGCCTGGATCAAGAAGCACGAACCGACCTACCAGGAGAGACTGGCGGGTTTATCAGCGAAATCTGCCAAAAAGCGCCGATGATGGCGCTGACATCGCAATTTCGGGCTATTTTTTGGCAGATTTCGCTGATGCCAACCTTCCACCGTTGGCATTCCAGCGACCCATGAACTCGGTTTCAAGGGCGTCGAGGTCTCCACCACGCATAGCAGCACGAATCTGGTCAACCAGCCGCACTGTCCAACGCTCGTTGTGGATCGTTGCCAAGGTGTTGGCCAACATCTCTTTCGCCTTGAAGAGGTGATGTAGATAGGCGCGCGAGTAGTGGGTGCAGGTGTAGCAGTCGCAGCCCTCCTCCAGTGGGCCAAAGTCGCGCCGGAACCGAGCGGTGTCGACGTTGTAACGCCCGTCAATCGTGTAGATCGCCGCATTACGGGCCACCCGAGAAGGGTTCACACAATCGAACGTATCGGCACCGGCGCGACATGCCGCAAACAGGTCATCAGGTTCAGAGATGCCCAGCAAGTGACGAGGACGATCCTCTGGCAGTTCCTCAGCGCACCAGGTAACGATCCGCCCGAGATTGACCTTCTCGATGGCGCCACCCAGCCCAAAACCATCAAAGCGCTGACCATTAATCTCCATCTCAGACAGGTCCCGGCACGCCTTGCGCCGAAGATCCTCATACTGGGCTCCCTGGATGACACCGAAAAGGGCCTGGTAGGGCTTACCCACTCGGGCCTTAGTGAGGCGTCGATGCTCAGCCAGACAACGCTCGGCCCATCGCCGAGTTCGCTCCAAAGCCTCCTCCTGATAAGCGCGGGTGTTCATGAGAGTAGTCAACTCGTCGAAGGCAAACATGATGTCCGCGCCAAGGTGGTGCTGAATTCTCATCGACACTTCGGGGGTGAACCGATGGCGATCCCCGTTGAGGGGACTGCGGAAAGTAACACCGTCATCGTCAACCATTGCCTTGCGATCCGCGTCAGCCGCAATGACGTCCGCCTCTGTTAGTTGAGAAACATCCATCGCAAGCGTCTTTTTGAACCCAGCACCGAGGCTGAGCACCTGGAAGCCACCGGAGTCAGTGAAGGTCGGACCAGGCCAGTTCATAAACCGTCCAAGTCCCCCGGCATCGTCCACGAGATCCGGACCCGGTTGGAGAAACAGGTGGTACGCGTTGGCGAGTACCGCCTGAGCGCCTAGCTGAGCCACCGATTCAGGCAACAAAGATTTCACGGTCGCCTTAGTCCCGACGACGACAAATGCCGGGGTCTCGATGGAACCGTGTGGGGTGTGAATGACGCCAGTACGCCCTGGGGAATCGTTAAGACGTGACGTGACATCGAATCCAAATGGCATGACCGTCATTGTATTGGCGGAGCTAACAGTAGTGCCGACTCGACTATTCTCGGCCACGAATCCGTGTAGGTCCTCTCCTCTGGGCTGGTCTCAGCAACCGAACGCGGGAAAACCTGACTCACCATAAACGACGTCGGGAAGGTCAAAACCTCTTGAACCGCAACAGCTAGCGGCAACGACCCTGTGCCTGCCATGCGATCGGCAGTGGTAGTTCCAGGGTTGTCACGCTCGTTGTCGACTTAGACTCTCGCTGTAGCAAGTGCCAACGTTCTTGGTGGTCCTCGCTATAGCGGCACGACACACTGCTGACAATGACTAGGGTGACTGTAACGGATCACGACCTCGAAAGGACCATCGATGGACATCTACCCCCATGCGTTGGAACCGCGCGGCCTGGACAAGATAGCCAACCTCATCGACAAGGGGGTGCGCATTCCAAACCCACTGACAGTCGACATTGATGACGACGTGGACATCGACAACATCAGTGGTGAGGGAGTAGTCATTGGGCCCGGATGTCGTATTCGTGGCCGTCGGACTGTCATCTCACCGGGTTGTGTGCTCGGCGATGAGGCTCCCATGACGATTCAGGACTGCCAGCTTGGTAGCGGGGTCAAGCTCAAGGGAGGATTTGCCCAGGACGCCGTCTTCTTGACTGAGGCAAGCCTGGGTTCTGGGGCCCACATCCGTGGTGGCACCATCCTTGAAGAAGAGGCCAATGGAGCCCACACCGTCGGCCTGAAACAGACGATTCTGTTGCCTTTCGTCACTCTTGGCAGTCTCATCAACTTCTGTGATGTCCTCATGGCCGGTGGAACCTCGCGTTCGGATCATTCCGAGGTCGGCTCCTCCTATATTCACTTCAACTTCACCCCCGATGGAGATAAGACGACAGCCTCTCTCTTCGGAGACGTCCCGCACGGAGTCCTGCTCAACCAGCACCCGATCTTCCTTGGTGGTCAAGGTGGCACCGTTGGCCCGGTGGCTACCGGGTTCGGGACCGTGGTGGGCGCTGGGTCAATCCTGCGTGATGACGTCCCCGACGATGACCAGCTGATTCTCACTGCTGCTCCTGCCGGTCGTCAGCGCCCGGTAAGTCCAGCCAGCTACCACAAACTCGATCGGATTATCGCCCACAACGTCACTTATCTGGGAAATCTGTCGGCTCTGCAGGCTTGGTACCGCCAGATCCGTCGTCTTTTCATGTCACGCGATCGACTATCTGGGCTGGTATGGAAAGGGGCCGTCGACAACCTCGACTCGGCGCGTACCGAGCGGGTCAAGAGACTCAAGTCTCTCATCGGCAAAGTCCAGCCAACCGATACCGGGCGTACTCAGTTAGTCAACAATTGCGACATTTTCCTGTCATCCCTGTCCGCCGTCGACGCCCCCGCTCCTGCTGACGTGGTGCGTTTGTGCGGTGCAGCCGCGAACAGTGGCGCCGATTACCTCGACGTCATACAGGGATTCGACCCAGCCACTCGAGAAGCGGTCGTCGAATGGCTTGGTGGAATCGTCTCCGCCCAGCAGTCCCAAGCCCAGGAAGTTGTTGACCAGCTACCGTTACCGTTCTGACTTCGTTGTTCTCTTGGCGTTCCGGGGTCTCGACGCGAAACCGTCCTTGACCCCGGGCACGATGAGGGGCGAAAGGAGGGGCCATGACGACAACTTCTGAAACAACCCCCAACGACCTGCGAAGCCGCGGATTGGCCGTCTTGCGTCACCTCGTCGGTCGTGATGATGTCGACTTCCACCCTGGCCAGTGGGAGGCAATTGAGGCTCTGGTAGCCCATCACCGTCGTGCTCTTGTGGTGCAACGAACCGGATGGGGAAAGTCGGCGGTCTACTTCGTCGCGGCCCTGTTGCAACGAGCTGCCGGATTCGGTCTCACCCTCATCGTCTCCCCTCTCATCGCCCTTATGCGTGACCAAGTAGCTGCCGCGAAACGCGCCGGGGTGCGGGCAGCCACGATCTCCTCAGCCAATGCCACCGAGTGGGACCACATCGCTCATCGCCTCGACGCTGACGACATCGACGTCCTGTTAGTATCTCCCGAAAGACTCGTCAATCAGAAGTTCGCCAACGAGCAGCTGCCCGATTTGGTGAGGCGAATGGGCATGCTCGTCATTGACGAAGCCCACTGCATCTCAGATTGGGGCCACGATTTCCGCCCCGATTACAGACGTATTCGCAATCTTGTCTCCGCACTGCCCAACGAGGTCCCGGTGCTGGCGACGACAGCCACCGCCAACTCGCGAGTCGTCCAAGACATTTCCGAACAGATCGCGCCGTTCGATAACCGCGATGAGGTATTCGTACTGCGTGGCCCCCTGGCCCGATCCTCCCTGCGCCTGGGAGTCCTCAACCTCCCCAAACCGACAGACCGCCTGGCCTGGCTCGTTCAGCACCTGGGTGAGTTGCCGGGATCAGGAATCATCTACTGTCTGACGGTCTCCACGGCGGAGGAAACCGCGACGTCACTGGCCGAGGCCGGTTACCACGTGCGGGCCTACACCGGACGCACGGACCCCGAGGAAAGGACTGATCTTGAGGAGGCGCTACGCAACAACCAGGTAAAAGCTCTCGTCGCTACGAGTGCCCTAGGCATGGGCTTCGACAAACCCGATCTGGGATTCGTAGTTCATCTGGGAGCGCCAAGTTCCCCTATCGCCTACTACCAGCAAGTGGGTAGAGCTGGTCGGGCCACTAAGAACGCTGACGTACTGCTGCTTCCTGGCCCAGAAGATCAGGACATTTGGACCTACTTTGCAACGGCGACCATGCCAACCCGAGAACACGCCGAGGCTGTTCTCAAAGCACTGTCCAATAGTGAGGTGTTGTCAGTGCCTGCGCTGGAGGCCCACGTCGGAATCAAGCGCAGCCAGCTTGATCTGTTGCTCAAGGTGATGGCGGTCGAGGGGGCGGTCGAGAAGGTTCGCGGCGGGTGGCAGGCCACTGGAAAACCGTGGGTTCATGACACTAGGCGATATGAGCGAGTGTCCCAGGCGCGACGCGATGAACAGCGAGCAATGCTCAGCTACGAACGGCTCGACACCTGCCGAATGGCCTTTCTTACTGGAGAGCTTGACGACCCGTCTGCGGCTCCCTGTGGTCGCTGCGATATCTGCGCAGGTTCGTGGTACCCGACAGATATTGATCCGTCGGCATCATCCTTGGCGAAGACCATCCTCGATCGAGTCGGTGTTGTCGTCGAACCGCGTACGACGTGGCCGTCGGGTATGGGCACCTTGGGTGTCGACCTCAAGGGTCGTATCGACGCCGACGAGACCGCCGAAGAGGGCCGCGTCATCGCCAGGCTGTCCGACGTGGGTTGGGGCGGCCCGGTGCGTAACCTGCTTCGAAACGACGACACCGGCACCCCTATTGACGCCGATATCACTCCGGCACTGGCCAAGGCCTGCGTCCGGATGCTGGCTGAATGGAACTGGGCTCATCGTCCGTCTGCTGTGGTCCGGATACCGTCTGTCACCCGGCCCCACCTCATAGACTCCCTCGCCTCGGGACTCGCCCGCGTGGGGCAACTCCAGGATCTTGGCTGGCTCGATCTTGTAGAAAACGCGCAGCGTCTGGATTCGTCAACAAATTCGGCTTACCGACTGCGCGACGTGTATGCCCGTTTTAGTATTGGGCCGCAGCTCATGTCGAGGCTGTCCCACCTCGGTGGTGCACCTGTTCTCCTTGTCGACGACGTCATTTCCAGCCGGTGGACAATTACTGTCGCTGCCCGGTTACTGCGGCGAGCTGGGTCGGGACCCGTCCTGCCGCTGGCTCTCGCGTTAACCCACTGACATTCCGGCCTACTACCCCAAGCACCCATGTGCATCAATCACCAACCTTGGCCTGTCCTCATGAAAAAAGAAATAGATTCGTCGCCTCAACGCGAACGGGGCCGGACAAGCGAGCCTTGATGCGGCACGATGGAGGTAGTACAACACCAGGAGGATTCATGTCCCTTGCCAAGTTCACCGCCCGTTCTGCTCTGTCGGCCATCTTCATCACCGGAGGTCTCGGCGAAATTAAGAACGCCAATCAGCTTTCCGGTGCTGTCGACGGACTCTTCGAAAAGCTCCCCGAGTCGGTTCGCTCGCAGCTTCCCGACGTTGATCCCAGCCTTCTGGTGAAGGTCAACGGCGGCACCATGCTGACCGCTGGATCCTTGCTGGCCCTCGGCATTAAGCCGCGCCTGGCTGCCACCATCTTGGCGGCTCAACTCGTCCCCGTAACGCTTGCAGGACATCCTTTCTGGGAGAAGGATGGCGATGAGAAAAACGGCGAGCAAATTCAGTTCTTCAAGAACCTCAGCCTCATCGGCGGTCTACTTGTCGTCGCCTTGGGAGGTGCCACCAAGAGCACCAAGAAGAAGTGATTCCCCAGCTGCCGTCGAGTCACGGCAGCCCATACTCTGCGCCAACGATGGGGCCGGACGGATTATCCGTCCGGCCCCATCAATCGTCCAGCATGAGACAGTGCAAGAAATCACTCAGCGCTATCGGCCATGGCCCGCAACTGGGCCAGCCCGACTACACCGGCTGTTGAGGTTCTCAATACCCCGTCGGAGACGGTCACTGGTCGGGCTCCGGCTGAGACGAAAAACTCAACTTCTTGGTCGGTGATTCCACCTTCAGGTCCGACGACGAAGATCACTTCACCAGACTCCGGCAGATCTTGGCGCACCAGAGGCTCGGTGGCAGATTCGTGGAGTACATAGGCAGCGTCGGCGGCACGAATCCTCTCAACAACGTCCTTAGTCTGAACCAGTTCGACCTTGGGAACGAGGAATCGCCGCGACTGCTTGGTGGCCTCACGGGCTGCTGCCTGCCACTTGGCCACACCCTTGGTTTGCTTGTCACCTTTCCAGCGCACGATACAGCGGCTAGCCTGCCATGCCAGGATCTCGTGAACGCCCATCTCAGTGAGGGTCGCCACCGCGAGCTCAGCACGGTCTGACTTCGGTAACGCCTGGACGGCGACCCACCGATGGGCGGTGTCCGGAGCCGAGAGCACCTCAGTGACCTCAACGCTTACAGACCCCTTCGTCACCTCAACAGCAGGTCCACGAACTGCATGACCTTCGCCATCGGTGACAAGAACGGACTCTCCCACCCGGATACGGCGCACCGAACCGGCATGATGTCCTTCTGCACCGGTGATATGGACTACTGTTCCGGGCCTAGCTCCGGCGACGTCCCCGAGGAAGCAGGCGTCGCTCATCCGCCAAAGGCTTCTTTGATGCGGGAGAACATGCCCCGTCCCCCGGGCTTCTCCACGCAAGCTGACACCTCAGTCTCACCTCGGGCCTCGGCCAACTGACGCAACAAATCCTTCTGGCGGGAGTCCAGCTTGTTCGGTGTCTGGACGATGAAGGTAACACCAAGGTCGCCTCGTCCCCCCCGACGAAGTCGCGGCACACCACGCTCAGGCACGACAATTCGGGTTCCCGACTGGGTCCCAGCCGGCACTTCAACAGTCACTGACTTCTCGGACTCCTCGAAATCCTCGCGATCAGCCTCGAGGGTGCGAACCGGAACTGTAGTCCCCAGTGCGGCCGCCGTCATCGGGATCGTGACGACCATCTCGAGGTCGTCTCCCTCTCGGGTAAAGACCTCATGCGGGCTGACCGTCATCTCGATGTACAGGTCGCCGGCTGGGCCGCCGCCGGGCCCCACTTCTCCCTGAGAATCTAAGTGGATCCGGTTACCGTCGGCAACACCAGCAGGAATCTTGACATTAATCGTGCGGGTGGTGCGTACTCGTCCCTCACCGGAGCACTCCTGGCACGGATTCGGAATGACCGTGCCATAGCCCCGACACGTCGGGCAAGGCTGGCTGGTGCGAATGTCACCCAGGAAGGACCGCTGCACCGTTATGACCTCACCGCGACCTTGGCAGGTGCTACAGGTCACCGGCTCAGAGCCGGATTGAGCTCCCTTTCCTTGACATTTGGGGCACACCACAGCGGTGTCGACGTTCAGTGGCTTGGTGACACCGAACACCGCTTCAGCCAAGCTCAGCCGCATCCGGACCAAGGCGTCCTGACCGCGTCGGGTCCGCGAGCGAGGTCCGCGCCCGCCACTGCCGAACGGCGTTCCGCCACCGAACATGGCGTCAACGAGATTGGTGAAATCGAATCCAGCGCTGCTAAATCCACCCTCACCAAACCCGCCCATGCGAGCATTCGGGTCGCCGCCACGGTCGAAGACAGCGCGCTTCTGGGGATCCTGGAGGACCTCGTACGCCTCCTGGACCTTCTTAAACTCCTCCTCGGATCCCGGTCCAGCGACATCGGGGTGGAGCTTCATGGCCTTGCGACGATAGGCCTTTTTGATCTCGTCAGCGCTCGCGTCACGGGAAACGCCAAGAATCTCGTAGTAATCGTTGCTCAAGGATCATCCTTCTGCCAGGAACCGGCCGACATAACGGGCCACGGCTCGCACAGCTGCCATGGTCGAGGGGTAGTCCATTCGGGTGGGTCCGACCACGCCGAGGCTCGACGGACCATCGTCAGGACCGTATGTGCTCGCCACCAGTGACGTGGATTGGAAAGGCACGTCAGTGTTCTCGGCACCAATACGCACCGTGACCTCACCGGCTTCTCCGGCGGTGGCCTCGCCGAGTAGCCGCATGAGGACGACCTGCTCCTCGAGAGCCTCCAGAACCGGACGCACCGTCGTCTCCCACTGTGCCCCGAATGCCGTGAGATTGGGAACTCCTGCGACCACCACACGCGCAGAAGGATCGACGGCGAGGATCTCCAGCACGGTCGCGACGACTGACGTTGCGCGCGACCCCTCGACCGGTCCAAGCTCGTCGAGAAGCCGGTTGAGAGCCTCTGCGGCCTCCGCCACCGTCAAACCGACCAGAACCCGGTTAAGCCTGGTGCGAAGGGCAGCGAGATTCTGCTCATCGTGACCGGGAAGCTCGACGATCCGTTGCTCCACCGACCCCGACGACATGATGAGAACGATGAGGATACGGTCGGTCGACAGGCTCACCAACTCGAGGTGACGGATGGTGGCCGTCGTCGCCACCGGGTACTGCATAATCGCGACCTGATGAGTGATCTGGGCAAGTAGCCGCACGGTGCGTCGCACGATGTCATCGAGGTCGACGGCTCCGGTCATGAAGGCCTGAATAGCTCGACGCTCCGGACCAGACAGCGGCTTGAGGGTCGCTATCCGATCAACAAAGAGGCGGTACCCCTTGTCGGTTGGGATACGACCAGCGCTGGTATGAGGGTGGGTGATGTACCCCTCCTCCTCCAGCACAGCCATGTCGTTGCGAACGGTGGCCGGCGACACTTGGAGTCCGTGACGTTCGACCAATGCCTTGGAACCCACCGGTTCCTTGCTGGAAACATAATCGGTGACGATGGCCTTGAGCACGTCGAGCTTGCGATCGTCGAGCACAATCCCTCCTCACGCGATCCCATCGGGTACGAGTCCCACTTTGGCACTCTCGGGCACCGAGTGCCACCTTATCGCGTTCACCTGGAGCACTTCTGCTTCTCTCGCTGGCAGCTGGTTCACCTCGACGTGCCACACTGGTGGCCATGTCGACGAATCCCAAAACTCCCCAGTGGTCCGCTCTCACTCCCCGGGTATGGGTAACGACAGTCGAACCAGAAACCGTTACCTGTGGACTGATCGCAGGCGACACTCACGTCCTCCTCATCGACACCGGATCGACTCCTGAGCAAGGACGAGCCTTGGCATCATCAGCAGCAGGTATGTTAGGGCGTCCAGTCGATCGTGTCGTCGTCACCCACCACCACTATGACCACAGCGGCGGGCTTTCAAGTCTTCAAGGAGTCGAAGCCTGGATGCACGAGGCCGCCCTAGCCCACTGCCCCCATCTCCACGTCGATCACCCCATCTCGCTGATGGCGTATGTCGATTTGGGTGGTCTCGGTGCCGAGGTCATCCATCCAGGCCCCGCCCATACCGACGGCGATCTTGTCGTCATCGTCCGCGACGAGAAGGTGACGTTCGTCGGGGATCTCGTGGAGACTGCCGGGCAACCACAGTCCGATGAAACGACCGATGTCCGGGGCTGGCCGCGAGCCATCGACTCGGTCATCACCGGCACTGATGGGGCAGGTATCTATGTGCCTGGCCATGGGCAGCCCATCGACGCCACTGCCGTGATGAAACAGCGGGCCGAACTTGCCGAGAGGATTCCCTCCGATATCCCGCTGACCCCGGTGAGCAGGCATGTCCCTCCCCACCTGGCCTGATTGAGGTCCGGGTGGTAACGGGTCAGCGCAACAGCTCAGCGACGACTTGGTAGGCGTCCTCATCAGCGGCGACCACGAGCTTGCCCGACATTTCGGAAGGTCCGTACTCGGCACCATCGACGGTTCGCACCACGCCCCCGAGTTCGCGAACCATAAGGGTGCCTGGCAAGTGATCCCACGGGTAGGAGTGCTGATAGACGGTGACGTCGTTCTCCCCCAGACAGATCAGCGGGTAGTCCACCGCACAGCACCACTTCGACGCCCGCCACTCCACCCGTGGCGAGGAAATCTTGTATACCTCGTGGGTCGTCGCAGCGCGAACCGGGGTGTGCGACCCGCCCCGCGTCACTGTGCCACCGTCGCAGGTGACTCCGGCACCACGCTCGGCACACCACATATGGCCATACTGCGGCTGCCAGATCCACGACCTCACCGTTTCGCCACGCTGAAGCTGGGCTAGCATGACACCATGGTCTAGCGAACCATGGACATAGTTCTTCGTGCCGTCAATGGGATCGATGACCCACGCCAGGTCGGCGTCTGGAACGGCCCCGAGAATGGAGGGGTCAGCGAAGGCTGCCTCCTCCCCCACAACGACACCACCAGCCTTTGCGGTCAAGGCCGCAGCAAGCTCCTTCTCGGCTTGACGGTCAGCATCGGTGACGAAATCGCCAGGCTTCTTCTGGTGAATCTGATAACCCTCCAGAGTCCGGAACCCCGGATCGATGACCCTGGCGCTGACGTCTCGAATAATGTCCGACACCGTGTCGACATCGATACTCATGCCATCTCCTCATCGTCGAACTCGTCGACATGGTCGCACGTGACGAAATCGATGAGTTTCTCCATCTCAGTGTTGAACCGTGGGTCCAGATCGTGCCAGTCACGCACCCTTTTCAACATGGCCTGCCACGCCTTGCCAACGTCTGCCTGGGTGGCATGAGGAAGACCTAAACGTTTCAGGGTGCCGAGCTTGAAATCCTCGTCCATCGGGACCTCCGGCCACTCCTTGCGACCGATCCGCTCGGGTTTGATGGCCTGCCAGATGTCAATGAACCGATGCCCGGTAATCATCACGTACTCGCCATATCCACCGCGTCTCACCTCGGCTGCCACGCGGGATTCCTTGGTCCCGGCGACGAGGTGGTCGACGAGAACTCCCAGTCGGTGCCCGGGACCCGGCTTGAACTCAGCGACGATTCCGACCAGATCGTCCATGCCACCCATGTACTCCACGACAACCCCGACGTGACGCAGATCGTCTCCCCAAATCTTCTCAACGAGCTCAGCGTCGTGACGGCCCTCGACGTAGATCCGACTGGGCAGAGCAACTCGGGCAGGCTCAGCTGCGCCTGCAATGGATCCTGACGCCGTGTGCTTGATCCTTGCAGTGCCTTGCCGAGGCGGAATACACAGGTTAACGGGCTTACCATCGACCCAAAAACCCGGACCGATAGGGAACGATTTACGCCTGCCCTTGCGGTCCTCGAGCACGACCAGGCCGTTCTGCCACGCGACGACCGCACCGACGTACCCGCTCGACGGGTCCTCGACAACCATGTCAAGTTCCAATGGCATGTCGACGCTCTTCTTCATGTGAGAAGTGCGCCAGCCGCCTGCGAGAACATCGTGAGAATATCGGTCGATCACGGTAGCCACTGTATTGCCAGGCGCAGCCATGACGCGCCACCAGTTGAAACAACTGGCGTTGCCCCTTTGGCATGTCTCCCGTTCCGGAGCCATCACACCAGCAGATTCGTGATGATTCGGTCAGCCACCATACGCCCCGACAGATTGAGCACCAACCGATTGCTCTCGATCATCCCGAGTCCCTGGGTCACGACGCGCTCAGCCCGGTGCCGTTCCAGCTGTGTCAGCTGGGACATCGGCAGTCCATCAGCCAGCCGCAGCTGCAATAGTACCGTCTCCTCATGGCGTTGCTCTTTGTTCAGGACCTCGTAGTCCTCGACTGGCAGACGCCCATCGGCCAACCTGCTGCGATAAGTGGCTGGGTGCTTGACGTTCCACCATCTCGTTCCATTCACATGGGAATGGGCTCCCGGACCTATCCCCCACCAGTCGTATCCCAGCCAATACCCCATATTGTGACGACACCGGTGGTCACGGTCCCCACGCGGACGAGCCCAGTTCGACACCTCGTAGTTGATGTATCCGGCCTCCACCAGAGTTTTCTCCGCAATGAGATATTTGTCAGCAAGGTCATCTTCGTCGGTCATGGGCAATTCACCGCGCCTTATGCGCGCCGCCAGCCTGGTGCCGTCCTCCACGATGAGGGAGTAGGCGGAAACATGGTCGGGTTCAGCCGACAGCGCGGCGTCGAGACTGCGTCGCCAAGAATCAAGGTCCTCGCCGGGAACTCCGAAGATAAGGTCAAGGCTTACATCGTCAAATCCAACTTTGCGGGCCAACCTCGCCATCTCCACGGCACGACCTGGGCGATGACGACGATCTAGGACGGCCAGGACCGACTCATCGGAAGACTGCATTCCCATGGACAACCGGTTAATACCGGCGTCCAACAACCCCGAAAGCACATCCTCGTCGAGTGTTTCCGGGTTAGCCTCCGTGGTGATTTCGGCGTCGTCGTCGATACCCCACAGGGTCCGCAGATGGTCGACAAGCTCGCCCAGCTGCTCGGGGGTGAGCATCGTCGGCGTACCTCCCCCGAAGAAGACGGTGGACACCGGCGGACGCTCTCCCAACATCTGCCTAGCAAGTTCCAACTCACGATGGGCTGCCTCAAGGTAACCCGAGACGGCGTCTTCCCCCATGGCCGATAGCACATAGGTGTTGAAGTCGCAGTAGCCGCACCGAGAAGCACAGAACGGTACATGCAGGTAGACGCTCCAGGGCCCGTCAGCCGGGTGGAGCTGTGGCAGATCACCATCTGCGTGCGTCATGATCCTCCTGGGCCGCGAGGTGAGGCGTCGTATGTGCATAATGCCACTTGGGTCAGGTGGCTGCTGATCGAGCCGTTACAGCGCATAACTATCCGGATGGCGAACACTCGACGGGTGAATCTTCAACAGTTCGAGGCTTAAGGTGTCATTATGGATTTTTCTCGCCGTCACTTCCTCGGCGCAACTGCAGGTTTAGCAACTGCGGCGGTCCTGACCGCATGTGGGTCGAACACCGGTGGTGTCTCGACCGGCTCGAATTCCAGTGTCGCTTCGGGAAACTCCGGAAAGATCGTCCAGTGGTACCACGAATATGGCGAAAAGGGCGTCCAGCAGGCTGTCACTCGCTACGCGAAGGACTATAAGGACGCCACGGTTACTGTGAAGTGGAACCCCGGCACCGATTACATGAAGCTGCTGGGCACTACCTTGCTGTCTGGGTCTGGGGTTCCCGACGTTTTTGAGTCCGAGTACGGCGCCACCCTTGACATGATTCAGAACAACCAGGTTGTCGACCTCACCGACACCATTGGTGACGCCACATCCAAGTTCTCCCAGGCCGTACTGGACCGCATGACCCTTGACGGGAGGATCTACGCGATCCCACAGGCCGTCGACATGCAGTTGATCTACTACCGCAAGTCGGCTTTAGAGAAAGCAAAACTGCCAGCCCCGACCACCTTCGAGCAACTCGTCGACACCGCCAAGGCCGTCAAGACCAAGGACATGGGCGGATTCTTCGCCGGTAATGACGGCGGTATCGGCGTGCTCGGCAACCTCCTCATCTGGGCTTCCGGCTTCGAACAGCTCACTGACGACCACACTGACGTCGCCTTCATGGAACAGTCCTTCTTTGATGCCGTCACGTCCTATCGTGACTTCTACAAGTCGGGAGTTCTGCTGACTGCCGCCTCCAAGGATTGGTCTGACGCCTCCCCGTTCGTCAATGGTGAGACGGCTATGCAATGGGGTGGCCTATGGTCCCTCAGCGATATCTCCTCGAAGTGGAAGGATGATTTCGGCGTCATCCCGTTCCCTGCCATCGGGGACTCGGGCAGGCAGGCCATACCCTTCGGTGCCTACGGCTCCTGCGTCGCTGCCAAAGGGGCGAGCAACGATGTCGAGGCTGCCAAGGAGTACGTCAAGTGGTTGTGGATCGATCAGACAGACAAGCAGGTCGATTTCGCAAATTCCTACGGCACGCACATCCCGTCGCAGCCTGACCTCACCAAAAAGTGCTCCCGGATCAACAGTGGTATCGGCAAGGAAGCCGCTGAGATGGTCGACAAGTATGGCAAGGCCGCAAGCTTGTTTTGGACATCCAAGATTTCCGACGCTTACAGTGCCGCACTCACGAATGTGGTCAAGAAGGGCACAGACCCGAAATCAGCCTTCGCTCGAGTGCAGTCGACGGCCAAGGCAGAGCTCAAGCGCGTCACCAAGTGAGTTCATCGGCGGTTTCCAGGCCTCCTTCCCGTAGCTTGTGGCAACGGGTTCGGGGGCACCAGGGGCGCAACCTCTGGTTTGCTCTGTTCACTGCACCGTTCCTGATCGGGCTGCTCATCTTCGTCTACATCCCGATCATCTGGAGCGCGTACCTGTCGTTCTTCGACGCCCGGGCGACCTTATCCCCTACGACGTTTGTCGGTTTCGCGAACTACCAGAATCTGTTGTCGGACGCCTTGTTCCGCAGCTCGATGCTGGTTTTCATTGTCTTCGCGATCCTCATCGTCCCGCTCACCTATATCTGCTCCCTGGCCCTCGCGCTGGCCCTCAACAACGTCGGCAAGTTTCGAGCCTTTTTCCGCTCCTCCTTCTTCATCCCGACGGCCTGTTCCTACGTCGTCGCGGCGATGGTCTGGAGACTCAGTTTCTTCAATGGGGTCCGATTCGGTCTGGTCAACTCCCTGCTGCGCAAGGTCGGTGGTGACAACGTCGACTGGTTGTCCGGAATGGGCTACTGGTACTGGATCGCACTGGTCTCACTGCGGCTGTGGCTGCAGATTGGCTACTACATGATCCTGCTCATTGCAGGTCTCAACCGTATTCCCATTGATACGTATGAAGCCGCTGCCATTGACGGTGCTGGCCGCTGGGCGACCCTACGTCACGTCACCCTGCCACAGCTGCGGGGTGTGAGCGCGGCCGTCCTTATGCTTCTGCTCATCGGCGCTTTTCAAGCCTTCGACGAGTTCTACAACCTGCTGTCCTCCTCGGGCACCTACCCGCCCTACGCCCGTCCCCCGCTGGTACACCTGTACCTCGTCAGCGTCGGTGGAGCCGATCAAGACCTCGGCATGGGTGGAGCCGGGACCGTCATTCTCACCGCCATCATCGTGTTGTTCGGACTGGCCCAGAACTGGGTCATGACCGGTCAGGAACGTCGCGAGAAAAAGGCTATCAAGAGGGCTGGCCGAAAGGAGATATCTCATGGTTGACGAACGTTTCCACATGGTCAATGGCCGTTCCGGACATTTCCTTCACGGTCTTAAGATCGTCGCACTGTTCATTCTGGCTCTGCTGTTTCTGCTGCCTTTCTATGTCATCTTTCGCAATGCCTTCAGTAGTTCGGAAGCCTTTGTCGCTTCGGATTGGCAATGGCTACCTGACAACCTCGATTTCTCGGTGCTGCGGGATCTGTTCTCCGACACTGACCTCAACCTGTCTGGAGCTATGCTCCACTCAGCTGTCCAGGCTGTCGGCCAGACGGTATTGACGGTCGTCGTCAGTTTCATGGCCGGGTACGGTCTAGCGAGGTTCCGCAATAAGGCTGCGACAGTGGTGCTACGTTTGACGGTCCTCACCTTGATGGTGCCGACCACCGTCACCTTCGTGCCCAGTTTCATCATGACGACCCGGTTCGGGTGGATTGACTCCTACCGAGGTCTCATCATCCCAATGATGTTCTCGGCCTTCGCGACATACCTGTTCCGACAGTCACTGCTGGAGTTTCCCAAGGAATTGGAGGAAGCGTCCCACCTTGACGGGGCTAACCCGTGGACGACCATGTGGCGCATCGTCGTCCCCAACTCCAAGGGGATCATCGCAGCAGTGTCGACGATTACCTTCATCGGCGCCTGGAACTCTTTCCTCTGGCCGCTGCTGGTGGCCCGGGACAACACCATGACCGTCCAGCTCACCCTAAGTCGGTTCATGACGAGCCAAGGAGTCAAGTATTCCGAACTCTTCGCTGGTGCCCTGGTGGCGATCGTGCCGGTCGTCATCATCTTCCTTGTCCTACAGCGCTACCTGGTTCAGGGCTTAGAAACCTCCGGTATGGACTGAGCCGACCGCCTGAATTCGCTGTCACGAGAGGGCTGGGCCGCCGGATGGCCTCATCGACGACGGCGGCTTCCGGACCGAAAACCGGACGACCAGCGGCTCCTGGCTTGAGCGGCATAGCGGGAACAGTAGTGATCCGGAACATCCCTGTCTCTGTCTGCCACCACGTGTCGGTGATAGGACATGTACCGTTGCCGACGACATCGTGGAATCAACGCCAGGCTTCCGGATTAATCGGCTCGCCGACCGATCCGAGAATGCGCAAACTGGACAGATCATGTTTACGTACCCAAGCATCGCCAAAGCGCATGAGGGTACGGATGGCTGTCGGAGCGGTGTAAAAGCCTGTACTGCCGTAATACTCGACGAGCTGCCACCAGCCGTCCGGATACGGGTAGGTCGGTCCGCCCTCATGCATGAACACGGTGGCGCCGTTGAGCAGCGGACCATACACGAGGTACGAGTGGCCGGTAATCCAGCCCGGATCAGCGGTACACCACCAGCGGTCCTCTTCTTTGATGTCGAAACACTGTTTGAGGGTAGTGTATGTGCCGACCTGATACCCACCGTGCGTGTGGACAATGGCCTTCGCCTTCTCCTCGAGAGCCTTCCAGTCTGAAACCCAAGCGTTGTCGATAATGCTCTGATCGGGTTCGAAGACGTCTTGTTGGTCCGCCATAGGGTCCTCCTCGACCTTCTGCCGCCCTTGCGGCGTCCATTGCTTGGAGACGGTGGAAGCACACTGACGGGTCATTTGTGAAGAACTTCACACGATTTTTCCGATTTTTGTTTGACACACTGGATACATGACTTCCTACTTGGCTCCGTCGTCCACCCCGGCCCGCCGACGTCAGACCCAACCACCAAGCCGCATGAACTCCATCGCTAGTAGCGCCGGCGTGATGGCTGTCATCGTCGCGATCATGTGGACCCTCGAAGTCGTCGACACCGTGCTCGGTAACACCCTCGACCAGTTCGGGATCCACTCGTGGACTAGCCAAGGATTGTGGGAAATCATCACAGCCCCGTGGCTGCACTACGGCTGGGCTCATCTGGCTGGTAATTCCATACCTCTGTTCGTCCTTGGCATGCTCGTCTATATGGAATCGACGCGAACCTGGGTCATCTCTGGCCTCACCATCACGGTGTGCTCGGGACTCTTCGCATGGTTGTTCAGCGCGCCCGGGACCATCACTCTTGGAGCCTCCGGGATTGTCTTTGGCTGGTTGGCGTATTTGCTAGTCCGAGGTCTATTCACCAAGAGGCTGCGCGACATCCTGGTAGCAATCGTCGTCTTTTTCATCTACGGATCGGTGCTGTGGGGTGTGCTTCCAGGTCAAGCTGGGGTGTCTTGGCAAGCCCATCTGGGTGGCGCGATCGGCGGCGTCATGGCTGCATCATGGTTAGCTCGTCGTCCCAGGAGAGACAGGGTGGTAGCTTCCACCCAGTGAGCACCCTTCCTTTCGTCTCTGACACCTTCGACGCACAGCGTTGGCGCGAGATCAGTCTTCCGGGTAACCCCCTGACTGACATGACCTTCCATCGCCTCATCTCGCGAGGAGAAGTCGATCACGCCCCGGCCGACGAGGATCTGCCGGTGGTACGGATCGCCTTCGACCGTCCGACCATCCGCAATGCTTTTCGGCCGCACACCGTCGACGAATTGTACCGCTGTATCGACGCGGCTCGTTGTACTCCCGACGTGGCAGCTATCATCTTGACCGGTAATGGCCCGTCCCCGCGCGACGGCGGATATTCCTTCTGTTCGGGCGGCGACCAGCGCATTCGCGGCGCTGCTGGCTACCAGTACGAGTCCGAAGAGTCATCTGGCGACGAAAACCTGGACACTGACGCCCGTCGGGAGCGGATAGCCAAGGGACGCCTGGGACGTCTCCACATCCTTGAGGTTCAACGCCTCATGCGCACCACCCCCAAGCCCATCATTGCTGCCATACCAGGCTGGACGACCGGTGGGGGCCACTCCCTTATGGTGGTAGCCGACCTGGCTGTGGCTAGCCGGCAGAACGCTCGGTTCAAGCAGGTCGACGCCAACGTCGGTTCTTTCGACGCCGGATACGGTTCAGCACTCTTGTCTCGTCAGATCGGTGACAAGAGAGCCCGCGAAATTTTCTTCCTCGCCCAGACGTACACTGCCGAGCAGGCCGAGCAATGGGGCGTCATCAACCGCGCCGTCGACCACACCGAACTGGAGAACACCGCCATCGAGTGGGGGTTGACGATTGCCGGAAAATCGCCGCAGGCCATTCGGATGCTCAAATACGCCTTCAACATGGTTGACGACGGTATTGCGGGACAGCAAGCCTTTGCCGGGGAAGCGACGCGCATGGCGTACATGACCGAGGAGGCTCAGGAGGGTCGCGACGCCTTCCTTGAGCACCGCTCCCCTGACTGGTCCGCCTACCCGTATTACTTCTGACTCCTCACCTCTGAACGCGACAACCCCTCAGGAGGACCGATGGCCGAAACCGCACGACTGCACGTCGTCCGGGTAGAACGCACCCAAGCAGACATCGACTGGTTGACCGAGCGCTTGACGCGTTTGTTCCATGGTTCGACGCGATCAGTTCTCGTGCCAGCCGGGGGCGATGAGAACCCTGTGGCTGCCCTCGAGGATGTCGAGAGACGGACGATATTCCTGCCTGATGAGGTCGGGCTGGTCATGCGCACCTCTGGGTCGACCTCTGCCCATGGGCGTCTGGTAGGTATCTCAGCTTCTCAGCTGCTGTCATCCATCCACGCCACAGACGCACGACTTGGCGGGTCCGGGACTTGGGTTCTCGCCCTTCCTCCCAACCACATTGCCGGACTTCAGGTGGTTGCCAGAGCTGCAGTCGGGGATCGCCCGGTAGTCGTCGTCGAGGGAAAGGTGACGCCTCAATCCCTGGCTGACGCCATCGACGACGCGGTACACAAGGACCCAGCCGCTCGCGTATATCTGTCCTTGGTTCCAACCCAGTTGACCGATTGCATGACTGACCCAGCCGCTCGTGAAGCTTTGACACGGTGTTCAGCAATTCTCGTCGGGGGTGCCGCGACCCCCACGCAACTCATTGCCGAAGCGCGTGCGGCTGGAATACCGATCGTACTGACCTATGGAATGAGCGAGACCTGCGGCGGGTGCGTCTATGACGGCATTCCCCTCGACGGTGTGAAGGTGCGTCTGAACGAGGACGGTCGGGTGTCACTGTCTGGCCCTATGGTGATGTCGGGGTATCTCGACGAAGGTCCGACCGGAGATTGGTACCTCACCGGGGATATCGCCCACTGGCAGGACGGTCGTCTCGTCGTCGAGGGTCGCGTCGACGACCTCATCGTCTCCGGTGGGCTCAAGATCTCCCCTGACCACGTGGCCCGCGCAGTAACTGCAACCGGGTTGGTCAAGAACTGCGTCGTCGTCGGTCTGCCCGATCAGCGGTGGGGTCAGGTCGTCACCGCAGTTGTCACCGGCTGTCGGAATCCAGAGCACATCCGGGAGGCCGTCGATCTGCCCCGCGAATTACGTCCTCAGGTCGTCGTGTCAGCTGAAGCTATTCCCATGCTGGCTTCCGGAAAGGTAGATCGACTCAAGGTGCGCAGTCTGGCTCAGCAGGCCAGGGATGATGGATCTGCGTGGATGCGATGACTCAGGCGTATCTACCGTCGCAATCCCAAGTGCTGGCTCCACGGCGATTACACGGCCTGACGACGCGTCCGGAGTAGCATTTCCCCTCGTGCACACCTTGTCCTGCGATCTCGACCTGTCCGCTGCAAGTGGGGCTCGATGGTTGAACGCGGCGCGTCGCTACTGCCCGCCGGAGGCAGAGCCATGGATATGGGTGGCCCCCGACACCGACGACGCTCCAGCTATGGTCGGTTGGGGAGAGCAAGCCCGTTTCACCGCACACGGCCATGGTGCCGTCCAGAACGCATACCAGGCCTATTCGTCGTGGGTTGCTGAACACCCTGGCTCAGCTCCGGTAGCTTTCGGTTCTTTCCCGTTTTCCCGTGACGAGGAGGGATTCCTCGTCGTCCCCGCTGTCCTCCTCGTACGTCATCACTTGGGCGAGCCCACCCTCGTCTTTGGTGCACAATCCGCCCTGGTACGCGGTGATGATTCCGACCTGCCAGTCATTGACACCCAGCTTCCCGACCTTGACGCCGACCACTGGCGGCAAGCCGTCGCCTCCGCGACCACCCGGCTGTCTGAGGACTCGGACTTGGAAAAAGTGGTGCTCTCCCGGTCAGTGACCATCCAGGCGTCTGCCCCGATGAATCGCGGACTTGTCGCTGCCAGACTCTCGGAGAAGTTCAGTGGCTGCTGGACTTACTGCCACGATGGTCTTGTTGGGGCAACTCCAGAACTGCTCGTCGACTGCCGCGACGGCCTGTTCCGGTGTCGGGTACTTGCCGGCACTCGCAAGCCATCCTGGTCTCATGAGTTGCTGCAAGACCCCAAGGAACATCGTGAGCATGAGCTCGCGGTTACTTCGGTGACCCGACGATTAGCCGAGGCGGGACTGTCTGATCCTGCGGTTCGAGGCCCCTTCCTGTTGGAACTGCCCAATGTCACCCACCTGGCCACCGACATCACCGCGAGGGTCGGCACGACGAACGCTGCCCAGATCGTCGATGTCATCCATCCCACGGCAGCGGTATGCGGCACTCCACGAGAACTCGCCTACCAGTTCATTGAGCAGACCGAGGTCGTCGACCGCGGGCGGTTCGCCGGGCCTGTCGGCTGGATGTCGCCAGACGGCTCCGGCCAGTGGGCTTTGGCTCTACGCTGCGGCCAGTTCTCTAACGACAACCGATCTGTGCGGGTCCATGCTGGCGCTGGAATCATGCCCAGCTCCGACCCGGACAAGGAGTGGATTGAGACCGGGGCCAAGATGGAGGCCTTCAAGTCGGTCCTGGAGGGTTAAAAAGCTGGAGCTGAGAGGCCGTCGAGGCTTCAGACCCGGGGCAATGTCACCTCGACAATGCTGCGTCCACACACAGGTTCAGCCAGAAAATCCGTAGTGTCGACGCGACGATAGCTGGCCCCCACGGCCTTCGCCAACCCCTCCAGATCGAGCTGCTGAGGGGTAAGAAAGAACCTCTCCAAGACCGGACGAGGAGCAGCAGCATGTTCCAAGCCGGCGAAAATCGCTCCCCCAGCGTCATTGAGCACGACGGCTTGGACATCGACATCGCGTTCTGCGGCTCCCCTGAGGAGAGCAGTCGCGTCGTGGGCAGCGGTGAGGTCTCCGACGACGACTCGCACCGGCATCCCCAGCCCCATATGCAGGCCTACACCGGTCGAGATGGTGCCGTCGATACCGGCCAGTCCACGGTTGGCGATCGCTACCGGTCCTCGCTGGCCGGGGACAGCACACCGGTCGAAGGAACGAATGACGGCAGAGGCACCGAGCACAAGAAGCGGCCCCTCCCCGCGACAGGCGTCGGCCCAGATAGCCGCGCAGATCTCGTCTTTCCGGGTGACGAACGAAGGAGAGTCGGCGTGTTTCCACCTGGCCAGCCATTCCTCGTCCCGGGCGATGGAGCGCACAGTGGCGGATCCAGGGACAACTCGGGCACCACCAGCGACGTCAGTCCACCGGCAGCGGTCAGTAACGACGGTGACGGGGTGGTTGGCCAGCAGCTGTGTGACAGGACGCGACAAGGTGGGATGGCCGAAAACAAGAACGGCCTCAACCTCATCAGCCAAATCAGTTCCGAGCACACCTTGGTAGTCAGTGAGCGCGTTATCCCCCACTCGTGCCCCAGAGGTCGGCTCAGCGAGAAGTGGCCAGCAGCCCTCCTCAGCGACGGTAACTGCGCCACGACCGGCACCGTCACCAGCGACGACAACAGTGCGGGAAGGCATAGCGACCTCGGTTGACGTCCTGACGAGGTTGTCAACGATTCGGGGCTGGGGCGCGACACAATGCCACGGCTTGTCTGGGACAAGTGGGTCTCGGAATCCGACATTGAGATGGACCGGGCCAGGGTCCGCCGACAGTGCCCCGCTGGCAGCCGTGACAGCGCGAAACACAAGTCCGTCGAGACGGTCGTCGGCGGGATAACCGGCAGGAATGGCACCGAAAAACCTTGGTGCCGTCCCGTAGATGCCTTCCTGGGTGGTGGTCTGGTTCGCGCCGGTCTGCCACATCTCGTGGGGACGATCAGCAGAACACACGATGAGCGGAACCCCGCTGGCATCGGCCTCCAACACTGCTGGGTGCAGGTTGGCCACCGCTGTCCCGGAGGTTGTCACGACGACAGCTGGGCGCCACAGTCCTTCCAGAATCGAAGCTCGTGACAGTCCCAGGGCGACGAATCCGGCAGAACGTTCGTCGAGGCGAACATGAACCCGTAACCACCGTGCTGTTTCGGCGTCAGCAAGAGCGTAACCAAGGGGGGCGTCGCGCGATCCGGGACAGTAGACGACATCTTCGACCCCGGCTCCGACAAGGGCATTCACCAGTCGTCGGGCCACTGCGGTGGAGGAGTTCACAGCCTTATCTCCGTTCCACGTCGGCCAATGCAGCCAAGGTCAGATCCAGACGCTTAGCCCATCTCAAGCACAGATCATCGTCGGGATTGTCAGCCTCGACGTCAACCACGGCGCGCTGCGGTGTCAGGTAACCATCGACAGGTATCAGCGGTGAATCACTGACGTCACCGTCGAAAAGCCTTAGGGTTCCTAGGCCGCAGGCATGATCGAGGCTGGGCAAGGCAGCGGCCAGATAGGTCGCCAGTCCAATACCAACGCTGGTGTCCAGGGCCGAGGAGACAACGACTGGCAACCCGGCAGCGTCGATGACCTCAAGGACTCGCGAGATACCGGCCAGCGGCTGGACCTTGACGATAATGAGATCGGCTGCTCCGGCTCGTGCGACCGCAACCGGGTCCTCGGCACGGCGCACCGATTCGTCTGCTGCTATTGGGACCTTCACTTGGCGCCGCACTTGCGCCAGCTGGTCAACCTGGGGACAAGGCTGCTCGACATATTCCAATCCCTCAGCAGCGGCGTCAAGTTCGCCGATAGCCCGCACCGCCGTCTCGACGTCCCAAGCGCCGTTTGCGTCTACCCGAATCCGGCCACCTGGCATGGCCTGGCGTACTGCGGCGACCCGTCGACAGTCGTCGCGTAGCTCGCTGCGAGGATCAGCAACCTTGACCTTGGCAGTGGTGCAGGCCGACTCGGCCGCCATTGTCCGGGCCCGATCGGGGCCGACAACCGGAATGGTAACGTTCACCGGGATGTGATCTCGTCGAGTCGGCGGTACCGGTTGGGTGGCACCCTCAATCCCGGCGCGCAGCCAGGCAGCAGACTCAACCGGGCCGTAATCCCAGAACGGGGACCACTCTCCCCACCCTTCCGGACCGTGCATGAGGGTTCCCTCCCGCACCTCAATGCCACGGAACATCACCGTCAGCGGCACCGTGAAGGCAACCATCTGGTCGATTCCGCAGTCAGCAAGCTGCGGCGGAACCTGCATCCGATGGGCTCTCAGCTGGGAACTCACTTTTTCTCCGTCGACTCGCCGGTACGCAAAGCAGCCACAAAGGCCTCCTGCGGCACTTCGACCGAGCCGACCACCTTCATCCGCTTCTTACCGGCCTTCTGCTTCTCCAACAACTTGCGTTTTCGGGAGATGTCTCCGCCGTAACACTTGGCCAGCACATCCTTACGGACGGCGCGAATGGTCTCGCGCGCAATAACCCGGGCACCGATCGCGGCCTGAATGGGCACCTCGAACTGCTGACGCGGGATGAGTTCCTTGAGCTTGGCAGCCATTGCGACGCCATAGGAATAGGACTTATCGCGGTGGACGATCGAGCTGAGCGCGTCAACCGGATCCCCATTGAGCAAGATATCGACCTTGACGAGATCAGCAGCTTGCTCGCCAGCTTCATGGTAATCGAGCGAAGCGTAACCCTTGGTGCGGGACTTGAGCTGGTCAAAGAAATCGAAAACGATCTCCGAGAGCGGCAGGCGATACCGGATTTCCACGCGATCTGCAGACAGATATTCCAGCCCCTGCTGAACCCCGCGACGCTGCTGACACAACTCGAGGATGGCACCGATGTACTCAGCGGGACTCAGAATGGTGGCGTCGACGATCGGCTCCCGCACCTCGGCGATTCGCCCGGAGGTCGGATACTCCGACGGATTGGTGACAGTCACCGTCGACCCGTCCTCCATGAGGACGTGGTGCACCACCGACGGGGCCGTCGAGATGAGGTCAAGATCGAACTCGCGTTCCAGACGCTCACGCACGATCTCCATATGCAACAAACCGAGGAAGCCGACGCGGAAACCGAATCCCAGAGCCGTCGACGTTTCCGGCTCGTAGATGAGGGCGGCGTCATTGAGCTGCAATTTGTCGAGGGCGTCGCGCAGGTCCGGAAAGTCCTTGGCGTCAATCGGAAAGAGTCCCGCGTACACCATTGGTTTGGGATGCTGGTACCCACCAAGGTCCTTCTCGGAGGGCTTGGCAGCATTGGTGACGGTGTCACCGACTCGAGACTGGCGGACGTCTTTCACTCCGGTTATGAGGTAACCGACCTCCCCAACCGACAGCCCGGCAGCGGGAACCATCTCCGGGGAGATGACCCCGATTTCAAGTACCTCGTGAGCAGCCCCGGTACTCATCATGCGGATCTTCTCGCGGTGACGCAGCTCGCCGTCAACGACACGAACATAGGTGACAACGCCGCGATACGTGTCATACACAGAGTCGAAGATGAGGGCACGGGCCGGGGCGTCGGCCACGCCTTCCGGGGCAGGCACCTCGGCAACGATGGTGTTGAGCAGATCATCAACCCCGTCACCGGTCTTCGCCGAGACGCGCAGCACCTCCGACTCATCGCACCCAATGATTCCGGCGATCTCAGCGGCGTGGCGATCTGGTTCGGCACCTGGGAGATCAATCTTGTTGAGGACCGGAATGATCTCCAGGTCGGCCTCCAAGGCCAAGTACAGATTGGCCAGGGTCTGCGCCTCAATACCCTGGGCTGCGTCAACGAGCAAAATCGCCCCCTCACAGGCTTGCAGGGACCGCGATACCTCGTAAGAGAAGTCGACGTGACCGGGAGTGTCGATCATATTGAGGATGTAGGTGACGTCATCGACCTCCCATGGCATTCGCACCGCCTGCGACTTGATGGTAATGCCGCGTTCCCGCTCGATATCCATACGGTCTAGGTACTGAGCGCGAGCGCTGCGCTCGTCAAGAACACCGGTGATCTGCAGCATACGGTCGGCCAAGGTCGACTTGCCGTGGTCGATGTGTGCGATGATGCAGAAATTCCGAATGACGGCTGGATCTGTGCTGCCAGGCTGAGGCGCGGACATCTGCTCCCTCATGTCTCGACGATGGTGCCGGGAATGCCCGGCTCAATTTCCAGTCTCTCACGCCCCGACGACACCGCGTTCACCTCACGTCGGGCGACCGCACCGTCAGTTCTTACGCCCGGGTCGACTAGGCTCGAATCATGGTCGCCGACGACAGTCTCCCCAACGTGAGCCTCGATCCGTCCACCCAACAATCCTTCGACCTCCGGTGGGACCGTTACCTACCCGATCTATGGATTGGCCTGAGCAAGGTTTATGGCGATCGCGCTGACGAAACCCTGCAAAGAATACGCGACATCCTTCTCACCCGGATCGCAAAGCGCCCTGAGGATCTCAAGCGCCTCGACGAGGCTCGGCTGCTGGAACCCGACTGGCTGCAACAGCCATGCATGATCGGATACACCGCCTACACCGATCGTTTCGCAGGCACTCTCGCGGGTATCAACGATCACCTGGATCATCTGTCTGAGATGGGAGTGCGATACTTGCACCTCATGCCCCTGCTGACACCACGGCAAGGAGCCAATGACGGCGGCTACGCTGTCGCTGACCATCGCACCATCCGCACCGATCTGGGCACGATCGACGACCTTTCCACCCTGACGGCTACGCTGCGCAACCACGGGATCTCCTTGGTCATGGATGTGGTCGTCAACCACGTCGCCGCCGAGCATGAATGGGCTCAGCGGGCTCGCGCCGGTCAGCAGAAGTACCGGGATTACTTCCACATCCTGCAAACTCAGCAGGAGGTTGACGGCTGGGAAAGGAATCTCCCTGAGGTTTTCCCTCACTTTGCGCATGGCAATTTCACTTGGAGCGATGACTGTCACGGCTGGGTCTGGACGACATTTAATGAGTTCCAGTGGGATCTCAACTGGTCCAATCCCGACGTCTTTTGTGAGTTTCTCGACCTCATGTGCGCCCTCGCCAACCGGGGAGTTGAGGTCTTCCGCCTAGACACCATCTCCTTCATCTGGAAACAGCTCGGTACTACCTGCCAGAACCTTCCCCAGGTTCACGACATCACCCAGTCGCTGCGTCAGGCGATACGAATCGTCGCTCCTGCGGTGGCTTTCGAGACCCAGACGGTTGTCGGCCCGGGCGACCTCACTGAGTACTTGGGGCAGGGCCGCCACTGGGGCAAAGTGTCGGATGTGGCCTACCACAACAGCCTCATGGTGCAGCTGTGGAACTCCCTGGCCACCCGCGATGTGAGTCTCATGGAAACGGCATTGAGCCGGGTTCCCGACAAGCCCTCGACCACGACCTGGGCCACTTATGCACGATGTCACGATGACATCGGTTGGGTGATCGATGACGCGGACGCCCGCGAAACCGGGTTGGACCCCGTCGCCCACCGTCACTTCCTCTCGCAGTTCTACTCCGGAGATTTCCCCGGATCTTTCGCCCGTGGGTTGACCTTTCAGGACAACCCCGAGACTGGGGAAAGCCACATCAGTGGCTCGCTGGCCAGTTTGGCCGGGTTGGAGAGCGCTCTAGAGGCCAAAGATCCGGCCCTCATCGACGCCGCCATTGCCCGCATTGTTCTGCTACACACCGCGATTCTCGGTTACGGGGGCGTGCCGCTCATCTGGATGGGCGACGAGGTCGGAATGCTCAACGACGATTGGCAGGGCGATCCCGATCATGGCGACGACAACCGGTGGGCTCATCGCCCGGCGATGGATTGGTCTTTGGTGGAGCAAGCTCAGGACGAACCCCACAGTGTCGCGGGTCGAATCTGGCGCGGGGTACGCCGCGCCATCAATGCTCGACGTCGCAGCCCCGAGTTCCACGCCTCAGTCGAGACAGTCGTGCTGCCCTCTCCCAGCCGCAAGGTCATCATGTGGGGACGACCACATCCGGAGGGCCGGATGATCGAGCTGTACAACGTCAGTGAACATGAGGTCTGGTTCCCGATGGAATCTTTGCGATCTGAGCTCGACGATGTCGTCACCGAGCTATTGAGCGGGTTCGACTACGATCTCACCCCGATGAATCTTCGGCTGGCCCCTTATGACTGTCTATGGTTGAGCGCCAGATCTGGACAGTGATGGCCCCGAGACTCGGGCTAAAACTACGAACGATTTGGGGGCGACCGCGCTCATTTGGTAGCGTGTCCTGTCGCGCCTGTTTGGCGCTTTCTACGTACATCGATCGAGGAATCAGAGGCTGCCCAGTGCCGAACATCAAGTCGCAGATTAAGCGCGTGAAGACCAACGAGAAGGCGCGCCAACGTAACAAGGCCGTCAAATCCGCCCTGCGCACCTATGTGCGCAACTTCCGCCGCGCCGCTGAGGCCGGCGATGTCGAGGCCGCCACTAAGGCGGCTAGGATCGCCAACCGTCAGCTCGACAAGGCCGTGTCGAAGGGTGTTATTCACAAGAACCAGGCCGCCAACCGTAAGTCGGCCATCTCCAAGAAGCTCAACTCGCTGGCCGCCTGAGTTTTCCTCCCCTGCGGGGATTCGCACAGCGCCTCGACCCACTGGGTGGTCGAGGCGCTTCATGTGCTTCTTCTGCTGACGTACCGAAGGGCGTCCCCTGCTTGGCGATCTTGGGCCTTGTTCAGGCCCGCCGGGCGTTCTCGACGTTGATGAGCATTGACTCCAGGGCATAGTTGGCGTCCACAGCAGCACCCTTGACGGCACCATCGCAGGCGTTGACGAGTCGGATTGCCCTTGCCACGCCCGCCTTGCTCCAGGACCGTGCCTGTTTGTTGAGAGCCTTCAGCTTCCACGGCGAGACTCCGATCGCCTGCGCCAGCTGCTTGTCTCCCATTGGCTGACGGCGCATGTCCAAGAACAGCCCCAGAAAACGCAGACCGCGAGCCATGGCAGCCGTCACCGCTGCCGGCTGAAGTCCGGCCGACAATCCCCACCGCAAGGTTTCCAACGCGTCAGGGAGTCGTCCTTCTAAGCTGGCGTCGGCAACATTGAATGCCGAGATCTCAGCCCTGCCACCGAAATAGGTCGTGATGGTTTCAGCAGTGATACGACTATCTGGTGAATCACTTCCCAGTTGGTCAATTGCGGCGGCCAAGGTACGCAGGTCATTACCAAGACCCTGGTGCAAGGCATTGACGGCGTCATGGTCCATGTCAAGATGGGCTCGACGAGCTTCCTTGGCGATGAAGTCTGGGATGGCCCACGGTTTGGGTGTATCCGCTTTTACCGTCTCGATCTTGGCCTTGGACAGCTTAGTGAGCAGCCCTTTTCCCTTCACCCCGCCGGGATGGACCAAGATGAGACACAAGTCGTCCGCAGGGTGGGCTGCTGTGGTAGCGACGAGATCGAACAAGTCCTTGTCCAGGTCAGCTACAGAGTCGACGACGACAATCGTCGCCTCACTGAAAAGAGATCCACCGGTAGCTTCCACGAATCGACCGGCGTCGACGTCACGCCCCTCCAATTCGACCAGCTCAGCCTCCGGAACCTCCCGTCGGGCGGCTTTTACCCGGGCGTCGACGGCCCTATCCGACAGCAGGGTCTCCGCCCCCTGAACCAACAATGCTGTGCCGTAGACCGATCTCACTTTTCCAAGAATGCCAGAGGATGCCCTCGACATTGCGCCAGGTGGTGTTCTGCCTTGTCGGAGGGTCAGTGAGAGTGCAGCCATTCCAATCGAGTGCGCAGAAGGTCCATCGAGGCCGAATCGTTCTTCGGGCCTGGCACCTCTCGGTAGAGCTGTCCCCAGCCCGCTTGCGGCGTCAAGTCGTGATACCGGGAGTAGTCAAGAAGGGCGCGGTGAATCTCTCGGCGCATTTCACGTGGATCGCTGATTGTGTCATACACCGAACCACCACGACGTTGCAGAGCTACGAGGTCGTCACGTCGGGCCTGTCTTTCCTCGGCCGCCTTCGATGCCTTGGAGGCTCGGCGAGCTGACGCCACCCGGCGGGCCTGCTCAGCCCGGATTTTCTCGTCCCGGGCCAGCAGAGCGCGTTCCTGCTCGGGACTCAGGAGACCGTCGAGAGCGAAGAGCCCATCATCGCTAGGTGCGTAGGTGTCGATGACCTCGCCAAGGATGGCGTCCGAGGCGACGGCCTGCCAGCTGCCAGTATCAGGATCAGGCTCGCGGCGTTCTCGGGTATCGAACTCCTCGATGAGATCGGACTCTTCGGGCGGCCCAATAACATGGTCGCGGGTTTCCTCCATCTCGGAGGCCAGATCGAGGAGACGTCCGACTGCCGGCAGAAAGACTGTGGCACGCTCGCGGCGATTGCGAGCACGAACCACACGCCCTACCATCTGGGCGAAAAACAGCGGGGTGGAGGCCGTCGTCGAGTAGATCAACACCGCCGCGTCGGGAATATCGACACCCTCGGTGATAAGACGCACACAGACTGCGCAGATCTTGTCCGGGTCGTCACGGTAGGCAGTCAGTTTCTTGGCTGAGGCCGCGTCCTCCGACAAGATCACCGAGGGGTCATCGCCGGTCACCTGTCGCCAGACCTCGGCGTATTCCTTGGCCACTTTCTGGTTCGAGGCCGGAATGAGCACCTTAGCGTGCGGGATAGTACCGGAATCGCGCAGCTGATTCACCCTCGCCCACGCGGCCGCCATGACGTGAGCGATCCACTCTCCGTCAGAGTCCAGTGCTGTGCGCCAAGCCATCTCCTCGTTAGCTTTGGTGAGTTCGGAGTCTCCAAGAATGGCGGTGTGTGTTTCCCCTACTGCGTCAGTCCAGGTGGATCGTCCGGTGTACGTGGCGAAGGTGACGGGACGTACAACGCCGTCACGTAACGCGTCACCGTATCCATAGGTGTAGTCAGCGACGGACTGGAAGACGCCGTCTCCCACTTCTTCGTAGCGGACGTGGGCGATTTTGGCCTCGTCAGAACGGAACGGGGTGCCGGTGACACCAAGTCGTCGCACTGCACCCGAGAAGGCCTCAATGACGCCCGCCCCCCAGCTCATGACGTCACCGGCGTGATGAATTTCGTCAAAAATGACCAGGGTACGCATATTGGTGGCACGGGCGGCATGAAGGGCCGGTTTCTGGGCCACCTGAGCGTAGGTGACGACACATCCGTGACAGTCGGGGGGAAGCGCCTCCGCGTTTGTAGTGTCACGCAGGTCGAAGCCGAGTCTGCGCGCCGCCACCATCCACTGAGTGCGCAGGTGATCGGTCGGACAGACGACAATGACGCGGTTGATGACGTGGTCCTGCCACAAGTGCGCAGCGACCGCCAATGTAAAGGTGGTCTTACCAGCGCCCGGGGTAGCGCATACCAGCCAGTCACGTGGGCTAGCAGCCAGGTAAGAATCCAGCGCCTCCCGTTGCCAGGTACGCAAGCGCATTGGCATACGAGGTCCCTTGGTTGTGAACCGTGACGCCACCTGTTCTCCTTCCCCGACAGCCCGGATCGGCAGTTCACATTAGCGCGCCCACCCGACACCTCCACATCAACAAGCCACCATTGTCGTTGCCGAAACGAGCGCCCCGAGGTCACATCCGAGTGCGCACTAAGACCGCCTCACCACGACGCGCCATCATGACCGCACCTTGTTCATCAGTGCGATAAACCTTCATCCCCATCTCCTTAGTCAAACCAACAGCCTTATGCGACGGATGACCGAAAGAATTGACCTTACCTGCCGAGACCACCGCGACGCTCGCCCCGGTCGCCGCCCAGAACTCGTCGTGTTGGTGCGCAGATCCATGATGGGGTACGACGAACACATCGCTCGACAGATCCGCGTGGCTGGCCAGAATATGACGCTGCTCGGCGGGTCCGGCGTCTCCTGGAAGAAGAACTCGCAACCCCTCAACCGTTGCTTTGACCACGACAGAGGAATTGTTCTCGACGGCAGACTCCTCCGATTCGTCGGCATCGACCAACTGGACTGCACCGAAGAGCTCAAGCCGCGCCATACCAGCCGTCACGACCTGGCCCGGGCGGGCCGCGCGAACCTGTGCCCCCATTTGTGCTGCGGCCTGTTTGACCCGCTTGACCGCCCCGTCCGGAAGGCCCACCTGGGAGACGATAAAAGTCCCAGTCGGCCCATGATCGCGAAGTGCGTTCAAGCCATCAATGTGATCGGCGTGGTAGTGGCTGAGAACCACCACGGGCACCTGATCGACGTCGAGATCATCGAGACAGCGGCCCAGCTTGCCCGGATCGGGACCGGTGTCGACAACGACTGCTGAACGTGGGCCGGAACGGACCACAGCCGCGCTCCCCTGCCCGACGTCGCAGACGGCAATGTGCCAGACGCCTGGCCACCCTGGAACCGGAGGTCGGACAACGGTCGCCGCAACCATCACAACCGCCGCCATCACCGTCAACCACGGACGCGCCAAAACCGTCGGCGTGACCAAAGCCAGCCCCAGACACAGCCCCGCGAGGACGACGAGAGCTGTCCGTCCAGCTGGCCATGTCAGGAGTCCCGCAGGAGCTTTAGCTCCCAGGTGAGCGATCCAGAGGATTGGCTGAACACACCATCCAGCCAGGCGTCCCAGCGGCACGGCCAAGGGTGGCCACATAAAAGCAAGGATTCCCGTCGTCATCCCGAGCACCGAGGCCAACGGGACGAAAGGAGCGGCTGCCATGTTAGCGACCAACCCAGTGGTGGATACCGTCCCTGCCATCCAGGTGACGACGGGTTGGGTCGCTAGTTGGGCGGCCCATGGCACGGTGACGGCTGCTGCCAGCCACGTTGGTGCCCATGTCATCGCAGCTATCCACGGTTGGGCCCACCACAAAATTCCAGCGGTGGCGCAGACGGACAACCAAAACCCGACAGATCGCACCAGCCACGGGTCGACAAGCATGAGGCCGATCACAGCAACCGCCAGAGTTCGAACTCCCCCGCGACGATCGAAGGCCACTCCGGTGGCTGTCATGGCCACGACCCCCATGGCGGCAGCGCGCACTACGGAGGCCTCAGCTCGACACACCACGACGAAGCCGACGACTCCGGCCACCGAGAGTACCCGTAATCCGCGCCTCTTCATCCCACACCACGCCCCAATCCACCACAGCAGAGCGGTCGTAGCAGCGAGATTGGCTCCCGACACGGCCATAAGGTGAGTCAACGCGGTGGCGCGGAATTCCTCAGACACCTCCTCCGAGACCGCAGCAGTATCCCCAACAACCAGGGATGGCACGATGGCGCGTTGCTCGTCAGAGCACCCTTTCACCGCCTCCACCAGACCGGCGCGAAAGCGATTAACCACCCGATCCAGCGGACCAGCGGGAGCGACAACCGTGGGAGGCGACCGCAGTTTCATGACGGCTGCTTCTGAGCGTCCCTCCTGTGGTGGGGTCAGCAGACCCCGAACCTTGATGTGTTCCCCCACAGAGACGTTTGCGGCAGCGGCCGATCTAGCCCCAGTTGCCATGACGACGACCCGCGCCGACTGTCTGATGATGCGCTCGTCTGAGCTGACTCGAGTGACAGCGAGGCTTAACACGACCGTCGATCCCGGCGAGCCATTACCCTCGAAGGTCCGTGGCTCCGCCACAACTCGACCTATCAGCGTCGCCATGACCCCTTGGTCGGCAAGCTCAGCTACCCCCATGCCATGAACGATGTGATCGCGCATTCCGGCAGCGACAACGACGCTGAGACCCACGAGGGCCGCGACGACCACCAGCCATTTCCTGCACCATGTCGCGATCATGGTCGCGACAAGGCAGCCTGCAGCGGCACCGGCGATCATCCAGTGATGACCGCTGATCCCGAGTGCAGCTGCCGCGCACGCCGTCACCGCAACTGGGACCATACGCACATCTGGAGTGACGGCCTGCTTGCCGTGAACAGCCTTAGACCGAGACATGGGGTTTGATCTTCTCGAAGGTCTTGGGTCCGATACCAGAAATCTCACGCAGCTGGTCAACCGAGGTAAAACGGCCATGTTCCTGCCGCCACGCCATGATTCGGCCTGCCATGACGGGACCCACCCCATCAATCGACTCAAGCTCACTCTGGCCGGCAGTATTGAGATTGATTAAGGTCCCAGCAGCCGATGACCCACCAGCTGCCGCACCGGCACCACTTGGTTCAGACCCTTGCCCCTTCATGCCACCGGCCGCTTCGCCAGGTGCAGTCACTGTTCCATCCCCGCGAGAAGGAATCCATATCTGGCAGCCATCACACACCGGGGCGGCAAGGTTGAGGCGTCCTGGGTGAGCTCCAGACGCCATACCTCCTGCCGCCTTGATGGCGTCCGCGACCCTCGCACCGGAAGACACCGTGTAGACACCAGGGTGCCGCACCTGACCCGCCACATGGACTTGGACACTGTGAGTCGGAGTTGGGGAGGGACTCAATGCTGGCGCTGAGACCGGTGCAGCGCCCGCAACGAGCGGCGTGTCCGTGTCACTGCTGGTAGAACCGGGCAAGGTGGCACCCTCAGGCACTGTCGAGACGGCGACCGCCCCGGCAGGTATTTCGGTGGGCTTGGACCTCAACAAGCCCACAGCCACCACTGACAACACCAATACCAGCAAGATTCCCACCGCCGAGGCGTGAACTCGGGTTACTGATCGTTTCGGCCTCGCAGGCTCCTCCGGTTCTTCGCCCCCAGGACTGGCAGATCGTCTCGGTCCCAGATTTCGGGCAGGCAAACGCGCCATGAGATTCTCGAGGCGTTCTCGGTATTCGTCGCTCATACTTACAGTTATCGTCGGAGGTCCCCGAGATCCACCACCCTTCTGCAAATCTGTGGACAACGCGACGCGGCGGCGAGTCTGTTGTCCACAGGCTCGCCGCCGCGTCGTCAGGATGTCAACCTTCAACCGGCATCACAGAAAGCTCACATGGTCACTTCGCAACGATGGAAATCATCTTGGGCAGTCGGGCAATGACCTTGACGATCTCCTTGCCCTCGGTGAACCGCTGAACGTTGGAATCAGCCAACGCCAATTCACGGGCCTCGTCCTCGGTGATATCAGGACTCACCTGAATCTTCGCACGGACCTTGCCGGTCACCTGGACCACCATGGTCACCTCCTCGGCAACCAGCAACGACTTGTCGGCGGTCGGCCACTGGGAGTTGGCGACGGACGGCTCCAAGCCAAGCATCTCCCACATCTCCTCAGCCACGTACGGGGCCACCAGGGACAACGCCTGCGCGGTAAAAGTGACGGCCTCACGCACCGCTGGATCGGCCGGCCCACAACCAGAGTTGATCGCCTTGCGCGTCGCATTGACCAGCTCCATGATGCGTGCCACCACCACGTTGAATCGACCGCCATCGAGCAGCTCAGTGATGTCGGCGATACTGCGGTGGGTCACTCGGCGCAGCCCTGCGTCACCCTTGGTCAGGTCGACGTCTGGGTCGCTGGTGACTTCAGAGGCCACCCGCCAAGCACGCTGCAGGAATTTTAAGGTCGAGGCTGGGGAAACGTCCGCCCAGTCAATATCCTCATCCGGCGGGCCAGCGAAAATGACGGTGGTCCGCACGGCATCGACGCCGAACTCGTCGATCTGCTTACCCAGGTCAACGCCGTTGCCCAGTGACTTAGACATCGCCCGGCCCTCGTTGATGACTTGGCCCTGATTCATGAGCCGCTGGAAAGGCTCGGTGAAGTCGATCATGCCAAGGTCGTACAGCACCTTGGTAAAGAATCGCGCATACAGCAGGTGCATCGTGGCGTGCTCGACGCCGCCGATGTACTGGGCGACCGGCATCCACCGACGCACGGCCTCAGCGTCGAACGGCCCCTGATCGAAATGGGGGGAGCAGTAACGCAAGAAGTACCAAGACGAGTCCACGAACGTGTCCATGGTGTCGGTGTCACGCTGTGCAGGCTTGCCACACCGGGGGCACGAGACCTCACGCCACTCGCGCGCCTCCTCACCGGCAAGCGGAGACTTCCCTTTGGGGGCTAGATCAGCACCGCGCAAGTCGGGCAGTTTGACTGGCAGCTGGTCATCGGGGACGGGGACGTCGCCACAGGAATCACAGTGGATGATCGGGATCGGACATCCCCAGAAGCGCTGACGGCTCAGCAACCAGTCGCGCAGACGATAGGTGATCGTCGGCTCACCGGAGCCCTTGTCATCAAGGAATTCACACATCTTCTTGATGGCTTCGGCCTTGGTGGTGATCCCGTCCAGGAATCCGGAGTTCTGGTAAGCACCGTCACCGGTAGTGGCAACACCGGACTCGCGCGGATCAGCCTCGCCGGTGTCGATAACCGGGATGACGTCAATGCCGTATTTGCGAGCGAAGTCAAGGTCACGCTGGTCGTGAGCCGGCACGGCCATGACAGCGCCGGTGCCGTAGTCAGCCAGCACGTAGTCACCAGCCCATACCGGGACCTTGGCCCCATTGACCGGGTTCGTCGCCTCGACTCCGAGAGGCACGCCGGTCTTCTCATGCTCGGTGGATTGACGCTCAATCTCGGACTTCTTCTTAACGTCGTCAAGGTAAGCCTCGAAGCCCGGACGGGCCTCATCGGAGACGATCTCCTGGGCCAGAGTCGAGTCGGGAGCGACGACCATAAAGGTTGCCCCATAGAGGGTGTCGGGACGAGTGGTGAAAACCCGCACCGGCTCCTTGCGACCGTCGATGGTGAAGTCGACGTAGGCGCCCTCCGAGCGTCCGATCCAGTTGCGCTGCATCGACAACACTCGATCGGGCCACTTGCCCTCGAGCTGATCCATATCGTCGAGCAGACGCTGCGCGTAGTCAGTAATGCGGAAGTACCACTGGTTGAGCTGACGCTTGGTGACGACCGCTCCGCACCGTTCACAGCAGCCATCCTTGACCTGCTCGTTGGCAAGGACAGTCTGGTCATTGGGGCACCAGTTGGCCCAGGAATCCTTTCGGTAGGCCAGTCCTTTCTCGAAGAAGCGGTTAAACAGCCACTGGGTCCAGCGGTAGTACTCCTCGTCAGAAGTGTGCAGCCTCATTGACCAGTCGAAGGAGACGGCATATCGCTTGAACGAGGCCGCCTGGGTGTCGATGTTGTTGTAGGTCCATTCGGCTGGGTGAGTGCCATGCTTGATGGCGGCATTCTCGGCCGGTAGGCCGAAGGAGTCCCAGCCGACTGGGTGCAAGACGTCATACCCGCGCAGCCGCCAGTATCGTGCCAGCACGTCGCCAATGGCGAAGGCCTCGGCATGACCCATGTGTAGGTCGCCAGAGGGGTAGGCAAACATGTCGAGGACGTAGCGACGCTCCTTGGAGCCATCGTCAAGGGCTGCGAAGGTGCGGTTCTCCTCCCAGTACTTGGACCATTTCTCTTGGGCTGCGGTTGCGTCGTAGCCCGTCGTCTCGCGCACCTGGTCGCTCACGTCACACCTCTCGGATCCATTACGGGTCTTACCAGACCCGCGACACATACGGGCCAAAGTTTAGCGACACTGCCCCACATATACCGTGAGGGTTCCCTGTCCTTCCTTGTGAACGCTCGTTCAATAAGAGCACAGTTGATCTCGTGAGCACCACGGCATATCGCTCGACTAGGCCTGCGGAGAAGACCGAAACGGCCTCCGTTCCGGTGCTGTCCGCCCTGCCCCCCGACATCTCAATAGATTCTTCCACTCCCGCCCGTAAGCGTCACGACGCTGACAAGGGCATAGGAAGTCTCAACTCCAAACTCAACTGGCTGCGCGCTGCAGTACTTGGAGCCAACGACGGCATCATCTCAACAGCAGGCATCGTCATGGGCGTTGCCGGTGCCACCGTCGATCGTTCCTCCCTCCTCATCGCCGGCTTGGCAGGTCTTGTCGCCGGCGCGCTGTCAATGGCCGGTGGCGAGTATGTCTCCGTGAGTTCCCAGCGCGACATCGAGAAAGCTGTCATGGCCAAGGAGGCCGCTGAACTACGCGACTTCCCTGGCGAAGAACTCGAGGAACTTGCCAAGATCTACTCAGACAAGGGGCTGTCTGAAGGGACTGCTCGCCAAGTTGCCCGTGAGCTCACCGCTCGCGATCCGCTACGCGCCCACGCTGAGGCTGAGTTGGGTATCGACCCTGACGAGTACACCAACCCTTGGCACGCCGCTTTCGCCTCGATGAGTGCCTTCACCGTTGGTGCCCTCGTCCCGCTGCTCGCCATGGTGTGTTCCCCCATGACGATCAGGGTCTACATGACTATCGCCGCGACGATCATCGGCCTGTTCCTCACGGGCCTGGGTTCGGCCCTCGCCAGCGGCGGCGGCAAAATCCGCCCGATCGCCCGCAACATCATCGTGGGTATCTGCTCGATGACGATCACCTACCTCATCGGTCACCTTGTCGGCACACAGGTCTAGACCTGTAACTCACTCGTCCAGGGGAGGGTGAGCGATCAACGTCGGGTCGTGGTCCATGACGTCCCACAGTTTGGGAGGCACGAAAGCACCGACGATAGCCGCCAAAGCCTCCGGCAGGTCCGCTCCCCCTGCCATCCCCTCACACCGGCAGGCACATATTGACGCCACTGCCCCGTCCCCGCTCAGCCATCCGGCCAACCCGCACAAGGCCAGCGGAGCTGGAGCCATCCGATCTGGGATCATCGCGAGGGCTTGGGCCCAGATCGTCAGCCATTCGGCAGCGTGCTCCCGTTCCATCGTCATCCATAAGGTGCGCGCCACCTCAGGGCGTTGGGCAGCTACCGCCATCTCCACGACGACGGCACTGTCAATCGGTGAGCCGGACTTCACGAGGGCACGGCACCTGGCAGCGACCACGTCATCGCTACGACGAGAAAGCCGTCTCCGCGCGTTTGTAATGAGTCGGCGGGTATCGGGGTCACAGGTTCGTCCAGGCCCTGACAGTTGATCGACGAGTTGGGTACGACTTGGTACAACAGTGAGTCCCCGATACACCGCCTCGGCAGCAATCTTCGGTGCCGGAATGTATGGGTGATTCTCCTTACAGTTCTGTTCGTCGCAGAAAACGCTGCGCCAACTCTGGCCGTCAGTCCAAGCGGCGTCACCAATATTCATACCCTTCATTGCGCGAGTGGCCAGGTGTAGCACCGCCATGCCACGGTCTTGATCCTTGCTAAAGGCCAACATGACAGTCCGTCCTTGCCCGGCCAGGGAGATGACTCGATAAGCAAAGGAATCCATAGCTGCGGCTGAGGCAACGTCGCCAAGATCAACCCGGGCGACGAAACCCTGGCAGGCGGCGCCATCGTCAGCAACGATCAAGAGCAGGCTCTCGCTGGGGGCGAACCCCAGCAGATAAGGTGCCAGGGTTATCGCCTCGTCGACGGTCCTGACTGTTAGCGGATCACGGTTGTCGGTCATGGATGAATGCAGTGTTGTCATACCTATAGTTGTCGTCTCAACCCTGCAAAATCCGCCAAGCAATTTCGAATCTGTGGATAACTCACGACCCCGTCATCTCGTCTCACCGTCAACCTGTGGACAACGCTGATACCCGTCGACCACGTACAGTGGAGCCACCATGAGCCAACCGCCTGACATCAGCCAGTATCAACCCCCGAAACGCCACGGCGGTTGGATCGCTGCCATCGTCGCAGCAGCGGTCATCGTCGCCCTCGTTGTGGTCGCCCGCCGGGTCACCAGCGAGTCTGAGATTTCCTCGACCCCCACACCAACCCCGGTGGCGACACCGTCATCAACATCCACCCCGACACCTATCCCGGCATCGGTCACCGCTATCGCCTCGTCAGTACCGTTCTCCTCCAAGGACAACTCATCCGAAGGAACATGGTCGATCGACAACGTCAGCTGGGGTCCGGGAAACGTCACCCTCACGGTGAGCGTCGAAGTGACCAAGGGGACTCTGAGTGACTACACCCTGTTCATCATGGAAAACGAGTCGACGAATATCCATGAGCCGACCTTTCCGCCCACCGGAACATTCGGCGACACCGTTTCTCCAGGCCAGAAGGTCCACGGCACGGTCACCTTCGACTGCCCACGCACTGACTCCACCGTCATGCTCACCCACGGGTCCGGGATGTCCTCCCCCATTATGTCCTCCCCCATTTCAGCGCTGACCATTAAAGCCTGATCGGTACCTGCGGTGCCCATGTCGCATAGGTAAGGGACCCGCGCCAAACGAGGGACTCAGCGTCAAGCCGAGTCCCTCATGGTGAGTTCTGTGTCAGAGAGTCCGTGCCATCAGACGACCTCGATACGCGGGTAGCGTGGCTGCCACATCGCCGAGAACACCTTCTCAACCGGGTTGTCCGTCGCCTCGGTCGCCACACCTTCCTCCATCGCCTTCTGAGCGACGGCAATGGCCACCGACGCCGACAGCGGCCTTAGAGTGTTGATAGACGGCAACAGAGAGGCCCCCATCACACGGTTGTCCACGTGCAAAGCGACGGCCTCGGCGGCAGCTGCGATCATCCCCTTAGTGACCCGAGAAGCCTGTACAGCGATGGTTCCTAGACCGATACCTGGGAAGACCAGAGCGTTGTTAGCTTGGGCGATCTGATAGGTCACGCCGTTTATCATGACCGGCTTGAACGGCGAACCGGTGGCCACCAGGGCACGTCCGTCAGTCCACGTGAGAATGTCAGAAGGCAGCGCCTCGGCCTTTCGAGTCGGGTTCGACAACGGCATGATGACCGGACGATCACAGTGAGCCGCCATTGTCTTGACGATCTCCTCGGTGAACGCACCTGCCTGAGCTGAGCAGCCAATAAGGATCGTCGGATGGACATTACGCACCACGTCACTCAGCGTGTACTGGTCAGGGGTGTCGATGATCCAGCCTTCCAGTTCTTCCTTGCTCCGTGCGAATGGCTGCTGGAAGTCACGCAGTCGCAGACCTTCTCGCAGCAGTCCCCGTGATCCCAATCCCCAAAAGTGAGAACGCGCGGTCTGCTCATCCGTTCCCTGGCTGACCATGAGCTGTATCAGGAGGTTGGCGATACCCGTACCAGCCGAGCCAGCCCCGTGAATGACGATGCGGTGCTTGCTCAGCGGAATGCCAGAAGTCTTGACAGCACTCAGCACAGCGGCGACGACCACAGCCGCCGTGCCCTGAATGTCGTCGTTGAAGGTGCAGTAGTCATCGCGATACTTGTTAAGGATTCGAGTGGCGTTGCCGGCAGCGAAGTCTTCCCAGTGCAACAGAGCGTGCGGGAACATACGGTGCGCAGTCTCCACGTAATGCTCAATGAAGTCGTCGTAACGCTCGCCGCGTACACGTGGGTGCCGTACGCCGAGGTAACCGTCGTCATTGAGACGTTCCATGTTGTCGGTGCCGACGTCGAGGACGACTGGCAGTACTCGGTGCGGATGGATTCCGGCAGCAGCGGTGTACACCGCCAGCTTTCCTACGGTGATCGCGACGCCACCGACCCCCTGGTCGCCGATACCCAAAATTCCCTCTGCGTCGGTGGCCACGATGAGGTCAACATCGTCTGGACCATGACCCAACTGCCCGAGAGCCTGCTCCATGTCTTCCGGATCGTCAATGGACAGGTAAATCCCGCGCGGGCGGTCATACCAGTGGCTGTATTCCTCAATCGCCTTGCCGATCGTCGGGGTGTAGACGATGGGCAGCATTTCCTCGATGTGCTCGGCAATAAGGCGGAAGTACAGCACCTCGTTACGGTCATGCATGTGGTTGAGGTACAGGTACTTCGCCAGATCGTCCGGCTGCGCCGAGTACTGCGCGTAAACCCGCTTGAGCTGGTCGGTGATCGTCATGACTCCCGACGGGAGAAGACCCGTCAGACCAAGGGCCTTGCGCTCTTCGAGGGTGAAGGCCGTTCCTCGGTTGACTAGGGGATTCGTCAACACTTCCTGGCCGCGAGCCGCAATCTTCAGAACTTCCCCGTCACTGTCCTGTACGTAATGAAAAGGAACCGACATACCCCCTAGCTTAGAGGCCGACAGCACAAATGCTCAGCGCGTCACGAGATGGATGACAACGTGTCACGCAAACGTTCTGCAGATGCCTTGAGGGAGGAAATCTCTTCTGCACTCATGGCGATGGGAACCACTCCCTCGATGCCGTCACGGGAGACAATGCACGGCAGGGACAAAGCCACACCGGAGACGCCGTGAACATCTTCGATGACGCTGGACAGCGGCAGGACGGATCGGCCCGCACTCAGCAGTGACTCTGCAAGACGAGCGCCCGTCAAACCGATGGCGTAGTTCGTCGCACCCTTCCCCTCAATAATCTTGTACGCGGCGAATGCAGCCTCGTGAGCCAGGTCGGCCAGCACCTCTTCGGTGAAGACACGCTCACCCTCGACGGTCCAATCCCGGATCGGCACACCTGAGATGTTGGCAGTCGACCACAGTGGAAACTCGGAGTCGCCGTGCTCACCCACGATGGTGGCATGGACGTGGCGCTGCTCGACGTTCGCCCACTGCCGAATCAGCCAGCGCAACCGCGAAGTGTCGAGCATGGTGCCGGTGGAGAAAACTCGATGGGCTGGCAGCCCGGTGGCCTGCTGGGCGACGACGGTCAGGACATCGCAAGGGTTCGTGACGAGAACGAACAGCGCGTTCGGGGACTGCTCAACCAACTGCGGCATGAGAGAACGCAGGATATTAGCGTTGACACCGGCGAGTTCGAGTCGGCTCTGGCCCGGCTTCTGACGAGCCCCGGCAGTGATGAAAACGACATCAGAATCGGCGGTGTCGTGAACGTCTGCACCCCCCAGAACCGAAGCGGGAGTGAACTGAGTGCCATGGGCGAGATCCGCCACCTCGGCCTCAACCTTGTCCTTAGCAATGTCGTACAGGGCAACAAGGTCAGCGGACCCGCGAATAAGGCAGGCGTAGGCCAGCGAGGAACCAACCGAACCGGCGCCAACGACGGAGATCTTGGAGGCGCGATGAGTGACGTCAGAAGTGCTCATGACGGCTATCTTAGGGTGGCCTCGCACCTGATCCCCAACGGTGCGCACCAGAGCCGCTCATCTGAACAAGATGCCACCTCAGATGGCCATTTGTGCACGCCTTGACGATCAGGGCATGGCCTTTATTCGTCAGTTCTTATTCCTTGGCTTTGTGCCACGCTTCGACGAGTTCCCGCGCACTGGATTCAGGATCTTTACTGCGACAAATCGCCGAGACGACACTCAGACCGTCACACCCCACCCGAACCACATCGCGGGCATCGGCAGCACTCACCCCGCCGATGACACACACTGGCCACGGGCTGGCCTTGACGACATCGCCTACTTTGGCCAGGCCGAGTTCCCCAGCTTCAGGCTTCGTTCCAGTGCCATGCAGGGCCCCGACTCCCACATAGTCGACCACGCGACGACCGTGGGATAGCGCAGCCTCCACCTGCGCGGGGGTCTGGGCAGACAAGCCGATCAGCAGATCGTCGCCCAGAATCGCACGGGCCTGGTCGACCGGCATATCAGACTGTCCAACATGGGCACCATCGGCTCCGATTGCACTCACCAGATGAACCCGGTCGTCAATAATGAGGGGAACGCCGCTGCACTCTTCTCTTATCCGTCGCCCCAAGGTAACGAATTCGTCGTCGGACAGATCATGGTCGCGGAACTGGACCATTGTCACCCCGCCGGCGATAGCACGCCGCACAGTCTCGACGACCCCATCAGGGCCACCACATTGGGCGGTGTCTGTGACGAGGTACACCGACATATCGAAATCAGGCCGTGACATCGCGAAGCCCTCCTCTCTCGCCAACCTCGTCGGGTGAGACCAGGAACAATTCATCCATGAGAGCTTGCGCAAAGCCTCCCGGGCCGACACTGCGAGCCGCCGCTCGTTCGGCGGCCACACACAGCATGGCGGTCGCGGAGGCGGCGGCAATAACGTGATCGCTCTGCACGGCAGCGAAAGCCGCCGTGAGGGCTCCTAGGGAGCACCCAACCCCCGTCACCCTGGTCATCCACTCATGCCCCGATGAGACGGTGACATGGCGGTGTGCGTCGACGATGTGATCGACAGGACCACTAATAGCGACCGCGGTGCCGTAGCTACGCACAAGCTGAGCTGCGGATGCCAAAGCACCTTCAACGGTGTCTCCTGCCTCCGGACCACGCGCAGAGGCAGCAGTACCAGCCAATGCCAAGACCTCAGAAGCATTCGCGCGAATGACAGCGGGAGCGCCGACGCTTAGAGCGTCAAGAGACACCTGGGTACGCCATGGCATTCCCGCAGCCACCGGGTCAAGCACCCACGGCGTGCCGCTGCTGGCCGCTCCTCGCGCCGCAGCGACCATGGCTTCGGCGGTCTCTCGATACGGAGTACCCGTATTGACGAGAACACCGTCAGCTGCCGAGGCGAATCCTTCAGATTCTTCGGCGTTGTCTACCATGGCGGGAACAGCTCCGGCAGCCAACAACACATTTGCGGTGATATTGGCAACCACGATGTTTGTCAGACATTGCACCAACGGATTATCTCGGCGTAGTCGCTCCACCGATTCGGCCACGAGATTCGACAATTCAGTCACATTAACCACTTCCTTCGCCGGCATAACCCGGACAGGTTCAGGCGGTCGGTGCCTTCCCGGCACCCTCTCAGCCCACAGCGGGCTCCCGCGTCGTTAAGCCATACTCTAGCGCCGCAAGGCGTGCTGGCGATGCCAGGCCCTTTCCGCTCCGATGGAACTGGGGTCCTACGCTACATAACGTTGCTCACCGGACTAGCGAAGGCTTTCAAGTCATCCCAAGAATCAGCACGGGCGGTGTCTTGCTCGTAGGCGATCAGATAGCCCCAGTGCTGACCGGCGTAGGCATTCTCGGCAATCAGGCGGCGCACCAACGCCTCGGCGGCTTTACGCTTGGCCTGCACTTGGGCGTCATCACGGCCCCGCTCTGATTTGCCTTCGATGATCCAGTGCACCCCGTTGGTGTCCAAGGCCACGAAGTCTGGGTAGTAGCGATCTTTCGCGTTGTAATACACGAACGCCTGGTCTTGCGAGTGCAGGCGATGCCACCACACGATCCCCGGCGACGTGTTAAGCAGGCGAGCAAGCTGGTATTCACCGGTGAAGGAATCGAAGGATTCTTCAGCGAATAGCGACTTAAACCAGCCCCGATAGACCCGGCCTCGCACGAACTGGTCACGACTCTCGATCTGGTCATGAATTCTTTCGCCGAGTGGGAGTGTGTAGCTGTCACCGGGCATCAACTTGGGGTGAATGGTCGGTACCTCGCGGGTGGCTCGCAGGGTCTCGGCTGTGTAGTTCTTTATCAGCCCCGCTAACTCATTACGGGCCGAGTCGAGGGATTTGGCGGTCCAGCCAGTGAACGTCACGGCGCGCATGAACTTCGGCACCAAGAACGTGGCGACGTAGCGGGCAGTCTGCTCGGTTTTGGGCACCAGCGACATGTTAATAACCAGTTTGACCAGCGCCTCCTCGGCGTCGACATCGTCGACGTGGACGGAGTCAACTTCGGCGCTTTCTCGATCCTCGGCCCGCAGTTTCTTGCCCCGGGCGGCAATGATCTCTTTGCGTAGCAGCACATCCCCAGCGGAGGTCACTCGCCGGGCGGCTTGCTCAACCTCGGCGTCACTGATTTCTGACAGGTCAATGGGCGGCTGCTGCACTGTCATCGTCGTCACCGGGAACTGGTAGGACACCTCAGCGAAGCTGGAGTTGCGTCCGATCGACACCAACTCCCAGGCGGGCTGATCCTCCTGCTCGGTGATGGTACGAACCCCGACACTAGGCAAACTCGCGCCGGTGTTATCGCCGCTGACGGGAACGGTTCCCGGCCGCGGAGCCACACCACCGGCGACCTCACCACTGACACCGGTACCCGGTTCACAACCGGTTGTCGTCGTTGGTTGGTCACCGCCGGTCGTGGGCGTACCTGTATCCGTGCCGGACTCTTCGGCGGCTTTGCGGATCGCCTCCTCAACCTTGGCTTTGTCGGGTGCGGCGACGGCTTCGTCCAATCCGAACTGCTGCAGCACGTTCTCCGCGTTGAGCAGCTCGGTGAAGGATTGGTGGGCGATGATGTCGAGCTGGTCAATCTGGCCCACACCCGTGTACTTACCGAACGGCAGCCGCAGCCCGCGCCCCATCGTCTGCTGGGTCAGCACCTGTGAGGCCATCGCCCGCAAGGTGACCACGACGGCGATGTTCTTGACATCCCAGCCTTCTTTGAGTTTGTTGACACTCACCACCGCCAGTACCGGCGATTCGGGGAGGTCGAGCTGGTCGAGGCGGCACTGAGTCAACTCATCCTCATGCTTAGAGTCCACCTGCAGCACGGCCTCGTCGTGGCCGAGATATTCAGGGGTACGCAAAAGCTCGGCAACCTGGGTGGCGTGCTCCACATCCGAGCAGACCACGAACGCCACCGCATTCACACGGGGGCGGTTCTGGGAAGCCGCATACGAGTCGTAGTAGACCTGCTTGAGGGTGCGCAGCTGCAGCGCGTCGCGCAACTGTTGCTCCTCGGAGGCTTCATCGGTGCCATATCCAGTCTTGCGGAACGCCAACACGGGGGCCTTGACGTACTTGTCCTGGATGGCGCGGTAGAGCGGGTACTCGTAAATCACATGATCGGTCTTCTTGTCCACCGACGCGGTCAACCCGATCGCCGCTGCCGGATCAAGCTCCTTCAACGCTGCATTGAACGCGACCGCACTGGCCCCGTACAGGTGGGACTCGTCCGCGATCACCACCAGATCATCGAGACCCTTGAGGTAGTCGAAGAGCACGCCGGCATTCTCATCAAACCGGCGCGGCTTACGACGCATCGCATCCTGCGTAGCGCCGTGGGTATCACCCTCAGCGTCCTTCGGGGCGATCAACTGCTGAATGTTAAAGATGAACGCCAACATCGGGGTCTCCCGCCCGAACGCGAGCTGAACCGGACCGTTCTGCCGGGCGATCCACGCCGAATAATCCTGCGGGGTCACTACCTCGGGCGGCACCGCCGCGCCGGTGATGTAACGGGACGAACCAGGCGTGAAATTCTGCACCGTCTTCGCCTGCACCGTCTTGCCTGGGGTGACGATCACGACGTTGCCGACCCCCTGTCGGCGCAGGTACTCCACAAACGCCGCCATCAGAAAGGTCTTACCCACACCGGTCGCCAGGTTGAGCACCTGCATCACAGCCGGGTCATAATCACCATCAAGGGTGAGCACCAGTTCGCGTAGCGCTTCCTTATTCGGGGCACGCAGATCGAACTCGGCACTAATCGACTCCAGCATGTCGGAATCACAACTGATGTTGAGCCTGGCCGCCATCACAGCTCACCACCCTCGCTGTAGCGAAACACATCATCCGGCAGGGCAACCACTCGCGACCCCTTCACCAGTGTGCGTAGATGCTCACGTACCCCGTCCATCACGATGGTGGCGGCCAGTACGATCGTCTCCCCGGGCTTGCTTTGGGAAGCAAGCCAGTCAACGATCTCGGTTGTGGCCGCACCCTCCACCACCTTCAACAAGGCATTGCCACGGCGGGCATCAAAGACGTAATCATCATCCGGGTGCAGCAGTGTGAACCCGAGATTGGCGGCCACCGACTCGATTAGAGTCTGTCCGGTCGCTGCGGCTGTCAGCATCACCCGACCCAACTTGGGGTCATAATCAAAACAGGCCGGCGACAGGTGCGCGACCTGGAAACCACCCCCACCCCGCCAATTCACCACATCTTTCGAACGCTTGGTCTTAGCAGCAGCCTTGAGCGCCTTAATACGAGGATCGTTCTTCGCCTCAGGGTCATCCTTGACCAACTTGTTCAACACGCTCGTGAATTTCGCCGCATCATCCGGGCTCACACCATCAGGCAGTTCCACACCATCAGCAGCAACACGCTGGCCCTTACAACGGGTTACCCCCCCCGATCCTCATCATTGACTACTTTTGTCAAACGCGGCTTCGTAAACCGCTCAAACGTGTCCGCCACCAACTCACACGTCACCCAACGCCGCCCCATCTTCTGCGCCACCGCAGCCGTCGTCCCCGACCCAGCAAAACAATCCAACACAATATCGCCAGGATTAGAACCAATATGAATAATCCGCTCAAGAAGACGCTCAGGTTTGGGAGTGGAGAACGGCACCAGCCCAGGGAAGAGTGCCTTTACCTCCTCTTTCCCTTCTTGGCTGTGCCCGGTTTCCATAGAACCCCACAGGGTCTCAGGTGGGCGCGTATTTGAGGATTCGGCATACTGGCGCAGGTAGGGCTGAAGCCCGTTCCCTTTATCGAGCCAGTCAATCTCAGAGTAGTCAGCCTGAACCTTTTCTCTCTTCCATCGCCAATTGCCTTGCGTCCCATCTGGTTTAATAGGCCAAACCTCCTCCCCGTGAGGGTTACAAATCGGGTACCAGAGATTAGGGCGATCTTCTCGGCGACTGTTTTTGCCCCACTTTCGGAGAGGGTCGGATCTGTAGTGCCGACCGTCTTCATCGACTAGCCGGAATTGGTCAAGATTTGCAGGCTTCTCTATTGCGTTTAAGGAAAACTCTTCGCCTGCGCGATAAACCAAAATTGTGTCGATTCGCTTACTAAATTCCTTTGCATCGCCTCTTGGAGAGTAGACCTTCTCCCATGCCACTTCTGCGAGGAAATTCCCGGCTCCGAAGACCTCATCCATCAGCACGCGCATCCGGTGAACCTCCACATCATCCAGATGGACCCATATAGACCCGTCATCGGCAAGTAATTTCTTCATGTGGAGCAGCCGGTCGCGCATCATGGTCAGCCAGATGGAGTGCTCCAAGTTGTCTTCGTAGCTCGCGAATGTTTGCGCGGTGTTAAACGGCGGATCAATGTAGATGAGCTTGACCTTGCCTACGTACTTGTCAGCCAGCTCGGGCACCCGCGTAAGGGCCTCAAGAACGTCGCCGGATTCGCCGAGTATGAGCAGGTTATCGTCCTGAGGTTCCAGATCGGCGCGCTCGGAGTAGGCGAACTCGTCAGACTTCGGTGTCTGGCTACCTTGCACATAGTCGTCCATCACGAGGGTGTGGGTTTCGCAGTAGCGCGGATCAGAAGGGTCAACCCACGTGTAGCCGTACTTGCCGGTCTCAGTGGGGATGAGAGCCTTGTCCTTGTTGTACCAGGTGAGCTGGAGACGTTGAGCGGTCATCTAGTCAGTCTCTCTCTTCATCTCGGTGGGGACGACCTCGCAGATGTCGGCGATGTCGCAGTCGAGCGCTTCGCAAATCTTCACGAGGACGGTCGTGGTGACGTTTTCGTCGCGGCCGAGCTTGGCGATGGTCGCTCCCGAAAGCCCGGTCATCTTGCGTAGGTCTTGCTTTTGAAGCTCTCTATCAATGAGCAGTTTCCACAAGGGCTTGTAGCTCACCGCGATCGCGGGAGGCTTCGTCATGACTGCTCCTCTTCTGCAACATCGTACACATCGTCCAGGTAGCCGTAACGTCCCCGCATGTTGTTGGAACTCTCGGTAATACGAAGGCCTCGATGTGTGAGTTTAACGCGTGGACACGTACTGGTTGTGGTTGGCGGGCTTGCCCCCGTTGTGATTGGCTGGTTGGCCTTAGTTCCTATGTGATTGAGGTCAGCGAGCCACACAACGACCAATGGAGTGCTGGTCATCGAGTCGCCACCGCATAGGCGGGGGTGTTCTGTCTGTGGGGTGGTCGCACACCCCGAAACACACGCAGTGTCAAACTCGTCGATACACCCTGTTTCGACCAGCCCCAGTACCACTAGTGTGACGCAAGCGAACCTGGCGGCGTGTCGATCCAGCCTGCAGAGTGAAAAGACGACAACCTCGCCCACCCTATCCCCAGATGATTCCGTAACCGCCACAACGGCAAATCGAGCGCTACCAACGACTGTTGAGCGACGAGTGTCTTTACGCCCGCTGCTACACATCCGAAGCCGAGCGCCGCGAAGCGATCGCTGTGTGGGTCCACCACGACAACTATCATCGACCCCACACCGCCTGCAGCGATCAACCCCCGGCCTCACGCCTCCACACCGGCGTCGATAACGTCATGACCAACTACAGCTAGCATAGATATCTGAGTTATGTCCTGCCCGCCTAGGCATTTACGACCTCATGCACGAAGGAGTGCCAGTCATGGCCAAGCTCTCCCTGCCCTCTTGGCTCAGCGCGCCACCGCCGGCTCCGCGCCTGCCCGAAGCCGAGATCGCGAAGCAATACCCGCGCCTGCGATTTCAGGTGTTCATGGGTATCTTCCTCGGATACGCGGGCTTCTACCTGGTCCGAAACAACATCTCCCCGGTGGCGACTCTCCTCATCAAGGACACCGGCATCGACACCGTCGGCATCGGCATCATCGCCAACGCTGTACTGTTCGCCTACGGTCTGTCCAAGTTCTTCTCTGCGATGCTATCCGACCGGGCCAACGCGCGCTACTTTCTGCCACTGGGACTGGCACTGTCGGCCATCGTAAATCTCTTCGTGGCATTCGTGCCGTGGGTCACCGCCTCCGTCGGCATCTTCGCCATCTTCATGTTCATCAACGGGTGGTTCCAAGGCATGGGCTGGCCGCCGTGCGGTCGCGTCCTGGTGCACTGGTTCTCCACCAACGAGCGCGGTTGGAAAACCTCGCTGTGGAACACTGCCCACAACGTCGGTGGGGCCGCACTGCCATCCCTCATCGGCTTGGGCCTAGCCTGGACCGCTCAGGACTGGCGCGCCGCCTTCTGGGTCCCGGCCGTCGTGGCCCTCATCGTCGCCATCCTCGGGTTCTTCCTGGTGCGCGACACCCCCGAGTCCGTCGGTCTGCCTGCCATTGAGGATTACCGAAACGACCCAGCCAAGGTGGAGGTCAAGGAGGACTCCGGGATCTCCGGCCGTGAGCTGCTGTTCAAGTACGTCCTCATGAACCGCACCATCGTCATGCTGGCCGTGGCCAACGTGTTCGTCTACGCCCTGCGTTACGGCGTACTGAACTGGATCACCGTCTTCCTCTCTGAGAAGCACCACATCAAGATCGACGGCGGCCTTGTCGGCTTCGCGGCCTTCGAGCTGGCCGGCATCCTCGGCACCATCCTCTGCGGTTACCTATCTGACAAACTGTTTAAGGGCTACCGCTCCGGCGCCGGAATTCTCTTCACCGCGCTGACTGCCATCGCCATCGCCGCCTACTGGCTCGTCCCGGTCGGCACCCCGCTGCCGGTCCTCATCATCCTCGTCGCATGTATCGGCGGCCTGATCTACGGCCCGGTCATGCTCATCGGCCTGCAGGCCATCGACCTGGCCCCGCACAACATCGCTGGTACCGCCGCCGGCTTCACCGGCCTCTTCGGCTACCTGCTGGGCGCCACCCTGGCCTCCACCGGTGTTGGTCTCATCGTCAAGTACGCCGGATGGGACGTCACGTTCACCGTGTTCGTCATCTTCGCCGTCCTGACCATGATTCTCTTCGCAATCATCGGTCGCGACGAGAAGGAGATCATCGCCAGCCACCACGCCAAGACCGGTTGCGTCCGCTAGTGTGGTGCATCATAATATGAAACAATCTATTGAAAGTTCTTCAGTCAAGACCAAGCAGTATCTGGGGGAGATTGGCTCGGATGGGCGCCGCCAGATGAATGATTTTTAAGATCATCAAGAGAGGAATCGCAATGAAAATAAAAAAATCATGAGCCTGCTGGCTGTGTGTGCGCTTGCGCTTGCAGGCTGTGCTGGCGGAAAAGAGGAGTCTAAGGTGCCTGAGGGCTGGGTGACGGATACTGTGGCAGATTTTGTAGAGTTTGCGTATCCGGAAGATTTCGATTATCCCACTCCACAATTTTTTGGTTGGACGAATGCTCATGCTTCGCAGAATCGTTCGAATTATGTAGCCGGGAACTATTCTGCGGATTTTCCGGAGATTACTGCTGCACAGGCACAATTTGTGGCTCAAGGACTCACGGCGAATATGGCTCTTGGGAAACATGAAGATTTAGAGATCAATGGGCGCAAGACGAAAGCAATTGATTATACCGTCACCACAAATAATTTCCCTGGGCGTGTGTGGTTTATTCAGATTGATGACACAACTGTGGTGAGTATTGCAGCATTTTTTGAGGAGTCTCGTAAGGCTGATTTGGATAAGGTGGGCGAGTCTATTCGTGTGTTGAAGTAGTTCGTGGGTTGTGGAGCTCTGTGAGGGATGAGTATGTGGAGGGGCTTGGTCGGTTGGCGTTGAAGGATGTGTATCGGCCTCGTGGTGAGCGTGCTGCTTTTAATGATCGGCGGTATGTTTTGTGCCTGATCTAGGAGTGACGCCTGCTGCAGGGATTGCGCAACGGTAAGTTTGTGTAGTTTTTGAGTGCTAATCCAGAGAATTTTCCGCTGGTAACGTCCCACACCAAACCTTTTGACGGAGTCCCTGAACAATTTGACGACGCCCGATACTTTTTGACGATGCCCCATACATTTTGACGCGCTTAGGGTCGGGGCGTTCCGAGACGTCTCCCGGAGCCGAGATTGACCACTCGGAGCGCGCCAACGCACCACCCACTGCACCCACCCAGCGGCCAGCCACTCCCCCAGAAACCACCCCTGGCAAGCCAAAACGCTGCCCGTCCGGGCAAAACAAAAAGAACGCCCACTTTGTATCAAAATGAGCGTCCTAGTGGTGGAGCATAGGGGATTCGAACCCCTGACCTCTTCCATGCCATGGAAGCGCGCTACCAACTGCGCCAATGCCCCAAGCGACCTTGTCAGGCCTTCGACATGATCCCCGCCGCAGCATTCACCGCACCGGAGCACCCTGTCTGGTGGAGCATAGGGGATTCGAACCCCTGACCTCTTCCATGCCATGGAAGCGCGCTACCAACTGCGCCAATGCCCCGAAAACAACCCTTAAGGTCATCGTCAGCATTCGCCCGACTGCCCGGGCGACCCGCTAAACATTACCGGACCTTACCCACTTACGCCAACTCAACTCCTATCGAAAAGCCGCAACCACCCAGCAGGACGAACTCAGCCGACCCGCAAAACCGCTACCAATGCCCTCACATCACAGTGGCGTTATACGTCCTCAGCCGCCACCGATCATCCATCCCGCGTCGGTCAGCCTCACCGGAACCAATCCGGTCCAGCACGGTCCACGAGCAGTTCCCCAGCCCGCCGAAGCGCAAAAACTCCGGATACCCGCCACCGAGCAACCACACCACAGCAGCCCGCAGAGCAAACCCGTGAGACACCAGGCACACTGTCTCGCTCGTGTGCTCATCCACCGCGTCCTTGACAGCCCCTATAACCCTCTGAGCAACCTCGGCGGTGGTCTCGCCGTCAGAGCGGCGGAAATCCTCACCAGAAGCCATCAATCGGGTGTAATCAGGATCGTTGCGGTGCAGATCGGGAACAGTCTCCCCCGCCCACTTACCGACGTCGACCTCCTTAAGCCGATCATCAACGTCGACCTCAACCCCGGCAGCCCGACCAATCGTCTCAGCCGTCGCCCGGGCACGCACCAACGGTGAGGACACTATCGCCACCGGATTCATCCCAGCAATCACCGGTGCAACCGCCTCAGCCTGAGCAACCCCCACCTGGGAAAGCGGAATGTCCAGCTGTCCTTGCAACCGTCCGTCGGCGTTGAATTCCGTTTCGCCGTGTCGAACCAGAACGATACGGGTCGTCACATCTGGTCCCAGTCGAGCTGTTCCTCAGGCAGCTGCACATCAATGGCCGGACAATCCTTCCAGAGCCTCTCCAAGGAGTACAGCTGGCGTTCCTCCTGATGCTGCACGTGCACCACGATGTCCACATAGTCGAGCAGCACCCAACGGTTCTCGCGCGCCCCCTCGCGACGGGCGCGGTGAGCCCCGTGCTCGTGCATAGCCTTGTCAATGGCGTCGACGACAGCCGACACCTGGCGTTCGCTGGCTGCCGAAACGACGACGAAAATGTCAGTAATGGCGAGGTGCTCTGAAACGTCGAGAGCAACGATGTCGAAACCCTTCTTATCGAGGGCGGCGTGTGCCGCCACACGGGCGAGCTCGATGGCCTGTTCGGTGGCGCTCAATGATCCTCCGGATTGATCGTGATGTTGTCGCGGTAGAGGCCGCGCTTGTTGATGTACTGCACAATGCCGTCAGGCACCAGGTACCAGATCGGCATGTTCTCTGCGACCCGCTGACGACAATCGGTCGACGAAATAGCCATAGCTGGAACCTCGAGAAGAGTGACCTTCTCGGCTGGCAAATGGGAAATATCCTTGGCTCCCAACGGCACCCCAGGACGTGACACCCCAATGAAATGCGCCAGATCAAACAGTTCCTCAGCCCCACGCCACGTGAGGATGTGACTCAGCGCGTCGGCACCTGTAATGAAGAACAGGTCAACGTCACTGCCACGCTCTCGGCGCAAATCCTTGAGCGTATCGACGGTGTACGTGTCTCCTGGACGGTCAATGTCGACCCTCGACACCGAGAACGATGGGTTCGAAGCCGTCGCAATGACCGTCATGAGGTACCGATCTTCGGCCTGCGAAACTTTGCGTCCCTTTTTCTGCCAGGGCACGCCGGTGGGCACGAAGACGACCTCGTCGAGGTCGAACCTTGCCGCAACCTCCGAGGCTGCCACGAGGTGTCCATGATGAATGGGGTCGAAGGTCCCGCCCATCACCCCGAGCCGGTAACGGCGTCCGTTATGGACCCGCGCCAGCCCCAACTCAACGCTTGGCATCAGGAATGCGGCCGACCTTTGCCAATACCACGGACAATACCGAGCGCAATCAGCAGCACCAGCAGCGTCAAGATCCCGACAACTACAGCCGACGACTCCATAAGAAGAGGAACCATGCTCATGGCGTCTCAGCCTATCCCACAACCACCCAACAACGGCTGTTAACCGATCAAGGACGGGTCTGGCCGTCCCCTCGCAGTACATAAGTCGTCGTCGTCATCTCGCGCAAACCCATCGGTCCGCGAGCGTGAAGTTTCTGGGTGGAAATACCGATCTCGGCACCAAACCCGAACTCGCCGCCGTCGACGAATCGACTAGAGCAATTCACCAAGACCGCCGCAGCGTCAACGCTTGAGGTGAAGAATTCTTGGGAGGCGATCGAGCGGGTGACGATGGTCTCAGAGTGGCCCGAACCGTGCTTGGCGATGTGGTCGACGGCCTCCTCCACGTCATCGACGATACGCAGCGCTAGATCCAGGGACAGGTATTCGTTGTCATACTCGTCGGGGGCCGCCGGAACGATGCGAGGATCGAGCCGGATACTGTCCTCGTCGCCATGCACCGTCACTCCGCGATCACTCATGGCGTCGACCAGCAGCGGCACCGCAGTATCGGCGATTCCCCGATGTACCAGCACCGTCTCGATGGCATTGCACACGCTCGGACGCTGGGTTTTGGCGTTGACGGCAATCCTGATTGCCATCTCCACATCGGCACTGACATCGATGACGAGATGGCAATTACCAGTTCCGGTCTGGATGACGGGCACCTTTGCCCCGGAAACGACGGCGTTAATCAGCCCAGCTCCACCGCGCGGAATGAGCAAGTCGACATATCCGCGCGCAGCCATCAACTCGTCGGTGACCTCGTGGCCACCCTCCACGAGCTGCACTGCTTCGCGAACGTCCTCAGGCAACCGGGAGCGCATCGACGAGATGACGGCCCGGTTGGACTCCAGGGCCGACGAGGACCCTCGCAGCAGACAGGCATTGCCAGACTTGAGGCAGATACCAGCGGCGTCAGAGGTGACATTCGGACGAGCCTCATAGATGATCCCGATGACGCCAATCGGCACCCGAACCTGCTCGATCTTGACTCCCAGCGGAGTGTGCCAACCACGCACGACCTCACCGACGGGGTCGTCGAGACGGGCAACATCTTCCAGGCCGGCTGCCATTGCCTCGACACGTTCGCGAGTCAGAGTCAGCCGGTCAACAAGAGCCGCGTCCATCCCCGCTTTCCGGCCGCGATCGACGTCGGCACGGTTGGCGGCAAGAATGTCAGCGAGGTTGTCGCGCAACCCGGCGGCCATGGCCATCAGCAGGTCGTCTTTGTCGGTACGTCGCAACCGACGCAACACCGTGACGGCAGATCTGGCAGCTGTGGCCTGTTCCATGACTCGCGAACTCATGGCCACATAGTATTCGCGTGGTGGTCACCGTCACGATGATGACCACAGACGATGAGTTACTTCTTGCGGCGACGGGTCAGCACCATCGCGTCGCGATGGATGATCTCGCGGGAGGCCGCTGGACCCATCTCGGCGGCCAGCCAGGCACTTGACCGTCCCCTCATGACGCGCACTTCGTCATGAGAAAACTGGGCAATTCCACGGCCCACGACACGGCCATCAGGGGCGAGAATCGTCACGGGATCTCCTGCCTGAAAATCTCCGTGGACCCGAGTGACGCCCACCGCCAGCAACGAGGAATGGCGTGTTGTGAGGGCTTCGACAGCCCCCTCGTCAATGACGATCTGGCCCTGCGGAGTAGCAGCGTCGGCCAGCCACAGCAGTCGTCGGGACCGTCGCGTAGCTGTCGGGCGGAAGAATGTACCGACGGCAGCCCCGCCCAAGGCAGCTCGGGCATCTGCAGCCGACGCGAGCACTACCGGAATTCCGGCGCAGGTGGCTATCCGCGCGGCTTCAAGCTTCGTCGTCATGCCACCAGTACCGACCCCAGACCCGGCCTTGTGAGTGTCGACATGCAAAGCGTCGATGTCTTCGACAACCTCCACACGTCGAGCGTCCGGGGAATCCGGGTGGGCGGTGTAAAGGGCATCGACATCGGACAACAACATCAAGGCCTGGGCCCGCACCAACTCAGCCACGAGGGCGGCAAGTCGGTCATTGTCGCCGAACTTAATTTCCCCGGTGGCAACAGTGTCGTTCTCATTGACGATCGGCACGACTCCCAACCCAAGCAGCGTGTCGAGGGTGGACCACGCATTGCGATATGAGGTGGGGCGGACCAGATCATTGACGGTCAACAGCACCTGCCCCACCCGCAGCCCGTGGCTGGCAAACCGCGATGTGTAGTGCGCCAGCAAAATGCCTTGTCCGACCGAAGCTGCCGCCTGCTTGCCAGCCAAGGTTCGTGGGCGGTGGGTCATACCCATCGCAGGAAAACCGGTCGCAATCGCCCCCGAGCTGACCAAAACAACACGTTTACCGTCGGCTGCCCCCTCGCTGAGCACGTCGACGAACTCATCGACGCGACGGACATCGATCCCTCCCCCGGGCAAGGTCAGCGAGGACGACCCGACCTTGACAACGATAATGCTGGCCTCGGAAATGGCTCGACGCTCATCAGTCACGGCTCTCGAACCACTCCTCCTCGGCGGCACGGGCACGCCACGACTCTCCTCGCGGATCTCGGCCGACCTGGCCGTACTTCTCGCGGGCTTGATGGTATTGGCGATCCATCTCGCGGCGACGGGTGGCTGAAGGCCGCTCGGTCTCCAGGCGTTGATCCTCCCCGCGACGAGACAACAGCTCGGCACCGGATTCAATCTGCGGGGCGAAGTCGAAGATGACGGCGTCCTCACCACCGACAGCAACGGCGTCACCTGCAATGGCGCCCATGGCCAGCAATTCCTCCTCAACACCGAGACGATTGAGGCGATCCGAGAGGTATCCGACGGCTTCGGGGTTGTTGAAGTCGGTCTGGGCGACCCAACGAGTCGGTTTGTCTCCGGTCACGCGCCACAAGAAGCCACCCTCGCCGTCTCCCTGACGTTTGATGGAGAAGGCTGGACCCTCGTTCTTGGGCTTCGGTCGAATGACAATGCGCTCCGGTTCAGGCTCAGGCTCACGTCCGCGAGCCTTCTCAACCAGGTCGGCCATGGCGAACTTGAGAGAATTGAGCCCCTCCCCCGACTTGGTCGACACACGGAAGACCGGCCAGCCACGCTTGGCAACGTCGTCAAAGACGATATCGGCCAGGTCGGCGGCGTCTGGTACATCAACCTTGTTGAGCACTACCAGACGCGGACGATCTTCCAGGCCGCCATGGGCAGTCAGCTCCCCCTCAATGACGTCGAGATCAGTGAGCGGGTCTCGGCCCGGCTCGTAGGTGGCGCAGTCGATGACATGGACGATGGCTCGACAACGCTCGATGTGACGCAGGAAATCGAAGCCGAGACCTTTACCTAGAGAGGCTCCGGGAATGAGGCCGGGCACATCTGCAACGGTGTACGTCGTCTCCCCCGCGACGACCACGCCCAGGTTCGGCACCAGGGTGGTGAAAGGGTAATCGGCGATCTTCGGCTTGGCCCTCGAAATCGCAGCGATGAGGCTGGACTTCCCGGCGGAGGGGAATCCCACCAGACCGATGTCAGCGACAACTTTGAGTTCGAGCACAACTTTGCGCTCCTCGCCAGCCTCGCCGAGTAGGGCAAAACCAGGAGCTTTCCGCGCCGAGTTAGCCAGCGCGGCATTTCCCAAACCACCACGGCCGCCGGCAGCGATAACCAGCTCGGCTCCCACCCCAACGAGGTCTCCGAGCAGCTCGCCGGAGTTGGCGTCAGAAACGACCGTGCCATCTGGAACACCCAGAATGATGTCGGCCCCATTCGCCCCGGTTTGATTGTCGCCGCGTCCGGGTTCACCGTTGGTGGCTTTGCGAGTGGACTGCCAGTGATAGTCAACGAGTGTCGTCACCTGGGGATCAACGCGCAGGATCACCGACCCTCCATGACCGCCATTGCCACCATCAGGCCCACCCAACGGCTTGAACTTTTCCCGCTTGACGGAGGCGCAGCCGTGTCCCCCCTTGCCCGCCACGGCGGTCAGCGTCGCGCGGTCCACGAAGGACGGGATGGCCATGTTCTGCTCCTCAAAGATGGGGTCGGACCCTCTGATCCACGGGATCACAAGTTTAGACGCCGAGACGCGCCACCCCGTTCAGGTAGCGCGTCTCACCCTGTCAGGCCTGGGCCGGTTGTTGCGGTCCAGCGGCTCGACGTGGCGGGGCAGCCTCAGGTTTCGCGGCATTTGTAGTGTGTCGCGGCTTGTCAGCGTCCTCTTTCTCGGCGTCCTCTTTCTTGGCGTCCTCCGCGTGAGTATCCTCAGACGACATCTCCTCAGCCTCCCCGGAGGCTGCCGGAACCGTCTGGGTAGTTTCGGATGCGGCGCGCATCTGAATACCCGTCTGCTGGGACAGCGGCACGTCCTTAAGTAGGAAGGCCAGCAAGCCGGCTACCGCAACGATCGGTGCCATCCACAGGAACAACGGGGTCAGAGAGTGGACATAAGCCTGGACGATCCCCTCTCGGATCACATCAGGCATCTGGCTGACAGCACCCGGCGTCAGGGAGGCCGAAGCGTCGCCTTGTGAACTCATCGAACCCAGCATCTTGAGAACGACCGGGTCCTTGCTGGTGGCCAGGGAGGTGAACAGGTCGGTGACCCGGTTGCTCAGCCGCGTGGTGAAAGCCACACCAAGGAGGGAGGAACCCAGGCACACTCCGATTTGCCGGAAGAAGTTGTTGTGGCTGGTAGCCGTTCCCAGCAAGGTCGGGCGCACGTCATTCTGCACTGCCATAACAAGCAGCTGCATGAACATACCCATGCCTATACCAAGAATGAAGGTGTCGACCATGACCCACACCACCGAGGAGTTCTGGTTCAGGGCTGACATCATCACCATGGCGACGGCCACAATGATCGGGCCGGCGATGATGAACATACGGTAGCGGCCGATCTTCGAGGTTAGAAAACCGATGATTGTCGAGGATAACAACATACCGATGGTCATCGGGATAAGCAGCAGACCGGATACCGTCGCGGAATAGCCATAGGTCATCTGAACATATGTCGGCAGATAGGCCAACATACCGAACATGGCACCCATAGCGAGCATGCCGATGATCGTCGTGACGATGAAGGTGCGGTTGCGGAACAGCTCCAGCGGCAGGACCGGGTCTTGGACCCGACGCTCCACGACGGGTAGCAGGCCCCACGCCAAGACGGCCACAACCCCCAGGCTGATGATCTGCCAGGACAGCCAGTCGTACTGGGAACCGCCCCAGGTAGCCAGCAGCACGATGGCCACGGCACCGATATCCATCAGCGCGAGGCCAAGCCAATCGATCTTCGTCGTCAGCTCATGCTTGGGCAGCTTGAGAGCAAAGAAGCAGGCAACCCACGCCGCGATACCTAGAGGCAACGCGATCCAGAACACCCAGCGCCACGAAATCGAATCGGTGACCCAACCGCCCAGCAGCGGGCCAAGCACCGACGAGACCCCGAACAACGCGCCCATCGGAGACATGTAGACGGCACGAACGCGCGGCGGGATGATGTCACCGGTGATGGCCTGGGACAAGATGATGAGGCCACCGCCGCCCAGGCCCTGTATGAAGCGGAAGAGGATGAAGGTAATCATGGTGCCAGCAGTGCCACACAGGGCAGACCCCAGCAGAAACAGACCAATAGCGGTGAGGTAGAGGGCCTTTCGACCGATGAGGTCAGAAAGCCTGCCATAAAGGGGCATACCCACGGTGACAGCCAGGGTGTACGCGGTGATGACCCAGGCCATGTGCTGTACGCCGGACAACTCACCGACGATGGTCGGAAGCGCAGTGGCAACAATCGTCTGATACAGAGACGACAGGAACATCACCAGCATGAGACAGACGTAGACAACCCAGAACCGGCGGTCTGGCTTGAATTTGACGATCTCGGGAGAGGCAGCGGTTGCGGTCATATAGCAGCTTTCTGTTGTTGAACGGGAGCGCGTTGCCGCGCAGGTCATGAATTGTCAGTAGCCGGATCATGGGTCCGAAGCTGGCACCGGGTAACCAGCCAATACAGCGCACAGCTTGATCCAGACCTCAATAAGACGGTCAAGGGTGGTGACTACCTCGGCAGAACTCGCCCCGACGTGAACCATCACCGCCTGGAACGCGGAGCGTTCTATGGCCTGGATGGTGCCCACGAGAGCAACGACTTCCAGAGAGTCCTCAGAGCGGTCCAGTCGGCGAGCTGCGGCCGTGGTAAGGGCGGCACGTTCGCATTCAACGTTTTCCTTGAGGGCCATCCGAAGCTCGGTGCTCTCCCCGTTGATCCTCATGAGTTCGCGCAAATCGTCAAGGCTGACATCGGAGTTCTGCCATCTGGCATCAAGCAGAGTGCCAATGGCGTCGGCCAGCGAGGTCGAGGTGTCTGTCGCAAAAGCCTCGAGGGCCTCCTTCGGGTAGGCGACCACTGGAGGCAGGTAGACGTCGTACTTGGACGGAAAATGATTGAACACGGTGCGTCGCGACACTCCGGCACGTTGAGCGATGTCGTCGACCGTGACCTCGTCCACCGGCTTCTCAACCGCCAATTCCATCGCGGCACGGCGAATGACGCCTTGAGTGCGGATTGCTGTTGGTGAAGTCACTTGCTTAATTATGCACCGAGTGCAGTTTTTACATCAAGTGCAGAACCTGCACTGAGTGCACACAAACTCACGCCCTCAGTGAACGAGGGCGTGAGAAGGAGGTCACCTCAGGGCGTGCCAGGCAGCTTTGAGGTATGGCCAGGCGCGTTGCGCTGATTCCTGCCACTGCTGCAGCGAGCCAGTGGCCCGATGTACCCACGATCCGACTTCTTGGCCTGCTGAGGGTGCCAACCACAGCACTCCGACGACAACGGTAAGCACGCTCACGACGAGAGCCACTGTGACCATCCGAGTCCACATCCCTCGTCGCTGACGGGCCCCGGACACACTGTTATGGGTTCGGGAAAACCACCGCGTGAAGACGGCGCCTCCCAGGGCAATGACGAGACTGGTGACAGCAGCGCCAATCATCGTTCCGCCGATTCCCAGGCCTCCCACGACTCCGGTCGCGACCGCCGAGGCGCACGCGCCAGCAGCCACCTCATATAGCCGTGGCCAGCGCTGTCGAGGCTCCGCCTTCTGCCCGTGGTGCTGAGGTGTGTGAGCATGAGCAGCACGACGAGAAGGACGAATCGGTGCGGTGATCTTCGGTAGCGACCCCGTCGACACCAGGGTTGGCGCGTCCGACCCGGACTCGATCCGATAGAGCCACCTCTCGTCCTCGCTAAGCGTCCGATTGTCCATGGTTTTCTGATCTCCCATCATGACAGGGTCAATAACCATCAACTTTTGAGAGTAGGTCGCCATATCGTCACTTCCAGTGATCCCAACACACTGACGACCACAGTCGTTGCGAGGGTCTGACGACAGTCGTAACTCCCCCTCCAGACAACGCTGCATCGTGAGCAGACAGAAGGTTCTGTTGTGCTCACGCATTCTTTCCAGACGCAGGTCGGCCCCCACCTCAATGGCGGGGGCCGACCAACATCTATGCCGTGGGGATTCAGGCCTCGACTGGGACCTCCACAGGGGTCACGTTGACGACCTTGCGGCCACGACGGGTGCCAAACTCGACATTGCCCGCACGCAGAGCGAAGAGGGTGTCATCGCCACCGCGACCAACCCCGTCGCCGGGATGAAAATGAGTACCGCGCTGACGAACGATGATCTCGCCAGCATTGACCAGCTGACCGCCGAAACGCTTCACGCCAAGACGCTGAGCGTTCGAGTCACGACCATTGCGCGAAGAAGACGCGCCCTTCTTGTGTGCCATGTCTGTCTACCTCAGCCTTCGATTCCGGTGACCTTGACCTGGGTGTACTTCTGACGGTGCCCCTGGCGCTTCTTGTAGCCGGTCTTGTTCTTGTACTTGAGGATGCGGATCTTCGGGCCCTTGGTCTCGCCGAGAACCTCAGCGGTGACCTTGACCTTTCCGAGCGCGTCCTTATCGGAGGTGACGGACTTGCCATCAACCACGAGGAGCGGAGTCAGCTCGATACTGCTGCCCGCTTCGTCGGCGACCCTGTCAATCTCGACGACGTCACCCACTGCCACCTTGTGCTGGCGGCCGCCACTACGCACAATCGCGTACACGCCTGACCTACTCTCGTTCTTGTCGTACTTTTCCGGGGCCGGAACCATCGGCCCCGGGCAAACCTGACCGACGACTCACGTCGGACCGGCTGCCTATTTTACATTTGCCGTGGTGGACGGTCAAAACGACCATCCACCACCTTCATATGGGCCTGTCCTCACTTGGAATGGGACTTACTTGAGGAGCTTCTGCGACCGCGCCCCCGACCCTTGGAACGCTCGCCGCCATCAGCCGGAGCCTGGGAATCCACCGGCTTGTCAAAGCGGTGGTAGCCACGACCACCACAGGCCTCGCACTCCTCGGTGAAGGCCTCAGCCAGGCCGGTGCCAATCTTCTTACGGGTCATCTGGACCAAACCCAGCGACGTCACCTCGGCGACCTGATGGCGGGTGCGATCCCGGCCCAAGCACTCAGTGAGACGACGCACTAACAGCTCACGGTTCGTCGGCAACACCATGTCAATGAAATCGATGACGATAATCCCGCCAATGTCACGCAGGCGCAGCTGACGGACGATCTCCTCAGCCGCCTCCAAGTTGTTGGCGGTGACAGTGGCCTCGAGGTTGCCAGCAGACCCAGTGAACTTACCGGTGTTGACGTCGATGACAGTCATGGCCTCAGTGCGGTCGATAACCAGGGACCCACCCGAAGGCAGGTAAACCTTACGCTCCAGAGCTTTCGCTATCTGCTCGTCAATCCGATACTCAGCGAAGGGGTCCTTGTCAGCGTCCTCCCAATGAGTTAGCCGCGAGGCCATTTCCGGGGCAACGTGGTCAACATAGGCCTTGATGGTGTCGTAGGCGTCATCCGGACCGCCATTGCCGGCGATCACCAGCTCGGAAAAATCAGCAGTGAACAGGTCACGGATAATACGCACCGTCAGATCTGGCTCGGAGTACAACATGAGCGGAGCCCGGCTGGTGCTGACCTTGCGCTCGATAACCTCCCACTGAGCCTTGAGACGGTTGATGTCACGGACCAAATCCTCCTCGGTGGCCCCTTCTGCGGCAGTGCGCACGATGACAGAGGCATCCGTGGGGATGTTGTTTTCGACGATCTTCTTGAGACGCTTGCGCTCAGAGTCAGCGAGCTTGCGGGAAATGCCCGAAAGGTGGCCGCCCGGTGAATACACGACGAAGCGTCCGGGCAGCGAAATGTGGCTGGTCAGGCGAGCACCCTTGGCACCCACTGGGTCCTTCGTGACCTGCACCAAAACTTGGTCTCCGGACTTCAACGCGTGTTCAATGCGCTTGTCCTCGCCCTCTTTACCGTACTTGGCCCAGTCGACCTCGCCGGCGTACAGAACAGCGTTACGGCCACGGCCGATGTCGACGAAGGCAGCCTCCATCGAAGGCAAGACATTCTGGACCTTGCCCAGGTAAATGTTGCCGATGGAGGAAGCCGCCGAGGCGCGGTCAACATAGTGTTCGACCAGGACCCCGTCCTCCAGCACTGCCAACTGGGAGTAATCGTCGGACTGGCGGACGACCATCTTACGATTCACCGACTCACGACGGGCCAAGAACTCTGCGTCAGTGATGACAGCGCTGCGGCGACGACCGGCGGCACGCCCCTCACGACGTCGCTGCCTCTTGGCTTCCACCCGGGTAGAACCCTCGATACCGGTGACCTCGTCAGTCACCGACTGATGTGAGCGTGGCTCGCGAACCTTGATGACCACCTCGCTGGGATCGTCGTCAGAACCACTGATGTCCTCGCCACGACGGCGGCGGCGACGACGGCGACGGTGAGTGGTGTCGGAGTTGTTGGACTCCGAACCATTGCTGGACTCCGAACCATTGTCGGTGTTGTCCCCCGACTCATCCTCCACCGAGGTGTCCTCATGGTCCTCGCTGCTGCGACGACGACGTCCACCACGGCGACGGCGACGACGGTTCTGACCGTCCTCTTCGGAAGAGTTGTCCTCGGCGGTCAGCTTCTCCTCGACCGGCTCCGTGGTGTCATCATCGGACCCCTTACCGGAGTCCTTGCGGTCCTTCTCCGGCTCGGTCTGAGGGGTTTCCTCAGTTTTCTCGGCGTGTTTTCCAGCTTCGGAAGGACGAGTGGCGCGACGACGACGCTTCTTCGGCATCGCAGCCTCTCCCCCGCCGATCTCGGCAGCCAGAGAGTCGAGGATGTCACTGGCAGAACGCTCCTCACCGTCTTTAAATCCGAACGGATTTGCCAGAGTGCCCTCAACCTTGCGGCTGCGAGTCCGAGCTTTAGCCTTGGCCAAGGCAGCGTCGATGGGATCGCCATCCGATCCTTTGTCCTTGCTGCTGTTGTCATCGTTGACGACCTTGCTCGACGCCGCGTCCCCACCAGCGCCCTCAGACTTGGTAACAGTCCGAGAACGACGGGTGGCACGGCGATGTTGGGTGGTTCCACGCCCAGCCGCAACAGATGGGGCAGTCTCGGATGCGCCACGGCGAGTCTTACGGTCGGTGGTGGATTCGGCAGTGTCGTTCGACGCAGACTCCACCAACGTCTCATCCTCGCTGGTCGAACGAGCTTTCCTAGTTCGGGTGGACTTCGTAGCAGAACCGCGACGAGTCCGAGTGCGACGCGGCTTCTCGGTCTGGGAGGTCGTCGCCACCTCAGAAGTCGCGTCCTTAGTCTGTGCCTCGACAGAGTTGCCAGCCTTCCGCTGTACCTGGGTTTTCTCGCCCGTGGAAGTCTCGGCCTTGGCCGCCTTGCGACGGCGTCCCATTGGGGGGCGCGGAAGATCTGATACCTCAGTATCAGAGGTAATAACAGAACTACCGGTACCAGCGGCGGTAATCGTCACCGGGGCGCTGCTCATCTCAACCTGGGCAGGAGCCCCGGCCGGACGGGAAACGGCCCGATGGTGTCGAGAAGCGGAAATCTCAACGGTGGAATTCTCGTCGGAATCCGATGTGGTGTTGTTAGTCTCGTCGAGCACTGTGCTCTCCTTAGCCTTTCGGCACGGTCCGTGCCCACCCGGGTACGAACCTGCGGAAATCCTTTCCGCACACGTGTAAACCGTCTCGCCCTGTAATGGCGACGTCATCTCCCGGCATGGGCCAAAGCTTGCGGTGAACCCTCGAGTCCCCCGCGGTCGCCTCTCGGCGTCGCGGTATGAACCGTCGAGTGGGGTGGCACCCCGTTCACCTAGGCCCCAGTATGTCACGTCACCGGAACCGATGCCAGAAACCGCACAGCGACGCAGGCGTCACCACACCCTCACAGCAGCCCCGGTGAACGGGTCAGCCAGCGGCGTCGATACCCCGCTGGCGTCCTCATCACAGCGCCCCTGGGCAAGCCGCGTCACCCGGGCCGCGTCGAGGCCTGGACACGTCTGACCCAAGGCACGCAGCACGTCGTCAGGACGCACCAATGGAGTGACGTGGCGCAGCATGAGGCGCATATTCCCGTCTGAGACGTCTAACCCAATCAGGGCCGCCCGAACGTCAAAGGTACGCATACCGGATTTGGTCATCCGCTCCACGTCGACCGTATCGGCAGCCATGACAGCACGCACTGCCTCAGCCAGCCCTGCCACCTCATGAGCGGGTTCGATAAGCCAGGCCGACGCCGTCAGCAGTTGGGGGAAAGGGATGCGATCAGACTCGACGACCTCCAAGATCTCCATACCGGGTGGCATTTGCTCACCCAATACGATCCGCACCTTGTCCGGGTCGCATACCTCGGCCAGGGCCACCTCGAGGTACTCAGCTTCCGAGGCCGCACCGGTGGCTGAGGCATTCGCATAAGAAATACGCGGGTGCGGACTGAATCCTGACGAATACGCCATGGGGACATGAGCACGATTGAGGGCTCTCTCGAAAGCACGAGCGAAGTCGCGGTGAGAGGTGAACCGGGCGGTACCGCGTTTGGCGTAACGCATCCGCAACCGCTGTTTCGGCGGAGCCTGCTGTTCGGGCTGCTTCTGAGCGCGCTTGGCCATTGTCAGACCTCCTTCGTCGGGGCAAGATCCGGCTTGATCGGAGTCAGCGGAATGAGCGAGTGACCCGACGGACCGACCTGGATCTCGGTGCCCATCTGCGGACACACCCCGCAGTCATAGCAGGGGTTCCATCGGCAGTCATCGACGGCCACCCCGTCCAGGGCGTCCTGCCAGTCGTCCCACAACCAGTCACGATCCAAACCAGAATCAAGGTGATCCCAAGGCAGCACTTCCTCGTAATCACGCTCGCGGGTGGTGAACCAGTCCAGGGAAACGCCAAGCGGTTCAAGTTCCTGCTCACAGCAAGCCACCCAACGGTCGTAAGAAAAGTACTCGTTCCACCCATCGAAAATCCCCCCGTCGCGCCAGACAGCCTCAATGACCTTGCCAACCCGACGGTCACCACGCGAAAGCAGCCCCTCGATAATGCCCGGGCGCCCGTCGTGGTAGCGCATACCGATAGACCGACCGAACCGGCGGTCTGCGCGAATGGAGTCTCGCAACAACGACAGCCGATGATCGACCTCATCAGCAGACGCCTGGGCGGCCCACTGGAAAGGGGTGTGAGGCTTGGGAACGAATCCCCCAATGGACACTGTGCAACGAATGTCCTTGCGTCCGGCGGCGGCCCGACCAGCCTCGATCACATGGGAGGCCATCTCATGGATTCCCAGCACGTCGTCGTCGGTCTCAGTGGGCAAGCCGCACATGAAGTACAGCTTGACCTGACGCCACCCGTGGCCAAATGCCGTGGCGACGGTACGAATGAGATCGTCCTCGGTGACCTGCTTGTTGATGACCTGACGCATTCGCTCCGAACCGCCCTCGGGGGCGAAAGTCAGACCGGAACGACGACCATTGCGGCTCAGCTCATTGGCCAGGTCGATATTGAAGGCGTCAACACGGGTACTCGGCAGGGACAACGACACATTTGTCCCTTCATAGCGGTTCGCAAGGCCCTTGGCGATCTCGGAGATCTCGGAGTGGTCCGCGCTTGACAGGCTCAGCAGACCGACCTCCTGCAACCCGGTAGCCTCCAGACCGTCGTTGACCATCTGGGCGATGGTGTCGATGGACCGCTCACGAACCGGTCGAGTAATCATGCCCGCCTGGCAGAACCGGCAGCCACGGGTGCAGCCGCGAAAAATCTCTACCGAGTAACGTTCGTGGACGGTCTCGGCGACCGGGACAATGGGGTGCTTCGGGTACTGCCATTCATCGAGGTTCATGACGGTGTGCTTGGAGACTGTGAAAGGTGCCTCCGGGCGGTTGGGAGCGACTCGACCGATCGTGCCGTCATCGAGATACTCGATGTCATAGAAAGATGGCACGTAGACCCCGCCAGCCTCGGCGAACCGCACAAGCAGCCCTTCACGTCCGCCGGGGCGGCCCTCCTGCTTCCACCTTCGGATGATCTCGGAGATCTCTAAGCAGGCCTCCTCACCATCGCCGAGGACGGCGGCGTCGATAAAGTCAGCGATGGGCTCGGGATTGAAAGCAGCGTGACCACCGATGAGGACGATAGGGTCATCGTCCGTGCGATCGGCCTGGTGAACGGGGATACCAGCCAGGTCAATGGCGTTGAGCATATTGGTGTAGCCCAACTCCGTCGACAACGAAATCGACATGACATCGAAGTCGCGAACTGGCCGGTGGCCATCGAGAGTGAACTGGGGAATCCCAGCGGCCCTCATCTGCTTCTCCATATCCGGCCACACCGAATAGGTGCGCTCAGCAAGAATCCAGTCGCGCTCATTGAGCACCTCGTACAGGATCGCCACTCCCTGATTGGGTTGGCCAACCTCGTATGCGTCGGGGTACATCAGCGCCCAGCGAACGTCAGCGTCGTCCCAATCCTTGACGACGCTGTTGTGTTCTCCGCCCACGTATTGAATGGGCTTATTGACTCGGGCCAGCAGCGGTTCAATCCGACCGAGGAGATCCTGGGTGCTCACGAACGGCCATGGTAAACGGTCCGGGCTGGATCACGGAATCAAGCCACCAGATCGGGGAACCAAATGCCGATCTCGCGCTCAGCGGATTCCGGGCAATCAGATGCGTGGACCAGATTGTGATTTGTGAGAGTGCCGTAGTCGCCACGAATGGTACCGGGGGCAGCCTCGGCGCAATCGGTCTTGCCATTCATGGTGCGAACAACCTGAATGGCCTTGCGTCCTTCGAGCACCAACGCAACCAGCGGCCCAGAGGTGATGAACTTCTCCAGCGGCGGGTAATAATCACGTCCGACGTGTTCGGCGTAATGCTTGGAAGCAGTCTCAACATCAATCGTGCGCAGCTCCATCGCTCGCACAATCAGCCCCTTGGCCTCGTATCTGCGGATGATCTCACCAATGAGATGACGCTCGACGGCGTCCGGCTTGAGCAGGACCAGGGTACGTTCCGTGTCAGTCATGGACCCAACCTACCGCAGTACGGACCGAGATCTCAGCGCACGTCAGGGGTTCCATCAAGACGCCTGCCCAACACGATGATTGACACCCAGATTGCGGCGAAGATGATCCCGACAACGTACATCATCGGGGTGGCAAGACCCAGCAGGATTGCGAAAACCTGAAGAACCCACGCCAGCAGGTATCCCCAGGTGCGGGGAACACCGACTGCGCAGACAATCGAGACAGCCATCCCGATACATCCCAAGACGACCGACATAGCGACGCTCATACCTGAGACCAGGATCATGCCCGGAATCGCCAATCCAAAGACGATGACTTCAAAGGCCAGGAAACTCACCACAACCTTGGTCATCGGGTTGCCTGACGGCAGGCCGAGGGCGTTACCCCTCCCGCCTCCGGGCTGAGCAGTCATCGTCACCAACCTCCGTCGTCGTCATTCATATCGGGGTCATCCTCGGGCAGCGGGGCAAGGCGCTGACCCTCCATTGCCTCGATCTGTTCCTCGGTGAGGTGCGGGGTCTCGACAATGGCGGTTTGTGGGGGGTCAAGCATGGTGCCGTCGGGGCGCAAGATGGCCCTGGCGCGACCAGCGAGAACGACCGACCCCGCAATCAGGACGCCAGCCCCTGGCCCGCAGACATCCGCAATGCGGAAGGCCTCTTCGAGGGCCTCGGGCACGTCGGCAGCCTGGGTGAGGTGGTCACTATCCCAATGAGTTGACGCTTTCTCTGCCAGATCATCGACGCTCAAGGCTCGCGGAAGGTCGGGCATCGAGGTGACAACGACATAGCTGACGGATTCTGCCAGTTCCGCCAGCACTCCATCGATATCTTTGTCAGCCATTGCTGCCACCACCGCGATGAGCGGCTCAGTCTGGAAGGATTCGCGGACCCCAGCCATCGCCGACCTCGCCCCGTGGGGGTTGTGGAAGGTGTCGAGGATGACAAGCGGAGAACGTCTGACCACCTCAAGGCGTGCCGGAGCCTCGACAGCAGCCAATCCTTGCTCAATGATGTCAGGTTTGAGTGCCCCGGTCAGGGCCTCGGCAGCGGCGACGGCTTGGGCAGCGTTGTGGGCCATATGTTCGCCGAACACCGGAAGGAACAATTCCCCTAATGGGCCGGACGCGGTCTGCAGCCGTAGCACCTGACCCCCGATAGCTCTGCGCCGGTCCAAAAGACCCCAGTCAGGGCCCTCTAGCAGCGGCTTGACGCCGGCGTCAGTGCACTGGGCCAGCAGAATGGGGGCGGCTTCCGGGTCCTGACCGGCGATGACAGGAGTGCATCCAGGCTTGATAATTCCCGCTTTCTCGGCGGCGATCTTGTCGATGGTGTTACCCAGGATGTGCATATGATCCATAGCAACCGGGGTGACGACGGCAACCGTTGCGTCAGCAACATTGGTGGCGTCCCAGCGTCCCCCCAACCCGACCTCAACGACAGCGACGTCAACCGGGGCGTCAGCGAAAGCTGCGAAAGCCATACCTGTCATGACCTCGAAGAAGGTCATCTGTATCCCGTCGATGTGCTGACCATCGACCATGGCCACCATCGGCTCGATCTGACGCCACGTCTCGTCGAACAGCTCATGACTGATGGGGCGACCATCGATACAAATGCGCTCGGTGACGTCAACCAGGTGCGGGGAACAATAACGTCCCACCCGCAGACCGGCAGAGCGCAACAGTGAGTCGATCATGATGGCCGTCGACCCTTTGCCGTTGGTGCCAGCGATCTGAATGACGGGGCAGGCCTGTTGAGGATTGCCCAGCAGGTCGAGAAGCGCACGTTCCCGGTCAAGGCCGGGACCGATACGGTGCTCGGGCCACCGAGCGGTCAGCTCTGCTACCAGCTGGTCATGGCTGCTCAATAGATGACCTCACCATCACGGCGACGCTGACGCAGGTTCTCCAACGCCTCGGCGAGGATGGCAGCGGCCTCGGCCTCGCTGCGACGTTCCTTCACATAGGCCAGATGGGTCTTATATGGGACGAACTCCGGTGGAGGTGCCGGATGGGCCTTGTCACGGTTGGCCGGCAGTCCACACTTTGGGCAGTCCCAGGTGTCGGGAATCTCTGCCTCGATCGAAAAGGCGGGGCGGATTACGTGGTGGTTTGCGCAATAGTACGTGACGTACTCACGAGGGGCAGCCTCGCCGCGCTCTGCCTCTCCCATGGGGCCAGCACCGACGCGACTTCCACGGATGGCGCTTCCACCTGACATTCGTTCACTCTCCTCGAGGGGTCACAAAGCTGCTTGAGGGCAGCGTTACTAAGGGCTGAGAGGACCACGCCTCCCGTATGCTCGGTGCGGCAGACGACCGCTGGATTCCGGCTCAGGAATGGCTGTAGAGCACCAGCAAGACAACGATGGCGACCAGCCACAGCAGACCGATGACGACCGTCAGACGGTCCAAGTTCCGCTCGGCCACGGAGGTGCCACCCATCGAGGTCGACACACCTCCACCGAAGAGGTCAGACAGACCGCCGCCCTTGCTCTTGTGAAGGAGGACAAAGAGGGTGAGGATGACGCTCAACACGCACAGGATGATGGACATCGTCAGCACGGGCCAGGTCATGAGGGGAGCCGAAATCACGTGGTACAGGGTAACTCACAGGTCGCAACTTCCCCACATCGAGACGCGAGCCCATGCGCGAATTGTTCAGATAAAACTGTGCAGGGACGGAAAATGACCCCCGCGCCACGTGGCGCGGGGGTCGTCAGTGAACTTGTCGCAGATCAGGCCTGGTAGAAGGTCACGATCTTGGAGAAGTCGCCAGCCTTGAGTGACGCACCGCCCACGAGGGCACCGTCAACGTCTGGCTTGGACATGATCTCGGCAACATTGGCCGGCTTAACCGAACCGCCGTACTGAATGCGGACGGCCTCGGCGGTCGGAGCGTCGTAGAGCTCCTTGATAGCCTCGCGGATCGCCTGACACACCTCCTGGGCGTCGTCAGCGGTGGCGGTCTCGCCGGTGCCGATAGCCCAGATGGGCTCGTAAGCGATGACGAGCTTGGCAACCTGCTCAGCAGGAATACCGTCGAGGTCGGCCTTGATCTGACCGACGGTGTGTTCGACGTGCTTGCCAGCCTTGCGGACCTCGAGAGCCTCACCACAGCAGATGATTGGGGTCATACCATTCTCGATGACCTTCTTCGCCTTGGCATTGACCACTTCGTCGGACTCGTTATGGTACTCGCGACGCTCGGAGTGACCAACGACGACGTAGGAGCAGCCCAGCTTCGACAACATGGTGCCGGAGACCTCACCGGTGTAGGCGCCATCGTCGTGAGTGGAGATGTCCTGGGCACCGTAGGCGATCGGCAGCTTGTCACCCTCGATAAGGGTGGCCACAGTGCGGATATCGGTGAACGGCGGGATGACGACGGCCTCGGACTTGGAGGAGTCGTATCCGGCAGCCTTGAGGGCCTCACCGAGATCCTGCACGAGGGACGTCGCGGCAACGTGGTCGAGATTCATCTTCCAGTTGCCAGCCATGATCGGGGTACGAGACATCAGTTGTTCTCCTTAAGGACTGCGATTCCGGGCAGCTCCTTGCCCTCCATGAGTTCGAGGGAAGCGCCACCACCGGTGGAAATATGACCAAACTGGTCATCAGCGAAGCCAAGGGCACGAACGGCAGAGGCGGAGTCTCCACCGCCAACCACCGAGAGACCGTCAACCTCGGTGAGAGCCTGGGCAACGGCCTTGGTGCCGAGCTCAAGACCTTTGATCTCGAACACACCCATCGGGCCATTCCAGAACACCGACTTGGCACCCTTAATGGCTTCGGCATAAGCCTTCTCGGTCTGCGGGCCGATGTCGAGACCCATCTTGTCAGCCGGGATGGCGTCGACTGGAACGACGTCGACCTGGCCGACGGTGTGGGCGTCGAAGTCGACGTCTGAAGCGACGCGCACGTCAGAAGGTAGCAAGATCTGCTTGCCGGCAGCCTTAGCGGCCTCAAGGTACTTCTTGCAGGCATCGACGGAGTCATCGTCGACCAGCGACTTGCCAACTTCCAGGCCCTGGGCCTTAAGGAAGGTGAACAACATCCCGCCGCCGACAACGAGGGTGTCAGCAACCTTGAGCAGGTTGTCAATCACGGCGAGCTTGTCGGCGACCTTAGCGCCACCGAGCACGACGACGAACGGACGCTTCGGATCAGCCGTCAAACCCTCGAGGACTCCAACCTCCTTGGCGACCAAGGACCCGGCAGCGTTGGGCAACAGCTTGGCAACGTCGTAGACGGAGGCCTGCTTGCGGTGTACAACGCCGAAGCCGTTGGAGACGTAGTACTCACCGAAAGCGGCGTATTTCTTAGCCAGTTCGGTACGCTCAGCCTCGTCCTTGCTGGTCTCACCCTTTTCGAAACGGACGTTCTCGACCAGAGCGATCTCGCCGTCGGCGAGGGACTCGGAAGTCTTGGTAGCCGACGGGCCGACGACGTCCTCAGCAAGCTTGACGTCGAGGTTCATGAGCTCGCCCAAACGCTTGGCAACCGGCGCCAGGGAATACTTGGGATTGACGGAACCCTTGGGGCGACCGAGGTGGGCGAGCACGGTAGTGCGCGCGCCGGCCTCGTGCAGCTGGGTCAAGGTCGGCAGGGCGGCCTTGATTCGACCGTCATCGGTGATCTTGTCTCCGTCGAGTGGGACGTTGAAGTCGCAGCGGATGACAACGCGCTTACCGCGCAGGTCTCCGAGATCCTCAACAGATTTCATGTAAAAGCCCTTTCTTGAAGTCAAACGACGTTTCACGGGCGTGTGCCCGGGTACGGATGACGGCCCCGCGCCCGCATGGGCACGGGGCCGTCATCAGCTCACGATGGTGAGATCAGGCAAGCTTGCTGGCGACGAGCTTGGTGAGGTCAACCAGACGGTTGGAGTAGCCCCACTCGTTGTCGTACCAGGAGAGAACCTTGACGAGGTTGCCGATGACCTTGGTTTCGGTGGCATCGAAGATCGAGGAGTGCGGGTCTCCCTCGATGTCCTTCGACACGATCGGATCCTCGGTGTAAGCCAGGATGCCCTTCAGCGGACCCTCAGCAGCCTTCTTAACAGCGGCCTGAACCTCCTCAACGGTGGTCTCCTTGGAGGTCTGGAAGGTCAGGTCAGTCAGGGAGCCGGTCGGGGTCGGAACGCGCACGGCGAGGCCGTCGAACTTGCCCTTGAGTTCCGGCAGGACCAAGGCCACAGCCTGGGCGGCACCGGTCTTGGTGGGAATCATGTTGAGGGCAGCAGCGCGGGCACGACGCAGATCCTTGTGCGGGGCGTCCTGCAGGCGCTGGTCACCGGTGTAAGCGTGAACGGTGGTCATAATGCCGCGCTCAATGCCGAAGGCGTCGTTGAGAACCTTGGCCAGCGGAGCGAGGCAGTTGGTGGTGCAGGAAGCATTCGAAATGATGTTGTGCTTCTCGTTGTCGTAGTCGTCGCTGTTGACACCGATGACAAAGGTGCCGTCGACGTTCTTGCCGGGGGCGGAGATGATGACCTTCTTGGCACCAGCCTCGATGTGGGCCTTGGCCTTCTCGCCATCGGTGAAGAGTCCGGTGGACTCGACAACGATCTCAGCGCCGAGCTCCTTCCAGGGGAGGTCAGCGGGGTTGCGCTCGGCGAGGACCTTGATGGTCTTGCCGTCAACGGTGATGGAGTCATCGTCGTAGCTGACCTCACCGGAGAAACGACCCATGATGGAGTCGTACTTCAGGAGGTGGGCCAGGGTCTTGGTGTCGGTGAGGTCGTTGACGGCCACGACCTCGAGGTCAGCACCCTGCTCAGACAGGGCGCGGAAGAAGTTACGGCCAATGCGGCCAAAACCGTTGATACCAACCTTGACGGTCATTAAAAGATCTCCTCCAGATGAGGTTTGTGCGTTCAGCACTCGGACGTCTTCAAGCATAGCCACCAAGGGCACTCGACAAAGCTCAGGGGCCGTTTTAAGGCAATGCGTCGACCGAACGATCACGAAAGTCGATCAGATCACCGCACAGATGACCAGTGAGTGATGCTAATCCCACCCCTAGTCGAGGCCGAAAGATGTCGGGACGACGATCATCTACGGTCGTCGCGCATCTCGGGAGGAAGACTCTCCAAGGTGGTGGGTTCACCGTTGTTACGGGCTGTCTTGTCCGCAAGGGCCAACAGCCGACGTATCCGACCGGCAATGGCATCCTTCGTCAGCGGCGGCTCGTGCAACTTGCCCAATTCCTCCAGACTGGCATTTCTGTGCTCAAGGCGAAGTCGGCCAGCAGCGAGGAGATGTTCCGGAACGGAATCTCCCAAGATTTCCAGCGCACGTTCCACCCGGGCGCTGGCGGTGACGGCGGCTCTGGCGGAACGAAGCAGGTTCGCGTCGTCAAAATTAGCAAGACGATTCGCCGAGGCCCTGACCTCTCGGCGAAGACGGCGATCCTCCCAGGCCAGCACTGATTCGTGGGCACCCATGCGGGTCAGCATGGCGGAAATGGCGTCACCGTCACGGATCGTCACCCGGTCGATGTGGCGAGATTCCCGCTGCTTGGCCTGGATGTCCAGCCGACGAGCCGCGCCAACCAGAGCCATCGCGGCCTCCTCGCCGGGAGCGGTGATTTCCATCGCCATGGAACGACCGGGCTCGGTCAACGAACCACGGGCCAGGAAAGCTCCGCGCCATGCCGCCGCCTGGCAGCACCGACCGCCGCCGACAACCGGGACCGGAAGTCCCCTAACTGGACGTCCACGGCGATCGAGTAACCCTGTCAGGCGAGCCAGGTCAGCGCCGCCGCGTACCATCCGCACCAGGTATCGGGTGTTGCTGCGCAAACCGCTGCCATTGACGACAACGAGATCGGTGTCTAACCCAAATACCTCCTGAATGGACTGGCGAAGGCGTCGTGCTGCTCCTCCAGTGTCTACCTCGGCCTCAATCGTGATGTGTCGGTGCTGCACCAGATGGATACCACCCGCGAAGCGAAGGGTGGCAGCGATCTCGGAACGGCGGCAGCACAGCTTCTGCACCGGCACCGTCGCGAGTTCGTTCTTCACCTGCAGGGTGAGCGCCATGTGGTTCTAGCCTCCGAAAAAGGGGATAAAAGGGGTAACTACGGTGATTTTAGGCGACGATCAGCGAGGCTGGACGCCCATGATGTTGGCGTAGGCCGATGCTAACCGCAGGGGGTCGTGCCGAGCCGATCCGTCACGCATCGCCAAATCATCGACGACGATTTCAGCTCCAAGATTTTGGGCAAACGATTCCAGATGGGGGTCCTGACCGGCAAATCCGCGATCAACGAGCACGACGTCAAAACGCATTCGCGGCTCGTGTTCAGCGATCACCTCGAGATGACGAGCCGGACTGAACCCATCGGTTTCATCGGCCCCTGACACGTTGAGAGTAAGGATCTTGCGCGCCTTTGACTCTAGAATTGCGTCGACGATCTCAGGTACTAAAAGGTGCGGCATGACGGAGGTGAACCACGACCCCGGGCCGAGGACAAGGTTGTCAGACTCACGAATCGCCTCCAAAGCCTCGGGACAGGCCTCCGGCTCGGACGGCTCCAACCTCACCTTGAGCACCTCAGCCCGGGTCTTGGCGACCGTCGCTTGGCCGGTGAGGGTGTACTCCTCGTCCGGCTGATTCGGGTCGAGTCCGACGACCTGGGCGCTGATGTCCAGCGGGGTCAAGGACATTGGCAAGACGCGGCCTCGAATGTCAAGGAGCTGACCAACCATGTCCAAACCGGACACCGGATCGCCAAGTTCCTGCCACAGACCCGCGATGAGGAGGTTACCGATGGCATGGCCGGCGAGTTCGCCGGTGCCGTTGAAGCGTGCCTGGAGCACCTCGGCCCAGGTACGCCCCAGATGATCGTCAGCGCACAGCGCCGCCAACGCCCGACGCAAGTCCCCCGGGGGCAGAATGTCGAATTCCTCGCGCAGCCGACCAGAGGAGCCACCGTTGTCGGCGACGGTGACCACAGCGGTGAGGCGGTCAGTGAGACGCCGTAAAGCGCGCAGCGACACAGCCAGACCATGTCCACCGCCGAAGGCCGTGACAGTCGGCAGCTTCGAGGGGGTTGACACCATCGTCATTCCTTCCCGAGATCTCGGTGCAGAACAGCGGTGCGATGTCCCCGAGCCGCTAGACGGGCGGACAATTCCTCAGACATTGCGGTACTTCTATGCTTCCCGCCAGTACAGCCAACAGCCACCGTGATCTGCTTCTTGCCTTCTCGAAGATACCCCGGGGCCATGCCAGCCAACAGCTCAGTGACCCGATCAATGAACTCGGCTGCACCGGCCTGCGCCATCACATAGGAGGCCACATCGGAGGACAAACCGGTTTTGGGACGAAGTTCGGGAACCCAATATGGGTTGGGCAGGAAACGCACGTCAAAAACGAGATCTGCGTCAATCGGCACCCCACGTTTAAAGCCGAATGACATCACTTGGAAGGCCAGGCCCTCGTCAGTTCCTTCAGCGAAAGCGTGGTCAATGCGTTGGGCAAGCTGACGTGCCGTGATGGAAGTGGTATCGATGACGAGATCAGCCTCTGCGCGCAGGTCGGAGAGCATACGACGCTCAAGGGCCACGGCGTCAAGAAGATGACCTCCTTGCTGCAGCGGCAGCGGGCGACGGCTGGACTCCTGCCGACGCACGATGGTCTCGTCAGAGGCTTCCAGGAAGACAATGGCGGGGTTGATACCGCGCTCGTCAAGGGCGTCAACGGCTACGCCCAGAGTGTCGAACATGGTTCGGCTCCGGACATCGAGGACAACTGCCAGGCGATCAATACCATTGGCGCCGATCTCATCAACAAGGGCTCCCAGCATGGCCGGAGGCAGGTTATCGACGACGTACCATCCCAGATCCTCCATGGCATGGGCCGCAGTACGACGGCCAGCGCCAGAGACGCCGGTGATAATGACAACTCGCGGGGTCTTCGTCGTCTGCTCGTTACTCACGGGTCAAGGGTAGTGCCGTTGCCGGAGCCAGCCAGATCGTCGGCGTTGACAACCTCACCAGTTGCCGTGTTGATCGCCTCGCCAGGCGTATCCTCGGACAAGGCCGCGACCACCGTTCCTGCCAGTTTCGGACCAAAACCTGGAACTTGGGCAATGTCCTCGACGGTCGCCTTACGCAGCGCACGCACCGATCCAAAATGAGAGACAAGGGTCTTGCGACGAGTCTCCCCCAGGCCCGCAATCCCATCCAACACGGACTCCACCATCGCCTTGGACCGCTTGGAGCGATGAAAGGTGATGGCGAACCGGTGCGCCTCGTCACGTAGACGCTGCAGCAGGTAGAGCCCCTCTGAGGTGCGCGGCAGGATGACCGGCCACTCTTCCCCGGGAAGCCACACCTCCTCCAGACGTTTAGCCAACCCACATAGCGCAATTTCATCGTCAAGGCCGAATTCCTCGAGGACTTCCTGGGCGGCATGTACCTGAGGCGCGCCGCCGTCGACGACGATGAGGTGCGGAGCGTAGGCGAACTTGCGAGGTGCGCCGGTTGCGGGGTCAATAAGAGAACCGACGTCACCGTCCGAGGTTTGAGCTTTCGCCATGGCGTCACGGTCCTCGACAAGGCGACGCAGCCGTCGCGACAGCACCTCGTGCATGGCAGCGAAGTCGTCAGATCCCCTGAATCCCTTGATGATGAATCGTCGGTATTCCGATTTTCGGGGCATACCATCTTCAAAAACGACCATCGAGCCGACGACATTGGTTCCCTGAATGTGGGAGATGTCGTAGGACTCCATTCGCAACGGAGCACGGTCCAATCCGAGGGCCTCTTGAATCTCCTCCATGGCGCGAGTGCGCGTGGCCAGGTCGGACGCCCGCTTCAGCTTGTGCTGAGCAAGAGTTTCCTGAGCGTTGCGAGTGACGGTATCCATCAGAGTGGCCTTGTCGCCGCGACGCGGTACGCGGATTTCGACATGAGAGCCACGCTCAGAACTGAGGATCGTCGATATAGCGTCGGGGTTGGTGGGTTTTGTAGAAACCAGCACCAAAGGCGGAACGGCATTGCCGTGACCGTCGTCCCGGACCTGGCCGTCACTGGCATTAATGCCATAGAGCTGGGTGAGAAAGGTCTCCATGAGCTCGGCATCGTTGGCGTCGTCAGCGCGGTCGGCCACCCAGCCACGTTCACCACGGATACGACCTCCTCGGACGTGAAATATCTTCACGCCCACCTCTAAGGGGTCAACGGCCATCGAAATGACGTCGGCGTCGGTACCGTCACCAAGAACGACGGCATTACGCTCCAAAGTCTTGGACAGCGCACCCAACGAGTCCCGAATGACGGCGGCTCGCTCAAATTCCAGGTTCTCTGAGGCCTGCGCCATCTCGGACTCCAGCCTTTTGACGATTTTCGTCGTCCGGCCAGCCATGAAATCGCAAAACTCGTCAGCGATGTCACGGTGGGCCTCTGGGGTGATTCGGCCTACGCAGGGGGCTGAACATTTGCCGATGTAGCCGAGCAGACAAGGACGGCCCTGGTTCTTCGCCCGATTGAATACCCCGGTCGAGCAGGATCGCATGGGGAACACCCGCAACAGGGTCTCAACCGTGTCGCGGATTGCCCAAGCCTGACCAAACGGGCCGTAGTAGCGCCACCCTTTGTGATGAGCGCCACGACCGACAAAGACACGTGGGTACTCGTCGGTCCACGTGAAACACAGCCACGGGTAGGACTTGTCGTCGCGATACATGACGTTGAACCGCGGATCGAATTCCTTGATCCAGGTGTATTCAAGTTGGAGGGACTCAACCTCGTTCTGCACCACCGTCCATTGCACATGGGCCGCAGTAGTGACCATCCGTTGCGTGCGCGGGTGAAGGGCTGAAATGTCCTGGAAGTAAGAGTTGAGCCGGTTACGCAGATTCTTGGCCTTGCCGACGTAGATGACCTGACCGTGCTCGTCACTGAAGCGATACACCCCCGGCTGGGTCGGGATTGTTCCCGGGGCAGGACGGTAACTCGACGGATCGGCCATAGGGTGAACTCTATGCGCCCCTTACTTGTTGTCGCTTCCTGCTCATGTCATCGGCGTCTTTGCAGCTCTGCGCTACGAGTGTTGTGCTACCCGAGGTGACAGATGTGCCGGCCACCTGAATAGCTGGTCGTCATTGGCTCTGCCAATTGAAGGTTTAAGTGACTCTTCGCACTCGAGGATGTAGGGGGTGTGAATCCTCCAATGATAGGGTGCTGTCGTGGATCGGGTTACCACCCCCCAAATACCTCCACGCCCAACCACCGGTCTACCTCCTCAATTACGAAACGACTCTAAAACATCAAGAGACCATAATCTCTACGATCGTGCTGGCTCGGCACGCTTCAGATAATAGACCGCCACACATGCTAGCATGACAACAATGACCCACGATATTTCATAGGCGAGCCTCCCGGTGGACTCATTATCATTGAATGCCATAGCAACGATTGATGTCGTCAACGGGATAAACATCGTCGAGGACAGCGATTCGACAATGACGGAGGAGCTTGCCATCTCCTCAATAGTGATACCGTCTGAAATTGCTGGGTCCTCGAAAAAGATGTTCATCGTATCGAGATACGTTAAACCCATTCCTACCCCAGCGGTCGACCACAAGATGACGAACACGACCGTCGGGGACCAATGGCCCCACTGAAAAACAAGCCACGCAACAATCACGGATGACGACGTGACAAGTAACGCCATACCAATGGAGGATCGTATCCGATAGCTGCGTTTAGTTGTCGCAGGTTTAGCCCCACAGAACACTCCAAGAACCGCCCAAGCTAGACCTCCTCCGGTGAGGATATATCCGAGAGACTCTGCACCAACATGAAAAATGTCATGTACCGTTAAGCTGACGAGTTCATTTGCCACAAAATAACTGCCTGTCAAGAAGAACATTCCCGAGAGAGCCGCCCTTCGAGGTGTGCGCTTGATAAAAGTCCCCTCAGGCATAAGCAATACGGCAGCGCGACCAAGAATAACAAGCCCCAGCAGTAGAAGTATGATCTTGAAAGCACCAGCAGCCGGAATAATGGTAAGGCCAACGCCCGTAATTATAAGAAAAAGAACTACAAGAGACAACGGTGCATCATTTTTAGTATCATGATTTTTGAGGTTCAGTGCAACTACTATTCTGGCGAGTATTAAGAGTGGCAAGTATAGGATCATAGCCCATCGCCATGACAGTAGATGAGTGACCCAAGCGGCATAGGTTGGACCAACGACTGATGAAATCACCCAGCTTGCTGAAGAAAAAGCTAGTGTCAGTTGTCTTGCTCGACCAGATAGTCCGAGCGCTACTGCTCCAATGGAAGTCATTGCGAGAATAGAACCAGCTAGGCCGCGAATAAATGCCCCCATGATGTACACCACGATATGTGGAGCAAGGGCACTTGTAACTGCTCCAACGACGAGAAGAGCCGTTGCACTCAATAAAAGCCGTGATAATAATATTCTATTCATCAAAGCTGCACCGATAGGCAAGCCAGCCATAGAAGCAATGGTTGAAACTCCCAAGACAACGCCATACGAGCTTTGAGCGTCGAGATCCTGAGCCATAATAGGGAGGATCAGTTGATTGAGATAACTCTGCATACCCCCAATGAGCTCAAGGATAACAACCGAAACCGCAATTAACAGCCCAGATGATCGTTTGGCCATGATGTCCTTCTAGCAATGGGGAAGAGGATACACGTTGAGCTTGTCGAGAGAAGTTGGTTCCTTCTGATACCCCAGTAGTACGGGCTCGTTTTGGATGACATGATTCCCTAAATGAAGATCCCCTACAGCAAAATTTGGAACTAGGCCAGGGACAATAACTCGAATAACTGAGATTTGTAGAGTCTGAACATCGGGCGATGTCACGTCAATCATGACAGGTTCTAATGACATACTATCGAGAATTTTGACGTAATAGTTTAGCTCATCATCAAGGTTCTCGAAATGGCAATCAGGGTAAAAATACCCGCGTGCAGTCTGCTGGGGGAACAGCCACGGACGTACGCGGCTTAGTAGCCGCCAATCAAGATAAACTTGTTGCTGAAGCATCAGATCGTTCATTGTCGAAAAATCTGATAAGTAATAATCAAGATACCTTCGATCTTGTCGCCACGGTTTTGCGATACCCTCCCAGAGTTCACCGCGCTCAATTGCCATGAACAGTTCACCAGACGGATTGAGTAAATCAAAACTGCCGGCTTGAAGCGTACATGCTTCAGTAAGCGCTTTTAATATTGCGGCTTCATTGGTTAGTCTACAACCAAAACCTGTGTTAACAATTCCAGACTCCACGTTGAGGACTGTAGCGGCATAAATTGGCACATGGAAGCGGTTTTCAATGTTGACAATCGAAACGACATTGCCCTTATTCTCAAATTCTGTTACAAGATTTCCTATAAAACTATCCTTTTCAACAGACAGCCGAACACCATGTGGTGGATTGTGCCACCAACACATAGTAGCATGGCGTTCCATCAGTTCTTGCAGAGCGTTGACACATGCCGACGTCACTGTTCTGCCTGCAGAAATCCCCGCGTAGGCGGGAGCATTAATATGTGGAAGGGGGTAATCTCCAAGCTTTTGAAGCCGACGGTGGTTTACAAAAACCATGGATACTGGGACAAGTTTTTCCTCTCCCTTAAAGGTCTTTCCAGTGGTCCATGTCGTAACGGTCTCATTATGAAATCCTTCGAACCTTCCACCAAAGTTGTGAATTTGCTCGGGCGTAAAAAGTACAAAATCACTGGGGTTGACGGGGGTTAGCCCATTACGTTTAAGGGAATTTGCACTACCGATTACAACCTTGTACGGATCAATGATATTGACACAATACCTTTCGTATGCTTCACCTAATGCCGACAACTCCGCATTATGTAGATTATTGAAAGAACTCCCCTGACATACGGTATTGTTCGCCCAGCAGGAAGCGGAGCGAAGGTCAGCAACATCGCTCTGGACGGTTATTAGTGATGAAGGCAGCGTGGGATGATTCTCAATTCTGCGGAGTCTTTTAACGATTCCGTGGCGTGGATTCTGACTGGCGGCCTCCGTGTAATCGGATGGAGCCAGAGGGATCGCCCTGTTTCCAGTTAATCTGAATGGGATTAAATCAGAATGAATGAAAACCTGAGATAAAACATCATACTCTGAAGCCGAGTAACTTGCACCGTCCTGTTTTTCCGGAAAACAAACCTCATTGTGCAATATAAACTGCTGCAGTATATAAAAGGTCAGCTTATCTAAGGATGTTAGGTACGACTCCTGAGATAAGATCTCATAGATATCTTTCCTGGGAAAATTAGTTTTCCGCCTTGATACGATGTCAGCGTAGGTTAGACGCCCTGCCGTTAAAGTCGGACTTAAACATGATATAGGAAGCGTAACTTCGAGAATTCTGGTCTTCTTTGAAGAATTAACCCCGCATTCTGCTAAAGCCCCTTTTCGTTCGACCGAATCAGATGCTGTCACTATTAATATGTTAGAATCCGATGTGCCTTTAGTCAGCTGATGTAACCGGCATACCGAATCGCTTATAGTATCATTCAAGGAGTCAACGAAGCATAGAACTCCGCTAGGGATGAGAATGTCGGTGGGTTTTATTGTCTCGTTAATCGGGGTGAACAGGCGGATGTTTTTGGATGCCTGGATTCGTTTTTTCGGGATGTACAAATCTCCCGTCGAATCTCGCACAAGAGTGATGACCCCTGAGTCTTGCCAAACACTAACTACCTTCATGCTCGCCAACTCTGTTACGGTAAACCTATGACGGACTTGGGGAAGGATGATGGTTTCCGTTTGGAGCGAGGATATTCTCTCCTCTGGGGTCGAGGTCAATTCTCACAAAGTCATCAGAATTGAGTTCAATATTCATTACCCCTCCTAATCTCTGCCAGTTTCATGCTTTTTCTGATTGGATCGGGAATGACTAGGATACCTGTTGTTACTAGTGTCGTCAACGGAGGGGCAACTACCGCGATCGGACACCCTTCTGGGCGAAGAGCCTCTCGTTAGAGCTACCCACGTTAACGCACCCGGATTCCAGAGAGGTGAACTGTACTGGGTTTTCTGGGGGCAACGAATACACGGAACGGCTACTGTCATGCGTGTTCGGAGGACGTAGATTGAGGAGCTGCGGGAGCGGGCCATCTGAATGGCTGTGAAGGCCAACCGGGATTTCGGAGAAGTCTAAGAGCGCAATAAGAAGAATCGCCCAGGAGCTGGGCGTCTACCCCGAGGTGTTGCGCACTGTAGTCACGAAGGCCGCAGTCGACACAGACGCCCGGTCGGGAACCGCCAGTCGAGGCCCAGCGGATCCGGGAGCTGGCGAATGAAGCACACGATGCTCAACCGACTCGAGAACACAGACTAAGGCATGTGCCTTGCTGCACCGTCGAGCGGCTAATACGGGCCACGGGCCTGCACGGCATCCGCCGCGCCAAACCGTAAAGGACGACCTGGTCGAAGGACGCATGCCCTGTGGACCTGGCCAAAAGAACTTCAGCGCGTTCAAGTCTCACGGGTTCTGAGCTGATATAAACCTACGAGCCAACCTTGTCGGGATGGGTACACGTATCTTTCATCACCGACGTGTAGTCCCGGAGGATCTGGCAGGCTTTTACCAGCCTGTACACCAACCTGGCTGGACACCCTACGCATGGGTATCTAGCAGCACGGGCGCTAGGGTGCAGACCTGAAGGGGGCTGATCCACCCACCACTCCCGGTCCAGTACCGAGCCATCCCGTGCAGGAATCATCGCTAGGCTGGTCAGCGTGCATCTTCTCCTCATCCGCCATGGTCAGTCCGAAAACAACGCCGCCGCTGCGCAGTCCGTCGAGGCTTACCAACGGGGCCGCAAACCAGACCCTGAACTCACCGAGCTGGGTCAACGTCAGGCTGAGGCGCTAGGGGCATGGATCGGATCAGTCTCCCCGCGACCGACCAAGCTGTATTCCTCCCCCATGATGCGCACCATCCAGACGGCAGCCCCGGTCGCCGAAGCCCTCGACCTACCCATCATCGTCAATGACCTCATCTTTGAGCGTCCAGGCCCAGTTGAGATTGTTGACGGAGTTGAAACCGGCCATCCAGGGTCATCGCTGTCAGCTTTGTCTGCCATCACCGATCGCGCGGTCTTCCCGGAATCAATCACTGAGCACGGGTGGCGCGAGGCCCGCATCGAAACCGCAGCTGAGGCGGCAACTCGTGCCGGTCGTATCGCTGAATGGGTTCGTAACGCACACGATGACCACGATTGCATAGCCCTGGTAGCCCACGGAGCTATCGGGTCCATGCTCCTACTCCATCTGATAGCCCCACAACTTGCCGCTGACCTGCGCAATTACCCCATCGGGAGCGAACCCCACTGGATCGGTTTGCAGAACACCGCCACGTCGATGATTGAGCTTCACCCGAACGGATACGAGATTCACTGGATTAATCGGGTGGATCACCTCATTGAAGCCGGTATGGTCCACGGCGCCGTTGCCGCCTCTACCGGTAACCCCGGCACCCGCTGAGCAACGAAAGAGAGATTATGTCCCCCACTCGACGCAAGATTCTGCGCACCGCTGGCAGCGTCGCCGCCCTAGCTACTACCGGAGCGATTGCTGGGTGCAATACTTACCAAAACTCCAACGACGTTCACTCCGGGCCGGCAACCATCAAAACTGCGGATGTGCCAGTCGGCGGCGGAACCGTCATCGACGGCACGAACTTCGTCATCACCCAACCCACCAAGGGCACGTTCAAAGGCTTCGTACGAGTGTGTCCGCACGCTGGATGTCAGGTCGATGAAGTCCGGGACGGCTCCCTGCTGTGTCCTTGCCATGATTCCACGTTCGACATCAGTGATGGCCACGTGACCCAAGGCCCTGCAACTGCTGGTCTTGGCAAGGCCAAGGTGACCGCAAAGGGCGATTCCTTGACCGTCAGCGGTTCCTGAGCCGCTTAGCGGGTCTTCTTGCCGGTGGTCCTCTTCGCGCCCTTCCTCTTAGCGCCGGGCGGCTCGGCAATGAGAGCCGGCTCATCACCAACAGGAACTTCTCGCCCGGCCAGTATGTCTGCCAGGAACTGCCCGGTGTAAGACTCCTCGACGGCGGCTACCTGTTCTGGGGTTCCCTCTGCAACGACCACCCCGCCACCGTCGCCGCCTTCGGGTCCCATATCAATGATCCAGTCGGCGGTCTTGATGACGTCAAGGTTGTGCTCAATGACCAGAACGGAGTTGCCTTGGTCGACAAGCCGTCCCAGCACCAGCAGAAGCTTGCGAATGTCCTCAAAGTGCAGACCGGTCGTGGGCTCGTCTAGGACGTACAAGGTTCTTCCGGTGGAGCGCTTCTGCAGCTCTGAGGCCAATTTGACGCGCTGGGCCTCGCCACCTGACAGAGTGGTTGCTGGCTGGCCCAGCCGTACATAGCCCAATCCGACCTCGACGAGAGTCTTGAGGTGACGGTGAATCGACGTGATCGGTTCGAAGAAGGTGCATGCCTCCTCGATAGGCATGTCGAGCACCTCCGCGATCGTCTTGCCCTTGTAATGAACCTCCAACGTTTCTCGGTTGTACCGCGCACCGTGACACACCTCGCACGGTACATAGACATCCGGAAGGAAGTTCATCTCAATCTTGATGGTGCCATCGCCCTGGCAGTTTTCGCAGCGTCCGCCCTTGATATTGAACGAAAATCGACCCTGCTGGTAACCGCGCACCTTGGCCTCAGGAGTCTGGGCAAACAAGGCACGGATCTTGTCGAAGACTCCGGTGTAGGTGGCCGGGTTCGACCTCGGCGTCCGCCCTATCGGAGATTGGTCAACATGGATCACCTTGTCGATCTCCTCGACCCCAGTGATTGTCCGGTGTTTCCCAGGCACGGCTCGAGCACCGTGAATCCGGTGCGCCAACGATGTGTAGAGAATCTGATTGACCAAAGTCGATTTACCCGAACCGCTCACTCCTGTAACGACGACGAGCTGACCCAACGGGAAGGTGACGTCAATATTGTGCAGATTGTTTTCCCGAGCACCCTTGACAACCAACTGCCGTCCGGTTCGGGGACGTCGGGTCGCCGGCAGGGGGATGGATCTCTTTCCCGACAAGTAGGCTCCCGTCACCGACCTCTCATTCGCCACCAAGTCGTCGACAGTGCCTGAGACGACGATCTCTCCGCCGTGCTCACCTGCTCCCGGACCGACGTCGACAACCCAATCGGCGACACGGATGGTGTCCTCGTCGTGCTCGACGACGATAAGGGTGTTTCCGAGATCTCTCAGCCTGACAAGGGTGTCGATGAGACGACGATTATCGCGCTGGTGCAAGCCGATAGAGGGTTCATCAAGGACGTAGAGCACACCGACGAGTCCGGAACCGATCTGAGTTGCCAGCCGGATGCGCTGTGCCTCTCCACCCGACAGCGAACCAGCCGACCGCGACAAGGTGAGGTAATCCAGGCCGACGTCTACAAGGAACCGAAGTCGTGCCCTCACCTCCTTGATGACCCGCTCGGCAATGGTCGCTTCACGCTCGGTCAGCGTTAAAGCATTGAGAAATCGCGAGGCCTCCCCGATGGACATATCGGAAACTTCCGCAATGTTGCGGCCGCCGACCGTCACGGCAAGACTCGTCGGCTTGAGACGCTTGCCATGGCAATCGCGGCAGGGCACCTCGCGCAAATACTGGCCCCACCGGGAGCGAGCGGCGTCGGTTTCGGCCTCGTCATAGCGACGACGCACGTAGTGCAGCACTCCCTCGTAGTTCTGCGCGTAGGTACGAACCCGACCAAACCGGTTGCGGTACGAGACCATGACCGGATCACCATCGCCATGCAGGACCAGTTTGCGAGCTTTGGCTGGAAGCTCTGACCAGGGCAAGGTGACGTCAAAACCGTGGTTCTCTGCCAACCCGGCAAAGACGTGCTGGTAATGGTTGGCGACTCGCGGACCCGACCATGGCGCAATGGCACCGTCAAGCAGGCTCAGCCCCGAATCGGGAACCACAAGTTCGGGATCGACCTCAAGGGTTGCTCCCAGACCTGAGCAGGTCGGGCAGGCTCCCCACGGGCCATTAAAAGAAAACTGGCGAGGCTCCAACTCATCGATGTCAATGTCATGCTGATTGGGGCAAGCCATCGTCTCAGAGAATCGGCGTTCGCGATGCGGGTCAGATCGATCACGATCAACGAAGTCGATACCCACAATTCCGTGGGCCAGACCAAGGGCGGTCTCCACCGATTCCGTCAGACGCTGCTTGGCTGACGATTTGACCGCGATTCGGTCAACAACAACATCGACGTCGTGTTTGCGTTTCTTGTCCAACGGCGGTACCTGACCGAACCGATGAACCTCGCCGTCAACACGTACACGGGTGAAACCGTCAGTCGTCAGCTGTCGAAAAAGCTCAACGTACTCACCTTTGCGGCCACGAATGACCGGAGCCAGTACTTGGAACTTCGTGCCCTCTTCCAGGGCCATCAACCGATCGACGATCTGCTGAGGTGTCTGACGGCTGATGAGCTCACCACACACTGGGCAGTGGGGTTTACCGATACGAGCCCACAGCAGGCGCAAGTAGTCGTGAATCTCAGTAATCGTGCCGACTGTCGAACGGGGGTTGCGTGACGTGGACTTTTGGTCAATAGAAACGGCCGGGCTGAGGCCCTCGATGAAGTCGACGTCCGGCTTGTCCATCTGCCCCAGGAACTGGCGGGCATAGGACGACAAAGACTCCACATACCGACGCTGGCCCTCAGCGAAGATGGTGTCGAAGGCCAAGGACGATTTCCCCGAACCTGACAAACCTGTGAACACAATCATCGCGTCCCGAGGAAGGTCCAAACTGACGTTACGTAAATTGTGTTCTCGGGCACCGCGGACGATGATGTGGTCACTCACAGGCTTCATGGTAGAGGCCCGGAAAGACAGATCTGCGTCTCTGCGCGATCGGCATAACGGAACACAAAACCTCCTCAAAACCCATGAAATTGCGATCAGCAGGCTTGCCCAGTGTCCGTTTGTCTGGAAACTTCGGCGAACTGCCAGTAGGTTAGGCGTCATGAGCGCAGTCACACGACCTCCAGGTCTGTGTCCCAGCACTCCCCCACACATCATTCGCGCCGCCAAGCGGGAAGCCACCCAACGTCTCCTCGGGGCCACCATGGGTCTATCGGATGAGGAATGGCAGGCTCCCAGCAGGCTGGCTGGATGGACTCGTGCGCATATTGCGACCCATATCGCCCGGAACGCCGAAGCTCTCGAAGCGGTGGCCAAGGCCATCGTGGCTGGCCATAAAGCTCCCCGCCTCTACCCATCGGACGAAATCCGCGATCGCGACATTGAACGCGGGTCTGAACGCGACGGAGTGGAGTTACAGATTGATCTGGACACCACGGCAGGTTCACTCAACGCGGCCTTTGACTCCCTTGACGATGTGGAACCGGGTACTGCGGTGTGGCTCACTGATGACATTCGTGTCGACGCTACCGACCTGCCAGCGCTACGACTTGCCGAAATCGCACTCCATCACATCGACCTCGATCTGGGTATGACCGTCGATGAGCTCCCCGATGTCGCAGCCCGAACCTTGTTGGAATGGGTATGTTTCCGACTACGTGACCGTTCAGAAGTACCGGCCATACGTGTCGTCTCCGATTCCGGGCTGATCGACCGTATTGGCGGGGTCGGATTCGCCACGACAGTTCACGGACCTGACGGCGCGCTGGCAGGATGGCTGTCAGGAAGAGGAGGGACCGCACGTCTCACCGGCACCGACCAGCTCGTCGTCCCTATGCTCATCTAGCGGGATCTCCGACGGAACACCTGCTCATTTGAGGAAGGAATCGTCATGCCGCTCTACCACGTCGATCCCGGATCCGAGGCCGCCCTCATCCGGGTCAACAACAATGTCGAACTCATCAAGGTGTCGGTGGGCACAATGGACAACAACGCCTACCTCATTCATCCCGACACTGGCCCTGCCATCCTCGTCGACGCAGCAGCGGAACCCGAACGACTCAAAGCCGTCATCGGCGACGACGAGGTCGGCGCTGTCATCACGACCCACCGTCATTCCGACCACACCGGGGCTCTCGCCGAAATCATCGCGACGACGGGAGCACAGCCATGGTGCGGTGCGCCCGACGCCGAGGCCATTGAAGCCGCCACCGGCGTGACCTGCCGCACGATATGGGACGGCGATCTCTTCCGCCTCGGCGAGATCGAACTTGACGTCATCGGTCTGGTGGGCCACACCCGTGGGTCCATTGCCCTCCGCCTGCGTGGTAACCCGAACGACCACGTTCTAACGGGAGATTCCCTTTTCCCCGGCGGCGTCGGTAAGACCAGTGGGAGCCGGGAATTCGAACGGCTCTACAACGACGTCTGCATGAAAATCTTCGCGCCGCTGGCCGACACGACAATCATCCATCCCGGACATGGCGACGCCACAACGGTTGGAGAGGAGCGTCCCAACCTCCCGTTGTGGCATGCCCGCGGCTGGTGATCTCACCTCACATCAAGCCTCGATCTTGGCCTTCGCGTCGTCTCTCTTGCTTTTGATGATGCTTGCGACGGTGGTGACGACCAAGGTCGCAATGATGACGCTCAGAGACACACCAATCGAAACCTCGGTACTGACGCCGAACCATGCCTGATCCAGCCCGTAGTGGTGCATGGCATGACCGATGAGCTTGAGCGCGATGAACCCCAAGATGACGGCGAGGCCCAAGGACAAGTACACCAGGCGTTCGAGCAGATTTCCGATGAGGAAGTACAGCTGGCGTAGTCCCATGAGGGCGAAGACGTTGGCGGTGAAGATGAGGTAGCTCTCGCTAGTCAGACCATAGGAGGCCGGGATGGAGTCCAGCGCAAAGAGCAGGTCAGTCATCCCCAAGGCTACACAGATCATGAACATCGACGTGGCCAGAATCTTGCCATTCTCACGCACGAAGAACTTGGTACCCCGATAGTCCCCGGTCGTCGGAACCGTGCGCTTGAACCACGCCATGAAGCGACCGTCTTCACCTGCGTCCTTGTCTTCATCATCTCGATGGCGGTACTCACGCACCTGGTCAAACGCTGAATACAGCAGGAAAGCACCGAAGATGAAGAACACCCAAGCCCAGGCTTCCAAGATGGCCTGGCCCAAAGCAATGAAGACACCTCGGAAGATTAAGGCGACGATAATGCCCACCAGCAGGGCGAATTGCTGCAGCTTCGATGGAACGTTGAACTTCTCCATGAGGATGAGGAAGATGAACAGGTTGTCGATGGACAAGCTGTACTCGGTCAACCACACTGCGAAGAACTGTCCGCCTGCGGAATGCCCTTGAAGGCCCCACACCCCCAGACCGAACAACACTGCCAGCCCGACAAACACACCAACAAAGATGGCGCATTCCTTCGGGGAGGGGACGTGAGGTTTTCGTCCCAGGATTATGACATCGAAGAAAAGCAGAGCCCCCATCACCAAGATGGTGATGATCCAGACATACGCGTGAACGTGCAAAATCGAGCCTCCGAAGGAGTAGCGAAAAAGCCTGGAGGTCTCGTCCGCACCAGCACGGCATATGCCGCTTTACCGGGGCTGTGTGGCCGGACCGTGATGGCACGATCGTGATGACGACCACACTTTTCTCAAGAGTACTCCCCTCCAAGAAAGTCTATCTTTTCACACCCACAACGTCATATGCGAGTCTCGCTCGCGAGTGGACTAGCGATTGGCCTCCACCATCTGACGCAGTTCCTTCTTCAAGTCCGCAATCTCATCGCGCAACCGAGCCGCCACCTCGAATTTGAGTTCGCCAGCAGCCGAGCGCATCTCATTGGTGAGCTCGACAATCAAGTTACCCAAATCCTCTTCAGCCATCTTCGACACGTCCAGACGCTGACCTCGGGCAGCCCGCTGCTCATCAGTAATCATCGAGCTGTAACCCCGATGGCCCTTTCCATAGTTGAACTTCTCGACCAGAGCGTCAGTGTCAGCCTCCTCACGAGCCAACATCTCAGTGATGTCTCCGATCTTCTTGCGAAGCGGCTGCGGATCGATCCCGTGTTCCTTGTTGTAGGCCATCTGAATCTCGCGGCGACGATTCGTCTCGTCAATCGCAACCCTCATCGAGTCGGTGATCTGGTCGGCGTACATGATGACCTGCCCGTTGACGTTTCGAGCCGCACGGCCAACAGTCTGGATGAGCGAGCGCTCCGAGCGTAAGAATCCTTCCTTGTCAGCGTCCAAAATGGCCACCAAAGATACCTCGGGCAGGTCGAGTCCCTCTCGCAGCAGGTTGATACCGACCAGGACGTCGAACTCCCCCATACGTAGTTCTTTGAGCAGCTCAATGCGCTTAAGGGTATCGATTTCCGAGTGCAGATAGCGGGTGCGGATACCGTGCTCCATGAGGTAGTCAGTCAGATCCTCCGCCATCTTTTTGGTAAGGGTCGTGACCAGGACACGGTCTCCCCGCTCAACTCGGGTGCGAATCTCGGCCATCAGGTCGTCGATCTGGCCGCGAGTGGGTTTGACGATGATCTCAGGATCAACCAGTCCGGTCGGACGGATGATCTGCTCAACGACGCCATTGGCGCGCTCGGTCTCATATCTCCCGGGCGTGGCGGATAAGTAGACGGTCTGTCCAATCCGCTGGGTGAACTCGTCGAATTTGAGAGGACGGTTGTCTATCGCGCTGGGCAGTCGAAAGCCGTGCTCTACGAGGGTGCGCTTACGGCTCATGTCGCCCTCGTACATACCCCCGATCTGCGGCACGGTGACGTGGGACTCGTCTATGACAAGTACGAAGTCCTCGGGAAAGTAGTCGAGCAGACAATTCGGGGCTGAGCCGGGAGCGCGCCCGTCGATGTGGCGCGAGTAATTCTCGATACCGGCACAGGCACCGACCTGCTGGAGCATCTCGATGTCGTAGGTGGTACGCATTCGCAACCGTTGCGCCTCCAGCAATTTCCCGTCACGCTCCAGGACTGCTAGGCGCTCCTCCAACTCTTTCTGAATGGACGCGATCGCCCTCTCCATGCGCTCCGGCCCAGCGACATAGTGGGTGGCCGGGAAAACGTAGACCTGCTCCTCCTCACTGATGACCTCACCGGTCAGAGGGTGCATCGTTGTCAGAGCCTCGATCTCGTCGCCGAAGAACTCCACACGCACGGCGTTCTCCTCGTAGACCGGGAAAATCTCCAGGGTGTCGCCGCGAACTCGGAACGTGCCACGCTCCCCCGAGATGTCATTACGGACGTATTGGTTGGTGACGAGATCTCGCAGCAGCTCATCGCGGTTCCACTCCTGACCGACTTCCAACGGGATCATCCGATCGACGTATTCCTGAGGAGTGCCCAGACCGTAGATCGCTGAGACCGTTGACACGACGATGACGTCTCTCCGGGTCAATAGCGAATTCGTTGCGGAATGGCGCAGTCTCTCAACCTCGTCGTTGAGGCTGGAATCCTTCTCGATATAGGTATCCGTCTGCGGTATGTACGCCTCAGGTTGGTAGTAGTCGTAGTACGAGACGAAATATTCAACGGCGTTGTCCGGGAAGAAATTGCGTAACTCCTGGGCAAACTGAGCCGCCAGGGTCTTGTTGGGCTGCATGACGAGCATCGGCCGCTGCAGTTTTTCGGCCAGCCATGCAACAGTAGCCGTCTTGCCAGTGCCAGTGGCACCGAGTAAGACAACGTCCCGCTCTCCGTTCTTAATCCTTTTCTCCAGCTCGGCAATAGCCTGCGGCTGGTCACCCGATGGTTGAAACTCACTGACGACGTGGAAAGGCGCAACGCGGCGGGTGATGTCGGTAACTGGACGCATGGTGCCAACCCTAGTTCGAGATACCCGGGATAGGTTCCGCTGAAAGCATGTACCCGGCTCCGCAATGAGAACCTGGTGATAAATCTTCTACACGATCTCGCCGTTGACGGCAAAGTCATACTCATTGCCACCCACAGCGACCGGGTAGCGAGTCGTTGTTCCCGGGTGCTGTCACTGTCGCCAGACAGTCTCACAGCGAGAACCGGGGCGGATGACCCGCAGGAATTCTGGACCATACGCGGTTGACCTCAGTCGGAAGATCCTCCAATGGGCCACTGGTGTCAATGACGATATCCGCGATATCCAGTCGCTCCTGACGAGATGCTTGAGCACGAATTCTCGCCCGCGCGTCCTCCTCAGAACTCCCGTCTCGCTCAACCACACGCCTGATCTGTTCGGCAGGATCGACATCGGTCACGACAACCGTGTCGAATTCGCCTGCTCTTCCGGTTTCGACCAACAAGGGAATATCGTGAACGACCACAACTCGTTCATCCGCCGCCCGGGCTTCGTCATCAATCCGTCGGGCGGCCTCCTCGACGAGAGGATGGATGATTCCTTCCAAGCGTCGCCGGGCGGCAGGATCAGCAAAAACGATCGACCCCAATGCCGAACGGTCCAAAGAACCATCGTCGGCAAGCACATTCTCACCGAAAGCCTCAACAACTCGACGAAGTCCTTCGGACCCGACCGCGACGACAGCACGGGAAAGCTGGTCGTAATCGATGATGACGGCCCCGTGCTCAGCCAGCAGCCGGGAAACCGTCGACTTGCCACTGGCGATCCCCCCCGTCAGGCCGACCCGAACGATACTGGGTTCTTGACCTCGGGACGACATCAGGCTGGCGTCTTATCGTCAAACGGGGCCACTAGCGCGGCGTCCATCGCACCTCCATGAGTCACAGCACCAGCATAGGCGACCTCACCCTAACGACATCGGTTCAACCACACGTCCCTTATCCATGACGACAACCTCCCCACCGTGGTCATGGCCATGACTGATCTCCACCACCGTTACCGCCGGCAGACACCGTGCCAAGTTTGCTCGGATTTCTCCAGCCAGTCGAGGATCAAGAGAGGCGGTGAACTCGTCGAGCACGAGAACGCTAGGCCGCTGCAGGATTGCCCGTGCCACCGTCAGTCGCTGGGCTTGTCCTCCCGACAACCTGGTGCCACGTGGGCCGATCATTGTGCCCAGCCCCTGCTCCATCCCTCGCACCTCAGCGGCAAGACCCACCTCATCAAGCACACCCCATAATTGCTCATCAGTGGCACCCGGAACCGCCAGCCTCAAGTTGTCAGCAATCGACGCGTTGAGAAGCTCGACCCGCTGAGATACCACGGCGATGGAGCGACGTAGGGAGTCCAGGGTGAACGACGAGACCGGCTCGCCATCGAGGAGAACTTGGCCACAATCGGGGTCGTAATGGCGCAGCAGCAAGTTGACCAATGTCGTCTTACCTGATCCGGACGCTCCCATCACAATGACGTGTCCGCCGGCGGGAACCCTGAGGCTCACGCCCTCAACAGCAGGAGGCAGAACTGTTCCATCCGCATCACGGTAGGAAAAACTCACGTCGCGCCACTCGATGACCGGCGAATGATCGAGATGGAGTTCTCGCGGACCATCCGCAACCTCCGTGGGTGCGTGACTGATCTGCCACAACCGCCGGGCTGACGCCAGAGAATGGTCAAGATACCCGACGGCATCCTCAATTCCACGCGGTCCCTCAACGATTCTCAGCCCAGCGGCGGCTAGGGCACATACTCCGACGGTACTGAGCCCCTCGTGAATCGCCATCAAGGACACTGAAACGACAATGACGATCTCCGCCGCCACACAAGCGGATCGTCGGACAGCCACGTATCTACGAGCACGGGCCGAACTATCGGCAATCTGGCTGTCGATATGAGCCATCTCAACCATCCGATCGTGCTGGCGGCCGTATCCGACCACTTCAGCGGCACCAAAGACCGAATCAGTGACGTGTGCCGCAAGTTCTCGACGAAGTCTCAAGACCTTATGGGTGGCGTCCAGACTGGATCTGGTTCCGACAACCAGCAGGACCGCGATGAGAACCACGAGCACGGCAGCAGGTATCGCCACGACTGACCATCCGTAAAGAACTCCACCGGTAACGACAGCTATCAGCGGGGCAAGAAAAGCTGCCACAACGGGAGCAAAGGTGTGGGCGTAAACGACCTCGATACGGTCAACATCTCGGGTCAGGCTGGTCAGAACGTCGCCGGTACGCGAATGACTGACCACAGCCGGAGCCTTGGGCCACAGCTGGGAAAAGGCATGGGTTCTTAGCACCTCGAGGGCCTTGAACGCCACGTAATGACCGCTGAATTGTTCCAGGTAGAAGGTCACGGCCTGCGTCAAGGCCAGCCCGACCAACCACCCCAGCCAGGCCCACACCGACCAGCCGGAGGTGACCACAGCGACCATTCCGCCGGCCGCAACTGCGAACAGCCCCATATCGGCAACCAAATGAATGACCCTCATGACGGCCGAGAAGTAAAGGGGCGGATGAACCGGACGGGTGATCCCGGTCAGCCATTTCACGACCTCGCGTGTTGATGGTTCAATCATGCTCGGTCCTCACTCCCGGCTCGCTCCAGATCCTCGCGGGTCACCTCGTCGGCACAAACGGGGACCAAGGTGCCGTCCGCAACCCGGTATACCTTGCTGGCCAGGTCTAGGAGACGGCGGCGATGGGTGACCATGACGACCGTGGTGTCTGCGCTAATCCTGGAGATGGCGTCGATGATCCGCTGCTCAGAATCAATGTCCACGTGCGAGGTGGGCTCGTCGAGAAGAAGGATTTTCCGCCCGGATAGAAAAGCCCGTGCCAGTGAGATGCGCTGGGCTTGGCCCCCCGAAAGCAGGCAGCCCTGTTCACCAACATCAGAGTCCAATCCACGAGGCATTGAAGCAACATCGTCAGCGACATCTGCACGTTTCAGTGCTTGCCACATCTGTTCAGCAGTGGCATGCGGATTGGCGACAGCGAGATTGTCAGCGATTGTCCCGGCGAATAACCACGTCCGCTGATTGACCGACGCACTTACTCCCCGGATAGCACCGACCCCGGCGATGTCGGCGTCTAAACCGTCGACCACGACTTTCCCAGTGCGCGGGTGCAGCGTCCCTGTCATGACTCCAAGAAGAGTCGACTTACCAGCCCCGGAGCGCCCCACGATGGCAATACGGGATCCGCGCGGAATAGCGAGGTCAATACCGTGCAGAATGTCCGAATCTCCATATCCGACGGTAACGTCACGAAGCCTAATAGCTCCTGAACCGTCACCGGTGGTGGGGCCGTCACCACCTGCAGATACGGCCCTCGGTGCCTCCTCAAACCACCTGCTGATGGCCTTCTTCGAGGCTATGCCGCCCATCCCGATATAGAAGAAGGCTGAGACCTGGTGCAGCGGCTCCAGCAGCAGGACCGACAACAGCACGATGATGATGGCCGCCGTCGCCGAAATATGGCCGTTCTGCCATCGCGTCATGGCCATTCCTGCCGACATGACAATGAACAGCAGGGAAAACAGGCCGTCTATAACGATGATGACGACCTGGTTTCCCGCCAACAGCTTCATGATTGTTCCGCGGTTGGTTTCACCACGCCGACGCAGATCGTCTTCGACTCGTTGCCCAGCTCCCAACATTCTTATGAGAACCAGGTTCGAAATGGCATCCAAGTAGCGAGCAGTCAGGCGCGCTCTCTCCCGTCGAGATTCCGAAGATCTCTTGCGAAACAGCCTAAGAAAACCCGCGATCAAGGCCGGAATCACAGGGCACATCACCAGCAGGACGAGTCCGGTGAGCCAATCCAGGCCGACGAGGATCCCAAGGCACACAATGACGGGGGTGGCCAAGGCGGCGATCATGTCCGGATAGAACACTTGGCGGTACTCGCTCACCCGCTCCGCGTTGTCGCCGACCAACGTGACGACCCTGCCGCCCTCGTCAGGAGCTGGTGGCGCGGAGAGGGATCGCCGATAGAGGACGTCGAGGATCCGGGGATGAAGGGCAGATTCTTCGGCTCGAGCATGACGCCCTGACATCCCCATGGCGACGCCTGCGGCTGCCGCCGCCACGACACCGCCAACTCCCATCGCCCAGTACCACCCAGGATTGACGACAAAGCCCTCGAGATGACCACCGATGGCCTGTCCTACGGCAACGAGAACAAGAGCCGTGGCAACAATCTCAACAAGGTGTACCGCACCCACCATTCGAGCCCGGTGGGACGATCGGGGCGACATCACCGATGGTACAACTGTGGGCATGGTGTCCTTCGTTCGGCGCGGGTGGAAGTCCGGGGCCGCCTGGGTAGTACAACGAGTTCCCCGGTCGGCAGCGTGATGACGTCAATGGGCCATCCGTACACGGAAGTGAGGTTACCCTCCGTGACAACCTCCTCGGGTTTGCCGACCGCCACGAGCTTCCCTTCAGAAAGCAGGGCGATCCGATCACAACAGGCCGCCGCCAATCCCACGTCATGCATCACCGCGACGACGGCGCACCCCGCTGAAGCGAGTTCATGACAGATTGCCATGGTGCGTTCCTGATGACAGATGTCGAGGGCGGCAGTGGGTTCATCGAGAAACACGCAGGGAGCATCTTGGGCCAATACCCGTGCCAAGGTCACTCTGGAGCGCTCTCCCCCAGAAAGTGCGGTGACCTCTCGGTCCGCAAGTCCGGCGACCTCGGTACGCTCCATCGCCGCCTCGACGAGAACCTCGTCCTCCGGACCCCTCTGGTGTGGCGATCGACCCATCATCACGATGTCGTGAACGAGATAGGAAAACGGGAACTCACTGAACTGCGGCATCACGGAGCGTCGCAGCGCCAAATCAGGACGCGTGATCTTCTGAAGCGGGACACCATCGAGTTCTATAGTTCCCTGCCACCCGTCGAGATCTCCGCACAGCACACTCAGCAGAGTCGTCTTGCCAGCCCCGTTGGGGCCAAGCAAGCCGACGAATTCTCCGGCATGGATGTCCAGATCAACACCATCGAGAATCGTCCGTTCCCCGTACCAGAAGGAAACACCACGGGCACGAATCATCACAACGCTCTCCCCCGCCGCATTCCCCTTCGTAGCAGGACGAAGAAGGTAGGCCCACCGACAATGGCCGTGAAGATGCCGATGGGAAGATCGGCGTAGGGCACCAGGGTGCGAGCAGCAACATCTGAAAGAGTCACCAACACACATCCGCCCAACAACGATGCCGGAATGAGCCAGGTGTTTTTCGGACCGATGACCAACCGAAGGACATGGGGCACGATCAGCCCGACGAAGGTGATGACCCCAGCGTAGGCCACTGCGGCAGAGGTGAGCAGGGCGGTCAGCGCAATTGAGGACAGCCTTAACCGATTGACGTTGACGCCCAGGTGACCGGCGGCCCTTTCGCCCAAGGCCAAGGTATCGAGTTTGGCAGCAATGAATACGGCCCACAGGATACCGACTGCAGCCACCGTTCCGACTGTCGCCACCTGATTCCACGTGGCACCGTTGAGGGACCCCATCTGCCAGAAGACGATCTGGTCTCGTGCGGTCGTCGGGGCGACATAGGTCGACGCCGAAGTGATCGCCGAACAGATTGCAGTCACGGCGATACCAGTCAGTACCAGCGTGGTTGATTCTGCTTGTTGTCCGGAGCGAGCCATGACGTAGACGGCACTGGCAGCCAATAATCCCGACAGAAAGGCGGCGGCAGGAACACCGAACCCGGCCAGGAAGGTGGGAGCCGCCACAATCATGATCGACGCCCCCACTGCGGCCCCCGAAGAGACACCGATGACACCGGGCTCGGCTAGAGGGTTCGAAAACAGAGCCTGCATGACAGTTCCAGCCACTGCAAGGCTGGCTCCCACTAGGAGGCCCAGGACGATGCGTGGGAACCGAATCTGCCACAAGATCGACTCAGCCATCGGATCAGTCAGTGAACCACCAAAGACGGCTCTGACAACGTCGGTTCCTGCGACTCGATACTGTCCGACCATTGCCGAGACCAACACGAGGCAGCAGACCACGACAACCAGGATGCTGAAGGTAATGACTCTGGTACGGGCTCGTCGAGTAAGTCCCGTCCGCGCAGTCACAGGGTGGGCAAGAGTACTCATTTAACCCCATACAATGCCTTGGCAACCGAGGTCAGCACCTCACCGGTCTGGGGGCCGAACGACAGGGAGATACCATCCGGGATGGCAATGACGCGCTGGTTCTTGCCGGCAGTGGTGTTGGCCACTCCGGCCCTCTTCAGCAAGCCCTTCATGCCTCCGGTGGAGGCCAGCCCATCCTTCATGACGAAGATAGCGTCTGGGTTGAGGGACACCAAGGATTCTGCATTTGCGGGGGCTATGCTCTTGATTCCCTTGTCCCCGGCAACGTCGTCGCCACCAACTCCGTGGATGAGTTCGCTGGCTCCATCCTCCGAACCGAGGATGAAGAAGATTCCTGCTGTCCCGCGCACGTAGAGCATCGCCACCTTCATCGGCTTTTTCGGAGCCCACTGGGCTATGTCTTCCTTGGCCGCGTCGATCTCGTCCTGAGTTCGCTTCACCAGCGCCTCACCGGCCGCAGGATTACCGATGGCTTTCGCGACAGCGCGGATAAGGTCAGGAGTCTTGTCGACGCTGCGATGAGGGTCGACAAGGACGACGGCAATTCCCGACTCGCGAAGCTGGTCAAGGGCTTCCCGAGGACCGACACTGCGGTCGGCAATGATAAGGGTCGGCTTAAGGGCGGCGATGGCCTCAACATTGAGGGTGTGGCCGTTCTCGGTGACGACGGGAACATCGTGTAACTGCTTCTCGGTTGACGAAACAGTGCGCCCGACGATCTTGTCGCCCATTCCCAGTCCGATGAGAGTACGAGAGAGAGTGCCGTAGAGATCGAGGGCCAGAATCCGGGAAGTATCGGTGATCGTGACCTTGTTGTTCTCGACATCTGTGAGAGTGACGGGAAGCTTCTGGCTGAAAGACCCATCAACGGGAGCCGGATCGGACAGGTCCGGCACCTCGGTAAGACCGCGCAGAGTGCGTGGGTCGGGCAGCTTTTGCGCCGTCGCTGAGGGAGCTACCGAATGGGTTGATGACGGTGTAGCGGTCACAGAGCTGGGAGACGTTTCAGTCTGTGTGGCCGAAGGAGCACACCCGGTCGCCAGCATCGCAAATACGAGACTGACTCCGGCAATTCGACGGCGCATCCGGGGCATAGGACGACCTTTCGTGGAAGTAGTGGGGGTGGGGTCAGTCGACCCCACCCCTAGTTAGATTGGATCGATCAAAGCTCGCAGTAGCGGCGTCGGCAGGCCACTGCCGTCGCGGCGACGACGATCAGGGCCAGGCTTCCTGCAGCGGCGAGATCACCGCGGGCAGAAGACGGCCCGAGAGCGCCAGTGGCTGGAAGACCAGGGCCGGAGGTTCCGGTAGTCCCGCTACCGTCACTAATGACCTTGCCGGTGACAGCATCGATGGTGACGTCATGGCAGACCTTCTCGGAGGAGAGGGTGAGCTTGGAAGTCAAGGAGTCCATCGGCTCGCCGGTCTTGTAGAATCCGGCAAATGCTTTAGCACCGATAGCCGTCAACTTGACCGAAGAGCCATTGATCTTGACGTTACCTGAGGTGGAAACGGAGAAGGTTGCGAAGTCAACTCGTCCATAGTCGGTCTTCTTCCCATCGGTGGAGGAAGACTTGACGGTCAGGTACACGTGCCCCGTCGATCCCTTGATGACCAGAGACGGGTTGGAGAACGTCACGTCCAAAATGCCCTTGTGACCGGTCATGTGAATGGTACCGGAGTAATTGAGAGTCCCCGACTTGGTGGCGGGATCGAAGGACCCGCTGCTCACGGGGAAGGTGAATGCAGACCCATTCCAGTCGGCACCGTTTGACAGTTTCCAAGAGCCATTGGCGATCGGACCGCGCAAGTAGCTGGTGAATGAGGTCCTCAAGCCCCACGTCAGGGAACCGCCAGCCACCTTGGCCTTGCCGTTGGTGCAGACCTTTTTGGTAATGGTGCGATGGGGAGCAGGAGTGGTGGCAGCAGGCTTTGTTACGGGCTTGCTCGTCCGGGCAGGCTTGGCCGGAGTCTTGGGCTTAGCTGCAGTCGACGACTTAACGGGCGTGCTGCGCTTGGAAGGAACTGCCGGCTTAGCAGGAGTGCTGGGCTTGGCCGAAGTTGAGGGCTTCGCAGGAGTGCTGGGCTGAGCAGGAGCGCTAGAGGCCGGAGGCACTGGAGCCGCCTCATAGGTCACCGGAGTACGCGTGTCATTGGACTTGTCGGCCACCCCGGCACCATGAGCCTTGGTCGTCAGAACGACGTAGTCTTTGCCCTCCTCGAAGGCCGGGACATACATCTTGATAGTGAACGAACCGTCTGCGGCCATCGGTGCCGCTTGGGCAAAGCTGGAGCCTGCAGCTTTCATCTCCGGCGTGTAAACCCAGATCGTGGAGGGAGACTCCGTCATGGGCTTATTCGGGTCATAGCCGACGAACTTGTCCGAATTGCCATAGAACTGCTTGACCGACGATGGAGCGACGGCAACGTACACGCCGGCGCCCTTCGTCGCGAATCCCTTTCCGGTAATGGTGATGTTGCCACCATCACGGGATGCTTGTGAGACAGTCACAGTCGGACTGTCGGCCGCCCACGCTGCCGGAGCGACCAGAGCTCCAGCCAGAGCCAACAAGGCCCCGAGCACGCTGGCGACAAGTCTGCGCATGGCCGATGTGGTCATGAGACGTCCCCTTTGCTAATAGATACGACTCACCTTGAGTCGCCGTATAGCTTAGCCTTACCTAATCATTGTGCGCAAGGGTGGAACGCTGCCCACAGCTGTGTGTACAAGGGGTGATATCAAAAATGCTCCGCCATCACGCGACCATCTCAGACCACTCATAAAGCACGAGGGGCTCCGCCATGATGGCGGAACCCCTCGATGTTACGAGAAATCAGCTGAGCATTCAGTTGTGGGTCAACTTGTCACGGAGGGCCTGCAGGGCCTCATCGGAAGCCAACGAACCCTCAGCTGGTCCGCTGGTGTAGGAGGACTGAGCGCCACCCTCGGCGAGAGCGGCCTCCTGGTCTGCCTGCTCGGCCTCGATAACCTGCTTGCGGTGGGCCTCCCAGCGAGCCTGGGCCTCGGCGTACTGCTGCTCCCAAGCAATGCGCTGCTCGTCGTAGCCCGGCTTCCACTCGTTGGTCTCCGGATCGAAACCCTCGGGGTAGATGTAGTTGCCGTCTTCGTCGTAGGAGGCGGTCATGCCGTACAGCGACGGATCGAACTCGTCAGATTCTACGTCGATACCCTCGTTGGCCTGCTTGAGGGACAGCGAAATACGGCGACGATCGAGGTCGATGTCGATGATCTTGACCATGACATCGTCGTTGACACTGACGACCTGCTCTGGGATCTCGACGTGACGCTCGGCCAGCTCTGAGACGTGAACCAGACCCTCGATACCGTCCTCGACGCGGACGAAAGCACCGAACGGAACGAGCTTGGTGACCTTGCCGGGAACAATCTGGCCGATCTGGTGCAGCCGAGCGAAGGCCTGCCACGGATCTTCCTGAGTTGCCTTGAGGGACAGCGAGACGCGCTCGCGGTCCATGTCGACATCCAGCACCTCGACAGTGACGGGCATACCGACCTCGACGACCTCGCTCGGGTGATCGATGTGTTTCCAGGACAACTCGGAAACGTGGACCAGACCGTCCACACCGCCAAGATCGACAAACGCGCCGAAATTGACAATCGAGGAGACGACGCCCTTGCGAATCTGACCCTTCTGCAGCTGGTGCAGGAAGTTCTGGCGAACCTCGGACTGAGTCTGCTCAAGCCAAGCGCGACGAGACAGCACAACATTGTTGCGGTTCTTGTCAAGTTCGATGATCTTGGCCTCGATCTCCTGACCAACGTAGGGCTGAAGATCGCGGACACGCCGCATCTCAACGAGGGACGCGGGAAGGAAGCCACGCAGACCGATATCGACGATCAGACCGCCCTTGACGACCTCGATAACAGTGCCAGTGACGACGCCGTCCTCTTCCTTAATCTGCTCGATCGAACCCCATGCGCGCTCATACTGAGCACGTTTCTTGGACAGGATCAGGCGACCCTCCTTGTCCTCCTTCTGCTGGACGAGGGCCTCGATCTCATCACCGACGTTGACGACCTCAAACGGGTCCACGTCGTGCTTGATCGACAGCTCCTTGGACGGGATAACACCCTCGGTCTTGTAACCGATGTCAAGGAGAACCTCGTCGCGGTCCACCTTGACGACGGTTCCAGACACGATGTCGCCGTCATTGAAGTACTTGATGGTGGCGTCCACAGCGGCCAGGAAGGCCTCCGGGCTGCCAAGGTCGTCAACCGCCACAGATCCATCGGCGGCGTTGGCGGCTTTCTGCTGGTCGATGTCGACCGGGTTCGAGGTGGAGGCCTCAGTGGAGGAGGTCATGTAGTAGGACTCCGATTGATGTCAGGTGGTTTGAAACGCGTTACAGCCCCGATCCTAGGGATCGAGCACGATCTACTCCCGTCCGAGACCGCACAGACGATAACGCAGAAATCAGCGTAATACCCGGGCCTGCGAAGGGTCAATCCAACCGCCTCGAATCTCCCCGGCGAAGCCGTACGCCCCCAGCGCAACCGACGCTCAGGGCCAACAATGCGAGGAAATTGTGAGCGTAGAGTATCCTATCGGCGAACCGAGAGATCGGGCACCCTTACTCGGGAGATACTCCCTCTACATCAAAGCCTCACCTTCCACATGGAGGACAACACAGCTATGACCGATCAGTCTCCTAGACACGGGGCGAACGATCCTTCGACGGAACCGGACGAGAACGGACCCTCCTACTTTTCAACCGATGACGCGAAGTCGAGTAGCCCCAGGTGGCGAATCGTCGCAATCGTGGTCGTCATCGCGCTCATCATCGCGGCCATCGCGGCCATCTTTACTCAGCGTGACAAGAACGACGACTCAGCCAGCGGCCCGGCAACCAGCTCGAGCGCATCGTCAGCAGCCCCGGCAGCCTCGTCCACCAAGAAGCCTCCGGTCCCAGCGGGCTGCATGAAGGACCCGAAGCCCATCGTTCCGGTGAAGTACTCCATTGACCGCATGAAGGTCTCTGCGAAGGTGCTGTCCGTCGGACTCGACAGCGCTGGTGCAGCTGGAGCCCCACCACGTGACGACCCGTCCTCCATGGCGTGGTTCAACCAGGGTCCCAAGGTGGGTTCCGACAAGGGCAACGTGATCCTTACCTCCCACACTTTCCACATCGGGGAAGCCCTGGGTAACCGGATGTACGACAAGAACGACGGCATCAAGCCGGGAGACATTATCCGGATTTCAGATAAGGCCGGGAACACGGTCTGTTACCGCTACACCCACAACACCAAGGTGTGGGTGAAGGATTACGACCCGAACTCAACAATCCTCTACAACAATGATGGCCCAGCCCAGGCTGTCATCGTGGTCTGCTGGGATTACGTCAAGGGCAAGGGACACGAGTCACGGGTCCTGTTCTACGCCGAACCAGTGGCCTGATGTGACAGGTTCACCACAAATTCATATCAAGCTGCCCTAAAGACGAGCGCGCACATTCGGTCATACTTAGAGTTAGAACTATGAACCGAGGTGCGCGCTCATCCATTTCGTCCACGCTTCTAACCGATCTACTGGAGGTGCTCGGGGAGGCCAAAGTCAGCCACGATCCCCTCGATTTGGCCGCAATAGCTCCTGACGCATCCCACTATTTGCTTACTCCTGGTGTCCTCGTGCGTGCGGGGTCAACCTCCGATGTCGCAGCGGCCATGGCGATTGCTCAACGCCACAAAGTAGCCATCAATTTCCGTTCCGGCGGAACGAGCTTGTCCGGGCAAGGCCTGACGAACGGCATCATGGTTGATACCCGCCGGTCGTTCCGTGGCATCGAGGTTCTCGATGGTGGCCGCAAAGTTCGCGTCCAGCCCGGGGCAACTGTCGTCTCCGTCAATTCCGTCCTTGCCAGGTACGGTCGCAAACTCGGCCCCGACCCAGCCTCATCAGTAGCCTGCACTCTAGGCGGAGTTCTCGCTAACAACTCCTCAGGCATGAGTTGCGGCACCGCCGCCAACTCCTACCGAACCCTGGATTCCATGGTCTTCGTACTTGCCTCGGGGACTGTCGTCGATACCTCCGATCCACAGTGTGAAGACAAGCTGGCCTGTGCCGAGCCAGAACTCGTTGAAACCTTGCTGGAGTTGCGCGACCAGTGTCGCGAAAAGGCCCACGCTGAAGAGATCACCTTCCAGTTTTCTCGGAAAAACACCATGGGTTATGGACTCAACGCCTTCCTCGACTACGACACCCCAGCCCAGATCCTCTCCCATCTCATGATTGGATCCGAGGGGACCCTCGGGTTCATTGCCTCGGCCGTCATGAACACGGTAGAGATCATGCCGAAACTGGCGACTGCCCTACTCCACTTTCCTACCCTCGACGCCGCAACCAAGGCCCTTCCTGCACTGGTGGAATCTGGTGTTACCGTCACCGAACTCATGGATTCCTCCTCCCTACAGCTGTGCCGCGACGACCCGACCAATGGCCACATCATCCCGCCAGCTCCCGGAAGCACAGACGCTGCTCTTCTGGTTGAGTACCACTGCCCAGACGAGCAGTCCCGCAACGACGCCATTGCGGCTGGTAACAGCGTCATTTCTCATCTGGACCTTGTTAACGAACCCACTTTTACTGACGACCCCGCAGTTCGCGGCCCTATCTGGACCCTGCGCAATGGCCTGTATGCCAAAATTGCCGGCACCCGACCCTCCGGACAAACGGCGCTCCTAGAGGACATTGCGGTCCCCGTTGAAACCCTCGCTGGGGTGTGCGGAGACCTGCAGCAGCTCTTCAGCGAGTACAACTACCCTGAATCGATCATCTTCGGCCATGCCAAGGACGGCAATATTCACTTCCTGGTTCTCGAGGACTTCCGCGAGAGGAAGGGTCTGGACCGATACGAAAGATTCACCGAGGACATGGTCACTCTCGTCCTCAACGCCCATGGCACCCTCAAGGCCGAGCACGGCACCGGGCGGATCATGGCACCCTTTGTGGAACGCCAATACGGGTCAGACCTCTACCGGGTCATGAGGCAGGTCAAAGAGTCGGCGGACCCCACAGGTGTGCTCAACCGCGGCAGCATCATTACCGATGATCCCAAACTGCACCTCAAAGAGATCAAGCTCACCCCGACCGTTCAAGAAGAGGTCGATCGCTGCGTCGAATGTGGTTACTGCGAGCCGGTGTGCCCGTCCCGGGATCTCACCTTGACCCCTCGCCAACGCATCATCATGCAGCGAGCGATCGCTCAAGCCCGCGACGACGGTGACGAGGAACTGGCAACCGATCTCCAAAGACGTGCCACCTACCCGGTGGTGCAGACCTGCGCGGTCGACGGGATGTGCGAAACAAACTGCCCATTGCACATCAATACGGGTGATCTGGTTCGTCGGCTACGCGCCGAGCAAAACCCGGCCGCCTGGCAAACCACCTGGGACCTCGCCGCCAAAGGATGGAATCCTTTTGTCTCGGCGGCGAGTGTCGGAATGTCCGCCCTCAAGCCGATTCCGGCTGCTGCCACGAATGTGTTCACCAGTGCCGCACGGAATGTGCTGGGAACCGACCGCATACCAAAGGTCTCCGATGAGTTACCTGGCGGCGGACAGCGGCGAAGCTCCGGACATCGGGACGCCCCGAGAGGACGACCTGAAGTCGTCTACCTGCCGGCTTGTGTCAACACCATGTTCGGCGGAGCGGTTCCTGGCGAGGAGACCCTGGAATTCTCAATCATTGCGCTTCTCACCGCAGCCGGGATTGGGGTCACGGTCCCTGAAGGCATCAATTCGCTGTGTTGTGGCACGCCGTGGAAGTCCAAGGGAATGACCAAGGGGTACACGACAATGCGACGTCGTGTCGTTGCCGTCATACGCCAGGCCACCCATGACGGGGAACTGACAGTCATCTCGGATGCCGTCAGCTGCTCGGAAGGGTTCATACACGAGCTTGAGTACGAAGGGGTCAAGGGAATCCGAGTCGTTGACGCCGTGCAGTACGTTGCCGAGGAGGTACTGCCGATCCTGCCGCCCCTTCCCAAGGTGCCATCGGCTGCCCTTCATCCCACCTGCTCCTCAACACGGATGAGCTGGAATGACGCCCTGAGGCGCTGTGCCGAGGCGGTGGCAGATGAGATTGTCGTCGCCAATGCCTGGGGCTGCTGCGGATTCGCAGGAGATCGCGGCATGTTACATCCCGAGTTCACCGAATCAGCCACGCGACGGGAAGCAGCCGAACTAACGACCCGGGACTTCAATCTCTATCTATCGGCAAACCGTACCTGCGAACTCGGTATGCAACGGGCCACCGGCAAGCCGTGGCGGCATGTGCTCTCGGTCCTCGCCGAGCGAATGGTGACGTATGCACCGGCGTGATCGGGGATTCTCACTCACTATTGGCGTGGCCCTCAGTGCGCAGCGTCGAACCAAGATCGTCCGACCCCGATCGACACAGTTAGAGGCACCGATAGCTCCATGGCGTGACCCATCGCGTCGATGACGATCTCGCGAACCTTCTCCTCCTCACCGTTGGCGACTTCGAGGATGAGTTCGTCATGGACCTGTAACAAGACGCGGCTCCTCAGACCAGCCTCCTCAAGCTTGTCATCGGTGGCGAGCATGGCCAGCTTGATGAGATCAGCGGCTGATCCCTGGATGGGTGCGTTAAGGGCAGCCCGTTCCGCCATTTCCCGACGCTGACGGTTTGTCGACGTGAGGTCAGGCAGGTAACGCCGACGTCCCAGCAAGGTCTCGGTGTACCCCTGTCGCCGAGCCTGGTCGACGACTTCTTGCAAGTACTCGTGAACCTTCCCGAACATACTGAAATAGTCGGCCATGAGTGCCTTGGCCTCACCGACGCTGACCTTGAGCTGATTGGACAGGCCATACGCACTCAGCCCGTACGCCAGGCCGTAATTCATAGCTTTAATCTTGGAACGTTGAGCGACGCTGACATCCTCGGGAGCAACCCCGAAAACATGGGATGCCGTCACGGTGTGGAAGTCCTGCCCGGATCGGAACGCGTCGATGAGAGATTGGTCTCCCGAGACGTGAGCCATGATCCGCATCTCGATCTGGGAATAGTCGGCACTCATAAGGGCCTCGTACCCATCACCGACGACGAATCCTTCCCGGATACGACGCCCCTCCTCGGTCCGCATCGGGATGTTCTGGAGGTTCGGATCCTTGCTTGACAGACGCCCGGTAGCTGCGATCGTCTGCATATACGTGGTGTGGACCCGACCGTCGTCACGAACTTCCTTGAGCAGACTGTCAACAGTCTGACGCAATTTGATGGCATCACGGTGCTCCAGCAAATGGGCCAAGAAAGGATGCTCAGTCTTCTCGTACAATCCGGCCAGGGCAGCGGCGTCGGTGGTGTATCCCGACTTGGTGCGTCGAGTCTTCGGCATGTCGAATTTGTCGAAAAGCACCGCCTGCAACTGCTTGGGGGAAGACAGGTTGATCTTCTCGCCGGCCTCCTCCCACGCAGCTTCCTGAGCACGGGTCACACGCTCGTCAAATTCAGATCGCAGCTCCTCCAGAATGTCGGTGTCAACGGCGATTCCGGCCCGCTCCATCGATATGAGGCACCGTTGCACCCCCATCTCGACGTCATGGAGCAGCTTGCCTCCACCCCGATCTTCGACCTCCTTTTCCATGACGTCGGCCAACATGGTGACAGCCACTGCCCTCTCCATGGATTCAGCGGAACGGTCGTCACCAAAGTCGAGCATTTCCTGGTCGCACTGGTTCTCTGTCTTCCCAAGGGTGACGTTGAGGTGAGTACGCACCGCGTCAGCAAATTTGTGAACACGGCGATCTGGGTGAAGCAGGTACGAGGCAAGCTCGGTGTCACATGTCAGGCCGACAACCTCCCAGCCTCGCTCTGCCAATGCCTCGATGGGACCTTTCGCCGAGTGCATAGCCTTGGCGCGCCTCTCGTCTGCCAACCATGCGGCGAAGGCCTTCTCATCATCCGGTCCAAGGTCGGCCACGTCAAACCACACCGCTGTGCCGTCTGAGCCTCCCAGTGCGACAGCCTCGACATCACCTGACCCGCTGCCCCAGGCACCCGTGACGTCTATACCAACCCGGCCTTCGACCTTGGAAAGCCAGTCTCCCAAAGTGCCTGATGTGAGCACAGCACCGGAAACGTCGAGGGTCTCGTCGGTCTCAACAACCTCGTCAGCGTCCGACTCCAACGCAAGCACATCGTCCCACAACTTCCGGAATTCGAGGACGTCGAAGAGCGCGCGGGTAGCCTTCGGGTCCCAAGGCTGACGAGCAAGCTCGGCCAGGGTGATGTCAAGGTCCAGGTCACGTACCAAGGCGTTGAGCTTGCGGTTACGGATGACGTCACCAAGGTGATCTCGGAAAGACTGGCCAGCCTTGCCTTTAACACTGTCAGCCTCGCGAATGAGGTTTTCCAGACCGTCATAGGCCTTGAGCCATTTCATCGCCGTCTTGGGGCCGACACCGGGAACACCGGGGAGATGGTCAGCGCTCTCCCCTACCAATGCTGCCAGTTCCGGGTAACGAGCCGGGGGCACAAGGTATTTCTCCTCGACACTCTCGGGTGTCATACGGGCGATTTCAGAAACGCCCTTGTATGGATAGAGCACCGTCACTTGGTCGTTGACGAGCTGCATCGCGTCCCGATCCCCCGAAACCAGCAGAGTCTTGAAACCCTCGGCGGTCGCCCGGGTAGACAGGGTTGCAAGGATGTCGTCGGCCTCGTAGTTCTCCTTGGACAGATAAACGATGTGAAGAGCGTCGAGGATTTCCTTGATGAGGTCGATTTGGCCGGGAAACTCTGGCGGAGTGGCGGCACGTCCAGCCTTGTACTCGGAGTACTCCGCCGTGCGGAAGGTGCCGCCTGCCAAGTCCCACGCCACCGCGACGTGGGTAGGTTCCTCGTCACGCAACAACTTGATGAGCATTGCGATAAACCCATGCACCGCATTGGTGTGCTGGCCCGTCGAGGTGATGAACTTCTCCATTGGCAAGGCGTAGAAGGCCCGGAAGGCCATGGAATGCCCGTCAAGGACCATGAGGGTGGGCTGCGTCGTCTCGCTCATATCTTCGACTCTAGAGGACGCCACGGACAGTACTACACGCCCGTTATAGCAGGCAGTGGCATGATTCGCCTGTGACCTATTCCATCCCGGACCATCCTCTTCCCGAGTGGCTCGCTGAGCTCGTGAGCCCCCTTGACGACAAGATCGGCGTCAAGGTTCGTGAGGTTTCGCCCACCCGCTGTGTCGTCACCGCGCCGCTCGATGGCAACACCCAGCCCACCGGTCTATGGCACGGCGGCGGATCGGGTGTCCTCGTGGAAACGGCAGGCTCTCTGGCGGCCATGGCCCACGCGCGCACCTTCGAGCATTCCGCAGTCGGCACCGAGTTGTCGGTCTCGCACGTGAGACCGCCCCACGGCCATCACGTCATTGCCACTGCGACGGCGGTACATCTCGGTAGACGCACGACGACCCACACCGTCGAGATTGTTGACGATGAGGGCCGCGTCTGTGCTGTCGGACGGATGACCTGTCAGATCATCTGACGGTGTGACATACCGACATCACTTCTCGTTCTCCGCGTGGTCAATGACTCCCTGAGCCACTTCACGCATCGACTTGCGCAGATCCATGGCTGTCTTCTGAATCCACCGGAAGGCCTCTGGCTCGGTGAGGTCCAGGCTCGTCTGCAGGATTCCCTTGGCTTGGTCAACGATCTTGCGCGATTCCAAACGCTCCTCGAGGTCCATGACTTCGTCTTCGACGCCACGGATCTCCGCGAAGCGGGCCATAGCGATTTCGATAGCAGGAATGACGTCCGAGGCATCAAAAGGCTTGACGACATATGCCATGGCCCCGGCTTCCTTGGCGCGCTTGATGAGGTCACGCTGGGAGAACGCGGTCAGCATGACAACGGCACAAATACGGTCCTCGGCAATCTTGTCAGCTGCGGTGATGCCGTCCATTTTCGGCATTTTGACGTCCATGACGACCAAGTCGGGTTCGAGCTCATTGGCGAGACGGACGGCTTCTTCGCCGTCACTGGCCTGACCGACGATCTCGTAACCGTGCTCTTCGAGAAGCTCGACCAGATCGAGGCGGATAAGGGCCTCGTCCTCAGCCACCACGACGCGTGGATGTTCCGTCTCCAGCCCCAAATCAGAGGTTGACCGGGTGGTGTCCTGTGGCTTGCTCACGGTGGTTCCTTGCATGTCGATCGTTGACAACTCGATTCAATCTTAATGGTTAACACGCCTTGCCGCACACGCATGTATGCCTGAGCGTCACGGCATACCCCTTAGTAATGGCCCAATAGTTGATCGTCACCAACACTTTCGTAGCCGAAAAATCGGCATCTCGGCGCAACTGTGGCACAATAGGCAAGCCGGCCCGAGTGGCGGAATGGTAGACGCGGCGCACTCAAAATGCGCTGTCCTTGCGGGCGTAGGGGTTCGACTCCCCTCTCGGGCACCGTCGGCTTTACCTCAAGTGGTCCCTTTACGCCAGTGATCCCAGGTACAGGCCCAGGACCGCTGCCAGCACTCCGGCAAGTGCCATCCCTAAACAATGCAGAACTCCCACGTGTACACCACGGCTCGACGCGGTACGTACCGTCTCCACTGACGCCGTACTGAACGTTGTGAAGCCGCCGCAAAACCCTGTTCCCAGTGGTCCTTCGAGATTGTGTGAGAATCCCAGATGGTTGAGAGCTGCCGCAGTGACGAATCCCAGCAGCAAGGATCCCAGCACGTTGATGACGAGGGTCCCCACCGGTACTGGGAAGGAGAACCGAGAGTTGATGTGCGTGTCGAGCAAAAACCGCACGACCGCGCCAAGGCCACCAGCCACACAAATGCACAGCATCGTCATGAGGACCTCCTGCGAACTGCAGCACGCACTGTGGAGATCATGACCCACGCCAGCAAGGCTCCCATCGTGACGCTCCCAAGGAGATAACTGACGGCCGCCAGCCACTGCCCGGACATCGCTCGCTGTCCCGTCTCCACTGCCAAGGTGGAATAGGTCGTGAACCCGCCCATCATGCCGGTGCCGAAGCAAAGTCGAACAGCTCGACGAATCCCCACGTCAGGACCAGCAACCGCGAGGATTTCGAGCAGAGCCGCCAGGACGAACGCCCCGACAAGGTTGGTCGCCAAGGTCGCCCACGGCATTCCGTTAGCTGAGGTCGGCCAGGCGTGAGCAATACCGTCTCGCATGAGGGTTCCCAGACATCCCCCCAGGAAAACCAGCCCTGCCTGTACCGAACGACGATCTAGGAATCCCGAAGTCACTGCCACGGTGAGGAGTCCTTCCAGCCACTACGCGACACCCGGTATCCACAAGGCGTCAAGTGCACTTCGGTTCGGCACTGACGGGCGGGATCCATCGCCAACAAAGATTCCCTCAGTCCCTGTGCTGCCATATCGACCACTTCCCAGACAAGGATGACGTCGTTCAACCCGCCATAAAAAGGGGACGTCCCCCGCCCCTAGGAGGGGACAGGGGACGCGACGACAAGCGAGGCTCAGCCGCTGTCAGTCGTCTTCCTTGATACGAAGAATGCGCAGATTGTTGGTCTTGCCCGGGACGTCCAGCGGGGAGCCGGACAGCACAACGACACGGTCACCAACAGGCACGAAGCCCTTGTCACGCAGGTAAGCGTTCACCCAGCGGTACAACTCCTCAGCAGTCTTGAAGGCCGGGGTGACAACAGCGTGAGCGCCCCACACCCATGCAAGATCCTTCGTGGTGGTCTCATCAGGGGTGAAGACGATCAGCGGGGTGCTCGGACGTAGACGCGCGATACGACGGGCTGTATCACCAGACTTGGTGAAGGCCACGATGAACTTGGCCTCGGCACGCTCGGCAATCTCGGCGGCAGCTTTCGACATGATGCCGCTGGTGGTGTGCGGGTCCCAGTCGATCTTGGAGATCTTGTCCAAGCCGTGCGCCTCAGTGGACTCGACAATCTTGGCCATGGTTCGGACGGTCTCACCCGGGAAATCGCCGACGCTGGTCTCAGCGGACGTCATGACACCGTCGGCACCGTCCAGGATGGCGTTGGCCACGTCAGCGGCCTCGGCCCGGGTCGGACGGGGGGCATGGATCATAGACTCAAGCATCTGGGTAGCCACGATGACGGGCTTGGCCTGCAGGCGTGCCTTCTCGATGATCTGCTTCTGGATCAGCGGGACCTCTTCAAGCGGGCACTCAACTGCCATGTCGCCACGGGCAACCATGACGGCGTCGAAGGCGTCAATGATCTCGTCGAGGTTCTCGATGGCCTGCGGCTTCTCGAGTTTGGCAATGACCGGGACGGTGCGTCCTTCCTCGTCCATGATTTCGTGGACCCGGTCGATGTCTGAGCCATGGCGCACGAAAGACAGGGCTACCAAGTCGATGCCAGCCTTGAGGGCCCAGCGCAGGTTGTCCTCATCCTTCTCGGTCAGGGCCGGGATAGACACGGCGACACCGGGCAGGTTAATACCCTTGTGATCCCCGACCGGGCCGGCGACAGTGCAATGGCAGTTGACGTCGTTGCCGCTGACTGAGTCAACCTGCAGGACCGTCTTACCATCGTCGATGAGGATGACGTCTCCGGCCTTGCAGTCCTTGGGCAAGCCCTTGAAAGTGGTGGAGACACGCTCCTGGTTGCCCAGAATGTCATCGGTGGTGATGGTGAATTTGTCACCAACCTTGAGATCAATTTTGCCGTTCGATTCTCCGTCGGGCTTTTCGAACAGACCAGTACGGATCTTCGGACCCTGCAAGTCAGCCAAAGCCGCTACGTTAAGCCCGAGTTCTTTCGAAACCGAGCGAACCAGGTCAAGACGACCTTGGTGCTCAGAGTAATCGCCGTGGCTCATATTGAGGCGAGCGATATTCATGCCAGCCTCCATGAGCTCCTTCATGGCGTCATGGTTGGACACAGCGGGTCCAAGGGTGTTCACAATTTTAGCTCTACGCACGCTCCCACGATACCGCCCGACATCATTGAAACCCGACTCGGGGAGCCTCTCAGCGCCGGATGCACATGAGACGTTCACCAATGATGCACGGATGACCAGAGCCATCCGTGTTCAGCTTTGCCGCACAACATTCAGCGCGTGCTGAAGATCTTCCGGCGGGTCCGAGTGGAAAGTCACCCATTCGCCACTGCCAGGATGGGTGAAGGACAATTCCGCCGCATGTAACCACTGCCTCTCAAGCCCCAGTTCCTTGGCCAGCAATGGATCACACCCGTAAAGCGGATCCCCACAACAGGGATGTTTAACAGCCGCCATATGAACCCGAATCTGGTGGGTTCGGCCTGTTTCAAGATGTACTTTGAGCAAGGTTGCGTGACGGAAGGCCTCGATCGTCTCGTAATGGGTGACAGAGTGACGCCCACCATCAACAATTGCCATCTTCCAATCGTGCCGATGATCGCGTCCGATGGGGGCATCGATCGTTCCTGTGAAAGGATCCGGATGGCCCTGGACCAAGGCGAGGTACACCTTGTCAACGGTTCGGTCTCGGAACGCCTGTTTCAACAAGGTATAGGCGTGTTCGCTCTTGGCGACCACCATGAGACCGGAGGTCCCGACGTCGAGTCGCTGTACTATGCCCTGGCGCTCCGGTGCCCCGCTCGTGGAAATGGCGAATCCAGCAGCAGCCAGATGTTCAACGACGCTGGGGCCTTCCCACCCCAGCGACGGATGAGCCGCTACTCCAGCCGGCTTGTCGACGACGACGACGTCAGAGTCATCATGAACGATTCTCATTCCCTCGACAATCTGAGGGGTGATTGCCGGGGTGGCAACGGGGTCCGAGAGGTCGACGTCGAGCATCTGCCCCATAGCGACGCGAATAGAGGCGCGGGACACCTTCTGCCCATCGAGAAAGACCAACCCTTCCTCGATGAGACCAGCGATCCGGGATCGGGACACCCCGCTCATCCGAGCGGCGGCGACGTCAACTCTCTCTCCGTCAAGACCATCAGGTACTAGCAGGACGCTCACATATCCTCCTTTTCGTCCCTCTCCCCCTTCACATTGTCATCCGTGGTGTGACCTTCGCTGTCGTGCTGGCCAAAAATCGCCTCCAGCACGACGAGGATGGCAGTACAGGTGATGAAGATATCGGCGACGTTGAACACCGCGAAGTGCGGCACACTGATGAAGTCGACGACATGGCCCCGCAGTGGGCCAGGAGATCGAAAGATACGGTCGGTGAGATTTCCGCAAATACCCGCGATGAGCATGCCACACGCAATGACAGACCACCGATGACGAGCCTTCGGCACTCCCCACAGGCACACGACGACCAGCATTGCGATCGCGAAAAGACTGATGAGGACAGTTACCGTCGACCCCATGGAAAAGGCAGCACCGGGATTACGCAGCAACCGCAGGGTTATGAAACCGCTAAACCATCTCGGTGGGTTGTAGGGATCGAGACGTGCCACGGCCTCAGCCTTGGTCCATTGGTCAAGGCCATAGCCAACCACTGCTATGGCAACCAAGATAAATCGCCAACGCCTCAACTGCGCACCTGCCAGCGCAGTCGGATCGGTGGGGGAAGTCACCGGCGCTCTTCGCGCTGCTTGCACTTGACGCACATGGTTGCTCGTGGAAAGGCCTGTAAACGAGCCTTTCCAATTGGCTTTCCGCACGACTCACAGGTACCCCAGGTCCCCTCGTCAAGCGCTTCAAGAGCCAGCTTCGACTGGTCGTAAACAGCACGAGCATTGCGAGTGACGGAAATCTCCTGATCTCGCTCGAATTGGGAGGAACCAACGTCGATAGTGTCCATACCGGCACCATCATTGCCCTGCTTCATAAGATCGGCAAGATCGTTCTCGGCCTTGTCGAGAGCGACGCCCATCCTCTCGACATCCGACTCCAAAACATCAATGATCTCGCGGACCTCATCAGTCGTCCAAGGCTCATCGCCATCGCGAACCGGCAGGGAGGCAGCGATCGCCTCCGCATCGTGATCTGACATCGGATTCTCCATAGTCGTACGGGGACCGTTTCCGGCTTGGTGGTATGTACCGCTCATGTCATCACCTACGTGGGGGTGGCACGAACTGAGGGCAGACATTACACCTATGGCACAAGCCGTTTGCAAGAGTGCAACCGCCGATGTTCACCATGGCCGTAAATCTGTTCCGTGTCTGGGGTTGGATGGCCAAAGGGCTTCTTAATTATGACGAGGCATTTCCACTGGCGACAACACAGTAGGGACCGCCTCATACCGAGGCGACCCCTACTTCGTGTCCTAGCAGGTGCTAGTTGTCACTGACCCAGCGGTTGTAGCGGCAACGCGCAGCGTAAACCGCGCTTCCGAATCGTCGGTCACGACGCCGCCATCACCGCGCAGGCTTGGTGACGATACTGCGGGGAGCTGACGGTGTTGAAGGTGGCGTCTGGGTAGAAGACATCAACGCGCACGGTGTCGTGGCCAGCAGCCACATCCTCTCCCCGGAGAAGAGGGGACTTTACCGGTCTTGTCGTCGATTGAAACCTCATACCCATCGAACACTCAGGTAGTTATCCGACAACTGACCTTTATCGTCTTCAGCGTAAAGGTAGGCAGTGTAAATGGTCGACTTATCTAGTTCCTTAGGCACCGTGAAGTCGCACGACTGCAAAGTACCATTGCTTTCAGGATGAAGACCCTTGCATTCGGCAATTACGTCTTTAGCCCCTGCCGCTTTCCACTGAATACGGTAGTTCAGATTATCCGAGAACTTCGTCGGAATATTCACCGCAGTCGTATGCGCAGTATCTCCAGGATGAGCCGGCTTATCCGTGGTATTAAACGGCGTCACTTCAAAATCGATGTCACCAGCAGCGATAGCGAAATCAATATTCCGCATATCATAATTGGTGGTAGCCATATTAATGGTCGTCCAGCCAGCCCCGTGGGAATTCCAGTTACCACCAGAATACGACGAGTAGTAGTTCTGGTAGAACGGGCTAGTCTTGATGACACCCGGAATATCCTCAGTGGACACAAACAACCAATCACGATTGATATGCTTGTGATCCTTGTTGATATTCGGCAGAGTCCACGATCCGGCATCCGGATTATCGGCAATGGTATGCCACATATCTTCCGGAACGTTTCCACGCTCCGTTGCCGACTTCCCGTAAGTGCCATTGAACCGCAGCCGGTACTCACCATCCTGGCCGGTAAAACCACTGACAGTCTCAGCGATCCACTTCTCCTTGCCCTCCTGAGCCATCTTGGCGTGGATCCAGTTCTGCAGCTCAGCCTCTTTCTGAGCCGTCCAGTCAGAACCGCGAACATCCGGGTACTTCTTGTTGATCTGCTGCACCGCATAATCAGAAAGGTACGAAGCATAGACCTTCACATTCGGGGCAACAAAATCGCCGTTCTGGCTACGCGACGCGTACAACGCCCACGTCTCAGAACCATTCGCAATACCATAGTTCCACTGGACATGGCCCTGAACCTGGCCGCCCGTCTTTTCCGCCGGATTATCCTTAGCCAGGATCGAGCCATCAGGGTTAGTCAAGTGCATCACCGAATTATCGATGCGCTCACCAAACTTGAAGTCCGCCCCCTCAATAACATTCGAATCAATTTTCTGAACGAGGTTTCCAGACAAGTCATAGACGGCAGTCTTCGGGAACACCACAGAGTTACCCGGGGCAGACAGCATCTGATACGTGCCATCATCAGGATTAACAGCCCAGATACGCCACTTCTCAAACTCCGGCTTATTCGGATCAGCGTCAAACTGGACAGGATCACCCAAAGCCGTAAAGAAATTCTTCATATGGATAGCAAACGTGCCATCCGAGTTCGTCACACTGCTGTAGATAGGTGACGCAATTCCCTCAGACTTATCCTGGCTCTGGAACCACTGAGCGTACACACGTACGCCCTTCATCGGGATCGGCAGCGGCTCCGGCCTAGACTCGCTGTTGACGTCATCTCTCGAATATGCGGTGTCAAAACCTTCCCTTATGTACGCCCCGAAGCGTCGACATGGTCCTCGGCCCACGCCCCTTGTGCGAAGAGCCCCTAACCCATCCCAAACCTGAATACCAGGCCAACAGCACTGTGCCCCCGGTTAAAAGTAACCGGGGGCACAGTGTTTCGATATACGTGTTGTCTCAGTTCTGCTGCTGGCTGCGGCCAATAAGAACATCCAGACGCGGGGTGGAGGAGCCTCCGGGAGCTACGCGGTTCTCCGGCTTGAGCAGCTCAGGCAACTCAGCTGGCTCGAAAATTCCCTTCTCGAGGTTGTCAGCTTGCGCGCGCAGATGGGAGGTAAGAGCGTCGCGGTAGCTCGCCTCGAAGGAGCGCAGATGGTCGACCTTTCCGGCCAAGGTGTCACGTTCAGCCTCGAGCTCGCGGAAAAGCTCGGTGCGCCGGTTCTGGGCATCGGAATTGACCTTGTCAGCATTGCTCTTGGCATCCGATGTCATCTTCTCGGCGTTGACGCGGGCGCTGGACTCGATGCGCTCGGCGCGAGTCTGAGCGTCAATTGTAAGCTCGTGAGCCTTGGTCTCGGCGGCCTGAACCTTACGGCCAGCCTCATTCTCAGCCTCGCGAACGACGCGCTCGGCGTCAGCGAGAGCCAGCTCAACCATGCGGACGACGGCGGGAGAAGCCTCGGCGCTGGTGGTCACGACAAGCTTCTCAACGCCATCCTCGGTGGTCGTCTGCTGCGGAGCGGCAGAAGAGGTACGGCTACGAGCAGCCTGGGCCTGAGCGTCGCGCAGCTGAGCGCCGAGACGCTCGTTCTCACTACGCAGGCGAGCAACCTCAGCCGGGTCGATGTCCTGGCCTGGACGCCGAGCGGCCTGGCGCAGCTCCTCGATCTCGAGCTGCAGAGAAGACTTTTCTCGCTCTAGCTGGTGGGCGCGGTTCTCGGCCTCCTGCTGAGCAGCCTTGGCGCGTTGGACCTCACCGGAGTCAGCCGCCGAACGATCATTCTGGTGAGAGCGCAGCTCTTCGAGCTGAGCACGAAGATACTCGTTCTCATTGACGAGATCCTGATTGGGCTTCTGGTCACCCTGATCGCCAGACTTCAGAGCCTCGATCTGGGCTTTGAGGCGCTCATTCTCGTCGGTGAGGGTCATGAACGACGCCTCAACCTTGTCAACGAAATCATCAACCTCAATGGCGCGGTAGCCCTCGCCAGGGCGTTTGACCATCGGGAAACGAACCTTGCGCACCTCTTCGAGGGTCAGCGTCATTGTGCACTCCAAGATGTCGGAAACAGTCAAGACCCGTGAGGCGGACCGTATGGTCCGGGGCGGACACGAGATGGCTATAAGGCTACTCCACCGCAGCGCTCGCGTCACTTAAGGTTCAACCTCACCTTTGGGGTATACGCCATTACTGCATTACCAGAACAGGATGATGACCAGCCGCTGCAGAACAGCCAACAACACGAATACGATGATGAATCCGACTGAGAGGCCGACACTGCCGAACCTCACCGGAGGCACGAGTCGATCGAAGAACTTGATGGGAGGATCGGTGATCGTGTAGACGATCTCAAACAGCACGGCCATGACACCATGCGGCTCGAAACCGCGTATGAGCAGCGGTACCCAGGACATAATCATTCGCACGATGAGCAGCACCGTGTAGATCTGAATGAGCCACGTAAGGATGGTCCCGGCCAGGATCATGGATAACTCCGTCAGGATTGGTTGAAGAATCCGCCGCTGGCGATACGGGCTTTGTCCTCCGGGGTGACATTGACATTGCGCGGGCATAGAAGAAAGACCTTGCTCGTCACGCGCTCGATTGTCCCGCGCAGGCCGAAGATGAGACCGGCGGCGAAATCAACCAGACGCTTGGCGTCAGCGTCGTCCATCTCGGTGAGATTCATAATGACGGGGATTCCTTCACGGAACTGCTCGCCAATCGTCCGCGCCTCGTTGTAGTTACGCGGGTGAACAGTCAGGATACGGTTGATGTCAGCAATGCTCGGCTCGTCCAACTCCTGTCGCCGACGCTGCTGAACCGCCTTACGCTCCCTGCCACGCTGCTCAGTGGAATCACGATGATGCAACTCGGTCACCTCCGAAGATGGCTCGTAATCGTCGTCGGAGTAAACCTCCGTGGTGAGCTCCTCGTCCGGAAGAGCCTCCTCGTCGTAGCGACGATCGTCAACGATGCCGACGTACGAGGCGATCTTCCTGCCGATTCCTGCCATCTGGAGCTCCTTCTCATGGGCGCGTCCCCGGGACGGGGATCTCACCATTCAAGCCTGCCACGGATATTGCCACGGTTTGACGGGACACGCGAAGCGCTGACACATCACGAAACCGATACACCCATCGTCACTGCGGATTGGGAACCCTCCACACCAGGCCAGCAAGGCGTCCCGCACCGTGATCTCTGCGATGGGAAAACAAATCTTGCCCTTCAAAAGTGCAGGGATCAAGCCCGACTGCTGCCACCCCTAGGGATTCCAGCTGTGCCAGGGCGCCGGACCCCAGGTCGATGGCAGGAGTGCCGTGGCGAGTTACAGCTCGGGTTGCCGGATGTTCGCTCCATACCTGCTCAGCCATGTCAGCAGGAACCTCGTAGCAGCTGCCGCAGATATGAGGCCCTATCCATGCCAACACATCAGTGGCACCCATGTCTCGCATGGCCTCGACAGTAGCTGGCAGAACTCCCGCCAGAAAACCAACTCGGCCAGCATGGGCCACTCCGATAACTCCAGTACTGGGGTCTGCCAACACCACTGGCATACAGTCGGCGACCCGGATCGCCAGCGCAACCCCGGGCAGGTCGGTCACCATGGCATCGGCAATAGGCAGTTTCTGTTGCCCAGCCACGGCGTCGCCCAGATAATGCTGCGGAATCCAGCCTTCGATGTCGTCAGGGCCAACCCGCCACACATCCTTGCCGTGAACTTGATGACAAACCATCACTGGGCCGAGGTTGAGCCTGGCACGCAACGCTCCCACATGCTCGAGAACGTTCGGATCCTCGTCGGTCCGTCCCAGGTTGAACCCGTCGAAACCATGGCCACCCCAGCCGCGACCGTCGGGGTCGACACGATCTGTGAAGGCGACCCCGACACCATGATTGGCACCGGGGTCGATGACGAATCTCAGCACGTCACTTCAAGAAGTCCGGGATGTCCAGATCATCCTCAGGTTCGTCGGCCTGGGGACGGTTATTCTGCTGCTGAATCGGCTCCGGCTGAGACGGGCGATGAGCGAACGGACTGCCCTGAGTATGCGGCCGAATCGGGGTCGGCTGCTGGTTACCGTTGCCCTGAGCGTTCGCACCCAAATCAGGTGCCTCAGCACCGACAGCACCCGCCGAAGAACGATTGTTACTCATCGCTGGGCGGGAGGCCGGACGCTGACTGATTCCAGGCTGCTTGGTACTGGTGAGCTGACCATTCTCGAATCCGGCTGCGATCACCGTGACGCGCACCTCGTCGCCCAGGGCATCGTCAATGATCGTCCCGAAGATGATATTGGCCTCGTCATGGGCGGCAGCCTCGATGAGGTTAGCGGCGCTGGCAACCTCAAACAGACCAAGGTCAGAACCGCCGGCAATGGACAGCAGCACCCCGCGAGCGCCGTCAATGGACACCTCGAGCAGCGGCGACGAGATCGCCATCTCTGCGGCAGCGCGAGCGCGATCCTCACCGGAGGCCCGGCCAATGCCCATGAGGGCGGACCCTGCGTTCGACATGACGGACTTGACGTCGGCGAAGTCCAGGTTGATCTGACCCGGGGTGGTGATGAGGTCTGTGATGCCAGAAACACCTTGCATGAGTACCTGGTCAGCCTGTCTGAAGGCATCCAAGATGGCGATCCGCTGATCCGTCATGTCCAGCAACTTGTCATTGGGAATGACGATGAGGGTGTCGACTTCATCACGCAGATTGTCGATACCGGATTCAGCCTGGGAGGACCGACGGTGACCCTCGAATGAGAATGGACGAGTCACCACACCAATCGTCAAGGCCCCGAGGGAACGAGCAATCTTGGCGACGACGGGGGCAGCACCGGTGCCAGTCCCACCGCCCTCACCAGCGGTGACGAACACCATGTCAGCGCCTTTGAGGGATTCCTCGATCTCATCGGCGTGGTCCTCGGCAGCCTGACGTCCCTTGTCGGGGTCCGCACCGGCCCCCAGGCCTCGGGTAAGGTCCCTGCCAATGTCAAGCTTGACGTCGGCATCGCTCGTGAGGAGGGCCTGGGCATCGGTATTCACGGCGAGGAACTCGACTCCCTTGAGTCCTGCCTCGATCATGCGGTTAACGGCATTACAGCCGCCGCCACCTACCCCCACGACCTTAATCACGGCGAGGTAGTTCTGGGATGGAATAGCCACTGGAGTTCTGCCTCACTCTTTTCTGATGGACCGGTCTAGAGCAAGGGTATGAGCACGTCAAAAGGGTGTCCAACGCTATCGGCCACCTGGACCTCGACCCTCAACCCCGGCTTGAGACTGCTCAGCGGGCAGTTGGATGTTCCGGGGAGGAGACGTCAAAACGGGATGCCTTGACATTGAGCATCGCAGCGGTGACCTTGCCTTTGAGTTCGGACTGGTTAGCCGATCCCCACACCACCGTCCGCTTTCCAGACAGTACTACGACAATCGAATCACGGGATTTGGCCTCGATATGGTCGACCTGTCGCCTGAGCTCAGCGGGAAAGGAGTTGACGACTGTTGCAACATCACGCAGCAGGGCACGATCACCAGATGCTGTGGTCGCCCACATCACCTTCGGGGTGGGCTTGGTGGTCCGGTTGAACATGATGCCAGCAGAGTCAATCCACAGGTAGCCCCCAGAGGTTTTCACCTGATACGCGAGCTTGAACTCTGTGACATCGATAACGATCGTATGCGGCCACTTCCGGTGCACCTTGGCCTGTTGGACGACACTCACAGAAGTCACGCGATCAGCGATCTCGTCAGTGTTAACCCGCGCCAGAGGCTGACCTTTCTGCACCTTGGCTGCCTGCTCAACCTGGGAAGCCGTGACTAGGCGTTGTCCGCGAACCTCGACGGTATCGGCACTGAACACGGTGGTGTTACGCACTACCCAGATCGCCGCGACAGCAAGTATCACCACCGCAGCGACTATCCCTACGATCATCAGGTTGCGTCGCCGGCGGCGTCGGCGGCGCAGCTCAATGGCGACGTTGATGTCGGAAACCGGCATCAGGACTTTTCCTCCAGCAATCTCACCAGCACCGGACCTACCAAAGTCACGTCACCGGCTCCCAGAGTGATGACAAGATCGCCGGGCCGTACCTCTTCGGCAAGAGCTTCCGGAAGGTCTTGTTTGTCAGGAACATAGCGGGAATCCCCACCGGCCGCGATAACCGCGTCGTGAACCATCTCGCCGGTTACACCAGGAATCGGGTCTTCCCGGGCAGGATAAATGTCACAGACGATGACGCGGTCGGCCAGGGTGAGGGCCTGCCCAAATTCATCGGCGAAGTCCCGGGTACGGGAGAACAAATGAGGCTGGAAACAGGCCAGGACCCTCCCCTGCCCTGGCACTGCCCGGCGCGCTGCCCCAAGCGTGGCGCGCAGCTCAGTCGGATGGTGAGCGTAATCGTCAAATACTGCTACATCGCCGACGCGTCCTACCAGCTGGAAACGCCGCAGGGTCCCTGTGAAGGTCCCGATCCCCGCAAGGAGTTCATCATGGCCAATCCCCAATAGCGAGCCAACGCAGTAAGCGGCAGCGGCGTTGCAGAGGTTGTAGCGTCCGGGCACCTGAAGCTCGAGTCGCCCTCTGGTGGACCCGTGGACGAGGGTAGCCGAGGCCGTCGTCCCCTCCAGATCAATGTCGACGAGCCGGACGTCTGCCTGCTCCGACTCACCATAGGTGACAACCTTGACCGTACCGGTGCTTTCCAGCCGAGCCGCAAGCTCAGCCGCTCCCGGGTCGTCGACATTGGTTACGACATAGCGCACCTCCGGCCGGGTCGCCATCGAAACGAAACCATCGAAGTAGGCTTGCGGGGTACCCCAGTTGTCGAGGTGGTCGGCTTCCACGTTGGTGACGACAACAATCTGGCTGGGGTATTGCAAGAAGGAGCCGTCAGACTCATCGGCTTCGACGACGAAAGCCCCTCCGGTACCCAGATGTGCCGCCTTTCCGGTGGCTGCCAGCGGTGAACCGATGACGTATGACGGATCTACTCCCGCGTGATGAAGCATGGTGGCGACCATTCCGGTGGTCGTCGTCTTGCCATGAGTGCCGGCAATCGAGACACCTTGATGGTCAAGCATGAGGGCAGCCAAGGCGGCCGAACGGTGCCAGACGCGCAGGCCACGTCGGTTAGCTTCCCTCAGCTCTGGATTGTCGGGACGGATAGCTGAGGAGACCACGACCGTGCGAGCCCCGGCTAGATGAGCAGGATCATGACCCACCCAGGTTTGGACTCCAGCGGCTGCCAAATCACGCAAATTGGCCGAATCAACCTGGTCAGAACCACGAACATCAACTCCCATGTCGTGGTAAATCTGCGCGACACCACTCATCCCGGCTCCGCCGATGGCAATGAAATGGACCGGCCCAATGGTGCTGGGGTCGAGCAGCTCGACAGGTTCCCGTAATGACATGAGTTTTCTCCTCAAACAGTCGTCGGGTCAATCACTTCGAATGAGCAGCCGAGATCACCCGGACCGCCATCTCTTCGGCGGCGTGAGCAGGCATGAGCTCCCGTCCAGCAGCTGACATTCTGGCCAGAGTTTCGGGGTCATGGATGCGGGCAGTCTCGACAAGGAGACGTTGGGAGTCAAGGTCGGCGTTCGCGACAACAACACCGGCACCGGCAGCAACCGACGAAGAGGCATTACGGGCCTGTTCGCCGTTACCATGTGGCAGTGGAACGTAGATCGTCGGCAGACCGACTGTTGCGGTCTCCACCACTGTTCCAGCACCGGAACGGGCCACCATCAAGTCGGCAGCTGCGTACGCGCTGGCCATGTCATCCAGGTATCCGACCGGCAGCCATACGGCTCCAGTCGTCTCGTCGACGACCTTGGTCTTGTCCTTGATGTTCTTCGGGCCCAGGACATGAAGGATCTGTACCCCGTCAGCGAGGAGGTAGTCCCGCGCTGCGATCACCGCGTCATTAATGGCGACCGCCCCCTGAGATCCTCCGGAGACGAGCAGGGTAGGGCGGTCGACATCCAGCCCGAAACCCGCACGGGCACGTCCCCGGCGCTCAGCTCGGTCACCCTCACTGGCATCTGCCAAGTCAGTGATCTGCTTGCGCAGCGGCATACCGACAAAGGTGGCATTCGGCAATGGGGTATCTGGAAAAGCTGTGCCGACAAAGACCGCAAACCGTGAGGCAATCTTGTTAGCAAGTCCAGGAACCGCGTTCTGCTCGTGGATGACGACCGGGATCTTGGCTTTCTTGGCAGCCAAGTACGCAGGCAAGGACACATACCCACCGAAGCCGACGAGAACGGCAGCGTCACGGCGCTTCAGCACTGCTCCTGCCTTCTTTACCGCTCCTGCCAACCGGCTAGGAACCTTGAACAAATCAACGTTCACCGTGCGCGGCAGGGGCACCGGAGGAATCATGTCGAGTTCGAGACCGGCCTCGGGGATAATACGTCCCTCAAGGCCTTTGGGAGTACCAATGCAAGACACGGTGGCTCCACGATCCTGCAGAGCGTTCGCAGTGGCAATGAGCGGAGATGTGTGGCCAGCTGTTCCTCCACCGGCCAAAACAACGTTCACCATAGGTACTCCTCGAGGAAATGGGATAGGGCGTCGAGATCAACCACGATGACCTCCATCAACAACACTCGTCACACGCGCAGGCGCAGTGCGTCGCGAAGCCTCAATACTGCGTCGAGCAGCAGGCTCGGTGCGCGCGCACGCCAAGATGGTGCCAACCGCCAAAAGCACTGACACTAGGGCCGACCCGCCGATGGAAATGAAGGGAAGCGGCACACCAACGACCGGCAACACGTTCAATGAGACTGAGATGTTTATCACTGCCTGGGCCGCAATCCATGCGGTGGCCGTCGATGCAGCTGAACGACGGAAGAGAGAGTCCTGTCGCATAGCCGTCCGCACTCCCGCCCATACCAGCATGGTGAACAGTAAGATGACAGCCAGGGTTCCCATTAAACCCATCTCCTCACCGAGCACGGCGAAGACGAAGTCGGTCTGGGCCCCGTCGTAGAGTCCTCCCCACTTCTGACGGGAGGCACCAATGCCGACTCCCCACCAGCCACCGGTTGCAAGAGCATAGATCGCAGAAAGCGGCTGCTGGGACGTCATCTCGCCATTATCGGGATGCAGGAAGGACAGCACCCGCTGAGCTCGGTACGGCGTACGCACGACGAGTAGTAGGACTGTCAGCAAGCCCAGACCGATGAGGGTGAACATGTAGCGTTTCGGCACGCCGAAATTCCACATCTGCGCCAGCATGATGAGTCCGATGACCATCGTGGTACCAAGGTCTCCCTCGGCCACGACGAGCAACCCGATCACTCCATACAGCACGAGATAAATAACCACGCCCTTGAGTGTCGCCATCTCGTCCCGACGCGATGCCATGTAGCTGGCTCCCACAAGGACCAACGCAAACTTCGCAAATTCCGAAGGCTGCAGGCTCACTGGGCCGAGAATCAGCCAGGCCTGGTTTCCCTTACCAGCATCGGACCCCAAGGAAGTCAACACCAACACCAGCATCACAGCGACCACGGCGTAGGCCAGGCCGCCGAGAAAGCGTAGGTGCTTCTCCGACAGCCGAGACACCACCGCTGCGGCAAGTGCCCCCACAGCGAGAAAGCCAATCTGGCGAATAGCAAAGTAATACGGCCCGTGCCCCAGAGACTGGGAATACACCGACGACGAGGACAACCCCATCAATGCGCCGATACCGCACAAGAGCATGGTGGCGGCAAGAATGACGTAATAGTCCAAAAAAGGTTGAGCCAGCAAACTGCCTGAAGCTCCGTCACCACCGTCGAGTCGCAGAAAGTGCCTCAACCGGCTGGCAGGGACTCGGCGTCGGGTTCTACTCATAGGTCGAGAAGCCCGGGGGTCGACCGACTTCTCAGCCATCGGCATCCGGCCCGTCAATCTGTCGTGCTGCGCTGGCGAAATCGTCACCGCGAGCAGCGTACCCAGGCCATATATCAAGACTGGCGCATCCGGGGGCCATCAAGACCGTGTCACCAGGGCGGGCCATCTTGGCAGCTTCACGGACTGCCGTGGCCATACATTCTCGCGACATATCGTCGATGACGACGACGGGACAATGCGGGGCGTGCTGTGCCAAAGACTTAGCAACGACCTCGCGATCAGTTCCCAGAACGATGGCACCGCGTAACTTCTCAGCGTGAGTGGTAACGAGGTCGTCGAAATTGGTTCCCTTGGCCTGTCCACCAGCAATCCATACGATGTGTTCGAAAGCGCGCATCGACGAGTTCGCAGCGTGCGGATTGGTGGCCTTGGAATCGTCAACCCAGGTAATGCCACCAGCTTCATGGACGGTCTCGATACGGTGACCGCCCAAGTGAAGATCCCGCAGCCCTTGCCCAACAGCCGGGGCAGGAACACCGAAGGAACGTGTCAGGGCCGCAGCAGCCAGGGCGTTTTCGACGTTGTGCGGAGCGAAGGGATGGACATCATCGAGACGGGCCAGCTCCATAGCCGAGGTCGCTCGTTGATCGATGAATGCACGGTCAACGATGAGATCATCGACAACACCGATCATGGAGGGTCCTGGGATACCGGTGGTGAAGCCGATAGCACGGGCTCCCTCGACGACGTCAGCGTCTTCGACCATGTGCTCGGTGGCAGGGTCAGCAACGTTGTAGACGCACGAATTCGTCACTTGATGGTAGATACGAGCCTTGTCTGCCGCATAGGAAGCGAAGGGATCATCCTCATGGGCATACCATTCCAGATGGTCCTGCTGCAGGTTAAGGACGGCAGCCGAATGCAGGGACAGAGAATTTGACCAGTGCAGCTGGAAACTGGAGAGTTCGACAGCAAAGACCTCATAGTCGATCTCATCGGCCATCGCCTCCAGGATGGGGCGACCGATGTTGCCGACGGCGCAGGCTCGCAACCCTGCCGCCTTGAGAATTGACTCCGTCATCTGGGTAGTCGTCGTCTTGCCATTGGTGCCAGTAATCGCCAGCCATGGGACGACACGGTCCGGATGCATGAGACGCCATGCCAGTTCTGGCTCTCCCCACACCGGGATTCCCTGAAGCAGAGCACTGGCCACCAGGGGCTGAGTCGGGCGCCACCCCGGAGACACGATGACAAGGTCGGTGCCGGCAGGAAGCTCAACTGCAGCTCCTGGCCCCAATCGCACCTCGGCACCGAGAACCTCGAGCAGCCCTCCCTTGTCACGATGAGAGTCGTCGTCGGAATCGTCGAGAACGAGAACGTGGGCGTCGAGTTCAAGCAAGGCGTCGGCAGCGGCATAGCCGGAGGTGCCCAAGCCTGCGACCACAACGTGTACTCCCGACCAGTCGAAGAGCCGGTCGGCCGCACTCAGATCGACTTTTTCGGAAAACGTCACTGCCTTGCCACCCATTCTGCGTAGAAAATCCCCAAGCCAGCTGCTACAGCTAGGCCACAAATGATCCAGAACCTGATGACCACGGTCACCTCAGCCCACCCCTTCAACTCGAAGTGGTGGTGCAGTGGGGCCATCTTGAAAACACGTTTCCCACCGGTGAGTTTGAACACACTCACCTGGAGTATCACCGAGACCGTCTCAATGACGAACAATGCACCGATGATGACCAGCAGCAATTCGGTACGGCTGACAACGGCCATACCCGCGACAGCCCCGCCAAGGGCCAGGGAGCCAGTGTCGCCGAGGAAGATCTTGGCCGGTTTCGCATTCCACCACAGGAACCCAAAACAGGCTCCCGCAATGGCGACAGCGACCACAGCGATGTCGTGGGGGTCGCGGACTGCGTAACAGTGGTTACCGGCGGTGGTCGCCCGTGAACACCATTGGTTGAACTGCCAGATACTCAGCAAGGTGTATGCACCGAATACCATCGTGCAGGCACCCGTCGCTAACCCGTCTAGGCCATCAGTGAGGTTCACTCCATTGGAGCTACCTGCAATGAGCACGATGACCCAAATAATCCCTAACCAAATCGGCAAGTGAAGCCAGGAAATATCGCGCAGGAACGAGATCGCCGGAGATCCCGGGGTGACCCCATGAGAATCCGGGAAGTACATCACTCCGATAGCAAAGGTGATGGCAACGAATGCCTGACCAAGCAGTTTTCCCCTCGGTTTAAGCCCCAACGAGCGCTGTTTGGAGATTTTCGTCCAGTCATCAAGGAAGCCGATGAATCCCAAACCCACGAAGAGCCAGAGAATCAAAACGGCTGACAGAGTCGGGTGAGTCCACGTCACCAAGTGCGCGACGATGTAGGCCAGCAAGACCGAGACGATGATGACGGCACCGCCCATGGTTGGTGTGCCCTTCTTCGTCTTGTGAGTGGTCGGGCCGTCGTCACGGATGAATTGCCCATATCCCCTCGCGGCGAGCCAGTGGATGAACCACCGCGTACCGACAAGGGTGCCGATCATCGACACCGCACCGGCGAGCAGGATGTTCTTCACGCCTGAGCCTCCATATCCTCGAGCACAGCGCATCCCACCCGTTCCAGGGCCAGACCCCGAGAAGCTTTGAGGAGAACGACATCGTGCGAGGTCCAATTTAGCGACCCAGCAGCCTCTTCCACGGTAGTGACGACCGCATGTGCGCCTTCGGCACGTGCGCCAGCAGCAATATTCTCGGCCTCGTTACCCACCGCAAGGACAATCTCAAACCCAGCCTGAGCAGCTCGTCGACCCGATTCGGCATTGAACTCGGCAGAGTACTTGCCGAGTTCGAGCATGTCTCCGAGCACCGCAATTCCACGGGTCTGGGGATCGGTGGCTCGGCGAGTCGCCAGAACGTGTTCCATGGCTTTCAAAGAGGCCGCCATGGAGTCAGGGTTGGCGTTATAACAGTCCTCGACCAGCACCAGACCATCGGCACGCTCGCGCAGCTGCATCCTCATGGCAGACCGTGACACAGCCTGACTCAAGGCCTCGGCAATACGACTGACGGTATGTGCGTCCACGGCACCGTTGAATTCCAGAGCAGCCAGTGCGGCCGCTGCAGCGGCGACAGCGTTAGCAACCTGATGGGCACCCATCGTCGTCAACTGGACCGGCCTGGTCCAGGTCCTCTCACCGCAGCGAACGCACAGGGTAAAGGAATGTCTATCCAGATCGTCAGCAGTGATGGAGTCGGCCCAGACCTCGATTTCGGCGTCAGGGCGACGATGCTCGGCGTCAGGGCTGAACCATGCGATGTGGCCACGCGTTCGCGAAGCCATTCCGATCACCAGATCATCGGCGGCGTTAAGAACAGCCCAGCCATCACAGCCCAGGGCCTCCACAATTTCCCCCTTGGCCTGGGCAATAACCTCACGGGATCCGAATTCACCTAGGTGAGCGGTTCCGATGTTGAGAACCATGGCGACATCAGGAGTAACGATTGAGGTCAGCCAGGAGATATGTCCAAGACCGCGAGCCCCCATCTCGGAGACGAGATACGCCGTCGTCTCATCGACGCGGCACGCTGTGAGAGGCACGCCGATCTCATTGTTGAATGACCCAACCGGGGCAACTGTCGGGCCAAAGGCCTCAAGGACCTGGGCCAACATGTCTTTGGTGCTGGTTTTGCCGCTGGACCCAGTGAGAGCAATTGTCCGCATCCCGCGATCCCGCTCGAGACCCACGACGTGACAGGCCAACCTCGATAGGCCAGCCTGGCCGTCGTCAACGATGAGGTGTGGCAGTTGGGCGTCCGTGGTTCGCGTACCCATCACGGCTACCGCGCCAGCCTCCTGGGCAGCCTTCGTGAAATCGTGTCCGTCCACCCGAGTGCCGGGAAGAGCAATGAAGAGGGAACCCGGGGTCACCTTGCGGGTGTCGATGACGACGTCGGGGCCCACCTGCACAGAACCATCGACTGGTTCGGCCTCAACCCATCGGGAGAGGGTGGCAATGTCGATAGCTCTCATCGTGTCTTATCCTCCTCGGCCTGCCGAGCCATGGCCTGCCATTCAGCTCGGATGACCTCACGGTCGTCGAATGGCAGCACCTCGCTGCCAACACGTTGTCCTGTTTCGTGTCCCTTGCCGAGCACGCATATGACGTCTCCGACCTCAGCCATTTTCAGAGCTTCGTTGATTGCCTCACGACGGCTTCCGCCATCGATGACGATGACACCGACACCGGCCGCCTCGTGGGCTCCCTCCAGAACCGCTGCGCGGATCACGGTCGGATCTTCGGTACGCGGATTGTCGTCAGTAACGATGACGACATCGGCCCTTTCCGCTGCAACTTCACCCATCGGGCCACGTTTGGCAACATCACGGTCTCCGCCTGCCCCCAAAACGGCTATCAGACGTCCCCCGCTGATGGCGGACCGTGCGGCATCAAGGGCCGACGCAATCGCCTGAGGAGTGTGCGCGAAGTCGACGAGAGCGGTCGGGGAACCAGGTCCGAGGTCAATACGCTCCATCCGCCCCGGCACCTGCGCAGAACACAATCCTTGCTTGACCTCATCGAAGGACAGCCCGGCAGTTTCCAGCATGGCGAGGGCCATCACCGCATTGCGGACGTTGAACTCACCGGGCAGGGACAATTCGAGGGTGCGCTCCCCCGACGGGGTCTTGACCTCGAGGATTGCCCCACGCGTACCAGAACGCCATGAGGTCACCTGGTAGTCAGACGGTTCGTGGATCGAGGTCGTCACGACCTTCACACCGTTACTCTGCATCCTCTCGACAAGCTGACGACCACGCGGATCATCGACGTTGATGACCCCGGTTCGAGCTAACTGTGGGGTAAAGAGTCGCGCCTTAGCCTCGAAGTAAGCGTCAAGGGTCTTGTGGAAGTCAAGATGGTCACGTCCGAGGTTGGTGAAAGCCACCACATCGAATCGAGTGCCATCGACGCGCTGCAAGGCGAGGGCATGGGATGAGACCTCCATGACGACATCCGTCGCTCCTCTTTCAGCCATGGCGCCAAAAAGGCCCTGAAGATCAGGAGCTTCCGGAGTCGTCACTGTGGTACGGGTACTTGGCAACTCTGCGCCGTCAAGCCGGAACCCAATTGTCCCGATCGTTCCGACGTGGTGACCGGCAGCACGCAATCCTGCCTCGACCAGAAAGGCTGTCGTCGTCTTGCCGTTGGTGCCAGTAATGCCAAACATCATCATGGCATCTGCAGGATGACCAAAGATCTTGGCAGCCGCTACTGCCATGGCAGCGCGAGGGTCCGGTACCACGATGATTGGCACACCAGCGTCTGCAGCAAGGATCGCACCTTCTTCGTCAGTAAGAACAGCAACCGCGCCGGACTGTGCCGCTGAGGCAGCGTAGCGGGCACCATGCACATGGAGACCGTGCAACCCGACGTACAAGTCGCCTTGGCCTACCTGACGCGAGTCCAAGGTAATGCCGCTGATGGCAGGACCATTCTCATCGGCTCGACACCCGTCGAGCGCAGCTACTATGTCAGCCCACGCGATGGGATTGACCTGTGAGGGCCGCATCGCGACCTCTGCAGCTGACGTGGAAGTTTCAGAACTCACGGCTGGTACTCCAAAGGTTCTTTGGGCGCTTTGTCAGTAGACGGTTGCACACCGTATCGCGGCAGGGCGACAGACATCAGTTGCCGTGCCGCCGGCTGTGCCACCTCCGTGCCTAGGTGCCCTTTGGTGGGCTGGTTGATGACGACGTAAGTGAGAATCCGGGGCTTCTCAATAGGGGCAACGGCGATAAACGAGGATACGTAACCGCGATAGCAGTGGCACTCCGGGTCAACTCGTTGAGCGGTACCCGTCTTTGCACCCATCCGGTAATCCGGGATGGGGCGTCCCTTGACCGTCGAGACGACGTTCTCCATCATGTCGCGAACCTGATCGGAAGCCTGCTGAGAAATAACTCGCCGAGTCGTTGTCTCTGGAATCTCCGCGGATTCGCCGTGACCGTCCACAGCCGACTTGATGATCGTCGGAGAGTGGTAGACACCGCCATTGACAACGCCAGCCACCGCAGCGGCCTCCTGGATCGCAGTCACTGCCAGACCCTGACCAAAGGCCACTTGATCGCGGGTGTAGTCGGGCATGTCGGGCTTGGGAATCTGTCCATGCGCCTCACCAGGCAGACCAATTCCGGTAGCTGTCCCCAAACCGAAAGACTTGAGGTAGGAAACGAAGGATTCCTTGTCAAGCTTTCGGGCGAGGAGAGCTACCCCGATATTCGAGGAGTGGACGAGCACACCGCGAGCAGTCAAATACTGGGTGCCATGGGACTCAGCATCGGTGATCTTGCCACCTCCCGAGGACAAGGCGGGAGGAACGACAACTCGGCTGTCAGGGGTGATGAGTCCCCGGTCAGCGAGAGCTGCCATCGTCAGTACCTTCTGAACGGACCCCGGCTCGTAAGCGTCCTGGATGGCCCGATTTCGAGTCTGATCTTCGGTGGCTTTTCCGGCTTCGTTCGAGTCGAAGGTGGGTGTCGAGGCCATGGCGAGCACCTCGCCATTCGTAACGTCCATCATGACGACTTCACCACTCTTAGCCTTGGCGTTCTTAACAGCCGTTTCCAAGGCCTGTTGGGCCATGAGCTGCATTTGCGCATCAATAGTCAAGGTGTAACTGGTGCCATTGACGGCGGGAACGAGGGTATTGGACCCCAACGGGATACGTCCCCACGTCGAAGCCTCATAGGACTCCTTGCCAGCCACACCGGCCAAGGCCTTCTCATGGGCGTATTCAAACCCACTAGCGCCCTTACCCTCGGAATTGACGAATCCGACAACATTGGACGCCACTTTCCCGGAGGGATAGGTACGGATGGGGTCATTTGAGCTGAAAACCCCGTACCAGTCCCCCTTCTCCAGATCTTGTTTGATGAGGTCGAAGGTGTAGCTATTGACGTGGCGCCGGACGACCACGTAGCGGCTGAGAGTGCCATTGGACTCGGTAGCCGTGACAGCCTTGCGATAATCCTCGGGACGTCCACCAAGATGCTTGGCAAGAATCTTGGCCACCGCCTTCGGAGCGGCAGCTGCCTTCTCCTGCTGGGTACGACTCATGGTGACGCGCTCGTCGACGCCATTGCGCGAGATCATGCGCGGGTCGACGAATACCAGCACTGCTGGCTGGGTCTGGGCCATAACAGTGCCATTGCGATCAGTGATCTGGCCACGATTGGGCTCCAAGTCGTATGTGTACTTCATCCGCGCAGCCGCCGAAGCTGCATACGCCGGAGCCTCAATTGCCTGCAGCTGCAGGGCACGGCTGGCCAGACCAATGGCGACCACGAGGAATGCTGCCATGACGATGGTCAGACGACCGCGTTGGGATGCTACCTGCCGGGCTGGTTTGCGACTCGACGCAGGCCGACCGGAACGAGACCCGAGTTGCGACGTCGCTGATCCTCGCCGAGCCGCAGAGGGTCGGGCGGAACCGGGGCGTCGAGTGGGGCTGGCGGGGTGTCGGGAATCACTCACGGCTGACCCGCCTTTGGCTTGGTCGTCTCACCGATGACTCCTGGCACCTCCTTGCCGTCGACCTTCGTCTGAGTTCCCATCACTTTGCCAGTACGCAGGTCGATGAAAGAGCCGTAGGGGTTCGGTCTCATGCCAAGCTCCTTGGCCTCTTGCTGCAAATGCTGCGATCCTCGCAGCTGAGCGACCTCACCAGCCAACACAGCTTCCTGGTGCTGCAGAACGCTGAGGTTGCGATTCTCCTTGGCAATCGTCATGGATTGTGCCTGAATCGTGGTGTTCAGCACCAGAAGCCCAGCGTATCCAACAGCGAGCATGACAACGATGAGAATGGCGAAGCCGAGTCGCCCCATCCTCTGCTGCTGGCCCCTCTGGGGCAGGACGCGCAGTACAGAACGCGACGACGTGGTACGCGCGATCGGCTGGGAACGCGGTGCTGGTTCGGCGCTCATCGGCTCTCCTTGGTCGCATACTGATCGGTGACGGAGCCGCGACGGACCCGCTCGATAACCCGCAACCGTGCTGAAGCGGATCGTGGATTTGTAGACACCTCATCGGCATCAGGGCGTTCAGCTCCTCGAGTGACCGCGCTGAACTTGGCTGCCATCGACTCCGGAACCATTGGCAAACCTGCTGGGGCAGAATCGGCGCAGGCGTCACGAAAGACTTCCTTGACTGGCCGATCCTCCAAAGAGTGGTAGGCGAGTACCGCCATCCGACCACCGACGGCAAGCCGGTCGAGGGCGCGCGGCAATACTGCTGAAAGAGTCTCCATCTCTCGGTTGACGGCAATGCGCAGCGCCTGGAAGGTGCGCTTGGCAGGATGTCCCGAGCGCTTGTGCCGTACGGAAACCGGTATTGCCTCGGTGATGATCTCAACAAGGCGCCCAGAGGTCGCAATGGGTTGATGAGCACGCTCGGCGACGATGGAACGCACAATGCGATCGGCGAACTTCTCCTCGCCATATTCGCGCAGTATCCGGACCAGGTCGGCTGAGGCGTACTCGTTGACAATCTCGGCGGCAGTAGGTCCACCGGACTGGTCCATGCGCATATCAAGCGGGGAATCAACGGAGTAAGAGAACCCGCGGTCCACCTCGTCAATCTGCAGTGAGGACAGCCCGAGATCGAGCAATACTGAATTCACGTACTCCAGCCCGAGATCATCAAGGATTTCGGGGAGCTGGTCATGGACGGCGTGGACAAGATGGACACGGTCTCCGAAAGGTTCGAGACGCGCACCTGCCATCGACAGGGCCTGCTGGTCACGGTCGATACCAACAACCTGAACCTGAGGGAACCGATTCAGAACGGCTTCGGCGTGGCCTCCCATACCAAGGGTGCCGTCGACGTGCACGCAATTGTCACCCTCGAGAGCCGGAGCAAGAAGGTCGAGAATACGGGCGGGCATGACCGGGATGTGGACGGCATCGCTACCGGTGGCATCGGTCGCCATGAGCATCCTCTCCCCGGCATGGTTTGCCAGCAACGTCTTCGACCGGTGTCAACGACCCGTGATCCGGGGTTCCGCTCCGGCTGAACCACCTGGCACAGGGGAAGTTGTGTCAGGGTGCCCGGTCGGACCGGAGCCTCGGATCACGTCGTCACTGTTCGGCAAAGACCTCCTCGTTCATGTCAGCGAAGGCCTCTTCCTGGGCTTCGGAGTACTTCTCCCACTCGACGGCGTCCCACACCTCGACACGGGTGATCGCACCCACTACGACGATCTCTTTGTCGAGACCGGCATAGCGCCTCAACATCGGCGGAATCATCACCCGCCCTTGCTTGTCTGGGGCGGTGTCGCTGGCTCCCGCTGCCAGCATGCGCTGGTAGTCACGAACCTTCTTGACGCTCACCGAGCCTTTGGCGATCTCCCGGGTCATCTCCACGAAGGTTTCAGTCGGGTAGATCGCCAAACACCTGTCCTGGCCTCTGGTGATGACCAACCCATCGTCCAACTCGTCGCGGAACTTCGCCGGTAGGAAGAAGCGGCCTTTTTCGTCGAGCTTGGGAGTATGCGTACCCAGAAACACCGGGCACCTCCTTGCTCCACGATCTCCTCCACTTGCCTCCACCATACTCCACAACGCTCCACTACGTCACCATTGCCACTCCCTGTTCGCCACCTACCCCCACTCCTGCCGCGCGATGAGGCCGTCATATGCCCCTTCAAAGGAACCCTTCGACCGTGTTCCGGGGATCACAGCAGCAACTCGGGCCTCACCGTCAGAAAGTCCCGATAGCATGGACCCGGCCATCGCTGTGCATGCCAGGAGGATCCCGTTGAGCTACGAAGAACTGCATTCGGCCTTTCCGGCCCATGCCCAACTATTCGACGATGTTGCGACCACGTCGGCGACGATTGACGACGTGGTGGCCGTGACGAATGCCATTCGCTCAGCCGTGGCGGGAGTCATCGAGGGTAAGAACGAACGCATCGACACCGCCCTCATCGTCCTCCTCGCCCAAGGACATCTCCTGGTGGAGGACGTTCCCGGCGTCGGCAAGACAATGCTCGCCCGCGCACTCGGCCGCGCCATCGACAGCACTGTGCACCGCATCCAGTTCACTCCGGATCTACTGCCCTCCGACATCACCGGCGTCAGCGTTTACAACCAGGAGAAGAAGGAATTCGTCTTCAAACCTGGCGCCATCTTCGCCAACATCGTCGTCGGAGACGAGATCAATCGAGCCTCCCCCAAAACCCAATCGGCTCTCCTCGAGGCGATGGCCGAGTGCCAAGTGTCAGCGGATGGCCAAACCCACGTCCTTGACTCTCCCTTCATGGTTATGGCCACCCAGAACCCGATTGAGATGGAGGGCACCTACCGTCTGCCGGAAGCCCAGCGCGACCGCTTCATGGCTCGCATTACCATGGGCTACCCAACTCGCTCCGCCGAACTTGCCATGCTCGAACACCATGGCGCAGCCTCTCCCCTCGATCAGGTCATCCCGGTCACCGATGCCGCAGAGGTTCGAAACCTCATCTCCGCTGTTCTCAAAGTTCATGTGGCAACCGACATTCACGAATACGTTCTGGACATCGTCGCTGCCACCCGCCATCACGAGTCCATTCGGTTGGGGGCGTCTCCCCGAGCTGCCCTTCACTTGATTCGCGCCTGTCGAGCTCGCGCTGCCATGAGTGGCCGTGGTTATGTAATTCCTGACGACGTTCAGGCCCTTGCTTCCCCGATCTTGGCTCACCGTCTCGTGCTCTCAGGACGCAGTGGGGCTGCGCGCCACGGCACTACCCAGGCAGCCGAGTCTGTCATCGACTCAATTCTGCGCCAGGTCCCGCTACCCGAGCGGACCCATCAGGACCGATGAGTTCCTTCTACGCGCCTAACTCCCCTCGTCATGGGATTCTCACCGCGCGAGGGCGTGCTGTCGGAATCGTCGGCATCGTCCTCGTGGTCATCGGGCTGAGCATCGATCAACGGGACCTTGCTCGAATCGGCATTCTCCTGTTCCTGTTGCCGTTAATCGCCATCGCGGTTGTGGCATGGTTCCGTCCCCGGGTTCGGGCCAAACGCAGTCTGGCCCCGGTACGGATACCGTTGGGATCCGAAGCCGTCGAAACTGTGACCGTGGAGCATTGTGGAGGATTGCCCTTGGGAGCGGCGCAGTTCACTGACGTCTTGCCAGCTGCCCTGGGTCAACCGGGAGGGGGCTCCTCGACCATTGAGACGTCGATTGTCCCCACCACCCGTGGTCGTTTCACGATCGGTCCCGTCATGATGCGTACCGTCGACCCTTTCGGCATGGCTTGTCGCCATACCAATCTTGGTGAAGTAGCCGAAGTCGTTGTGACGCCACGAATCGTCGACCTGGGCGCTTCCAGAGAGCTTGGCGCTCAGGGATTCGACACCAGATCTTCCGCCGTCAATGCCGGTAGACGCGGCCCTGATGACGCCATGGTGCGTGATTGGCACACCGGCGACTCAGTACGTCGTATCCACTGGCGATCCACAGCACACCGCGGCGATCTCATGGTCCGTCGTGAGGAACAGGCTTGGAACCCATCCGTAGTGGTGATGCTGGATTCCCGAGCCCGTCGCCACGCTGGCACTGGCCCCAACGCCTCCTTTGAGTGGGCCGTCAACTCAGTGGCATCCATAGCTACTCGCCTCACGACGGACGGGTACGTCACTTACGTCTGTGATTCCGCCGGCCCGCTCACCGGTGATCTTCTCGAGACCCTCGTCGATGAACCGTTGAGACCTGACGCCACCCTCGGCAAAGCCGTCGAATCCTGCCAAGGAATAGACGGCCCAGCCATCGCTGTCCTCGGAAGACTGGAATCAGATGACATTGATGATCTCGTGGATCTGAGACGAGACCGAGCTGCGGGACTTGCTTTTGTTCTGGACACTGACACCTTCGTGGCCCGCCGATTCCGTGGAACTGTTGAGCAGGCCGAAGAACACGAACAAGCTTTGACCAAGCTGTCAGATGCCGGATGGACGGTCGTTCCCGTCTACTCCCGCACCTCCATTGAGTCAGCCTGGCAACAGCTGTTGGGTGATGGGGTGGCGGTTTCATGAGCAATCCTCGTCGTGCCGCCAAGCCTCAGCCTTGGCTCTTGGAGTTCCTCGGACCAATCGAGCAACCACTCCACGGGGCGGCAATCCATCTGGCCGTTGCTCTAGCGTTAATTCTGACGACTCTTTCGCTGTCGAGTCTCACCACTGACCCTTGGTACTGGATCGGGCCGACGGCCATCATCATCCTCTTGGAGGCCATTGGGCTGCTGTGCCGACGCCGTCATTGGGATCACGCCGAGGTACAGGGCGTACAAGCCATCACCGTTGTCGTCATTGCCGTGGTGATGGGAGGAATCTGCGCATCCATAGCCGGGTCATCGGGCAGCTTCCCCTTCAGTTTCCTGCACCTTTACCGCGACACCGTCACCCTCATCACGACCACTTACGGACCTCTCCCGCCGTCGATTGGAGTCATCTGGTTGGCGACGACAGTAGCCGGTATCCTCACCGTCCTGACAGACTTGGTCACCGTCACCTTGGAGAGCCCAGGATGGTCCCTTGCCCCACTATTGGCCGCTCATCTGTTAACTGTTCTGGCGGTAGCTGATGACGCCCCGTGGTGGAGTTTCACTCTGGTTGCAGCTGGGTGGCTCACCATCCTTGCTGTCGATCACGCGCTGCGCGGCGGCGGCCGATTGACTGGGCTTTCAGCGATTATCATCGGGGCCATCACTATTGCCCTTGCGACGATTCTGGCGACCATCGCTCCAGTGTGGGGCCACCTCGACCTGGCTCGCCCGTCAGCAGGTCCGTCGGCTCCGGTGCGCATGAGTGACCCCACTATCGATCTACGTCGCAATCTCCACAACAAGTCAACGGCCTCAGTCATCGACTACATCACCAACAGCCCTGACGGCGAGTACCTGCGCCTGACCTCTTTGCCCAAGATGACAGATGGTGGATGGGGACTCATACCAGTCGATCTTGAGCACTCTGCTCCCGGCGTGGTTCCGGGACTGACCGGCCATTCACAGACCCACGACGTCGATATCGCAATCAACAGTTTCTCGTCCCAATACCTGCCCGCACCATATGGGCCGATCGATGCCGATGTGGACCATACCTGGGCCTGGGACCCCGGCAGCCTGACGATCGTCTCAACCTCAGCCGATCACCACCACGCGACCGACGACATGCAATACACCATTTCCGCCCAGGAACCGGATCCTGATCCAGCAACCTTCGATGAGGCAAAGGTCGGCGTTCCTGACGACACCGTCTATACCGAGGTCCCAGATTCGGTACCAGCCGACATTCAGGAGCTGACTCACGACATCGTTCAAGGCAAGACCGCCCCGGTGGCCAAAGCCGTCGCCATCCAGAACTGGCTGCGCGACGACTCCCGATTCCATTACGACATCAATGCCCCCGAAGGCAACGGGTTCCAGGTGCTCCAGGCCTTCTTGCTGCGAACCCACAAGGGATACTGCATTCACTTTGCAGCCTCGATGGCGCTCATGGCCCGCCTCGAAGGAATCCCCTCACGGGTTTCTGTCGGATTCCTTCCTGGAGATCACAAGGGTGACAGATGGGCAGTGCGAGCCAACCAGATGCACGCGTGGCCGGAGTTGTACTTCCAAGGCTATGGATGGGTGAGGTTCGAGCCGACCGCCGCAGTGGCTCCAGAACCGGCTTGGACCAACAAGACTGCTGCCACGCCGTCTCCCAATGCGACCGCGTCTGCCACCATGACACCCTCGCCGCAGTCGACCAGCTCGCCATCATCAACTCCAGCGCCCACAGCCCCCATTACCCCGGCAGTGTCAAACAGCCCCGTTCCCGTCAGCACCACCGGCCATAACAGCGTCAATTGGCCAGTCCTCATCGTCGTGCTGATCGTCCTTATCCTGCTCGTCTTGCCGATGTTCATCCGCATGACCATCGCGCGACGCCGAACGTCGAACGGGTCCCCAGCCGACACCTGGCAGGAGTTGCGCGCCCTGTGGATTGACCACGGGCTACCTTGGCCCGATGGCACACTTCGCCGCCAGGCCACCGCATTGACCCAAGACATGGACGAGGCCACCGCCCGGGCCGTACGTCGGCTGGCCTTGGCCGAAGAAAGGGACCGCTGGTCGGGTGAGGAGGGTCATTACGAGTCGATGATCTCCGACCTCGCAGCGGTCAAAGAGTGGCTGACGAAAACACGCACTCCGAAACCTCATTGGTTGGCTATCTGGATTCCGGCGTCTCTGGTCAAGCGATGAGTCTCATCGCGACTGACGCCGCCGCCACCTCTCCTCCATCCGCGCGGTGAAAGAGTCAGGATTGCTCTCACGGTTTCCGCCATTCGGCTGCATTCGACCCCTACTCCCCCGGATTCTGCGGTTGCCTCCTCGGATTCCACCGCCGCGCAGGGTTATGTCCTGGTCTGTGGGCACCAGCACTCCGACCGCCGCAGCCATAACGATGAAACCGGCAACTGCCAGCAAGCCGCTGCCTATCACGACGCCTCCGACAACTCCGGCAAAACCCAGCAACACCATGGCAGATCCGAGAAGGATCTTACGGCGACGAACCCGGACACGACGCATCCGCCGCTGCTCCACAGCATTCGCTACCGGGGAGGGACGACGGGTTGCGGAAGCTTTCTGAGAGAACGATCGGGTGAAATCAGGATCGTCAGTGGACAGGTATTCTTCGAGCTCGGCGAGGCGCCGCTGTTCCTCTGCTGACAAGGGCATCTCGAACTCCTACCCGACCTGCCACGGAGTTCGCGGTATGAACTCCGTCGTACGTCATCAAGTCTACTTCCTTAGTTCTGACCGGGAGCAAGCAAGCGGTCCCACGTCATGCCATACTTCCAAACATGACCACGCTTCGACTCACACCACTGGCGGCTGTTCATGAAAGTCTCGGAGCATCCTTCACCGACTTCGCAGGCTGGAACATGCCGGTGCGGTACTCCTCAGATCTGGCTGAACACCACGCTGTCCGCAAGAATGCCGGTATCTTCGATCTGTCCCACATGGGCGAGATCAGAGTCTCCGGGACCGACGCTGGGAAAGCCCTCGACTATGCCCTGGCAGGCAAGCTCTCGGCTGTCGCAGTGGGCCGCGCAAAATACTCCCTCTTGTTGACCGACACTGGCGGCGTCGTCGATGACGTAGTGACTTATCACCTCCCTGACGGTGACTATCTCGTCGTTGCCAACGCAGCCAACGCCGAAACCGATGTCGCGGAGCTGACTAAGCGGTGCGCTAAATTCGACGTCACCGTCTCCGATGAATCAGCTCAGACGGCTCTGGTCGCAGTACAGGGCCCCAAGGCCGTCGACATCGTGCTGGCGGCCTTGGCGTTGACCGAGACCACACTCAATTCCGACGACGTCCGCGACCTCAAGTACTACCGCTGCCTGACCGGCCAGCTCAATGGCTCCCCTGCCCTCGTTGCCCGTACCGGATACACCGGCGAAGACGGTTACGAACTCTATGTACCTGCTAAGGCAGCTGAACATCTCTGGAGTCTCCTCATGAAGGCGGGCGGCCAAGATCTCACCCCGTGTGGTCTGGCCTGCCGTGACACGCTGCGCCTGGAAGCTGGTATGCCCCTCTACGGGCATGAGCTGGGTACCGATATCCACCCCTCCCAAGCGGGCCTTGGACGGGTCGTCAATTTCAAGAAGGAAGGGGATTTCGTCGGGCGCTCTGCTCTCGAAAACCGTGAAGACACCCATGACCGGGTGTTGGTCGGACTGGCTGGGGAAGGCCGTCGCGCCGGACGGGCCGGTTACACCGTCATGAATGAAGGTCAGGAGGTCGGATATGTCACTTCCGGCATCCTCTCCCCCACTTTGGGCCACCCGATCGCGATGGCCTTCGTCGATCGCGACGTTGCTGAGGTAGGTACCTCGCTCAGCATCGATGTGAGAGGCAAGACTCTCAACGTCACCGTTGTCGATCTGCCCTTTTACAAGCGTTCCTGACACCAACCACCAATCATTAGGAGCAACTATGAACCTGTCCGATCTCAAGTATTCTGCCGAGCACGAGTGGGTGGCCATTGACGGCGATGTCGTCACCGTTGGCATCACCGACTACGCCGCTGAGGCCCTCGGCGACGTCGTCTTTGTCGACATTCCCGAGGAGGGCAGCGACGTCCAGGCCGGATCGGTCGTCGGCGAGGTGGAGTCGACCAAGTCGGTCTCTGACCTGTTCAGCCCGGTCACTGGGACCGTTTCCGACGTCAACGAGGCCATCTCTGAATCCCCTGAGCTCGTCAATTCCGACCCCTTCGGTCAGGGATGGCTGTTCAAGGTCTCGGGCGGACAGCTCGCTGAAGACCTGATGGACCGCGACGCCTACCTCAAGCTCACCGCCGAGTGATGGCGATGATCGACCAGGATCGGCACACCCACGAGGGGGCACGTCCCTTCTCAACCCGTCACGTCGGATCTGTCGACGAGGATTTGCGATTCATTGCCAAGACAGTTGGAGTGACCGAACACATAGTTCGTGACGCTATCCCGCCTTCCGTCCTTAATCCTGACGGAGACAGCTGCTCCGTTCGTACCCCGAATCTGCCGCCGGCCGCTGAGGAGGAGACTGTTCGGGCCGAACTCTCTGACATTGCACAGAGCAACCGTGTCACCCGCGCCCTCATCGGGCGTGGCTATTACGGAACCCTGACCCCACCCGTTATACGCCGCAACATCCTGGAGAATCCTTCCTGGTACACCGCCTACACCCCGTATCAGCCGGAAATCTCCCAAGGTCGTCTCGAAGTATTGACGATTTACCAGCAGCTCATCACCGATCTCACCGGTCTGCCCCTGGCAAATTCCTCCCTGCTCGATGAGGCCACTGCGGCTTCCGAGGGAATGCTGTTGGCCCGCCGCGCGACCCGTAAGGTGAAATCCAACCGCTTCCTAATTCACACCCGAATCTTCGATCAGGTTCGAGACGTTGTTCTTGGCCATGCTGAAGCGGCAGGTATCGAAGTCGTCGAAACTGATCTCCGCGACCCACAGTGTTGGCGGCCCGAAGTCGAGGCTGGTTGCTTCGGTGTGCTGGCCCCTTACCCCGACAGCGCCGGTGCGCTGTGGAATCCTTCCGAGGTTTTCGAAGCCGTTCACCAGGTTGGCGGCATCGCCGTTGCCGAGTGCGACATACTGGCTCTGACCCTCATGACTCCGCCGGGAGAATATGGCGCAGATGTCGCCGTCGGTTCCTCGCAGCGCTTTGGCGTTCCGATGGGCAATGGCGGTCCACACGCGGCTTACATGTCGGTACGCGCTGGGCTGGAGCGTCAAATCCCCGGGCGTCTGGTGGGCGTCTCGAATGACGCCGATGGTAATCCCGCGTATCGCCTGGCTCTGCAGACTCGCGAGCAGCACATTCGCCGGGACAAGGCCACCAGCAATATCTGTACCGCTCAGGTACTTCTTGCTGTCGCAGCTGCTGCCTTCGCCATCTGGCATGGGCCGAAGGGTCTCACCCGGATCGCCACGCGGGTACGCAATCAAGCTCACCAGCTCGCCTCGGCCTTAACGGCTGGTGGTCTGGAAGTCGCCGATGAACCGTTCTTCGACACCCTTCGCATTACTGCTAAGGGCAGTTCCAGGAAGCTGTGGAACAGAGCCCGCGAAGGCGGATACACCTTGGACCTCGTTGATGAGGACACCCTTCAGATCGCCATCGACGAGACAGTCACTCCCGATGAGCTGCGCGAACTCGCTCAACTACTGGGCGGCGACAGCGACAGCCTCCAAACCCCGACGCAGGAAGTCTGGCCGCAGGACCTACGCCGCACCTCCGACTTCATGACACACCCGGTGTTCTCCAGCTACCACACTGAGACCGCCATGATGCGTTATCTGAAGAGGTTGGCGGATCGTGACTATGGGCTGGACCGGGGCATGATTCCGCTCGGCTCATGCACCATGAAGCTCAACGCGGCAGCTGAGATGGAGGCCATGACGTGGCCGGAGTTCGGTCAGATGCATCCCTTTGCCCCGGCGGAGGATCAGGCCGGAAGCTTGAAACTCATCCGCGACCTGGAGATCTGGCTGACCGAGCTTACCGGTTACGACACCGTCTCCCTGCAGCCCAACGCAGGTTCTCAGGGCGAATACACCGGTCTAGCAGCCATCCGCAGTTATCACCTGTCTCGCGGGGACACCGAGCGCACTGTGTGTCTCGTTCCGGCTTCTGCCCACGGCACCAATGCTGCCTCGGCCGCCTTGGCCGGTCTCAAGGTCGTCGTCGTGAAGTCCAATGACGACGGCACCATCGATAGAGACGACTTGGCTGCCAAAATTGCCCAGAATGAGGGCCGTATCGCCGCGATCATGATTACCTACCCATCGACCCATGGCGTCTACGAGGACGGCGTGCGACAGGTCTGTGACATGGTCCACGAGGCCGGCGGCCAGGTCTACATCGATGGGGCCAACTTCAACGCCCTCGTCGGATGGGGACAATTTGCCCGAATTGGCGGCGACGTCAGTCATCTCAATCTGCACAAGACCTTCGCCATACCTCACGGCGGTGGTGGCCCTGGTGTTGGCCCGGTGGCTGCGAAAGCTCACTTGGCCCCCTTCCTACCTGGCCACCCGCTCAATCCACGCAATGAGCACCCGCTCAATGGTGGCGGGACGGTAGCCCACAACGGGCACGCCGTGTCCGCAGCACCGTTCGGATCGGTGTCTGTCCTACCCATTTCCTGGGCGTACCTGCGACTCATGGGGCTTGAGGGCTTGCAGTTCGCGACAGAGGTAGCGGTCCTCAACGCCAACTACATCGCACACCGCGTCCACGACAAGATCCCGGTCCTCTACACCGGTCAGAACGGTTACGTGGCGCACGAGTGCATTCTGGACCTGCGACCGCTGACGGCCGAAACGGGTATCACCGTCGACGATGTGGCCAAGCGACTTATCGATTACGGCTTCCATGCACCGACGATGAGTTTTCCGGTTGCGGGGACCCTCATGGTGGAGCCGACCGAATCAGAGGACCTTGCCGAACTGGACCGCTTCTGCGACGCCATGCTGGCGATTGTTGAGGAAGCCCGGATGGTGCAATCGGGTCACTGGCCTGCCGACGACAACCCGCTCGTCAACGCACCGCACCCAGCTGCCCGCCTGGTGGCCGACGAGTGGAACCATCCTTACCCTCGTGAGCTGGGCTGCTACCCCGGTATGCGTCTAGGAGTCCAGCGAGATCAAGAGCGTGGGTTGGACGTCAGCACTTTCACCCGAATCCAAGCCAAGTACTGGCCTCCGGTTGGCCGAGTCGACAACACCTACGGAGACCGTCACCTGATGTGTACGTGTCCTCCACCAGAGGCGTTTGAGGACTGATGAGTACCAAAACTGGCCGGGGTTCGATCTACGTCGGATCCCGGCCAGTCGATGTCAAGAACAAGCCCCAGATACAGGTCTATCAAGCAGCTGCCTGCGGCGCGACCCGGGAAAGCCGCATGACGACAGCACGGGTGGCACGCTCAGCGCCATCACCGTCACTCATGGTGATGGCATCAAGAATGTCGCGATAATGAACGAGATTGGCGCGATCCTCATCAGTCACTTCTTGGTCCTCGTACTGCTCATCAAGATAGCTAAGCATCAACGGGACGTGGGCGACATACAGCGGGTTACGAGTAGCAGCAAGAAGAGCACGATGGAACGCATGGTCATTGTAGGCAAGGCCCTTCGAATCACCATCGCGAATGGCTTGTGTCATGCCAGACACTGCGTTCTGCAACAACCTGAGGTCAGCACCGTCGGCGCGCTCGGCAGCGAGTCGAGCCGCAATCGGTTCCAATGCAATACGCAACTCGTTCGTCCAACCCATTTCCTGATCGCGCTTATTGCCCGACATATGCCAATGCACGACTTTGGGAGACAGTACGTCCCACTGGTCCGATGGCAGCACTGTCACACCGACGTGACGCCGGGAGCGCACCAAGTTGACAGACTCAAGAATCTTGACTGCCTCGCGGCAGACGGAACGGGACGCGCCAGACTCCTGCTCAATATCTTCCAGACGCAGCACATCACCGGCCTGAAGATCACCGTCGACAATGCGAGCGCCCAGACGGCTAGCAACTGATGAAGCGAGGAACTCCTGAGGCATACTAATAAAGGTAGCGCACGTCCACATATGAGGTCCGATTTCCTCGGGGAACGCTCAATGGTTGTTATCGTCAGTGCCGTATAACAATAGCATTTATCTGAATTATGTGATGTTTACACACCGCCGACACGCACACCCTGTGCCTTTCCTAAGCTGCGAACACATAGCCTCATGAACCTCCACAACGATCTCTTTCATGGCGTCCGCAGCAGCCTCTGGATCATGCGCAACTACGGCGTCGGCAATGCTGCGGTGGAATCCCATGGCTTCTTGCTTCGGCTGAAAGAGGTGGGTACGGCCCCCAGACCCGAAAACACGACGGCCGGCTCCCATTGCTGGGAACCGGCCGTCGTATGAGCTTTGACGAACTCACTGCTCCTGGTGATCGCCTGAACCGACCTGAGCCTGGTCGACCGTGCCAGCAATGGTGGTCGAGCCATGCTTGACTTCCACCTTGCGCGGCTTGGCAGTCTCAGCAACCGGGATCGTTAGGGTGAGTACGCCATCGGTGTACTCGGCTGTGATTCGATCGGTGGCCAGCCCGTGTCCGAGAGTGAGCTGGCGAGCGAAGGTGCCCATGGCCCGCTCACGAGAGAGCCACTGCACGTCCTGATTCACCTTGGCTGCACGCTCGGCGCGAATAGTCAGGGTGCGATCGTCGATGTCAATGTCGATAGACGCCGGGTCGACTCCCGGAAGGTCCACCGCCACGATGTAGTTGTCGCCATCTCGGTAAAGGTCCATGGGAACCGCCACAGTCGCCGGCGTCCTGGTGACGTCGGAGAGCAGTCGATCCATCTCACGGAAGGGGTCAAAGGTATGAGCCATCTCAACACTCCTGCACATTCAGCAGTTTCCTGCATCGACTCACTCTGAGTCGTGATGACTCAAGTTTAGACATGAGCCACCCAGACTCAACAACAGAGTTGAGCGTAGTTCGCTCATGGCTCACATATCCTGGGTTCCGTTATGCCTTCGGTTGATGTGTCTGCCACCGGTAAGAAAAGGAACTGCAACGTCGCAGAACTCGTCGCCTTTCGTGATGTGAGCGCGGTGTCCCCCCCTCAATGGTGACCATCCGGGCGTCCGGCAGTGCGTTGACCACATCGTGCAACCGGTCCTGACGCAGGTATGACGACTTACCTCCCCCGATGACGAGAACCGGCATGGTCAGCCGGGACATTCCCTCCCACCACTGCGGATTGGGCTTGAGTAACTCGCGGCTGACCTTCCACACCATCTTGGGGTCGAACTTCCTGCGTCCAGCAACCGCCGCTACCTCCAGAAGTAAGGCATCGGAGTACCTCCTCATGGGCGGTGGATCCTGAGGCACCCGTCGCAGCACGGGCATATCTTCCAGCAACACCCGATCACATCGCTCTGGTTGCCGTTGAGCCACCATGGACGACACCAGGGCACCCAGGGAGTGACCTACCAGGGCACATTTTTCAACGTTGCGAGCGTCCATCTGCTCAATAACATCGGTAGCGAAAGCTTCCAGAGGATAGTTAGTTCCGACTCCCCTGCGGGTATCAATCGGGCCATGTCCCAGAAGAGACAGCTGATGGACGGGAACCTTCTCGACGTTAAATGCCAGCACAAGACCACCCCATGTGGTTGGCGAGCTGGTGATTCCATGGACGGCGACAACAGGAAGATCCGTGTTCACCTCTGGCACGATAGATCGTATTTTCGGCTGTACAACCATGGGAGGAGCAGGAATATGGGAACGGTTCACATCCTCGGAGACGAACTCGTTGCTCTGGCTGCCGCCCTGAGACTGGCCCGAGCCGGACACAATGTCACCATCGTCACATCCTTACCGCGATGGCGAGCTGACTCCCCACATCCGCTGGCACCCGAGATCGGCGCTACTCTTGAGCTGCCCTCGGCGTGGCGAGATCTGTTCGCAAAATCCGGACGAGCCATGGACGCAGAACTGGCTGAGATTGGCTTGAATCTGGTTAAGGAACCTGACCGCCGCCTCCGGGCTGGCGATGACATAGTGACAATGCCGACGGAACGAGGAGAGCAGATCCATGCCGTCCGCGATCGCTACGGGGAGCACACCGCGAATACCTGGCGTGACGTCCTCGACCACGCTGACACCATCTGGCAGGCTCGACGCCGCAACGGAGTCGAGAAGGCGGTAACTTCACGGCCCTCCACTCTTCCTGAGGCCATTCACGTTGATCTGTGTTCTCCTCTCGCTGAGTTGTCCACCGATGAGACTCGACTTGCTGTGACGCGAATCTTCGGCTGCTGGAACCTGGTTGGACCCCATGGCCCCACCGACCTTCAACCGTTGTTGAGTCTTCTCGACCGCAGACTGACCAAACGCGGGGTGAAAATCGATCCCTCACCAACCTCACCTCCAGACGCCATCATCGACACCATCTCCCCCGTCCCTCGGCGTTCCCGATGGCATCGCGCACCCCAGCCCTGGCTCTCCCCCACTGTCACCGTCACCATGAGTGACGAGCAGCTCCCCCACAACGGCATCGATCACACGCTGGAATGGACCCCCGACGGACTCATCGAGACATGGACTTGGTGGGATGGCAGCCAGACGCACCGAATCTGTCATGACCACACTCGTCCCATTCCCGACCCTGGCATGGGCACCGTGTGGTCGTCATGGCGTGATCGTCCTCTCATGACGTGGACCCAGCACAAATCAATCCCGACCTTGCCTGCCTCCCCCGCATCACACGGCGGCCCAGAACCCTGGGCGAGGCTCTTAACCGGCGCTCTGGCCGCCTATCTCACCCACGAACGTCTTACCGGAGAGGACATAAGCCCCACCAACAAAGCCATCGGAGCAGCAGGGCGCCTGCGGCGAGGTCACAGTTCCACCGATCGAGCCTCGACGCGTAGACTTGTTCGTTAGCCCCGCGACACCAAGTCCGAGGCAGGCTCTCGTGAAGGACGACTTTGACCGAACACGACACTTCGACCACTGACCCTCGCGTTGTACAAGCTGAAATCGCCAAGGAACAGGCCCACGTCGACCGGGTCCGAACCCAGCTGGAAATCGACGAGAAGAAAGCTCGCATGCTCGCCAAGGCGGGCCAGGATATGTACCGCTCAGACCGCACCAGTTGGGTCCGAGAAGAGGACGGAACGGCGATGTTCGAGCGCGACGCCTTCTCCTACAACGCCGCCAAGAGGTTGGCTGTCCTCGATGCCGAACACGAGGGTTTGGTCTTCGGCCGACTCGACCTCACCGACGATGGCGAGGTACGTCACATTGGACGTATCGGCGTACGCGACGCTGACTATGAGCCACTCGTCATCGACTGGCGCGCCCGAGCTGCAGAGCCTTTTTACCGGGCTACCCCGACCGACCCGATGGGAGTCATCCGTCGTCGCGTCCTGCGCTGCCGGGACGACAAAATCCTCGGCATTGAGGACGACCTGCTGGACTCATCCTCACACACTGATCTACCCATCATCGGGGAGGGAGCCCTTATGGCCGCCCTCTCTCGGGCCCGCGACACCCAAATGCACTCCATCGTCTCGACCATCCAGGCGGAGCAAGACGAGGCCATCCGCGCCCCCTACCAGGGCGTGACGACAATCATGGGCGGCCCCGGAACCGGCAAGACGGTCGTCGCTCTGCACCGCGCCGCCTTCCTGCTGTACTCCCACCGCACCCGGCTGGAAAATGGCGGTGTCCTCGTCATCGGACCCTCCTCTGTCTTCATGAGCTATATCGAGCGGGTGCTTCCCAGCCTGGGCGAGGATTCCGTTACTCTCCGTTCCGTCGGCCAGATACCCTCCGACGTCTTGAAGTTCTCCTCCGATCGTCTCGATGAACCGCACACAGCCAACATCAAGGGCGGCCTCGACATGGTGGACGTCCTTACCCGGCTCGTCGACATGCCACTGTCAGCTGATCCGAACTCCATGCGCCTTCGGGTGACCGTCAAAGGCGAGGTCCTCACCCTTGACTCCCGCACCCTGAGTTCCATCCGCCACCGCATCCTCAAACACAACCGTTACAACGACGGTCGCGAGGCCGTTGAAGCCTCGCTAAAGGACCAACTGTGGAACATCCTTCCTGCCGACGTCGTGTCCGCCCATGACCTCAGCAAGGAACAATTTGACGACTTGGTCTCCTCCCAGGCTTCGTGGCGGATGTTCCTCAATGCGTGGTGGCCGAATCTGTCACCCACAGACGTTCTGGCCCGGCTAGCTGACCCGGCGGTCGCCAAGGCAGTGACCCCCGACTGGGATGACGAAACTCGCCAACTCGTCGTCAACTCCATACCCACCGAGACCGACCGGCGCGGACGCCGTGACTGGTCGGTGGCTGACATGGCTCTGCTCGACGAGTTGGCCGCCCTACTAGGCCCAGTTCCCCCCGAGCCAGACGCCGAGGACCCGGTCTTCATTGAGGGCGGTGACGCCGAAGAACTCGTCACTTTGGGGGACCGTCTCCATGACTCCCGCCAGATCGACGAGAACGAGCCACGAGACACCTACGCCCATGTCCTCGTAGACGAAGCCCAGGACATCTCGCCAATGCAGTGGCGCATGATAGGACGCCGAGGACCACAAGCCTCCTGGACGATCGTCGGGGACCCGGCCCAGTCGGCCTTCCCTGATCCTCGACAAATCCGGTCTGCCTTCGACGAACTAACCCGCAACGCTCCTTCACGAACCTTCACATTGACGAAGAATTACCGTTCCCCGGCAGAAGTCTTCGATCTTGCGGCCGAGGTCGTTACCACCGTCCAGCCTGACGCCGACCTTCCGCAGGCGGTGCGCTCGGTGGGAGTTCAGCCGACCGTGACGCGAACCGACGATCTGTGGACAGAGGTACGCTCCCAGCTCAACACAATGCTTCGCGAGGTCGAGGGGACAGTTGGTCTCATCTGCCCGGCGAGCCTCGTCGACCACGCTCGCGACCTCGCCACAGATCCGCGAATCATCCCAGTCACGACGATGCAGGCCAAGGGGCTCGAATACGACGGCGCGGTTGTCGTCGATCCGGAGCGGATCGTCTCTGAGACGGGGAACCCCACTGGTGGCGTCCGGGTGCTTTACGTCGCCCTCACCCGCCCGACCCAGCGCCTCGCTGTTATCGGATTCACGCAGCAGAAGTCGCCTGGAACTGTGCCGGCAGACCAACCAGTTTCGGCCGGCGCTGCGCGAGCATGGTCCGAAGCTCTATGGTCGCACGAGACCTGTTGAGCGTGTAGTAGTGCAGGCCAGGAGCGCCGTCATCGAGAAGCTCACAGCACAGGACAGCGGCGGCCTCCAGACCAATACGCCGCACAGCTGCCTTGTCATCCTTGACAGCATCGATCCGAGCCACAAGCTCGGCCGGGACATCGGTGCCAGACAGTTCTGCAAATCGATGAATCTGTCCGTATGAGGTAATGGGCATGATTCCGGGGATAATCGGGATGTCACATCCCATACTGCGTACCTTGTCCACCAGTCGCTGGTAGTGGGAGGGCAGGAAGAACAGCTGGGTGATAGCGAAGGATGCCCCTGCCTCGGCCTTGTCGACAAGGATACGAGCGTCCAAGTCGATGTCGGCAGCTTCCGGGTGTCCATCAGGGAATGCCCCGACCCCCACACATGCCTCGGGGTGGACCCGCTTGATGAGTTTGACGAGTTCGGTGGCGTTGGATAGTCCCTCTGGGTGAGCAACCCATGGTTGTCCCGCTCCGCCTGGCATATCACCTCGGATGGCGAGGATATGGTCAACCCCTGATTCGGCGTAATCAGCAACCATCTTCTCCAGGTCAGACACCGATTGATCGACGCATGTGAGGTGGCCAACGGTTCGCAATCCCGTTGAAACCATGTGCTGGGTGCAGCGGAGAGTGCGATCGCGTCGTGACCCATTGGCGCCATAGGTCACAGAGATGAAGTCGGGAGCCATCGGGACGAGAGCGTCGGTAGCACTCCAGAGCCGGTAAACATCGTCCTCACTGCGCGGCGGCATGAACTCAAATGAGTGCAGGGGGCGGTTTCCCGAGGCCAGCAGGTCGGCGATGGTTGGCTTCTGGGTCTGCATGATGTCAGGCTAGGCGGCACCCCCACGTCATGAGCATGCTGTCCAACCTGCGAACTCGTTTGAAAACGCCAGTCCACTCTATGCTGGCTCTATGTTCCCCTTTGACCCGTCAGCTCCAGTCAGCGCTGATTTCCGAGAGTCTGTGAGCGCGAGGATCACCTCTTTTCTCGATGGGGAGAAGGCGGTTGTCGACGCCATTGGCGCCGAGCTATCCCCTGTTCTTGACGCCGCCCGCGACTACACCGGCGGCGGCAAGAGACTTCGTCCCGCCTTCTGTTACTGGGGCCATGTAGCTGCTGCGGGACAGCCCGCAGAACCGGACGGGCTACTGCAAGCCGCTGCCAGCCTCGAACTACTGCACGTTTCGGCCCTCGTCCACGACGACCTCATGGATCACTCCAGCACTCGCCGCGGGCTGCCCTCGGCACATTGCCGCTTCGAGGCTGCTCATGCTGCGGCCAACGGAGATGGCCCCTCTGAACAATTCGGATTCGACATCGCCATCCTGTTAGGCGATCTTTTGCTCGTGTGGTCCGCCCAAATGTTTGCCTCCACACCTCTGGAAGCCGACAAACTCGCAGCCGCCACACCTCTCCTGGACGCCATGCGCACGGAGGTCACCTGTGGTCAGGTCCTCGACGTCACCTCTCAGTCGGGGATGGCCGGGTCCGACTCGGAGTCGGCTCTTGATCTCGTCGGTCGCGTGGTGGAGTACAAGAGCGCTTCCTACACGGTGGTACGCCCTTGCCAGATCGGGGTAGCCCTCGCTGGCGGTTCGGATCGTCTGCAGCAAACGATGGCAGATTTCGGCTCCCCCATTGGACGGGCCTTCCAGTACCGCGACGACCTACTGGGCGTATTCGGGGATGCCGAGCTCACTGGAAAACCGGCAGGAGACGATCTGCGAGAGGGCAAGCGCACCGTGCTCGTCGCCCATGCCCTCAGCCAAGCGAGCCCCGAGGACGCCACTCGGTTGCAACAATTCCTCGGTCGTCCCGACCTCGACGACTCCGACATTGCTGCTGCACGCCACATCATTGAGACCAGTGGAGCCAAAGAGGCCGTCGAGTCCACCATTGATGAGTGTCACCGACGCGCTGTGGCAGCGCTGGATGACGCAAAGATGACCCAAGCAGGCAAGACTGCTCTGCGTGAACTGGCCCGCCAGTGCGTCGAGCGTCGCTTCTGAGATATCCGGCTCACACCAGCAGCAAAGCGAAACCGTCAAGCTTGTCCTCATCGAGACACTGCCCGATGGTGTCGACCAACCGTCCCCAGTCCCGAGGGCTGTCGCATTGAAAGGGCTGCCAGCCGCTCCATAGCACCGCAGTGTCTGTCCTCATATCCGCCAAGCAGTCACGCAGCGCGTCGAGGTTGCGACCGTACCGACTCGGGAAGGATAGAACGCGCCCAAAACCCGCCAGAACGGCCTCCAGATCAGCGCCTCCCGACATATGAACGACGCGCCATCCAGCGTTACGCCACACCTGTGCAACCTGTGAGACATCAGCGCTACTTACTGGGTCTACAAGCACGATCCCCGGCCCCACGGGTCCGATACCCTGAGGGCCTGGCTGTGCGTCAGTATCGATTGTCATCGAAGGATCCTCGTGAAGTTGGAGCAGCGGTTCGCAGTTCATCATCATCGCGCGTCAGATACCCAAACAATGCCACGGAGCGGACGGAACAGGGACGCACGTAGCACGGACACACGAAGCAGCACAGGCACACAGCCCAGTGTCACATCTCCTACGCAACACTCACGTACCGCGCAACAGCCACGTACCGTGCAACAGTCATGGACCCAGCCTAAGGACTCGCCGGATCATTCTCTGAGGCCCTCATAGGGACTGCGCATACACTTCGAGGTGGGCCGCACCCCCCATCTTCCCCATCCGTGCGTGAGGCGTAATCGTGAGCATGACCATGAGCACTGACCCCTTGGTGGGTCACATCCTCGAGGGTCGCTACGAGATCGTGTCCAAAATCGCTCGTGGCGGTATGGCAACCGTGTATCGAGCCCAGGATTTGTGCCTTCCTCGTATTGTCGCCATCAAACTCATGCATGAGGGACTCGACGCGGAGCTTGCAGAAAGATTTGATTCCGAGGCCAAGGCGGCAGCCCGGCTCGTCAATCCCCATGTCGTTTCAGTCTTCGATCAAGGGATGGATGGGGATCGTCCCTACATCGTCATGGAATACGTGCCTGGGTGCACTTTACGTCACGTCATCACCCAAGAGGCACCCCTGACCCCGATACGTGCCCTTGATCTCCTCGAGCCGGTGGTGTCTGCTCTCGCCAGCGCCCACGAAGATGGGCTGGTACATCGTGACGTGAAACCCGAAAACGTCCTTATCTCCGACCGAGGCCAGATCAAGGTGGCTGACTTCGGCCTGGCCCGTGCCGTCGGTAACCAAACGATGTCAGCGACTTCGGGGCAACTCATCGGCACAGTGTCCTACATTCCACCAGAGAGGGTGACGCGAGGCAGTTCCGATGAGCGTTCCGACATTTACTCGGCTGGCATTGTGCTGTTCGAGATGCTCACTGGCCACAAACCCCATACCGGGGACTCCCCCATCCAGGTGGCGTGGGCCCACGTCAACAAGGACGTACCCGTCCCCTCCCAGTATCTGGCCCATGGCACCCGCGCTGAGCGGGACATCGCATGGCTCATTCCCGATTACCTTGACGGCCTGGTGAAGGTGTGTACATCGCGCGACCCTGCCAAGCGTCCTTCCAATGGTCGCGCCCTTCTCGATCTCATGCGTCGAGTTCGCCACGCCCTCTCGACGGGCCAGACCGACGATCCAGCTCTGGCCGCTCTGCAATCACGCGCTCGCCGTTCTAGTGCCGTCATCACCGATCCTGTGGCCCACGCCCGGCAAGGGTCCACCGATCGTTCGACCCGCCGCCGCAGTGAGCCGGTCCGCCCCGGCACGGCCTCGCCGTTGCAACGGTCACGCAACAGCGCCACCCCGGTATCCCCGCGCACTCCGGTCTCGACGCCAGTTTCTCCGTTGTCCCCGATGGATCGACGCCCGACCGCGCGAGTGACCCGGCCCACCAGCCACACCCGTACTCCCAGCCACACCAGGCCCACCAACCGCACCAGGCCCGCACATCGACCCGTCACTCACCCAGCGCCCCATTCCAGATTGGCTCAGGATGCCGTTTATCGCCGCCGTCGTGGAGTCATCGCAGCCATCTTCATCATGCTGATGGTGGCGCTGTGCGCGTACTTAGTCTTCCACTTCACGTCGTCGCAATCCTCCGCGAATCCGACCCCAGGCACACATTCGATCACGCGAACATACGATCACAGTGAATCATCCGGCATGAACAGCCTGTCACGAAATATTTAGGGCCGATCTGGGTTGCAGGGCGAAGATTCTTCGGAATATCATCTGATTCGTGGTTGGTTTTCGCTCGTCTCGCCTTGCCGTGCCCGCTCTTCTTCTCATGGCCGCTCTCTGGGGTTCAACCCTGGTCGTCATGAAGGGCGCTTATGCCCACATGAGTCCACAGAACCTTCTCGCCTGTCGTTTTATCCTTGCAGCCGCCGCCTTTGGCATCGTGTTTCCCAAGGCTTGGCGCACCGATATGCGCACCATCACCAAGGGAGTGGTCCTGGGCGTCCTCTTCGCTGCCGGCCAACTGCTTCAGGGCATTGGACTAGGCACCACCCAAGCAGCCGCGAACGGTTTCATTGCCAGCCTCTACGTGGTCTTCACCCCGCTGCTGACCGCTGTCATCTTCCGCAAGAAGGTGTCCAACGCTGTCTGGGGTGCCGTGGCCCTGGCAATCGTCGGTATGGGGATACTGGCCCTCGACTCGTCCTCCCTCACCAATGGGTTCGGTGTCGGCCAGTTGCTGACGCTAGCCTCGGCCCTGGCCTATGCCGCCCACATCGTCGCAACCGGGCGGTTCGCCAACCCGTCCAATGTTGCCTCTCTGGGCCTCTACCAGACCATCACCGTCGCTGTCGTCTGCACCATTGCAGCCTTGCCCGGTGGCTTGAGCATCCCCACTCACATGGAGGACTGGCTCGCCCTGGCATATCTGGCCATCATCTGCGGCACCTTGACGACCTTCATGCAGAGCTGGGGCCAGGCTCGCGTTGAGTCCACCCGCGCAGCTGTCATCATGTGTACTGAGCCGCTGTGGGGAGCCATTTTCGCGGTCGGTCTCGGTGGCGAAGCCCTGACAGGTCGAATCATCATCGGCGGTATCGCCGTCCTGGCTGCCATGGCCCTCGTGGTCCGTCCGCCTCGCCGCCGTCGCGGTGTACCTCAGCACCACGCCGAGTCCCCGAGACCCCACATCGATCCAGCCTGGGCCCCACGACTCGGCATGGACCGGATGCTCTGAGTCCTGGCGGTCAGTCCTCCGGTACCTCCCAGGGCTGGCCACCGCGCAGATCATGGAAAGTAGTCGGCACCATCTCTTGGTGACGGTCAAAGGACAGCTGCCAGCCTCGCTCATTGAGCAGTCCCTCATGAATGAGGAATCCGTGGCGGGCCCCCACAGACCGCGCAAAGTCGAGAGTCTCTTTCATGGCCGCCCATGGACCGTGGGCTGGGCAAGCCAGCACATCAACCCCGCGCGGGGTTTCGTCCAGCTCGTCTCCAGGATGGAAGAGGATTGTGCCGAGTCCCTCGCCGATGAGGAACCCGACATTGCCGATCGGCTCCAAATCCCGGTGGATGGTGGCGTGGTGGCCACCGACGGCTTCGATCCTGACGTCACCCAGTTGCAACACGTCGCCCGGAGCGATGGGGTCGGCGTCAAGAGCGGGAACCTCATGACATGCCCCCGCTTCAGCACGCACGACGGCCCCAGAGTTGGCGTCAACCAGAGCACCAATATGCTCCGGGTCAACGTGATCGGGGTGACGATGGGTGACGAGGATGGCGTCTAGATCGGTCAGCCCGTGCCAGGACTGGCTGAAGTTACCGGGGTCGACGAGGATCCGCTGCCCGGCGGCTTGAACAAGAATGCACGAGTGCCCCAGATGTGTGATTTTCATGTCTCAAGTGTTCCGCCGCGACCAGCCGGCGGCAACCAGTTCAGCCACATTCGCGCTGAACTGGCTCTGTTCTCATCGCGTCACAGATCAATACTGCGGAACCGTGCTAAGGGACTGACGGCATTGCGTTTGAGCCGACCATCTGCCAGCCTCTCGGCGATCATGAAAGCCAGTTCTAAGGACTGGTTACGGTTCAACCGCGGATCACAGGTAGTTTCGTAACGGTTCGCCAAATCTGCCTCGGCAAGCATGTCGATACCTCCCAAGCATTCCGTGACGTCATCACCGGTTAGCTCGATATGCACGCCTCCAGGCCAGGTCCCAAGCTCTTCATGAACGTCGAAAAAGCCATTGACTTCCTCGCACACATCCGTGAAGGAGCGAGTCTTGTAGCCGTTGTCAGTTTCGAAGGTGTTTCCGTGCATAGGATCGCAACTCCACACCACCTTGCGGCCGGTGGCCTCGACTGCCTTGACGACCTTCGGCAGGTTGGTGCGCACTGCTTTGCTACCCATTCGGGTGATGAAGGTCAGACGGCCCGGCTCGTGGTCAGGGTCCAAAGCCTCCGCGATGGCGACAGCGTCCTCCCCCGTCGTCGTCGGACCGAGCTTGACCCCCAGCGGGTTGCGCACATTGCGCAGGAACTCGACGTGGGCACCGTCGAGCTGACGAGTTCGTTCGCCAATCCACAGCATATGACCCGAACAGTCGTACGGCAGCTGCGAGCGCGAGTCGATTCTCGTCATGGCGTGCTCATAGTCGAGCAGTAGGGCTTCGTGGCTGGCGTAGAAGTCGACGGTGGACAGCTGATCGTCATCAATCCCACAGGCCATCATGAAGACCAGTGCGCGCTCAATCTCCGACGCCAGCGCCTCGTATCGCGCCTCAACATTGGAGTTGCGCACAAAGTCAGCATTCCACGCATGGATACCACGAAGATCGGCAAAGCCACCGGTCGCGAAAGCTCGTACCAGATTCAAGGTGGCTGCTGACGCGTTGTACACCCCAATCAAACGCTTCGGGTCATGTACGCGTGCTTCCGGAGTGAATTCAAAACCATTGACGGCGTCGCCCCGGTAGCTAGGCAAGGTGAGACCGTCTCGGGTCTCGGTGTCCTTGGAGCGCGGTTTGGCGTACTGCCCCGCAATGCGGCCGACCTTGACCACCGGAAGCTCACCAGCGTAAGTCATAACAACGGCCATTGACAGCAACACGCGGAGTTTACCCTTGATATTGGCGGCGTTGACTCCGGCGAAGGTCTCCGCACAGTCGCCGCCTTGCAGCAAGAACGCCTCGCGATTGGCCACCGAGGCCAGTTGGTGACGAAGGTCGTCACATTCCCCTGCAAACACCAACGGAGGCAAAGCGCGCAACTGTTCGATGACCTCGGCCACTGCCTGGGGATCGGGGTAACTCGGCTGCTGGACCCGTGGTAAGGCGTTAAGGGCCTCAAGACTGGGAACGCTGTGCGACATGATCGGGAGTCTACTTGTCATCACCACCATCATTGGCCTTGTTCCACACAGTGATGGAGCCAGAAGTGTTAAGCGCCAAAACCCTGCGTGGACAATGTTTCACTTGCCCGGGTGAATACCGTGCTCAGCTAGGCGATCCGCCAGTGACGCCTTGCGAGCCTGAAGTTGAGCAGCTAGTCGAGCTTTCTCCTCTTCACGAGCCAACTCCTCGGCGTCAAGGGTGCTCTCCTGCCACAAACGCTCCTGCTCGAACTGACGGCGCTTCTTACGATCTCGTCTCTGCCTGCGAACACGTGACAACCAGATGAGCGGGCGGGGTCGAAGATCTCCCCTCACCGCTGGGTAGTCCTGGTAGGTCAATCCCGTAAGATCGCACAAAGCCAGCGCAATGTCGTCAGTTGCAGCCCTGAGGACGGCATAAGAGTGTGGAGTGTCGGTATGCCGAGACAGATCGACTGGTCGACCTAGAACAAGGTTTCCATCTGAGACGTGAGCTGGAACGACGAGGACCCCGGTAGCCAGCGCCAATCGGGCTACCTCGACCTCAAGCCGATGAATTTGGCCAGCCCAACTTCGCAATCCCTCAGGCGCCATGACCACGGTGCGCCCCTCAGACAGGTGCTCTCGTGCTTCGACATGGGCGTGCTGTCGTGTGCCTCGAGGCTCGGACATCCGATAGGTCTTGCGGCCCATTCTCGACAGGCACTGCTCAGCCGTCGCCAAGTCATGACGAGAACTCAGGTGAACCGCAACGATCACTGGTTGAGCAGGCAGGGGCTGGCCCGTTACCTGCCCATGGGATCGACGCAACCAGTTCATACGACTAGACCTTAGTCACGGCGGGCGGCGGTACGGGCTTCCCGCCCGGTCGCGTTTTAACAAACGTGGAGACGTCCTTGCCCTTCAGGTCGCCGTGCTTGACACGAAATCCGTACACGTCGACATATTCCTGGCCAGTGAGATCACTGATCGCTCCCATCACTTCATCAGTGACCCAGCGCAGTACCGCGATTTCTGAGGAACGCCCGGCCAGGACGTCGAAATGCATGGGTTTACCAAAGACGATGGTCGGATGGTCCAACACCGGGACCCCAAGAATCTTGCGCTTTACAGTGGTACCGCTGATACCCATCGGTACAACAGGAGTTCCCGACCCCAGGGCCATACGGGCAACACCAGTTTTGCCCTTGTAAAGCCGGCCGTCGGGGGAACGTGTTCCCTCAGGAAAGATACCGACCAGACCACCCTCGGCGAGTCGGTCCTCCACCGAACCTATCGCGGCCAGGCTAGTGCGTCCGCCGGAACGATCGAGTGGCACCTGATCGATAGCGCGCAGAAACCAGGCGACGACCTTCGACCATAACCCACGATCGCCAGCGAAAAGCTCCTTCTTGGCCGGGTAGGTAAGTTTCCGATCAATCATCGCGGCGACGACAACGGGGTCCACAGCCGCAATGTGGTTACACGCCAGAATCGCCCCACCCTCAGCAGGTATGTTTTCCGCGCCGATGACGTGGGGGTGCCACAGGGCTCGCACTCCTGGCGCGAAGAGCGCATACTTGAAGAACTCGTACCACATGGGGCCTCCTCGGCGACTAAGCCTAGCGGTACCTCGAGCTGTCAGACGGTTGGAGGGATGATGGAAAGCAACGACAAAAATGTCGATGCCGCCTTCGAGCAGCTTATTGCTCGCGAATTCGGCGAAGTTGTCACTGCCCCAGGTCGCCCTCGTCCCCATGACCGACCAGTCGGTCGCGCCCCAGCCCCTATCCCCCCTGAACCAACGCCCGACCCTGACGAGATCGATGAACCGCTACCTCTTGAACCACCTTCTCCGGCTAGCCCAGCCACGAAAACAGGACTCGTCCTGGTAGCGATATGCATTGTTACGGTCTTGCTGACCATGGGGGGAATCAACGTCCCGAAGACAGGTCTCATCTTGGCCATCACGTCAGGGGGAGCAGGGGTAGGCCTGCTCATCTGGCGAGCCATCACACGACGCCGCGACGACGGCCCGTGGGGCAATCACTCTCGGTTGTAGTGGCCGCTCACTTGTCACGAACGACTGGCCCGGTCAGGGTCTCAGCGAGGCTTTGCCGCAGTGTGCGTCGCGATCTGCGGACAGTACGTCGGCGCGGCCAGAACCCGCGAGCCAGACCCGGAGGCTCGCTGATGGAATGCCGTGCTAGATCAGCAGCGCCGACCAGACCTGCGTCATTGCCGAAATGAGCCTTCTGAATGTCGGCCATGGGCCGGAACCCGCGCCCAGTGAGAGTACGCGCGTACACCGCGCGAGCGGGTTCAAGCAACAGGTCACCAGCGGCACTGACCCCACCACCGATCACGAAGAGGTCAGGGTCGAGGGCAGCGGCCAGGTTCGCCATACCGCGACCCAACCAGATACCAATATCTGCAATGAGTTCGATGGCTAGCCGATCACCGTCCACCGCCGCTCGGGTGACGTCAGGACCAACCAGATTCTGAGGATCCCGATCGGCAACATAGGACAGGAGGTCCTGAGCCCCGGGAGCACCCTCAGCTAGCAGGGCGCGGGCATCCCTCACCAGAGAGTTCCCGGACGCATATTGCTCCCAGCAGCCACGGTTTCCACACGGACACCAGTGACCGTCGGGCACAACCGTCATATGACCAAACTCGCCAGCCATGCCATAACGGCCCCGGAACATCCGGCCGTTGATAACCAGCGCCCCACCGATCCCGGTTCCCAGGGTAAGACACACCATGACCCTCGAACCCTTGCCAGCTCCAAAGCGGAACTCGGCCCAGGCAGCCGCATTGGCGTCATTGTCGACGAGAACGGGAACGGTAATGCGCTCGGAAAGACGATCGCGCAACGGCTCGTTGCGCCATGCCAGATGGGGAGAGAACCGCACCAAAGCCTGCTCGGTGTCTATCCAACCAGCGGCGCCGATACCGACCGCGCACACGGTGAGACCGTGGGACAGCTCACGAACCGACTCAACGATCGCATTTTCGACCGCCTCAGGGCTACGGGAAGGAGTCGGGAGTTGGATACGCCGAACGATCCGGCCACTCTCATCCACAACACCCGCAGCAACCTTCGTGCCACCGATATCTATTCCGACGCTAAGCAAAGAAGATCAGCCGAAGCGGCGCGCACCCTGGTATGACGGCTGGTGCGACAGGTCGGAAATCTTGATGCCGGTACGTGGGTTGGAGGCGTGAACGTATTTACCGCCACCAATGTACATACCGACGTGGGTGATGCCCGGGTAGAAGAAGACAAGGTCTCCGGGCTGTAAGTCGGAGGCCGCCACCGGACGACCTGCCGCATACTGAGCAGCTGCGGTACGAGGAAGACCCACACCAGCCTTACTCCAAGCGACCAGCATGAGGCCAGAACAGTCATACCCGTTCGGCCCGGTTCCGCCCCAGACGTAAGGCTTGCCGACCTGAGCCATTGCGAAACTGAGAGCAGTCTTGGCGCGAGCGGAAACCCCTTCCGGAAGAGCAGGAATCGTAGCCTTATCACCCTTGACGGTCAGAGCCTGAGCGGCCTGCCTAGTCTGAGCAGACTGCTGGGCGGTGAGCCGGTCGAGGAGCTTCTTAGCCTCCTGCTCCTTCTTCTTCGCGTCAGCCAGCAGCTTGGCCTGCTGGTCACGCTGAACCTTGATCGTGGCCTGATCGGCCTGAGCCTGCGACTTCAGGGAAGACAACCGCGCTCGCTGAGCCTGGAAATCCTGGAACTGCTCATTGGTGCGGTCGGTGACATTCTGCATAGTCGCCAGCTTGGACAGGAACTGGCTGGAGTCGCCACTAGTCACGAGTTGAGTAGTCGCAGAAACGCCGCCACCACTCTGGTAGTCGGTGAGCGCAACCCGACCGAGAGCTTTACGCATGGCCTCAACCTTGGCGGACTGCGCATTGAGGTCCTTTTGGGAACGATTGAGATCCTTCTGGGCCTTGTCGAGAGCGGCCTGAGCTTTCGTGTAGTCCTCCTGGATTTTGGAGGTCTGCTCATCAAGTTGAGCGAGGCGAACCTTTGCTTGATCGATGGAGTCAGGAGCGGCCTGAGCCCCAGGCTCAACCGATCCCACCGTGCCGAGGATGACTGCCCCCGTCAATGCAGCTACTGCAACGCCACGTCGACGTCGAGGAGTGCCATCACCCACTTGAGAAGCTCCAAGCCTGTTCCCCACTGTCTGCCCTTCACCATCACCTGACCGGTCAACCGCGTCATGACGCCGCACCGAATCATCTGTCCAGCTGTGATTAGGTCGTCGAACCAGGACCACCCCTGCCGACTGAGAGAATCTTATGCGCCGCTCAGAAAGTGGGCAACTTATCAGGGAGAACCGCTCATCCCACTGCGCGACCGTTGTCAACATTCATTCATAACAGGGGTCTGACAAGGCTGTTCTCTGCTGTTCCAGATCGTATGCGGCGATCGTGTCACAGGAGGTATCTAATGTGCAGAACATGAGTGCCGCACCCTTACAGCCGTCTTTCGACGATTTAGGCACTCCTCTGCCCGACGTCACCTTTTGCGTCGTCGATCTCGAGACCACCGGTACTAGCAGTACGGCTCAAATCACCGAGATCGGGGCTGTCAAGGTGTGCGGAGGACACGTTGAGGGCGAATACCAGACCCTTGTCCGCCCCTCTGAGCCAATCTCAGCGTCTGTCCAAGTCCTCACTGGTATCACGAACGCCATGGTGCTGCCCGCACCGCCGCTGGCGGCAGTCCTGCCGAGTTGGTCAGAGTTCAGTAGGGGCACCGTGCTGGTGGCTCACAATGCCCGCTTCGACGTCGGTTTCCTCAAAAAGGCGTATGCCGAGTACGACTACCCATGGGAGAACCCTGCCGTTGTGGACACCCTCACTCTGGCTCGCTCCGTCCTCTCCCGAGCAGAGGTTCGCAACTACAGGTTAGGCACCCTTTCTCAGCTGTTTCGGACTACGACGACACCGTCCCACCGCGCATTAGAGGATGCTCGTGCAACTGTCGATGTTCTGCACGGTCTTATTGAACGAGTGGGAAACCTTGGTGTCACCACCTTGGAAGACCTTCTGGAAATGACTCACCGGGTATCTCCGACTCGGCAACGTCGTCGGGTGTGGGCCAAAGATCTCCCGGAACGCCCTGGGGTGTATTGGTTCTGTCTCGACAAGCCGGCACCATCACCGCCCGAAGTACTTTATGTGGGCAAGTCAGTCAATATTCGCCGTCGAGTGTCACAGTACTTCACAGCCTCCGAAACGCGACGGCGGATGGACGAGATGGTCCGAGTCGCAACGGGCGTGAAAGCCCGAGAATGCTCGACTGCTCTTGAAGCGGGGGTGCGAGAACTGCGCCTCATCGACGCCCATCAGCCACGGTACAACCGTCGTTCGCGTCGCCAAGGGTCGGTGTGGTGGGTCGCCCTCACTGACGACGCTCATCCCCGACTTTCAGTGATACAGAGAGCCGACCGAGGCTCTGAACCTCCCTGGGGGCCTTTTACGAGTCGGCGAACGGCGACTCTCGCCGCTACCGTCCTCGCTGAAGCGTTTGGCCTTCGACAGTGCAGCGGACCACTGTCGCGTCATTCTGATGGGTGTCCGTTGGCTGAAATGGGCCGGTGCTCCGCTCCGTGTCTGAATCCCGACGTCAACTATTCAGCTATCGTCGATCGGACTCGTCGAGCCATGACTGTTGACGTCCGTGAACTCACCAACCGACTCGCAGAACGCATTGCTCGACTGTCTGACGCGGAACGGTTCGAGGACGCTGCGGAATACACCGACAATGCTCGGGAAGCCTTGAAAGCTACTCGTCGCCGTGCCCGGTTATCGTCGCTAGCGTCTTGTCACGAGATCGTGGCGGCCCGTCGAGAAGGTGCGTTCTGGGAGATTCACGTCATACGACATGGGCGCCTGGCCGGTGCCGGACGATGCCGTACCAGGACTGATCCTATGCCCGTTATCGACGCGATCCGCGCAACAGCAGAGACCGTTACTCCTCCCCCAGCGGGTCTACCGGCATGCACTGTCGAAGAAGCCGAGTTGGTAGCGTCATGGTTTGAGGAACCTGGGGTGCGGCTCGTTGACGTCGATGGCGAGTGGTCATGGCCAGCGAACTGTTGGGTGCCTTCTGAGGAACTCGCCATAAGAGTATCCGCCTTACACCACCCAGGTGACGATGAGCGCAGCAAGACATACAGCGAAAATCGCCAGCCCTGCCCCGATCTGACGACGGTATGAGGACCAACGAGTCTGCAGCCACGCCCAGCCGCACACTGCTCCCACGACGACCGCGCCGATATCAGCGATCCAGGTATTTGACCCAACCACAATGGCCCAGATGATGAACATCGTCAGCAATATGACATCCGCGCGAATGTCTTGTTTCTGAACACATTTGGCGACTATTGAGGCGGCCATTAAGCCGAACAAGCCACACATCGATCCTTCGAAGCAGTACGACGCGCCTGCAAGGCTGATGGCCGTCGATCCCCCAACCCCACACAGCAGGTACAGCGACGCAAACTGTACTGACCCAATCATGGGCTCAATCTGATGGCCGATAAGCACCAGAAGCAGCCCACTCAACACAGCGCCGAAGATGGATGACGTCGTCAGGGAAAAGACCAGTGGTCGCCACACCTGGAAGTCGTAGGCTTTCACAGCTCCAGAAGCCACCATCGACGACAACGGCGTGAATCGTGCCACGATCGTCACCGCTAAGGTCACGATGGCCAAGGCCAGTGAGGCTGGACATACTGCAAGGACCGAACGGACAGGGTGTTCACTCCAGCGGTCAGACATAAATCTCCTCTGGTCTTAACGGCGTCGATCCCGGGTAACTGACGGTAGCGAAAAGCCCCGAGGCACAGCCACCTCGGGGCAGGTCCTGGCTCTCATGGACAGGCCCACGAGAACCAAAACTCAGGACAACTCGACACTTTCAATGACGACCGGCTCTACCGGACGATCCATCCGACCCGTCCGCACCTGGGCGATCTCGTCGACGACCTTGCGCGACTCCTCGTCGGCAACCTCACCGAAGATCGTGTGACGACGGTTCAAGTGCGGCGTCGGAGCGACAGTGATGAAGAACTGAGAACCGTTGGTGCCCGGGCCAGCATTCGCCATGGCCAGCAGGTACGGCTTTGAGAAGGTCAGGTCGGGGTGGAACTCGTCAGCGAACTGGTAACCAGGACCGCCAGTGCCAGTACCGAGGGGGCAACCGCCCTGAATCATAAAACCGTCGATAACGCGGTGGAAGGTCAAGCCGTCGTAAAACTTGCCAGTGGTCGGCTGACCAGTGTGCGGATCGACATACTCTTTAGTCCCGCCAGCCAGGCCGACGAAATTCTCGACAGTCTTGGGTGCCTGATCGGCAAAGAGGTTGAGGACGATGTCCCCGTGGTTAGTGTGCAGAGTCGCAGTAGAGGCCACCTGCCTGCCTTCCTATGAGAAAAATGTTGTCAATTCCAGACTACTGGCTCGTACCCGACATTGGCCGGAATTGGTCCCGCAGTGAGCATCAGGAACTGCGAATCTCTGGTCTGCAGGCCATTTGGCGGATACCGTGGAAGGTGCTCGATCACGAGCTTTATCCCACACGAATTGGAGGAACCGTGTCCTGCAAGAAGAAGGCTTCCCGCAAGACCGCCGCCGCAAGCAGCCCCAGCACGCTCAAGGAGCAGCGTGCCCAGGCGCTGGAGATCGCCGCCGCACACCTCACAGCCGCCCAGGACAAGGCTGCTCCGCTGGCCGCGCACGTCAGTGGCAAGATCGCGCCGCTGACCAATCAACTCTCGGAGAAGCTCGGCCCCATTCCCGGCCAGGCCGTCGAGGCGGGCAAAAAGGCCCTCGATGTCTCGAAGGAGTACACCCAGGAAAAGGTCGTCCCAGCTCTCCACCAGGCATACAACACTTTCCAGAAGGATGTCTTGCCCGGGCTTGAGGAGCGTGCCGAGAAGGTCGCTTCCCTGCCTGCAGTCGAAGAGGCTACCCGCCGTGGACAGGCAGCTGTGGCGGCCCTCAAGGGTCAGTCAACCGAGCTGGCTGCCAAGGCTGGTATTGAGACGAAGGCAGTCAAGAAAGCCAAGCGTCGCAGCAGGTTCCGTAAGGTTTTTCGCACCCTGGCTATCCTCGGCGGAGTATCTGCTGCTGCCGTCGCCGTCGGCCGACGCTTCATGAGTTCTTCTGACGATGGCTGGACCGCTCACGAGCCCAAGGTGACCTATTCCTGGACCCCCGGAGACGATGACAAGACCGTTGCCAAGCCAGCCAAACAGGCCCAGGACAAGCCTGCTGAAAAGGCCGAGACCAGCCACGGTTCCAAGCCAGTGGCCAAGCCCCAACCAAAGGGTGGCGAGGACAAGACAGTTCCGGCTCACCCCGTAGCCACCATGGCTGACGAGGGTGGACCTGCTGCAGCTGCCCCTGAGACAACCGCTGAGACCAAAGCCGTCGTCGATGAAGGCACTCGTTCTAAGACGACTACCAAGGACGGTGCCACCAAAGTTCCGGATGGAGGTAAGACTCCTGAGGAGAAGGACGAGAAGCCGAAGGCCACCTCATATGTTGGTGACAACCCGCCAGAGGGTTACGTCATCAAAGGCAATGACCGCTCAATGAAGTACCACGTCCCCGGTTCTGGCGGCTATGACCGCACCATCGCCGACGTGTGGTTTGCCACCGAGGAGGCAGCCCAGGCCGCTGGGTTCACCAAAGCGCAGCGCTGAGTTTCGGCACCGCCGCTGAGTTCTCACCCCACCATTCGGACGGGGCCCGTCACGTGACGGGTCCCGTCTGCGTGTCTAACACCACTTTCTTAACGGTGAAAAAACTCGCCTTTCATGGGCACTATATGTGAGGTATCTCTCATGGCGTGACATGCAACGTAACAATCATGTAACAAAACAATTTTGTTGTCACAGTAGGTATGTGTGAAGGCACTTATGTCCATTAGAAGAGTGTTTCGTACCCCTCGCGGGACACACCGGCGACAGAAAGGCCTGTCACACGATGAGACCGGATCTACAGTCCTCAGCACCGTCAACAGCGTGGGTCGATGCCCGCTATTTCTCCCTCCACGTCCGTTCCCTCGTCCACGAATGTCATGTCCCGTGGCGGGTCGTCGCCCTCCTCGCGCACGTCCCTAGCCCAACCGTCCGGAGACTAGCCGGCCAGGGCGATCGTCCCCTGCAACGCATTCGCATCATCGACGCCATGCGCATCCTCAAAGTCAACATTGATGATGTCGAGGCGGCACGAGAAAGAGTCGTTCCAGCAGGAAGCACCCGCACCAGGGTCCTCGCTCTTCACAACAGCGGCTGCGACACCGAGGACATCGCTGCCATGCTCGGGGTGACAATCCCGCAGGCCGACGCTCTGCTCAACGGGGAAGCGGACATGTGCACTGAAATGACGCGTCTGAGGGGCCGAGCGGCATGTGAAGCTCGTGGCTTGATCTCCGCCTCCGAACCCATCACGTCATTGTGAGTGACCGCCATGTGGTCTGTCATCGGAATCGCAGTCTCCTGCACCTTGGCGCTATGGCATCTCCGGGTAACCGTCCCCCGGCTGGCAGAACCGACCGTCGAGGATGTGGGAGAAGAAGTTCTGACCATCAAACCCAGATATGACTCCCTCGCCACACCGGTCCGCACCCTCATCCTCACCGTGATAGCTGCCATAGGAGGGTTTTCGTCAACTTTTGCGCCTCCTTGGAGCTGGGGAATGTGGTGGGTCTGGTCAGGATCCGTTGCAGCTTTGGTGACGGTCGATCAAGCAACTACCTTCCTCCCGAGGAAACTGTGGCGTCACTGTGTCGCCGAATCAGCTGTTGCGCTCATCGTCGGTCTAGCTCTCACCCGACCAGTGCCTATACCTGTGTTGGCTTGGTGTATCGCCGTCGCAGCGGCATCAACTGGCTTCTTCTGGCTCATGTGGAGGCTCAGTTCCTCCCTCGGGTACGGGGATGTCAAGCTGGCGGCCGGAACAGGCTTTATGGGCGCCACCACCGGGACCCTCTCTCATTCCCCGGGCATCCTTGAGGCTGGTATGACGACTCTGCTTACCGCAACCTTACTGGGAGCGCTTGTGGCGATCTTGACGACCCTCATCCGCCGACGCCGCCCCTCACCCTGGGGCTCCGCATTCGCATATGGCCCGGCCTTGTGGGCCGGGCCATGGGTAAGTCTTGCTCTCAGTTTGAGGTGACCGCGATCCAGCGATCGAGACGATCATTGGCAGCCCCAGAATCAATGGACTGGGCTGCGCGTTCCAGCTCCTGAGCCAGCTGCGAGACAACGTCTTGGTCAGTCTTGGGACCGTCATAGGCGAGCAACGCTGCCGCCGCGTTCAGCAGCACAATGTCACGCACGGGGCCGTGCTCCCCTGCCAGCACCTTACGAACGACACCGGCGTTAACCTTCGGGTCTCCGCCCACGAGATCAGCCGGTGCCGCCGGAGCCAGGTCAAGAGCCGCCGGGTCGATCTCAGTTTCAGCAACCGTGCCGTCAGAGATGACCCAGACCCGCGATTTCGTTGTGGTCGTCAGCTCGTCGAGACCATCGTCACCGTGGAAGACCAGCCCCCTCGTGCCTCGCTTGGCCAATACATCAGCGACCAAGGGAGCCATCGCGGCGTCGGCAATACCAATCGCGGCAGCATACGGACGGGCCGGGTTCGTCAGCGGGCCAAGAAGGTTGAAGGTGGTCTGAATGCCAAGCTCCTTACGGGCCGGAGCGGCATAGCGCAAGGAAGCGTGGTAACGCGGGGCGAAGAGGAAGGCCATACCAACCTCGTCAAGAACCGCTGCCTGGCGCTGCGGTTCAATGTCGATTCCGACGCCGAGAGCCTCCAAGCAGTCCGCTGTTCCGCAAGCGGAGCTGGCAGCACGGTTACCGTGCTTGACAACCTTAGCTCCGGCCCCCGCAGCCACGAGAGCAGCCATCGTAGAAACATTGACCGTATTTGCACGGTCGCCGCCGGTACCAACGATGTCAACGGCATTCCGATCCAGCTCCACCGGGGTGGCGTGGGAAATCATTCCCTCCGCCATGCCCGCGATCTCGTCGGCGGTTTCACCCTTGGCTCGCAATGCGACTGCGAAACCGGCAATCTGCACTGGCGTCAGTTTTCCGGACAGAACCCGTTGCATCGCTGCAGCGGCAGTGTCACGATCCATGTCTCGCTTCGCAACCAGATCGGTCAGCAGGTCGGCCCAGGTGAAGTCATCGACGTGATCCTCGGACATAAAAACTCCTTTGAGTTAGGCGGTCTGTTCAGCGGGCTGTGCAGCCTCGCTGCGGGAAGCACGAATCACTGAGGCCACTGTTTGAGGCAGGCTCACCGGATCGACAGGGTGGGTGGCGATGGCGTCAGCATGAGACCACGACGCCAACCATGCGTCAGCAATGCGGGCCACCAGCAAGACCACCGGAGGACAATTCTCGACCTCATCCTTGAGTTCGTGGCACACCCCCATTCCGCCATACGGGGTCGATTCGCCATCAGCGATCAGGACGTCATAGTGGCCACTACTCGCGGCATCGACGACCGAGGCCTTGCTCGCTGTCTCGATGACCTCGGCGCGCGGAAGGTCGGGGGAAATCATCCCACTCAACGCAACCTTCACTTGCTCGCGGACAGTGTGATCGTCAGAGTAAACGAGAATCTTGAGAGCGCCCGACGGCTCCCCAAGCTTGTCACCCATGAGCGGCCCTTTCCCTCGATGGCGTGGGACTGATCTGAACTTCCGGCCATCACGGGCCGGACACAACACCGGTGATGCTACAGCTTACGGCGTCTCATGGGGACGAGGTCTCATGGGGACGAGGCCGTCCTGATTGCTGAGATGGCCAATATCACATCGGTGGACAACCTGCTGCACATTGCCGCCTAGACCCACCAAATCGACCTCGAATCGAATTGGAACGCTGAAACAACATGACCAATGACACATTTGCGGCCATAATGAGGCCGTGGCCACTTCAGCGCAGACTTCACAACGACCGACGGGCGCCATCCATCCGATCGCGCCGACGCGACTCAATGCGCCGGCAGGTCGTCCGGATGCCCTACCTATGGGTGTCTGGGTGTGGTTGGCCAGCGAGCTCATGTTCTTCGCCGCTCTCTTCTCGGCCTATTTCATGATTCGCCAGACGACCAGCGACTTGGCGACTGCAGGACAGCAGACCCTCTGGCAAGCCGAGTCCAGCCACCTGGCCGTCGGGACCGCCGCAATCAACACCCTCATCCTGGTGTTGTCCTCGGTGACATGTCAGATGGGTGTTCACGCCGCCGAGCATGGTCAGGTCAAGCGAACCAAAGGTCTTGGCGCCATCACCTCGTGGGGTATGCGCGAGTGGTACACCCTGACCTTCATCATGGGCGCGGTGTTCATCGCTGGACAGGTCGCAGAGTACGTCGTCCTCATTGGCGAGGGCCACACCATCTCCTCGAGCGTCTACTTCTCAGCTTTCTTCCTGGCAACCGGTTTCCACGGCCTGCACGTGACAGCTGGCCTGATTCTGTTCCTGTTCACCCTTGCCCGCACCTACATGGCTCGCCGCTTCACCCATGAGCAGGCGGTCACGGCAATGGTCGTTTCCTACTACTGGCACTTCGTTGACGTCGTGTGGATCATCCTGTTCTCGGTGATCTACATCGTGCGCTGACACCCAACCCGAGAAAGGTGACTGTGGTGATGAGATACCTCTCCACGAAACGGCACAGCCGGGCAGCCAAACCCGCGCTGTTGCTCTTAGCCTTGGTCCTGGTGGGGTGTGTGTACGCCTTCGTCAGCCCGGCAGCTTCCGGACAGGCCGACACCAACGCGTCGCCGCAGGTAGCTCAGGGCAAAGAAATCTTCCAGCAGAACTGCTCCTCTTGTCACGGCCTCAACGGCGAGGGCACCACGCAAGGCCCGTCCCTCACCGGAGTCGGTGCCGCTGCCGTCGACTTCCAGATGGGCACCGGCCGAATGCCGATGGCTCGTCCGGAAGCTCAGGCTCCGGCCAAGGACACAGATTTCACCGACAAGGAGATCGCGTCGGTTGGTGCCTACGTCGCCTCTCTGGCCCCCGGCCCGGAGATCCCCTCCTCCCAGACTCTCAACACCTCTGGATTGAGTGCTGAGGAACTGGCTCGCGGTGCTGAACTGTTCAAGACCAACTGCTCGGCCTGCCACAATATTGAAGGACGCGGCGGCGCGCTGCCTGAGGGGGCCTACGCACCCTCCCTTATGAAGACCTCAGACAAGCACATTTACGAGGCCATGCGCACTGGCCCGCAGCAAATGCCGGTGTTCTCCAAGTCGGTCATCACCGACCAGGACGCCCGCGAAATCATTGGCTACCTCCAGACCGCACATTCTGAGCCCAACAACGGCGGATTCGCCCTCGGCGGCATCGGCCCGGTCACTGAGGGCCTGTTCGGTTGGATCATCGGCATCGGCGGTCTCGTCCTGATCGCAGGATGGCTGGCACGGAAGGGGGCTCGCTCAAAGTGAGCGACAAGTACACCGAACGCAACGACCTGCCGGTCGAGAATCCGGGCGTCGAGCCACACGTCGAGCGTTACACCGACGCCAATCCGAAGGCCGGTAACCGGGCTTACCGTCAGGTCATCACCCTGCTCGCCTTGGTTCCCGTTCTCGCCATCGCTTTCGTCGTCTTCTACTTTGCAGTCCCGCGTGACGCCACCGTCAAAATCGGGCCACTGCACATGAACGCCTCCACTTTCGCATTGGGTCTGTGTGCCGGTCTCGGAGTGCTGTTTATTGGCATTGCCTGCATTCACTGGGCCAAACAGATCATGGGCGATGAAGAGATTGTCCAGGAGCGACACCCGGTCAGTTCCGGTGCCGCTGATCGCCAGGACTTCGCCAAGCAGTGGCGCATCGGGGCCAACCAGTCCGGACTCTCACGGCGCAAGCTCATCGGTGGTGCCTTGGGAGGTGCGATCGGCATTATGGCCGTGCCTGCCATCGTGACCCTTGCTGACCTCGGCCCGAAACCAGGTCCCGGAATGCGCCGAGCCACCATCGAGCGCACCATTTGGGCCGAGGGAGTCCGACTGGTCAACGACGTCACCTTCCAGCCGATCAAAGCCTCGGACCTGGAAATCGGCCAGCTGGTGAATGCTGAACCGGAGAACCTTAAGGACCTTGAGGGTGAGGAGTTCCAGCGCCAGAAGGCCAAGGCTGCGATCCTCATCGTCAGGATGGATCCCGATTCCATCAAAATCCCTGAGTCCCGTAAGGACTGGCAGGTCGGCGGAATCCTGTCTTACTCCAAGATTTGTACCCACGTGGGTTGCCCCGTCAATCTGTGGGAGCAACAAACCCACCATCTGCTGTGCCCCTGTCACCAATCGACCTTCGATCTCGGTGACTCCGGTGTCGTCGTCTTCGGCCCTGCCGGACGCTCGCTGCCGCAGCTACCCATCACCGTCGATGACAAGGGCTACCTCGTCGCTCGCAGCGACTTCACCGTTCCGGTGGGTCCGTCCTACTTCGAACGCGATTCCCGTCACGACTACATGAAGGGTGATAACTGATGGCCCGGCCAACTGGCATTGCCGAGGAATCACCCACCCTGCGAACTGCGACGGCTGAGGACAAGCCGTCGGGACGCGGGATGCGGATCGTTAATTGGCACGACGACCGTTTGGGCCTTGCAAAGATGGCCAGGGGTAACCTGCGCAAGGTCTTCCCCGACCACTGGTCCTTCCTACTGGGAGAGATTGCTCTCTACTCCTTCGTCGTCCTGCTGCTCACCGGTATCTTCCTCACGATCTGGTTCAAGCCATCGATGGCTGAGGTTGACTACAACGGCCCGTACCAGCTGCTCAAGGGAACGCCGATGTCGGAGGCATTTGCCTCTACCTTGGATCTGTCGTTCGAAGTGCGTGGCGGTCTACTGGTTCGCCAAATCCACCACTGGGCCGCCATCCTCTTCGTGGCAGCGGCTACCGTCCATATGCTGCGTATCTTCTTCACGGGTGCCTTCCGCAAGCCCCGTGAGATCAACTGGCTGATCGGTCTGGGGCTGTTCATGCTCGCCATGGTCGAGGGATTCGCCGGTTACTCACTTCCCGATGACCTGCTTTCGGGCACAGGTCTTCGTTTCGCCGATGGCCTGATGCGGGCCATCCCACTGGTAGGGACTTGGGTTGAGTTCTTCGTCTTCAACGGCGAGTTTCCCGGCACTGCGATCATTCCCCGCCTCTACATGGTCCACATTTTGTTGATCCCGGCCTTGCTGCTGGGTCTGGTAGCTGCTCACCTCGCGCTGGTCGTTTACCACAAGCACACCCAGTACCCCGGCCCCGGACGTACCGAGAAGAACGTCGTTGGCTACCCGTTGTTCCCGGTCTACGCCGCCAAGGCTGGTGGTTTCTTTTTCGTGGTCTTTGGCGTGTTGACCCTCATGGGCACCTTCATGCAGATCAACCCGGTCTGGAAATTCGGCCCTTACAATCCCGGCGAGGTCACGGCTGGATCCCAGCCTGACTGGTACATGGGTTGGCTCGAGGGTGCCGTCCGTATCACCCCGAACTGGGAGTGGCACATCGGCCACACCACGTGGAGTTGGAACATTTTCCTGCCCGGCGTGTGCCTCATGGGTGTGCTATTCACCCTGCTCGTCGCATGGCCCTTCGTCGAGAAGTGGATTACTGGTGACGAATCGGAGCACCACCTGCTCGACCGTCCGCGCAACGTCCCGACGCGTACCGCCCTCGGCGTTGCCGCCATGAGCTGCTACGCCATGTTCTGGTTGTCGGGGGCCAACGACATTATCGCCACTCACTTCCACCTGTCGTTGAACCAGATCACGTACTTCATGCGTGGCGCAGTCTTCATCGTCCCGATCATCACCTACCACATCACGAAGCGGATCTGCGTATCTTTGCAGCGTGCTGACCGTCAGCGTTTGCTGCACGGATCACCCTCGGGCGAAATCGTCCGCGAGCCTGATGGTGCCTTCCACGAAGCCCACGTACCGGTCAGCGAAGGAGAAGCGTGGACTCTCACTCAGCAAAAGACCTACCCGGTCCTTACCGCTGGTTCGATCGACGACCGTGGCCGTCGGGTTAGTAAGAGGCGTGCTCGCTGGATGAAGTGGTTCCTTGGGGACAACGTGCCGAAGGTCACTCGCGAGGAGTTCGAGGCAGCTCGTCACCACGCCGAGATCGATTCTGGTGAATCCACCGGTAAAGCCGAGATCACCAACTGATCCTGCCGAATCACGGCGAAGGCCCCTCAACCGAGGGGCCTTCGCCGTCCCCGGTCACGGCAAACCTCAGCCTCGAGGAACCGAGCAAAGAATGGTTGCAGACACTCGTGCCACGCTCACACCTCATCGACAATCGAGCTGACCTGAAGATGATGAGAGAATGACTATGTGCGTTTTCTCAACGAACAGCCGAACTACGACCTGACTTACAACGACGTCTTCATGGCCCCGAACCGTTCGTCGGTTGGGTCGCGGATGAATGTCGATCTGACGTCGACCGACGGACTAGGGACTCCCCTGCCCCTCGTCGTGGCCAATATGACCGCAATCTCCGGACGCCGGATGGCCGAGACCATCGCCCGACGCGGCGGGATCGCTATCCTGCCCCAGGATATTCCTGCTGACTTTGTCGCAAGGTCTATCCGCCGGGTCAAGGGTGCCCACACCCGGTTCGACACCCCCGTCACCGTCAATCCGACGACGACCGTTGGCGAGGCCATGAGCCTGCTCAACAAGCGTGCGCACGGCGTCGTCCTCGTTATCGAGGACCATCGCCCGGTCGGCCTGGTCTCCCCCGCGGAAGCAGAAGGCGTCGACCGTTTTGCCCAATGCCACGAGGTCATGACGACCGACCTCACCTTGGTCGGCCCCGAGGCCAGCCCGGACGAGGTATTCCAAACTCTTGCCGAACGTCATCAAAAGGTCGCTGTGGCCGTGGACGACGATGGCGTCCTCGTCGGCATCATGACTTCTCGAGGGGCCCTGCGCACCGAGATCTACCGGCCGGCCGTCGACCCTCATGGTCATCTCATGATCGGCACCGCCATCGGCATCAATGGAGACGTTGCTGGTCGTGCTCGCAATGCTCTGGATTCGGGTTCCGACGTTCTCGTCATGGATACCGCTCATGGTCATCAAGATCAGATGATCCGGGCCATTGGTGTAGCTGACGAGGTCCGCACTGCTTTCTACAAGAAGACCGATCGCCGTATCCCCATCGTGGCCGGCAACATCGTCACCCGTCGCGGCACACTCGACTTGTTGGAGGCTGGAGCAGACATCATCAAGGTCGGAGTCGGGCCGGGAGCCATGTGTACGACCCGTATGCAGACCGGGGTTGGCCGTCCGCAGTTTTCTGCAGTACTGGAATGCGCTGAGGCAGCCGCCGAGGTTGACGGGGCTATCTGGGCAGACGGCGGCGTCCGTCATCCCCGTGATGTTGCACTCGCCCTGGCGGCCGGCGCTGGCTCGGTCATGATCGGCTCATGGTTCGCAGGTACCCACGAATCCACCGGTGCCATGCTCGTCGACCATGATGGACGCCTGTACAAGGAATCCTTCGGAATGGCCTCGGCCCGAGCAGTGCGACACCGCACTCGTCAGCGCAGTGCGTTCGAAAGAGCGCGCGCCGCATTGTTCGAAGAAGGTATCTCCCAGTCGAAGATGTATCTCGATCCTCAGCGTCCTGGAGTCGAAGACCTCGTCGATTTCATCACTTCTGGAGTTCGCTCTTCCTGCACTTACGCCGGAGCAGCGAACCTCAATGAATTCCACGAAAAGGCCGTCATCGGCGTTCAGTCCCCCTCCGGGTATGAGGAAGGACGCCCCCTACAGCACAGCTGGACCTGAGCCCATAGCGGCCTACAGTCGTCACGCACTGTAGGCCGACCTTGGTCGATTCTAGGGTGAAAACTATGACAGCAGATCGAATTCTCGTTATTGGCGGCCACGGACATGTGGCCAAACACTTCACCCAGCACGCCAGCTCGAAGGGAGGACACATCGATTCCGTTATTAGACGTGAAGACCAGGGCGCTGACGTGGTCAGGTGGGGCGGAAATCCGATCGTCGCTGACATAACCTCTCTGAGGCCTTCTGAGTGGGACGACCTCGTCAACAGCCACGACGCCGTAGTGTGGTCAGCCGGAGCAGGTGGCAAAGGCGGCCCCGAGCAGACCTACGCTGTCGACCGCGACGCCTGCAAGGATCTTGTCGACGCCATTGCCCGCTCCCCTCATGGACCACGATTCGTCCTCATCTCTTGGTGTGGCAGCCCAGAGCACGGTGTCCCCTCCGACGACGACTTCTTCCCCTACGCTGACGCAAAGGCTGCTGCCGACCGTCACACCATGAACTCGACGGTTCAGTGGACCATCCTTGGCCCGGTAACTCTGAGCCACGATCCCGCCACTGGCATCCGCCTGCTAGCGGAAGGCGAGGAATACAAGCACGACACAGTGTCCCGTGAGGCCGTCGCTCAGGCTGCCTTAGTCTGTCTGGACGACGACACCACGGTGAGGCGTTTTATTCGGTTCTGCGACGGTTCTCAACACATTGCAGAGGCAATCTAAACCGCACTAACACAGCACAAGGCCGGGACCGTCATGACGGTCCCGGCCTTCACATTGTCGTCAGTGCTGGTAGTCCCCGCGGTAGTACTCAAAGGCCCACCCCGAAGCGGCCCAGATCCCCAGGCCGAGACCTAGCAGCGATATCCACCATCCGAACACCGGACCTAGGCAAACGATTGCCACGACAAGAGCGCACCAGAAGGGCCAAATGCTTTGCGGAGGGAAGAATCCCACCGGTCCAGCGCCATCGATCACCTCACCATCCTTCTCATCGGAAGGACGTGGGTTGATCTTCTTGGAGATGACCTGAACGTAGAAGAACACCATCAGGGCCATGACTCCCGACAGTCCCAGTACCCAAGTACCGGCAACCTCATGAGCCGTGAACCAATACACCGGAGTCATGATGACGTAGAACAGGCCAAGCCCACCAAAGACCCAACGTTCCGGTTTCATCAGGCATCCTCCTTGCCGGAGCGGACAAGTTCACGCGGATTCGCTTCCTCAGCCTTGGGAGCCATCGCGGCCTCCGGATGATTCAGGTCAAAGACCGGGGAGTTAGAACGCACGCGGATCATCTTGGTGAAGTTGTGGGTAGGCGGCGGGCACGACGTAGCCCACTCGAGGGTACGGCCCCAACCCCACGGATCGTCGACCTCGATGTTCGGATCGTGACGGGTAATCCATACGTTCCAGACGAAAGGCAGCATTGAAATGGCCAACAGGAAAGAGCCGAAGGTCGATACCTGGTTGAGGAGAGTGAAACCTTCCCAAGAGCCATAGTCAGCGATACGACGCTGCATACCCTCGGCCCCCAGCCAGTGCTGCACGAGGAAAGTGGTGTGAAAACCGACGAACAACATCCAGAAGTGGATCTTGCCCCATGTCTCGTTAAGCATGTGCCCGGTGATCTTCGGCCACCAGTAGTAGAAGCCGGCAAACATTGCGAACACCACGGTTCCGAAGAGCACGTAGTGGAAGTGGGCCACCACGAAGTAGCTGTCTGAGACATTGAAGTCCATCGGCGGGCTGGCGAGCATGACTCCGGTCAAACCACCGAAGAGGAAGGTCGTCAGGAATCCAATGGCGAAGAGCATTGGTGTGTCGAAACTCAACGACCCGCCCCACATCGTGCCGATCCAGTTGAAGAATTTCACACCCGTTGGAACGGCGATCGTGAAAGTCATAAAGGAGAAGAACGGCAGAGAGACCGCGCCGGTGACGAACATGTGGTGGGCCCACACCGACACCGACAACCCTCCAATGGCCAAGGTGGCGAACACCAGACCGACGTAGCCAAAGACCGGCTTACGACTGAAAACCGGAAGGACTTCAGTGATGATGCCGAAGAACGGCAGGGCGATCACGTAAACCTCAGGGTGCCCGAAGAACCAGAAGAGGTGCTGCCACAGGATCGGGCCTCCGCTGGCAGCGTCGAGAATGCGAGACCCCAAAGCTCGGTCAGCCTCGAGGACGAGCAGGCCGGCGGACAGCACCGGGAAGACGACGAGGACCAAGATCGAGGTGATGAGGATATTCCAGGAGAACACCGGCATCCGGAACATCGTCATGCCGGGAGTACGCATGAGGATGATCGTCGTTATGAAGTTGACTGCACCGAGGATGGATGACAGACCCAGCAGGTACAGACCCATAACCCACAAGTCACCGCCAACTCCCGGAGAGTTAACAGCATCCGAAAGCGGTGCGTACGCAAACCAGCCGAAGCTAGCAGCGCCTCCGGGGGTGAGGAAGCCAGCGCAGGCCATCAGCGAGCCAAAAAGATACAGCCAGTATGCGAACTGATTGATGCGCGGGAAGGCGACGTCAGGGGCACCAATCTGAAGCGGCATGAAGAAGTTCGCGAACCCGGAAAACAACGGGGTGGCGAACATCAGCAACATGATTGTGCCGTGCATCGTGAAGAGCTGGTTGAAGGTCTCCTGGTGTACGAACTGCATACCCGGGTAGGCCAGCTCCGCTCGAATAAGCAGGGCAAGAATGCCGCCGAAGGCGAAGAAGAACAGCGACGTAGCGAAGTACAGCCGTCCGATCTTCTTGTGGTCAGTAGTCGTCATGTAATCCCAGACAAGAGCGCCAAAGCTGGTCTTGCGACGCTCCTCACGGCTCAACGCCGGAGTTACTGCGCTGCGCTGGGCGATAGATGCGCTGGTCACTTCTTCCCCTCCTTCGAATCGGCGGCCGTGAGGGCGGTGACGGAGTTCGGAGGCTTGATCTCACCGGTGTTGCCCTGTGCCTTGAGCTGCTGGAGGTGCTTGTTGTAATCCTCGGCCGACACTACATGCACCTTGAAGATCATGTTGGCGTGATAGGTACCACACAACTCGGCGCACTTGCCGTCGTAAACGCCAATCTTCGTCGGGGTGAGGTCGAACTGGTTGGGATGACCCGGAATGACGTCCATCTTGAAATAGAAGGCCGGGACCCAGAAGGAGTGAATGACATCGGCGGACTTGAGGTGGAAACGCACCGACTCGTTCACCGGAAGGTAAAGGTCCGGAATCTTTTCGATGGTGCCCACCTCATGAGTGACAACACCTCCGGCGTCCGGATTCTCTCCTTCCATGTAGTTGAAGGTCCACGACCACTTCTGGCCGACGACGTTGACAACATGGTCAGGCTCAGGATCTTGCTCGAGCACCTTGTTCTCGGTACGGACGGTGTAGAAGAACAGCACGCCGATGACGAGGAACGGGACGACGGTGTAAAGCACCTCAAGCGGAAGGTGGTAGCGCGACTGCCGGGGAATCGCCGGATCTCCATCCTTACGACGGAACTTAAAGGCCGCGTATCCAATGAGTCCCCACACGAATACGCCAATGACAAGCGCAGCAACCCATGCACCGACCCACATATTTCCCATATGCACGGCACGGTCTGACGCCGGATCGACGAGACCGAGGCGAGCTGGGCGCCCAGATCCGGTACTGCCACAGCCGCTCAGTGCCAGTACCGCAATCGTTGCGGCACAGGCACCACTGACCTTTCCGGCAACACCGCCACCTCTTCGGGGCACGTCCCGCTCAAGGTCGTGTCGCCAGCTGAGTCTGCGTCCCACGGCTCACCCTTCCCCATTGCAAGCCCGCCCCGACCCGACGGTGGCGACGGGTGACTGTTATGTCTGTCACACCGAACAATAGCGAAAAGAAGGCGCTCCGTCCGCCTAGTCGGGCTGACGAAACGCCTCAATAATCTCAAACGGTCTGTTCGGAGAATGATCTCAGTAGCCAGAATCGGCTCAGTGGAAGGAGTCCCCACAAGCACAAGTGCTGGTCGCGTTGGGGTTGTCGATGGTGAACCCCTGCTTCTCGATGGTGTCCATGAAATCGATTGTCGCGCCTGCCAAGTAGGGAGCGCTCATCCGATCAGTCACCACGTCGACCCCGCCGTAAGTCTTGACGATGTCACCGTCGAGGTGACGCTCATCAAAGAAGAGCTGGTAGCGCAGACCCGAGCAACCGCCTGGCTGCACAGCCAGACGCAGAGCAAGGTCGTCGCGACCCTCTTGATCGAGCAGGGACTTCACCTTGGCGGCAGCCGCGTCGGTAAGAATGATTCCATCGGTGGTGGGGGCGTTGACGGTGTCGGTCATATGGACTCCAAGAACGTGTGGTGGACGGTCCCGGGGAGATGACCCGGGCGGTCGATCCTGGTGGATCGGGCGGGTATGTCGTCCCGTCGCGTCATCCACTGTATCCGCATGACATCGAACTACATCAATTCAGCGCGCAGCGGAACAGGGATGGTTGTCCTCGCTCAGCCGGGGATCAGTCCGTCTCCGGCCGGGTTCTCCGAGAGCCAAACCGAGACTTCCTCGATCGTTGCCGAGACGTCGGGAACTATGAGATCCGAGTCGACAATGTTGTCGTCGGCAACCGGGGTACCTATCGCGCGAACGGTTGTCACCAGCTCCGAGAGAGCTTCAGTAAGCTCACTCTGGGAGCTGGTCTCGATGGCGTGCTCAACGCGCGAATCAATACGGTTGAGGTGCTCCATTTCAGTGTCGGGCACCTGCCACTGACCCTCACTAACAATGCGGATAATCATGCCTGGCCCCCTTGGCGTCGCACGGGCCGCGATCCGGTTCCCGGATTCGTCCCCCCATCAGCACCAGACTCGAGTTCCGGGGTGGAACCATCGCGTCCGGCGTCCAGCTGCGCCTTGAGAGCAGACAGCTCAGCGTCAATGGAGTGATCGTTGGCGAGGCTGTCGAGCTCACGAGTGATGTCGTCGCCGTAATCGCGAGTGGGGTCCTCGATAGCGCCGCTGGCCATGAGCTCGTCCAGGGCGCCTGCGCGGGCCTGAAGCTCTGTGGTCTTATCCTCGGCGCGCGTGATCGCCATACCGATGTCACCCATCTCTTCGTTGAGACCGGTGAAGGCCTGATTGATACGAGTCTGAGCTTCAGCAGCCGAGTAGGTGGCCTTGATGGTCTCTTTCTTCGTGCGGAAGGCATCCACGCGGGCCTGGAGACGCTGGGAGCCACGGATGAGTTTTTCCTCCTCACCTTGCAGCGTGGCGTGCTGAGACTGAAGATCATTGAGCTGACCCTGCAACGCAGCCTTGCGGGTCAAGGCCTCGCGTGCCAGATCCTCGCGACCCTGTTCAAGGGCGCGCGCAGCCGCATTTTGCATCTTGTCGACGTCGGCCTGCAGTTGATTCATCTGCAGCTCGACGCGCTTTCGGCTCGTGGCGACGTCGGCGACGCCCCTGCGCACCTTTTGCAACATGTCGAGCTGACGCTGGTAGGAATAATCGAGGGTTTCTCGCGGGTCCTCGATCTTATCGAGAGCCTTGTTCGCCTTGGAACGGAAAACCGTCGAAAGTCGTTCAAATATGCCAGCCATAGGTGGAGTCGGGTCCTTCCCCTTCGGTGCCTGATGACTCTGGGAAGTCGTCAGCATTGCGGTTGCCTGGCTCTTAGCCTACGGGACCACGCAACAACAACCCAGAAGAATACCCGTAGAATCTACTCAGCCCACACCGGGTCGCCCCGGCTGGAACAAGCCACCGGGGGCACGAGTACGACACAAAAAGAGGATGGATCGTGCGACTGTTCCGCCCCTACGAGCAGGGAGACAGCAAGAAGGCCGAACCGGCGGACAAGACCGTCAAGGCAGAGCCAGGGTCCAGCACAGATTCCTCTCCATCCTCGGCCACAGCAGCTCCAAGGGCTACGTCCGACGAGACTGGCAGTAACGCGGGGAAACAGGCTGCCAAGCAGCCTCGTACCATGAAGGGGTCTCCCACCGCCAAGGAAAATCGAGCAGATACCCAGGAAACACCGGTTGAACAGTCGAAGCCCCAGACGCGCCATGTGGCCAAGAAAGGCCCGACCCCGACTCGCGCTGAGGCTGAGGCTGCCCGTCGGGAACGGCTCAAGCCAACCCTGAGCAAGAAAGAAGCTCGCAAACGTGAGCGATTGGCTAAGCGCGAGCGCCAAGCAGCAGCCATGGAAGCGGCCGAACGGCGCCCTGAACGTAGTTACATCCGCGACTACGTTGACGCACGTTGGACGTTCAGTGAGTTCATCATGCCGATTTTCCTGGCTGTCATGGTGATCTGGTTGGCCACGCTCTTCATCGCTCCCGCTGCGGTTAGTGTTGTCAATGCCCTGTCCTTGGGAATGCTGATCGTCATGGTGCTATGGCTGATCGACTCTTGGAGGCTGTGGCATGGTGCCAAGAAGGGAATTCGCGCTCGGTACCCCAACGCCCCCCTTCGCGGCCTATGGGCCTATCTCAACAACCGGGCGATGACCATGCGCCGCTGGCGCAATCCGGAACCTCGTATCAAGCGCGGCACCAAAAATAACTGACATTGATACGGCCTACAAGTCAAGCTCCACGACGTTGCCGCGTCCGCGTCCCCTTCCAGGCATGGACGTGGTTGGCTTGTAAGTATGAGTTACTCATGGGTTTTCAAACAGTCCCACGTCACTGTCAAGGGGGCCGAGCACCTCGGCGAGATTGGCGCTGGCCAGCAGTTCGAGTCTCAGGAAGAAGCTGAGGCATGGCTTTCCGAGACGTGGCCCGAGTTGCAGGACGCCGGCATTGACGAAGTTACCCTCATGGACGGCGATGACGTCGTTTATGGCCCGATGGGATTGTCCGAAGAGTGATCTCGGCGGCGGGTTTTGACGCTCTGCCAACTCATCACGGCCCCGAAGGCTGTCAACGCAGCTCCCAGACCGATCACGGTCGGGCGAGACTGAGCAATGGATCGACGACGTTGCTCGTAGGTCTGCACCGTGTTGCTACGGGTAGCGGTGTATGTCGCCTTAAAACAGGTGTCGCCCGGATGCATCTCGGCCCCACGGCAGGTGATCGTCGGCGAGGCCATCCCGACGATGCCCCACACCAGCAGGGCTACTCCAGCCACCACAACGACGACGTCTAAAACCATCCGCACCGTGGGGTGGCTGACGCGACGTCGGGGAGGCGTGCTCTGACCGACCGGGGTAATTGAATTCACAACCTCACCATAATGGCGCGGTATCGGCACGGAAGTGTCCCGCAGCTGACGTACCTCGACTAGGCTGCAGACGAGGCGTCGGCCTGATTCTGAGCGGGCCCATGCTGAACCGACCCCCGAATGAGAGGAATCCTCGTGGCCAACAGCACCGAGCTACCCAACCGTCCGCGTCCTCATCTTAAGGTCTCCCGCAATGCCAACGGCGCCGATGTCGTCATTGCCGGCCTCGTCGAGGGTTCCCAGGGTCCTCTCATTCAGGGACTTGCTCCGCGAGTTGTAAAAGAGGCGGAGGAAAGGTTTGGTGCAACGCTGGCCGAGGTTGCCGTCCGCGCTGGCGGAAAGACGAAACTTGGTTCCACCGTGGTGTTGCCCTGGTCTGGAAACAGTCTCGTCTTGGTCGGCTGCGGGGCCGAAGGAGGTGACGACGAGAACCTCCGCAAGGCTGTCGGTGCCGGTGCGCGTACTGCTGCTTCTCTCGCCCACGAAACCAGCCTCAAGGTGGCCGTCGACATGGGCATAACCTCGCCACAACAAGTTCGTATCGCCGCCGAAGGCGCCCTGCTCGGTTGTTACAAGGTGCCGGCTATCACCGCCAACCCGGATACTCTCGAGGTTTCCACCGTTACGATCGTCTCGAATGCACGTGGTGCCAAACCAGAACTGGAGAAGGCTCGGATTCTCGCCGACGCTGTTTACACCGCCCGCGACTGGGTGGACGCCCCAGCCAACGTGCTTTACCCAAAGACCTTTGCCGCCTCAGCACGGTCGTGGTGCAAGGATCTCGAGGACGTCACGGTCGATGTCCTCGACGAGAAAGACCTTGTCCGCAGCGGTTTCGGGGGCATCCTGGCAGTCGGTGGCGGCTCAGCTCACTCCCCGCGTCTGGTTCGCGTCGAATATGCGCCACGGGGCGCGACCACGACTTTGGCCCTGGTCGGCAAAGGCATCACTTTTGACTCCGGCGGTCTCAACATCAAGACCGCCGACGGTATGTACACCATGAAATCTGACATGGGCGGTGCTGCCGCTGTGCTGGCTGCTGTCGGCGCAGTTGCCCGTCTAGGTCTCAATGTCCGCGTCATCGCATACGGCTGCATGGCCGAGAACATGCCGTCCGGGTCGGCTTGGCGTCCTTCAGATGTCGTCACCATATATGGCGGTAAGACCGTCGAGAATGGCAACTCCGACGCCGAAGGCCGCATTGTCATGGCTGACGGCCTAGCCCGCGCTTGTGAAGACGAGCCCGACTACCTCGTCGACATTTCCACCCTCACCGGTGCCTGCATGGTCGCCCTCGGCAACCACACTGCCGGAGTAATGACCTCCAGCGCGCAGGCCGCCGATACCCTGCTGGACGCCTCCGAAGCGGCTGGCGAAGACTTCTGGGAACTGCCTGTCAGGGACGAATTCCGGGAGCAACTGCATTCAGATATCGCCGACGTGAAATCGACGGGGGCCCGTGAGGGCGGGGCGATCCTCGCTGCCGCCTTCCTGCAGAACTTCGTGACCCCTGGAACTGAGTGGGCTCACCTCGATATCGCCGGCCCGGCCTTCAACGAGGGTAAGCCACACGATTACACCCCGATCCAGGGAACCGGGTTCGGAGTGCGCACCTTGGTGCAGCTGGCCGCTAATTTGGCTGACTAATCAGCCAGATCGTCGTGAGGGCAGGGCCTGTGGACCCTGCCCTTCGCCATGTTCGCAGGAGGTTTTCCTGAATTCTAAAATGGGACGAACTGCACATTTGACCATCGTCAAGCTAGGCTTGCAGTCAATACGTCGCGGCTTGCAAAGGAGCTCCAACACATGTCGACCGAAGTCACTCTTCCCGCGCTGGGTGAGTCCGTCACCGAAGGCACCGTGTCCCGCTGGCTCAAGGCTGTCGGAGACACCGTCGAGGCTGACGAGCCCCTACTCGAGGTGTCCACCGACAAGGTCGACACCGAAGTTCCCTCCCCCGCATCCGGCACCCTGCTGGAAATCAAAGTCCCCGAAGACGAGGACGCCGAAGTCGGTGCCGTTCTCGCCATCATCGGCGACCCCTCCGAGTCCGGTTCTGCCCCGGCTGAGGCCCCCAGCGGACATGACGAGGCCCCTGAACCGGAGCCCGAGTCCAAACCGGCTGCTGACGAGAAGCCTGCCGCCACCGCTGGCGGTGCAGCCACGGGTGTTGAGGTCACTCTTCCCGCGCTGGGTGAGTCCGTCACTGAAGGCACCGTGTCCCGCTGGCTCAAGGCTGTCGGAGACACCGTCGAGGCTGACGAGCCCCTACTCGAGGTGTCCACCGACAAGGTCGACACCGAAGTTCCCTCCCCCGCATCCGGCACCCTGCTGGAAATCAAAGTCCCCGAAGACGAGGACGCCGAAGTCGGTGCCGTTCTCGCCATCATCGGCGACCCCTCCAAGTCCGGTTCGGCGCCCGCCGAACCCAAGGTCGAACCGGCTGAGGAGCCGGTAAAGAACAAGACCGAAGAAGCCCCAGCCCCCGCTCCGGCTACCCCGAAGGCAACTGAGGCTCCTCAACCGGCTCCCGCTACCAAACCTGCTGAGGCTCCCAAGACCGCTGGCACCAACGAGGTCGCCCCGCGTGCCACTAGCCCCTCCTCGGACGTCTACGTCACTCCGCTGGTTCGTAAGCTGGCCAAGGAAAACAACGTCGACCTGTCCACCATCACCGGGACCGGCGTCGGCGGTCGCATCCGTAAGCAGGATGTCCTAGCTGCTGCCGGCAAGTCTGAACAGGCTCCCTCGCCCGCACCGGCTCCCGCTCCTGTGCCTGCCCCAAAGCCCGCTGGCTCGGCTCGTAAAGCCTCGCAGCAGGTCTCGCCGGAAGCGGCTGCCCTGCGCGGCACCACCGAAAAGATGAGCCGCCTGCGCAAGGTCATTGCGTCGCGCATGGTGGAGTCTTTGCAGGTCTCTGCCCAGCTCACCGCCACCGTCGAGGTGGACATGACGGCTATCTCCCGTATCCGTAAGGCTGAGAAGGCTGCCTTCAAAGCTCGGGAAGGAGTCGGTCTGTCCTATCTGCCGTTCATCACAAAGGCCGTCGTCGAGGCTCTCAAGGCCAACCCGAAGTTCAATGCGAACATCGACACCGAAGCCGGGACGATCACCTACGGCGAATCCGAGAACATCGGCATTGCCGTCGACACCCCGCGCGGTCTACTGGTTCCGGTTATCAAGAATGCCGGCGACCTCAATATCGCTGGCCTGGCTCACCAAATCGGTGACCTTGCCGCTCGAACCCGCGCCAACAAGGTCACCCCCGACGAACTCGCCGGTGGCACTTTCACCATCACCAACTACGGATCGGCCGGCGCTCTCTTCGACACCCCGATTGTCAACCAGCCGGAGGTTGCGATCCTCGGCACTGGAGCCTTGGTGAAGCGTCCAGTCGTGGTCACCAACGAGTTCGGTGAGGACACCATCGCCATCCGCGACATCATGTACCTCTCCTTGTCCTACGATCACCGTCTCATTGACGGTGCTGTGGCAGCTCGCTTCTTGTCGGGTATCAAGGCCCGTCTGGAAGAAGGCGACTTCGCCGGAGAGTTCTGATTCGAACATCTCGACGGGGCTTGGTGCGGAATCGCGCACCAGGCCCCGTTGCATATCCGGACTACCATGGATGAGCGTGACAACCCCCCAGAACCAGCCCTGCGATCGCGACGAAGCCCCGGCAACCCCACAACCTGCCACGCCTCAAGTCGTTAACGGGGTGGCCCCGAAAGGATGGGTAGACCATCCCGCCGGCTTGGAATTCGAGTATCTGGGCATCGCCGAGAATCCCCCAGTTCGCACTGAGTACAACGAGTGCTGGGCCCACCAGCGTGAGATCCACGCCGAGGTTTCCAGCCATCACCGCCCCAATACGGTCATCTACGTCGAACATGACCCCGTCTACACTGCTGGGCGGCGCACCCGCCCCGAGGCCTACCCCTTCGATGGCACCCCCGTCGTCCCGGTAGATCGTGGTGGTGAGATCACCTGGCACGGTCCAGGCCAGCTCGTCGGTTACCCCATAGTCTTTCTGCAACGCGGTATCGGAGTCGTGGATTATGTGCGTCGCGTCGAGGAGTCAATCATCCGCCTCGTTGCTGAGTATGGGTTGAAGGCCGGTCGTGTCCCGGGACGCACCGGCGTCTGGTTCCCCTCCGACGGGATGGGGCCTGAGCGCAAGATCTGTGCCATCGGTATCCGGGTGTCTCGGCAAACGGCGATGCATGGATTCGCTCTCAATATCGACCCCGACACCGCCAGGTTCGACAACATCATTCCCTGCGGTATTTCTGATGCTGACGTCACCAGTATGGGACGCGAGCTGAGGCGTCTGCACGGCCCTGAGGCTGAGGTGCCCACCATGCTCGAGGTGGCAGGCAAACTCGAACCCATCCTCACCGAAATGATGTCATTCCGACCCTACGAAATGAGTCCAGACATTCCGCGTCGGGAACATCCGGCGTTCCTCCACCCAACTTCATGAACCTGTCCGTCCGCTGGGCTACAGTCTCCCCTACCCCGTCCCAAAGGAGATGTTGGTGACGCATCCCATTCGCGCTCGCGCCACTGGACCGCTACTCGTGGCCACGAGTGTCGTCATGGCCGCCATAGCCGCCATGATTGGTCGACTCCGCTCCTTCGAACCTCGTCTGTTGGGCAGGGAAACTCCGGACCTCCTCACCAGCGTCCTCCACGCCGTCGTCGGGACCCTCTTTTGGGCAACACTGACGTGGACTTTGGCCGAGCTTTTCCGCGCTACCTTGTGTTCGCCTCATCGCGACACTGTCGACCGCACTCGCACCCGCGGGCGCCGAGCCTGGCTGGCAGCCCAGATGTGGGCACTGCTGGCGCTGCTCATGATTCCTTTGGAATCGGCCGACTCTGCCGGTTTGACCTTTGAGCAGGCGATCCTCGACATACCCACCTACCTCTCCTCGACTCCCTCGGTAACGGCCTGGCTCGTCGTCGCCGTGTTGGGGCTGGTGGTCGCGCTGCTAGCTCTGCTCACGACTCATCTTGGCGGCCTTGTCATGGCAACCTTGGTGACGATCCTTGCCGCCCTGCCGATTCCAGTAACCGGAGCCATTTCGGTAGGTCTCAACCATGACTTCGCCACCGATTCGGGAGCTCTCGCTGCCGTCGGCATGACCATTGCGGCGGCCTGCGTCCTCGCCGAGGTCCTCACTGGGCCCAGCCCCGCGATCAGCAACAGGTTGGCATGGTTAGAGCGTCTCGGAGCACTCATCAGTTTGGCCGGCGGAATCGTCGTCACCTGGCAAGGCCAAGCTGGGCATTCCTGGCTATCGGATCGGTGGGGCGTGGCTCGGGTCGTCCTGCTCATTGCGGCGACGGTGTGGGTAGCCGCGAGTTGGTTACCACGCTCTAGAATCTCTGGGTGGCTTCGTCTGGCAATGGTCGCGATCGTTGTAACGGTCACGGGGGCCAGCACCCAGCTCATTCCGCCGCGCTACCTCGTTGGGCAGACGCCGGCCGTGAACTACCTGGGCTACGAACTGCCGTCGGCACCCACCACTGGTGTCTTACTAGCCCCGGGCCGACCCAACATTGGCTTCTGGGTCCTGTCGATGCTAGGGATTGCCGGATACCTCGTAGCGGTAACCATCGTCAAGCGTCGCGGAGGCGCATGGTCTAGCGCGCGTATCGGTTCTTGGATCGGGGCCTGGGTCATCGTGATCTATTTGGCGAGCGCAGGCCTGTGGGAGTACTCCTCCATGCAGTTCAGCTGGCACATGTTGGTCCACATGACCTTCAACATGCTGATACCTGCACTGTTGGTGCTGGGAGCGCCGGTGACCCTCATGAGGGAGGCTTTTCGTACCGGTGACCAGATTGACGACGGCTTTAATGGACCTCAGGATTGTCTGATGGCGGCGCTGGAATGGCGTCCCACGAAGCTTCTCTTCGGCCCGTTTGCGGCTTGGATCGTCTTCATCGCCAGCTTCTACGTGGTGTATTTCACCCCGATCTTCGGCTATTTGATGCGCTATCACTGGGGTCACCAGTGGATGCTGCTGCATTTTCTGATGGCCGGGTTCATGCTTTTCGAGTATGTCATTGGTCTGGACGACCTGCCTGCGTCCCTGCCTCACATTGGCCGGCTGGGCTTCGTCATCACCGCAATGCCCTTTCACTCCTTCTTCGCCGTCATCACAATGAATGCCCATCAAGTCATCGGCAAAGAGTTCTACCAGGCTCTGTCGATCCCCTGGGTAGCGAATCTGCGCGATGACCAAAACCTTGGCGGCCAGATCACCTGGGCCACTGGTGAGATTCCGATGGCCTTGGTGCTGATCGCTTTATGCGTGCAATGGTTCATGGCCGATCGGCGTGACCAACGCCGGGTCGACGCCTCCGAGGACGCCACTCTTGACGAATCCCTCGCCGCATACAACGACATGTTGGCTCGAATGGCTGGACAAGAAATCAAACCGCACAATCCGGAGAACCCGTCATGACTACGGTGACGAGCGACGAACAGGATGAGGACGAATCCGTCCTTCGTCCTCCGGTCCAGCTCCAGATCGAAGGGATGACCTGCGCGGCGTGTGCCACCACCATAGAGAAGCGTCTGACACGTATTGACGGAGTTCACGCGAGCGTCAATTATGCCTCTGAACGAGCGACAGTTACTGGCATCGACATCGAGGACGCCATCGCTGCCATCAAGGATGTTGGATACACCGCCGCAGCACTCTCTGATATTGATCTGGCTGCCGAGGCGGAACGGCGCATCACGATGCTGCGCCGCCGACTCATCGTCGCCGTCCTGCTCACCCTGCCACTGATGGACATCGGGTTGGTATTAGCCCTCGAACCGCAGCTGCGCTTTCCCGCGTGGGACTGGCTGCTCATGGTGCTTTCCTTGCCGGTAGTTTTTTGGTCGGCATGGCCATTTCACAAGGCGACCTGGTTAAATCTGCGCCACGGCATGACGTCCATGGACACCCTGGTCTCCCTAGGTGTGTTGTCGTCTTTTGGGTGGTCTTTTATCTCCATCCTTATCGGCACGCAAGACAACGAAGGGTACTGGCTTGGCTATGGCATTACCCCTGCCGGGGCGGACACCCTCTATCTCGACGTCGCGGCAGGGGTCACCTGCTTCCTTCTAGCTGGGCGTTACTTCGAGGCCCGCGCCAAGAGGTCAGCTCGCTCGGTGCTGACGGCCTTGGGCCAGCTGGCGGCCAAGAATGCACGCGTGTTGCGTGACGGGACCGAAACCGTCATCCCCATTGAGAAGTTGCACCAGGGCGACTTGTTCGTCACCTTGGCAGGTGAGACTCTCGCCGCTGACGGGAAGATCGTTGAGGGGGCGTCGAGTATTGATACCTCGATGATGACTGGCGAACCAATGCCAGTCGACGCCACCGTTGGATCGACTGTTTTGGGTGGAACGATGAACCTCACCGGGCGAATCGTCGCGCGTGCCACAGGTGTGGGAGCGCGCAGCCAACTTGCTCAGATGGCGGTCATGGCCGAGGAAGCCCAAGCCCGAAAAGCCAATGTCCAGCGTCTGGTCGACAAAGTCGTCGAGATTTTTGTGCCGGCGGTACTAGCCATCGTCTTCCTCACCTTCTTCGGGTGGTGGATAGCCGGGGTCGGCATCCGTCATGCATTGTCTGCGGCTCTCTCTGTGCTCATCATCGCCTGCCCCTGTGCGCTGGGGCTGGCTACCCCAACTGCTCTCATGGTCGGGGTCGGACGCGGCGGTCAGCTGGGAATCCTCATCAAAGGTCCGGAGGCTCTGGAAGCGTCGGGGCGCATAGATACTGTCATCCTCGACAAAACCGGCACTGTGACCACCGGGGACATGGCCCTCACCGACCGAATTGCCGCTCACGGGCATGACCTCAAGCAAGCCCATCAATATGCCGCAGCTCTAGATCAGCACTCCACCCATCCGGTAGCCAAAGCGATCGTCGCCGCTGTCGGCTCCACCGTGCCGCAATGCCCCAGCCCACGCACCGTCGCAGGGCGTGGTAGCGAAGGCGAGGTCGACGGCCATCATGTCATGGTCGGCAATCCCGCCTTCCTCACCGAGACCGGTATAACCATTCCCGCCGAACTCACTGAGGCTGTCGACCAGGCGGCCCGCACCGGTCACTCCACCGCCCTGGTAGCAATCGACGGACAAGCCGCTGCAGCTCTTGTCATTTCCGACACGGTCAAGTCCGAAGCTTCTGAGGTCATCGCCCGGCTGAAGAAGATGGGGCTGCGAACCATCCTCCTCACCGGAGACTCCATGGCCGCTGCGAATGCCGTTGCTTCCCAGCTTGGTATCGATGATGTGCGTGCAGAGGTTCTCCCCACCGACAAAGCCGAAGTCGTCGATAAGCTGCGCAACGAGGGTCGTCACGTCGCCATGGTCGGAGACGGGATTAACGACGCGGCTGCCTTGGCCAGCTCTGATCTTGGTCTGGCAATGGTCACTGGTACCGACATTGCAATGCGCAGCGCGGACATTATCTGTGTGCGTCACCATCTGAGTGTCGTCCCGGACGCCATTGCACTGTCCCGACGCACCCTTCGCACCATCCGAGGCAACCTTGTATGGGCGTTCCTCTACAACATCGCGGCGATCCCGATTGCAGCTTCCGGACTCCTCAATCCACTGATATCTGGGCTAGCCATGAGCCTGTCGAGCCTGTTCGTGGTGACCCATTCACTGACACTTCGCAACTTCAGCACGCGCAGTTAGACTGGCCATCGTGAGTGTCGAAGCAGACGGTAGAAAGCTCCTCCGAATCGAGGTCAAAAACTCCCAGACCCCCATTGAGGACAAGCCCCGCTGGATCCGTACTCGGGCCACGATGGGTCCCGAATACCGCGATATGCGCCGCCGGATGATCGACGGTGACCTTCACACCGTGTGTCAGGAGGCTGGCTGCCCCAACATCTTCGAATGCTGGGAAGATCGTGAGGCCACCTTCCTTATCGGCGGCGACCACTGCACACGTCGCTGCGACTTCTGCCAGATTGAGTCGGCCAAGCCGGAGGGTTATGACACGGACGAACCCCGTCGCGTTGCTGAGTCCGTTAAGCAGATGGGGTTACGCTACGCCACTGTCACTTCGGTGTGTCGCGACGACCTCGACGACGAGGGTGCCTGGTTGTGCGCCGAAACGGTTCGTCAAATCCACCAGGTAAACCCCGGAGTCGGAGTCGAGATGCTGGCCCAGGACTTCTCCGGCAAGCAAGAACTCCTCGACGTTGTTTTCGAGTCACGCCCAGAAGTCTTCGGACACAACCTCGAGACAGTTCCCCGTATCTTCAAAAGTATCCGGCCAGGATTCCGGTACGACCGTTCTCTGGCCGTCCTCAACTCGGCACACGAGGCCGGTCTCATCACCAAGTCGAATCTCATCCTCGGCATGGGAGAGACTCGGGAGGAGATCTCGGAAGCCATGCAGGCCCTTCACGACGCCAACACTGACCTGCTGACGATCACCCAGTACCTGCGCCCCAACGCCTATCTGCACCCCATCGACCGCTGGGTGACTCCGCAGGAGTTTGACGAGTTGGCGGAAGAGGCCCGCGAGATTGGGTTTGTTGGCGTGATGAGTGGACCACTCGTGCGTTCCTCCTACCGAGCTGGACGCCTTTACCGGCAAGCTATGGAAGCTCGTGGGGAGCGACCAGTAACGATCGTGACGGGATACCGTGACGGTGCGCGACCCGCGCCGTTCGTGGCCAAAGAGTGACGGAACTCGAGATAGCTCGAGTACCGAAGGAGCCGGTTTTCCGGCAACCCATCAGGGATGGCTCCGCCATGAACACCCCGGCATGATGGCCACCGCTTGTCTGAGCAACCAGAGGTCTCACGCCTGATCGCTTACGGCGTGTGCGCACATCCTATGAAAACGCTCGCATGCTCTGCGCTCTTGGCACTTACTAGGCCACGAGATACCGCTGCCTAGCCATACACTGACGGCCATGATTCACTCACCAGCGCCGATGAGGCTCACTCCTTCGGGTTTGCAAGATCTAACAGGCACCCTGCCCTAGACGGCCGCACCGCCGTCAACTACGGGCATTGCGGCCCCGGTGACCTAAACGTTTTCATGGCTCCCCAATGACGGGGGCACAATGAATTGCTCCGCTCGCATTAATCGCCACGGTTCTTCGGAACCGCCATCGCTGTCGGAATTCTGGTCATTGGCACTTTGAAACCAACAAACCAATTACGGAAACCGATAAAACGTGGGTGACGGCGCCTCGCTCATTACCCACTGTTGATACATTCTGGACAATGACGCCCCATCGATGAAAGGAGCAGGGCCTTGCCCTCCCCATTCTTCAGACCCTTGACCACGGCCGTGACATCAGCACTTGGCACCGCTGCCCTGTTAATCACCTCAAGCCTGTGTTCTCCCGGAACTCAGCCAGCGATGGCCGCCTCACCTGACAGTGACGTCGTTGTCCCTACCCAACCAGCCACCATCATCGGCGACGGAAAACCACATAAGGTGACGTTCGACAAACATAGTTTCATGATCGATGGTGAACGGCTGAATGTGTACGCCGGAGAGTTTCATTATTGGCGCCTTCCCTCGCCCGACGCATGGCGCGATGTGATGCAGAAGATCAAGGCATCTGGCTTTAACGCCGTTTCCCTGTATTTCTTCTGGGGTTTGCATCAAACTGAGGAAGGTGGGGAATTCGACTTCTCCGGAATCAAGGACATCGACAAACTCCTCACCATTGCCGAGGAGGAGGGACTCTTCGTCATCGCTCGCCCCGGCCCGTACATCAACGCTGAAATCTCGATGGGCGGACTGCCCGCCTGGATGTCAAATAAGGGCTACAAATCACTGCGCAGCGTCGAGAATCTTGCCCCGGCGAAGGAGTGGCTCAATGCCTTCAACGCTATCGCCAAGAAACACCTCGTCACGAATGGCGGCGGCTCCATCCTGTTGTATCAGGTGGAAAACGAGCTCATCGACCAGACTCCTCTTCAGGAGGACTACCTCAAGGCCCTAACGAAGGTAGTCCGTGACGATGGCATAGACGTTCCCCTGTTTCACAACGACTGGGGCATGGGCGGACGATTCAAAGATACCGAGAAATTCGGCACGGATTTCTACACCAGCGATGTCTACCCGCTCGGCTTCAACTGCTCACAGGTACGCAAGCAGCTGCCTGACAATGAGCAGCAGTTCCGCAAGTTCGCCCCCGACACGCCGTACATGATCGCTGAGTCCCAGGGCGGCGCTTTCACCCCGTGGGGTGCGTCGTTCTCCCCGGAGAAGTGTGCCGAATTTACCGACTCTCAATTCACGCGCCAATGGAGCATGACAAACATGGCCAATGGCGTCACCGCCTTCAGCTATTACATGAGCCACGGCGGCACAAACTGGGGCTGGACCGGCGCACCTGCCTCGGGATACACCAGCTATGACTACGGCGCAGCTCTCAACGAGGCCAGAGCGATTACCCCGAAACTCGCAGCGCAGAAAGAGGCCGGGTACCTCCAGCGTGCCTTCCCGGCACTAACGGAGATGGACCCTGCCGGTGCTCCCACTGTTGCTGAACAGTCCGGCGATTCCGTCAAGGGTTACCAGCGGATCAAGGCCGGTGACGGAACCGACGCGGAACGTTTCCTCGCCTTCCGTCTTTCCGATAGCAACAGTACGAAGGACACGTCGTTCACGACGTCGCTGTGGCTCGATTCGCAAGACACTGGCATCGCCGCCCCAGTGGTCGTCGAAGACGATGACGCTCAGATCGCCTATTCGGGCAAGTGGACCAAGGAATCCGACCCCTCTGCGTCGGGCGGAACGATCCACACTGCGACGACGAAGGGCGCCTCTGCAACCTTCAAGTTCAACGGCACGGGAATTCGGTACCTCTCGGCATCGAGCACAGATTTCGGCAAGGTGCAGGTACAGGTGGACGACCGTCCAGCTCAGGTTGTCAACGCTTGGACCTCGAGCAACCAGAACAAGCCGTCACAGGTCGTCCTTGCCGACGTGCAAAACCTCGATCCCGGTGAGCACACCATCACAGTGACGGCGCTAGGCGAAAAAGCTGACCCCTCAGGAGGCACCACCGTCTCGGTGGATGCCTTCCAAGTCACCAAGGCCCCCGACTCACGTACTGCAGGCGGTGAAGAGCACAAAGTGGGTTGGTCCCGCATCCCGCAGACTAAGGGTGCCAAGCTACATCTTCACGGTCGTGACGCGATCGCGCTGACAGCGAACTTCGACATCGCCGGAAATCGGGTGGGCTACACCACCGCACAACTCTTCGCCGCGCCTCAACCGTCAGCAAACGGAGTCGTGCAGTACCTCATGGGTGTCGAGGGAGACCCGGCAGAAATTGTCATCCGGGCGAAGTCAGAGCCTTCCATCGTCGCCCCAGAGGGGGTCACCAAGAGTTGGAACGCCGAGAAGGGCGAGCTCTTGTTGTCGTGGACAACGAAAGCTCAACCACAGGACATCGTCGTCAATGGTGACGGTCAGCCGTTGACTTTGCGCGCGATTTCACGTGACTATGCAGCCAATGTCTGGCAGGTCTACGACGGTAACCGACCCGTCACCGTCGAAGGCGCCGACCTCGTGCGGGGAGCCAAATACGACGGTCGGACGCTACATCTGAACGGATCCATGTCGAAACCCGCGACACTTCGAGTCGTTGCGGACGGTATGGATTCGTGGACCTGGAACGGCACCGCTACCAGCGGCGCAGTGCCTGGCCCCAAGCAGGTGGAAGCTCCTGAGCTTGAGTGGCACACCACCACAGGTGCCCCAGAAGCCAACCCGAAGTTTGACGTCGGCGGTTGGAAGATCGCTGATTCCACCCGTGCCGACAATTCCCGTCAGGGACCTGGCCCACATCAAGGCGTGGTACTTGACTCCAACCATTACGGATTCTTCGAAGGTGACGTCTGGTACCGGGCGAGTTACACGGCGGCCGGCTCAAAGATCACCTTGCAAGGAAATGGCGGCTCCGGAGTACCAGCCCATGGCCGCAATCCAGCCTTCGGACAGGTTTGGGCCAACGGAAAGTACGTCGGCGCGTTTGCTGCCGATGGCTCATCGCAGTCGTTGACTTTGCCAGTCAGCGCTGGCGACCAAGTAGAACTGGCGGTGCTCGTACACAACCTCGGCCAGAACCTTGACTGGAATGATGACGGACTGTCGCGTCAGAACCGTGGTCTTTACGACGCAGACCTCAACTCGTCCGGAGCCGTCACATGGCGCATTCAGGGCGCGGGTGACCCAACTGGTAATGCCGATCTGGCCCGCACTATGTACAACAACGGTGGCTTGTACGGCGAGCGTGCCGGCTGGTATCTGCCTGGATATCCGATCTCAGACTGGGCGGAAGCGTCATCATTTGCTCCCACAGAAGCTGGCCTGAATTGGTACGCCAGCGATTTCACCCTTGACGTACCAGAAGGCCAAGACCAGGCCTATGAGGTGCAGATCACCCCGAATGGCGGCATTCCTAACGACCATTCGCAGGTAACGATCTTCGTCAATGGTTGGAATACCGGCGTCTACATTGGAGACATCGGACCGCAGACCAAGTTCACCATCCCGGCACAGTTCCTCAATCTGCGTGGAACTAACCGCCTCACCGTAGCCGTGGCGTCGAAGACCGCCGGGGCAGGGCCAAAGGGCATTGACGTCGTTCCGACAACGGCAACGACTGGTTCAGTCATCGGGGCCCAAAACGAGGCGCCCAGCTACCCAAAGCGCTCGATCGAAGGCAAGGTTTCGTCGTCACAGGTGGACCCGGGGGCTGAGGTGAGGGCTGAGTCGACCATCGCCTCGCCTCATCTCATCAGGGGGGATCGTCTCGGCAGCGGCGAGCTTGTTCGCATTGAGTACCTCTGGGGTGACGGATCACAGCCCACCAGCACCCCAACGCACGCCTACTCGGCAGCTGGCACATACGACGTCACTGCAGTCGCTCGAGACTCGGTATCTGGTCAGAAGCTGGCGCAAGCCGTGATCGGACGGGTAACTGTCGGTGGTACGTCATCGGAGCCATCGTCACCAACGCCTTCTTCGCCTGTGTCATCACAGACACCCTCGTCGCCTGTGTCATCGCCAACGGCTGAACAGACGACCCAAGGTGCTCAGCGACCTCCCAGCTCCCCAGATACAAACCCATCGAAGGTAGTGCCCACAAGCCTGCCGAGAACGGGGGCCTAGCCCTCACCCTGAAGATGACATGTCCGCCACAGATTCGTTTCCGATCGTGGCGGACTCGTCACACCTCACCCAAAACCGCCAACTTTCGCAATGACGAGAAAAGAAAGGGCATGCCAATGCATTCCACTACTACTACTGTTCTTCGACGATGGGCGCGAGCCATATCAGTGCTCGCGGTGTGCGGGCTTGTGAACACGCAAGTGTGCGTCGCCGCCCCGACGAATCCAACGAATACCAACGAGGCAACGGTGACGGCAGCGGCGAGTACGGAGACTGCTACGGGGTATACCCGCCCTAACGCTGACCCCAATCTCCCCGCCCAACTGTCAGATCTGGCGCTGCTCGACTCACCCGTAGCCGGAAAGCACAACATCCGGATTCCCGCTATCGCGCAGGCCCCCAACGGCGATCTTCTTGCTGCCTACGATCTGCGTCCCACCAATGGGGGCGCCAACGGCGGAGACTCCCCGAACGCCAACTGGATCGTTCAGCGGCGTTCCACCGATGGAGGCCGAAGCTGGAAAGAGCGTACGGTCGTTGCTCAAGGACAGTCCGGGGCCAACAAAATCGGATATTCAGATCCTTCCTACGTAGTCGATTACACCACTGGAGAAATCTTTATTTTCTCTGTCCAATCTTTCGATTCCGGATTCGTAGCGAACAATCCAGCTTATACCTACCTTCCTGATGGCACGATCGACGAGAGCAACCGTCACACCTTGAATCTTCATCTCGCGTCATCAAAAGACAACGGCTACACCTGGACCCATCGCATCATCACCAACGATGTACTAGGAGCCAAGGGACGCGAGGTCACATCGTGCTTTGCAACCTCTGGTGCCGGCACTCAGAAGATACAGGCCCCCCACCAAGGCCGACTACTCCAGCAAGGCACCTGCCGGACTAAGACGGGACGATTCGTCGCTTTCACAATCTTCTCCGATGACCATGGCAAGACCTGGCAGAGCGGCAATTTCACCTCTTCCACCGAAGATGCACCTTCCGGCGAATGGACGTTCGACGAAAACAAGGTAGTCGAGCTCTCTGACGGGACCCTCATGCTCAATTCCCGTAGCTCCGCTGGCCCTGCGAAGAATTATCGCATCGTCGCTACCTCGACCGACGGCGGCGTCAACTGGCACAACTACCGCGTTGATGACCAGCTTCCCGATTCAATCAATAATGCTCAGATTATTCGGCCGTTCCCATCAGCAAAACCTGGGACTTTGCGCTCTAAGGTGCTTCTTTTCTCCAACACGACCGGACAACGTTCCCGGACCAATGGCACTCTTTCACTGAGCTACGATGATGGCGCCACGTGGCCAATAAAGAAGGAGTTCCGCTCCGGCAAGACCGGATATACAACCATGGCTGTCCAAAATGATGGCTCTATCGGCCTTCTTTTGGAACCCTCCGAGTGGAACCAGGTCGGTTATCTCAATTTCACGCTGAAGTACCTCTCAGCAGATCTCCCCTTTGAGCCGTCAATCCCGGATATTCCTGAAATTCAGATAACCGACCGTACCGAGATCGACCCCTTTAAGATCTCGGTGGATGGAAACGACCCGACCCTCAAAGACACCTTCACAGTGGCCGGTCTGCCGGAGGGTCTCACCTATGACCCAGCCACCGGCACGGTGTCTGGCTCTACTGCACTCGGCAACTCCGACGAGCAGTCTTTCGACGTCAAGGTCACTTTCAGTGAAGAGGACGACGGCACCGGAGTTCCCCGTCAGGCAACGCGCACGGTCACTGTAAAGGTGCTTCCGGGAGCTCCGGAACCGGCTACCACCTCTCCCTCAGCGCCAGCTCCGAGCGCCGCAGCTCCGTCCACGCCCAGCGTGCAACCGGTTCCCTCCGCACCGGATAACACGCCAATGCCCTCGGCCACGACGCTGACGCCGACCATCTCCGCGACGCCAACACAGTCGATGAAGCCGGGGACTTTCGTCAAGCCCCTTCGTCTTCCCCGCACTGGAGCGTGATACTCAGCGGGTGGCGGACATGGCCACGGAGCCATGTCCGCCACCCGCACACCTCGATCGGACACGGTAGAATCCATGGGTCGCGGGAGAACCTGCGCCTCAGGAATCCCACATCTGTTCACCGACCCGGAGGAGCCGTTCGACATGCCGAAGAGCCAGGCAGCCAAGGAACTCGCCGCCAAGCAGAAGGCGCAGGCCAAGGCTGAGAAGGAGCGTCGCAAACATTCCGACAATCCCAAAGACTGGGGCACTGGCAAGCAGCTCGTCGAGACTTTCAAGCTAACCCGCCAGGTTGATCCTCAACTCCTCTGGTGGGTCATTGGTGCCTTTGTCTTGGGCGTCGTGGTATTCACTGTTATCGGCCTTATCCTCGTCGATTTGTGGTGGACATGGCTCATTGTCGGCATTTTTGCCGGTGCGGCTGCCGCCATGTGGGTCTTTCAGTGGCGGGCCAAGCGTTCCATGTACACCCGATTCAAGGGCCAGCCGGGATCGGCCGAGGTGGCTCTGTCCCTTCTCGACAAGAAGAAGTGGACTTCTACTCCGGCAATTGCCTTCACCCGCCAGCAGGACGTCGTACATCGCGCTGTGGGGCCGGCTGGAATAGTCCTCATTGGCGAAGGGCACAGCAAGGGTCTGCGCAATCTGCTGACTACCGAAACTAAGCGTCACGAGCAGGTGGCCTACGGCACTCCGGTGACCTCCATCATCATGGGTGATGGCAAGGGTCAGGTGCCGTTGGAAGACCTGGACAAGCGCATCAAGAAGCTGCCCAAGGCTCTCAACACCAGCCAGGTCGACGAAGTACTCAACCGTCTCAAGGCCCTCGACGCCATGCGCCCACGGGTACCGCTGCCCAAGGGTCCCATGCCGAACTCCACGAAAGGCGCCCGAGCCGCCATGCGGGGACGCTGAGCCTCCATTGGCCGGCACAAATCTTGTCAACGCCGATCGCATCTCCAAGTCCTGGGGCACCCGAACGGTTCTCTCGGAAGTATCCCTAGGACTCTCGACGGGAGATGTCATCGGAGTTGTAGGCCGCAATGGGGACGGGAAAACCACCCTCTTGGCCCTTCTTACTGGAGCGTTGGAGCCAGATTCTGGAGCGGTGACGCGCACCAACGGGATTTCCATCGGCGTGCTTGCCCAGGCCGAGGCCCCCAAGGACGACCAAACCGTCCGTGATCTCGTCGTAGGGGGCCGTCCCGATCATGTCTGGGCAGCCGATCGGGAGGCTCGCTCCATCGTCGAAGATATGCTCTCCGACGTCGACCTTGATCGACCCATGATGGAGCTGTCTGGTGGCGAACGGCGTCGCGCTGCCCTGGTAGCGATCATGTTGGGAGACCACGACCTGCTCGTGCTCGATGAACCGACCAACCACCTCGACGTCGAAGCCGTCGCCTGGTTGGCAGGCCATCTTCGTCATCTGCAGGAGCGTGGCGTAGCCATGCTCGTTGTCTCTCACGATCGCTGGTTCCTCGACGAGATCTGTACCCATATCTGGGAAGTCCACGACGCCACCGTCGAGTCCTACGAGGGCGGATACTCCGCCTACACCCTGGCCAGAGTGGAACGAACCCGCATTGCCGCCAGCAACGAGGCCAAGCGTCAGAACCTCGCACGCAAGGAGCTGGCGTGGCTGCGTCGAGGAGCTCCTGCCCGCAGCTCCAAGCCTCGTTACCGCGTCGAAGCCGCCAACGCCCTCATTGCTGATGTCCCTGAACCCCGCGACAAGCTGGAGTTGGCACGGTTCTCCGCGACCCGGCTGGGCAAGGACGTGTTGGACCTCAAAGACGTCACCATCACCGTCGCCTCGGAAGAGCTGGGCGAACGCACCCTGCTGGACAAGGTCACATGGTCAATTGGCCCTGGAGATCGAATTGGCCTGGTCGGAGTCAATGGTGCTGGCAAGACCACCCTGCTCAATCTTTTTGACGGTTCACGTAAACCTGATTCTGGTCGGGTCAAACGGGGAAAAACTCTCCGACTGGCACATTTGCGTCAAGAAGTTGACGACCTCGACACGACGATGACGGTGTTGGAGTCAGTCAACGACGTCAAGGCCAGGACCAAACTCGCCACCGGCCGTGACGCCTCTGCTGCGGACCTGCTGGAGGGATTCGGATTCACCGGGCAGAAGCTCGTGACCCGTATCGCAGACCTTTCTGGCGGTGAACGACGCCGTCTGCAGCTGTTACGTCTCCTGATGGATGAGCCGAACGTTCTACTCCTCGACGAGCCGACCAACGACCTGGACATCGATACCTTGCGCCTGCTTGAGGACTACCTCGATTCCTGGCCCGGAACCCTGATCGTCGTCTCCCACGACCGCTGGTTCTTGGAGCGGGTCTGCGACGTCGTGTGGGCCCTCATGGGAGATGGCACGGTTGCCCTTCTTCCCGGTGGCATCTCTCAGTATCTGGAGCAGCGCCGAAATCGTGACACCGGCCCATCGAAATCACGTCGAGTGGGTGCCACGAGTTCCCGGCAGAAGACCAATGCCGCTGCCCTGCGTCGGGCCCGCAAAGACATGGACCGGATTGACCGTCAAATGGGCAAGGTTCGCGATGATCTGGCTGCCCTGCATGAGGAGATGGCTGTCAAAGCCGACGACTACCAAGCCCTCACTGATTTGCAGATCAAGGCCAATGACCTGGATGAACGGATGTCAGACCTTGAAGAACAGTGGTTGGAAGCTGCCGACATTGTGGAGAATCAGTGACCCTTCGAGGCCATAACCCCATCACCTGCCGAACCCACAGATCTTTACCCTTGCTGTGGCCAACGGTTGCTGTCCTCGTCATCACCGTGATCTGGACCCTCATCATCCCCACCCCGATCGATCTCAAGATTTACCGGGATTGCGTGCACGCCATGCTGCACGATCCCGACACCTTGTACACCGCTACCTCGGTCAGCGACCTGGGGTTCACCTACCCGCCCTTCGCTGCGGTCGCTCTCGTACCGCTAGCCCTCTTGCCGTTCCGGGTAGCGGCGATCCTTCACTATGCCGTCAGCGCGATTGCCCTTGTCGTCATGATCGCAGTGGTGCGACGACGCTGCGGACGTCGACCGTTGGGCATTCTGACGGCTGTTCTGGCTGCGATCGTGGCCACTGGTGAACCAGTCGGGAAGTGCTTCGCCTACGGCCAGGTCAACATTCAGTTGGCCCTCCTCATCGTCCTTGACGTCTTTGTCCTTCCCCACTCGTGGCGCGGTATCGGCGTTGGTGTGGCCACCGGGTTCAAACTCACCCCAGGAATCTTCGCCATCTGGTACCTCGTCACCGGCCAGTTCAAGGCCGCGCTTCGAGCCGCTGTAGCTGGCGTGGCGACGATCGCTGTCGGATTCGTCATCGCGCCGACGGCTTCGTGGCAGTACTGGACCCATTACATGCTCACCCCGAAGCGGTTGGGCGGGCTCACCTGGGCCGGTAACCAATCCTTGTCAGGAATGCTGTTACGGCTCGGGCACGGAGAGCTGAGGCTGGTCTGGCTCGTTCTCATCGCCCTCTGCTGCATACTCGCCGGGATTGCCTCACGTCGGCTGTGGCAACAGGGCGGAGCCGATCGGGTGTGGTCTCTGCTGTGCGCAGGGCTTTGTGGATGCCTGGTGAGCCCGGTGTCATGGTCTCATCACTGGGTGTGGGCGGCCCTGCTCATCGTCGCAGGACTGGCGGATCGACGCCGGAGCCGACAAGCTCTCGCGCTGATCTGGGCCTTCGCCACCTTGACCTGGATGGTGTGGTGGTTCCCTGCCGGTCATAACCGGGAACTTGCGGCGTCATGGTGGCAAAAGATCCTCACCGACGCGTACGTACTTGTCGGCGTCGCCACCCTTATCGTGTTGGTTCTGAGTTTTCGCCGACCGGAGTCGAGTATGTCATCACGGGCATTGCCTTCGCGCTCTCGCGCTTCTTGACGTCAATCCATCGCCAGATAGCTGCTCTTTCATCATGCAGAGTCTTTCATCATGCACATCCGAGAGCACCTCGCGGACACCCGTCCGATCAACGAGTGTCCGCGAGATGTGGCGAAGCCAATCAAGCTCCCGTTCTCGGCGACACCAGAGGCAACCCTTGCGACGAGCTAGCTGCCGGATACCCCGGACGGCCATGATCGTCGGTTATGCTCGATCCACGTGTACTCGTTCCACGTGCAGCCGGAGACGTAGGAGCCGGGGTTGACGTTCTCGTCGTAGGCGTAGAAGTCGAGGTGGGGGTGACCGTCTGAATTGGCCGTCCTCGCCAGCGAGGAGGGTCCGATATGTCCCGGAGGGCGGGTCGTCATCCGGCCCGCCCTATCCGCAAGATCACGCCACCGTGAACAATTGGTCACCACTATTCACCGACTGGCCAGCAGCGGTGATATTGCCCAGGTTGTCAGGGGCAGTATCGAGGATAATGATCGGGCAGACTGCGCTACGGCCACCCTCAACAATGCGAGCAGGGTTCCACCTGACGAGCCCGTCTCCGGCGGAAACCTCCGCTCCTTCCTCGGCAAGGAGGGTGAATCCCTCCCCCTCCAACTGGACAGTGTCGATACCGAGATGCACCAGTACGCCGACACCGTCCGCCTGAATAACGAAGGCGTGCGGGTGAAGCTTGACAATCCGACCTGCCACCGGGGCCACTGCCGTGACCTCACCGTCGCCAGAGGGCTGGAGCGCCAGACCGGGACCCACCAATCCTTGAGCGAACACCGGATCGGGGACCTCGGACAACGTCATCACCGTGCCGTTGAGGGGGGAAAGGATGGAAATCATCAGCGCAGGTCCTCAATGTCCTCGGCGATGGTGTCAGCCTCAGGGCCGACGACCACCTGGACGGCCGTTCCCTGCTGGACGACACCGAATGCACCGGCTGCCTTGAGAGCTGCCTCATCGACAAGGTCGGGGTCGTTAACCTCGACACGCAACCGAGTGATACAGGCCTCAAGGTCGTCAATATTGTCGTCGCCACCGAGGCCCGCCAGGATCTGTTCTGCCTTGCTCATGCTGTCTCCTTGTTCTGGTTCGAGATGCACTCCGCCATGGAGAATCCTCGAACAAATACTGACCCACCGTTCAAGTGGTCCAGACAACTACCACTGAACTCCATGAGACCGCTGAATGTCAAGAGGCGGTTAGCGGTCATGATCTTCTCCCCACAGATCCTCCAGGTCAGAGGCAAGGAGATCCGCGTCAGGTCCGACAATCACTTGTACGCTTTCACCCTGTATCGTCACCCCATAGACGCCAGCGCGACGCAGCGCCCGTTCGTCCACCAGCTCACAGTTATGAACCTGGCAGCGCAGCCGAGTGACACACGGCTCGACAGACACCACATTGTCAACTCCCCCCAGCGCCGCCAAAATGTATTCAACACGCTTCATCGCGAACCCCCTCGAGGTGGATATAAGGTCCTGCGCGGCCCGGAAATCGGCACCCACAGTTTGTAGCGATCACCCCGGTACCAGGACCGGGAATAGGAGACTGCAAGATCATCGGCATAAGTACGGCGATTGATGGCCAACAAGGACGACCCCACTGGAATGTGCAACAAACCACAGATCACCGCGTCACCACTGACAGCCTCAATGGCGTCCTCACCCCAGGTGGGAGCCAGTCCAGCCGCAGTGAGGGCCCCATAAATGCTCACAGGCACACCATCGGCCAACAAATCCGGCATGACCTGCGTGGAAATCCACGTTTTTTCGACTGCCATCGGAACCCCGTCAGCAAGTCGTACCCGATACACGAAATAGACCGATTCACCAGGCTCAATCCCCAGCCAGACAGCCACGTCCGGACTCGCCGGCAACTCCTCTCCGCGCACCACCCGAGTATCGGGAATCATGCCGCGTTGGCGCATCTCCTCGCTGAATGACGAGATCCGTGACTGCACGTCAACTTTCGGAGCCCGAACATAAGTTCCGCTCCCCCGACGACGTTCCAACCGGCCACTACTGACCAACGAATCCACCGCCTGGCGGACCGTCATGCGTGACACTCCGAACCGCTCAGCAAGCTCACGTTCACTGGGAACGACATCCCCGACCGACAGGCGAGTGTCGATGAGCTCGACGAGATAATCCCGCACGGTCACGTACTTCATGCGTGAATTATGCCCCGGGTGCAGAGTCGATTCCCGGTTGGGGGTAGAAGTCTGTTAAAACAATCACTCCACTATTTTCGCGCGAACTCTTGACACGGTGCCCCCGGTGGTCTGTAATTCAGCAAGTGGTCCATACCACCCCACGGGCCACCTGAAGCCGAAACGTGCATGGCTTCGGATATGAGAACTCACTGCGGAGGAACTCCATGGCACAAGACGCTGCTGGTACCAGCACAAAAAAGAAACGGAACATACCCGGGTTCTCCCAGATGCAGCGCGTTGGGCGCTCCCTCATGCTCCCCATCGCATCCCTACCTATCGCCGCTCTACTACAGCGATTCGGAGCAGCCGATGTTCTCGGTGCTGATGGCCTGGCCAAGCACGCCTCCTGGGTGCAGCCAATCGCTGATGTGCTGGCTGGTGCCGGCGGTGCGATCTTTGACAACCTGCCCCTCATCTTCGCCATCGGCGTAGCTGTCGGATATGCCAAGAAGGCTGACGGCTCCACTGCTCTAGCAGCCCTCATCGGTTACCTCACCTTCACTGGAGCAGGCACCGGAGAAAACACCCAGGGCGGCGTACTGCACGCCCTCGCACCCTACTTCTCCAACGACACCAAGGTCATCAATTACGGCGTCCTCGGCGGCATCGTTATCGGCATTATCGCCGCCAAGATGTACGAGAGATTCCGCCGTACCAAGCTGCCGACGTATCTGGCCTTCTTCGGCGGACGCCGCTTCGTCCCGATCGTCACAGCTGCCGCCTCCGTGGTTGCCGGCGTCATCATGGCCTTGATCTACCCGGCGTTCGATTGGCTGTTCAATAAGCAGCTCGGTGGATTCATCATGACCCACGGGTCGAACCCGGGTACCGGATTCGTCTTTGGAACCATCAACCGACTGCTCGTCCCGTTCGGCCTGCACCACCTGCTCAACTCTCTGCCGTGGTTCCAGCTCGGTAACTGCACCAACGCCGCTGGCGATACCTTGCACGGCGACATCACCTGCTTCATGAGCGGCGCGGCCGGCACCAATGCCTGGACCGGCTCCTTCATGACCGGCTTCTTCCCGATCATGATGTTCGCCCTGCCTGGTGCCGCCTTGGCCATCTACCACACCGCCAAGCCGGAACGTAGGAAGGTCACCGGCGGCGTCATGGTGTCGGTTGCTCTGACCGCCTTCCTCACCGGTATCACTGAGCCCTTGGAGTACGCCTTCGCCTACGTAGCTTTCCCGCTGTACCTCGTACACGCTCTGCTCACCGGCTCTTCCTTGGCCCTGTGCAACGCCCTTGGTATCAAGGACGGGTTCGGGTTCTCGGCTGGCCTGACTGACTACATCATCAACTTCGGACGAGCCACTGAGCTGTCGGGTGGTGTAGGAAAGGTTCTGCTGCTTCTCCTGATTGGTCTCATCTACGGCGTCATCTACTACGTGGTTTTCCGCTTCGCGATCACCAAGTGGAACCTGCGCACTCCTGGCCGGGAGGACGATGACGATTCCGGCAGCAACGCCGCAGCCAGCGTCTTCGACGAGGCTCAGGTCGCCGCCAGCAAGTCCACTGGCAAGGCGGACGCCCAGAAGGAAGGTCGGGTCTGATCCCCTACCCTCCCCTCTTCGTGACGACGCTCCCGGTACTTGCTGGGAGCGTCGTTCCCGTTTCGCTCACTCGTTCCTCGGGGCGGGCATGACTCGACGCAGAATCTGGTCAAGGATGACGCCGATGACAATCGCACCGATAATCCCGACCATCGCCGCGAGAATATGGTTGCTACCGAGGAAATTGGCTGCTCCGGCACCAATTGCGGTGGCATAGCCCGCCCACAGAACCCCTGCCAGAGCGTCGACAGGGAGAAAGACGCGATACGAAAAGCGGGTCGCCCCTGCCATCGCATTGACGATGACACGTCCACCGGGGATGTAACGGGCAACCAAAATGCACAGCGGCCCACGCACCCGCAGCTGGTGGGTGGCCCAGTTGACGGTCTTCTGCCGTTTCGGCCCACCCGTGAAGAACTTGGTTTCGCCGAGATGACGCCCAATCCAATATGCGATGTTGTCTCCACACATGGCACCAAAAGCTGCTGCCGGAATGATAAGCCACCACGGCGGGTGGCCGACAGCTGCTAGAGCGACAACGAGGGATTCGCTGGGTACTGGTGGGAAGAACCCGTCGATGACGCACAGGCCCCACAACGCCGCAACGACCCAGGGATGGGAGGCATTGGCCGCGATGACGCCGTTGACGCTCGCCATCCATGCGGTCATATCCATACCTGCTAGTCTTCCACCCCAGGCTCAACCGGTCGTCACATAGTTGGCAATCGCCTGCCGATATACCGCCTCTACTTGATCGACGACAGGGCCGGCCGCAAATCGAGAGCGGGCTTGCCATGCGATTTCTTCACGGTCCCATGACCGCTCGAGGACCCGCCTCAAGCCGTCTGCCAATGCCTCAATATCTCCCACCGGAACAACCACCCCGTTGTCGTCGTCGATGAATTCCTGCGGGCCTCCGCAAGCTGTCGTCAGAACTGGGAGGCCTGCTGCCAACGCCTCGGCGCACGCCACCCCGAAAGTCTCTGAATGAGAAGCCAAGGCGAAGGCGTCGGCACCCGCAAGCTCTTCGGCAATACGTTCGCGCGGCTGGGTACCCAGTAAGACGATGCTATTCGGATTGTCGGCGGCGAGGGCCTCCAGCGCTCCTCGCTGCGGGCCGTCCCCGATGACGCGCAGCTGAACTCCGGGCACGTGCTCGATGGCATGGGCCAGCTCAACCATCCCTTTACCTGGATTGAGGGTGGCTACGCTGACCACCACCGTTCCCTTATGGCGGCGGGCCGGCTGATTGAACAGCTCCACGTCGACGATGTTGGGAATCACCGTCGAGGCGATCCCATAGCGTGCCAGCCGCGATCTCAGAGTCTCGGAGACGCTGATGACGACATCAGCCCTACCCCCGGCAACGGAGATGTCCTCAATCAGACGTCGGTCCGGATTGGCACAGTGGGAATCGTGCTCGGTCCACACCAGTGGCTCAGGAAGACCAGCCCGGGCCGCAGCGGCTGCAAATCGCGCGAAATGGGCATGAACAACGTCAGGTATCCCCCACTCCGAGGCCACGGTCCGATGAAGTCGTCGTGCCGCCCAGGCACAGACGCAATGATCTATTCGTGGAAAAACAACCCCCAACGGAACATCCAACCGCACAACGGTGATGTCGTCACACCGGTGCGCAACAGGGTCGACCCGAATGCCGAACTTTCGGCGATGTCGAACTGAACGCGCGTCAAGGACAGCCAGCACGACCTCATGACCCCGCTGGCGCAGCGCTACCGCCTGGTCATACTCAAAAATTCCCCGCAGTGGAGCTTCCGGACTCGGGATTCCCCGAGACAACACCATGACGCGCATATCACTCACTTGCGATTGACGACGACAGTGCCGAGTACGAGGTCATCAAGACCTCTTCTTTCTGCCCCGATGACAAGGGCGGGAATGACGAGGCATTTCATCGCTGTACGGACGATTGCTCGCCACCAACCGATAGGACCGAGATCATCGAGACGAACGACGGCCACCCGAGCGACGATCTGGCCGAAGGACCCACCTGCCAGGGCAGTGAACAGCACCGACTCGACGAAAAACACCGCCATCGGCATCCACATCTGCCACCCTCCACTGCGAATCACGGCTGGCCCGAACACAGCGCTGGCCACCACCATGGAAGCTCCCCAGTCGAGGATGAGAGCACCGATACGTTTACCCCAGCTCGCCAGAGATCCGCACCCGTGCGCGGGCAGACCGATTGAGGCCCCTGGCGCTGCCCCGGTTTCACTCACTCGGTGAATCCTACCGGCAGCACCTGTTACATGCTCGAAACACAACGGTGACGGCTGAGCAACTTGTACGAAATACCGTAAAATGTCACCAGCCGTGTTGATGGAGGAAAGATGTTCGAAGGCCCCGACGATTTGCTCGCCTATGTCAAGAAGGAAGGCGTCGAGATGATCGATGTCCGCTTCTGTGACCTCATCGGCATCATGCAACACTTCACCGTTCCCGCCCGAGAATTCGACAAGGACCAGTACGAGAACGGTCTGGCCTTCGACGGGTCCTCTATCCGGGGCTTCCAGAAGATCAACGAATCGGACATGGCTCTGCTGCCCGATCCGACGACCGCCTGGGTCGACCCGTTCCGCGAGCACAAAACGCTCATCGTGAACTTCAACGTCCACGACCCCATCACTAAGGAAGCCTACAGCCGGGACCCGCGCAACATCGCGCGCAAGGCTGAGGCCTACCTCGCCTCCACTGGTATCGGCGACACTGCCTTCTTCGCCCCCGAGGCTGAGTTCTACGTGTTCGACGACATCCGCTATGACACTCGCCAGAACACCTCGTACTACTCCATTGACTCCGAGGCCGGTGCTTGGAACACCGGACGTGTCGAGGACGGCGGCAACCGTGGCTACAAGGTGAAGTACAAGGGCGGTTATTTCCCGGTGGCCCCTACCGACCACTTTGGTGATCTGCGTGACGAGATCGTCACCATCATGGAGGGACTCGGCATGAAGGTCGAGCGCGCCCACCACGAGGTCGGCACCGCTGGGCAGGCTGAGATCAACTGGCGTTTCAACACGCTGACCCACGCGGCTGACGACGTCATGAAGTTCAAATACATCGTCAAGAATGTCGCTTGGCAGCACGGTAAGACGGCAACGTTCATGCCAAAGCCGATCTTTGGTGACAACGGTTCAGGTATGCACGTACACTCCTCGATCTGGCAGAACGGCGAGCCCCTCTTCTTCGACGAGTCTGGCTACGCACAGCTGTCCGACATGGCTCGTTACTACATCGGCGGCATTCTCAAACATGCGCCGTCGCTGCTGGCCTTCACCAACCCGTCGGCCAACTCCTACCACCGTCTCGTTCCAGGCTTCGAAGCCCCGGTCAACCTGGTGTACTCCCAGCGCAACCGCTCCGCCTGTATGCGTATCCCGATCACCGGCCCGAACCCGAAGGCCAAGCGTGTTGAGTTCCGTTGCCCGGACCCCTCGGCCAACCCGTACATGGCCTTCGCGGCCCTGCTGCTCGCCGGGATAGATGGCATCCAGAACAAGATCGAGCCGCCAGCTCCGGTCGACAAGGACATCTACGAACTGCCCCCGGAGGAACACGCCGCCATGGATCACGTCCCAGGCGACCTCGGTGCCGTCCTCGACAGTCTCGAGGCCGATCACGACTACCTGCTTGCCGGTGACGTGTTCACTCCAGATCTCATTGAAACCTGGATTGAGCTCAAACGTGAGGACCTGGCTGCTCTCCAGCAACGTCCTCATCCCTATGAGTTCGACCTGTATTACGACATCTGAGGCGAGGTGGGGTTTTACGCAACTGACCTCGCGTCTCTTACGAGCCCGCCTACAACACTCACCCCGTCTTCATTCTTAAAGAATGGTATGCGGGGTGACTCATTCTTGAGGCCGTAACGTGCTCCGTCAACCCACATTTCGGGTCTAAAATCCGATGCGGCCTTGTACACCACGGGTGAGTGCCGGTGGCCTGATCCTGCAACTGGTTCATCTTCTGGGTGCGTTCGCCCGCGTCAAGTCGAAAACCGTGACGTTTTTCTTCTTCCGAACTCGATCTCCACATGACGGCATAGGGGGCACCCAGTAGCGCTGTTTGCGAAGGTAGCCATGAATACGCTTCCAGTTGGATACAACCCCAGCGACACCCTCTGAGACTCTAATCCCCCGCTTGTCCCGGTAGGACGCCGCCTATGCATGGGGCACATATGGTCAAATATCTAATCCCCCGCTTGTCCCGGTAGGACTCACCGATAATTGCATCATGCTTCAATGTGGCGTTACGCCCCTCATTCATGGCATAAGCTCGTTTAAGCCGGCTCTATGAATCGCCCCGGTGAGTCCGAGGACTAAATGGTGTGACAGTTCCAGTTCTTTCTGGGGCTGGGTGTGGCCAGCGTAGTAAGTCTGTTCCAGTCTGGTGGGCGGGATGTCACCGAGTTGATCCGCGAATTCAATGCCGACTTCATCACGGCACGTAACCGTGGCCAGATCAGAACGAAAGAAATGAACCCTGGAGACCCTAAAGTCGTCTAGACGGTGAATGCGAGAATATCCATCTTCGCGAGAACATCCATCTTCGAAAGGCCTCAGCCCTCACCTACAGACCGCCACACCGGCCAAGACCAACCCGCCACCGCACCCTTGAGTGTAACAAGCCCTACATCTCTATCAGTAAACAGCCGCTGTCCAGGCTCTCACAACACGGGATTTTTTCGCCACATACCCTACAGCAAGAAACCTCGTGACGGAATCTAACTGAACACCGAGGCCACACAGTCAGCAAAAAAGACCTCCTGATCCACATCAAGCCCCTTCGATATAAATGCTTGTGAAACATTAATACAGTCTCTACGCAAGACTTCCATACCCAGCGGATTAAGCACAACATCGACGACCTGCGGACAATCAATTATAACTGGCCCACGAGATTGGCTATACAGAATATTATACGCAGATAAATCACCGTGGGCATAACCGAGCCGAGCCATAGATAAAACGCTCTCGCGAACTACGTCAAAACAGTCTGCAACCTCCACACGAGAGAGCTGCGCATCAACCAGCCTCGGCGCCGCCGACATCGGATCTTCACCATGGATCCATTCGCTGAGAATCTCCTGCCCATTAATTTGCACAGGATAAGGGACGGCAACTCCAGCCTTCCAGAATTCACACAGAAATCGAAACTCGGAATCCGCCCATTCAGTCTTCATTAAAAACTGGCCGTACTTGGACTTTCTTGAGATCGCACGCTGATCGCGCCCATGTTGAAATACCCTATCTCGTCCGTTGAAGACAACGTTCCTAGCAGAAGTCACATTGCCGGGACGATAACGCTTAGCGGCAAGCAGGCACGAACGCCCGGAGCTTGCGGTAATTCGGCGAATTAAAAATACATCCTCCTCTTTACCGCCACGCACCAAACCAAGTTCGCAATCCAAAGCATCATCATCCTGAATGACCCATTCGGGCCAGGGCTGGGGACCACGGCAAGCATCGCTTACTTGAGGCCACGTGCTCCACCTCTCAAATTCACCAAGCACGTAAGGATCATCCATGTTCTTTACTCCCTGCCACACTAAGCATCCTTCTCAACCACACAGTAAGCAGGAGGATGCAACCAGCAAGAATGCACACCAGGCCCATGGAGAATCCAGCAGCCTCCAAACCAATGACAGATATCACACCTGGAACTACGAGATACCCAATCGGCGCGAGACCTTCACTAAACAAATAATCCCATGAAAGCACCGATGGAATTTCATCTTCACACACGGTGGATTGGACCCAAGTAATCCATAGCACACCTCCGGCTGCTATGGACAGACCGCTAATTAGACTGGTCAGCAAGAAGGACCATATCGGTGCTCCCATCGCGAGCAAAGCGAGAAGGATAGCCTGCGGAAACATCCCAAGCACACATACATACATCACATCACCCCGGACGCGACGCGCGACAAAACTTCCCAAAACGGTACCAAGAGCAAATGCCCCTTCCATCCACCCCCACCATGCTAAAGAGGAATGCCACTTCTGTATCAGAAGGGGACCAGCAACCATGTAAGTGCCCCAGACGATCAAGTGCCATAGTCCGGAAAAAAGCACCACTGCCCGAATTGTTTCGTTTCCGAAAAAAACGCGGAGCCCCGACTTTGCCTCCGCTAAAACTCCACCAGGCGCAAGGGGTGACACGAGACGCCCAGCAGGCAACTTGCACTGAGTAGCCACTGCAACCACCATGAGAATTGCAATTAAGAGCCAGCTGCCTACCAGAGATCCCTCCGTTGCGATCACTGTAAACAAAATCGGACCCAGCACACCGAGAGCGTTTCCCACCATAGCTCGCGTCGAATTTGCAGTCTTGAGCAGATCTTTCGAAACGATCTGGGGTAAATAACTCCCAATACTAGGATAGAATACCGACCCGATTAATTCCAACAGAAACGAGATAACAATCAGCAGCACCCGGGATCGAAACTCAAAGTACGATACCACCGACATAAAGATTGCGACAAAAAACCACGCTATCGCGGCCGATATAAAAAGACCTCTTTGGCTGATCTTTTGCAAGATCTTTGGCGAAAATAACGCGCCCAATACCGCAGGAAGCGCACCCGCGCCAAGAACCATGCCTAACGTATCGGAACTACCCCCTTGCTTCACCGTCGAGACGATAAGGAGAGCGGGCAATCCCGCCAGACACAAGCTATAGACCGATCTAGAGATCAAAAACAATCGAAAATTACTATTTTGCCAGATTTCACCACTCAGCACGAAGACATTCCTAACTCTACCCCACCTATGCCGTTGCCATATGTAACCGTATGCTTGGCAAGCGTTGCCGCACAACTATATAATACTTCACTACTAAGTCCGCCAGCCTCGCTCCTAACTCGCATCTGGATTCCATTCCCAGTATCCTCGACGAGGCCATGAAAACGTGATTTGGGTGGCCCGAAATCCATAACGTCTTGGCTAAATTTCGGGGATCTCCTCCAGACAACGCCCTTCCCCTTCCTTTGCTGCCGTAGTTGAGAGTAGGCACTCTTTTATGTCTTCTATCCCGACCGGCAGGCTGTAACTGTGGACATCTTGTCAATCGGTAGAAAAGCGAGTTGACCCTACAGTTGACGACCAGGAATAGCAACAGACCGACGAGACTCGCGAATAGTTTTTGCGCAGATAGCCCCCGTACCTCACGCTTTTCCCGCGAAGGCATCAGGCAACGGCGACGATCAGAGGTATGGATGGTGAGGGGCTGTCAACGCAGGCTCACTTCGAGGTGACCAACGAGGTACGCGGCCGCCTATGCGTCGGCGTCGACGCAGGACATAGGGATCATCTTGGATCAGGTGGTCGCAATGATCGGCTGGAACCGTGACCACGCCCGCCAGCAGCTGCGAGCCATGATGGCCAGCCCGAGCGGCCGCGCGAGCGCAACCGTCGCGGTCATTGACAACGCCGCGCCAGGTGCTGCACCCGCATACTCCTGTCTGCTGTGTGGTCCACCAGTAGTGCGCCAGCTCCATAGCTGGCTGCAGGCGATGGAGGCCGAGGGCTGCCTGGTCCGATGGCGAGGATCGTTACAACGTCGAGGGGACCCGATCACATGCCGTGGGGGGAGGCCTCGCCCTCCACTATGCGCCGCTGGCGCACGACCCGATCACATGCCGTGGGGGGAGGGCCAAGGTCCTCCTCCCCACCACCACACTTCATTGCCATTTGGGCTGGATATGCCAACACGGCGCGAATCGTGAGCCTGGTTCTTTTCAATCCAGCAACCGCACAGTCCCCTCAGGCGCCGGAGTGGCGTCGGACCCATGCGGCCCTGTGGAGGTTTCATCAGTCAGTGCGTGGTAATCCCCCAGGTCCAAACAGCCCTCCAAGACACCCGTCGCTGTCCCCACCGTTGCGACAAGCCGTCGTGCGCCTCGCTGCTCACAATTGCCATTCGTGCGCCATGACAATTCCCAACCCGAATACTGCTGTGGAGCAAGGCGTTTAGGTGCGGCCTTGGGATCGTAGGGTCGCCATATCACTGCGACAGGGTTCCCTTCCGCAGAACTCTGTTCAAGTTCCGGCATGACGGGCAAGGTCACCGTCGATGTGCCGCAATTACGGATATGGAGTCGGGTAACTCGCTCCCCCAGCGCGGCCTGAACGTCATCAAATCCCATCGCCATTTTCTCGCCTGGCCGGCACGTCAGGGTGCTCTGTCCCCCGCCAACACTGGTCACGCGTTGTGGGGAGGTGCTCGGCTCTGGCTCAGGGTGGAGCGAGTATTTCGGGGTCGCGGTCATGGACGAAGTCGGCACAACAGCCTCAGGCACCGCAGATATCCGCGTTGTCGCACACCCCGTTGCTACGGCTGCAACTGCAATGACGACGACCGCACCCCATACCTTCATCCGAACACCACTGCCACGATAAGCCACAAGGCCACTGCGCAAACCACCATGATCCCGTTGGAACGAGGAGCCTGTTGGAGCATGGTCGCGAGATCACAGGCTACCGTTAGCCCATGGTAGCTGATACATCCCCCACCGCCGACCTATCATCGCTTGACACCCGCGTGACCGTCGGTCGCGTCCGTGACATTCTCGACCAGTGGTATCCGCCTTCCTTGGCGGAGTCGTGGGACGCCCCCGGCCTGGTATGTGGAGATCCCGATGACACCGTCAAGAAGATCGCCTGCGCCTTGGAAGCGACCGACGATGTTGTCGACGCTGCCGTAGCGGCCCATGCAGACATGCTCGTCGTCCACCACCCGCTCCTCATGCGAGGGGCCACCTCGGTAGCAGCAGACACTGCCAAGGGACGCATCATTCATCGCCTCATCCGCCACCGCATTGCTCTCATGAGCGCTCACACCAACGCCGACGCTGCTGTTGGCGGTGTCAACGACGTCCTGGCCAGGCTCCTCGGCGTCATCATCGAGCGCCCCCTCGAACCCATCGCCCAGACCGTTGATCTGTGGGGTGTTCAGGTGCCGGTCGGCTCTGCCGAAACACTCCGCCATGCCCTGTTCGAGGCCGGAGCTGGTCGGTTCGACGGCTACGACCAATGCAGCTTTGAAACGATTGGGCGCGGCCAGTTCCGCCCCCTCGATGGATCCCATCCCACCCTCGGCACGACGAACGAGATCGAGACCGTCGAAGAAACTCGTCTTCACGTCGTCGCCCCCACTTCGGCACGCTCCCAGGTGCGCTCAGCTCTCATCGCTGCTCATCCCTATGAAGTACCGGCCTACGACGTGACAACCGTCGACTCTGGAACCCGCCCCGGGCCTGCAACCCCAGGGATCGGTCGGGTCGGCCATCTCGACGAACCGATGACGCTGCGTTCCTTCACCCAGCGGGTCTTCGAACGTCTTCCCCGCACCGTGTGGGGAGTCCGAGCTGCCGGAAACCCGCACCTACCTGTCACCACCGTGGCGCTGTGCTCGGGAGCGGGAGACTCCCTTCTGGAGGCAGCTGCAGCCAGCGGAGCTGACGTGTATCTCACCAGCGATCTGCGTCATCACCCCGCAGATGAGCATTTGCGTGCCGGCGGACCAGCCCTCATCGACACCGCTCACTGGGCCTCGGAGTCGCCGTGGTGCGCAGATGTGGCACGACGCCTCCAGGAGGAATTGGGCCTGCCGTGTCAGGATCTGGGTGTTCGAACCGATCCGTGGACTATCGGGGCTGCAGTGGCAGAATAACAGTATGTGACAAGCACCGATCCCTCGAAATCTGCCGAGGACGTACGACACGACCGAGAATTTGTCAATGACACCGAGGCCGTCATCCGGCTGGGGGCAATGCTGCTGTCGTCTGGCACCGGGTCCTACCGAGTCAAGAGAGCCATGTCGGACGCAGGCCGGGCCCTTGGCATGGACCGTATTGACGCAACAGTCGGCCTCACCGAGATCACTGCAACCGCGCATCGTGGGGACAACTTCCGCACTGTCGCCCGCGAGGTTTACCGGGTTCGGGTCGATTCTTCCCGTATCGCTGCATTAGAAGACCTGGCTCATCATCTGCCAGCGGGAACCAATGGCCGTGATCTGGAATCGCGCTTGGACCACATCTCGCGAACCGTACGACCAAAATGGGCTGAGTGGCAAACCGTCCTGGCCGGCGGAGTAGCCTGCGCCGGATTCGCCATCCTCAATAAGTTCTCCCTGGCTGATTCTCTTGTCGTCCTTCTGGCTGCTTCGGTAGGGCAGTTCGTGCGTGGTCGTCTCAACCGACGCTGGCTCAACCAGTTTGGGGTGGCCGCCCTCGCCTCAGGCGCAGCCTGTCTGGTCTACATGCTGCTCGCTGACTTGTTGACCGATACCGGACTGCACACTATCCATGGCCCCGGTTACGTCGCCTCCCTCCTCTTTCTGGTGCCCGGATTCCCGATGATTACCTCGATTCTTGACATGGTCAGAATGGACTTCACAGCCGGTTTGAGCCGGGCCACCTATTCCTTCGGCCTGGTGCTGGCAGCAACAATGTCCGCCTGGGTGTTTTCAACGGCAACAGGACTACAGCCACTACCAATCCAAACCGTTTTCCCGAATCCCTGGGCCTGGCTGGCCTACGCTGTTGCGACGGCGTGCGGAGTCGCCGGATTCGCCGTCCTGTTCAATTCCTCGCCACGCATGGTGGCATGGGCAGCGACGTTGGGAGTGTGCGGAAACCTGTGTCGTCTGGCCCTCATCGACATTCACATGCCAGTTCAGTTGGCGGCCGGGGTCGGTGGTCTCATCATCGGTTTCCTCGCAGGCCCACTATCAGCCAAGACGAAATTGCCCCGCATTACCTTGACCGTCCCGGCCTGCGTCATCATGCTCCCCGGAGCAGCGATGTACCGCACCGTGTTCTGGCTCAATGGCGAGGACATGACGAAGGCCCTGTCTTTCGGAGTCGACGCCATCCTCACCGTCACCCTCATCGCGTGCGGACTTGCCGTGGCCCGTATGTGTACGGACCCGGCTTGGGCCCGCAACCTTCCGGTGCCCAGCCCACACGCGTTCAAGTTCTCCGACCAGAAATGACCTCTGGTGCCAGAACTCACTGACCCCAGAACACGGCGTCAACAACCTTGGACGCACGCCGACAATGCCGAAAGTGGTCCTCAATGAGCTGCTCAGAAGCCCCTCGGCCCATTCCCAACGCCCGGGCGATAACGTCAAGATCAATGGAATCCGAGGGGATGACGTCGCTGGGACGCCCTCGCACCACCATGATCGCGTTGCGCAGCCGACTGGCAGCCAACCAAGAATCACACAGCTCTGCGTGCTGCTCCTGGTCAATGTAGCCAGCCGTCACAGCGGCATTGAGAGCCTCAATAGTCGAGGTGGTGCGTAGTGCAGGTTCTTTACCGGCATATTGCAGCTGAAGGACCTGTGCGGTCCACTCAATGTCGGACAGGCCCCCCGGTCCGAGTTTGAGATGACGTCTCGGGTCAACCCCATGTGGAATCCGCTCGGACTCCATTCGCGCCTTGAGCTTGCGGATCTCCGCCAACTGGCTTGCCGTCAGACCGTCGGCCGGGTAGCGCAGGTGGTCAACGCATTTCAACAGAGCAGCTGTCAGATCCCGGTCTCCGGCACCATGGTTGGCCCGCAACAAAGCTTGGGACTCCCAGGTATTTGACCACTTTTCGTAATACTTGCGGTAGCTCTCCAGACTGCGCACCATCGGTCCTGAGCGACCCTCCGGACGCAGATCTGCGTCGAGCACCAGGGCAGGATCTGCACCGTTCTTGCCGAGCAGGTTGCGCAGCGTCGTGACGATACGCAACGCCTTCTCACCGGCACCGGGGCCGTCGCCAACAACGAACAGACAGTCGGCGTCGGAACCGTAAGACAGCTCCTGACCGCCCCACCTGCCCATTGCAACAATGCCGATCGGCGGGGCGTCCTCGACCCCCCGCGAAACCGCGCCGAGTGCCGCGTCGATCGTCGCTCCCGTCAAATCGGTGAGGGCCTGGCCAATGCGCACGGTGTCGGTGACACTGAGGATGTCAGCCACCAGAATCCGGAACAGTTCACGACGCCGCACCGCACGGATCGCCGCGACCGCTTCCTCGACGTCGTGATGGCGTCTGGCGACCGCGTTCATCTGACGGATGAGGTCATCTCGGCCCACTGGCGTCAAGTCATCGTCGACGAGGACCTGAACCGTCTCGGGCGCTCGTGTGAGGACGTCGACGGCATACCTCGACGTCGACAGCACTGTTGCCAGCCGTTGAGCCATGGCCCCTTCATCGCGCATGGCACGCAAGTACCATGGCGACTCCCCCAGCGCCTCGGAGACCTGACGAAACGCCAGCAAGCCGTTGTCAGGGCTGGGGCCGTCGGCAAGCCAGGCGAGCATAGCTGGCATGAGGGCAGTCTGAATGCGTACCGCTCGAGTGGTGCCACTGGTAAGGGCTTCGATATGACGCAAACCCGCGTCCTCGTCGTGAAAACCCAGCGCGCTCAGGCGAACTTTGGCAGCCTCCGGACTCATCCGCAAATCCTCGGTGGGAATGCGAGCCACAGCCTCCACGACCGGCGAATAAAAGACCTGGCCATGGGTGCGCAGGACAGATTTGGACGTGGCGGTCCACACCCCTCGCACCTCATCGGGGGTGTGCAGCCCGACGGCTCGCGCCAACCTGCGCAAACCGGGCTTATCGTCAGGAAGGAGATGAGTGCGACGCAGCCGGAACATCTGAACCCGATGTTCCATGACTCGTTCCAGCCGGTACGCATCCTCGAGGCGTTCAGCTGCCCCTCGTGAGATATAGCCTCCGGCAGCCAGCGCGCGCAAAGCCGGTAAGGTGTCCCGAACCCGCAACGACTCATCGTGACGCCCGTGGACCAGCTGCAGCAACTGGGCAGTGAATTCGACGTCCCGCAGCCCACCGGCACCTAGTTTGATTTCGCGGCCCTTCTCCTTGGCGGCAATGAGGGAGACAACCCGGGTTCGCATCGCGCGGGTTTCAGGGACGAAACCTTCCGCTTCTCCAACCTGCCAGACCATCGGCGAGACCATCTCGACAAATCTCTGCCCCAAATGAAGGTCACCAGCCATCGGACGGGCCTTGAGGAGCGCCTGAAACTCCCAATTCTTCGCCCATTTCTCGTAATAGGTGCGCATCGAGTCCATGGTTCGCACCAGCGGTCCGGCATTGCCTTCAGGGCGCAGTGCAGCGTCGAGCTGCCAGATGGAACCCGCTGCCGAATGAGCCGAACAAATCCGTGCCACTGAAGCTGCCAGCTTTGTCGCGATGTCCACAGCCCGGGTGCCGGATACGCCCTCACGGGCCGGCTCAGCGACATGGATGACATCGACGTCAGACAGGTAATTGAGTTCCTGAGCTCCGCACTTCCCCATCGCTACGATGGCCAGCCGGGCGTCGGCATGGCCCGGGCAATCGGCACGTGCCAGAGCCAATGCGGCGGTAACGACGGCATCAGCGAGGTCTGTCAGCTCACCGGCAATGTCTTCCACCACCTCAGTCGGGTCGTCTGCACCGACGTCGCGGGAGGCGATTCGCACCAGGTGTCGACGATTCGCCAGTCTCAACCGATCTGCGGCTGGGCCTGTTGGTGTGTCAGCAACCAGGAATTCGCCGTCCTCATGAGCTCCCACAACCGCCAGCAGGTCGCCGAAAATCTCGTCACGGCTGGAACGCACGGGGTCCCGAGCCACCTCGGCCAGATCGTCCGGATGGGCGATAAGGTGGCGGCCCAGCTCGCTAGAGGCCCCTAGAAGTCGGACCAGCCGACGTGCCACGTCATCATCATGGAGCAAGTCGACGACAAGCGGGGACTCTTGCGAAAGATCAGCCAGCACGTCAAGGGTGAGATCGGGGTCACAGGAGGTTTCGAGGTGACGCTCCCACTCCGCCAGCCGGTTCGGATCAGCCCCGATCCTTTCTACAATCCGCTGGTGGTGACCCAAGGCCGACTCCGGATCCATCACTCCCAGACGCAGCAGGTCCACTGCGACACTCGGCTTGCGATCCACCGTGACCACCCCCTGGTCGCACATTAGCCGACCAGGCGCACTGACGTGTTGCCCAACATCAGTGTCGAATGGGTGTACGGTCCCTGCAACTAGTTTCTCCTAGTGTTATCGAGGTGACGATCATGGCAGCACGCGCAGAACGCGGCGTAAAGCGGTTGGCGACGACATGGGTAGCCACCGCCCGTTCGTTGCTACCGCCCCCCAAGGGCACCACCCTCGGTCCTGCGGACGCTCGGCTGGGGGGACGCCACCACATTGCTCACCTCATGGTCATCCTCACTGACACCCTGCAGACCGTCACTACCTCGACAACGGTCAGGCCGATCACTCTGGGCACAGTGATCGACGAGCGCCGTAAGGCCGCTGGGACCTTGGCGACGATCGGTCGTGAAGTCGTCGCCGACGACACCGCTACCCGCCTTGCTGACCAGGCCCAGCGTCTTCTCAGTGAGGTCGAATCGGTCCTGCTGAGCTCCCCCGGCCCCGCCGCGACAGTGGAGTCCCTCGTCGGCCCAGTCCGCGTGACCGACCACCTGCGAGCAACCCTGCTTGCCATGGTGACTATGGGGTTTTACGACGGCGTGGACATCCCGTCGGCGGCTGTCACTGAAAGCTGCCGCACGCTTGCAGCTGTTATTGACGAATCTCACGGCGGTCGCACCATTGAGCTACGGGTGCCGCCCGCCTGTGCAGTGCAGCTGGCAGCCACACAATCAGGACCTATCCACCACCGCGGAACCCCACCTAATGTTGCCGAGATGGATCCCGTCACCTTCTTGCAGTTGGCTACTGGTTTCTCCCACTGGCAAGAAATGCGCGAGGCAGGAAGAGTCCAGGCATCTGGGTCCCATGTCGACGACGTTGCGAACGTCCTGCCGGTGGTAGATATGGCTGAAAGCCTCCGCACGGTGCTTGCCGAGGACTGACCGCCCTCGTGCTCACAGGTGAGGCAGGTAACGATCCAATTCGAACTGGCTGACCTGCCGGTTGTACTCCTCGAACTCCGCGCGCTTGTTGCGCAGAAAAAAGTCGTAGACGTGCTCACCAAGGGTTTCGGCCACCAGCTCGGATTCCTCCATGCACCGGATAGCGGCATCCAAGCTCTGAGGCAACCGCTTTATGCCAAGGGCATGGCGTTCCCGAGCCGACAACTGCCAGACATCATCAGAGGCTTCCTCAGGCAAGGGCAGTTCCTTTTCAATACCGTCCAGACCGGCAGCCAGCACGAGGGAAAACGCTAGATACGGGTTAGCAGCCGCGTCGATCGAACGCAGCTCCGCCCGAGCCGATGACGCCTTGTCGGGCTTGTACATCGGAATACGGACAAGGGCCGAGCGATTGTTACGGCCCCAACAGATGTAATTGGGGGCCTCTGCCCCACCCGACAGCCGTCGGTAGGAGTTCACCCACTGATTTGTCACAGCGGTAATCTCTGGGGCGTGATACAACAAACCAGCCACAAAATGCTTGGCGATCGCGGACATTCGGAACTCGTCGGCGGCGTCGTAAAAGGCATTGGTGTCACCCTCGAAAAGGGAGACGTGGGAGTGCATTCCTGAACCCGCGTGATTGGTAAAGGGCTTCGGCATGAAGGTTGCCTTGATTCTTTTGAGGGAGGCGATCTCCCGAATGACCACACGGAAGGTCATGATGTTGTCAGCCATCGTCAAAGCGTCGGCATAGCGCAGGTCGATCTCGTGCTGACCAGGAGCGGCCTCGTGGTGGCTGAATTCCACCGAGATACCCATCTGCTCCAGGACGTTGATGGCGTCACGCCGAAAGTCGGTTCCTGCCCCCAGAGTGGTGTGGTCAAAATAGCCGCCGTTGTCCAATGGCACCGGGGATTCCCCGGGATGGTGCTCATCTTTCAGCAAGTAGAACTCGATCTCAGGGTGAACGTAGTAGGTGAACCCCATGTCGGCAGCTCGTGCCATCGTCCGTTTGAGAACATGACGCGGATCGGCCGCCGAAGCCGTACCGTCGGGGTTGGTGATGTCGCAGAACATCCGGGCGGTGCCGGTCCCCGAGCGCCACGGCAAGACTTGGAAGGTCGCTGGGTCTGGGTGAGCCACCATGTCGGCCTCATAAACGCGGGCATAACCCTCAATGGCCGACCCGTCGAAACCGACTCCTTCAGCGAAGGCGCCTTCAACCTCAGCAGGGGCGATGGCAACGGACTTCAGTGACCCCAGAACGTCGGTAAACCACAGCCTCACGAAACGGATATCGCGTTCCTCCATGGAACGCAGCACAAAATCAGTCTGCCTGCTCACCCTTCCAGTGTGCATGGCACGTGTTTCGAGCGAGTAACAAAAGTCCCGAATTATCTCGGTAGACTCCTGGCATGGCTTCCGGTCCGCAAGCAGGATGGTATCGAGACCCTGACGGTACCCCGGATCGCTATCGCTGGTTTGATGGCGAGCGCTGGACAGACAGCACCACCCACGACCCCGCACCTTCTTCACAGCACGTCAGAAAGGACAGGCGGGGCAACAATGGCGGTTCGGGCTGGGCCTGGGCGATCATCGTCGTCACTCTTGTCGTCGCCGTCATCGTTGCTCTCAGTCTGCGTCAGCGCACCTCATCCGAACCTCACGCGCAGCCCGATCTCAACTCCTCTTCCCCGACCGTCTCAGCCTGGAACGAGAAATCAAGCACGCCGTCAGCCAGCTCATCGCCAGTCGCTTGCCCACAAGGCCACGACTCGGGGAGCTCCAACGCCCTCGACGGTCGGTTACATGGCGGCGGAGTCTCGGTGGAGTCCATTCCCAACTGGAGTCCCCAAAACCTCACTTTGCCATGGGTTACGGGCCAGTCGGCTCAGATTGACGAGGTCTACCCCGGTTGGATGAGCGTATCTGGAGTGGGAGGGCTGCCGGTTGCGGAGGGATTCTCCGATCCTCAGACTGCTGCATCGATGATGATGGACTGCTTTGCCAGCTCTGACTATTACATGGGGTACACCGGTGAAAAAGAGATTCGCTCGGAAACTCTCACCGTTGATGGGCATCCTGCCTGGTGGAAGCGCAGCGAGGTTTACGTACGTTTGCCGAATCTGCCACAAGTGCGCGGCGACGTGGTTGACGTCGTCGTGGTCAACACCGGACAGACGGATTTCCTCGGAATGTACTTCAACTCAGCCACGATCGGCGACTCAAAACGTCAAGCCCTCGTCGATCATGCCCGTGAATCACTCAAGGTGGATTGACAAGCCAGTCATCATCTTCATCGTCGTCGTTATCGCCACACCGTCGCCCCCCCTACACCGAGTGCGAAGAGCCGGGAAGCACACGAGTATCGCTGCCCAGTGACTCGTACGACCTAGACTTGACCGACGTGAGTGCCATCAAGCCGTATCCCCAAAGCCCGCGTCGTCATGTCCCCGGCAATATTGCCCGACCTCCATATGTGGGACTGGGCGATGTCCCTGAAACCTACAACGGCTCCCATGTGCAAACACCCGAGACGATTGCTGCCATGGGAGAGGCCGGGAGGATCGCGTGTGGGGCCATGCACGAGGCAGGCAAGGCCGTCGCCCCAGGGGTCACGACCGATGAACTTGACCGCATTGCTCACGAGTACATGTGCGATCACGGCGCCTACCCGTCGACCCTCGACTACCGCAATTACCCCAAGTCCTGCTGCACCAGCGTCAATGAGGTCATCTGTCACGGAATTCCTGACGCTCGACCGCTGGAGGACGGCGACATCGTCAAGATCGATGTCACGGCGTACAAGAACGGCGTGCATGGCGACAACTGTTATACCTTCCCATGCGGCAACGTCGACCAGGCATCCCTGGACCTCATCAAACACACCCAAGAGTCCATGAATCGGGCGATCAAAGCCGTCAAACCTGGCCGGTCAATCTCCATCATCGGACGCATCATCGAGAACTACGCCAAACGTTTCGGCTACGGAGTCGTGCGCGACTACACCGGACACGGAGTCCATAGCGCCTTCCATTCCGGTCTCATCGTCTTTCACTATGACGAACCGCGCTACGACGTCACCCTGGAAGAGGGCATGACCCTCACCATCGAGCCGATGCTGACTCTCGGAGACCAGTCCAATCACCAGTGGGATGATGGGTGGACCGTCCTCACCAACGACGGGTCCCGATGCGCCCAATTCGAACAAACTCTCGTCATCGAGAAGGGCGGGGCGCGCATTCTCACAACACTTAACTGACCGAATACCGCTCTGGCAAGCCCTGGGACTGTTTTACTCAGGGCTTCATTGCGCTCAGGTAGGGGGACCCTTCCGCCGCACGTGAACTCCCGGGTAACCTCACGACTGTCAATGGCATTTGGTTCGTTTTTGCGGCGGTCGGGTCGTACTTCATCGGCTATCGGTTCTACGCTAAGTACATTCAGGACAAACTCGTCCATCCCGACGATGACCGCGCCACTCCGGCCGAGTATGAGTACAACGGTCGAGACTTCGTGCCCACGGATCGCCGTATCCTTTACGGTCACCATTTTGCCGCTATCGCCGGCGCTGGCCCTCTCGTCGGACCGGTGCTCTCGGCCCAAATGGGCTACCTGTCAAGCACGATCTGGATCATCGTCGGCGTCTGTACCCTCATTGTTATGATCGTGGCCTGTATCTGCACCGTTCAGGCGCTGCGCGGCCACAACATCACCAACACCGAGGACCCGGCCAAACCGTCTCGTCTCTTCGCCCCCAGTGGCCTCATCGCCAACAAGGCTGAAAAGGACCTCCAGGCCGAGTGGGATGAGTTCTGGCGCGACCAATGTGACCGTCAGGACCACAATCCGCAAGCGCGATGCTGCTAGTCCAAGTGGCCGGACCTTTCCGTATTTGACGGGAAGGCCCGGCCAATTCTGCGCGCAATGTGATCGGCTCGTGCGAATATCCCCCTCAGGGGCCTCACGTCACTTGAACAAGTCTCCGAACCGAATCGTCGTCTTCCGATAAACCTTGTGGTAGGCGGCTCGACGCGGATCTCGCAACCATCCCATCCCCTTACGGCCATAGCCAGGAATGAGAGTGCGTTTAACGATCCTTGTGACTCGACCGCGTGTCCTGGCCGAGATGGACTTGGACAGGCTGGGGGTGCGAATACCGAGCTTCATAGACTCGATGATAGAGGGAACGAGCCATCCTGTAAGCCGGGTTCTGTGGCCCATCCGGGCCGGCGATCATCCATCTGTGAACACCATTGCTGGCGTCCTCCAGCCTTTCGGCTGCGCAGCCTACCCGGACGCTCGGGCGAGCAGCCCTCAAACACGTCCGCGACCTCACGGTCTTCTTGGCCTTGCTCCGGGTGGGGTTTGCCATGCCGTCACCGTCACCGGTGCCGCGGTGGGCTCTTACCCCGCCGTTTCACCCTCACCGGCCCGAAAGCCGGCAGTTTGTTTTCTGTGGCACTTTCCCGCAGGTCACCCCGGGTGGGCGTTACCCACCACCCTGCTCTGTGGAGCCCGGACTTTCCTCGACAACTCACGGTTGCCGCGATCACCCGGATGGCTCGTCCGACCGCTAATTCTACGGTCACCGACCCATCGTCGCCACACCCGTAGATGTCTCAGAACGATTCTCCAGTGCGCACCAGAATGCGATCGCATTCTTCGCAACGCACAACATCGTCTTCAGCGGCTGCGGCATAGCTGCGCAGATCATCCGGATTTGCAGCAATGCCACAACCTTCGCATACCCCGTGGACGAGCTGCGCGCAGCCCATTCCGGTGCGTTCACGCAGTAGCTCATACAGTTTCAGAAGATCTGTCGGGATACCGCCGACCTGGGTCTCACGCGACCGGCGCAACTCGACCAGCTCGTCGTCGATCCCTTTGAGGCTGGCATCACGAGACGCCAGCACGGTACGAATGTGACCATCCAACTCGATACGACGACGATCGGCGTCAGCGTGAGCGGCTTCGGCATCCTCGACGGCCTGCATCGCTTCAAGCTCGGTGTCTTCTAGCCGGCTGATCCGCCGCCCCAGGTGTTCGATCTCCTCAGTCAGCCCCTTCAGCGCCTTGTGATCGGTGATGGTCCCAGAATCAATCGTCTTCTGGTTACGCTCCATGCGAGCTCGGGCCGGCTGGAGATCCCCTTCAATACGTTCCTGCTCCATCTTGGCGTCCGACAGGGCGGTCGACTTGGCGACGACCTCCTCAGCGAGTGTTCGACGCTGGACTGCGAGATCTTTGAGTTCGGCCAACTCAGGCAGGGTCTGACGACGGTGCTCCGCCTGAGCGATCAGACGGTCAGTCCGTGCAAGATCGAGAAGCTTCCACTGATCCTGTGCCGCGGCTTTCACACTGACCTCCTGCATTCCTGGCCCGGTACCGCAGGCCCTGTTGACATGTGGGTTCAGCCTACCTTCCGTCGCTACGGTGTTGTGCGTGATGAGCGGCTTGTCTGACGGGCACACTTCATGCCCCCTACCAAACATCCTCGTGACAGCCACCCGTTGACGATCGCCACCTCATGCGCACTCCCAGCCGGCCCAGGCGTCAACGAATGCTGGGGTATCCGGGATGCCTACCATGAGCATGGAGCGACGTGTACGTGCGCTTGACCATCCCCATGTTGCCACCTGAAGAAAAGTATAATTATATAAAGCTAAATAAAACAATGGATCTCCAAGAGGATGCATACATGGCGAATCCAACAATCGCAGTAATGGCAGGCACGCATATAGATACAGAATTTGGTGCTACTTTAGCCCGGAACTTAACAGACCATATTATCTCTATTCCGATTTCCAACACCCCGGAAGAACAAACCCTATTTCAGACGATGGATGACACACGTCGACTCCAGAAAATAAGGGACGTAATCTCTCAGCACAGTGACATTTCTTGTTTGCTAGTGTACTGCAATTCTTTAAGCGGTTCAGTAGATTTTAAATCCTTATCAAAAGAATGTGGCATACATATTATCACCCCGCTGGATTTTTACAGCCACATCGCCACTCAGTACACTTCATTCGGTATAATAACCGCGAACGCACAGGGCAGTGCAGGGATAGAAAAGAGCATCCTAGACGAGAACGCCAGAGCTAGAATCTATTCCATTTCTAACTTGGATTGGGTAGACGCAGTTGAAGCTAACGCCACTCCCGCAAGTATCTACGAGGAACTTGGCCTACGTGAAGCAATCGGAGTTTATGAAAAACTACAGGTAGATTGCATCGTTTTAGGCTGCACGCATTTCCCTTATTTCCAAGACTACTTACAGGAACAGACAAAGCTAGCCTGCATAAGCCCAGACCAGTACATTCTGAACGAATTAACAAAATGCCTGTAAATCCCGCTCTCCCAGTTGCCATACTGGCCCATCAGCATGAGGGTGTAGATAGGGTTTGAATCCTCCGGCTTTCAGCAGTGATCTGGCGGTGTTGCGGAATCCCAGGGTTGCAGCTGTTGCTGAGCCCGACACCGGTCGAGGGCCTCACCAGCGAAACGGACCACATGGAACGAATCCATCACCGCAACCGCTTCAAGCACCTTTTCGGCGGCAGCGGTTTTATAGTCGGTGAACTCGCCTATCGCCACAACCCCACCAACACTGCCAGGCCCAACCGCCCACCCCCTCAACTGCGAACAGCCCAGAAAGAATCGAAACAGCAGCGCCCACAGAGCATGGAACGCACTTCACTTTTCAAGCATAATTGTGGCGTCATGAGGCATACCCATTTTAAAACACCAATCAGCAAAAACTAACTATCTCGCATTTTCCCGGGCTTGATACTCGGCCTTTATCTGTCGTTGCCAGCCCCGTTTCGTGGTCAGCGTGTAGTTTCTTGTGACTTAACCTATACTTGAAGCCATACTCATCAATTACCGGAGGTCACGACACATATGACCGAGACGAGGTCGTCAGATCTGAACGAACAGGTGAAGCAAGCCGAGGAGCAGAAGGTCCCCAAGCGTCAGACCCCATTCTCCAAGGCCTTCGTCGAGTTCATCCCCACGGACTGGGCCCCCTACCCCGACAAGCTTCCCGAACCCCTCGGCTCTATTCCCTCGGCCACCGCCCACCGTGACGCCCTGGCCGCCCGTTTCGACGGGGACCGCCTGGTCATTCCCGCCGGCCACCTCATGCGTCGCAACAACGACTGCGACTACCCTTTCCGCCCCAACACCGCTTTCGCCTACTACTCGGGTCTGGGTACGGATCGGGAACCCAATGCGGTACTCGTCGTCGACACCACCGCCGAGACCCGCGACGTGCTGTATTTCAAGCCGCGTGCCCCGCGTACCGATCGCGAGTTCTACGCCGATCCCACCTATGGCGAGATGTGGGTTGGCAAGCGTGAGTCCTTGGAGGAAATGTCAGCCATGACCGGGCTGACCTGCCGCGACATCTCTCAGCTCAACGACGCTCTGTCGTCCGGCGACGTGACGGTTCGTGTCATTCGTGACGCCGACGAGAATGTCACCACAACCGTCGACTCCCTGCGCCCCAAAGGGTCAGAACAGGACGACGAGGAGCTGTATGAATTCTCCTCAGCGGCACGTTTCTGCAAGGACGACTGGGAAGTCGAGCAGCTGCGCGACGCCTGCCGCAAGTCCAAAGTCGGATTCGAGTCGATGATCGCCGAGATCCCGGAAGCCGTACGAAAGGGGCGCGGCGAGCGATGGATGGAAGGCACCTTCGGAAGGATCGCCCGTCACCTCGGTAACGAGGTGGGCTACGGCTCGATCTGCGCCGCTGGAGACCATGCCAACACCCTGCACTGGGTGCGTAATGACGGAGACTTGCGACCGGGCGAGCTCATCCTCATTGACGCCGGTATTGAGGTCGATTCCCTGTACACGGCTGACATCACCCGCACCCTGCCGATCTCGGGCACGTTCTCCCCGGCCCAGCGTCGTGTTTACCAGGCGGTACTGGAAGCCCAGGATGCCGCTGCTGCCGTCGCCAAGGTCGGTCACGACCACGCCGAGATTCACCAAGCGGCCATCCGCGTCATCTGCGAGTACCTGCACGAGTGGGGCATTCTGCCTGTCAGCGTCGAGGAATCCCTCTCCCCCGAAGGCGGCCAGCACCGTCGTTGGATGGTCCACGGCACCTCCCACCACCTCGGCATTGACGTCCATGACTGCAACCAAGCACGTCGTCAGGACTACTCCGGGCCGCTCAAGAAGGGGATGTGCGTCTCCGACGAGCCGGGCATCTATTTCAAGCAGACCGATCTGCTCGTCCCCGAGGAGTTCCGAGGTATCGGTGTTCGTATCGAGGACGACCTGTGCATTACGGATGGTGAGCCTGAATGGCTATCCAAGGATTGCCCGCGTCAGATCGACGAGGTTGAAGCCTGGATGGCCGAGATCTGGGGACGCGCCTCCCACTGATAACCAGCTATCCGCCAGGACGGTGCGCAGTTGCAGGATTTCATCCCCTGGCGCTGCGCATCGTTGCCGTCATGGTCAGGCAAAGGATGAGGACGGCCGGAACCGCGTGCAGGGTTCCTAGACCGTGATTCGACCCATTGACAGCGATGAGCACCCCGGTAACGATTTCGATGACGACAAGCACCGCGCACAGAGTGTCCCAACCTGTGCGACGTCCCCAGCGAGCCACCAGAAAGGCGATCGCCAACAGCATTCCAATGCCAGAACTCGTCTGCTGAGCCACCCAGCCAGCGAGCGGTCCGTCGCCAGCCCCGCGCACGAACATCGCCCACCCCATACAGCGGGTCAACGATCCGGAACCAGCGACCTGGACCGCGAAGAAGTGGCCGATGACGAGGAACACCACAGCTCCCATGCCAAGCTTCGTCCGCTCATTCCAGATCCACGGGGAGCGCGGACTGTGGGCAATGAAGAAGGCCCGCCACATCGCACCCATCGAAATGATGGCTGCCAGCAGGTCGAAGGAGGCTTCGACGGAGTTGATACCCCATTTGATCGTCATCATGCCGAAGACCCCAGAGATCAACGCGCCCACTAGGGCAACGATTGGCAGTACCACAAGTAACCGGTCGACCCGCCGATACACAATTCCGGCAATGACGCTCGCAACGGCGAACAGACCGACTGACGCTGAGATGACGCGGTGAATGAACTCCACCCATGGCTGGGTGGCATCCACAGGAGTCAGGCGCCCGACGTAGCACCCGGGCCAATTCGGGCACGACGCCGACGCATCCGTGGCGCACACTGTTGATCCCAGCGCAAGGGTTGCAGTGATGACAACGGCGGTAATGGCGAAGAGGACCACCACACCTTTCGGCACGGCGTTTCTGACAGAGACGGGGTGGGTCATGGATATCCTCGCAGGTCGTGGTTGCCGTCGGTCAAGAACGTCCACGATCCTGCCACCACCGTCGGACTCATCCGTCAGCGGGTCCCGGAGATGATTAGCTCTGGAAAGCCTTCGCCCTCATGAAGGACATCTCGGAGACCATTTCCCGGGCCTTGGCAGCCACCTTATGCTCGGCCAGCACCTCGTAATGGGTCGCGACAACCTGCTGAACAGAATTAAAATCTCGCCGGCCACCCGACATCGCATATGTGATAGCAGCCGTAATCATGCCAATGACGACGCCCACGAGCAGACCTGTTAGCAGAACCGCGAAGAAAGCCTCCCCCGGGGTGAACAGCAACATCATCAAGCCGACCAGCAGACCCATGCCGAGCCCGGAGACTGCTCCCTGCCCAAGTACCGATCCCCAGGTGCGACGGCCGATGACTCGTTCCATCGTCTTGAGGTCAGTTCCGACGATGCACAGGTTCTCGACCGGGAACTCCTTGTCCGACAGCGTGTCAACAATCTTTTGGGCGGTCTCGTAATCGTCGACCACCACCACCGACTGCGGGTAGTCAAGATTGAGCATGGAACTTGCCCCACCCGGCATCACGTTCATCGTCACAGCTACCTCCTTGGTCTTCGGCACAGTCTAGGGGACGCCACCCGAAGGCCCCACAATCGTCACCTAGCGGTGCCAGGAGTGGCCCTGACCCATTACTAGCCTCCGAACCGCGACTGGCCCCGAATCGTCACTGCCCCTCCGGGTAGATTGAGCGAGGTGAGCAGGTCCCAGTCGGTATTCATCTCCCGGATTCGTGGTCTTCCCGTCATGGACGCCAGCGGCGACCAGGTCGGCAAGATCAGGGACGTCGTGGTCCAAATGCGGACACCAGGTCGTGCCCCGCTGGTACGTGGCTTCGTCGTCGAGCTGTTTGCACGTCGCAAAATCTTCGTGCCCATGGCTCGGGTACACGCCATCGACGCGGTGCAGATTATGATTTCGGGAACCGTCAATACCCGCGTGTTTTCGCGTCGTGTCGCTGAGACCTTGGTTATCGAAGACCTTTTTGACCGCACCTTTTCCCGTAACGGCACACAGGTATGGGTCATGGATGTTTCGATGGCACCGGTGCGCAGCCACGAGTGGGAGATCAATGAGGTGGCTTTGGCTGAGTCCAGACGCGGCCGGTTCATTCGTAAAACCCCCAGCAACCCGATCATTGTTGACTGGCGTGAAGTGCCCTCCTTGGTGCTGGCCGCCCGGCAATCCACCGAACGCACCATCGCCGAGATGCATGAAATGAAGCCCGCCGATGTGGCCCGTGAGCTGCATGACATGAATCCCCATCGTCGCGCCGAGGTGGCCATGGCCCTCGATGACGACCAGCTTGCCAACGCTGTTGAGGAACTACCAGAAGACGAGCAGGTCTCTCTTATCACCGTCCTCGACCCCGACCGTGCTGCAGACATCCTCGAAGAGATGGACCCCGACGATGCTGCCGATCTCATCCAAGAGCTGCCGGCCTCCACAGCTCATCAACTACTGGCACGCATGGAACCTGGCGACGCTGCAGACGTGCGATCGCTGATGGCCTACGACGAGTTCACCGCTGGCGCCATGATGACCCCTGAGCCTGTCATCGTCGCCCCTGACGCCACTGTCGCTGATGCCTTGGCCCTGGTCCGTAACGAGGACATCACCCCTGCGGAAGCCTCCATGGTCTTCGTGTGCCGTCCTCCCACCGAAACCCCGACCGGCCGGTACCTGGGAGCCGTCCATGTCCAGCGACTACTGCGTGAACCACCCTCAACCATGGTCTCGGCCATCATTGACACTGATCTTGAACCCATGCATACCGATGCCCCGGTGGGGGCAGTAAGCCGCTATTTCGCCACCTATAACCTCGTCGTCGTCCCGGTCGTCAACGAGACGAACCAACTCGTCGGGGCGGTGGCCGTTGATGACCTACTCGACCACCTGCTGCCCGCCGATTGGCGAGGCGACCAGATGGACGGCGAACTCCTGGAGGTGAACCATGACTGACGGCAATCAGAGGATCCACGACGCCGATCGCCTCGACATCCCGGGACCGCGCAAGGCCAAACGCCCCAAGGTGCAGCTTGACTCCGAGAAGTTTGGCCAGTTCGCCGAGGCCACCGCCCGATTCATGGGGACCGCAAAATTCCTGGCCTATATGACGGTCATCGTTGCCGCCTGGATCATCTGGAACCTTGTGGCAATCTACAAGCTGCGCTTCGACCCGTACCCATTCATCCTGCTCAACCTGTTCTTCTCCACCCAAGCTTCCTACTCGGCTCCCCTCATTCTGTTGGCCCAGAACCGTCAGGAGGACCGTGACCGGGTGTCGATGGCCGAGGATCGTCGAGTCGCGGCCCAGTCCCGCGCCGACATGGAGTTCCTGGCCAGGGAGGTTGCCTCAATCCGGATGCAGATGGGTGAATTAGCCACCCGCGACTACCTGCGTTCCGAGCTGCGAGACGAATTGCGATCTCTGTTGGAGGAGATTGAGGCCACTCCTGCACCTTCTGGATCGCACTGAGCGGAGCCAGTTCGCGATAGGCGAGTTGTCCGAGAGGCCCAACGGTGTGTAGACAAGTCAGCATGAGCACCGAAAACCCGTTGGTCGAAGCCATTGCCGAAGCTCTCACGCACGTCAATGACCCCGAGATCAAACGTCCCATCACTGATCTCAACATGGTCGATGAGATCACTGTTGACGAGGAGGGACGCGCCTTTGTCCGAGTTCTGCTGACCGTACCCGGATGTCCCCTCAAGACTGAGCTGCGTGAGCAGGTGACCGAGGCCGTTCGCAATATCGACGGAATCACCGGCGTATCGGTAGAACTCGGCACCATGACTGACGAGCAACGCGACGCCCTCAAGGTGCAATTGCGCGACGGCGTGCCCGAGCGCGTCATCCCCTTCGCCCAACCTGGAAACACCACCAAGGTCATCGCGGTGTCCTCGGGCAAGGGGGGCGTCGGCAAGTCCTCGGTGACCGTCAATCTGGCTCTGTCCCTGGCTCAGCTGGGTCGTGAGGTCGGCCTCTTGGACGCTGACATCTACGGTCACTCGGTGCCCGACATGCTCGGCCTAGGTGACGCCCACCCCACTCCCCTCGACGATATGCTGCTGCCGGTTCCGGGCCTGGGAATCAAGTCGATCAGCATTGGCATGATGAAGCCCAACAAGTCTGACGTCGTCGCCTGGCGCGGCCCAATCCTCGACCGTGCCCTCACTCAACTGCTGGCTGACGTCCATTGGGGCGATCTCGATTACCTCCTCATTGACCTTCCGCCCGGCACCGGTGACATCGCCATGAGCCTGGGCCAGAAACTGCCCAATGCTGAGGTACTCGTCGTCACCACCCCGCAACAGGCGGCCTCGGAGGTCGCTGAGCGAGCCGGAACGATGGCCGGAATCATGCAGCAGCGTGTGATGGGGGTCGTTGAGAATATGTCCTGGCTGGAGGTCACTGCTCCGAAGTCAGGTGAGACCTTCCGTGTTGAGCTCTTCGGTTCTGGTGGTGGTCAGAAGGCTGCTGACGCCCTCTCGGAGCGTCTGGGCACCAAGATTCCACTGCTGGGTCAGATTCCGTTGGACGTCGACCTCCGCAGCGGTGGCGACGAGGGAGACCCGATCGTCCTCGCCCATCCTGAGTCCCCGGCTGCCAAGGCCATCATCGCTCTGGCAAGCACCATTGATTCCCGCCCGCGCGGATTGGAGGGAATGAATCTGGGGGTCACCCCGGTCTGATCGATGACGACACAACTGGTCCCCGTCGTCGCTGACAGGGACCAGTTTTTTGTGGCTCACGACTGAGGCCGCTCAGGTCGCCTCATCATCGAAGGGCACAGGTTGGCTGGAATCGTGCGCCAACTCCGGTTCCGACTGAGAAGGTGCCTCCGGCAATCCCTGCGAATTACGAATATCTGCCAGGCCCAGGTCGAGGTCGGATCGAACGTCGGACAGATCAGCCTTGATTTCGTCGATGTCGTCTTGAAGATCGTCAAGGACGTACTTTCGCACAAAGTTTTGCGGCTTGAGATCCTGGTAGTCCAGATCAGCGAATTTTGGTCCCAGCTCACTGCGAAGCTGGTCTCTCGTGTTGTTCGCGATATTCCTGAGGTAGTGGTAGACGCGCGCAGCCTTGCGGGCCATCTCGGGCACCTTGTCGGGCCCAAACATGAGCACAGCAATGAGTATGAGTACCGCGATTTCCGCTGGACCTGCTGTGGACATGCGCCATACCCTACTCTGGACTACTAAGGCTATCTCCGGTTCTCACAGCTGAGTGCGATCCAGCAGATCGAATAAGGTTTTAGCCTGCTCGGGGGTCGGCATGGTTTGAGGAAGACGAACCCCACCGACGTCAAACCCCTGGTGCGCCAGCCCAGCCTTGACCATGGTGACGCCCTGAGCAGCGAACACCCCGGTGAGAACCGGCAATATTTCGCGATAGATCGCAAGGGCCTCGTCAATCCGTCCCTCGATGTAGTTATCGATGACCTCATGCATTCGCTTACCGGTGAAGTGGGTAGACGTCCCGACCAGTCCGACCCCACCGACCGACAGCAGAGCCGGGGTGATGGCGTCATCGCCGGCGTAGTACGCCAAGGTGGTGTTGGCCATGACGGTGGCCGACTCGACGACCTGTCCCTTGGCGTCCTTGACCGCCACGATGTTGGGATGATCGGCCAGCTCAATGAGAGTCTTCGTCTCGATCGGGGTTGCGGTGCGTCCAGGAATGTCATAGAGCACGACCGGCAGGTCGGTTGCGTCGGCAACAGCAGTGAAGTGCTCGATCAGGCCGGCCTGAGAAGGCTTGGAATAATACGGGGTTGCGACCAGCAAGCCGTTCGCGCCAGCCTCAGCGGCTTGACGGGCCAGCTCAAGAGTATGGGCGGTGTCATTGGTTCCAACACCGGCGACGATCGCTGCTTCCGATCCGACAGCTTCCACAACCGCCTTGACCATGGCGGATTTCTCGGCGTCAGTGGTCGTCGGTGACTCTCCGGTTGTGCCATTGACGACAATGCCATCATTGCACTGCTCATCGACGAGTTTGTGCGCTAATTGGCCGGCCCGATGCAGATCGACGGCCCCTTCGGACGTCATCGGAGTCACCATGGCCGTAAGTAGACGGCCGAAAACGGGAGCGGACATGCGAGACCTCCTTGTATACCTGATGCCCATGGTAGCCACGAGATGGCTTCGGCGGGCTAGGCTGTTCGTGTGAGTCCAGCACAGCCCAGACATCAAGTCCCAGACGCCCGTTCGTGGGAATACGCCGACGGCTTCGTCGCCCCTTCCCCAGCCATGCAGGAGGCCCGGGAGGCCGCCCGCGCCGATCACTGGGAGGTGCTCGGCAACGGCACTACTGCTTTGTTGACGTTCCTGGCACGCGTCATTCGGGCCAATAACGTCGTGTCCGTCGGTACTGACGCAGGTGTCTCAGCCCTAGCCATGTTGGAGGGTATGACCGACAGAGGCGTGCTGACTAGCGTCGATCCAGACGCGGAACGGCAAGCTGCTGCTCGCCGGGTCCTCTCCTTGGCTCGGGTCCGTTCCAACCGGGTTCGTCTCATCACCGGTACCCCGCTAGACGTGCTTCCTAAGCTGCGTGACGACGCCTACGACATGGTTCTCATCAACGGCGACCGGCTGGAGTACGTCGAATACCTCTCCCAAGCGCTGCGCCTGCTGCGTCAGGGCGGAATTGTCATCGTCAATGCCGCCCTGGCCAATAACCACGTGGCAGACCCAGACAACGAGGATGACGACACCCTCATCATCCGAGAAACCCTCGACTCGGTGCTGGAGACCGAGGAGTTCACCCCGGTCCTGCTGCCGGTGGGGGAAGGCCTGTTGCTGGCAGCGAAGGCCTGATTATCCACTAACACAAGGAAGCGGCTCCCCGGTCAATCCGAGGAGCCGCTTCACGCGTCCGGTATCAATCATCAGTAGGGAACGGTGATTCCTTTGCCGACAACCGTCACACCGCCTGGAGATACGGTGAATCCACGAGCGCGGTCGTGATCGTGATCCACGCCGACCTGAGCACCGTCGGGAACAATGACGTTCTTGTCAAGAATGGCGCGATGGACGGTGGCGTTGGACCCAATCTTCACATGATTCATGACGATGGATTCATCGACACGAGCCCACCTCTCGATGCGGGCACGCGGACCCAGCACTGTCCGATAAATGTCAGTTCCGGAGATAATGCACCCCGCTGAGACGAGGGTGTCGTCACACGAGCCACGCATCACGAACTTTGCGCCAGGAGCCTGCTCCTGCATTGTCCATATGGGCCAGTCCGGGTTGTACAGGTTGAACTCCGGATCGACCGACACCAAGTCCATGTGCGCGTCGTGGTAAGCGTCAATGGTGCCCACGTCGCGCCAATAATCGGCGTCCTTGTCGGTGTGGCCCGGAACCTCGTTGTCTCGGAAGTCATACACCTGGGCGTCGGCGGCATCAACGAACTTGGGAATGATGTCTCCGCCCATGTCGTGTCGTGAATCGGGGGCGTGGGCGTCATCATGCAGGGCCTGGACCAAAGCCTCACGGCTGAAGATGTAGTTACCCATGGAGGCGAAAGACTCATCCGGGGAACCCGGCAAGCCAGGAGGGTCGACGGGTTTCTCGAGGAACTCGGTGATTCTATGGTTCTCGTCGGCATCGATGATTCCGAAAGCCGAGGCTTCTTTGCGAGGCACTCGGATTCCGGCAACGGTGCAGCCCAGACCGGAGTCAATGTGATACTGCAGCATGGCGTCGACATCCATGCGGTAGATGTTGTCGGCCCCGAAAACCACAACGTAGTCGGGGTTCTGGTCGTTGATGAGGTTGAGGGACTGGTAGATGGCGTCCGCGCTTCCCTGATACCAGCGAGGTCCGAGACGCTGCTGTGCCGGGACCGGGGTCACGTAGGACCCCAACATCGTCGACATCCTCCACGTGATGGAGATGTGACGGTCCAGCGAGTGCGACTTGTACTGGGTCAGCACAGCAATCTGCGTGAGGCCCGAGTTCGCCAGATTCGAGAGTACGAAGTCGATGAGCCGATAGGTACCGCCGAAGGGAACGGCTGGTTTAGCACGGTCCATCGTGAGGGGCATCAGTCGTTTGCCCTCGCCGCCTGCGAGGACGACGGACAGAACCTTGGGACGCGTCTTTGCCATGGGCTTAATCTACCGCTGCAAGGCTCCCCAAGGGCAAGGATTGCAGCCTCAAAAGATCAATGTCTTGGAGAGTTTCTCATCTGTTGACGACAAGGCCACCCTCTTAACCCATCGACGCCGTCTTTGTGGCACGATCAAGTCATGTACGTGTCTGTTCTGACCCGCGAATACCCTCCTACCATCTACGGAGGTGCCGGCGTCCACGTCGCGCAACTCGTCCCTCAGCTCCGCAGCCTCATCAACGTCGATGTGCAATGCATGGGAGAACCACGCACCGGTGCCACAGCCCACGCCGAAAACTACCCGGAGGGTGCCAACGGCGCGCTGCGGGCTTTCGGCGCTGACCTGTCCATGGTCAATGCCATCCCTGAGGAGGTGGATCTGGTCCATTCCCACACCTGGTACGCGAATCTGGCTGGCTTGTTGGCCAGCGTCTTCCACGACGTCCCCCACGTCATCAGCGCCCATTCCCTCGAACCTGATCGGCCGTGGAAGGCTGAACAGCTCGGCGGCGGATACCGGTTGTCGTCCTGGGCCGAGAAAACGGCCTACGACGCCGCCGACGCCATCATCGCGGTATCCGACGGTATGAGGAAGGATGTGCTGCGGGCCTACCCTGAGCTAGACCCAGACAAGGTGCATGTGGTGCGCAACGGCGTGGACACCGAGGAGTTCCACCCCGTCACCGAGACCGACGCCTGCCGCGAGATAGGTATGGACCCGGACCGTCCTTCGGTGGTCTTCGTGGGACGCATCACTCGTCAAAAGGGTCTGGTCCATCTCGTGAGGGCCGCTGCCGAACTCGACCCTGACACCCAGCTCGTCCTGTTGGCCGGAGCCCCGGACACCCCGGAGATCGGCGAGGAATTCAAGAAGGCTTTTGACCAAGTGCGCGCGTCTCGTCATGCCCCGGTCATCTGGGTTCAAGAAATGCTGCCACGACCGTCGGTACGACAAGTGCTCTCAGCGGCCACGGTCTTCGCGTGCCCCTCGGTCTACGAGCCGCTTGGTATCGTCAACCTCGAAGCCATGGCCTGTGCCACCCCGGTGGTTGCCTCTCGAGTCGGCGGTATTCCGGAAGTCGTCGTCGATGGGACGACTGGCTATCTGGTCGACGGCGTTCCGACCGACTCCTCGACGCCTGAGCACGTTGCAGCCTTCGAGTCAGCTTTCGCCGCAGCGATCAACGCCCTCACCCGTGATCCGGAACGCGCCATGGCTTTCGGAACCGCTGGCCGTCAGCGCTGCATTGACGAGTTCTCATGGGCACGGATCGCTGAGCAGACAGTCGAGGTTTACAAAGCTGCCATCAGGCGGCACAGTTCTTGAGATGTACTTGTCTTGAGATGTACTCGTCTTAATTCGAGAAGTACCTGAGCCTTAAGAAGTACTCAGTTTCAGATCTGCATGGCCACGCGGATCGTTGCCGACGTGCCCAGCCTGAGATGTGCGAATGAGAATGCACTCGTGCCCGGCTCTCACGAGCCGGGCACGATCAGGTATCAGTCGGCGACACCCTGGAGGCACTTGAGCAGTTCCTGGGCTTCGTCTGGGTTCAGTTCAACGACCAGCCGACCGCCGCCTTCGACTGGAACGCGCATGATAATGCCACGCCCCTCCTTCGTGACCTCCATGGGACCGTCTCCGGTACGGGGCTTCATAGCTGCCATGTCACTCTTCCTCAATCACTGGGCAGTGGTGCAGACTCTATTATTCCGTATCCGAGTCCTTTTCGTTAGCGATGTGCCCCTCAGAGGTCATCGAATCCTTCTTTTCAGCTGCCTCCAACTGGGCTTGCAAGCGGTCGAGTAGATCGTCTACCTCGGACATGGAATACCCTCTCGCCACCACTGGGAAACGGACCGAACGCAGGTCATCGGCACTCAAATCCCCCTCAGGAAGGTCGGGGGCAGGGCGATCATCAACGACCGCCGGCACCTGCCCGAATTTCCCAGAGGCTGCCAACACCGCTAATCCGATGATGACGATGACAAGCCCGCACAACACCCACACCATCAGTGGTCTCCATCCTCTCGAGAGTCCTCACACAGCCATGATTCCAATGCCCGGGCGCAATCGTCGAGGCTGGATAGCTTGCAGCACTCGTCGGCCTTGTGAGCGTAGAGCGCATCGCCAGGGCCGAAGTTGAGTGCCGGCCGGCCCATCTCGAAGAAACGTGCCACATCCGTCCAGCCGTATTTTGGCAGTGGAGCCTTACCCACCGATCGGGCGAAAGACTGTGCCAACGGCTTGTCCAGGCCAGGACGCGCCGGGGAGGACAGATCAAGGATTTCCATCCTCCAGTCCGGGAACATGGTGCGCATCATCTGCTCAGCTTGCTGGGCAGACTTGTCGGGAGCGAACCGGTAATTGATCTGAACCGTGGCCTGCGGAGGGATGACATTGCCAGCCAGTCCACCCTGCACCATCGTCGCGTTGAGACCTTCGTGGTACGTCAGGCCATCGACCTCGACGAGGTGGTCACCGTCGGCCTGCCACTCGTGCAGGATCTCAAGAATGGGCAGCAGATCATGAATGGCATTGTGGCCAGCCCAGGAGCGAGCGGAATGGGCAGCCTGTCCCTCGGTTGTCAGGGTGAACCTCATCGTCCCCTGGCAACCGCCCTCGATGATGGCGTCGGTTGGTTCCATGAGGATCGCGAGATCACAGTCAAGCAGACTCTTGTCGTGGGAACGCACCTTGAGCAGCCCGTTGTGTTCGGCGGCGATCTCTTCGGCCTCGTAAAACACCCAGGTGACGTCTCGAGTGGGAGTCTCCAGGGTCGCTGCCAAGTGCAGGGCGACAGCCACTCCCCCCTTCATGTCACACGCTCCCCGCCCGACGAGGTAGTCGCCGTCGTCTCGGGTTTCGACGTGGCAGGGAAGATTGTCGGCCACTGGAACGGTATCCAGATGGCCAGCGACTAGCACTCGGGAGTCTCGCCCGAGGTTCGTAGCGGCGACGACGGAGTTCCCGACTCTTGTCACCGTAAGGTGATTGAAACCTCGCAGGGATTCCTCGACAACATCAGCAATCTGATCCTCATGGAGGCTCTCGGAAGGAATGTTCACGATGTCGCGGAACAAGTTGCGCAGGTCACCGGCAAGGTCAAGTTGCATGGCGCTCACTGTACTGAACCGGCTGATACCCGTTTCTGGAACACCTCAACGCCGGTGCCACAAAGACTTAACAGCTGCACGCAGCAAGGCCCCCGTCGGCACGGTGGATAGGTTCGGTGTCGCGACATCAACGTGGGCCGCTTCGTGGTTTGTGATCTCGGTCAACACCCCGTCGCCCATTCGCAGCACTCGGTCACAATGCTTGACCAGACGCTCGTCATGGGTCACCATCACCGTGCATTTATTCCTGGAATGAGTCTGGTTGGCAAGGATTTCTGCCACGTCGAAAGCCTTTTCGGTGTCCAGGGAAGCCGTTGGCTCATCAGCTAGGATGATCTCCGGGTCGTGGTACAAGGCCGTCGCGATGGCCACCCGCTGACGCTCACCTCCTGACAAGTCACTTGGATAGGCATTGACGTAGTTGGTGATCTTGAGAGACTCCAGCAACTCGTCACGACGCGTGCGATCCAGCGGAGCATGATTGACCTTGCCGTGCAGCACGAACTGGTCGCCCACAGTGAGGAAGGGCACCAACCCGGACGCCTGCAGGACGAATCCGAGCCGGGTGAACCTCATCCGCGCGCGTTTCTTTTCCGGCAAGGCAGAGAAAGGCTCATCATCAATGAGCACCTGTCCGGTGCTGGGCGTACGCAACCCGCCCATGATCGTCAACAGAGTGGATTTCCCAGACCCTGAGGGTCCCAGGATCCCGACGAATTCACCCCGGTAAAGCGAGAGATTAGTCTCGGCAAGAGCCTGGATCGTTTCGTCTCCGTCACTGAATTGTTTGGACACTCCGTCAAGACGCAGTACCGGGGTCGTCATGAAATCGCCTCCACAGGATCGATACCAGAAATCACCTTGACCGAGAGCAGACCGCCCAGCACGGAGAACAGGGCAAACGCTGCCGTAACCAATCCGTATAGCCACCACGTGAATTGGAAGGGCACTTTGTCGGGCATGACAACACCCGTCAGGAGGGTGAGGCCAAGGCCCACTGCCAAACCAACGATGGCCAGCGTCAGGGTTTGGACAGCCCCGGAGCACACCAGGTAGCCGGTTGGCACCCCTCGAGCCTTGAGAATTCCCAGTGCTGCTCTCTTTTGCAGGGTGAGAACGTAGACGAAAATCCCGAGCGCGAAAGAGGCGATGATGACCAACGCGCCAATCATGAGACCAAAGGTAAGAACCTGAGCTTCGTATCCCGCGAGGGTCTTCACGAAGTCGTCACTGGACAAGGTCGTCAGCCCAGCCTCGCTCAAATCATCAGCCTGAGTTGAACTCCAGCCAGGCTTGCTCACGACGGCATTGACGGCCATCGGAGCGTCTGTCGGCGGATTTTCGGCAAACGCCTTCTCATCAACGAAGATCACCGGGGTGGCCTGAAAGGTCTGATTGTGGGTAAAGCCAACGATCGTCCAGGTGTGCGAATTGGAGTTGAGCTGGACCTTGTCCCCCACCTGCCAGCCCTCGCGGGCCACAGTCTCGTCCACGACGATCTCGGAGTCCGGGTGTTCGATACTGCGACCCTCGGTGATACCGTCGCCAACTTTGTCCGGAGCCAAGAACCCAGACCGCTCGATACCAAAAGCAAACGCACTTACTTTTGTGCGTCCGGACTGGGATGAATCAGCATTCTTCAGCACCACGCCTGAGACGACAAGTGGCTCAGCATCATTGTCGGCGGTAGCTACCTTGACCTGATCCTCCGAGAGGCGCGAGGCTGTCACAGACTCATTAGAATCCTCGGTCAGCGCGACCGATGTTGCCTCCCAGTCATCGATAGCGGAGCGATAAGAGTATGCAAGCCCAGTGGCAAGCGAGGCCAAGAAGAATGCGAGATAGGCGATCAGCGCAATGACGGCAACGATGAGGGCAAATCGTCCACGCTGATGACGAATCTCACGGAATGCCAAGAACACGGGTCGGCTCCTTTCGGTGGCGTGTCCACCTTAACGAACGGTGCAGACACCCCTGTTGACTCATGACACCGCCAGTCCGTCCGAACCTGCAAGTAGACTCGTGGCCATGACGCAGACGACGACTTCACAGACCGCCACAGCTGACCGTCAAGCCTGGGGCTGGGGTCTAGCCACCGTCCATGAGGACGGCGAGGTTCTGGATACCTGGTATCCCGAACCAAAGCTGGGTGCCCCCGATGAATCTGAGGCCCCTAGCGAGCTGTACCGAGTCACAGAAGCCGGTCGCGACGCCATCCGCAACGTACACAGCGAAGTGGTGCGCACAGTCATTAATCTTGACCAAGCACCAGCTGACGTCCCTGACGCCTATCTGCGCCTGCATCTGCTTTCCTCGCGCATGGCACAGCCACGCACCATTAACCTCGACGGCATTTTCGGTGTCTTGCCCAACAATGTGTGGACGACTATCGGCCCGATCCGGGTAGCCGATCTGGAGAAGGCCCGTATGGAGGCACGGATCGCCCACGCGCCCTTCACCGTCCTACTCATCGACAAGTTCCCACGCATGGTCGACTTCGTCGTCCCAACCGGGGTACGCATTGGTAACGCCGATCGCATCCGGCTGGGAGCTTACCTGGCCGAAGGAACCACCGTCATGCACGAGGGGTTCGTCAATTTCAACGCCGGAACCCTGGGTCACTCCATGGTGGAAGGACGAATCAGCCAGGGTGTCATCGTCGGCGACGGCAGCGACATTGGCGGGGGCGCGTCCATCATGGGCACACTGTCTGGCGGCGGCAAAGAACAAGTCACCATCGGCGAAGGATGTCTGCTGGGTGCCGAGGCCGGTATCGGCATTTCGCTGGGCAACAACTGTGTTGTCGAGGCTGGCCTCTACGTCACTGCGGGCACCAAAGTAACCCTGCCCGATGGCAAGGTTGTCAAGGCCTCGGAGCTGTCGGGTGCCGACGACATCCTCTACATCCGTGACTCAACGACGGGTGTCGTCAAGGCTCTCGGCCGTGGCGACCACAAGATCGAGCTCAACACGGATTTGCACCAGAACTGATATGACGAACTACACCCCACGCCGGGCTGACCACCCCACCAAAGGACGATCCCGGCGTCGACGCAGGCGCCGTTCCAGCCATTCCGTCAGATCGGTAGTGGCCCTCGTCATCGTCCTGGCGATCCTGGCGGGACTCGGCTGGGGAGGTTACATGGTGTGGAAGGCCGTCGACCCGTTCAAAACTGTCGAACCTGAAGGTTGTCGGGTGACAGTGGCCGGTCAGTCCTACGACCTCGATCTGGAACAGTCCGAGAACGCCGCCATCATCACTGCCGAGTCGATTCGCCGCAACCTACCGGCCCATGCCGCGACGATAGCCTTGGCGACCGCCATGCAGGAGTCGAAGCTACGGAATATCGACTACGGCGACCGCGACTCGCTGGGGCTCTTCCAGCAGCGTCCTTCACAGGGATGGGGAACTCCCACGCAGCTAATGGACCCGTGGTATTCCTCCGGTAAGTTCTATGAGGAGCTAGTAAAGTTCGGAAACTGGCAGGAGATCAGCGTCAACGACGCCGCCCAGCAAGTTCAGCGTTCCGGATACCCGGAGGCCTACCGTCAACATGAGCCACTCGCCGAGGCCTGGGCCTCAGCACTGACGGGCCAATCGCCGTCAGCCTTGTCGTGTGTCAATAGGTCCTCCGCAGCGACGACCATCGACAAACTCACCCAGACAACACGCAAGGCGATGGCCAACAAAGTCGCCATCCAGACCAACGGATCTACCGTGACCTTTACCGCTGCAGACCCCGTTTCAACCCGGGCAGCAGTGGCATTGACGATGGCGAGCACGAACGTGGGTCCGATTGATCGCGCCACGGTAGCGACGACAAGTTGGAGTGCCGATCCCGAGCACTACACCTCGTGGAAAGCAGCATCCGGACCGTCGGCAAGTCCTGCTGCCAGCGAGACGGGCCGGGTCACCGGCACCGTCACCGCCCGCAGCTGATATTCCTGCCCTGGTTATTCAGTGAGACTCCGCTAACCTCTCGGCAGCGGCCTTGATCCGCTCGTCGGTGGCCGTCAGTCCGATACGGACATGGTCAGAGCCGCCTTCAACGTAGAAGTCTCCAGGTGAACAGAGAATCCCCAAGCTGGCCAACCTATCGAGGGTAGACCGGCAATCCTCGTCGTGGGTTGCCCACAAGTAGAGAGACCCCTCGGAGTGGTCAATTCGGAAGCCAGCCTTCTCCAGCGCAGGCTTGAGAACGTCACGGCGCAGCTGGTAACGCTTTGCCTGCTCCAACACATGGGAGCGGTCTGCCAGCGCAACCGTCATGGCCTCAGCGACCGGGGTCGACACCATGAGTCCAGAATGCTTGCGTATGAAAAGCAGCTCACGGGTCAACTCGGCGTCCCCGACAACAAAGCCCGCACGATAGCCGGCCATATTCGAACGTTTCGACATCGACAAACAGGCCAACAAACCAGTGACGTTGCCATCATTGACCCTCTCGTCAAGGACCGAGATGGACTCCCCCTCCCAGACGAACTCGCCGTAGCACTCGTCGGAGGCCAACACAGCCCCGGTACGACGGGCCAACTCCACCCAAGCCTTCATCTCGTCGAGGTCAAGGATGCGTCCTGATGGATTAGCTGGAGAATTAATCCAGATCAGGTCTGGAGCACCTTCGACCTCATCGGGCTCATTGACGGCCTGCACGGTGGCTCCGGCAAGCTGGGTCCCAACACGGTAGGTCGGGTAAGCGCACGCCGGAATGACGACTGTCGAGTCTGGGCCTAGACCAAGCTGGCTGGGTAGAGACGCCACCAGCTCCTTGGTTCCGATAACCGGCAGAACATTGGTCTCGTCGAGGTGGGAGGGCGCGCCCCAAACCTGCTTCATATGACCCAAGATGGCGGCCCGCAACGCCGGGGTCCCCCACACCTGCGGGTAGCCGTGGGCGTCGCTTGCCGATGTCAGAGCCTCGGTGACGAGCCGAGGAGTCGGATCGACCGGAGTGCCCACTGACAGATCAACAATGCCATCGGGGTGAGACTGTGCCTTAGCTTTTGCACCAGCGATGGTGTCCCACGGAAAGGTGGGCAGACCGGCTGAGACGACGCGGCGAGTCATTCGCCCTGCGGGGGCAAGGCCTCGACGGCCGGGTGGTCCTTGTGAGTCGGGCCAAGACGGGCGGCACCGCCTGGCGAACCCAGCTCATTGAAGAATTCGGCGTTGATGTCGAGGAACTTCTCCTGATCGTCAGGCAGGTCATCCTCATAGTAGATGGCCTCAACGGGGCAGACGGGCTCGCATGCACCGCAGTCGACGCACTCCTCAGGATGAATGTAGAGGGTGCGCTCGCCCTCGTAGATGCAGTCGACGGGGCACTCCTCGACACAGGCACGATCCTTGACGTCCACGCAGGGCAGACCGACGACGTAGGTCACGTCTTCTCCTTGTTCCGGCCCTGGCATCGGGCCTGATAGACATTCACCGACATCATAGTGCCCTTCTGTCGGACTTCAGGCTTCGTCGCGCGAGTCCTTAACCGTGAACGCGGCACCTGCGGCTTCCGAGGTTTGGCCCCTATGCGGAGTTCCGGTATCCGATCGGCCATCTTGCGACTGCACCTTGCCTACACCTCGCGCTACCGCAGTCTGGCCGTCTCGACGCGGCCCTAGCCATCCCGAAGGCGCATCGCTTGATTAGCCGTTGCTGTTCATGAGGTTGCTGACTTTTGACCGCGAGTGCCCTATCATTCAGTATCGGGTGTTTAGACTCGATCATTAGAACCATATGAAAGGATTCGATCATGACCGCCATTACACCCATGCAGCGCACATTTTGCGCCGCAGTTGCGGGTCTTCTACTGTCACCCTGTCCTTGTTTTACCTTCCTACAGCCACCGCAGCATCTCCAGACGAGCACTCGGGAGTTTGTCCTGTCGGCGAGGCGGCACCTGTCGAATTGATTCCTGTTTCAGATGAAGTATCAAAGGAGCTCAGTCAGCACACTCAAGATCTCCAAGAGCGTTCAGCTATAACAGTCGCCACAGATCCGTCTTCTCTCGCCTATAACCGGTCGATCGTCTATCAGGTTGAGACAACGCAAGGAACCGGCTACAGCGCGACAGTGCCAATTGACGGATCTCATTTCATGAGCAACTTTACTGTTCTCTATGGCCCACACATGGAGTTCTTGAGCTACAGCGAAACACATATACGGCAAGTTACTGGTGGAAACGTCCACATTGAGCAATGGACAAATGGTGAAAAGTCTCAGGATCGGACAGTCTCTATTGAATCCCAATCCAACAGTAACACTCCACCAGGGGCAACTACTAAGTCTTGGGGGAAAGCCGTGGGGTGTGTAGCGACAACACTGGGAGTTGGTGCAGGTGTTGCCAAAATCATCTTGGCCTTGTGTGCCACTTCGTGCGCTGTGCCTGAACCAACATTTTCAAAAGGTGTATGTGTTGCCTGCATCGGCGGAATTGCAACAGTAGGAGGCGGTGCTGTTGCTGCGGTTGTCAAGTGTTTTGGGTACTGGTGATCGTATGAAAATGTCCAGTCGACAAAGGATAATCAGCGTAATTGGTGTTGCGTTGATTGGAGCTCTGATCGTGCAATCCATCCCCTTCTTTTTTGGCTTAGAGTTCAGTTTTTTGAGGTTGTGCGCAAGCTTCGGTTTGACGCTACTTTGTTTTGCATTCGGTGGTGTCGCGGCAGGGGTATCTTACGTCATTCTCAAAAGACGGTCTAAGAATAGTGGTAACCCCAACAAGTAACCGGCTAGATGTTCATGTCCCAGTGATCTCGTCTGGGACATGAACCTGTTGGTCTTCTCATAGTGGGTCATGGGGCTCATCGCAAACGGGAGAGCGAACGGGGTGTCAATCTTGTTCTTCGCAAACGAGGGCGTAGAGGTTGATGGTGTGACGCTCGGGGCCTTTCCTGTCGTGCAGTTGCGCCACGTGTGTAGCTGGGCCACATCTGCACGCCTGCGCCGTCCAAGACTGGCGCAACAGTAGAGCCGCGAGGGCGGCTGTTCGCAAGGCGTTGTAGGACAGAACCTGCACGTCCATACAGCCGCTGGTGAACCCGGCATCCGGGGCCTCACCAACCATACGGAACGGTGCCATGACCGCAACCGTTTCGGGGACTTCTTCGGCGGCGGTTTTGTATCCGATACATCTACACCCTCACTTTGCGAAGAACCGGTAACGAACGCGTGTTTACCACGATTCTGCGGGCGCGAGTTGGTTAAGGACTATTCAGATTATTAGGAGGTTGAAAAAGAAGAATAGCAAGCACAGAGAGTGTAGCCACACTCCCATACACCTGCTTTCCGAGCAGCTGTAGTTAGGAATATCCCAAACCGTTGTTTTGCCTCAATGGTAGAAATATAGTAGAATATAACTATTGGAAATACTCATGCGGAGAGGCGACCAGCCATGATCGATTGCAATACTCTCCTTGCTGTTCTGCTGCGTCAGCGTGAAGACGGCATCGACAACAGTGTTTACAAGATGATACAGTGCGATTTCGCTTATAACTCAAACCATATGGAGGGAAGCCGTCTGACAGCCGAGCAGACACGCATGGTGTTCGGACGCAGGGCTATCAGCGTCGAGAACGTGCCTCTGGATGACATTCTGGAAGCCATGAACCATTTCCAAGCGTTCGATGACATGCTTGACCATTGCAATGATCCGATTGACGAAAAAATGCTGTTCTCGCTTCATGCCAGGTTGAAGAGGGACACGACACAGGAAAGGAACCCCACGTACTCAGTGGGAACGTACAAGCGATTCGAAAACGTGATTGGCGACATGGATGCCCCGACTACGCCGCCCGATAAGGTCTCGGGCGAGATCGATAGGCTCCTGTCGAAATACGAGGACACTGAGATACATGATTTTGAAAACCTTTTGAAGTTTCATGTGGACTTCGAGAAGATTCACCCGTTCAGCGACGGTAACGGGCGCATCGGACGGCTGCTGATGTTCAAGGAGTGCCTGCGCAACGACATCATCCCCTTCATCATCACCGATGATCTGCGCATATATTACCTGCGAGGTCTTAACAACTTCTCCTCCGAGCGTGGCTGGCTCCGCGACACCTGTTTGACGGCACAAGACCGATTCAGGGCAAAATACATGCCGATTGCCGAATCTTTCGCTAAAGCTATGGAGGAAACACATATCAGCCCCCGGTTACCCTGAAACAAGAGTGCGGAGATTGCCGGGTGACAAGCCATGACAGCGACCTTAACCGTCCCGTTGACGTGGGACGCGATGGTAAAGTGCGCTGACCAAGCTGAGAGGTGGGATTCACGCGATATGGTTCCCGAACGACACGCTTTTGTTCCATGTGTCCGGCCTGCACCAAGCTCAGCAGCCACCCCGCACCAAACACGCGGCGGGCGTAGAAATAGTGAGGCACCAAATCCCGGAATTATAAGGGTGTCTTTGTCGGCCGCATGGGCGGATGACTGTTACAGCGGTCCCATCTAGAGTACGGCTTACCGGCTCCCCGCAAACGAGGGCGTAGAGGTTGATGGTCACAGTCTTGTATTTGATTCACCAAACACGCCCTAAGGCAGATGCGACATAGATAAAGCCACCCGGCTCGCATGATGCCCCATCGAAGCTACCCCACTCATTTAAGGATTACTGATTATCCGGCTGGTCCTTGGGCTGCTGGCCCATGTTGAGCTGGTTCTGCAGTTGGGCTTGAGCCAAGAGCGCGGACATCTGGGCCTGCTGAACTCCCGCAGCCGTCGTAGCCTGCTGCAAGGATTCCTGATGCATCAGCAGAGCACGGTCAGCATAGAGCCTCTGCTCGACTTCTTGCTTGAAACCCTCCAGCTTCGCCTCCTCAAGAATGCTGACACCGATGCCTGTAGTAGAACCAGCATTATTGGATAAATTAAGCTGTGTATCTACAGTCGTCAACAATAGTACGACCATCAGCAGTAGGAAAAATATACCACCAAAGGAATGACCATTGCTAAACATCCCCGACCCAATCATGAACAAGATGAGTGCGATCACCATTCGACCAATATGGAACTTCTTGTTCAAACTGACTGCGGAGATAGATTGGAGGGGCATGGCGATGTCGTTGTAGCCCAGCGGAAAGATCCCTAACACCGTGTTTGCTTTGTGAGCCAAGAATCGCTGACTTGTCACAGTCAGCTCTGTCTTCAGCCACGGCGTCAACAAGGTTGGGGTGTACTCCGAAACAAAAATGTTGGTCTCCCCTGGAGCGAAACTAAAATTGCTCTGGGTAGCACCATCCTGTTGGGTACTCTGAAATCCGGGCTGACTCTGATACCCCGATTGATTCTGATTGACCATCGCCGACTCTCCTCAAAACATCACGGCCTATAACGCAGAACACCAAAGCCCCGCGCTTGAACGTGGCACTGAAGGTACCCCCCCCCCCGCTGATTTTTGTCAAGCTATCAAGTACAACCCATACCCACCACAAAACGACGCCCGCGATCAATCATGATCGCGGGCGTCGGATACTACTAGACGTGGCCGAGTGAATCAGGCCTGGCAGATCACCTCACAGCGCTGCAACAAGGGCGTCAACACTAGCTTTGGCGTCACCAAAGAGCATCCTGGTGTTGTCGGCGAAGAACAGCGGGTTCTCAACGCCGGCATAACCGGGCTTCATGGACCGCTTGAAAACCACGACTTCGTGACCCTCCCACACATGGAGAACCGGCATACCCGAAATCGGGGTACCAGGATCCATAGCGGCCGGGTTAACGGTGTCGTTCGCTCCGATGACCAAGACGACATCGGCGTCAGCGAAGTCGTCGTTGATCTCGTCCATTTCCATCACGATGTCGTAAGGCACATGGGCTTCAGCAAGCAGAACGTTCATGTGACCGGGCAAACGGCCAGCAACTGGGTGAATCGCGAACTTGACGTCCACTCCCTTATCCCGCAGTTTCTTGGCCAGCTCAGCCACCGGGTACTGGGCCTGAGCCACGGCCATGCCGTACCCAGGAGCGATGATGACCGAGGAGGCCTCCGACAGCTGAGAGGCCAGCTCGTCAGCTTTGATCTCGGTAACCTCACCAGCCGGACCGTCACCTTCCACAGCCGGGGCGTCACCGAAGCCGCCAAGAATGACCGACACAAAGGAACGGTTCATGGCCTTGCACATGATGTACGACAGGATTGCGCCAGAGAAGCCCACCAAGGCACCGGTGACGATGAGCACCGGGATGTCGAGGCTGAACCCGGAGAAGGCTGCCGCCCAACCGGAGTAGCTGTTCAACATCGAGATGACAACGGGCATGTCCGCGCCGCCGATGGCAGCGACGAGATGGAAACCGAGGAACAGAGAGGCCAGTGTAAGCAGGACTAGCGGCAGCCAGGCGATTCCACCGGAGACGTTGGAGAACCAGATTCCACAACCGATGATGACGACTAGTAGGCCAAGGTTGATCCAGTTGCGACCAGGCAGGGTCAACGGCTTTGAAGGAACCTTACCCGACAATTTGCCCCACGCAACCAAAGAACCCGTGAAGGTCAGAGCACCGATGAAGATACCGATCCAGATTTCAGAGAGCTGGAAAGTGGTGGCCCTGGTCCCTTCCTCGGCAAAGGCGTTGAAACCAATGAGAACAGCTGCAAGGCCGACGAAGGAGTGCAGCTGAGCGATAAGCTCAGGCATTCCCGTCATCTCGACCTTGAGAGCCTTCCACACGCCGATGCCGCCACCAATCAACATCGGGACGAAGAGCAAGACCAAGGACACCGGGGTGTAACCCGGCAACTTCACCAAGGCAACAATCGTGGCGACGATCGCAATGACCATGCCGAGAATGCCGTAGGCGTTGCCTTTTTTGGAGGTCTCGAACTTGGACAGGCCGGCAAGGGCGAAGATGAACAGCAGACCCGAAACGATGAAGGAAGCGTCGACGAAATTCGCCAACGACCCGGCCATCGGGGCAATAAGAAGTGTTGACGTCATGGATCAGGCCTTCCTGAACATCTTGAGCATGCGCTGGGTAACCGTGAAACCGCCGAAGATGTTGATACTAGCGATGAGCACCGTCAAGGCGGCCACGATCCGAATACCCCACGATTCACTGCCGAGCTGGGTGATGGCACCAACGATGATGATGCCGCTGATGGCATTCGTGACACTCATCAGTGGGGTGTGGAGGGCGTGGGTGACGTTCCACACCACGTAGTAGCCAACAACCACGGCGATCGCGAACGTGCCGAAAAGGCTGACGAATTCTGCCGGGGAGAAGCTGAGCAGCGCGATGAGTGCGATTGACAGCACTGCGACGATTCCGAAGGTCTGAGGCCACGGACGCGGCTTCTTCTCCGAAACCACTGGGGTGGCGGACTCGGCCTTGGCAGCCGGCTTGGGAGCGGCGGCGACCTGGACCGGTGGCGGTGGGAATGCAACCTGGCCCTCATGACAGACCGTCATGGTGCGGATAACCTCGTCGTCAAAGTTGAGGACGAGCTCACCGTTCTTCTCGGGGGTGGCCAGCTTCAACAGGTTAACGAGGTTGGTGCCATAAAGCTGACTGGCCTGACCAGGCAGACGGGACGGCAGATCGGTGTACCCGATGATCGTCACACCATTGTCGGTGACGTAAGACTCACCCGGCTGGGTGAGTTCGCAGTTGCCCCCGCCCAGAGCAGCAAGGTCAACGATCACACTGCCTGGCTTCATGGCAGCGACCATCTCGGCAGTGATGAGCTTCGGGGAAGGCTTGCCGGGAATGGCAGCCGTAGTGATGATGACGTCATCCTTGCCGGCCTGCTCCATGTAAAGCTCGGCAGCACGGGCGTTGTAGTCGTCGCTGGTCTCCTTGGCGTAGCCATCGGAGCTGACGCCTTGATCGGACTCACCGGTGCGCACGTGGAGGAAGGTGGCACCCATCGACTGCACCTGCTCGGCGGTCTCGGGACGAACGTCGGTGGCGTAGACCTCTGCGCCCATCGAGTTGGCGGCACCCAAAGCAGCCAGGCCGGCAACACCAGTACCGATAACGAAGACCTTGGCGGGCGGAACCTTGCCGGCAGCCGTGACCTGGCCGCCAAAGGTGCGACCGTAGGCGAATGCCGCCTCCACGACAGCTCGGTAACCCGAAATGTTGGCCATCGAGGACAGCGCATCCATGGACTGAGCGCGCGAGATACGCGGGACCATGTCCATGCTCAGGCCGGTGACGCCAGCGGCAGCCAGCTTCTTGGTCAGGGCAAGGTCCTGACGCGGATGGAGGAAGGTGACGAGGACGGCACCAGAGTGCATAAGCGCGACCTGGTCGTCGTTGGGTTCGTTGACGGCCAGCACAAGGTCGGCCTTCCACGCCTCCCCCGGTTCGACGATTTTAGCTCCGGCCTCTTCGTAAGCGTGGTCAGGCAAAGCGGCGTGGTCGCCGGCTCCGGACTCGACGACCACGTCGTAGCCGAGTTTGAGTAGGGCGGGAACAGTCGTCGGAGTCGCGGCGACCCGATTCTCACCCGGGAGTGACTCCCGTGGGATTCCGATGATCATACTGGCGACTTTACGGCCAAACGTCCCTAAATACGACATCGGGGCTGCACGTTTCCCCACATCGCCCGTACACACGGGACATTGCCGTCACGCCATCGTCCCACTGAGCACAACAGCCGTTAAGTGCTCATTGCCGCAACTGTCATAAGACCTCACCACCCGAACCATGGAAGAGCGCGATCACGTTCGAGCAGGGTATGACGTCGCTGCTGGACGACATCACTGCTGAGGCGTCGATCTGGTTGGACACCGCCGCCTGTGACCGTGAAGCCGGACACAGGCTCATGACCGAACTCATTTGACAGGCTCGTTACACAGCCTGGTCTCAGTCGGCACTGAGTCACAGCACCGACCCCACCGCAGCAACGACGTCGTGGAAGGACACCGCTCCTGGATCGGGAGTGCCCAGGGACTTTTCGCCCAGTGGACGCGCCCGACCAACCTTGGCCGTCACTTCGGCGGTCGACTGAGCCCCCTTCTCAGCGGCCTGACACGCCCGCTGCCATGCCTTTGGCAGCGGAGCCGTCGAGGATTCCAACGTCGCCACGAAGGGGTCCATGGCATCAACCATGGTCTTGTCACCGACTTTCGCCCCTCCCAATCTGGTCACGGCGTCGAGAGCGGCATGGGCCGCCTGGCGAATAGCGTCATCGCTAGCGGGATCGACATCACCTAAGACTGCACCAAAGGCAGTCAGCACTGCCCCCCACAAGGCACCTGAGGTACCGCCAGCATGCTCCGACCAGGCTGAACCGGCGGCATTCAGGGTGGTTGCAGCCCCGGCTCCGTCCTTTCTCACCCGCTTCGCCTCAGCGAGAGCGGCCTTGGATCCACGAGTCATGCCAATGCCGTGATCCCCATCCCCGGCCACCGAGTCGAGTTGACCGAGCTCCTTGGCCCGCGTCGACAGGTTTGTCACCACCGCTTCCAATGCCTTGACGACGAGGTCGGCGACCTCTTGGGAAACGTGCGATCCCGGGGCTGTGACCGAAACGTGCTCAGCTTCTTGAGGCAGCGGGGTGGTGTCAAAATCGACCGACCCAACCGTCCCGCGACGATATGCAGGGGTGTCGCACGCCGCCAGCCACAGCGGTTCGATGACCTCGTCGAGCCACACCAGAGTCAGGGAGACACCTGCCATGTCGAGGCTGGTGACGAATTCCCCCACCTGGGGATCGACGATCGTCAGTCCTGCCTCCGCAAGGTGACGGCTGATGTCATTCCACAGTACGAAGAGTTCTTCATACTTCGTGCTGCCGAGACCGTTGACGATCGGGACGACCCGGGTTCCGGGATTCTCGGGGCGATCAGCCAACAAACCATCAACGACCATGGCGGCCACCTCGTCGGCTGTGCCGAGAGTCTCATCATGGATACCCGGCTCACCGTGAATACCCATCCCGACACCCATCTTTCCCGGCTCAATCCGAAACAGCGGCTCATCAGCCCCAGGCAAGGTGCAACCGGCGAAAGCTACCCCGAAGGAACGGGTACGATTGTTGACACGTTCGAAGACGTTGACAGCCTCGTCAATGTCGCAACCTTCCTCACAGGCAGCCGCCGTCACCTTGAAGACCGGGAGGTCTCCGGCAATGCCGCGACGCTTCAGGTGATCCTGCGGACCCGCTGAGGCAATGTCATCAGTGACCAACAAGCAGCGGGTATCGATCCCCTCACTGCGAAGCCTTTCAGCTGCTTGCCCAAAGTGCAGGACGTCGCCGGCGTAATTACCGAAACCGATGAGCACTCCAGCTCCCCGATCCGCAGCCTTACACACTGAATAGGCCTGGGAGGCAGAGGGCGAGGAGAAAATGTTGCCACACACAGCACCATCAGCGAAGCCAGGGCCGACCCATCCGGCAAAGGCCGGGTAGTGACCCGATCCACCTCCCACAATGAGGGCTACCTTGCGGTCGGTGCGTGCAGCACGAACGACTCCACCGAATACCGGCCTGAGATGATTCGGGAAGGCGCTCGCGAGTCCGGCGACGGCCTGGGACGGAAAATCATCGGCGTTGTTTACGAGTCGGGTCATGGCTTGATCCCCCTGTCTTTTCATCATCCTTGATGATATTTTTCCCAGTTCTCATGATAATTGGAACCACTCCGGTGCGTTGCCGATGGAACACTGGAGCTGACGAAGGAGATCACATGACGCGCACCATGCCAGCACTGGTCCTCAACGGACCGGGGAACGTGAACCTAGCCGAGAAACCCGTTCCTACGCCGGGTCCTGGCGACGTTGTTCTGGCGGTCGAGGCGACAACAATTTGCGGCACCGACCTGCGCATCATTTCCGGTGAGAAAACCACCGGGGTACGCCCAGGAGTCACTCTCGGCCATGAAATCGCCGGACGGATTGCCTGCCTCGGTGCAGGCGTCGAAGGGCTGAGTGTCGGGCAGCAGGCAACCGTTTCCATCGTCGTTTCCTGCGGCACCTGTCGAGCTTGCCTGACAGGACGCGAGCATTTATGCACTCACTGCGAACTCATCGGCTATGGGATTGACGGTGGGCTGGCTCCCTGGCTGTGTGTGCCGGCCCGAGCGGTCTCCCACGGTAATGTCGTCCCGGTTGCCTCCGAAATGCCAGCGAACCGATTAGCTCTGGCCGAGCCCCTCTCCTGTGTCCTCAACGGGCACCGTCGCCATGGCGGAGTCAACCCCGGAGAGACAGTCGTCATTATTGGTGGTGGGGCCATTGGTCTGCTTCACACCCAGCTCAATCTGGCGTGCGGGGCGGGGCAGGTCATCGTGTGCGAGAAACACGCCGATAGACGCGACCGTGCTCGTGCCATGGGAGCCGTGACGACTTGTCCGGATGACCTCGCCGAGATTGTCGCTGAGCGAACTGACGGTTATGGTGCCGATCTCGTCATCGTCGCCATTGGACACAATGACCTAGCTGAACAATCCCTCGACCTTGCTGCCCCTGGGGGACGGGTGAGCTGGTTCGCCGGGTTTCCCAAAGGTTCAACGGCGACGATCACCCCCAATACTGTGCACTACCAGGAACTCACGGTGTCGGGGGGATCGAATGCCCGGCGAGCAGACGTCCACCGGGCGGTCGAAATGCTGGGCCGTGGAGACATCGATGAGACCTCGATCGTCACCCATACCTTTGGACTGACCCAGTGGACCGAAGCGGTTGAGGCAGTACGCGGCCACGCCGGGGTGAAGATCGCCATCGATCCCCGACGCTAAGCCTGATCGCTTCACTACCTCATACCTTCACTGACAGGACTCCCGGGTCAGGATTGCCGAATCGGTGAGCCGTCACCGATACCGACTGCTCGCGTAGGAAGGGCAACAGCTCGAGCTGCGGAGTGCTGGTGACCTCGTTGGCTCACACAGCCAGATCAGGGTCACCGTCGGCCTCACGCCTCCGCACCGGCGTCTACAACGTTATGACCAACTACAACTAGCTAAGGACCTGGTTCCGGGCGCCATCTTCCTCAAGAAGACAACGCGGTTACGACGGTGTACAGAGTCCAGAGGGCACCCGATGGTGCAAGAATGTCGCCGCGAACACTCGGAAGGACAGCTCATGACCCAAACCGCCCCCGAGCCGAGCGCGACGACGCGCAAGGGTATCGAGACGACCGGAATCGAAATCGTCGAGGAGTCTCAGCGGACTGCACACCCGAGGGACCTTTTCCTTCCTTGGTTCGCCTCGAATGTCTCCGTATTCGGGATGAGCTACGGCGCCTTCATGCTGGGGTTCGGGATATCTTTCTGGCAGGCCTTGGCAGCCACTCTCATCGGCGTCATTGTCTCTTTCGGCTTCTGCGGCATTATCGCCATCGCCGGTAAGCGGGGCTCAGCGCCGACGATGGTGCTCTCGAGGGCAGCTTTCGGCACCCAGGGCAACAAGATCCCCGGCGTCATTTCCTGGATGACCTCGATCGGCTGGGAGACTTCCCTGGCCATCACAGCTGTCCTTGCGACGACGACGATCTTCCATCGGCTGGGGTGGAGTTCCGGGAACTGGGTCAAGATCATCGCCACCATCGTTGTGGCTCTACTTATCGTGGGTGGTGCGGTCGCCGGCTACCACATCATCATGAAGCTCCAGGCCGTCCTAACATGGATCACCGGAATCCTGACTGTCATCTACCTCATCATGGCTGTCGGGCACATCGACTGGCACGCAGCCGCCTCACTGTCCTCGGCCTCTTTCCCAGCTTTCATTGGCGCACTCACCCTCATCATGACCAGCACGGGTCTGGGGTGGACAAACATCGCCGCTGACTGGTCGCGCTACCAATCGCGCACATCCTCCGGGTTCTCCATTGCGTTCTGGAATGTCTTCGGGGCGTCATTGCCACTGATTATCCTTATCACCGGTGGTCTGCTGCTCGCGGCGTCCTCCCACGATCTGTCTGACGCCATCGGAGCTGACCCTGTCGGCGCGCTGGCAACGATCCTGCCAACGTGGTTCCTCATTCCCTTCCTGCTGACCGCGATTCTGTCTCTGCTGGCCGGAGCGATTAATGGCATCTACTCCTCAGGGCTGACACTGCTCACCTTAGGTATTCACATTCCCCGCCCAGCTGCGTCCCTTATCGACGGGACGATACTTACCATCGGGACCCTCTATGTTGTCTTTGTGGCGCCGAACTTCATCTCCCCATTCCAGTCATTCCTCGTGACTTTGGGGGTGCCGCTGTCGGCCTGGACCGGGATCATGATGGCTGATATCACTCTTCGACGTCGGCCTTATGACGAGACCGATCTGTTCGACGGGTCCGGACGCTACGACCGCTTCGACCTCATCTCCATCGTCACTTTTGTCATTGTGACGGTCATCGGGTGGGGACTGGTCATCAACACCTATGAGGGAGTCAATTGGAACAACTGGCAGGGCTTTCTCCTCGGCCCTCTTGGTCTCGGCGGACGTGAGGGGGACTGGGCCAACGCCAACCTCGGCGTGCTTGGAGCTCTCGTTCTCGGCTATCTCGTCACCCTCGTTACTCGCCGTGGCAGGGTACATCGCCAGGAGTCACGATGAGCGAGCCATGGCTAGTCATCATCGACCCGCAGACGATCTTCGCCTCTCCTACCTCGCAGTGGGGGTCCCCAGCATTCCCCGACGTCATCGGGCCTATCAACCGGCTTGTCGAGGCTTACCACGGACACATCATCGTGACGAGGTGGATCCCTTCTGTCACTCATGAGGGGTCCTGGCACGATTATTTCCAGCGCTGGGCTTTTGCTGACCGGCCCGAGGATGACCCACTCTTCGATCTTGTCGAGGAGGCGCGAGCCTGGGTGGAGCGCCCTACTGTCGACATCACGACCTTCAGCAAGTGGGGTTCTCAGCTCTCTGCGATCACTGGAACCTATCCTCATCTTCTCCTCACCGGAGTTTCAACCGACTGCTGCGTCATCGCAACTGCGCTGGCGGCGACAGACGCTGGAGCCTGGGTAAAAATCGTCTCTGACGGCTGTGCTGGCTCCTCTCCGCAGAACCACGAGGCGGCTTTGACGGTGATGGATTTGTATTCTCCGCAAATCGAGATCCTCACCGCTTCCGAGGCCCTTTCTGGGATCCGTCGACGCTGAGGACTCCTTGTTTCTTTGGTCACCCTGGCTTGTTGATCTACCGTACGTAGACGACAATGGTTCTCACTTGCGTACTGGAAAGGGAACACTTTATGCATCGTCGTCTTCTAGCCATTGCAGCCATCAGCGCCTGCGCCTTGGGCATGGCTGGTTGCTCCGGCAACTCTGATTCCGGCTCATCGGCCTCGGGGGCTTCCTCGGCTGCCGCGACGGACAAGGTTGATATCGTCGCGTCGACCAACGTCTGGGGTTCGGTAGCCCAGAGCATTGGTGGGGACAAGGTCAACGTCCACTCTGTCATCAGCAACCCTGACCAAGACCCGCACGACTACGAGGCCACCGCCAAGGACAAGCTCGCCTTCTCAAAGGCCAAGATCGCCATCGCCAACGGTGGCGGCTATGACGATTGGGCACCCAAGCTCGTCGAGAGCACCGGCTCTAAGGCCACCCTCGTCGATGCCGTTGAAACCTCTGGTCTCAAGAAACCCGGACAAGAGGAATTCAACGAGCACGTTTTCTTCTCGATCGACAGCGCCCGCAAGGTTGCTAAGGTCGTCGAGTCCAACCTGGTCAAAGTATCGCCGGACAACAAAGCCACCTTCGAGTCGAACCTCAAGGACTTCGAGTCCACACTGGACGACCTCAAGGACCGCGCTGCCAAGGTCGGCGAAAAACATCCGAACAGCACCGCAATTGCCACCGAGCCGGTAGTTGGTTACCTACTCGACGACATGAAGATCAAGAACATCACCCCTGAGGAGTTCGTCGAGCAGTCCGAGACTGAAGCTGGCCCGTCGACCAAGGTCGTCCATGAAACCACCACGTTGATTGCCGACAAGAAGGCCTCCGTCCTGCTCGTCAACGGGCAGACCAGCGACGCCGTCACCAAAGAGCTTCAGAAGGCTGCAAAGAGCGCCGGAATCCAACAGGTCGGTGTCTGGGAGACCTTCCCAGAGGGTGTCGACACCTACCAGGGCTTCATCGACAAGGCCATCACCGACATTGACAAGGGCCTGGCCTGACCTCGTGACATCACATCTCTCTGTCAGCTCGGAGACGACGAGTATCGAGCCTGCCAGACTCACTGGAGCCAAGGTCGCCTTCGGGGACCGGGTGCTGTGGTCGGGACTCGATCTCGTCGTAGCACCCGGTGAGTTCATCGCCGTTCTCGGCCCCAACGGAGTTGGTAAAACTACCCTGCTGAGGGTCCTGCTCGGGCAGACTCCGCTAACGACCGGCACCGCCATGGTGGCCGGTCGTCCGGTGCGTCGTGGCTCGACCCACATCGGTTACATCCCGCAACAGCGCTCTTTGGAAACGACTGCCCCCATTCGCGGCCGCGATCTGGTGGGCATGGGAATTGACGGTCACAAGTGGGGATTCGGCTGGTTCAGCCGCTCTCGTCGCCGTCGCATTGATGACGCCATCGCTTCAGTAGGTGCCACTGCCTTCGCCGACGCCCCGCTGACTATGACTTCCGGAGGCGAGCAACAGCGCCTGCGCGTGGCTCAGGCCCTCGTCACCAATCCGGAGTTATTACTGTGCGATGAGCCGCTGTCCAGCCTCGACCTGCGCCACCAGCAGGAAGTCACCAAACTCATCGACAACGCACGGCGGACCCGAAATCTCGGCGTGCTTTTCGTCACCCACGAGATCAACCCAGTACTCCCCTACGTTGATCGGGTGGTCTACATCGCGGGCGGCAAGGTCCGTGTTGGCACTCCTGATGAGGTCCTGCGTTCCGAGGTCCTCACCGATCTCTACGGCTCTCCTGTCGAGGTCTTCCACCATGAAGGACGGATCATTGTGCTGGCCGACGACGAAAGACCGTCACATCTGCACGGACCACACATCACTGGGGACGAAGGGATGGTCTGACATGGATTTTTCCACCATCATCAACTTCGACAGCTTCACCCAGCTCGTTCCCTTGGTTCGCGGCTCGATCATCGCCGGACTCGTCCTCGGCGTTCTGGCCGGCCTCATCGGACCAATGATTCACGCCCGAGATCTGGCCTTTGCTATTCATGGCACTTCGGAGCTTTCCTTCGCGGGAGCTGCAGTGGCCTTGTTCTTCGGAGCCTCTGTCACTAAAGGTGCCGTGGTCGGATCGCTGGTGGCTGCCCTCATCCTGGGGCTGCTGGGGGTCAAAGCTGCCGAGCGCAATGCCTCCATTGGCATCATGCTGCCTTTCGGCATGGGTATTGGCGTGCTCTTCCTGAGTCTTTACAAGGGCAGATCGTCCAATAAGTTCGGCCTGCTGACCGGACAAATCGTCGCCGTCGACACCACCGAGCTGAGCACCCTGATCGCAGTCGCAATCTTCGTCGCCGTGTGTCTGGCCATTATATGGAGACCCTTGTTCTTCGCGTCCGTTGACCCCGAGGCTGCCAGGGCTCGCGGAGTACCCATGCGGTTCCTCTCGATTGTTTTCATGCTGCTTCTGGGCTTGACAACCGCCATGGCGGTACAGCTTGTCGGCGCCCTGTTGGTGCTGAGTTTGCTCATCACTCCAACCGCCGCCGCTGCCAAGGTCACGGCACATCCGGTGGCAATGTCTCTGCTATCCATTGTCTTCGCGACTGTCTCCGCTGTGGGCGGCATTCTGCTCTCTCTGGGGCCTGGCCTGCCAATCAGCCCTTATGTGACGACGGTGAGCTTCCTTATCTACCTGGTGTGCCTCATCGTTGGCACACTTCGTCAACGCCACGGTTGGAGCCGTCGAGCCGCCTGATTCGTCATTTCCATGCATGAGCCTGCCGACGACTTTTCTCGACCAGACGTTGTGCTGTCATCTCGACGTCACTGCGATGTCACCTAAGCGCGGTGAACTGGCGCGGTACGTCGTCGAGAGGATGATCCATGCACCGCGACGTGGCCTGAGACCTTGCGGCCACCGCGTGCGCCGCTGCCCTGATCTGCCCGTTGGCAACCAGACCTGCTTTCGCTGAACCGAACACAAATGCCATCGAGATGTGCATCAGGAACACTACAGCGCTAGCCACAGAGTCCAACGCCGTCAAGATCACCGATTCTGGCTGCGGATCGGCCTTCGCTCAACGTCACCGGCAAGATCGCGAATAACACGAGCTACGAGTCTGACACCGGCTAGGAGGACACAGGCCCCGCCACACTATTAACCCTCTACATCCCCATCTGTCTAAACCGGACACCCCAGAACTAGAAGTTCCACATGTCCCGTCTCTCCCGTGACGTTTAAGACATTCTGAGGTCTTGACACTGTCTGGGTGCGCTCCTATAGTGATGTTAGCGCTCACATAGACGTGGGTCCGGCAAAGACGCCATAATCAGGAAGGAATTGGTGTAATGTCATCGGAACTGGTTCTACACAGGTATCCCACGATCGGAATTCGACCGCTTATTGATGGGCGTCGTCGAGGTGTCCGGGAATCTCTCGAAGAAAAGACTATGAAACTCGCCCACGACGCGGCACACCTTATCGAGACCTCACTGGTTTATCCAGACGGCAGCCCAGTGCGAACTGTCATTTCCGCAACAACTATTGGGGGTGTTGCAGAATCAAAGGCTTGTAAGGAGCAGTTCCGCACCGAGAACGTTTGCGCGGATCTCACAGTCACCGCTTCGTGGAACTACGTTACTGAGGTTCTCGACCTCGACCCGTCGATCCCACACGCTATCTGGGGATTTAATGGCACCGAACGCCCAGGCGCCGTAACTCTGGCAGCAGCAACTGCTGCTTACAACATGCTGGGTGTCCCCTGCTTTGGAATCTATGGTCATGATGTCCAGGACGCCTCAGCTAGCGGGCTGACTGACGATGTCGTTGAGGAGATCCAGCGCTACGCTCGTGCAGCGATCGGCGTCGGCCTTATGAAGGGCCGCAGCTACCTAGCCATTGGAACCGTGGCCATGGGAATCGCAGGATGTCGTCCCCCAGAGCAGTTCCTGGCTGACTACCTCGGCATGAATACTGAATACATTGACATGATCGAGATCGATCGCCGTATCAATCAGGGCATCTTCGATCATGACGAATATGACAAGGCTCTCGCGTGGGCGCGCGAGAATCTCACCATAGGCGAGAACCGTAACCCTCAGAACAACCAAGTCTCACCGCAGGAATATGACGAGCAGTTCGAGTACTGCATCAAGATGATCCTCATCGCTCGTGATCTCATGCACGGTAACCCGAAACTAGCTGAGATGGGATGGTCTGAAGAGGCTGGCGGTCACGACGCCATCGCCGCCGGATTCCAAGGACAGCGCCAATGGACCGATTACAAACCCAATGGCGACATGATGGAAACCTTCCTCAACACTACCTTCGACTGGAACGGCAAGCATCCCGAGTCAGTCTTCGGTACTGAGGCTGACTCCGGCAATGCGCTATCAATGCTGTTTAACTCAGTGCTCACCCATCGCCCACAATTGTTCAGCGATGTACGAACCTATTGGAGTCCAGAAGCCGTTAAGAGGGTGACGGGGTACGAACTCACCGGGACTGCAGCCGGTGGCTTCATCGACCTTCGTAACTCCGGTGCCACCACCCTCAACGCAACGGGCAAGGAACGCGACGCCGACGGCGCACCAATAATTAAGCATTGGTGGGAGATCACCGACGAGGACATCAAGAACGACCTTGCCGCCACAACTTTCCACGCAGCCACCCATGAGTACTTCCCGGGCGGCGGGTTCTCAACCCACTTCGCTACCGAAGGTGGGATGCCCGTAACCGCTTCTCGTCTCAACTTTGTCGCAGGCCAGGGTCCGGTGCTCCAGATCGCTGAGGGCTGGACTATTGGTCTTCCGGACGAGGTGCGACGCGAGATCGAAGAACGCACTGACCCAACGTGGCCAACCACCTTCTTCGTGCCGAGAGTCACTGGCGAAGGTGCTTTCACCTCCGTGTATGACTGGATGGCCAATTGGGGTGCGAATCACACCGCTACCGGTTATGGACACTTTGGTGCAGACCTCATAACCCTGGCTTCAATGCTGAGGATTCCGGTCTACATGCATAACGTTCCTCGTGAAAAGATCTTCCGTCCAAAGTCGTGGGTCTCGTTTGGGACTTCCGACCTTGAAGGTGCTGATTTCCGCGCTTGCAAGAATTTCGGACCGATTTACCGGTGACGTTATGACGATGGATGTCAAGGGCCCTCATCGCCCCAGAAAGGCGGATGGACCTAAAATGGCGAGGGCATCGCGACCCGCTGCCCTCGCCTTCGACCTCGGATCAAGTTCGGTACGAGGGATTCTTGGGATTTTTGACGGGCAACGGATCACTACACGAGAAGTGTTGCGCGTTAACCACGAAGCCTGCAAGATGAACGGCCACCTAGTGTGGGATATAGGCCGTATTATGTCCGCCATCCACGAGGGGTTCGACTGTGCCACCGAAATGCTGGGACGACCCCCAGTAAGTATTGGCGTCGATACGTGGGGAGTCGATTACGGCCTCATCGACCATTCTGGGCATCTGCTTCGACCACCACGAGCTTATCGAGACACACGTATGTCGAAATATGCCGCTGAGGTTGATCGTCGGTTACCCCGTAGGACTGCCTGGGAAAGCACGGGAATCCAACCTCAGGAGATCAACACGACCTACCAGATCTTTGCTGATCTCGCTGAGCAACCGCAACTACGTCAGGCTGTTGCAACCGTACTGCCTATGCCCGATCTGGTCGCCTACCTACTAGGTGCCCCACCGGCGGTTGGACGGGCTATCGGCTCATCCACGGGGTTCGCCGTTCCCAGCGCCAGTCAGTGGTCCACTCCGGTCCTTGAGGCCCTTGACATTCCTCGTGAATGGTTGCCAGATCTGGTCCCGGAATCAACAATAGCCGGAACTACAGTTCACGGATCTCCCATCATCCATTGCGGCGGTCACGACACCGCTTGCGCGGTGCATGCCCTGGGCCTAGGAAAAAACGACGTCCGATTATTCCTGTCATGCGGTTCGTGGAGCCTCATGGGGGCAACAATCCCCAAGCCCTTGGTGACCGACGAAGCCCACGATGCGGGACTCACAAACGAGGTGCGCACCGACGGAGGAATCCGGATCTTACGCAACCTCACGGGTCTATGGCTCCTTCAGGAATGTCAACGTTACTGGAACGAAACTGCTATCACTAAACTATTAGCCGAGGCTCAAAATAGCTCTTCTTTAGGGGTAATTATCGATCCTGATGACGAGGCATTCGTGCGACCGGGGGGGATGCCGCTCAAAATAAGCAAGTGGTGTGATGAACACTACGGCGTTAAACCGCGCGACCGTGCTCAAATGGTTCGTCTGATCGTCGAGTCCCTGGCATGTGCTCACGCGGATGTCGTTAACTGCCTTGGCCGAGTTGTAGGTTCTCAGCTGGATTCTACAGACCCCATCATGGCCATGGGAGGCGGAATCCAAAACGGCATGCTTATGGCTGCCACCGCGTCGGCATGCCGCCGCCCAGTCATCACGACCGCGACCGAAGCAAGTTGCTTGGGAAACCTTTTGTGCCAGTTCGAGACGGCTGACTTCATCAAACCAAGCGACCGCACAAATGTTGTGGCCGCATCGATCGAGCAAAAGGTGATTGAGCCTGGTGATCCAGCACCCTTCGATGCTATGCGCGAAAAACTCCGAGAGGTGCTTCCAGTACAGCAATAGCGGCCATCGCGCACACCTTTACGACGGCTACGTGCATGACCCGTTCGTGATACAGCACTAGGGTCCGCAATCCACAAATCAAAAACACTAAATATATCACTCGAATTAGGAGCAACGATGCTTCGCAACATTCCGAAAACTCTGTCCCCCGATTTAGTTAAAGTCCTTATGCAGATGGGGCACGGTGACGAGATAGTTCTCGGTGACGCCAACTTTCCAGCCCATACCTACTCCGATCGAGTAGTCCGTGCAGACGGTTTAGGTATTCCAGATATTCTGCGCGACATCCTTACTCTGATGCCTCTGGACCGCTACTCGGATTACCAGGTTGGCCTCATGGCGACAGTCGGTAGCGATCCTCGTCCCGACATCTGGAACGTTTACGAGAAGATCTGGAATGAAGCTGAGACAGCGGCTGGCCCAGTCCACGTAAAGATGTTCGAACGTACCGAGTTTTACCGTCACACCAGGGAGGTGTATGCCGTATTAGTCACTGGCGAAACAGCCCTCTATGGAAATGTGATATTACGTAAAGGTGTTATCTGATGAAAAACATGTCGTCTATAGAACCCCCCCCCACTTCCTCAACAAAGGGATGCTGATTCCTTTCATTCTTCTCGTATGCTGTTTTGCGGCCTGGGGTATGTCGACAGATCTAACGGCTCCCCTTGTCAAGGTGTTCAAGTCGATTTTTTCGATGACTAACCTAGAATCATCCCTAGTGCAGTTCGCATACTATCTAGCATATTTCTGTTTGGCCATTCCAGCTGCCCTCATAAACAGCAGGATTGGTTACAAAGGTGGTGTCCTCATCGGACTCTCTCTGGCCGCCTGCGGGGCATTGCTGTTTATTCCTGCATCTAAGATGATGACGTATGGTGCATTCCTTGCGGCGCTGTTTGTTTTGGCTGGAGGATTATCTATTCTCGAAACGAGTGCTAACCCTTTTGTCATGGTAATGGGACCAGAAGACACGGCCACCCGTCGGCTGAACTTTGCCCAAGCCTTCAATCCAATTGGATCGAACCTTGGCGTGCTCATTGCGACCTTATTCATCTTACCCCGCGTTCATCCATTAAGTGCGGCCGAACGCGACTCTATGGGTCAACAAGAAATGCTCGCAATGCAAAGCGATCAACTTCAGGCTGTCATGTGGCCTTATGTTGGTCTCGGCATCCTATATATTGTACTAGCCCTTGGAATTTCTAGAATAAAGCTCACCGGGCGTGACGAAGGTGTTATCCAGAGTGGTCGCAAGGATCGCCTGCTCCGGCTCCTCGGCAACAAGAAATACAGTTTTGGCGTCGTCGCCCAGTTCTTTAACATTGCTGCGCAAACGTGTATTTGGACATACACATTACACTATGTCACTGAAGCACTTGGAGTATCTGACAAGGTTGCCGGATATTGGCTGCAAACAAGCCTTATCATCTTTCTCATTATGAGGTTCGCTATGGTGGCATTAATGGGGCGTTTTGATGCTCGGAAGCTTATGGTCACTATGTGCCTCATAGGTGTTTTCCTCGTCATCTTCGCGATGACTAGCGTTAACATCGCAGGAGCTGTCGCCATTGTTTTGCTATCAGGATGCATATCATTGCTGTTTCCCACCATCTACGGTGAAGCGTTAAAGGGACTGGGTCCGGACACCAAATTCGGCGCCGCAGGCTTAGTCATGGCCATTATCGGTGGAGCACTTATGCCTCCGGTTCAAGCGTGGGTACTAGATCATACTTCAGCGTCCTTCTCATATGTCGTGGTGGCTTTCTGTTTCGCTATCGTGGCAAGCTACGGCTGGTATACCTTGCGGCATGAACACCAAGCTATTTCAGCACATTGCAGCTCTTTGCAATGAAGGGTGCACTCAGGTAGCGGCCTCAGAAGTCACTATTCAAGACGTCGACTCTTTTAGGAAACTGCTAGCCTTCCAGGTCGCCAGGCTGTATGAGAGTGGTGTCACCACTGCGGAACCCGGGGAATGGTGACCTGCTAGCATGTCCGTGGCGTGATGACGGCCGACCGTGTTGCTACTGAGTTTTTTACGCTACCAATGCGGCAGATGTGGGTATATGTGAAATCGTGCACTGCTGATAACAGTCATGCGACCGTGACCATCAGGTAGCCCTGGCGCAAAACAGCATCAGCTTGGCTGGCTGCTCGACATCGCCCCAGGTACGGTCCAAGCAGCTGTTCATAACTTGCCATGCTGCCCGACTTCAGGCGTGACGCTGGGATCAAGGTGGTGGCCGACCGACGGATTCACCGGATACAAGAACACCCACCAATCTGCTCGCCGGCCGACAACAAACACACCTAAACAAGGTGTTATCTACCGATGACCACATGGAACACCGCGTATCAAGACACCGTCGCCGCCTACAACGCTTACGCCGAACAGCGTTTGGACTCGGTAACCTAGCCCCACCGTATCAACAGATCACTCATCGACGCAGACGGATTCAAACCCCATCTACGCCTCATCCTCATGCGGAGCCGACTGTCCATATCCCGTATCTCGAATCTTCATCGCTACTGCTTCAATCTGCGCGTCACTGAGAATCTTGGCAGGCCCGGATTGAGTAGTGCGAAGATAGAGTGAACATACCCATTCGAGTTCTTGGGCGCGAGTATATGCCGTATCGAGATCGGATCCAGCAACAACCGATCCATGGTTGCTCATGAGGGCGGCTGTGCGACCTTCCAGAGCCTTTGCTACATTTTGCGCAAGCTCAGTAGATCCATAAATGGCGTAATCAGCCACTCGCACATCCGAACCGCCAAACATACAAATGTAGTAATGAATGGCAGGGAGCTTTGTAACTCCGTCAAGACAAGCCACTGCCGTTGCAGCTGGCGAATGGGTATGCACAACGGCTTTCTCCCCGGTCACCCTCATAGCAGTCAGATGAAGACCCAGTTCACTAGCGGGCGCGAGAGGCCCATCAACCTCTTTTCCGGTACTGAAATCGACAACGGACACCAAATCAGGACGGATCTCGTCATAAGGGAGACCAGATGGGGTAATTGCCACAAGGTCACCTTGACGCACTGATACGTTTCCGGCAGTCGCGACTACTAATTTATCGGCAACCAGGCGAGCACATATATCACAGATGTTCTCACGTTCATTCTGGAGAAGCATAACATCCCCTTTGCAATCGCTTCCTCTACAGCTATCAATAGTCTTGCATGAAAACGATCCCATGTCAATGCTCGTAAATCTTCCTAAACATCACACTTAACATTCCATGCATCCGATTGCAAAACTATTATAAACTAACATCGCGTAGCCTTTGGCATAAATATATAAACCAAAACCGCTCATGTGACCACGACTATGCTTAACACGCCAGACCTCAATAAGCCAGTCCCCGCATGGAGCATATGCACTCCAGCGACAGGAATGCGCCTTGTGTGATGGGGGAAATGCTTCTCATGCGGCAAAAACAACACACCATTGCCAAAGTCAAGATAGCGTCGAAGCCTTCCACATGAACAGCCAGGTATGACAGCTTCCATCAGCGGAAGACCTCGACCCTACCCCAACACGGCCAACTCAACCAGCCACACCATCAATTGCGAAAGACGCTTCAGAGCCGGTGTTCGGCATGGCAACTGGCCAACTTCGTGATGGTTTTACCGCATATGATCGATTCTTCTGATTGACATTACCAGGCGCATCATGCCGTTTAGCCGGCGGGAACGTGTGCACAAAACTCACCTTCGCTCCTTGAGCTAACACAAACAGATCCGATGTGGGCTTTGCCGTTACATTTACAGTCTTCCCGGCAAGGTTTTTCACGACCTCACCAACACTAACCTCCTCACCATCATACTCATACGTCACGCCTTCAACTGCGGGAACTGTGAACGAGCCAGTTTGATCGTCCCATACTGGTTCGATTGGCGTAACGGCAGATGGCGACCCTTCTTCCGGATTGACTACTTTTTCTACCCCGGAAACCCAATACAGCAAACGCGCTTGCCCGCCGCCGACATTCGTCAACGTCACGTCACCAACACCATCTTCGCCATAAACTACATCCAGAGGTTTGGCTTCGAAGGTTTCCGGATCGACCAGCATAAGCTGCGCGTTCTCGTACGGCTGCTTCACTGTTACCTTGATATCCTGAGACGTTTGAGTAAAGCCACCGTTATCTGTACGCCGGGCAAGCGGACTCAGAGTCTTATCCACCCACTGCCCGCCAGAAATAGCTTTCGTTTCCGAAGTATCAGTGCTGCCCACGAGGCCATTAACGACCATAACTGCACGTACCGGATCAGTAGACTCCCCGAATACTCGATCACGCTTAGCCGCTGTAAGGCCAGGTACGGCATCAAAATAGCCAAGCACTACATCGCCGCTCTTTCCACTGTTAAGGCCGCCGCGATTGTTCGCCTTGACATCTTCTACGCCATACTTTGCAGCGACTTTACGCTCCGCCTCAGAGCCAAAATCTGCCAACTTATATCCCTCTTCAACTCCCGTCCCAGCACGTTTGTCATACTGGCCCGGTTTCACCGTTAGGAATTGATTATTCAATGCGGCAAGATAGTTACCGTAACCTCGCACATCCTTTAGCACCCTCGCCCACTCATAAAACTCGCGACGCGGGGCACCATCTGCATCAAAGAGAGTGGAGTAATCATACCCGTTCATCTCCATACGAAAAAGCCCTAGCCACTTTGCCCCTGCCGCCAAAGAGACCATTGGGATTACTGACTTTTGCGAATCAGAAACATTCGCATCAAAAGAATAATCGAGATATTGCCCCCACATAATCGGCTGCGAGCCATCGCCTGTTAGCCCCTCGCTAGCTACCTGACGATAGTTACGAAATTGAGTTGCCATATCCATCTTCGCAGGCGGATTTTGCGCACTAAGAATATGAGGGATCACATCAGCAGGATCCTCAGGCTGATAGTTAACCCCCCAACTGCCCGCAGTAGAGAAATAGTAGCGGTCCCAGGAAATCAAATCCGGTTTAGTTTGCTTTACATAGGAGCTCAGCGTATCATAGTTATACCATCCTTCATTAGACGCCTGGTTGGAATGAACCACAGCACCTGGGTAGTTTCGTTTACTCCAATCGAACCATTTCTCGAAATTATCCTGCTCTTCTTTGCTCCAGTTTCCTTCATCGCCATATTGAATATCGACCAGCGAATCAGCATGATCTTTCGCGGCAGTGCTAAGGAAATCATGCGGCTCTCCAGCACTGGTAATATTATTACCTGCAATAGGGGCTTTCGCGACCGCCCATGGAGTGCCTTTCCCGAGGTTATCCATCAGGGTGGCGTTAAATATTCCCTGATCCTCTACCGAATCACCTTTCATATATGGTTCTAGAAACTCATTTGGCCCGAGATTAGTGTTGTCATAAAACGCCGGAAAAAGCCCGCCAGCCTTATTAATCTCTTCGCCATTTACGGTGCCGCGGCCATACCCATCTGAGGGCATCCATGCTGGAAGTAAGATTCCGTATTGCATTGCTAGGGCCTGCGCACGGTTGACACCCCAGGTCTCTGCAACGCTCGCAGGATCAAAGTCGGTGTAACGGGATTCAAAATCCGCAGTTTCTGTTTCATCTTTTGGCCGCTGCCCGGAAGGCAACCCCCACACTTCCAGCTCATTAAATGTGTATTGAGATCCTTGCATGGGTCCAAATTCTGCGCCGTCTTTCTGGTTATTAAACCAGATATGTATTTCTTTGACTTTTTTGTATTCGCCAAAATCCCAGTACAGTAAACCGCCGGCGTCTTGGCGCATGGTTGCATGTTTAGCAATGACAGTAAACGGCTCATCATCACTAGCTCGCACAGCAATGTTCAGCGCGTCAGCTTCCCACCAATGCTTTGGCTGTCCTGCTGCTAATTGCCCGGCCCATTGGTCGATGCTTGCCCATGCGTTCACACGGTGAACCCACCGTGGCTGATCGAGCGTCAAGACAAACCCGGTGGTTGCCTGGCTTGGGTTATCGGTGATCCACATTTTACGCGGGGCACGTTTAATATCTTTGAGGGTGACGCCAGTTGTGAGATTTCCATCCACAAGCGCGCCTTCATCGGCGCTCTTCAACCCATTTACGTCCACATCTGCGGAAATCTTTTCGTTGCCACGGTAATCCGTTTGCAACTTTTTAACCGTAATGCGATATTCGTCAGATACGCCATTCAAACTAGCTGAAACACTAATGTCTGCACCATTACTCACGTTGATATCTGGGCCACGACCATTAGCGTCCGCACCTTTCCCGTTCATTTCGATAACGGCCCCGGGGACGCCAACTGCGCGTACCGAAACAGTATCGGTGTGATAATAAGCGTACGCACAATACTCGTGAACGCTGGGATCAAATTGCACAGGCTGAAACCGATCCTCGCAGCTCGCCAACGGCAGAATATCCGTGGAAAGCTCTTTAATCAGCGCGTCGCTAGATGACGCAGGACCATCCGGCTGGGCATATGCCGCGACCGGTAGGATAGTCAGCACGCTTGCTGTGAGAAGGCTAATCGCTGTCTTCTTCATCGTTGTTTCTCTTATCTTTGTAGGCTCATCGCAATTCTTATATCGGTCTTGCGATCTCATCATCAGCAAATACTTCTAACCCATCCCATGCCTCTAGAAGCTAGGCAATCAGACAGGCGCTCCATGGCCATGCAAGCTGTTCACACATCGACCCTCAAGCGAACCGCCCCATGGCACCCCATAAAGCACGCAGCATGAGCATCTGCGTACTTCAGTAACGCTTCACCAACGTATGGTGCCGACGGAGCGGCGTAGTCAGCTAACAAAACCGCGATCGAGAAATCCGACATGAACTGTTCGGGAAAAGTTCGCCCTAGAATCGCCACCACCGCCTTGCACATAACATGGACACGAGCGCACTGAGGCTGAGGTTAGGGCAGTATTCAGGAGCACCCATGCGGACCTCACTCGTCGTTTGATATCTCCCACACGGCAACTCAGCAGTAGTCGGATCAAGGATCATGACGTCGAGTCCGGGGCAGAGTGAACGGGCCATGACACCGATGTCAGAATCGCCAGCCACAAGACACCACCATTCAACGCTCGATGAGTTCTAGTCCGACCGCGTACTGCGTAGGAGATGAGGAAATGTCGATGACAGTGCGTCCTCCACTGACCCGGGTTTCGAGATCAGACCCGCCAAGCACACGGGCCAAGGCATACTCACCATCGACAATGAGACGATCCGGACTGACATTATTCTCATTAGCAACGCCCCACGCGAACAAATGCGAGTCTTTACTCGTGAGGTACCACTCAAGGTTGTCACCATGAGCCGTAATATCAGGATCCGCAGGCCGGGCAGCCATGATCCCTGTTCCGCAAACGTCCATCCACTCGCCAATCTCTCGGAGGCCTCGACGCACGGAGCCAGGCATATGGCCCGTGGCATCAGGGCCGATACCGAGCAGGTAATTGCCGCCTCTTGAGACAATTTTAATCAGGTTCGCAATGATCGAGCTGGTCGGCTTGACTGGGTCGTCGGGTGACAGCGAGCACCATTCCTTGGTCAGCGTCAGGCACGCTTCCCACGGATAGTCAAGGACGCCCTCTGGAACCTCTTGTTCCGGGGTTCGATAGTTCTCATGTGGGCCATGCACAGCCCGATCAACGACAATGATGCCGGGCTGCAACTCACGCGCTCGCGCTGCAATATCATCGATACCAATGGGTTCCTCAGGAGCACGGACCCAACCAGCATCAAGCCACAACACATTCATCGGACCGTAATGAGAGAGAATCTCAGTGATCTGATCCATGGTGAACTCGACGAAGCGCTGCCAGCGCTTCGGCTGACTTTCAATATCGTAATTGTGAAACCGATCATGAATCCGCTTAGATCGGTCCCAGTAACAGGGATGTGACCAATCAGCCTTGGAGAAATACGCGCCAGTTTCCAATCCAGCACCTCGGAAGGCGTCTACAACTTCCCTCAGAATGTCCCGACGCAGACCAGAAGACTCAGACGTAGCCTTGAAATTAGTATAGTCGGAGTCGTACATACAGAACCCGTCATGATGCTTCGTCGTAAAGATGCAGTATTTCATCCCAGCTCTGGCACAGGCTTCAGCCCATTCAGATGCATTAAAATCCTCACCGCGAAACGTTTTAGCTTGGTCGTAGTACCAGTCCTGATAACCGGCATCGTCGTTTGGGTCACCTGGAAACTGGCTCGACTTGTCGGTGAACCAGCCCAGATTGTCCCGATGCAGCGACCACGATCCTCCTTGGCCAATCGCCGAATAAATACCCCAGTGAATAATGACACCAAAGGTAAGATCCTGCCAATGCTTAAGATTCTTGACGACTAGAGGATCAGTCGGCCACTGGTACCCAAGGTCCTCCGACCCGCCGAGAGCTCCGGCAGCCTCCAGCCCGGCGGGGTCAAGATCTACATTGTCGGTCATATTTCACTTCCTTAACTATGCAAACACTGACTTAGAATCCCACGATTCACAATCACGACGTATGGACATGTGATATCGGTATTCCTCAAAACTTCAGTCCGCCTTCTTCAATACCACGGAAGAAATATCGCTGAGAGGCAAAGAACACCAGGAAAATCGGGATCACAGCGGTAATGGCACCAGCAAGCACAATTCGATAATCAGTTCCGAACGAGGACTGCAGCTGCGCAATTCCGATCATCATCGTGTAGTTAGAGGACGACTGCGTAATCAGTAGCGGCCACAGATAGTCTTGCCATGCGAAAATGAACGCTGTCAGTCCGACGACAACAAGCGACCCCTTGACTTGTGGCAAAAAGATAGTGAAGAACCTTCGCACTTCGCCTGCACCATCGATATAAGCAGCGTCCTCAATCTCATCCGGGATTCCAAGGAATGCTGCCCTCATAAGGAGCAAGTGGAACGGCCCAATCGCGCCGGGCAACCAAATACCGACAATCGTGTCGTAAAAACCGAGAGATCGAACCTGTGAATACAGCGACAGCATAATTGACTCAAAGGGGAAGATCAGAGCAGACAAGGCAATGGCCGTCACCACGCCTCGCCCCGGCCATCCTTTACGAGACAGCATGTATCCACCGACAGAGGAAAAAACCAAGGCTGACACGATATTGAGTCCACACACCGCGAATGAGTTACCAATATATCTCAAAATATCCGTGGTCCGGAGCAGCTCACCGAAGGCGTTGAGGGACCAATGTTGAGGGAACGCGGTCGCTCCTTTCCCATAAACCGGCTCTCCTGGACTCTTGAATGCGCCCAACAGAGGAATGAAAACCGGACCTACCAGAACGACAAGGACAACGACGAGAGCGATGTAGTGCCGGGCAAGTCCCCAGCCGTGATATTTCGACTTACTACGCGTACGTAACGTCGAGGTCGTGAGGGAATTAGTGGTTGTAGTCACAGGTATCACTCTTCTCCTGACCGGCGGTCAAGGATTTGACCGATAACGATGAAACCAACAGTCATAACAAAAAGGAAGACAGCGGACGCTGATCCTTCACCCAAAGAACCGTACGAGGGGTCTAGGCCAATATCACGGATATACATCGTCATTGTCGACGAACGACCACCGACACCACCGGTCCCGTTTGAGAGCAGCTGAACCTCGGTAAAAATCTTGAGACAGCCAATCGTTGATAGGGTCGAGACAAGGCCCATGATGATTTTCACGCCAGGAATTGTGACCGTGAAGAAAGACCTCACGGCACCCGCGCCATCGATAGCAGCCGCCTCGTAAAGGGATTTGTCAATATTGGCAAGCGCCGCCAGATACATCAACATGTAGTAGGGAATTCCAGACCACAAAGTGATAAGACACGACGAAATAATTAACCACCATCGCCCGGTAAGAAACGGTACCGGAGAGTCAATCAGCCCCGAGCCAACAAGAAAGTTATTGACCAAACCATTATCTTTGAGGATCGCACTCCATGCCAATGCAATGACCACTAGAGATGAGATAGCCGGCAGATAAAAGAGGGTGCGGAAAATGCCGATACCAGGGCAATGCTCTTTGACAAGCACACCGAGAAGCAGGGGCAGCATCGTCATGAATGGGACGACGATGATCGCGTAAACGATCGAATTCAGTACAGCGTTCCAAAAGACACTGTCTCCAAAAATGGTTGCATAGTTGTCGATTCCGACCCAGTTTCCCCCCTCACCTAACGGAGTTGTATCAGTAAAGGAAAGCCTAAGCGTATTAAGGAACGGGTACACATAGAAATAGATAACGAACAATAGCGGAATCCCGACCCATAGATAGGGGACCCATGGTTTTCGGAATCGTGCCGCTCCATTGACAACTTGTGCATGCTGATGGCGATGACCACCTGAACGCCGTACATCTCGACGATGAGACATGAAGAACCTTTTCGTATATAAGTTAGGGGTAATTTCCCGGTTTGGTGGCAGAGGGGCAATTGTGTCCCTCTGCCACCGGAAACATCACCGAGTCAGCTTCGCAACCATCTTGTTCATCTTGTCCTGGGCAGCATTCAGGGCATCCTGTGGTTTGACATCACCGGTAATGGCAAGATTCACATTGTCTGTCAACGCGGCGCTAACACCATGCGTAACGTAGAAATCAGGCATATAGGCTTCGGCATTAACTGCTTCCTTAGCGCAAATAACCCGAGCTTGAGCGAAAGCATCCTTTCCTTTTGCGTCACCTGCACTGGATGCCAATTCATTCAAGGCCTTCGTCGTCACCGGGAACACTGCCGCCGTATTCGTGTCGATGCCGTACTGAGCCCACGCTTTACCTTGCTCATCATCGGTAATGTACTCTGCGAAAGCGGCTGCGAGCGGAGCGTTCTTTGACTTCTTGGATACTGCGATGTATTGCCCCGAGAACAGCGGCTTAATACCGTCGTTGAGAGGCTCCGGGCCGACTCCGGTACGGGCATATGCCTGAGGAGCATTCTTTTGAATATTACGAAGGAAGGACGCGTTCGGAGTACCGAAGCCCAAGGTTCCTTCACCGTAGACCTTGGACTGATCGAGATCTCCAGTAACGGAATCCTTCGGAATTCCACCCTTGGCATACATCTCGGCCATCGTCGTCAGCCAGAGCAACGCATTGGGATCTGAAGCGAAAGTGAACTCCGTGAAGTCATCGTTCATGACTTTCACGCCGAGACCACGCCATTCCGCAAGCATATACCACGATGTGTTGCCATAGACGGCTTGTTTGCCCGCAGCGGTGATCTTCTTGGCAAAATCGAGGTACTCACTCATCGTCTTCGGCGGGGTCTCAGGATCGAGACCAGCAGCCTTGAAGATGTCCTTGTTATACGTCACAACAAATGGGCCGAAGTACCAGGGCAGCGCAGTCTTCTCGCCGTTCTTTCCGAGGCTAAGTTTGTCCCAGACTCCAGGAACGAATTTGTCCCCGATACCAGGAACTGATGTCTCAATATCGAGCAAGTAGTCCGCTTTCGACAAGGCCATGATTGTTGACGAAGGCACGTTGACGACGTCAGCCATGGTTCCATTTGAAGCCTGCGTCACCATCGTCGTGTCAAAGTCGTCAGTGCCTGGCAAGTCGGTCCACTTAATCGTGCAGCCGGAGTGTTTTTTCTCGAAATTCTTAATGAGTTCATTGAAAAAGTCGTCAAAGGTTCCTTTTAACCCCTGAGTCTGAAAGCTGATCTCACCGGACAATTTATTCAAGTCGAGTTTGGACGCTTTCGCTGGAGCAGGATCACCCCCCCCCGAGCTTTTCCCACATGCGGACAGCCCAAGGCCTGCAGTCAGCATGACCCCTAGACCGAGAGCACGGCGCCGCGAAATCGAAGGTGAATCTATCATGAGGACCCCCATTGGTCTCTAGGCTCACAGACGCGTGGCCCAATGTATGGACATCGACTCCTGCTGTGGAGTCAGCATGACTGTATCAGAAGATGTTAGCGCAAACAACCAGACACGAGACATCCTCGCGATCCATTGACCTGTGGCTTTTGCAATAATGAGCGCTGATCGTCGATCAACCTGATCGACACCGCTCACCAGTCCCGCCGAACACCTAAGTGAATAGCCTTGTCATCCAGAGCAACACTCAGCGACGTCGCCAAAGCGTGCGGTGTCTCCTCGCAAACTGTTTCCCGAGTGCTCAACGACAGCCCACTCGTGCGCGCAGAGACCAGAGCCAAGGTCCTGGCAGCCGTGGAGACGGTCGGCTACGAACCGAACCTCGCTGCCCGGGCCCTCGCTGTCGGCGGGTCGCGAGCGGTCGGAATTCTGCTGACGACCCATCTAACTCATGGCATGTCTGCAACATTTACTGCTCTCGTCGGTGCGCTGAAGGATCATAATCGGCCATTTGTTCTCGACACCGCAGTCGAGAACGATGAGGAATCCTTGCGAGCTGCTCTGGCTCGACTGCGCGGCTACAGCGTTCAGGCAACAATCTTGCTGGCACAACGGGTCGAAGCGGTTGCCATCGCATCCCAGCAAGGCCATGGGAACAAGTTGATCTCCGTCATTGCTGGGCACCCGGACTCTCCCAGCTCCCCAATAGTCGCTATCGATCAAGCGCTAGGAGCGCGCCTGGCCACCGAGCACCTTATTGAACAGGGGTACCGAGATCTCCTTCATGTCCCTGGCGATTTGGAATGGCAGGACGCATCAGAACGGCTTTCTTCATATATCAACGTCTGCCATGAGGCTGGCATTCAACCTTCCTGGGTACCAACCAATTCCTGGGGGGCCGAAGCAGGCGCAGCAGTGGCCGAAGAGCTTATCGCCGGGCACCTCCCTGACGCCGTTCTCGCTGGCAACGACGACATCGCCATTGGTATGTGCCACACGTTCCTCGCCCACGGTCTGAAGATTCCCGACGACATCGGCATTGTTGGATTCGACGACATTCCTCAAGCTCGCTGGATGACCCCCTCCCTCACTACCGTCGTACAGGACTTCGAAGCACTCGGACACCAAGCCGTCGAAGCCGCAGAGTCTCTCATTGCAGGACAGGCTCCACGGTCGTGCCAGATCTCCCCAACCCTGGCCGTAAGAGACTCGTCGCTGCGGCGCTGAGAGACATACGAATTTGATTTTATGCCACGTGATGCATAATTATGTATCTCGCGACGTCACCTGGCGCCGCAGCAGCGAAGGAACGTCACATGAAAACTCTGCGCCATGCCGCCGGTGCCGCCCTGGCCGTCTTTGCCCTTACCGTCAGCGGATGCACCCATGCTTCCGAAGAATCTGCGACTCCCAACGCGGAGTCCAGCAAGGCCGGCATCCCGTCGAATGCCCAGATCATCGACTCCATCAAGACTGATCCCAACATCGCAGCGATGGTTCCCGACGACATCAAGGAGTCCGGCACTCTCCGCAACGGCGCGGCTGCTAACTACGCCCCCGCTGAGTTCATCGACACTGACGGTTCGACTGTTGTGGGTTACGACGTCGACTACATCACTGCCGTTGGCAAGCTCATGGGACTCAAAGTGACGACCGCAAATGCTGCCTTCCCAACCCTTATCCCTGCCATCGGATCCAAGTACGACGTCAGCGTCTCCTCCTTCACCATCACTCCAGAGCGTCAGAAGCAGGTGACGATGACCTCCTACTTCAAGGCTGGGTTCTCGATGGCCGTCCCCAAGGGAAATCCTAAGAACATCTCCCCTGACGACCTCTGCGGCCTCTCCGTAGCTGTACAGACCGGCACCGCCCAAGAAACAGCTGCCCAGGAGAAGTCGAAGGAATGCACGAAGGCCGGTAAGAAGCCCATCGACCTGCTGTCCTACGCGTCTCAGTCCGACGCCACCACGAACGTCGTCGGTAACAAAGCCGATGTCCTCTACGCTGACTCGGTCATCACCGCCTACGCCATCAAGCAGACCTCCAAGCTCGAGGCTCTCGGCGGTATCACTGACGCCTCTAAGTTCGGCGTCGTCACCGCCAAGAATGATGGCGGCTTGTCGAAAGCCATCCAGGTCGCAACCCAGAAGCTCATCGACGACGGGACCATGAAGAAGCTGTTGTCCTCGTGGGGAACCGACGATGGTCTTATTGAGACCTCCGAGGTCAACCCTGAATCGTGATCGCAACCAACTGAAAGGCACTTACGGTGGCCAACCACCACGCCGACATTCCCAATCGCATTCGGGCTCGCGATGTCGCTCATCCGGGCACCTTGATCGCCGCTGTCATCGTCGCTCTTCTGGTGCTGATCTTCATCCACGGGCTCGTGACCAACCCCAACTACCAGTGGTCGGTAGTGTGGCTGTACCTGCGTGACGTCAAGGTCATTACCGGCATCGGCTACACCATTCTGCTGACCTTCGCGGCGATGGTGCTCGGAACCGCAGTAGCCCTCCTCATGGCCATCATGCGGCAATCGCGCAATCCAGTACTACGCGGTGTGTCATGGGCCTACATCTTCGTGTTCCGAGGGGTCCCGGTGTATACCCAGTTAGTCTTCTGGGGACTGCTCGCCGTGTTGTACCCGACCCTGTCCATCGGGGTGCCTTTTGGTGGCCCGCAATTCGCCAGCGTCGACACCGAAAAAGTCGTCACCGCACTGGCCGCCGCCATCATTGGTCTGGGCCTCAACGAAGGTGCCTATCTGGCCGAGATCATCCGTTCTGGATTGGAATCTGTCGATGCCGGACAGACAGAAGCCGCGAAAGCCCTGGGCATGAAACCATCCCTTATCATGCGCCGTATCATCATCCCCCAGGCGATGAGGGTGATTATCCCGCCGCTGGGCAACGAGACCATCGGAATGCTCAAAACAACCTCCCTGGTACTGGCAGTACCGTTCACCCTTGACCTGCAGTACGCCACGAATGCCATCGCGAATCGTATATATGCACCGATCCCGCTGCTCATCGTCGCCGCTTTCTGGTACCTCGTCATGACAAGTGTCCTGATGGTCGGCCAGCACTTCCTCGAACAGTACTTTGGACGTGGTTTCAACGGAAAGTCCTCGTCGAAGCGCCTACGTCGCCAAGCTGCCATTCAAGCAGCAGGCACCACGCACCAAAACATCGCCTTGGAGGTCGAGCAGTGAGCATATCCAGGTCTGCAGGCACCGAACCCATGGTGCGTATCAGAGGTCTGCACAAGGAATTCGGCCCTCTACACATCCTCAAAGGTATCGACCTCGACGTCGCCCCCGGCGAGGTGTGCGTTCTCCTCGGCCCTTCTGGTTCTGGCAAATCCACTCTGTTGCGCTGTATCAACCAGCTGGAGACCTTCGAAGCCGGCGAGATCTGGGTAGGTGGCGACCGAGTGGGCTACCAGCGGGATCCCCTGCCGGACGGACGTCTCAAGAGGCTGTCTGACAAGGCCATTGCGGCCCAACGGGCACGAGTCGGCATGGTCTTCCAGCGATTCAACCTCTTCCCTCACATGACGGCCCTGGGCAATGTCATGGAGGCCCCGACCAAGGTGTCGGGCCTGTCCAAAGAGGAGGCCAAGCCACTGGCTATGTCCCTATTGGAGCGGGTCGGGATGGCTGATCGCGCTGACCACTACCCCGCAGAACTCTCCGGCGGCCAACAACAGCGCGTTGCCATCGCCCGCGCCATGGCCATGAAGCCTGAACTCATGCTTTTTGACGAACCGACCTCAGCTCTCGACCCCGAACTTGTCGGCGAGGTCCTCAGCGTGCTCAAAGACCTTGCCCGAGAGGGTATGACGATGATCGTCGTCACCCACGAGATGGGATTCGCCCGAGAAGTCGCCGACCACGTGGTCTTCATGGACGGCGGGGTCGTCGTCGAGGCTGGAACTCCTGAGGAGGTCATCGATCATCCGAAGTCGGAACGCCTGCAAGGTTTTATCGAATCCGTGCTGTGAGGTGTCAGATCCAAGTGACACACTGACGCTGTGCATGACGACCAGATGATTAGACTCGGCCAGTACCTCAAGCTCGCCAATCTCGCCGACACCGGCGGTCAGGCTCGCGAACTCATCGCTTCGGGAATGGTCAGTGTCAACGGAGAAGTCGAGTCTCGCCGAGGACGCCAGCTCCATCCCGGTGACGAAGTGAGTGTCACCAGCGGGGGCCAGACCGTCACCGAGACCGTCGACCTCACCGAACCCGACGTCCCCTGGTAGCCGCGTAGAGTCCTTACGGAGCTGTCGGAGAGTATCTGGTTATCGGTGGTATCCGGTTACCAATGATCGTCACCGCCGGGAGCGCAACAGACCGTGGATCAGGTCGACGACGTACGATCAGGAACTGCTGCTCATCTCCCCCTGCGCCCACGGCAGGTTCGGGACAGCGCGCGCAAAAGCACGCAGGATCTGCTCGGCACCTTCCAAAGCATTGGTAGCTTCGGTGCCCATCCCCGCTTCAATCCGCTCAGCGACCTGCTGGACCGACGGATCAGTGTCCAAGGATTCGAGGATCTCGTTTCGGACCATGTTCCACAACCACTCGCGCTGCTGCTCAATACGACGCACCTGCAAGGAGCCGTCCTTCTCAAGGTAAGCGCGGTGGTCAACAATGGCCTGCCAAACGTCGTCGAGGCCATCCTTGGTGTACGAGGAGCAGGTCAGCACCGGGACGCGGCGCTTGTCAGCGTCGGAGGAGACGAGCTTCATGGCAATTGAGAGGTCACGGGCGGAAACGCGCGCGTTGCCGGCATTGTCACCGTCAGCCTTATTCACAGCGACAACGTCAGCCAACTCCAGAATGCCCTTCTTGATGCCCTGCAACTGGTCACCAGTACCGGCGATGGCGAGCATGAGGAAGGTGTCCACCATCCCAGCGACGGCAACCTCGGACTGCCCGACGCCGACAGTCTCAACGAGCACGACGTTGTAGCCAGCCGCCTCCATGACGATCATGGCCTCACGAGTGGCCCGGGCAACACCGCCCAGGTGGCCGCCAGAAGGCGAAGGGCGCACGAAAGCCTCGTCACGGTTGCACAGGTCCCCCATACGGGTGCGGTCGCCGAGGATCGAACCGCCGGTGCGAGTCGAGGACGGATCAACGGCCAGGACGGCAACCTTGTAGTTGAACTCGTCGATGAGCTTGGTCCCCATGGCATTGATGAATGTCGACTTACCGGCTCCCGGGACACCCGAGATTCCCACCCGGATGGCATCGCCGGTATGAGGAGCGAGCCGACGCAGCATGTCGCGCGCCTTTTCGCGATGTGCCGGTTTACTCGACTCCACCAGAGTCAGCGCTTTGGCAATGTGCTGGCGACTCCCGGCCAGGACTTGCTCAACCAGTTCGGAGACGTCGATCGGCATAATCACCATTTCCTTCATTGGGTGGGTATGTCTACCGTACCGCCCAGGGGCAACGTTCAGGGCCGAGAGCCAATACCCAGTGGTTTTTCGGGCTTGAATGGCGTCGACCCCCGGAACCGCACCGGGCTCCAGGGGCCAACGCTTCAGTTTTGTCGAGCTGTCCAGACTCAGTCGTCGTCGTTTTGAGCAGCGAGCAGTTTCTCCATGAGTTCGACGGCAGCGTCAGGAATGACAGTGCCAGGCGGGTAGATGGCGGCTGCGCCGTCATCCTTGAGCTCCTGGAAGTCCTGGGTCGGGATGACGCCACCGACAACGATCATGATGTCAGAGCGGCCCAGCTTATCCAGTTCCTTACGCAGGGCCGGAACCAAGGTGAGGTGTCCGGCGGCCAAGGAGGAGACACCGACGACGTGGACGTCGCCCTCAACCGCCTGCCGAGCGGTCTCCTCAGGGGTCTGGAACAACGGACCGACATCGACGTCCATACCGAGGTCAGCGTATGCGGTCGCGACGACCTTCTGGCCACGATCGTGACCATCCTGGCCCATCTTCGCGATCATGATGCGCGGACGACGGCCTTCCTTCTCCTCGAACTGCTTGATGAGTTCGTGGACCTTCTTCGTCGATTCAGTGTTTCCGGCTGCCTTGCTGTACACACCCTCAATGGTACGGATTTGAGCGGTGTAGCGCCCGAAGACCTTCTCCAATGCGTCGGACATCTCACCGACGGAGGCATCCGCGCGACCGGCGTCAATGCACAGCTTGAGCAAGTTGCGGTCAGGATCAGTCGGGTCAGGGTTGGCAGCAGCCCAGGTAAGTTTCTCCAGGGCAGCCTGGCAGGCCTCCTCGTCACGGTTGGCGCGAAGCTGCTCGAGCTTGGCCTTCTGCTCCTTGAGCACCTGGGTGTTGTCAACCTTGAGGACCTCGAGAGGCTCCTCTTCATCGAGACGGTACTTGTTGACGCCGATGAGGGGCTGACGGCCAGAGTCGATACGAGCCTGAGTACGAGCAGCGGCCTCTTCGATACGCATCTTCGGGATGCCCTTCTCGATGGCCTTGGCCATACCACCAGCCTTCTCGACCTCCTGGATGTGAGCCCAGGCCTTGCGAGCCAGTTCGAGAGTGAGCTTCTCGACGTAGGCAGAACCGCTCCACGGATCGATGACGCGGCAGGTGCCCGACTCCTGCTGAATGAACAGCTGGGTGTTTCGGGCAATGCGCGCGGAGAAGTCGGTCGGCAGGGCAATGGCCTCGTCGAGGGAGTTGGTGTGCAGAGACTGGGTGTGTCCCTGGGTGGCTGCCATAGCTTCCACGCAGGTACGAACGACGTTGTTGTAGACGTCCTGGGCGGTCAGCGACCAGCCCGAGGTCTGCGAGTGAGTACGCAGGCTCATGGACTTCGGGTTCTTCGGTCCGAACTGGTTGACCAGCTTGGCCCACAACATACGGGCCGCGCGCATCTTGGCGACCTCCATGAAGAAGTTGGTGCCAATGGCCCAGAAGAACGACAGCCGCGGTGCGAACTGGTCGACCTGCAGACCCACCGACTCTCCAGCGCGGATGTAGTCAACACCGTCGGCCAAGGTGTAGGCCATCTCGATGTCGGCTGTCGCACCGGCCTCCTGCATGTGGTAGCCAGAAATCGAAATGGAGTTCCACTTCGGCATATTCGCACTGGTGTAGGCGAAGATGTCGGAGATGATCCGCATCGAGGGCTGCGGCGGGTAGATGTACGTGTTACGAACCATGAACTCTTTGAGGATGTCGTTCTGGATCGTTCCGGCGAGCTGCTCGGGCTTGGCACCCTGCTCCTCGGCGGTCACAACGTACAGGGCGAGAATCGGCAGCACAGCGCCATTCATCGTCATGGACACCGACATGCGGTCCAGCGGGATACCCGCAAAGAGCTCACGCATGTCCAAGATGGAGTCCACGGCCACACCAGCCATGCCGACGTCGCCGGGAACACGCGGGTTGTCAGAGTCGTAGCCGCGGTGGGTCGGCAGGTCGAAGGCGACCGACAGACCCTTCTGACCAGCGGCCAGGTTACGACGGTAGAACGCGTTGGACTCCTTGGCGGTGGAGAATCCGGCGTACTGACGAATCGTCCACGGACGGAAGGCGTACATCGTCGCGTATGGGCCATGGGTGAACGGCGGCATACCGGCATAGGTGTCGAGCCAATCCATGTCGGCGTAGACATCCTCGGAGTACAGATGGCCAACCGGAATCTGTTCCGGAGTGGTCCAGGGCTTCTGCTCGCCAGCGGCGGCGGCCAGCTTGGCGAACTGCTCCTGTGCATCTGCGGGAACCGCAGTGTCTCCGAGGTTGATGGAATCGAAACGAGGCAGGGTGGTCACTTGGCAACTCCCAACGTGTCCAGAGTGGCGGTCAGGACGTCCACGACGTCCATCCCAAGGTAGATGCGACCGTCGATGACCTTCTCAGCCTCGGCGGCGTCATCACCAAATTCCTTGAAGGCACCAGACAAGTAGACCAGCTTGGCGCCAGCCTCCTTGAGGGCCTTAGCGACCTCGAGGCCCTGGGCCGCGTAGGTCTTGGCATTCGAGCACAGGTCAGCGACCTCGGCACCGGATTCCTTAAAGGCCTTGACGACCTCTTCGGTGGTGCCTCCCTCGCACTCAGGGGTATCCATACCGGCGACGTGCCACACCGGGGCGGAGAATCCTTCTCGGGGGCCGAAGTCACGACGGGTTCCCAGGCAGGCCAGGAAGACCTTTGGACGCTCGGAGCAGGTCGCAGAACGGTCAACGAGGGCCTCAAAGACCTCGGCATCGCGGTGCCACTCCAGACCCTTGCGGTCGACGGCTTCAGGGTAGGGCTTGGTCTCAACGGTCTTAGCACCAAGCAGCGGGAACTCGCTGACAGCAGTAATCGGCTGCTTACGAGTAGCCAGACGCTTGGCGCGCTCGGCATTGACCTTGTCAAGCTCGGTGCGCACGTGGTCACCGGTCAGCGCAGCTGCCATGCCGCCAGCGGCCTCGACAGTCTGGAATTCGGCCCAAGCGGCCTCGCCCAGCTTCTTGGTCAAGGCCTCGACATAGAACGAACCACCAGCCGGATCGTTGGCCCGACCAATGTTGGACTCCTCAGCGAGGATGATGCCGGTGTTACGGGCGATACGACGCGAGAAATCGCTCTTCGGCAAGCCGATAGCGGCGTCGAAGGGCAACGTCGTAATGGCCTCTGCACCGCCTACAGCGGCACCAAAGGTCGAGATCGTGCCACGCAAAATGTTGACGTAGGGGTCGTCACGGGTCAGCTCACGCCAGCTGGTGACGGCCTCCTGACGAGCACCGCGCTTGGCGGCTGGCACGTCAAACACCTCGCCGACGCGGTTCCAGAGGGTACGCAGGGCACGCAGACGGCTGATCGTCAGGAACTGGTCGTGGGTGGCGGAGACCCGGAAGTTAATGGCGTCGAAGGCCTGCTCGGCCGTCAGCCCCTGCTCGATGAGAGCGCGAACGTACTCAACACCGGTGGCAATGGCCCAAGCAAGCTCATGCACGTCGCCAGCACCAGCATTGTGGTAGATCGTGGCGTCAACAACGAAAGCACGGGAATTCTTGTACTTGTCAATCTTCTTGACCCACTCGGCCATGCCTGACAGATCCGGGGTGCCACCGTTGAGGGCAGCAAAGCCGATCGGATCCAGACCAAGATTGAACGACAATTTATCCGGCTCGATCTTGGAATCGGCGTAAACCTTGAGGAGGGCATCAGCAGCTGCCTCTTGGTCGTCCCGGCTGGAAACCTCGACCTTGGCCAAGTCCAGCAGCACGTCCTTGAGGTCGCCGGCGATGTCCTCGGGCTTGATGGCGTCGGCACCGACGCGCAGCCAAAGGGACGTCACGCCACGCTCGAGATCAGCGATGACGGCCTTCTTGGTGAACTCGACATCGGGATCCTCGTGAAGGGCTCGAACGTCCCATGCGTCCATGCTCCCGTCACGAATCGTGGTGCCACGAGTGAAGGGCGGCACCCCCGGAGCGCCGAGCTTCTCAGGGGCATCCTGACGCCGATACATCGGCTCGATCTGGATGCCATCGACCGTCGTCGGCTCGAGGCGCTTCATTGCCTGCTCGATGTTGAGTTCCTTGCCCTCGGGACGTCCCCGGTTCAAGACCTTGAGGACTGCGTCCTCCCACTGCTCGTGGGTGACCTTCGGGAAGTCCCCGGCCAGGCTCAACTCCTCGGGCATCCGGTCCTCAATGGACTCAGATGCGAGGTTGTCAGGATCAGTCATTCGTCAGACTCCTGCTCCGCTGTGGATGGTTGGACGACCTCGGTCGGCCCTCGAGACCTCGGACGCTGCGGTACACGCACGATGCACCACACCCTGTGGCAGGTATTCGGACTCGTGGGCACCTCGTCTGCCGACGAGTCCTACGTCACCGCTTCCCAGGCCGAAACCCAGTGCTTGATCGCCACCCATCCGATTCGAGAACCGGCTGGCCGACGATGGTGATGTCGTTCCCACTCACCGCTGCGGGGCAGTTCCGGAATTTCACCGGATTCCCTCTTACCGCCTCAAAACCCCACGCGGGATTTCTCGGCACCAGCACCTACGATACTAGGCCGCGCACAATCGACATGGCACAACGGGTCAAATAACTGCACGCTTGTGCATTAGCGCCGTGGACCAGTTGTTCCCGTGCCTGGGTTCCCGCACCTTTCTCACTACGCCTTAATGAGGGTTGCCTTAATTAGTGTGCCCTTATCATCGTGCCTTGCGATCCGGCACGGCCCGAGGCCGGTCAGCGACGGTATCAATCCAGTCACGCAAATGAGCGTGAACCTGCCGACGGTTGACCTCGTTGAGGATCTCATGCCGCGCCCCCGGGTAGACGACGAGATCGACCTCACGAGACCCGGAGCCGCGCAGCTGACGCGCCACTCGACGCACTCCCCGCCCAGAATCTCCCACCGGGTCCTTGGCCCCCGACATCAACAGGATGGGCAGTGCAGGAGGCGTCGCTCGGAAAATCTCAGTGGAATTGGCGAGTTCGATCAGCCGGACGAGTTCGCGGTAGAACGCCGCAGTGTACACAAAACCGCACAGCGGGTCATCGATGTACTCATCAACGACCCGAACATCCCGGGACAACCAGTCATACCCCGTGCGGGTGGGTTGGAATGCTCGGTTGAAAGAGCCGAAAGACAGGGTGTTGAGCAACGGGCTACGAGAATCCTCACCCAACATGAGTACCTGGGCCTGGGCCAGCACGGTGGCAACCATGCTCAACGGCCCAAGCGAAGAACCGGTGCCGATGATGACTAAACCGGTCATTTCACGACCTCGACGAGCAGCCAGGATTCGGGTCAGGAACGATCCCATCGAGTGCCCGACAAGGAACCACGGTTTCCCCTCCACCTCAGCCAAGAAGTAATCAGCGACCGCAGAGAGATCGTCAAGCAGCTGGTGGTAGCCGCGATCAGACGTTGTCCCGAGCTCACCTGTGGCAGCGGCGCGCGGTCCATGGCCACGGTGGTCGTTCGCCACAACCAGCCAGCCGTCATCTGCCAACACCCGGGCTACCTCGTCATAACGGGCGGCATACTCGGCCATGCCGTGACACAGCTGCACTAGTCCTTTGACAGACCGATCCGGAGCTATCTGCGGACGCCAGACAAGAACGTCAATATCGGCTCCGTCGTCGGCGGTAATTGTGATGGTGTCCATGAATCCTCCCAGGTCGTGGTTCCAGCATATTGAGGTTCCAGAACGGGCCGCCGGCAGGCTTTGTGTTGCCAGTCGTGGTGTTGGAGAGTTAGGCGCGGCATGTCACCGTCTCGTAAGGTCGCCGCTCTAGACTCGTGAACATCTGCTGAAAGGACCTCGCGTGAAGATCGCCGTCGCAGGACTGGGTTATGTCGGCATGGCTAATGCCGTATTGCTCGCCCAGCACAACAGTGTCGTCGCCATCGACATCGACGCCGAAAGGGTCGACATGGTCAACAACGGGCACACGACCATCGTCGATCCTCTCATTGAGGAGTATCTGGCCCACCACGACGTAGATCTGAAAGCCACCACTGACCCACATGAGGCATATAACGACGCTGATTTCGTTGTGATAGCCACCCCGACGAATTACGACCCTGACCAAAACTATTTCGACACCTCAAGCGTCAATGGAGTGCTCGACCTGGTTCAGCAGATCGCCCCCCAGGCGACAATCGTCATCAAATCGACGATTCCGGTGGGCTTCGTCGAGGGGGTTCGCAAGGAGCGACCCGAGCTCGACGTCATCTTCTCCCCTGAGTTCCTGCGAGAAGGCAAGGCCCTCTACGACAACCTTCATCCCTCGCGAATCGTCGTCGGAGCGAATTCGGCAAAGGCTCGCCTCTTCGCCGATCTCATGGCTGCCGGAGCCGTCGACGCCGACATCCCCGTTCTCTTTGTCGGAGCCACCGAAGCAGAGGCCATCAAACTCTTCGCCAACACCTACCTGGCGATGCGGGTTTCTTTCTTCAATGAGTTGGACACCTATGCCTCTCAGCGCGGGCTATCCACTCGTCAGGTCATTGATGGGGTGTGTCTAGACCCGCGCATCGGCAACCACTACAACAACCCCTCCTTCGGCTATGGCGGCTACTGCCTACCCAAGGACACCCGTCAGCTGCTGGCCAACTACCAGGATGTTCCGCAGACCCTCATACAGGCCATCGTCGATTCAAACACGGTGCGCAAGGACTTCATCGCTTCCGACATCATCGCCAAGGACCCGAAACGAGTGGGAATCTTCCGGCTCGTCATGAAGGCGGGGTCGGACAACTTCCGCTCCTCGTCAATCCAAGGCGTCATGAAACGTATCAAGGCCAAGGGTATCGAGGTCGTCGTCTACGAGCCGACCTTCGAAGGGGATGAGTTCTTCCACTCGAAAGTCACCAAAGACCTTGACGCCTTCAAAACCGACTGCGATGTCATCATCGCCAACCGCATGGCTCCCGAGCTGAGCGATGTTGCCGACAAGGTCTACACGCGAGACCTCTTCGGCGGAGACTAGCCTCGGCTGGACCAGATAATCTGGCCGGCCTCTCGGACCAAGGCCGAGCAGCCATCACGTACATCCAGCTCGACGACGAGAGGCTCCACCCCCGGAACTGCGCTGCGGTAAACGTACCGCTCGTTGGTGAGGTCAAGCGGCTCGGTGCGAGCGTCGACGAGCCAGGGATGACGTCGACGCAGACCCAGCAAGTCCTGATGAGCACGCAGCGTCTCGGCACCAAGGCCTGACAGGTTGGCCGGAGTAGCTGGAAAGACCGGACGGATATCGTCGTCGCCTCCAAACCTCTCCTCTTTGATACCGCGATATGCCAGCTCATCCCCGTAATAGATGAATGGGACCCCGCCGACGGTGGCGAGGATCGCGGTCGCCACTACCGCACCATCCTCCCCCACTTTCGAGGCAATGCGGGTGACGTCATGGTTACCAACGAAGGTCATCGGGGTGAAAGCGGCGCAGAACTCATTGTGACGGCCCAGGGCATGGTCCAGTTCGAAGAAGTTACGAGATTCGATAGCGGACCAGATCGCCTTCCACAGTTCGTACTGGGTCAGGGAGTCCATCCCGGACGCCTTAATGATTCCTGGGTAGTCGCCATGGATGACTTCACCAAAGATCCACACATCGGGGTGGTTCTTACGCACCATGGGCAGGACTGTGGCCCAGAACTCTGACGTGACGCAGTAGGCAGCGTCCAGACGCCAGCCGTCCACGCCACGATCACACCAGTAGTTCATCACCCGAGCGACAAGATCCCGCACTACCGGGTTGTCATGATTGAGGGCTACGAGATCGCTGTGCCCCTCGAAGACGTCAAGCTGACCGTCCTGCCAGCGAACCATACGTCCTACATCAGAGTTTGGGCCGCCCGCCAGGGCAGCCTTCACGAGCTGGTTTTGACTCGATACGTGGTTGAACACCCCGTCAAGAAGCACCGACAGACCACGTGAATGGGCGGATCGAACCAGATGGTTGAAGTCGGTCTCGTCGCCAAGGCGGGGATCAATGGAGAAGTAATCCAAAGTGTCATAACCGTGGCTGGCTGAGGCGAACACCGGCCCCAGGGCCAAGCCAGAGCACCCGAGAGCAACCGCGTGATCGAGCCAGGCCTCCAGATGTCCAAGCCGGTGACACACCTCGTCAGATTCGAGCTTCTTAGGGGCTCCCACGAATCCCAAGGGGTAGACGTGCCAGCCGATGAGGTAATCGACCCATCCGGGGCGTCGAATCATCATGCCCTCATTCTTGTCACACCCGTTCGACTGTAACCCTCTCATCATGTCAGTCGAGGTCGAGGTTTGCGGTAGAAAGGTCTGCTCGAGGAGCCTTGGTAACGATCTTGTGGCCAAGCCACAGCGCTAGGAAGACCGGGATCGTGACGTATGCGACAATCATCCCGGTGACATCACCGCTGAGGACCGCGTCACGTCCCTGCCCCAAGGTGACGATCACGCACAGTAGCCCTGCGACGATTGGCCCAGCCGGGTACCAGCGCGCCCGATATGGCAACTCGGACAGCTCGTGTCCCTGCACGAGGAAAGCGCGTCGGAACTGAATGTGAGATATCGCAATTCCAATCCACGCGATGAATCCACACAATCCGGAGACATTAACCAACCAGGTGTATGCCTGTCCCGATCCCACCAAGGATGTTGCGAAGCACGCTGCCCCGACGAGGGTCGTCACGATGAGGGCCGGAACCGGAACGCCATGCCGGTTAGTGGTACCGAGGATTCTGGGAGCTTTGCCCTCTCGAGCCAGGGCGTAAAGCATTCGAGTGGACGCATAGAGGCCGGAATTTCCCGCCGAAAGCACCGAGGTGAGGATGACGGCATTCATGACGGCGGCAGCCGCAGCCACACCGGCTCGCTTCAGCACTAGGGCGAAGGGGCTGACGGCGACGTCGGTCACCTCGCCGGCCAGCAAGTTCGGGTCGGTATATGGCAGCAGCAGTCCGATGACCGCGATTGCCCCGATATAGAAAATCATGATTCGCCAGAAGATCTGCCTGGTGGCCTTGGGGACGACCGTGTTCGGATCCTTCGACTCCCCCGCTGCAATTCCGATGAGTTCAGTGCCCTGGAAGGAGAATCCGGCGATGAGAAAGACCGTCATAATACCGCCGAACCCATTGACAAAGGGGGCGTCGCCGTGCCGCCAGTTGGAGAGTCCAGGAGAATCGCCCATGATTCCGGCAATCATGAGAATGCCGAGAACCAGAAAGACGAGGACTGCAGCCACCTTGATGATGGCGAACCAGAACTCTCCCTCGCCGTAGGCCCGCGCGGACAACACATTGAGCACGAACAACAGTGCCAAGAATCCAGCTGACCATATCCAGGCCGAAACATTCGGCCACCAATAGGCCATCACTATCGAGGCGGCAACGAGCTCAGCAGCCACCGTGATAGCCCAGTTGAACCAGTAATTCCAGCCCAGTGCGAAGCCGAAGGACGGGGAGACGAAACGGGTGGCGTAGGTCTCGAAGGCGCCCGGCACCGGGAGGTAGGAACTCATCTCCCCCAACGACTGCATAAGGAGGAAGACCATGAGTCCCATGGCCAGGTATGCGACGAGGGCACCGCCCGGCCCGGCCTGGGAGATGGTGGCACCGGATGCCAAGAAAAGGCCGGTACCAATAGCGCCGCCGATTGCGATCATGTTCATGTGACGCGAGGAGAGTCCGCGCTTCAATTCGCCGTCCATGGTGGTCCTCAGATAGGAGAGTCCGCCCTTCCGGACGAGACTTTTGTCACTGTACCGCCCTCGGATACGTCCCGTTACGCATACTCCGTATCCTGATATGGGGCATAAAACAGGGCGCCCCGGTAGATCCGGGACGCCCCCAAGACCCAGCTATAAATCAGGCCTTCTTGGCGGCCTCAAGAGCGGTGTCGTAATCGGGCTCAGTCGTGATCTCGTCGACCAGCTGGGTGTATGCCACCTTTCCCTGACCGTCAGCAACAACGACTGCACGAGCCAACAGGCCCTTCATCGGCCCGTCAGCGAGGGCGACGCCGAGATCCTTGCCGAAGTCGGAGCGAAAAGCCGAAGCAACGACGACATTCTCAATGCCTTCGGCACCACAGAACCGAGCCTGGGCAAAGGGAAGGTCGCGAGAAACACACAACACGGTCGTGTCGTCGAGTCCGGCGGCCTTCTGGTTAAAGGTGCGCACGCTCTGGGCGCAGACACCAGTATCGACGCTCGGGAAGATGTTAAGAACGAGCTTCTTGCCCTTGAACTCGTCGCTGGTCAGCTCTGACAGATCAGCCTTGACAAGGTTGAACGACGGAAGATCAGATCCGACCTGTGGCAGATCGGCGACGGTGTTGACGGTTTGTCCCTTAAAAGCAGTAGTGGCCATAATCACACTCTATGCGGATGAGAGCAGCGACCACGACAGTCTGGACGCCTTTCAGTCCCGAGTGAACAGCTCCGACGCCGCATCCAGGGCACGGACTTCGTCATGGGATAACGCCAGATCGGTGGCGGCCAGCAGTGGACCCAGTTGATCGACGGTGCGCGCCGAAGCGATGGGTGCGGTAACCCCCTTGGCCATCAGCCATGCCAAAGAAACCGACGCCACCTCAACGCCGTGATGTCCGGCGATCTCTCGTAGCCGATCGAGGACCGCAAACGCCGCCTGCTCGTGCTCGCCGTCAGGCAAATACCTCGCAATCATGGATTCCCGAGCGACACCGTGAAGATCCTCTCGAGTGGCGTACTTGCCAGTCAGGAAGCCTGACGCCAGGGAGAAGTACGGGAACAGGGCCAGGTTGTACTCGCTGGCAAGCTGACCGTACCCTTGAGGGTCCTCGACGTCCGCGCGATGCAGCAGGTTGTATTGAGGTTGCAGGGCTACCGGTCTCGCAAGCCCCTCGTGCTCAGCTACCTCGAACCACTTTTGTTCCCGGGCCACCGAGAAGTTCGAAAGGCCGACCCACCGGACCTTGCCAGCCTTGACGAGCTTGTCAAAAGCAGCCGCCATGTCCTCGATCTGCTGGGTGTCATCGTCGTAATGGGCATAGTAGAGGTCAATATGATCGGTATGAAGTCGGGCCAAAGAGGCGTCAACTGCAGCCGAGATGTTCTCCGGAGATAGACCTTTGAACTCGGGATGGGTAGACACCTTGGTAGCGATGAGGATGTCGTCCCGGCTGCCACCCTTCTCCAGCCACGAGCCGATGATCTTCTCAGATTCACCTCCGGCATTCCCCTCAGCCCAGTGGGAATAACCGTCGGCAGTGTCAACCAACGATCCCCCACCGCCGACAAAGGCGTCCAGGATGGCGTGAGAGTCGTGCTCATTAGCAGTCCAGCCAAAAGTGTTGGCTCCCAGTACCAGCGGCTTGATGTCCAGGTCAGTGCCAGAGATACGAATCATGAGGCCTCCTCGTCGGCCCCGAGATCAGGAACGATCAATGAGATCGATGTCGACCATGATCTCGGTGGCAATGGATTCCAGTTCCGAGCGTAGGTCCTCAAGGGTCGTCGCGTTCGTAATCCGGCATTGCGCCCGGGCTTCAAAGAGAATGCCATCGCCCATCGGTGCCTCGCGAAGCCCTGTGGACAGGTCGTCAATGGTGACACCGAGACGGGCCATCGTGGCCGCCACCTTGTGAATGATTCCAGGGTGGTCGTGACCGACGAGATTGACCACGAGAATCGCTTCGTTCTGGTCACCGTGCGGACTGGTATCGGTAACGGTAACTTTCAGGCCCTTGACCTCAAGGGTTCCGAGGTCGGCTTTGAGGCGCTCAACCTTCGACTCGTCGATATCAACAAGAACAATTCCCGCGAAAGCGCCGGCGAGCCGTGCCATCCGGCTATCAAGCCAGTTGCCATCGTGACTGGCGACAATTTCAGAAAGGTCAGAAACAAGTCCGGCGCGGTCCGCGCCGACCGCGGTCAGAAGAAGCTGAGACATGGCACGATTCTACGTGACCAGGATCACCACCGTGCCCGAGTCGTCGCAGTGGGGCCGTTGAACTCGGTAAATCCGGCGTCCACGACCCTCACACGGGCCACGTCCGCATCCCAGTGCTCGACCGTTGGAGTGACGACACGAACGCGGAAACCGTCGCGACGCCACTGCTCCAAGGCACGTCGATCATCGTCGCTGCCAGTAGTCATCGCCTCATGAGCAAGCTGGGCCGCGTGGCCGCACTGAGCGCAGGCCTTGCCAGTCGTCATCTCGATTCGGGGATTGATCTCGATGGTGACGACGGCATCCTCGGTAGCCGACTGGCCATCAGCAGGAAGGTTGGTGCCGGCAACCTGGAGCTTGTCGATTTGTTTGGGCTGCGGATGGACGGGAGCCGGAACAAATGCCCGCACCATCGCCGGACCGGTTTCGGGAGCCGCACCTGCGGGTGGTTCTTGGGTGACAGTTATACCGTCGAGGGCTTGTACGTCGTGCCACCGTTTTCCCGAAGCCCGACGAACTATCTTGCGAATACGCTTGTCAGACCAATGTTGAACAGCATCGTGCCATGGGCCTCCCGGTGCCGTCCGGGGGTCGTCGAGGAGAAAGACGACGGCGCGGGCAGCTGCCTCACAAGCATCCGCCTGACGAGCTGGATGGGTTTTGTCGCGAAGCAGTACCAGTTGCATCGCCCATGGGTCGGGTTCATGCTCGGGTGTGGTCACTCGTGGCAGGTTACCCGCTACCTGCTGTCACCGACGAGGACACTCGGCATTGACAACAGGTATCTGGAAGACTCGATGACGTGAGGAGCGTTATTTGGGACATGGGAGGAACACTGGTCGACACCTACCCAGAGGTCGACCGGACCCTTGCGGGCGTCGTGTGGTCTGAACCAACCGAGGAACAGTTGTCCGAAGTGGCTCAGCTGAGATCGGAATCGATCGCTCACGCCATCGAGGTGTTGGCTATGCGTTACGACATCCCCTCCGAGCTACTTGACGACGCCTACGCCTTATTGAAAAAGAAGTGGGTACACGATCCTGCCCCGCTCATGGCTGGAGCAGCTGAGGTCATGGCGGCCGTGCGCCGAGGGGGCGGCCTGAATCTGGTGGCGACTCATCGTGATCGCACCAGCGCTGAGAATCTCTTCCACGCCCTCGGGGTTCAGGTGGACGACCTGGTATGTGCCCCGGACGGTTTCGCTCGCAAGCCAGACCCCCAGATGAACAAGATCCTCATGGAACGCCACGGACTGAATCCATCCGACGTCATTGCCGTGGGTGATCGCCCCATTGACATTGACGCCGCACAGGCGGCTGGGATAAAGGCCATCCTCCTATCCAACCAACCACATCCGGGAGTAGATACCGTCCCAGAACTCATCCACTTGCTGGCCTACCTGTGACGCCTACTTCGTTAACCGGCCACGGCAACTGCGCTGACTGGAAAACCGCACTTGATCGTCAACACCAAGACTCTCAGCACGCAGCTGCGCCACCTTTGCACAGTTACGCCACCATTGCACGGTGGACCCCGGAAACCGTCGGCAACCTCCGCCACCATTGCGCACCTGCCACGTACAAACCCGGCGCAACTGCACAAAACTGGCGCAGCCAAATCCAGCAATAGCGACTGTCCATACTCAAAGACGTCAACAGAGTCCAGCTTCCAGCAGCGAACTACTATCACACCCTTCCACCCCAGACCCGTTGATAGCCTCGACGAGTTCGTTACCAGTACGGGACCGATCAACATAGCCCCAGAATGTCACCAACCCGGCCTGCTCAATCCACTCACCACGATGGGCACACAATAAATAAGAGACTCACTCACCGCGCTACATATCTACTCAGCCTGAATACAGTCAAGATCACGATAGGCAGCAACAAGACATCCCCATCCCCACCACCCTCTACACCCAGAATTACAATGAACCCGATTACCGAAATCGTAGAATCGTATCCCAGCATCACCATCCCGAGAAGATCTCGAACGCGGAACGTATCGATCCCTGCTTGATCGAACAATTTCTCAGTGGAATAATCATATGCAGTCACCATCGAGATCTTTGCCGTTGTCCTTCATGTGTTGTACGGTGCGCACCGTCGTCGTCATTCCACTCCCTCCAAAACCTGCTTCATATCTTCATAAGATCTGCCAGGGTGACGCACCTCTGCAAGTCTTATGATTTCTCGCGTCACTGTGATGTACGTAGCCTTCTTCTCTTGGTCTAAGGCGCGTAGATGCTCTTTAACAGTCTCGACGTCGTGGCGCTCGACTGGCCCCGTAAGCGCCTCGCATGCCCCCACGTCAAAAATGTTCTTCATGTTTGCAACTGCCAGGGGTTCTAATGCGGCAAGAGCCGCCTTGTCACTAAAACCGCATTCCTTGAGAAGCCCTGTAGCCTGATTCATGAGACCGACGACAAGATTTGACGCAAAGACGCTTGCTGCATGATATTTCGTCTTGTCGTTGCTTTTCAGTTTCACGATGCGATTTGGGCACATCGATAGCAACTCCATGATAGCGTCAATGCGCTCTTCGTTTCCTTCGATGCTAAAAACTGCCTTCGCTAGGTCATCATATGCGGTTTCGGTGCTTTTAAACGGAAACATCGGATGGACGGAATAGCCATATGCCCCGGTTTCTTCAATTCCGCAGAAAACCGTTGCCGACAGAGATCCGCTACAATGACAAATCAGCTTTCCCTGTATCGGATATGATTTGACGTGCTCCCAGGCCGTACTGATCGCATCGTCTGGTACTGTCAAAAACAGAACATCACTCTCAGCTACTGCCGCGTCGAGCGACGTTACATATCTAATCTGAGCGCTTTTACCCGCTGCTTTGGTGCGTGTATAGCAACATGTGACTGCTATCTTGTTACGCACAAAGTAATTATAGAGAGAACAGCCTACTTTTCCGGCTCCAACAAATCCCACCTTCATGCATCCACCACCTGCTTTCTGGCGTGCCACGTTCTATGTTAACCTAATCTACCGGCTTCGTAAGCTGTGCATACCAAGACTCTTTTCAAACACACCAAACGAGCTATTAAATAAGTAATGCGACAGTCGCGATAAGGAGCTGCACGGCTTTTGTGGACGGTTTGTGATTAAAACCACCGTCGAAACTCCTTTCGCGGCGCGATTTCCATGAAACATGGCCCCCATTCACATTCACAACATCAGTCAGTAATCCACGGGGTCCCGAGTAATCGGGCATGTCATGCAATGACCTCCACCTCGCCCACGCCCCAGCTCGGCAGCTTGAATCTCGATGACCTCCACACCGGCTTTCGCAAGCAGACTATTCGTCTCGACGTTGCGGTCATATCCGATGACAACACCGGGTTCAAGCGCCACCACATTGTTACCGTCATCCCACTGTTCCCGTTGAGCCCCCCAACGATCGCCACCCGTCTCAACAGTGCGCAATTCATCAAGCCCGAGGCACTCGGCGACGATAGCAGTGAAGTGACGATCGTCGACCCGCACCGAGAAGCCTGCTTCCTGGCTGCTTGGCTCTAACACCAAAGCGGTGATGGCATCGACAACTGGCTTATACAGGGTCACCATGTCGACATCACAGAAACTAAACACGGTGTCCAGGTGCATGGAAGCTCGGTCTGGTGCCATGGCTGCGACGACAATTCTGCGCGCGACACCGTGGACGAACAGAGATCGCGCCAGCTGGGTAATCGCCTGCCATGAGGACCGCTCACCCATCCCAATAAGGACTGTGTCATGACCAATCGGCATAATGTCGCCGCCTTCAAGGAACGACATTCCGTAATCACACTCGGCATAGCCGTACCAATACTCAAAATCACGGGTCGTGAAAGCGGGATGGTAACTGTAAATGGCATTAGCCAGAACCGTTTCGTGCCGGCGAGCCGGCCAGCGCATGGGGTTGAGGGTGACTCCGCCATAGATCCACGCCGAGGTGTCACGGGTGAACTGTGTGTTGGGCAGTGGAGGGAGGAGGAATTGATTCTCGTCACGCGCCTTGATGAGAGCACCCAGAATGTGCTTTCGCCTGTCGTCCGGCACCTCTCCGTACGTCACTCCGCCAATGAGATGTTCGGCGAGGGTGTCCGAAGGCATGTTATCGAGCCAGTCACGAACATCCTTGTCAATACCCAGACCTACCGCATTGGGAGACAATTTGCGATCAAGTATCCACGAACGCCCCTCGGCAATGTCGAGCACCTCAGCCAACAATGTGTGCATTTCGCGAACGACAACGCCGCGCTTTCTCATTTTATCGACGAAATTACGATGGTCCTCCTGTGCCTTTTCCACCCACAGGACATCGTCGAAAAGAAACTCTCTACAATTGCTTGGAGTGAGCCGACGATGAGCGAGACGCGGCTCGCACACCATAACTTCGCGCAGTTTTCCTACTTCAGACCATACACCAATTGACGTCGCCATTGTAATCCTCCGCAATCGGGAACCATGTCTCCCTCATCACCAACACGCAACTGACATTGTTCGCATATGCCCACGATACAACACAATCTGCAACAGGTATCAATGACTGCTCAGTAGAAAATGCAACTACAGCAAATCAGCTCATCGCAAAAGAGGGTGCAGGGGACGACGGTGTAGCGATTGGGGGTTCCCCCGTCATACAGTTTCGCCAGTCTTGTACAGCTGCGCCACATCTGCACGGTGCACCCCTGAAACCGTCGACAACCTGCGCCACATTTGTACACCTGCGCCGTGCAAACCTGACGCGATTGAATCCAGGAGAGCGGCTGTTCATAAATGGGGATGCTGATGAGGTCCAGCATCCACCAGTGATCGAAAGTGTCGTGCCCAAGATTATCCCAACCCCAACGCGGTGCCGCGTAGGTGTTGTTGATGGCTTCGGTGGGCCCGTTACTGGTGCGGGGCCGATCAAAGTAGGCCAGGATGTCGTCGGCCCGCCGTCTCAACATGCGTCCTAGAGTGACGAGTTCACTCAACACGGCGGGAACACCACCAGACAGGGGAGGCGATCACCCCTGCGAGAACCTTTTCCGTGTGCGCGGTCCGGGTGGCGGTAGGCGGCAACAATACGCTGGTAGACACTCCAGGTGGCTTCCACTTCGACGTGGGCATCACCAGCAAACAGGTGTTCCAGGCGTGCCTGTGGGCGGGGTATGAGAAGGTCAGCCCCTGTGTGGCGAGTGCGGCGGGCACTGTAGAGCAGATCACCTGCACGTCCCCGGTGACCGTGGAGGTGTTGTTGAACCTGGCACCGGTCTAGGGCCTCCCCGGCTAACCGGACCACATGGAACGAATCCATCACTATGGTTCCATCACTGTGGTCGCTTCGGGTATGTCCTCGGCTGCAGCAGTTGTGTAGCCGGTGAACCTGTCGGTGGCGGCCACTTCGATACCCTCGCGCCAGGGGTGCGGGCGGGCGGCAGGTGGTCTACCACAACCCCTGTTAAGGCCCAACCCAGCCCGACCCACGACATCATGGCCCGTGCCGGTGCAACCGCAGCCATGTTGTCACGCCACAGGCGCCCACACTCTCGTTGGTGATAAACCACTTAAGCCGAGCACAGGTCCTTAATGAAATACTGGAACACGCGAGTCCCATCACCCATGTCGGGACGGGCATACCCACCTCTCATCCGTTCCGGATGCCACTGAGTTCCGATAACGGGGAGCCTCTTGTGCTGCACGGCCTCGATCACGTTATCGTCACTCCACTGCACCGGAACGCAGCCATCCCCAAGGTCACGAATCGCCTGATGGTGAGCACTGTTGACTCTCACCATTTGAGGGTATATCGATGAGAGGAAACTATGCGCCTTGATAGAAGTGCCGTGAATGCGATCACCATGAGGTGTCCCCGTGTGTATTTCCCTGTTAATATCCTGCTGCAAAGAACCACCCAGGAATACGACAAGTAGCTGCATACCGCGACAGATACCAAACAACGGTAGACCCTGACGAAGTGTCTGGTCAATGACCTCCAACTCGTAGGAGTCATTGGCGTCATTCACGTCTTCGGCTGCCACGTTTTCCTGACCATACCGCACCGGGTTGATGTCAGATCCGCCCGGAATCACAACACCGTCGAGCGTCGGCAACAGCTCTTTATAGCTCGTTGGGGTGAGCGTTACAGGTTGCGCAGCACAGGCCCGTACGGCATTGTGGTATTCCCTCGAAAGCAGAACGCCTTCACCACCAACAATACCAATTCTTTTCATATCCTTTTAATCACTACTGCCCGTGTCGAGTTGATTGGATAAACTCTGCTGCGCGTTGTGTCTCGGGTGCCGTAAAGAACTTCTCTGCTGAAGAAGTCTCGACGATGCGCCCGTCATCCATAAAGACCACGCGATCAGCCACTCGGCGTGCAAAGCTCATCTCATGCGTAACGATCAGCATCGTCATTCCATTGCGCGCCAAATCAGCGATCACGTCCAAAACTTCGTTTACCATTTCTGGGTCAAGCGCGCTGGTCGGTTCATCAAACAGTATCGCCGTTGGATGCATCGCCAGTGCTCGTGCAATAGCTACGCGCTGCTGCTGTCCGCCCGACAACTGTGCAGGAACTTTGTGCGCTTGGTCTCTGACGCCTACCCGATCCAACAGATGCAACGCTTCAGCTCGAGCCTGTTTCTTCGACCGGTGGAGCACGTCGATCGGAGCAATCGTGACGTTCTCCAAGACGGTCTTATGCGCAAACAAATTGAATTGTTGAAAGACCATGCCCACCTGGGCGCGCACCTGCGATAGCTCTTTACCTTCTTGAGGGAGGGACTCACCCTGTATGAGGATAGTTCCCGAATCAATTGTCTCTAACCGGTTGATAGACCGGCACAGAGTTGATTTCCCGGACCCAGACGGACCAATGACAGCAACGACTTCCCCAGCTTCAACGCTCAGATCAACATCCTTAAGGACATGATGGGAGCCAAAATGCTTATTGACGCCACGTAACTCTATGACTGCCATATCATCTCCTTATGCTGTCCGCGTCGTTTGCGCCGACTAACATATGTCGACAACTGATTGAGCGCGTAGTTAATCAGAATATAGATGACTGCTGCTACGAGATATACCGGCAGCAGAGCGTCGTAGTTCGATATAAGCACCTTGGAATTTTGCATGAGATCCGGGAAGCTAACGATGTATGCGAAAGTGCTGTCCTTGACCACAATCACCAGCTCGGAAATCAACGCTGGCGTAATCGAGCGTAACGCTTGCGGTAACACAATCTTGAAGAAAGTGCGATGTTCGGACATCCCCAAGCTCACCGCTGCTTCATGCTGCCCGCTTGGGACAGCATTAACACCCGACCGTAAAAGCTCAGCTATCACCCCAGCAGCAGAGATGGCAACCGGCAACGAGATATTGACTAAGGCTGGCAGTGACACGCCAAGGGTAGGTAAGACAAGAAAAAAGAAGTATATGAACAGCAGTGTAGGAACACCGCGTGTAAAATTAATCAGCGCAGTACTCACTACACGCAGGACAAGAGCCGAGCTTAACTTCGCCAGCATCAAAAGGAATCCGAACAGCGCACCACACAATCCGGCAACCACTGAAATCTCAAGGGTACCGAGGATACCTTGTCCTAGAAACTTCCATGTTGACACTCTGGCGAAAAAACTCCAGTAACGCCCATCTAGCTGACCTAGAGCATAAAAGCGATAAACAATATAAGCTGCAAGTACTACAAGTACCAACGCTGAGACCCAGGTAAACAGGATGATACGCCGACGCGTGCGAGGTCCGGGGTCTTGGTAAAGGACTGAAGCCAGTGGTGTTGCCGTCATCGCAGGATCCGTACCTTCCTGTCTATGATCGTCCCTACACGCGCTATAACTAACGCGGTAAGGCAGTAGAACAGAGCAGAAATGACGAATGCGGTTACACCGCCGACTGACCGCGAATTAATGAACGTGACGATACCGGTCAGATCAGGTGGATCGAGCGGGACCTGGGACGCGAGAGACGTTGTCAGCAGGGTGGCTATCGCCAAGTTCGTCAACGGAAGCACACTTGATCTGATTGCCTGGGGAATGACGATACGCCGGGCTATCTGATTAAACCGTAAGCCCATAGCATACGCCGCCTCTATTTCTCCCGGGCGGATCGTATTGATGCCTGCAAGTAAGTATTCAGAACAGAATGAAGCAGGGATGAGAATCGTTACCGCCAGTACACATGCGTAATACGACAAGACGATATCGAGATATGGCAATGCGTAGACGAATATAACCAAGAGGGATACTCCTGGAATATTTCGGAATACTTGCACATACAAGTTTCCCGCCCAGCGCAGGGGAGGAATCGGGCAAATCCGAATAACAGTAATTCCGCACCCAAGCAAGAAGGCTGCGACGAAAGCCACCACCGTTAGCTTCCATGTGGTAAGAACTGCAAGGAGGTAGTCTTTCCCATAGCTCTGAATGAGTTCCGTAACACTCATAATTGTCTTCAGCTGAGGCTTGGGGCTTCCGGTATTGTTGCGATTCCCGCACGATCACCTAAAGTAATCTTCCACAGCTCATCCCACACGCCTTCCTTTTCAATTTTCTTCAGGAAGTCATTGACAAACTCAACACCATCGCTATTGAGCGGGAGACCAATACCATAATTGTCATCTCCGCCGAACTGCTCACCCGCGATTTTGTATGCATTAGGATTCTTGACGATAGCGTTAAGCATGAGAGTGTAGTCAGTCACGTAAGCATCCACACGACGTTGTTCTAACGCGGTGCGCGCTTCCTGATCGGACGGAAACTCTTGTACCTTGGCATCCGGGGCAACCTTCGCGAGAATAGATGGGCCGGTCGATCCAGCTTGTGTAGCCACCTGTTTGCCTGCCAATGAATCAACACCGGTAATTTCATCATTACCAGCTCTAACTAAAACAGCCTGCTTGGAAGTGTAATACGGTCCAGCAAAAGAAATCACTTTCTTGCGTTCATCAGTGATCGAGTATGTAGCAAATACGGCATCAACTTGTTTGTTGGTAATAACCGATTCGCGCGTAGATGAATCTACCTGAGTGAGATCAACCGCATTCGGGTCACCCAGAATATACTTCGCGAGAAGCTGATAAAGGCCAGCGTCGAAACCACGCACAGAATTATCTGTCTCGTCGAGCTGGCTAAATAAGTATGATGTGCGTGTGCCACCGATGCGCAACTTCCCTGCATTCTTCACCTGTGTAGCCCACGTACTGGCAGCGATATCCTTGTCACTGGCCTTATCAATAGATCCCACGAGATTGTCGTAAGCGGTCTTATCAATGGCTGATTTTGTAGTTCCTGCCCCATTTCCATTGGCGGAGACGCCAGAAGAAGAACCCTTCGTCTGGTTCGACTCGCCCGTACCGCATGCAGAAAACCCGAAAGCAAGGGTAACAGTAGTTAGCGCGGCAACAATTCTAGTAAAATGCACGTGAATCCTTAGAAAGATGAAGTGACAGTTCGCACGCAGCGAGAGCACGTATTAGATAACTAGGCTCACCGACAACACATTCGCAGCGGACAAGGAGCTGACATCTCTGACTTCATGAGCTCCCTCCTCGTCCGTCTAGTTGTTGCGTGTGAATTGAGCCTATCGCAATCTACCGTGAGTGCTCATATTTCGAGATGGCACTTCACGTTGTGGTCGTCGCCAAGTGCTGGAAGCTCCCACATAGCCCCACCAGGACGTGGCTCTCCGGACATCCACTGCACGCAGCACAGCTCGGCCATGCAGGACCCGACCGCAACCCCGGCAGAAGGATGACAGTAATGCCGGTCCGGGAGCGAGACACGCACCTTGAGACCCCAGCCATCCGATACTGAAATGCACGACAAGAAAGCCCTCGTTCGCCACACCATGACCCCCGACACCCTCAAGTGCGAATACCCCAGTTATTACGAGGCTCGGCGTACCCGAGTGTCAGCGACACACCAGCACATAGGTAGACCACCCGCTACCCGGGTCACGGTGCGGCTGGCCCGCGTCGGTGCTCGGATTCAAATTAACCGACTCACACATTGAACCGGAACTCAACCACGTCCCCGTCCTGCATGACGTAGTCCTTGCCCTCCAACCGCAATTTTCCAGCAGCCTGAGCCTCTTTCTCGCCACCAAACTCGACGAGGTCATCAAAGGACACCACTTGGGCCTTGATGAACCCCTTCTGGAAATCGGTGTGGATAACGCCAGCGGCCTCGGGGGCAGTGTCGCCCTTGTGAATAGTCCAAGCACGAGACTCCTTGTCACCCGCCGTCAGAAAAGTCTGCAGCCCGAGGGTGTCGAAACCGACACGGGCCAACTTATCGAGACCCGGCTCCTCGATGCCGGCGTCAGCGAGGAACTCGGCGGCATCCTCGGGCTCCATCTCGGCCAGCTCAGCCTCGAATTCGGCGTCAAGGAAGATCGCTTCAGCCGGTGCTACCAGCTCCTCCATCTTGGCTTGAAAGTCCGTATCGGCGAGTTGATCCTGGTCGCAGTTGAAAACGTAAATGAACGGCTTAGTCGTCAGCAGGAACAGGTCATGAAGCGGTTCAGGATCAAGCCCGGCTGAGAAAATCGTCCTGCCTTCTTCGAGCACCTCTTTGGCTTGTTCCCATGCCTCGGCCTTAGGACGCGATTCCTTCTTAATCGCAGCTTCCTTCTGCAGCTTAGGCAGCTGTTTCTCCATCGTCTGCAGATCGGCCAGCACCAACTCGGTGGTAATGGTCTCGATATCGTCAGAGGGGTCCACATGCCCATTGACGTGAGTGACGTCGTCGTCGGCGAAACACCTCGTCACCTGGCAGATGGCATCAGCTTCACGAATGTTGGAGAGGAACTCGTTACCCATTCCCTCACCCTTGCTGGCACCCTTGACGATTCCGGCTATGTCAACGAAGGACACCGTGGCCGGGATGGTCTTGGCGGAATGGAACATCTCCGTCAGCACGTCCAGACGTTTATCCGGAACCCCGACCACACCGACATTCGGCTCAATGGTTGCAAAGGGATAATTCGCAGCCAAGACGTCATTCTTGGTCAGCGCGTTGAACAGAGTCGACTTGCCGGCATTGGGAAGACCGACGATTCCAATCGTAAGTGCCACGTGGAGCCATGGTAGTCGCCGTCTCCGACAAGAGCGACGACACCACCCGGCTCAGGCTCCTTGCCAGTACGCCGCCAATGCGGAAGTCATAAACTCCACATCCTTGACGCCGGCAAGCTCGCGGGTGGAGTGCATCGACATCAGCGGAACGCCAACATCGACCGTCACCATGCCGAGCCTTGTTGCCGTCAGCGGTCCGATCGTCGAGCCACACGGCACTGAATTATTGGACACGAACTCCTGGGTGGGTACCCCAGCAGCCGCGCAAGCACGTTTCCACAACGCCCCGCCCACCCCGTCAGTGGCATAACGCTGATTCGCATTGATCTTCAGCAGCGGGCCTTCGTTGAGCAGCGGATGGTTAGCCGGGTCGAACTTGTCAACGTAATTGGGGTGCACGCCGTGTCCAGCGTCTGAGGACACGCACGACGACCTTGCGATCATCGCCCGGTAAGCCGCGCCCGTCATCCCGAGGCCCTCCGCGATTCGCACCAGGACGTCCTCAAGGAAGGGTCCGCAGGCACCGGATCGGGTCGAGGAGCCGACCTCCTCATGGTCGAAACAGGCCATAATCGCCACATCGTCAACAGATTTGAGATCGACGAATGCCGCCACCGACGAATGCACCGAGGACAGGTTGTCCATGCGCTGACTAGCCAGGAATTCCCCATACGGACCAATAACGGCAGGGCGCTGAGTCACGTAGGCGAAGATATCGTGGAAAGCCAGCTCGTCATGGTTGATTCTCGCCTCCTCACACAGCAGTTTCTCGACGTCGAGGTCGGGACGACCCACCGACAGAATCGGCATGAGATGACGCTGGCGATCCAGCGTGAGGTCATCATTGACGGTGCGATCCAGGTGCGGGGCAAGCTGGCTAATGCGCAAGATGGGACCGGTGCGCACGAGATGAACCTGGCCGTTCTTAGTGACGAGACGCCCGGCCAGTCCGAGGTCTCGATCAAGCCAGGAATTCAGCAGCCCACCGCCGTAAACCTCCATACCGACCTGTTGCCAGCCCTGATTGGTGACGGTGGCATTCGGCTTGAGCTTGAAGGACGGGGAATCGGTGTGGGAACCCACAATCCTGACTCCGACTTTCTCGGTGATCTTCTGCGGGGTAATCCAGGCAACGACAGCTCCGTCACGAACCACGTAGTGACGCCCCTCGACCGACGACCATGCCGTAGTCTCGTCCAGCTTGCCGAAACCAGCCTCGTCAAGACGTCGCGCCAGCTCAGCCGCCGCGTGATACGACGTGGGAGAAGCCTCCACAAAAGAGATGACGTCGCGGATGTGATCCGAAGTCGCAGTGTCAGCCATGGCCACCATTCAACCATCACCCGCTGTTCTCCATGATGGAACACGATCTGCGTCAAACGTGTCGGAGGTCCCTGAGACTCTCATACCATGGTGAACGTCGTTGTCGGACTCGTCGGGCTGGTTATTGGTCTGGCGCTGGGATGGCTCATCGCACAGTTACGCGCTTCTCAGCGTGTCGCTGAAGCTGCCTCAACTGCGCGAGTGGCCGCTGAGCGTTTGGAAATTGTCGAGAAAGCAGCTGCCGACCGCGACTCACTCGCCACCCAATTCAAGGCGTTATCTGCCCAGTCCATAGCTGACCAGGATGAACGGGCAGCCAAGGCGGCTCAACGGACTATGAATGACGCCCAACGTCTGCTGGCCCCGGTATCCCACGCTCTAGAGCAGCTGGACCGACGCCTGGCCGAGGTAGAGCAAGAACGCACCGCCATGACAGCGAGTCTTCGAGAGCAAGTTGCCGGAGTCAGCAGCGCCGGAGAGAACTTGCGTAAGGAGACCGCTAGCCTCGTCACCGCGCTGCGTAAACCCCAGGTCCGAGGGGCTTGGGGTGAAATGCAGCTGCAGCGCACCGCCGAGGTAGCCGGAATGCTGGAACACTGCGACTTTCAGACACAGCAAACGACGACCGCCCAAGGTACTCCCCAGCGCCCCGACATGACGGTGAGGCTTTCGGGCAACCGGTGCATCCATATTGACGCCAAAACTCCGCTGGCGGCGTTCCTCGACGCCACTGAATGCGAGGACCCCGAGGAGTATGACGCCCAGATGGCGCGGTTCGCCCGTCACGTACGCACCCACATCGATCAGCTATCTGCCAAGGGATACTGGCGCACCGACCTGGACTCCCCCGAGTTCGTGGTGTGCTTCTTACCTTCCGACGCCTTCCTCCAGGCTGCCCTACAGCAGATGCCCGATCTCCACGAATATGCCAATCGACGCGGGATCGTACTGGCCAGTCCGTCGGTTCTTATCCCGATGTTGAGAACAGTCGCTCTGGCATGGCGACAGGAGGCCGTCGCAAGGAACGCGACCGAGGTCGCAGCGTTAGGGCGCGACCTGCACAAGAGGCTGAGCACCCTAGCCGGCAACCTCGACAAGATGGGACGATCCCTCAGCTCGACGGTGCGCGCCTACAACACCTTGCTGGGCGGCATGGAAACACGGGTTCTCGTCCAGGCCAGACGGTTCGAGGACCTCGGGGTCACTGACGAGGAGGTTTCCTCGCCTACTCCCATCGACGAAACGATTCGTCCTCTCACCGCTGCGGAGCTGACGGAACACCAAGGTGACGATGGCTCCAGCTCTTGAGGTATTCACTGTGCAGGTATTCACTGTGCGCCGGCGCGGCGCTTGCGCAGCTGTGGCGGCAAAGCGAACGACAGCGACTCCTCGATGAGGGTCTCTTCCTCGGCCTGCGGCCACCCTTTCGAGGTAAGAAAGCCGAGCACGCCTTGAACGAGGCTCTCGGGCACCGACGCACCCGAGGTCACTCCAATACTGGTGGCCCCGTCCAGCCAGGACTCTTCAATTTCGCTGGCGTTGTCGACACGGTATGAGGCCCTAGCCCCTGATTCGAGGGCAACCTCCACCAGGCGGCCAGTGTTCGATGAGTTTTTCGATCCCACCACGATGACGAGATCACACTTGGGAGCCATCTGCTTGACAGCTTGTTGACGATTCTGGGTGGCGTAGCAGATGTCGTCAGAGGGCGGATCAATGAGCTGCGGATGGAGCTGGCGAATCCGGTCGACGGTCTCCACCGTCTCATCAACGCTCAACGTCGTCTGCGACAGCCATGCCACGGAACGACTCGAATCCAGCTGCAGATCATCGACATCTTCGGGGGTCTGAACCAGGGTGATGTTCTCAGGAGCCTCCCCCGTCGTCCCCTCAACCTCCTCGTGACCGGCATGACCGATGAGCAAAATCTGGGTGCCATCGTTGGCGAACCTCTTGGCCTCGTGATGCACCTTCGTCACCAGCGGGCAGGTAGCGTCAATCGTTCGCAGCCCACGGTGCGCAGCCTCGTTCTTGACCTGCGGAGAAACACCGTGCGCGGAAAAAACCACCAGAGCGTCGTCAGGCACCTCGTCAAGCTCGTCAACGAAAACAGCGCCACGCTTTTCGAGGCTCTCTACGACGTGACGGTTGTGGACGATCTGCTTGCGCACATACACCGGCGCGCCATACACCTCCAACGCCTTCTCGACGGTCTGGACCGCGCGATCGACGCCCGCGCAGTAACCACGCGGTGCAGCGAGATACAGCTTTTTGTCAGTGTCCGCCCCCGAAACAGCCATGGTTCCAAGTCTACGAGTCGCCCATCCTTTACCGAATCCGAACAAGAATGCGTCGCAGTGTCGCTTCCGCGCGTTTGAGCCCCAGAGCACCGCCAGCTGCAACTCTCGCACTCTCTGCTTCAGCTGAGGACAAACTCGCGAAAACCGCTGCCTCTCCCGACAGATTGTCGCCGTCCTCGGATAGCGTGTCAGCCATGGCCACGACGAACACTGCTGACGCCCCCCGCTCCCTGGCGTGGGTCGTCAACGCCGTCAAAGGCTGGGTGGAGCGCTGCGGGTCCGTTTGGGTGCAAGCCCAGGTTATTGAAGTTACCCGACGTTCCGGCCCGACCCAGTTCCTTACCCTGCGCGACCCGGTAGAGGAGATTTCTGCCTCCGCGACCTGTCATCGACGTGTTCTCGACGCTGCTGGACCGATTGAGTCGGGAATGATGGTCACCGCCCTCATCCGCCCGACAGTCTGGTCACGTAGCGGCCGCCTCTCCTTCGAGATCTCCGAGATCACCCCCACCGGTGAAGGGCAGTTGCTCGCCCAGCTGGAAAGACGCAAACGTCTGCTGGAGGCGGAGGGGCTTTTCGACATCACTCTGCACAAACCAATCCCCGTCCTGCCACGTGGAATCGGCCTCATCACAGGGGCCGGTTCCGATGCCGAACGAGACGTTCAACGTCACGCCACCTTGCGGTGGCCCGCTGCCCGATTTGTGGTTCGCAACACCCTGGTACAAGGACCCATGGCTGCCCAGCAGATCATCGCAGCCCTGGCCGAGCTCGACGCAGACACCACCGTCGATGTCATCGTCATCGCTCGCGGTGGCGGGTCCTTGGAAGACCTGTTGCCCTTCAGCGACGAGGCGCTGGTACGCGCGGTGTACCGCACTAAAACGCCGGTCGTCTCGGCCATCGGTCATGAACGCGACAATCCCATCCTCGACCTCGTAGCGGATCTGCGAGCTTCCACGCCGACGGACGCCGGCAAGCTCATCGCCCCGGACGCTGCCAAGGAATCCCAGGCCATCGACACAGGCCGTGCTCGACTTCGCCAGATCGTCAGGAGTTTTCTGGATGTCGAGACGGCCCACCTCGCCCAAGTGCGTTCCCGCCCAGTGATGGTCAACCCCGCAGCTACCCTCGACATCACCGCCGAGAAACTCAACTCCTCTCTCCAGCGCCTACGGCTGGCAACCCGTCGCGCCCTGGACGCCGAGAGCCGCGACGTCAATCACATGCTCGAGCGGGTACGCGCGATGTCACCCAAGGCCACCTTGGATCGGGGATACGCCGTCCTTGCTGATTCCGATGGCAGCTCCATCACCTCCGTCGGCGACACCGATCCGGGAGCGAATCTGTCGGTCTATCTGTCCGACGGTACCCTCGGCGTCACCGTCGACTCTCTCAACCGACGCACCCCCAACCGACCCACATCTCAGGAGGATTCATGAGTGAGCAGCAGGGCGAATCGACGACTCCAGAACCCGAGATCCCTTACGAGGCGGCCCGCGATGAGCTGGTGAGCATTGTCGCCCAGCTGGAATCTGGCGGGATTTCCTTGGCTGAGACCATGAAGCTGTGGGAGCGCGGCGAGAAGCTCGCCGACATCTGCCAAACATGGCTTGACGGAGCGCGTTCCCGTATCGAGGCCGCACAGTCAGAAGCCGAGAACAGGCCTGACTCGGCGAATGTCACGAAGTCGTAAGCATTCCCGCGTAGTCCGTGAGGACCCGATAATCAGCGTCGGCGACAATCACTGCCGTAGAGGATTCAATCTTCGTCACCAGCGCGCGAGTACGACCATCCGGACTCACCATCTTTGTCCAGGTGTACTGACCCGCCTTGATCTTCCCATCTGCGGCAGCTGATCTTGTCACCGACGCGACAAATGCCTTGGCAGGCTCATTGGATTGATTCACAGCCAGGTAGATGTCCTCACTGGTCAAAAAACCCAGCTCCCACCGGTTCCCCGCAGAGACGGTTTTCCCTACCCAGCGGTCCCCCTTGTCTGCATACCTCGCCTTGGTGGGCCGCCACTCTTCAGGGGTCTCTTTGGGAGCCAGCACCGGGTATCCGGCATGGGCACGAGCTGACGCCACCATGGGTTTCCAGTCGACCTTTTGAATGTTCGGCTCATCCGGAGTTCTGGTGAAAAACCACACGATGAGTAACACGGGGACGAGGATGACAGCCAAAGACAAGAACATGTCTTTGATGCCGGCTTTGGGATTGGGTGCCACGCCCCGATTGTTGCAGATGAACCTCAGACCGTCGCCTCAGCTGGTCAGCCAACCATGTCTTCGTCACGCTAGTGAGGGTATCGAGGACCGCCTGACCCCACGGGGCCATCTTCTCCCCCCGTCGCCAGGCAGATAACCCAGATCCTGACCGCCGACGGCATACAAGGGCCGGAAGACCATGACCTTCTTATGAAGCTGACGCTCCAGCACCGCCTCGAGCCCTGCGCACAGGGCAAGAGCTGACTTTCCGGTACCGGCTCTTCCTCCCATGGAAACGATGCCGACCTGCGGATCAAGCAGCATGTCGAGGGCGACCCGTTGCTCTGCGGACCGGCCACGAATACCGAAAGCTTCCTGGTCGTTGGGGATAAGTCGGGCCGATACGTCCGGCATCCTGCGGGCGAGGGCGCTCCCGCTCGGGCCTTCCAGCACGAGTCCGGCGTGCGCTGGGATCTCATCGAAGATCGAATCGACGACGTGGCCCTCCTCATAGAGAGTCGAAATCATCTCGTCGGGGACCTCAAGGTTGACCATGCCAGTCCAGCCACTGTCAGGGACGAGTTCGTGCCGGTATTCCTCCGCCTCCAGGCCAATGGCCGAGGCTTTGACCCGCAACGGCAGATCTTTCGTCACCAGAACGACGGAATGCCCGGCCAACCGGTAGTTTTGGGCAACCGCGAGAATCCGCGTGTCGTTGTCGCCGAGACGGAATCCGTCGGGCAGGCAATTGGGGTCGGAGTGGTTGAGTTCGACGAGCAGTTCGCCTCCCTCGTCGTTTACCGGCACCGGTCCGACAAGACCGCCATTGTCGAGCCGTAAGGTGTCGAGGATACGCAGCGCTGCACGAGCGAAATGCCCTAGCTCGGGGTGATGGCGTTTACCCTCCAACTCGGTGACGACGACGATCGGCACCACCACTTGGTGCTCAGCGAAATTGAGCAGGGCACGGGGGTCGGACAGCAGCACCGAGGTGTCGATGACGTAGGTCCGCCTCCCCTCAGGTGCCTCCGGAATCGGACTCTGGGCTCGCTCGGAGCCTTCTGGACGGACGGACACGAAAACCTCCCGTGAAAGGCCGCATCTGGGAAAGAAACGTCGTCGAGGCGTCGGAAGCGGCCCCTCTGACATCAAACCTAGAGCCGGAGCGAAGGCACCCAAACAGGTGGGGCGTCCATGTGCTCAGAGTTCCTCAGCTCGTCAGATGACGGCAAGACCGATGGCAACGGCGTGACAGATCGCGGCTACCGCCGTGCAACTGTGAAAGACCTCGTGGAAGCCGAACCAAGTGGGTGAGGGGTTGGGCTTCCGACAGGCGTACGCAACTGCCCCGACGGTGTAAAACACTCCACCGACGAGCAGCAGGATGACGACCGCTGGCCCGCCCACGCGCCAGAACTCAGGCAGCCACCACAGAGCCGTCCATCCCATGACGACGTAGAGAATCGTTGAGGCCCACCTGGGAACACCATTCCACACGAAGCGGAAAGCCACGCCGAGCAAAGCACACGCCCAGATAATCGACAACAGGATCACCCGGGAGGCACCGGTTGCCAGGGAAACAGTCAACGGGGTGTAAGTACCGGCGATGAAGACCGCGATATTGGCGTGGTCAATGCGTCGCAAAACGTCTTTGACCTTCGCCCCCCACGGCACCCGGTGGTAGATCGCGGAATTGCCGAAGAGTTCCAGGCCGGTAAGCGTCCAGATAGCAACGGCGAACCGATTACCCCATGTTGGCGTGGCGATCATGAGGCCGACCCCGGCCAACAAGATTACCGGGGCCATCACAGTGTGGACCCAACCTCGCAGCCTTGGCTTGGGGAGCACGACGCGGTTCGTAAGTACAGTGCAACGATTCCCCTCGACAGTGCCTTGATGCGCCATAGCTAACGACCCTCCCTCTCCACAAAGAACCTACTGTTCGGTAGGTTCTGTCTCCAGACTACCCCGCCAGCAAGCGCCGTCGTGAACGCGATCTGGAGAGCTGCTAACAGCTTGTTCCAAGCACTGACTAATCTGGACTCATGAGCAGCCTGGATCACCGTCTGTCGAAGGTCAGTGAGACCCTCGACCGAATGCACCCGTCCGGACTGCTGTACACCACCTATGAGGCACGACTGCTCGACCAGCTTGATCGCAGTCGGCTGCCCCAACATGTCGCAGTACTCGCTGACGGCAACCGTCGTTGGGCTCGTCTCAACGCCCCGGGACAGCCTCTGGTGACCGGTTACGAGGCCGGCGCGGATCGTCTCCGGGAATTTTGCGCTTGGTGCGACGCCGTTGGTATCCCGATCATCACTTTGTGGGTGCTGTCGACCGACAACCTGCAACGCGCTGAGACGGGCGAACTGGGGCCGCTGCTCAAGGTCATCGAATCCCTCGTCAGCTCCCTTGCTGAGAATCCTCGCTGGCGAGTCCAAGCCGTCGGGGATCTCGATCTTCTTCCCACTGCCATGGCCAAGTCCCTGTGCCGTGCCGGACACAACTCGGCCAATCACGTCGGCATGCATATCAACGTGGCGGTGGCCTATGGCGGTCGTCACGAGCTACGCGACGCTGTCCGGGCGTTACTTGCCGAGGAAGCGGAGAAGGGCACCAGCTTGGCAGAACTCGCGGAAACCCTTGAGATTGACCAAATCGGGGACCATCTGTACACCCGAGGTCAGCCTGATCCGGATCTCATCATTCGTACCTCAGGTGAACAGCGGTTATCAGGCTTCCTCATGTGGCAAAGCGCCCACTCCGAGTTCTACTTCTGTGAAGCGCTGTGGCCCGACTTCCGGAAAGTCGACTTTCTGCGGGCCCTGCGCTCTTTCACCCAGCGGGAGCGACGCTACGGACGCTAACCCTCGGGGTCTCAAGCTCTCCGCCACAGCGGTTCCTTGAGCTCCAGGTAGTCAGTCACCGGCTCAAAGCACACCGAGCTGCGGCACACCCAACATGTCGGCTCACCGCCACGCGGTTCCCGATCCTTGAACCAGGTGCCAAACCCAGATCCCGCACTATCTCGACGCATAATCGCCGACCCGGCCGGAGCCATCCGCCATGCTGCTGCGGCCAGATCTGTGGGTTCTTCCTGAGTGTCAGCGATAACGACAGCGGCCGGCTTGAGACCACGGCGAGCCTCGTCAGCGACGAAATAATCAGCCAACGCCCACCCCGCAAAACGAGGGGTTGACGCCACCACTGACAGCAACGCCGCAGACGCCTCGTCAGCACGAGAGATGAAGTCCTCACGCTCGGCCATCAGGCCTGCCCGACGCAGGGCCATCACCATGACGGCTGTCGCGCTGGGGCAAGCGTCATCGGTCAGAGTGTGGGCTGTTACCGTTAGAAGGTCAGATGTCTGAGCGTCCAAGAAGCTCCCGTCGGGGGCACCAAACCGGGACACTGCCTCGTCCAGCACGTCAACGGCACGGTCAAGCCACAGCGACGCGCCCGTTGCACCAGCCAGACCGGCAAACGACAAAGCCACCCAGGCGTAGTCCTCACACACTCCCGGAGTTCCCGGACGATCGTGGAAGGAGGTGCGCAGCAGCTCGCCGTCATTCCACTGGGTCGACCACAGCGCCTCAGCCAGGTCTCGAGCCTGCTTCACCCAGCGCCACTTGCGCAAAATCATTCCGGCCTCAACCAAACCGTCGATGAGCATGGCATTCCACGCGGTGATGGCCTTCTCGTCACGAGCAGGAGCGCTGCGACGATCACGAGCCGCCAGCAGGGTATCCATGTCAGCGTTGATACGCTCCCACTCGACCCTTCCACGCAGCTGCAGGGTTCCCAGGCCGTTCTCGTCGAGGGGCTCCAGATGTACAAGCGGGCGCAGCCACTCGGCTTCCTCAGACCCCAGGGCGTCGGTGATGAGCTCCTGGTTCCACAGATAGTAGATTCCCTCACGGGTGTGGCCGGCAGCGTCGTCAGAGTCAGCGTCAAGCCCGGCAGCGTACATCCCATTGGGCAGCTTCATCTCCCTGTTGAGCCACAACACCGTGCGGTGAGCGGCGTGGGAGTACAGGTCCCGGCGATCCGCGTCGTGGTCGGCAGTGCGACGCCAGCAGCGGGCCATCGTTCCTAGCAGCAGGGCATTGTCGTAAAGCATCTTCTCGAAGTGAGGGACCACCCACTGAGAGTCTGTGGAGTAACGGTGGAATCCTCCTCCAACCTGGTCAAAAATGCCACCTCGCACCAGGTGTTCGCAGGTGTTCTGTGCCATGTCGAGGCTGGTCGGATCGCCCTTGACCAGCAGGGCGTCCAGCAGGGTGGCGTTCGGAAACTTTGTCGGTCCTCCAAATCCACCGTGGACGATGTCGTAGTCCGCCCCCACCGCGTCAATGAGCTCACCAGCAATCGGACGCGGAACCTCAGGGGCCTTCTCAATGGGCTGCAGGTGCTCGACGATGGCCTGGGCCGACGACACCACCTCGTCGTGACGTTCTCGCCACGCACTACCAAGGGCCTCGACAAGTTCCACGAATGCAGGCTGACCGCCCCGGCGTACCGGCGGGAAATAGGTGCCGGCAAAGAAAGGCTTACCGTCAGGGGTCAGGAAAACGGTGTTGGGCCAGCCACCTTGACCGGTCATCGCCAAAGTCACCTGCATGAGCGCGGCGTCAACCTCCGGGCGCTCCTCCCGATCGACCTTGACGGCAACAACATTGGCATTAACGACCTCAGCCACTTCCGGATCGGAGAAGGACTCCAGGGCCATGACGTGACACCAATGGCAACTCGAATACCCCACCGAGACCATGACAGGCACATCGCGGCGGCGTGCTTCAGCGAATGCTTCCTGCGACCACGGGAACCAATCGACAGGGTTCGCGGCATGTTGAAGCAGATACGGGCTGGTGGATTCGCCAAGGTGGTTGGGCATGGTAGTCAGCCTACGAGCACAACCGGGCCATGAGCCAAGTCGAACCTCAGCACGACGTCAGTGTTTGGCCACGTCCGGCGAAGATTTCGTGGCGTCGTCTTGACGATGTTCCTTAAGGGCGGGACCGCAAGGAGCTGAGTCGAAGTCGATACCGCGGATATTGCGACGAATACTGATCCACGCGACCACGCCGAAGACAGCGAGGGCCAGGCAGCACAAGAAGTTGGCGAGGCCGGTGCTCACAAGCTGGGCTGCAAGAACTGTCATAGTGGCAGCCTACGCTTCATGCCGCCATCTAGGTAAAGAGAAATCCTAAGGCAGAATGGGCCACGTGCCGACCCCAACGAACAGCCAGGATCACGTCCTCACCGACGAGGACCGCGAACGCATCGCCAACCGCTACCCCAAGCAGCGGCGAACCCCCTGGGTCATCCTTATTTTGGTACTGGCGGTCGTGCTCGTCGGCTGGACGGTGTGGGCAGGACTCCATCACGCCGAGCAGCCGATCAGGGCTAGTTTGCACGGCTACCAAGCGGTCTCCGACGCTCGTGTCGACGTCACGATCACCCTGCACCGCCCCGACCCCTCCATCTCCGGTTCCTGCGTGCTGGCTGCCACCGGAGCAGATCATGTGCGCGTCGGTGAGACGACAGTGAAATTCCCCGCCAGCTCCGCGAAGGACGAGACAATCCACACCAGCGTCAAGACTTTCTCACGCGCTGTCACCGCCGAGCTTGAGAACTGTGGACCCCTTAGCTGACGCACGCGATAGGATTAATGAATGCCTGAGTCCCATAACACTTCTCAAGACACTGTGTGGCTGACCCAAGAGGCCTTCGACAAGCTCACCAAGGAGCTCGAGTACCTCAAGGGTGAGGGCCGCACCATCATTTCCAACAAGATTGCCGACGCCCGGTCCGAGGGTGACTTGTCCGAGAACGGCGGTTACCACGCTGCCCGCGAGGAGCAGGGGCAAGCCGAGGCCCGTATCCGTCAGTTAGAGCAAATGCTGCGCAACGCCGAGGTGGGAGAGGCCCCGTCGTCTCCCGACGAGGTCGTGCCCGGGTCCAAAGTAACCGTCTGCTACTTTGACGACGAGTCCGACACTGACACCTTCCTGCTGGGATCGCGACAGGTGATGGAAGTCGACGATTCGGTCGACATCTCCGTCTACTCCCCGCAGTCCCCCCTGGGGGGAGCAATTCTTGGTCATTCCAAGGGAGAATCGACTGAATACAAAGCTCCCAACGGCAAAACCATCAAAGTAACAATCCTCGACGTCGAGCCTTTCCAGCACTGACCCTTCATACACACACTGGGGGCGGGGCACCGTGGTGTCCCGCCCCCAGTGCGTTGAGAACTCACATTGTGCGGACTGCAATCCGTCCGACCAGACAGGAAAGGTCGAGACGGGCTGCTCCGTTACCCATGACGTACTCGTCAACATCCCCGCCCTCAGGCCAGGAGATGAAACCGGTCTGGGCCTTGCCGCGAACCGAGACGTTAGATCCTCCAGCCAACTTGACCACCAAATTGCCCGATTCGACCCGGATCTGGGAGCGGCCGGTATCGATACATCCGGTGATGGAGCCATTTCCAGCCTGGAGCAGACCATCCTCCACCTGATGGACACCATCGATCTCGGTAACGCCGGCCGTCACACGCACTCGACCGAGGTGTTCCACACCGGTGGCTCGCAACGACCCGCCTGACAACTGGATGTCGACCGGCAGATCTGGATGTACTCGGACCGTCACCTCTCGGCCCAGGCCGAGATCCTTAACCCCCTCCATGTCTGCCGGAAGTCGGAATCCCTTGAGGACACCGAGGTCAGGGGCAATATGGCCGTCAATACCAACCTCGATGACTCGTCCGATACGCCGACGGGTGTGCTTGCCTTCGATGTGCAGGCCGGAAACCGAACGGTCTCCGATGAGGCGGACACGACGTCCGGTGCAGTTCAGACGGATCCGGTCCAGATCAGTCGCAGCGTCGACATTCTTCTGCGATTCACCCTCGTCGCTGGCACGACGTGATCCGGGATACACGGTCGAGGCGACTGTCTCGCCGACACTCTCTGCCACCCCAGTGACCACACGCCAAGCCGAGCGAAGCCCTTCCTTAGCCTCCGAAGGAATGGTGAAGCCACCCAGCGGACCCTTCTCGTCGGTCGACGTTTCCTCCTCTGGTGCCCCACGGCGGGGACCAGATCCTTTGTCGGAGCCGTTGGTGGACTGGTCCTGTTCCCCAGCAGCAGCAATACGGCGATTAGCCTCGGCGGTGTCAATCCTCCCGGCAGCAAGGTCCTCGAGGATGGCGGTGATATCAGCGCTCATGGCTCCAACTTTACGTGGGCACCCAACTCATGCCTGTTCGGCAGCCCGGTCATCCGGGCTGGGGGGAACTTCGTCTGCCGGAGTCTCAGGGCTGAGAGCTTTGATGAAGGCGACACCAAAAGCAACAATCGGGATGGCGAACAGGGCTCCCACAATGCCGGAAATGATCGCGCCGACTGCGATACCGAGCAGCACTATGAGCGGATGAATAGACACTGCCTTGCCCAGCAGGAAGGGCTGCAGAACGTGTCCTTCGATCTGCATGACGGCCACAAAGACGATCAACATGATGACGGCTTTAAAGAAGCCCAAGGTCACCAGCACCACACTGACGGCGACAACACCTGCCGTCAGCGCTCCCACGATAGGCACAAAGGCGAGAATGAAGGTGAGAGCGCCGATAGCGATCGACATCGACGAACCGATGATGGCCGCGCCGATACCGGCTCCCAGTCCGTCCACGAAGGCAACGATGACGGCAGCTCGCACGTACGCCACCAGAGCAACCCAACCGCGTTTGGCTGCGTCCAAGATCTTGCTGCGGTGCTTGCGAGGGATAAGGACAGCCGACTTTTCAGCCAGCTTGTCGCCCTCGTACACGAAGAAGAAAGTGGCGAAGAGGGCCATGATGAGGCCCGCTCCAAAACGGCCAATCTGGGTTCCGGCTGCTGCAGCAGTCGACGCGATGCGTCCCTGGGACCCCGCCATGGCTTCTTCAGCCTTGTGCATGAGGTCGTTGAGCTGAGCCTTGTCGGTGTGGAGAGGGCTATCGGCCAACCACGCCAACAGCTGCTCGAAACTGGCTACCGCCTGGTTGCCCAATTCTCGCCACTGCATAGCTATTTGAGCGCCGACGAGGGTGAATACACCTCCGACCAGGATGATGAGCAGCAGCATGCAAAGAGCAGACGCAATACCCCGGTGGATGTGATGGCGCGACAGCCAATTCGCCAACGGCCACATTGCTGCTGTCAGCATAAGAGCGACCGCAATGGGCACTGTCACCTCGGAGGCAGCGTGAAGCACCTGGTAGAGGCCATAAACGAAAGCCGCAATGACGATGAGCCGCCAGCACCATCCCGCAGCAGTACGGACACCGCTGGGAACATCCTCAGCAGGAACAACCGTCGCTGTGACGGATTGCGGAGACGACGCGGCCACCTCCTGAGCACCGATAGTCTCGTCCTCGGCGTCAGTGTGAGGACAGATCGGCGTCGAATCTGGGGCCTTCTTGCCCGAGCCGAACAGCTTCATAGCTTCCTTCCGGAATAGTGTGATGGGGCTGCGGCCCCGGGACGCGTCTTCACAGGGTACCGTCTAGCCCGTCATCCGTATGTATCCATCTGGAGGTCGCCGTGGTAGCTCACCCTCTTGCTGAACTGGTCGCCCCCGACTGGGCAGACGCGCTGGCAGCTGTGGAACCGCGCATCCATGAAATGGGCGATTTTTTGCGTGCCGAGACCGCTGCTGGCCGGGGATTCCTGCCTCACGGGGATCGAATTCTGCGCGCTTTTTCCCGCCCCATGGCGGATGTTCGTGTGCTCATCGTCGGACAGGACCCCTACCCCACTCCGGGTCACCCGGTGGGGTTGAGCTTCTCCGTAGAGCGGAACGTGCGTCCGCTACCGCGCTCCTTACAGAACATCTACGCAGAATTACAGTCTGACCTGGGAATATCCCCTTGTGAACACGGGGATCTCAGCGGTTGGTTTGAGCAAGGAGTGCTGCTTCTCAACAGATGCCTCACCGTCCAGCCAGGTCGGCCAGCTTCACACCGAGGCAAGGGATGGGAAGAAGTGACCCAAACCGCCATCGAAGCGCTGGTGGCTCGCGGCGGCCCACTGGTCGCCATTCTGTGGGGCCGCGACGCACAGTCCCTCGAACCCGTGCTGGGCAGTGTCCCCATCGTCAAATCCTCGCACCCCTCCCCCATGTCTGCCCGATATGGCTTCTTTGGGTCTCGACCCTTCAGCCGCACCAACGACTTGTTGGTACAGCAAGGGGCCGACCCGATCGATTGGGATCTTTCCTCCCACTAATCGAGCCGGCCCCACAAACGCCAGTCAATCCTGCTCAGGATGGTGGAACAGGGAGACAGCCGACGCAACTAATCCGCCCCACACCGTTACCATGGCGATAATCATCATGACGATGGCAGATCCACTCATGACACGGCTCCTTCCTGGGATCCTTGTTCATGGGATTCTTGGGCATTCTCTCTAGCCAGCTCCTCCTCGTGAGTCAGCTCGTGGTGAATAGCTGAACGACTCGGCCACGGGAAGAAAGACACCACAATCGCCAGCACAACAATAAGAATGGACATTCCCCATCCGAAGATTGCGATGAAGTTGCCGGGCATCCCGCCGTATCCATTTCTGGAAACGGTGATGATCTCGGTAATCCACAGGCCCAGCAGAACCAATGGGGCGAGGATACCGACCAAGAACATCCATAGCTTGTTGACCTTGAACGAGGAATACTCGTTGAGGTGATCGCGCAGAACTGGGAGCTTGCGCAGTGCCCAGGTGATGACGAGGCAAGCCACCAACGCGACGCCGACGATACCGACATTGTTGATGAAATGGTCGGTGACATCCAACAGGTTGAGTCCAGTCGTTGTCGGGAACAGCAGGATCGACGCAGCGGCCGTCACCCCGCCAATGACCCAGGTTGCCGCCACTCGGTTCATGCCGGTTTTCTCACGGAAAGCCGCGATGACAACCTCCAGCAGACTAATCATCGAGGTGATCCCAGCAAAGACCAGGGAAACGAAGAAGAGCACACCCATAATCGGTCCGACGGCACCCGCCTTGCCGATGATCTGGGGGAAGGCGATGAAAGCCAGTCCGATACCAGAACCCGCGACCTCGCTCACTGGTTTGCCCGACGCTGTGGCCATGAACCCCAAAGCAGCGAAGACGCCCAGGCCCGCCAGGATCTCGAACGACGAGTTGGCGAAACCAACGACCAAGCCAGAACCAGTCAGGTCCGCCTTCGGCTTAAGATATGAGGCGTATGTCACCATGATCCCGAATCCCACTGACAGGGAGAAGAAGATCTGGCCATAGGCAGCCATCCACACCTGGTAATTGCCTAGGGCGTCCCACGATGGAGTGAACAGGGCGTCCAAGCCGGTCGACGCGCCGTCAAGGGTGAGAGCGACGATGACCAGCGCAATGAACATCACCGCAAGCATTGGCATGAAGACCCACGAGGCACGAGTGACTCCCTTCTGGACGCCGGTGGCCATGATGGCGAGCACCACGACCCACAAAATCAGCAACGGCCAGAAGACTCCGGGCACGAAATCGAATTCGACGTCAATGTTGCTGGCCACATGAAGGAAGTTGCCCATCAGGAACCCTTCAGGGTCATCTCCCCATGCCTTCGTCACCGAGAACCCGACATAGCGAATCGCCCAGGCGATGATGACCGAGTAGTAGATGACGATCACCCAGCAGATAAGGGTCTGCCACCAGCCGATCGCCTCCGTATGCTTGTTGAGGCGACGCAATGCCATGGGCGGCGAGCCACGGAATTTGTGTCCTACGGCGTAGTCGAAGAAGAGCAGCGGGATACCGGCAGTGAGCAGGGCAATCAGATACGGAACGATGAAGGCCCCGCCACCATTGCTGTAGGCGACGTAGGGAAACCTCCAGATATTCCCCAGTCCGACGGCCGAGCCAACCGCAGCGATGAGGAAGGCGCCCCGACCGGTGAAACTCTCACGCCGCTGGGGCTTTCCGGTGGTCTTTCCTCCACCTGCAACGGTCACGCCAGGCTGCGCAGGGTCAGACATATTGATCCTTTCCAGCGGTGAACTCCGGCCCTCAGTCTCACATAGTGATGAAGTCGCGCCGGATAGTGGGCCACGCATTGAGATGACGGGAATTGAGGCGAGCTGCCATTTGTTACGTACCCGTCGACGTCGTGAGGAAAGGGACACATGAACAAGAACGAGATGGTCTCGCCCGAGAACGCTCTGCCCGGCGGCCGTACCCCGGTGTTGGCAATGCCTTTCTTCCACCGCGTCACCGGTGACCGACTCGATCGCTCTTTCCCTCACTCGGAAACGATTTACCTTGCCATGGGCTGTTTCTGGGGAGCTGAGAAGCTCTTCTGGAACACCGAGGGTGTGCTACAGACCGCTGTCGGCTACATGGGTGGTTTCACTCCTAACCCCACTTATCGTGAGGTGTGCACCGGGCGCACCGGCCACGCCGAAACCGTTCGCGTCACCTACGACCCGAAGCACGTGCCGACCACGGAAATCCTCACCCTCTTTCTCGAAAACCACGATCCCACCCAAGGGATGCGTCAAGGCAACGACGTCGGCACCCAATACCGCTCGGCGATCTGGTGTACGACGAGCGAACAATTCATGACGGCCACCACCCTCAAGGGCTCGTATCAGGCCAATTTGCTCACTGCCGGATACGGGGAGATGACGACAACGATTTCGATGTCTCATGGGATCGAGTTCTACCTGGCTGAGGCCGAGCACCAGCAGTACCTCGAGGACAACCCCTTCGGCTACTGCCCCGTTCACGCCACTGGGGTCTGCCTCGCACTCACCCATTGAGGAGGATGAGCATATGAAGTACCGCAAAATCGGACCTTTCCGCCCCTCTGCTATCGCGTACGGCTCGATGCCGCTGGCGATCGAGGGACGTCCCGACCGCGAGACCGCTATCGCAGTTCTCCATGACGTCCTGGACGCCGGCTGCACCCACATCGACACCGCCTGGGCCTACTACGCTGCCGGTGGCGAGGAGCAGTACGGCGAGAAACTTGTGGCCGACGCTCTGGAGTCGTGGGACGGCGACCGCTCTACCATCTCGGTGGCCACGAAGGTTGGGCATTACCGCTGCTTCAACGACGCTGGGGAGGCAATCTGGGATGTCGACGGTTCGCCGGAGAGGCTGCGTCGTGACGCCAAGCTCTCGGCCGAGGCCTTGCGCACCGACCAGATTGACCTGCTCTACCTACACCGCCCCGACCCCAAGGCCGAGTATGCGGAGATGGTGAAGACGCTGGCCAGCATTCTTGACGACGGCTTGGCGCGAACTGCGGGTATCTCGAACGCTAACCCCGATCAGATACGGTTGGCTCACAGTATTCTCGGCGATCGTCTGGTGGCCGTGCAGAACCAGTTCTCCCCGGGTTTCTTGTCCTCACGTCCGGAGATCGAGCTGTGCGGTGAACTTGGTCTGGCTTTCGTGGCGTGGAGCCCGCTGGGTGGTTACCGTCGTCCCCTCGATGAGAACGCCTTCGCTGCGTTCCAGCGCGTCGCCGACGCCCGCAGCGTGAGCCGCGCCCAGGTGATCCTAGCCTGGGAGCTGGCCCAGGGCGATCACGTCATCCCGATCCCCGGTTCTCACCGCTCAGAGACGATTCTGGACTCCTTCAAAGCTGCCGACCTCACCTTGTCGGGTGAGGAACTCACCCAGCTTCCCTGACGTACCCCCGGGCCATGCACATGACGGCTTACCCCAGGCCAGTTCGTCCTGACTCGAGTGCTCTTGGCAGAACAGATCGTCCGTGGTAGGCACCGACTGGCCGAAAACGACGAAGGGGCCACCGGAAACTCCGGTGGCCCCAGGCTGAATCAAGCCTCGACGCGCTCGCGAGCCTGGCGCTTAGTCCACTGGTAGAGAATCGCGATGGCGGCCACGAAAATGATCGCACCGACGATTCCGGCCCCACTGTCCCACGACTCCGGGGCAATGGCGATGGCATCTTCGGATCCTGCAGCAGCAATGAGCGCGGCGTAGATGACACCAAAGATGGATTCGCCGACGATGAGGCCAGTAGCCAGCAAAATGCCGGTTCGCTTCTTGCCATCAACGTCGCCGCCAGTGTGTGCAGCCCACTTGTCAAACAGCCAGCCAAGAGCAGCGCCAACAGGGATGGTCAACGACAGGGTCATTGGCAGGTACATACCCATACCAACAGCCAGCGGAGGCAAAGAGAACTTCTTGGTGGTGTGGGTGAGGATCTCGTCGACGATGATGACGCCCACACCAATCAAGGCGCCGAGTCCCATCAGTCCCCAATCCAAGGAGCCGCCGAAGACACCGGTGGCCAACGATGAGATGAGGGTAGCCTGCGGGGCTTGCAGTGCGTTCGCTCCGGCGCCTGGGGCACCCTGGAATCCGAACGCGGTCTGCATGAGCTGCATGACGGGCGGGATGATCGCAGAACCAAAGACAACGCCGATAATCAGCGCTACCTGCTGCTTCCATGGGGTCGATCCGACGAGCTGGCCTGTCTTGAGGTCCTGCAGATTGTCATTCGAGATGGTGGCGATACCGAAGATAATCGACGCGGTGAACAGTGTGTATGCCACCAACTTGACCGTCTCGTCGCCCCCAACGGAACCGTAGGTGACTTTGATGAGCAGAGCGGCCACCAGCACCACAAGAATGCCGACACCCGAGATCGGGCTGTTCGACGCACCAATGAGACCGGCCATGTAGCCGCACACGGAAGCAACAGCCAGACCGACGAGCAGGATGAACACCAGGCTGACGACAATGACGCCAGCCATGGACTTCGAAACCACCATGTCGCGGGCGAAATCCCACAACATGAAACCAATCGGGAGCATGGAGACCACTACAACGGTCAACACGACGGACACCGGCAGGTCACGCTCGGTTAACGGAACCTGACCACCCTTGTGACGGGTTGTGGAGGAGCGAACAGAATCGCGAATGCCCTTGGCGATGGGACCAATCACCTTGATGAGAGTCCAGATAGCTGCAACACCGATCGTGCCGGCACCGACAAAGCGAACATCATTGGTGAAGACTTCCTCAATAACGTCAAGACTGCCGCCAACCTTGCCAGATACTCGCCACGGCAAAACCGCTCCGTAGGAGATGATGATTCCAACCAGCATGGCTGTGGCAACGGCAACTCCAACGAGGTGGCCCACGCCGATAAGGGCCATTGACATACTGACGCCGACCATCGATCCGCTGCCGTGTCCAGCCTTGAAGGGCTTACTCAGGGCTGACTTCACCAACCTCAGATCAGAAAGCAGTGCGTACCCAGCAGATACCAGGGACCCGACGATGATGACGCGCAGACCCACCTTGTTGGCCTCTGCCGCACCGGCGGAATCGCCAACCTTGAGGACCTCGGCACCGGCGACACCTTCTGGGTAGGGAAGGTCAGACCCGGTGACAAGGGCTCGCCGCAGCGGGATGGAGTACATGACGCCGAGAATGCCGCCCACCAGACAGATCGCCAGAGTCGTCCAGTACGGGAATCCCGTCCACCATCCCACCATGATGAGTCCGGGAAGCACGAAGATGATTGCCGAGAGCGTTCCAGCAGCGGAGGCAATCGTCTGAACGATGTTGTTTTCGACAACCGAATGCCCCTTGAAGTGGCGCAACACGGCCATCGAGATGACTGCTGCCGGAATTGATGTGGCAAAGGTCAAACCGACCTTGAGCCCCAAATATACGTTCGCCGCCGTGAACACCAGCGTCATGAGACCGCCGAGAATAATGCCACGGAGAGTCAATTCACGTATTGATGGCCGTGACAGTTGGGCCGACGCGGGTGCACTCGATAGGTCCGACATACTCCCCTTCTTCCGTACGTTGACCTCCTTACTATGCCACTGCCAGAAGTAGGACGGCCACAACCCGTTACGCCAATTGCCGTCGCCCGGACTTCGGAAACACCCAAAGGCTCAACATGAGATAAACGTATAGCCCCTCAACACACGCCGCAGTGAACCGGGCAAGCTCGAAATGAACCCCTACGTGTTCCAAAAGCGACGAGAGCCCAAGGGTGAGACACACGTAATTCGTCACCATCGTGATGACGTAGCGACCACCTTGACGACCCAGATTCCCATGGGATTGAAAATTCAGCCACCGATTGACGAAGAACGAGTAGATCGCTGACAGGCCGTACCCCAGAGAAACTGAAACTGGGTACGGCAGTCCAACGCCACGGAAAAACACGGCCAGCAGACTCATGTCGATGAGGAACCCAAGACCATTGATGATGCAGTAGCCGATGAATGTGACAGGCAGCCCTGAAAGTGGAAAGGGCAGAGCGGAGTGAATCGTCAAGCACCCTCTGGCGAAGACGCGAGGGGCAGAGCGCCTCGGAATCCTCCTACCCCGGATTCGCTTCATACTGGTTGCCACGTTCCTATCATTGCAGCTAGATCAAGTACCGTCGCCAACAGCCGATACTCTGAGTTCATGGCCACAACGCGACGGGCAACCACAGCAGATCTCCCCTTCATGGTCCATGTCCTCAGACACGCGGCTGGCGGAGTCTCAGGGCCGCTCACCGTCGAGGAATGCCGCACCAACCCAGCCATCGCCCACTACATCGACGGCTGGACTCCCGACCAAATTGGAATGATCTGCCTCGTCGCCGGGTCCCCTATCGGAGCTGCCTGGCTACGTAACCTGCCAGCCTCCGATCCCGGTTATGGATTCATCGCACCAGGGATCCCAGAATTAACTATCGCAATATCACCCCAACATCGGGGGCAGGGGAACGGTGGATTCCTCATTGCCAGTCTTCTCGATGTCTGTGACCACGATCGCATACGTTCCGTCAGCCTTAGCGTCGACGCCGACAATAAGGCAGCGCTGGCTATTTACCGTAAAACCGGGTTTGTTGAGGTCTCCACGCAAAATAATAATGTCAGGATGTTGCGTGTTGCTGATAGTTTGGTTTGAAATAGTAGTAGTGGTGTTACATCGGGTG
>NZ_JAUNEJ010000006.1 GCF_030525615.1 Cutibacterium sp. | reverse complement strand
CCTCACCGACGCCAACGGCAAGGTCCTGGCCAAGGGTGTGTGCGGCGATCACGCCAATCCGCCTTGTCCAAGGCGTAAAACCGAGGTCACCTGGACACCACGTGGCCCCGAGCCGTCACACGTCCCCGTTGTTGACGTCGACAGATCCGCCGCTCCCTACGTCGTCCGAGCTGATGACAACAGCCTGAGGCGGATGAAGAGCCGTCTCAATACGGCGACGATGACGCGGTGCCATGGTGGGCAGGTCGGCAAGATCGAAAAACCCGGTACGGCTGGACTCGTCGTCCCCCACCCGAGGCTCGCCACTCACCCACCGACATAGAAAGTCGTGGTCGAGGAACTGGCAGCGATCCCCATTGGGATAGGTGATGGGAGCAGCAACGTTGACCCGAACCAATTTGACGACCTCTGCCACTACCCCCGTTTCCTCGCGGATTTCCCTGATGATCGCCTCATCAGGTCTCTCTCCCGGTTCGATAATCCCGCAGACCGGGGTCCATTCCCCGTTGTCCGCGCGCTGCACCAACAGCACCTGCGGTCCTCGAGTACCGTTACGCACCACGACGGCACTGCTGCCAGCCAGCCACAGCGGTGCATGACCGATATAGCGTCTCAAATCCAAGATAAATTGCGGCGTCGCCATGACAGCCAGGCTAGTGGTCCCGTCGACGCCCCCAATCACCCGACCACCAACGCCGGCACACCTCGCCCCAGAAAACGTTTTCGATATACCTAACTCGACATCCCGGCGGGAGAAAGAAGCGGACACCGGCCATGCGACGTTCCCCAACCCCTTAGACTCCCCCCTAAGGGCATCACGCCCCCAAGAGCCGATCGGAGGAACCGTGGATAGAACTATCAAGCGGGTACTCGTCGCGAACCGTGGCGAGATTGCGGTGCGCGTCATCCGTGCCGCCAAGGACGCCGGTATCACGAGCGTAGCCGTCTACGCGGACTCTGATTCCGAGGGATTATTCGTCAAACTTGCCGACGAGGCCTTCGCTCTCAATGGCGTCACCCCCGCACAGACCTACCTTGACGTCGACAAGATCCTCGACATTGCCCGGCGAGCAGAAGTGGACGCGGTTCATCCCGGTTACGGGTTTCTCTCCGAGAACGCCGACTTCGCCCAAGCCGTCATCGACGCTGGGTTCATCTGGATTGGCCCGCCGCCGGAAGCCATCAGGGTGCTCGGTGACAAAGTGCAGGCCCGTCACATTGCTCAGAAAGTCGGCGCCCCCCTTGTTCCCGGCACTGCCGATCCGGTCAACGGCCCCGAAGAGGTTGTCGAGTTCGCCAAGGAGCACGGTCTGCCCATCGCTATCAAGGCGGCGTTCGGCGGCGGCGGTCGCGGACTCAAGGTCGCCCGCTCGATGGACGAAGTCACCTACCTCTACGAGTCGGCTGTGCGCGAGGCCGTCACAGCATTTGGACGCGGTGAATGTTTCGTAGAGCGCTACCTCGATAAGCCGCGTCACGTCGAGACCCAGTGCATTGCCGACCGGTACGGCACCGTACAGATCATCTCGACTCGCGACTGTTCCCTGCAGCGCCGTCATCAAAAACTCGTTGAAGAGGCCCCAGCTCCCTTCCTCAGCGACGAGCAGATGACCCGTCTGTATGAGTCCTCCCGAGCCATCCTCAAAGAAGCTGGATATGTCGGAGCGGGGACCTGCGAGTTCCTCGTCGGGCTAGACGGCACTATCAGCTTCCTGGAAGTCAACACGCGTCTACAGGTGGAGCATCCGGTCTCCGAGGAGGTCGCCGGGGTTGATCTGGTGCAGATGATGTTCCACGTGGCCCAGGGCGGCCACCTGGAGCCCAAGGACCCGCAACTACGCGGCCACTCTTTCGAATTCCGGATCAACGCCGAGGACCCCGGCATGGGATTCATGCCTGCTCCGGGCACCCTGACTTCATGGAAGCCGCCGTATGGCCCCGGCGTCCGTATGGACGAGGGCTACCATGCCGGAATGACAGTTCCGGGAGCCTTCGATTCCCTCATCGGCAAGCTCATCGTCACCGGAGACTCCCGTGAACATGCGCTGGCCCGCGCCGCCCGTGCCTTGGACGAGATCGTCATCGACGGTATGCCGACCGTCATTCCCTTCCACCGCGCTGTCGTCAGGGATCCTGCCTTCATCGGCTCTGACGGCCACTTCGGCGTCTTCACCGACTGGATCGAGACCGAATTCGACAACAAGATTGAGCCCTACACCGGTTCCCTCGGCGAGTCAGCCGACACAGAGCCACCTCACGAGGTCGTTGTCGAAGTTAACGGTAAGCGAGTCGAGGTGCGCATTCCGGCCTCCCTGCACGGTGCCCGTCAGGCCCCAAGTACGAAGTCCCGCCGTCCGACCCGCCGTAATCGAGCTGGACGACGCACCACACCAGCTGGTAATTCGGTGGCATCTCCAATGCAGGGAACCATCGTCAAGGTCAACGTCGTCGAAGGCGAGCAGGTCAACGAGGGAGACCAGATCGTCGTCATGGAAGCCATGAAGATGGAACAGCCTCTCGCCGCCCATCGCTCTGGTATCGTTCGCAACCTCAACGCCACGGTCGGCTCAACGGTCGCCTCCGGCGAAGTGATCTGTGAAATCGTGGATGAGTGAGGTCGCAGCATGGTTTTTCTTGTGAGTAGCGCCTCAGAACGGCATTGTGGTGATTATGTTCGGTGACCTTCTGCTCATCTTCCTCTTCTTAGTGGGGCTTGTGGCGACGACCGTATCTCTCATGCGCGCCCAGCGTCAGTCCCGTGAGATGGAAGCCCAGCGCGCCAAAGCCATCGAAGCCAAGGTCTCGCAAATGCGCCGGGAGACCGAAGAAGACGTCACCACCTTCGGTGAGGCCCTCCGCGATCTCGACATGGAGATGATCGGCAAGGATGTCTCCGCTGAAGGGCGCAAGGACTGGAATATGGCCTTGGACTGCTACGACCGTGCCAAGACACTCATGGCTCAAGACAAGGGCACCCGCTCCATTCCGCTTGTCACAGAGACCCTCGAGGAGGGCCGCCACGCCATCGCGTGCGTGCAAGCCCGTGCCAATGGTGAACCGATCCCCGAGGTACGCCCGCCGTGCTTCTTTGACCCGGCTCATGGGCCGTCAACCACTGACGTCATGTATTCCCCTGACGGCGGAGTTGCGCGCAAGGTTCCGGCCTGCGCTGCCGATGCCCAGCGCATTCAGCAAGGACGCTCCCCGTGGATCCGCACCGTCGATGTCAATGGCACCCAGCTGCCCTATTGGCAAGCTGGCCCCGACTACGCCCCGTGGGTGCAGGGATACTACCGCCGTTACGAGTCCGACCCAGTCATCAGCGGACTTGCCGCCGGTGGTCTCGGCCTGGTTGGTCTGGGCCTGTTCTCAGCTCTCTTTAACGACTTCTGATCCATACTCACACGATCCAACACCCAGCCGATTCGACACGGTGTTTTTCCTACACGGTGTGTTTCGATGGGGCATGCCTTTTCCTTAAGGTGCTTTTCCCACGGTGGATTTCGTACTACTCCAGGCTCATTCCACGAAGACCTGCAACCGTCGAGCAGCCTCCGACACTGACCCTGACAGCGACGGGTAGACGGTGAAGTCATGCTGGAAGGCGTCGACGGGAATCCGCTCGGTGACCGCGACCGAAATCGGATGGATGAGTTCACTGGCCCGTGGGGAGACAATGACGCCGCCAATGATATTGCCGGTGGCGGGACGGCAAAACAGCTTGACGAAGCCGTCGTGAATTCCCTGCATCTTGGCCCTTGGGTTAGTCGATAGGTCGAGTCGGGTAGATCGGGCCTGAACTTTTCCGGAATCGACGTCCATCTGAGTCACACCAACCGTGGCGATCTCGGGGGAGGTGAAGACATTCGAACACACCAGGGACAGGTCGAGAGGCTGAAGGGCCTCGCCCAGTGCGTGCCACACCGCAATACGTCCTTGCATAGCTGCCACGGACGCCAAGGCAAACACCCCAGTGCAGTCCCCAGCGGCATAAATCCCCGGCACAGTGGTGCGCGACACTTTGTCAACGATGATGTGGCCACGCGGCCCGACTGCGACACCGACCTCTTCTAGACCCAGGTCCGAGCTGTTGGGCGTCGAGCCAACAGCCATCAGTACGTGGGATCCGCGCACGGTCCGACCGTCCTCCAGGCCAACGACAACACCGTCACCATCACACGCCGCAGACACCGCGCGGGAACGAGACAGGATCTCCATACCGCGAGACTCGAAAACCTGCTGTAGCACACGAGCGGCGTCCGGGTCCTCCCCCGGGAGTACCTGGTCGCGCGAGGACACCAGAGTGACCTGACATCCCAAGGAGTCATAAGCTGACGCAAACTCCGCGCCCGTGACACCCGAACCCACCACGATGAGGTGCTCAGGGATTTCCGTCATCGCGTACATCTGTTTCCAGGTGAGAATGCGATCCCCGTCGCAGCGCGCCTGAGGTAGCTCACGCGGTGTCGTACCGGTGGCCAGCAGGACGATGTCAGCGTCGATGGTCTCGTCGCCATTGACCACAACCCGGTGCAGGTGACCAGGGGCACCGGAAGTCAAACGCGCCCGTCCGTTGACAAGCCGTACTCCCTTGCGCTCCAGACCACGGCGGATGTCATCGGACTGGGCCTGAGCCAACCGACGTACCCGGGAATTCACGGCGTCAAGATCGACCTCAAACGTGTCAATCTGGCGAAGACCAAGCTCGGGTGCTTGCCGCAGAGTCGACATGACCTCGGCAGCGGCAATGAGGGTTTTTGAAGGAACACAGTCAGTGAGTACCGCAGCCCCTCCTATCCCGGTTTCTTCTACGACGGTGACGTCAACGCCACCAGCCGCCGCGACGTTGGCGGCCTCGTAGCCGCCGGGCCCAGCTCCAATGATTACCATGGAAGTCATGGCCGCATTCTTTCAGCCACGACGCGTCATCTGTTGATATCGAGAGAATTACCTCAGGATTGGCATTGGCACGGCACACGTCTTGACACCTTCCCTCACGACACCGAAACAGACGGCTATCAGACCTGGTGTTCGCGCACCGGAAGCGGCGAAAACCTCTAGGGTTAACCCCATGACGACACCGGATTTCACCGATCCCCAGGCCATCGCCCGCGATGCTGCCAATGCCATCCGTTCCCACCTCTCACTTACCCGCGTCGACATGGGTCTCGTGCTCGGCTCTGGCTGGTCTGGCGGAGTTCATCGCCTCGGCGAGACGATTGGACGGATTCCACTCGCTGAACTACCTGGGTTTTCTGCACCTGTGGTTGCCGGTCACGGTGGTGATCTGGTTGCTGTCAGCCTTCCCACCGACAAAACCGCCGTCGTTTTGACCGGACGCACCCATTTCTATGAAGGGCGCGGAGTCGAACCTGTTGTCCACGGAGTACGCACCGTCGCGGCTCTGGGAGCCAACACGCTCATCCTCACGAATGGTTGCGGCGGCCTCAACCCATCCTGGGGTCCGGGAACCGTCGTTGCCATTCGCGACCACATCAATCTCACCGGTACCACTCCACTACGTGGTGCCACCTTCATTGATATGTCGACGACGTGGACTCCGGCCTTGCTCGATGTTGTCGAAAAGGTCGCACCGGGCACCCCGACCGGCGTCTACGCCCAGTTCCGTGGACCCCAGTACGAGACTCCCGCCGAGGTTCGCATGGCGCGCACCATCGATGCCGATCTCGTCGGTATGTCGACTGCGCTAGAGGCCATCGCCGCCCGTGAGGCCGGACTCGACCTGCTGGGCCTGTCCCTGGTCACCAACCATGCTGCTGGTGTCACCGACGCCCCACTCAACCACGCCGAGGTCATCGCTGCCGGCAAGGAGGCCGCTCCTCGCCTGGCAAATCTGTTAGCTGACATCACCGCTGCCATCTAATCCACCTCCACCCGATCGAGGAACCATGACCACCACCCATCCCAAGGAACTCAGCTCCGAACTCATCGCCGAGGTTCAGTCCTGGCTTAACCAAGATCCCGACGACGTCACCCGTACCGAACTATCCGAGCTGCTCGATCGCGCTCAATCGGGTGACGGGCAGGCTGTCGACGCCGTTCAGTCGGCCTTTTCCGGCCCGCTGACCTTCGGCACTGCTGGACTTCGCGCGGCCCTGGGTCCCGGACCCTCTCGCATGAACCGGGTCGTCGTCCAGCGTGCGGCTGCCGGTTTCGCAGCGTGGTTGCGCGCCCATGGCGAAAAGGAAGGATCGGTGGTTATTGGCTTCGACGCTCGGCACAACTCCGATGTCTTCGCCCACGACACCGCCGAGATCATGGCGGGTGCCGGGTTCCATGCGTTGCTGGCCGACTCCCCCATCCCGACCCCGGTGACGGCCTTCGCCATCAAGCACTACGGCGCGGTTGCCGGCGTTATGGTGACGGCCTCTCACAATCCGCCAGCCGACAACGGGTACAAGGTGTATCTGGGTGACGGTTCCCAGATCGTACCTCCCACCGACACCGAGATTGCCCACGAGATAGAGGTCGTCTCGTCCAATCCTGTCGGCACAATCCCCCGTGGTGACGATATTGAGCTTATCGGCGACGACCTCATCGACGCCTACGTCGCTCGCGCTGCCGAACTCACCGCTGCCAACCAGGACGTCACCTGGGTCTATACCGCCATGCACGGTGTCGGAACCCGCGTCGTGCGTCGCCTGGTCGACAAGGCTGGGCTACCGACGTTCATCGGGGTCACCGAGCAGCTCGACCCGGACCCAGACTTCCCCACCGTGGCTTTCCCGAATCCCGAGGAGCCAGGAGCCATTGACCTGGCCATCGCCCAGGCACGTACACATGGCGCTGACGTCGTTATCGCCTCTGACCCTGACGCCGACCGCTGCGCCGTTGCCGCCGTCATCGACGGTGACTGGCGGATGCTCACTGGAGACGAGCTGGGGACCCTGCTCGGTGACGACGCCTTGCGCCGCGGTTTAGACGGGGTTTACGCGAACTCGGTCGTCTCGTCGACCTGCCTAGGACGCATGGCGAAGGCGGCTGGACGCGAACATCGCACCACCCTCACCGGTTTCAAGTGGATTGGCCGTGTACCTGGACTGGTCTTTGGTTATGAGGAGGCCATCGGCTACTGCTGCGACCCCTCTCGCGTGCCAGACAAGGACGGCATCACTGCCCTCGCCACGATCATGCGCCTTGTAGGTGACCTCAAGGCCTCCCACACCACGATCTCGGAACGCCTCGATGAAATCTGGGCCACCTATGGGCTGCACCGCACCAGCCAATTGGCTGTGCGCGTCACCGATATGTCGATCATTTCCGACGCCATGGACACTCTGCGCAATCAGCCTCCGTCCACCCTCTTGGACAGCCCCGTCGACGTCTGCGATCTCAACGAACCCGGCAACGGATCTGGCCTGCCGCAGCAGAACGCGATTGAGCTGACCGGGGCTCGCGTCCATGTCGTCGCTCGTCCTTCCGGCACCGAGCCCAAGCTCAAGTGCTACCTCGAGGTGCGCGCAACACCTGAGGAGTCGGCAGCTAACCTGCCCGGCGTCAAAGCAAGGCTGGACACCCAGATGGTCGCCCTGCGCGAGGAGATGGCCAAGGCCCTCGGAATGTGACGCCACGGTGACGATGAGCAAAGACTCCACAATCCCGCCATACCCACGATGGCCCTGCCGATAGACTGACAAGCCATGGCGCGCACGATCATCCTGTTGGCAGGACCCTCTGGGTCAGGGAAATCTCGTCTCACACATATGGCAGAACTGCCTGAACTGCGCCTTGACGACTTCTACCGCAACGGTGACGAGCCTGATCTCCCCCGAATACATGGCATGGTCGACTGGGATGACGTCATCTCTTGGAACCTGCCAGCGGCGGTGGATGCTCTGAAGGAACTCGCGACCATAGGACACACTGTCGTTCCCTGCTACGACATCTCGAAGTCTCGGGCCGAGGGCACTCATGTCGTCAACGTGGCAGAGGCGCCAGCCGTCATTGCCGAGGGGATTTTCGCCCTCGACCTACTCGATCCATGTCTGAGGGTCGGCATGGACGTCCTGCCTATCTGGTTGGACCGTCCCCGCTGGTTCAACTTCGCCCGCCGACTCATCCGCGACTTACGCCAGCATCGCAAATCTCCGCCGGTGCTCATTCGCCGCGGTCTGGCCTTGTGCCAGGCAGAACCCGCGCTGCGATCACGAGCCATCGTGATGGGATTTCAACCCATGAGCATGAGACGGGCAAGTGCCATCGTTGCGGCCCCAATAAGCGATGTCGACCATAACGCAGTTACTTTCCACGGACGCCGTATTCCAGGCACGCCGTGACCGGTCCAATCCCTCGCTCGGCCGGCTCAGACCGTTCAGAGTGTGCCCAGACAAGAACACCGAGGACGGAACACTACCCGCCGTAGATGTCTGAACCCAGGAATACTCTTATCCGAGGTGTAGCCAGCGGTTTGACGCTCACCGCAGCAACGTGAAGGCGAGGAGAATAGACATGGGTTTCTCGAGGTGGCTCGAACAGAAACTGGCGGAAATCAACAACACCCACGATGATAAGAATCGCGCTAACCCAAAATCATCCGACATTGATAACCAGGAGGCGTTCACCGCGACACCCGACGTGGTAATGCCGAAGTACCGAGGTCGAGCTATCTGGGACTGGGGGCCGACAATTTCGGTACTCAAGCGCAACGGTGACTATGACCAAGCTCTCGTCATCGCCACCGGTTGCATGGACGCCATGGTAGAGACGGCAAAAGCTCGTCCCAGCAATGTCATGGAGCATTACGTCATCGAAGTGGCGAAGATTCAGCACAAGATGAAGGCCTATTCCGACGAGGTACACACGATCAGTGCGTGGCTGGATCTTGGGCTAAGTCCCACTCGTCAAGACCACCGCATTGACCTGCAGAAACGTCTGGCCAGAGCTAACGAGATGTGGGCCAAAGCGGAGGGACGAGACGCTTCTGTACACCACGAAGAGTGGAAACGGCTCGTCGAGGTCGCCAAGCAGGAGAAAGCGACCCGACACGACCACGGTGCCGACGATTCTCACCGGATGTCCTCTGGAAGGTCAGCCTGGGACGCGCAAACGTCGAGACATCATCCACCCCTCATACCAACTCCACGACAAATCGCTGATCCACAATTCGTGGCCGTCGACTTCGAGACAGCCAATCGAATGGGTGGTGTCTCAGCCTGCCAGTTGGCCATGGTGAAGGTCCGTGACGGCCAGGTCGTCGATAGATTCAACACCCTCATCAGGCCGCCGCGTGGCTGGGACTCCTTCGAGTTCACCTACCTCCATGGGATCTCTGCCACCGATGTCTGGAATTCTCCCATGTGGCCGTCCATCGCCGATGACATCTCCCACTTTGTTAACGGAGCCACCGTCTACGCCCACAACGCTGCATTCGATTCCCGGGTGTGGCGTCAGCTCGACGAATACTTCGGCACGGTCACCTTGCCGTCTCCGTTCTTCTGCTCCTATCGGACAGCTCAACGCCTCATCCCCGGCCTGCCCAATTACAAGCTCCCGACGGTCCTCGAGGCCTGTGAGCCAAGTTTCCAACTGGATCACCACCGGGCAGATTCCGACGCCGAGGCGTGCGCCCTCATCGTCTGCCAGTTGCAGCGGCTGGCCCGCCAGCTCTAAGACCAACTACAACTAGGATTCCGTAATCTCGGCGCACGACATCGCGAGATCACCGCTGGAAACCGAACCCCGTCTACACCCTCAAGTGCGAAGAACCCCAAACCAAGTACGCTTCACCATCGTCGGTTTCGGGTACTTCTTGGCAGCCGGCGGACGGCACCTCACTACGGGTTAACTGGGGCCCATTCTGGTCCAGTCTCCGCAAGTTTCGGGTCAAGCTTGCGGAAGATCGGGCTGGGCTTGGACAACGGGGTTCCCACCGCGATGTCACGACGACCCCAGGAGGCCTTTTCGGAGGCGTAGTCACCCATGAGGATGGTGTTTTCCTCGGTCTCGATGAGTTCGGGTTGAGCAGCCCACACACCCTCGCCGCCCAGCGCCTCATAAATCTTCTGGGCCGAGTGCGGCATGAACGGTGTCAACATGGTGTTGACGTCACTGACGACCTGCAGGGCCACGTGCAGCACGGTGTCGCGGCGTTGCGGATCGTCCTTGAGCTTCCAAGGCTCCTGAGCGGAAATGTAGGCGTTTGCTAGGCCGACGATCCTCATTGCCTCACTAATAGCCGCCTTGAACTTTGTATGGGTGAGCAGGTCTCCCACAGTGTCGAATCCGGCAGCGGAGACCTGCAGCAATTCGCGGTCGGCGTCGGTCAGCTCTCCGGCAGCCGGAATCTCGCCGCAGTTCTTGAAAGCCATCGAGATCGACCGGTTGACCAGGTTCCCCCACTCGTTGGCCAGCTCGAAGTTCACCCGACGGACGAACTCCTCCCATGTGAAGTCGGTGTCCTGGTTTTCCGGGCCGGCCACTGCGATGAAGTAACGCAGTGCGTCTGGTCCGAACTCACGCAAGAAATCCCCCACGAAGATGGTGGCACCGCGAGAGTTCGACACCTTCGAACCACTCATGGTGAGGAATTCGCTGGAGACGATCTCAGTCGGCAGGTCGAGGATACCGAGTTCCTCGGAAGGCTCGCCTCCCCTATCACCGCGTCCGTTGGTGCCCAGCAACATTCCTGGCCAAATCACAGAGTGGAAGACAATGTTGTCCTTGCCCATGAAGTAGTAGGACCGGGTGTCCTCGTCGTTCCAGAAGTCACGCCAAGCATCCGGCTTGCCGATACGCCGAGCCCACTCGATAGAGGCGGAAAGATAACCAATAACGGCGTCGAACCACACGTAGATACGCTTCATGGGTTCGTTCTCCCAGCCCTCGACCGGCACCTTGATACCCCAGTCAAGGTCACGGGTGATGGCACGCGGGCGCAGTTCTTCAAGAAGATTGTGGGAAAACTTGAGGACGTTGGGACGCCAATCGGTGCGAGTATCGATCCACGTCGTGAGGGATTCCGCGAGGGCAGGCAGATCGAGGAAGAAATGCTCGGTCTCGCGGAACTCCGGGGTGGCACCGGTGGTCTTGGAACGTGGGTTGAGCAGATCAGCTGGGTCGAGCTGTCGACCACAATTGTCACACTGATCGCCGCGGGCGTCGTCATATCCGCAGATCGGACAGGTGCCCTCGATGTAGCGGTCCGGAAGGGTTCGGCCAGTCGACGGCTCGAACGCCCCCATCTCAGCCTTCTTGACCACGTAACCATTCTCGTACAACCGGGTAAAAATCTCCTGGGTGACGTGAGCGTGGTTATCCGTCATCGTCGAGGTGTACAGGTCATAGGACAAGCCCAAACCCTGCAGATCGGACGCAATAATACGGTGGTACTTCTTGGCGCACTCCTGGGCCGTCAGACCCTCCTGGTCGGCTTTGACAGAGATAGCAGTGCCGTGACAGTCCGAACCGGAAACCATGAGTACGCGGTGGCCCGACATTCGCATGTACCGGGCGAAGACGTCAGAGGGGACACCGAATCCGGATACATGGCCGATATGTCGAGGCCCATTGGCGTAGGGCCACGCAACGGCAGTAAGAATGTTGGCACACATAAAAGTAACTGTACCGGTATGACGTCATCGTGGTCGTCGTGCCGCCTCTGGTGGACAGGTCAGCGCACCGGGGTGATCTGGTGAAATCTCACCTGCCAGCCACGCTCAGAGTCGCGGTGCCACAGCGATACTCGCAAACTCACCTGAGACCCAGCCCGAGCCCGCCAGCGCAGCAGGACGTCTGCCGGACCGAGACATACCATTCCGAGAATCTCGATACTCGTCCGCACCTTCGGGGCAGGCATTTGCGCTAGGGCACGACCCTTCGTCCACAGCCGCCCATCCGCGTCATGCTCGACGAAATCGCGGGCCGCAAGCTCTTTGAGGGCGCGACGGTGAGCGCCGACGTCGGTCTCCAGGAGGCGACGTTCATTGTCGGTAAGAATCCCAACGAGTTCCTGCTCGGGGGTAGCAGGGCGTTCCGGCAGATCGAACAGCCCTTCCTGTGCGACGCCGCGTCCAGGACTCGCAACGTCCTGCTCCAGCTCGCGGACAACTCCACCGAAGCCTGGACCGTGATCGACCGGAGTACCATCCCGGAATGCTGTGGCGGCTGCACGGGCGCGCTGATCGGCTGCCTCATTCATGGCGTGGCCAGCGTGTCCCTTGACCCATTCGAAGCTGACGTCACGACCCTCGAGTTCCTCGTCAAGGCACTCCAGCAGATCTCGATTGAGGACCGGTTTGCCGTCGCGTTTGCGCCACCCCTTGCGCTTCCACCCTGACATCCACTTGGTACAGCAGTTGATGGCGTATTGGGAATCGCACAGGATCGTCAGCGGCTCGTCAGCGTCACGGGTGGCGCGCAACAGGTCGAGGACAGCCTTGAGTTCGCCCATGTTATTCGTGCCACGCGGCCAACCGCCCGCAGCCCAGGTGTCATCGTCGATGTACCAGGCCCAACCGGCTGGGCCTGGATTGTCGAGGGAAGACCCATCAGCTGCCGCGACGATCATGACTTCTCCTGCTGGTTGGCTACCCGATCAAGGTCATCACTACCAAAGGCCTGCGGCAGCACCTCGGCCATCGTCTGCACCCCGGCTGGGGTGTCGATAAGCATTCCCGGGCCGCCATGTTCCCACAATAATTGACGACAACGCCCGCACGGCATGATCGTCTGACCCGTGGCGTCAACGCAGCAAAAGGCGAGGAGATGTCCCCCTCCGCCGGCCACGAGGTCGCTAATCAACCCGCACTCGGCGCACAGGGTGACCCCGTAACCGGCGTTCTCGACGTTGCATCCGACAACCACTCGGCCATCCTCGGCAAGCCCTGCCGCTCCCACCGGAAAATGGGAGTACGGCACATAGGCGCGCTTGGTCAGCTCACGGGCGCGAGAGCGCAACCTTGACCAGTCGACGTCCACGTCACTCCTTGATGTACGGGGTTCCGTCGGCTGCTGGCGACCTCACCTTTCCCACCAGGCCCGCCACCGCAACGATGGTTGCGATGTACGGCAGGATAAGCAGGAACTGCGAGGGCATTGGGGCGCTGATCGTCGACAGCTCGGTAGACAGCTGGGTCACGAAGCTGAAGAACAGGGCCATCACAGCAGCCAGCCCTGGACGCCACCGGCCCATGATGAGGGCGGCCAGGGCGATAAAACCGTTACCGACTGTGATGTCCTTCGAGAAGGACCCCACGGTACCGATGGTGAAGTAGGCCCCACCCAGACCGGCGAAAATACCGCCGACCAGCACGGCTGACCACCGAATCCCGGCAACGGAAATACCGACGGTGTCAGCAGCCTCCGGATGTTCGCCCACGGAACGCACCCGCAGCCCCCACTTGGTCCGCCACAGCAGGAACCACACCAACGGAATACAGAGGAAACCGATATAGACCAGAATCGTCTGATCGAAAAAGATCGGCCCGAAGAACGGGATCTTTGACAGCACGGGAATCGGCACCTCCGCCATGATCGGGGCGGTGTTGTACTTCTCGGCCTCGGGCGAGAGCAGCTGGGTATACAGGAAGCCCGTCAAGCCCGAGGCGAAGAGGTTGACCACCACGCCCATGACGACCTCGTCGACAAAGTACTTGATGGTGAACACGGCCAGCAGGGCGGCTGTCAGCACCGAGGCGATCGCTGCTGCGACGATGGCCGCGAACACCGTCTGGGTCATTGATCCGACCAGAGCCGCAGCAAAGGCTGCAGTGAGCATCTGACCCTCGATCGCGACGTTGACGACACCGGCACGCTCACACATCACACCGCACAGAGCGCCAAGAACTAGCGGGGTGGCCACTGACAAGGTGCCCTGCAACTGGCCCGCCACTTGGAAGGGCAGTTCGCGTCCGGCAGCTGCCCAGCTCAGGAAGCCGATGACAATGGCGATACCGGCCACGACCCCGGCAGTGAGAGTCAAGGTGTGACGGCTGCGACCCACGAAGAATGCACCGGCTGCCAACAGACATGCGATAGCGCTGACGAGGACTGTCGGGAATCCGGAAACCGTCAGGGTCCCCAAATCTTTACCCGCCAAGGCGTCAGTGAAGGCAAAGTGAGCCTTGCCAGAAGTCTTGGTCAGCAGGAAAAACAGGATGACCGCCATGATGGCGATAAGTACGCCCGTCGACAGACGATGGGTTCGGGCCTCGCGGGACTCCACCTGCTCGAACTCCAGCTCCTTGTCCAGAGCCTCGCTGACTTCAGCAGGCACGTCAATGTCGGACGTGGTGGGACGGGGAAAACGCGCCGACGGACTCATGCCAGGGCTCCCTTCGTGGTGGTGTCAGCCGAAGCCTTTTCGCGTTTCTTGTGTCTCCGTTCTTTTCGGGTCTTGAGGAAGGGCAGGATCGTTTTGACCAGCATGGGAGCGGCCACGAACATGACGATGACGGCCTGAATCACTCGGACGAGATCAAGGGACGTCTGCGTCATGGCCTGCATTCTCAAACCACCCTGATTCATAGCCCCCCAGAACAGACCGGCCAGCACGATGCCAAGCGGCTTGGAACGGCCCAGCAACGCCACCGTGATGGCATCGAATCCAATGGTTCCGACCAAGCCGATGGACAGCTGGGTTGGCGTGGCACCCGAGATCGGCCCCAGAGCCACCTCGACACCGGCCATACCCGCCAGACCGCCCGAGATGACCATGGTCCAGGCGATGATCGAGTTCGTGTTCATACCGGCAGTGGCCGAGGCGCTCGGGTTAGCACCGACTGCACGGATTTGAAGTCCTAGACGAGTGCGATCCAGTAGCCACCACGTGCCTACCGCCAGCAACACAGCCAGGAAGAATCCCAGGTGCAATTGAGACCCGGCCAATCGCGGGAACGTAGCGTTCCAGTCAACGATCGGGGCAATTGGGTCAGTACGGCCCGGCATCTGGAAAGCCGACGTTGTCAGCAGCCATGCCAACAGACCACTGGCAACGTAGTTGAGCATGATGGTCACGATGACCTCGTTGGCGCCAGCGCGAGCTTTCAGGACGCCAGCTATGCCACCCCAGATGGCTCCCCCGACGAAACCAGCGATCACAGCAAACAGCAGATGGATGGGCAGGGGCAGGGAGTGGAAGTTGAATCCGACCCAGGCAGCCAGCGTTGCACCCGCAATCGCCTGGCCTTGACCACCAATGTTGAACAGACCGGCCTTGAAACCCAAACCGATGGCAAGACCACCACAGATCAGAGGGGCGGACTGGGCCGTCGTCGCGGTGAAAGCCCGCCAGGATCCAAAGGCTCCCTCGAACAGGGCGACGTAGGCTGAAGAAACTTTGGCCCAGGAGTCAGTCAGGGCGTCCGGACGGGAGAAAAGGTAGCTCCATTCCTTATTGATCTTCGGGTCAGCAGCCACCATGACAATGGCCGAGACAATGAAGGCCAGCACGAAGGCAGCAATCGTCACCCACAGGTCATTCCACGGGAAGGAGTGACGCGACGTGGCCGCAGCGGGCGCCGTCGACCCAGTGGTCTCCTCCGACGGGGTGGGCTTCGGGGATTCAGTGCTCATTGCGAGACCTCCTTGTGTCCCTTGGCGACGCTCTCACACGCCTCGTCATAACTGAATCCGGCCATCATGAGGCCGAGAACGTCGCGAGGAGTTCCCGCCGGGGCGACTCCGACGATCCGACCGCGATACATCACCGCGATACGGTCTGACAAAGCCTCGATCTCATCGAGTTCAGTTGAGACGATAAGAACTGCCGTACCGTTGTCCCGCTCCTCGACGATTCGCTGGTGCAGGAACTCGATGGCGCCGACGTCGACACCGCGAGTGGGTTGGGAGGCCACCAGCACGCTCAACGGTCGTGAAAGCTCACGGGCCAGAACGACTTTCTGCTGGTTACCGCCTGACAAAGAGGACACCGGCAGAGAAGCCGAGGGAGTACGAATATCGAACTCAGCAACCCGATCACGGGCATTGTCGGCAATGCGCTTGAGTTGCAGGTTACCGTGCTTGGAGAAGGCACTGACCTGGTTGAGGATGAGGTTCTCAGCGATGGAGAACTCTGAGATGAAACCATCACGCTGCCGATCCTCGGGGACGAATCCTAGACCGGCCTCGATCGTCTTGATCGGGGCTGCACCCGTGGTGTCCTTGCCGTCAATGCGGATTGATCCTGAGGTCGGCTTGATGAGACCAAGCAGTGCCGACGCCAGCTCAGTCTGGCCGTTGCCCTGCACACCAGCGACGCCAAGGATCTCACCGCCCTCGACAGTGAAGGACACATTGTCGACGACAACCGAGCCGACGTCATCGGCCACGGTAAGGTTTTCGACCTCAAGACGCGGTCCGGTCGGGTTGGCCTCCCCCTTGTCAACCACCAGCTTGACGTTTCGTCCCACCATCATCTCGGCCAGCTCAGCCTCAGACTGATCGGCAGAAGCCTCACCAACAATCTTTCCGCGACGCACCACGGTGATGTCGTCGGCAATGGCGCGAACCTCACGCAATTTATGAGTGATGAAGACGATGGCTCGGCCTTCATCTCGCAAGGTCTTCATGACGGCCATGAGTTCGTCGATCTCCTGCGGGGTGAGCACGGCGGTAGGCTCGTCGAAGATGAGGTATTTGGCGTCATTGGCCAAGGATTTGAGGATCTCGACGCGCTGCTGGACGCCGACCGGAAGGTTCTCAATGACGGAATCCGGGTTGACATCGAAGTGATAGCGATCCGACAGCTCACGCACCTTCGCGCGAGCTCGCTTCATCGACAGCACCCCGGCGGTCGATTCCTCCCGTCCCAGCACGATGTTCTCGGCCACCGTGAACACGTTGACAAGCATGAAGTGCTGGTGGACCATCCCGATGCCAGCCGCCATAGCCTGCCTGGGATTGTCGAAATGCTGTTCGACACCATCGATGTAGACCGATCCCTCATCCGAGGGCAACAGCCCATACAGGATATTCATGAGGGTCGACTTGCCTGCACCGTTCTCGCCGAGCAGGCAATGGATACGCCCGGGGCGGATATCAAGGTCGATGTGGTCGTTGGCCGTCAGAGTCCCGAACCTCTTCGTGACTGCGCGCAAGCTCAGTCCGTCCTTAACGGGGGCGCGGTCACCGGGTGGGGCGGCGGTGGTGTTGGTGGTCACAGGTCAGATCCTTCCACGTCTGATCCCTCAGTGTGAGCCGACGACGACGCGCCGACCTCCCCAAGGAGATCGGCGCGTCATCGGCTCACGTAGTTGCCAGCTCAGGAACCGAGTTCGCGCTGACAGCTCACTTGGGCTGGGCCTTCGAGGTGATCTCGATCTTGCCGGAGGCGATGTCGGCCTTGATCGTGTTCAATTCTTCCTTGACCTCAGCGGGCACCTTGGAGTCGAACTCGTGGAACGGGGACAGTCCGGTGCCGCCGTCCTCAAGAGAACCGATGTACGGCTTGTTGTCGAAGGAGCCGTCCTTAGCAGCCTTGATGGCATCAAAGACAGCGACATCCATACCCTTGTACACCGAGGTGATGATGTTGGAGCAGTAGGAGGGCTGAGTCTCACAGCCGTCGCCGTCAACCCAGATGGCATTGGCCTTGCCTCCGGAGGACTTCACAGCCTGCAAAGCGCCGTTACCTGCGTTGCCGGCGACCGGGAGGATGATGTCTGCACCTTGGTTAAGCAGGGCCTGAGCAGTCGTCTTACCACCAGAGACGTTCTGGAACGGGTTGGGCTGCGGGACGAACTGGCCGTCCTGCTTCTCGGCGTTCCAACCGATAACCTTGACCGACTTGTTCTTTTGCTTGTTGTAGTAGTCGACGCCCTGGGCGAAACCATCCATGAATATGGTGACGGTGGGGATCTTCATGCCGCCGAAGGTGGCGACCTTGCCGGTCTTGGTCAGCGAGGCGGCCAAGTAACCGGCCTCGAAGGAGGACTGGGCGGTGTTGAAGATCAGCGGCTTGAGGTTAGACGGGGCACCCTGCGGGTTGTCATCGACGATGGCGAACTTGACGTTCGGGTTCGCCTTGGCGGCGGCCAGGGTCGGCTCCTCAAGCAGGAAACCGACGGAGACGATGATCGAGCACTTCGCGTCAATCATCGACTGCAGGTTGGTGGCGTAGTCCTTGTCGTCCTTCGACTCGACCTTTGCGGTCTTGGCACCAAGGTCGCTAGCGGCCTTGGTGAGGCCCTTCAGAGAGGTCTCGTTGAAGGATTTGTCGTTGAAGCCGGCGGAGTCAGAGACCATGCAGGCCTTGAACTCACCCGAATTCGAGTTGGCGTTCGCCGAGGCGGCGGCCGAACTCGACGAGGAACCCGAGGACTCGTCCGGAGCTTGCGCACACGCCGACAGCGACAGGGCTGCGGCTGCAAAAACAGCGGGGATAGCGAGGTGTGACTTCTTCACGGACTGCCTCCTGGAGCAGACGATGATCCGACGAATAGGGAGCCCGCGCGGCAGATTTCACCTCCCGGGCCATCAAACTGTAACCCTTTCGTGGCGGGATCGACACCTCAACGGCGAAAGTGAACCCAAGAAGTGGCAAAATGCCCTGGCACGTTTGACACCGGTGCCCACCTCATAGGACGAATCGGCATAGGACGAATCGGCCCGTTAGGAAACCTGATTGACCAAGGCTTCCGCTGCGTCAATGATCGAGGTCGTCTCAGCAGCCCAGTTGGTTTCCTGGCTTCGATATGGTCCGGTCGCAAGGGATATTGCCACTGCGGCGGAGCGCAGCCTCAGCTCCACCGGATCGACTCTGGTATCAAAGACCGGTACCCATGCCGCCAAGATCTGTCTCATCCGGTTAGCCTGCAAAGAATTCATGTGCTGCACCGTCGACAGATGGGCGACCAAACAGGCAAGATCATCGACACGACGCCCTGGCCCGATGGTGTCGACGTCGAGGATTCCGCACACCTGGCCATTCCAGACGTGAATCTGGCCCTCATGGAAGTCGCCATGGGTTGGCTCATTACCCTGCGGTGCGCCCGACAGCCCCTGAGAAATCGTGCGCGCCATCCGCTCCAGGCGAGCCTGCTGATCGGGCATGGCGGCGGAGACCATGCGACAGTAATGGTCCACCGACTCACTCCATGGGGAGCGTCGGGGCAGGTCGCATACTTGGGCAGGCAGCTGGTCGAGCAGCCCAACAAGGCTCTCGGCTGTGCAGGGATTCCCTGGCTCGAACAGGGCCTTGCTGAGAGGACGTCCCGGCAATTCGGTCAAGAAGAGCAAATTGTCGTCAGTGATCCCGGCGACGCGGGGACTCGGCACGCCCGCGCGTGTCAGTAGCTCGTGACGGGCAAGAGTTGCTTGGAAAATGCCGTCACGCAGAACCTTGACATAGAACCGTCGCTGAGCAACCTCGACGCACAGCACCGCCCGACGCCTGGGTCGATACCCGATCATCCGCAGATTGATCTCTGGAGCGCTGACGGGACCGCCAACCAGCCCCAAATCAGAAATGATCGCCGCCATGTGCTCGGGATAAGCGGCCCGAGACAGCCCGGGCAGGTCTGGATCATCGGGATATCGCCATATCGCAACCTCGCGAGAACCATCGACATAGATGTCGGCGCGCGAATCGGTCATCGCAGGACCGTCGGCACGCGCACTCATACCAAAAAGCTCCTGCCGCTCCCCCGTCTGCCATTGCACGCGAGCCTGATACGTGGCCGTGGTGGATTGGCCTGGATTGGCGTCCACGTGGTCAAGCTGCCAGTCCAACAGAATCCCGCCGGAGTGCTCGACGGCTGCCGTCAGGAGTTCTCCGGCTTCTGGGCCGGTCAGCAGAACTGCCCCGTCAGCATCCTTTCCAGGACCGCCGAGCCACGCGGGTCGTTTCACGCGCTTGCCGCCTCCCGATCAGAATGCGGGGCAGCAGAGGCCCCGGACGTCACGATTGGCGCATCGAGCCTACGAACCCTCAGCCATGCGGCACGCAAACCATCGACCTCGGTCACCGTCAGCTCGACGTTGGGAGCGAGTTCCTCCTGTTCCTCGTCGTCGTCGGCAATGAAACCGACTGGGAACAGATGGACATTGACCTGGGCTCCCTTAACCGGGACTTGCCCGGTCTGGGCCATAAAGTAGCCGGCAACGGTGTCATATGGACCCTCCGGCAACACCAGACCAACCTTCTCGGAGAATTCCTCGATCGTCGTCAGTCCGTCGATATCGCGCTGTCGAACGTGAGCCAGGTCAGAAGGCTCGACGGTGTCGTATTCGTCCGTGATGTCACCGACGATCTCCTCGACGAGGTCCTCAAGAGTCACAATGCCGGCAGTACCGCCGTACTCGTCAAGGACGATGGCCAGATGGGCATGGGTGCGACGCAGCTCCGTCAAGGCCTTGAGCACCTTCACACTGTCGGGCAGGGAGATGACCGTACGCACAAGCTGGGAAACTCGGCTGTTGCGACTCTGGGGGTCAAGCTCAAGCAGATCACGGACGTGGACGAATCCGAGCACTCGATCGGCCGATCCATCAATGACGGGGTACCGGGAGTGGGAGCCGTCACGGACCATTTGGGCCACCTGAGCAGCCGTCATCGATCCCTGCAGGAAGTCCACCTCAGTGCGAGGAACCATCACCTCTCGCAAGGACTTCTCCCCCACTGCGAAAACCTCGTCGAGGATGGTGCGCTCCTCATCGCCCAAGGTAGCTGAGGAGACGACCATGGAACGGATCTCCTCGTCGGTGACCTCTTCGCGGGCAGCTCCGGGATCGCCGCCAAGAATCTTGACGACGAAGTTGGTTGAGACACCCAGGAACCAGATGATCGGGCGGAACAAGGTAGCAATGCCATTGACCATCGGACCGAGGACCAGCGAAAAACCTTCGGCACGCTGCATGGCAAGGCGTTTGGCAACTAGCTCTCCCAGCACGATCGAAAAGTAGGAAATGATGATCGTGATGATGACGAGGGCCACCGTGCTAGCGACGGATGCCGACATTCCCCAGGACACGAATACCGGGGCCAGCTGATTGGCCAACGTCGCACCGCCGAATGCCGAGGCCAGGAAGCCCGACACCGTGACACCGATCTGGACTGAAGACAGGAACCGGTTGGGATTCGATTGCAGTTTTTGGATGGAACGGCCGCGAGACCCGCGGGTGACTGCCAGTTGCTTGACCTGAGAATCACGCAAGCTCACCAACGCCATTTCGGCGGCGGAGAACACTCCTCCGAGGAGGATGAAAAGAAGGATAAGGGCGGCGTTCTCAAGGACGTCAGCCACGAACCGTCACCATTCCTCTCGTCACAGAGGCAAGGATGAAGGGACTATCGCCCTCCCGGTCGTCATTGTGCATGAGATCAAGAATAAGGGGTCGGGCCAACAAACTCTAGGCAAGGTGTCATTGCCGCGAAAACCGACCCGAACCTGAACACGTCGAGAACCTCGCAACGGCCAGGGCGAGGTGGTTTTTGAACCATCACCAGTCATTGTCCCGAAACCGAGTTGTTGGACGATACCGACGCCGATGATGTTGAACGATCGGCGTCGGTTCACCTCGTCTGACAAAGATTCAATCCCTCACAAGGATTCAATGATGGCGTTGAAAGTCGAGCTGGGACGCATGGCATCCTCAACAAGCTCCTCGTCGGGGTGGTAGTAACCGCCCATGTCAACCGGATTGCCTTGGACCCCGTTGAGCTCGTCAAGGATCTGAGTCTCGCGGGAAGCCAGCTCAGTGGCGACGTCGGAGAATCGGTCGGCAAGCTCGGGATCGTCCTTCTGCGCGGCCAGCTCACCAGCCCAGTACCGGGCCAGCCAGTAGTGGGAGCCACGGTTGTCGATCTGGCCGAGCTTGCGTGCCGGAGAACGGTCGTTCTCCAGGAAAGCGCCAATGGCCTTGTCCAAGGTGGCCGCGAGCACTCCCGCCTTGGTGCCCTCGGTGGTCTGGTCGATGTGCTCGAGGCAGGCTCCCAGGGCACAAAACTCACCCAGAGAGTCCCAACGCAGGTAATTCTCAGCGACAAACTGGGCAACGTGCTTGGGAGCCGAGCCGCCAGCGCCGGTCTCGAACAGGCCACCGCCAGCCAGCAGCGGAACAACCGAGAGCATTTTGGCGCTGGTACCAATTTCGAGAATCGGGAAGAGGTCAGTGAGGTAGTCACGCAGCACATTACCGGTTACTGAGATGGTGTCTTCACCGCGACGCACGCGCTCCAAGGTGAACTTCATGGCCTCGACTGGCGCGAGGATACGAATATCCAGGCCCTTGGTGTCGTGCTCGGGCAGGTAGGCCTTGACCTTCTCGATGACGCGGGCGTCATGAGCGCGATTCTCGTCCAACCAGAACACTGCCGGAGTATTCGTCACACGGGCCCTCTCGACCGCCAGGCGCACCCAGTCGCGCACTGGGATGTCACGCACACGACTCATACGCCAGATATCGCCGGCCTCGACCTGCTGGCTCGTCAGCACCTCATCGCCGGAGCGCACCTCGACACGACCGTCATGGGCGACGGTGAAGGTGGTCGAGTGGGAGCCGTACTCCTCGGCCTTTTGGGCCATCAGACCAACGTTAGGGACATCGCCCATGGTGGCAGGGTCAAGGGCCCCGTTCTGACGACAATCGTCCATGATCGCGGCATACATCGTCGCGTAGCTGCGGTCGGGTATGCAGGCCAAAGTCTCCTGACGTTTGCCCTCGGCATTCCACATACATCCGGAATCACGGACGACGGTCGGCATCGAAGCGTCGATGATGACGAGGTTGCCAGCATGGAGGTTGGTAATGCCGTTGTCCGAATCGACCATAGCCAGGGCAGGTCGAGCGCGGAAAGCGGAGTCGATGGCGGCCTTGACCTTGGCTGCGCGGTCGGCGGGCAGCTTGTCCACACGAGCGTAGAGATCCCCCAGGCCGAGATCCGGGTTGACGCCTACAGAGTCAAGGTCGGCACCGAACTTGTCGAAAACGTCAGCCAGGAAGGTGCGAACCGCATGGCCGAAGAGGACCGGGTCGGACACCTTCATCATGGTGGCCTTGAGGTGGACCGACCACAGCAGGTCCTCCTCCTTGGCCTTGGCCAGGGTGGCGGCATAGAACTCGTCGAGGGCGTCAACCGACATGAAGGTCGCGTCAACGATCTCACCCTCAAGGGTCTTGATTCCGCTGGCAAGGGTGGTCTGTGAGCCATCGGCTCCCACGAGAACCACGTCGAGGTCCTGCCCGCCAGAGACGAAGGACTCCTCGTGGTCAAAGAAATCGCCGTAGTCCATGTGCGCGACGCGGGCTTTGACCTGATCGGTCCATGCGCCCATGCGATGTGGATGAGCTTTGGCGTAGGCCTTGACAGCAGCTGGGGCACGACGGTCGGAGTTGCCCTGACGCAGCACCGGATTGACGGCCGAGCCGAGCACGGTGGCGTATCGGGCGGCGATCTCCTTCTCCTCGCCAGTGGCGGGCTTATCCGGGAAATCGGGCAAGTCATAGCCCTGGGACTGCAACTCAGCAATGGCAGCCTTGAGCTGCGGGATGGACGCGGAGATATTGGGAAGCTTGATGATGTTCGCGTCTGGAGATCCGGTGAGTTCACCGAGCTTGGCCAGGTGATCGGCCACCTTTTGATCCTCGCTCAGACGATCCGGGAACTGAGCCAAGATGCGCCCTGCCAGGGAAATATCCGAGGTCGTGATGTCGATACCTGATTCGTCGAGGAATCCCCGCACGATGGGTAACAGGGAATATGACGCGAGGGCGGGTGCTTCGTCGATCTTGGTCCAGACGATGGTGGGCATTCACGAACTCCTGTGGTCGAGGGAACACCGCAATCCGACCGTCGAAGGACCGGTGCGGCACTGCATCTCACAATAGTGGAGAAAGGGGACAAAACGGCTCGGTCAGCAACGCAACATGGCTGAACACCTCAAGCTGCCCCAATCCGCCCCTTGAAACCTCCCTCCCCTGGACGCCGGGCCGACTACCGTACCGGTCATGTCGGAACCCCACCAGCTCGTTGTCACCTGGACCAGCCCCGACCAGCCGGGACTCGTCCACGCCGTTACCGGGGCGTGTTCTCACATTGGCGGCAACCTCACCGAGTGCCAGCAGTTCACCAGCACCGATACCGGAAACTTCTTCATCCGACTGCAGGTCGAGTCGGTGAGCAGCCGGGCTGATCTAGAATCCGCCGTCGCAGAACAGGCACGCCGGTACCAGGCGAAGTTCCGAATTGACGAGCTGGGACGCCCGGTCCGCACTCTCATCCTTGCTTCCAAGGCACCCCACTGCCTGTCACACCTCTTGTTCAACCGCGCCAACGGCCGATTGCCTATCGACGTCGTCCAAGTGATGGCCAATCATCCTGACCTTGCTGACCTGGCAGAGTTCCACAAGGTGCCCTTCCGGTGGCAAAAGGTCGACAAGGAATCCAAGGGGGCCTTCGAACGGGAGGTGCTGCGCACTGTCAATGACCTTGATGTCGAATTGGTGGTGTTGGCCCGCTATATGCAAATCCTCTCCCCCGAGCTGTGCGAGCAGCTGTCGGGACGCTGTATCAACATTCATCACTCGTTCCTGCCCGGTTTTAAAGGGGCGAATCCTTACCGTCAGGCCCATTCCCGCGGGGTGAAGCTCATTGGCGCGACGGCCCACTTCGTCACCGTCGACCTTGACGAGGGACCCATCCTCGAACAGCGAGTCCAGCGCGTCGATCATTCCCAAACCGTCGCCCAGTTGACGGCAATTGGACAGGACATCGAGTCGGCAACCCTCAACGAAGCCGTGCGTCTCTTCGCCGAACACCGCACCTTCCTGGACGGTATGCGTACCGTCATTTTCAGCTGACGACCCCGACAGCCAGGCAAAACCTTCCAGCTGTGTGAGTCTGCCCAGCTGTGTGAGTTTGTAACGGGAAAATTCTCACCGCCGTCAGTTGTTCTTGGCGAGAATAACTACTCCGGCCCACTTCGCGGGCTGTCCGCGAGTACGCTCGGAGGTATCCAAAGCGTCATCGAGGACTTTCAAGGAGAGATCCATGACCCAGACCCCAGTCAAGATTGCCGTTACCGGTGCTGCCGGCCAGATTTGTTACAGCCTGCTGTTCCGCATCGCCTCCGGCTCACTGCTCGGGGACACTCCCATCGAACTTCGTTTACTCGAAATTACCCCGGCCCTCAAGGCTCTCGAGGGTGTCGTCATGGAGCTTGACGACTGTGCCTTCGGCAACCTGGTGAACATCGAGGTCGGCGACGACCCAAAGAAGGTCTTCGACGGAGTTAACGCCGCCTTCCTCGTCGGTGCCATGCCTCGTAAGGCCGGTATGGAGCGTTCCGACCTGTTGACCAAGAACGGCGCCATCTTCACCGCCCAAGGCAAGGCTCTCAATGAGGTTGCTGCCGACGACGTTCGCGTTCTCGTCACTGGCAACCCTGCCAACACCAATGCCCTGATTGCCGCCACCAACGCGGTCGATATCCCGAACGATCACTTCGCCGCCCTGACCCGCTTGGACCACAACCGCGCCAAGACACAGCTGGCTCGCAAGACCGGCAAGACCGTCAACGACGTGCGCCACATGACCATTTGGGGCAACCACTCCTCCACCCAGTACCCCGACGTCTTCCATGCCGAGGTCGCAGGCCAGAAGGCTGCCGATCTGGTGGACGAGGCGTGGATCGAAAACGAATTCATCCCAACGGTCGCCAAACGCGGCGCAGCCATTATCGACGCCCGCGGTGCCTCCTCCGCTGCCTCCGCCGCGAATGCCACCGTTGAGTGTATGCGTGACTGGATGAACTCCACCCCCGAGGGTGACTGGGTGTCCATGGCCATCCCGTCCGACGGCTCCTACGGAGTACCTGAGGGCCTCATCTCCTCCTTCCCCGTCACCATCAAGGACGGCAAAGTCGACATCGTTCAGGGTCTCGAGATCGACAACTTCTCGCGCGCCAAGATCGACGCCTCCGCCAAAGAACTCGCCGACGAACGCGACGCCGTCAAGGAACTCGGCCTCATCTGATCCTGTGACGTATGGGCCCGGAAACCTTGGTTTCCGGGCCCATTTCAATTGACGGTGTAGCGGGTGGCGATGTGGCTATCGGGCCACCTCTGTCGCGCAGTTACTCTGGAAGAGCGCCTGTTCATGAGTGCGGATATAGGCCGGGATGAATCTGCCGGCTTCCTGATCGGGTGATGTCGGGGGCCAGGTTGCCTGACCCTAACGCTGTGCCACGCCCGTGTTCCTGTCACGCGCTTCATTACTACCCACGGGCATAAGCAACGTCATGCGCAACTACAGTTAGTCATGTGGTAGAGCTGCGAGCATCAGTAGCGAAGCGCAGACGAGGACTGCAAAGACGGCTTGACCACTGATTGAAAGCATGAGTCCCCCCACTAGTGGAGCAATAAACAGGCCAGTTGACCATGTGAGTGAAGCAGCGGACGAAAGTTCCAACTCTCTGCCCTCTGTCGATTCCATGAGCAGCGGATAATAGTGAGCGTCATAGATTGAACTTCCAAAGCTAAACAGAAGTGATATTGCCGCAACTATCACTAGAGATCCAGCTGATTTGCTGAGCATAGGAAAAGCAAATCCAACTACCCCTCCAGCAAGCCAGGTGTATGACACAGATTTAAGACTTGATATATGAGATGAATGAGCAAGTTTTCGACCAATGAAAAATTGTAATATGATTGCGCTTGCCGTTCCTACTAGAATCCAAGTCGTCAAAAACTCTTGGGCATGTGTACCACCTTGATCGGAAACCCACATGGGGAGGGTTGTCTCTCCGAGACCGAATCCGCCCATCACAGCAACCAGCTGGTAGAGTAGAAATCGTGCCTCCTTTGAATTCTTTGGCAGAATACTGCTCGAAGCGGCCAAGCTACGCGGATTGCTCTTGAGAGAAAACCTACTTGCTTCGAGACCAAGGACGACGAAAGTCACCGCATTGAAAAACAGCAGCCATCCGAAGATTCTCGGCCTTTCAGTAGACGCCCAGCTACCCAAGAATCCCCCAATCAAAATCGCAACGTACATACCAAGATATCGAAGTGAGTATATTTTGGTCAGTTGACCCTTATCTACTACCCCTTTTAATAATGGATTCAAACTAGCTTGGACTACACCATTAGCAATCCCGTAGCCATAGAGAGAGGCGCCAAAAACTAAACGTTCTTGATAGAAGATAGCCATTACCACGAAAGAGGCTGCTGCAAGCATCGCCCCTAGAGTTACCTGCCTCTGAATCGGCAAGCGTGATTTAAGCTTTGGCACAAAGGGGTACGCAGAAAGGGCGCCAAGTGCAGGTAAGGCAAGCGCGATAGAAGCGCTACGAGTTCCAAATTCTCGCTGTAAGTAAACGGCGAAGAATGGGACCGTTAGAGCATTACCAAGACTCGATAGGCAGATACATACGACGAGCTGAATATTTGCCTTCGACAGACTCTTTTCGGAACGGACTCTCATCGGCACCCAAGTTGCTTAGTAAACTTGCAAAGCTGACAGGTGCCATTCATCTCATAACGAGCGGACATTCTTCGTGATTCTTCCTATTAATCATGGCCATCTGCTCGGAAAGTGTGAGCCGCTTCACCATGGGCGTGGGCTTGGTCTCGATGGTCTGCGCCTTCTTAGACTCAACTGTCTTGGACATAGCCCTCTCCCCCTTTAGGGTCGCCGAGTTTCGGATTTGGCAACAGTACTCTGGTGGTGATTACCGAGAAAGAAGTATCACATACTGGTATCGGCAGCCATGCAAGATAAGACCTCTTCGCAATTAACGATGTAGGTGGGGTTTGAATCCTCCGGCTTCCAGCAGTGATCTGGTGATGTAGTGGGCAAAACTACGGAACTCTAGTTGTAGTTGCGCATGAGGTTGCTTACGCCTGTGGGGAGTAGCGAGGTGGGTGGCTGGTCTGGTGAGGCGGTGTGGGGTCGATGCTAGGTGTTGTGGATGTTGCCTACACCGATGGTGTGGACCGGTCCAGCTTCCCAACGGTAGGGGCGGGCGTCAAGAAGCTCCTCGGGGCTTGATCCGGTTATACCGTTCAATGGTGCCGTTGCGACTGTGGAGTGTAGGGGCGAATCCGCTGATGGTTGATGGCCTTCATCGACCAGCACGGATGTGACCATGTGCCTATCACGGGCCGTTATCAGTGACTGTGATGATGGCGTCGATACCGTGGACGGCACAAGAAAACCGTCGCACGACCCCACAACCCCTACCAGCATGAAAGCCTTCTGGTCAGCACAGGGTTCGGTGTAGGCCAGCCGGGACAACCCGTCACACATAGGCGTCGCCTACTGTGCCGCAGCTAGGCGTGACAGCCCTGCCGTGGAGACGTCATCCCCCTCCCTCAGGTATCCGGCCACCTTTTTTAATGCCGGGATGGATCATGCGTCCCCGATACCGGGGGGGTGATCCGGGCTGGTGTACGGATCGGTGTGGAGGACACGTCGACGGTGCAGCCCAAAGCCGGCGTAGCCACCGCCCAACCGTGGCCTGAGAAATCCGAATACCGCGATCTGCCAGGTCGATACAGATCAGCCGGGCCGACCACTGTCGTTCCCGCCGCAGCCTAGCGATGGTCTCGACAATCTCAGTAGGGGTTTGATGGGGACACCGGGCAGGCCGACTGGTCCGATCAGCCAGTCCAGCCTCTGGGTGGCAGCGATATTGGTTTCCCGGCTCTTGGTATTTGAGGTGGGGGTGAGCAGCTCAAATATCAAGAGCGGGAAACACAGGAGATCCACCGGCCGCCTAGAACACCTACGCGGCACAGCCCTGGGGTTCCGGAACGTGACCCACTACATCACCCGATCATTGCTGGAAGCCGGAAGATTCACATCCGATCTGCGCCCCCGTTTGTGATGATTCTCTTAATCGTTATGGGCCAATAATGATCGGCGGTCAACCACGATTATCGGAGCTGACCGCCGATACTTAATAGAATGCCTTAGTGTTTTTTGAACGAGAGGGCTTTAAAGTCTTCGGTTTGTTTTTTGATACCGATTTCTGTTGGGAAGCGCTCGATCGATGAAGCCCCGTAAAAGCCGACAATGCCGTCGGTATGATCGAGGATGTACTGGGCATCCTCCGGGTTGGCGATGGGGCCGCCGTGACACAGACACAGAATGTCTGGGTTGATGGACTTGGCAGCATCTGCGAGTTCTTGGACCTTGGCTGCGGCGTCTTCGATGGTGAGCGCAGTCTTTGCGCCTATAGTGCCGGAGGTTGTCAGACCCATATGGGGGACGAGTATGTCGGCACCGGCACGCGCCATGTCCTTAGCCTGGTCAACATCAAAGACGTAGGGTGAGGTGATGAGGTCGAGGTCATGAGCTGCCTTGATCATGTCGATTTCCAAGCCGTAACTCATCCCCGTTTCTTCCAAATTGGCACGGAACGTGCCGTCGATGAGACCTACGGTCGGGAAGTTTTGGACTCCAGCAAATCCGGCTTCTTTGAGTTGGGCTAGGAAACGAGGCATGACTCGGAAGGGGTCAGTGCCGTTGACTCCCGCGAGAACAGGAGTGTGTTTGACGACGGGAAGGACCTCCCGACCCATGTCCATGACGATCTCATTGGCGTCTCCGTAAGCGAGGAGGCCCGAAAGAGATCCGCGGCCGGCCATACGAAACCGGCCTGAGTTGTAAATCACCAGCAGGTCGATGCCGCCGGCCTCGGCGGACTTGGCTGTAATACCGGTTCCAGCTCCACCACCAACAATGGGTGTGCCGTCGGCAACCTGTTTGCGGAACGTGTCCAGAATGTCCCTGCGGTTCATCATGTGTTTTCCTTTCCGATCAGTTCTGAGTTATGAGGTCGTGGAGGGTTTCGGCCATCGCTCTGCCAAAACCAACATCATTGATGTTTTGATCAAGCTCGATAACGTTGACGTGCGTGTTTTTCAGGTCGTCTTTGAGCGCGTTAAACAGAGCTTCGTCGGCGGTCGGGTCGTAGAAGTCAGCCCCGACACTGTCGATACCAGAGACTCCCCGAGCCGGTATGAACACGTATACCGGGCCGTGGGATGCAGCAGCTTTCTTTGCTATACGATGTCCGAGCTCCGCCATTTCGCTGGCGTTGGTTCGCATGAGCGTGACCGTGGGGTTATGCACATGCAATGTGCGTGTTGCGTATCGCTCTGGGACGGTGCTGGGCGGACCGAAGTTGACCATGTCGAGGGCACCAAGACTGACGACTTGAGGGATCCCTGATATACCAGCGGCCTCCAAGCGGTGAGGTCCCGCTGAGAGGACGCCACCACAAAGGTCATCGGCAAGCTCGGTCGTTGTCAGGTCGCAGACCCCCGCAAGAAGACCAGAAGACGCGAGTTTTTCCATCGTCTTTCCCCCCGAGCCAGTAGCGTGAAAGACAAGGACCTCATATCCGAGGTCGGTCAAGGTTTTGCGAGCTTCGTCTGCAGCTGGCGTCGTCAAACCGAACATAGTCAGCCCGATGATGGGCTTGCTGTTAGACGTGCTATGTGCGGTTCTGGTTTTCTCATAGTTAGATGCCATGCTAGAGATGGCGGCTGCAGCATTTGAAAACACCATGCGGGAGACAGAATTAAAGCCTGCCACATCGACCACCGAGTACATGAGAGTGACGTCGGTTTGCCCAACATATGAACTGACATCCCCTGACGCCATCGTTGATACGAGGAGTTTCGGGAATCCAATTGGTAACGCCTGCATCACCGAAGCTGCGACAGACGAGCCTCCCGATCCACCGAGAGATAGCAAGCCGTGGATTGTGCCCTTGTCAGCCAAGGTGGACACGATGACTGAGGCCCCGCGCCCCATGGCGTCCATCATCTCGCCACGGTCACGGCGCTTTCGGAGGTCTTCAGGCGATTCTCCCGCGGCCAAAATAACGTCATCGGATGTGCAATCGGCCATTGGGCTGGTCGAAAACGATCCGACGTCGATGGTGATGACTTGGCAGCCGTTCTCAATGATGAGCCGATGCAGCCGGTCAAACTCGTCTCCTTTAGTGTCCAGGGTTCCCAGCAGAGCAATTGTGGCCATGAGCACTCCTTCGTGATCGTGCACCCAAGACGCTAGCTCGGTGACTCTGGCGGTGATAGGCCACTTAGACCCAATTGGCCTGAGAGCTATGACGTTGCGCACTCAAAAGAGTGATACTTTGGTTGTGGTCGTCAGAGTTGACCCTGCTGGTCTGAGTCGAATGTTGGGGGATTGGAGCCAGCCTGCCCAAGCGCTCCCAGAATCATTAGCAAGCGCGCTATTGGACCTGATTGATGCCGGTTTTTTACCAGCTGGAGCGATATTGCCATCTCAACGGACATGTGCCGCCACTTTTCAAGTATCGCGACAAACCGTGGCGGAGGCATTCGGAATTCTCGAAGCCGCCGGTCACATCGCCGCATTGGTCGGGTCTGGAACAAGGGTGAGGTCCGGACGCGCGGCGGTGACCACGGACGGCAGGCTGTCTTCGTTCAGTGACACTACCTCAAAGATGATTGATCTATCGACCGGGGCGCTACCTGCTTCCTCTATAGCGCGGAAAGTATTGGCTGAAGCACCGGTCGGTATGGACGAGTATTTTGATACTGACGGTTATTTCCCGGCAGGGTTGCCCGTGCTACGTGAGGTTATTGCTAACCGACTTACTCAGGATGGCCTACCAACTACGCCTCAACAAGTGATGGTTACCAATGGGGCGCAGCACGCGTGTCATCTGGCCACACAGCTTTTAGTTTCCCCTGGGGATACGGTGCTCGTAGAAGAACCGACTTATCGTGGTGAGCTGGAAGAACTGCGGTTAGCCGGTGCGCGAGTGGAGACAGTCCCGTTGACAGCTACAACTGTCGATCCTGACTTGTTAGAGAGAGGTTTAGCGCGTGGCCCGGCCATGCTTCATTGCCAGACCACGATCCACAATCCGACGGGGCTGACGATGTCCTCCGATCATAGAATCGCACTCGCGTCACTGGTTGATCGTTACGGCGTTCCAGTAGTGGAGGACTGTTGTTCCTACGACCTAACTAGATCAGGGATCCCTGCGCCAATGTTGGCGCGACAGGCGAGTGATGATCTCGTGATCACTCTTGGAACATTGTCGAAACTATTCTGGGGAGGTTTAAGGATAGGGTGGTTACGAGCTAGCCCGACTCGAGTGCGGCAACTAGTTGAACGTCGAAAAGCTGACGACCTCGCAAGTCCTATATCAACGCAGTTGGTTGCAGTAAGCCTTATGGGATATGTGGAAGATGCACGTCGAGAACGCCGAGAATTACTTCGGGTGGGTCGTGAAGTGACGTGTCGAACTGTCAGCGATCTCTTTCCATCGTGGACATGGTTTAGACCGCAGGACGGTACCGGGTTGTGGGTCGATACTCATACTGACTCCCAAGCCCTTGCTGAGGCCGCTAAACGACTGGGAATTCGACTGGCGCCCGGTCCTGGGTATTCAGCCTACGACGGACAAAGGACGATGTTACGGCTGCCTGTCTGGCATGAGCCGGAAGAGATCGTGAACGCGCTAAGAATGCTGCAACGGGTGGCAGTGGGACGGTGATTCGGTGGAGTCGCCTAGTTGTAGTTGCGCATGACGTTGTTTACGCCTGTGGGGAGTAGCGAGGTGGCTGGTCTGGTGAGGCGGTGTGGGGTCGATGCTAGGTGTTGTGGATGTTGCCTACACCGATGGTGTGGACCGGTCCAGCTTCCCAACGGTAGGGGCGGGCGTCAAGAAGCTCCTCGGGGCTTGATCCGGTTATACCGTTCAATGGTGCCGTTGCGACTACGGAGCCTGGAGGCGGATCTGTGAGTGTGGCCTCCATCGACCAGCACGGATGTGACCATGTAGCTGGTGTAACACGGGCCGTTGTCAGTGACTGTGATGATGGCGTCGATACCGTGGACGGCACAAGAAAAACCGTCGCACGACCCCACAACCCCTACCAGCATGAAAACCATCTGGTCGGCACAGGGTTCGGTGTAGGCCAGCCGGGACAACCCGTCACACATAGGCGTCGCCTACTGTGCCGCAGCTAGGCGTGACAGCCCTGCCGTGGAGACGTCATCCCCCTCCCTCAGGTATCCGGCCACCTTTTTTAATGCCGGGATGGATCATGCGTCCCCGATACCGGGGGGGTGATCCGGGCTGGTGTACGGATCGGTGTGGAGGACACGTCGACGGTGCAGCCCAAAGCCGGCGTAGCCACCGCCCAACCGTGGCCTGAGAAATCCGAATACCGCGATCTGCCAGGTCGATACAGATCAGCCGGGCCGACCACTGTCGTTCCCGCCGCAGCCTAGCGATGGTCTCGACAATCTCAGTAGGGGTTTGATGGGGACACCGGGCAGGCCGACTGGTCCGATCAGCCAGTCCAGCCTCTGGGTGGCAGCGATATTGGTTTCCCGGCTCTTGGTATTTGAGGTGGGGGTGAGCAGCTCTCGGTGATCGCTTGGGGGAAAGGGGGCGAGGCCTCCGATAATTGGTTATGACACAACTAGCCAATCGGAAAGCCTCGACGTGTGTGAGTCTAACGCGTGCGCGTGCACTGGTTGTACCTCGTTTTATTGCACCCGGTGTGATCGGCTGGTCAGCCTTGAAGGTTTCCATGTCATTGAGATCAGCCAGCCACATAACGACCAAGGAGTATCTCTACAGGTGGTCATCAAGTCGCCACCGCATAGGCGGGGTGTCCTACCTGTGGGGGTCACTGCACACAGTCGAGGCCGACGCAGTGTCAGACTGGTCGATATACCCTGTTACGGTCGGCCGGTAGAGCTGGTGTGGCGTAAACGAACTTGGCGGTGTGTCGATCCAGCCTGCCCGGTAGGCTCGTTGACCGAACAAGACAATAACCTCGCCCGTCTATGATCTGTACTAACTACTCGGGCATGCTGGTGGGCGATTGGCCAGCTGGCACGTGAGAATGCCTCACTCAGGGGTCTAGCCCGTCAACTCGGCACCCCATGGCGCACCGTGTGGTCGTCGATCAAGCCACTGTTGGAAGCTGCAGCCGATGACGAGTCTCGCTTCGATGGTGTGACCATCCTTGGTGTTGATGAGCACATCTGGCACCACCGTGATCCACGCCGCAAAGGCCCGAAGGAACTAACCGGAATGGTCAACCTGACCCCGAACCAGCACAAACACCTACGAGCCCTGCTGCTAGACCTGGTTCCCGGCCGCTCTGGCAAGGCTTACCGGGACTGGCTTAGCCAACGCGGTCACGCGTTCTGTGCTGGTGTCAAGATCGCGACACTCGACTCGTTCTAGGGGATACACCAACGCTATTGACGATCAACTCAAAGACGCCACCTGCGTGCTGGATGCCTTCCATATCGTCAAACTCGCCACCGGTGCCCTTGATGAGGTCAGACGGCGAATCCAGGGACTGTCGGTCATCGGGGACGCAAAGGCGACCCGTTATATGGGATCCGTAACCTTGTGCGTGCTGGCCGGCAACGACTGACCCCACGCCAACGCATACGCTTAGCAGAAGCGTTTGCTGCGCACCGGGACCACATTTCACTCGAGGTCGCCTACCAGTGTGCCCAAGATATTCCAGACGTGTTCGGCCAACCCACACCCGCTCAGGGGCGCCGCCTTGCACAACGGTTGATCGATTCACTGCCTGCCTGCCCGATCCCCGAGATTGCCAGACTCGGTAGAACGCTACGGCGCTGGAAGACAGCATTCCTACCCTATTTCGACACCAACAGTGCTAGTACCGGCAGCACCCAAACCACCAACGGGATCATCGAACTCGGCCGCCGTATCGCCACAGGATTCCGTAACCGGCACAACTACCGCCTCCGCATACTCCTCAACGGCGGAGGACTCAACATAACCACCCCCACCTAAAGTACGAAGAGCCGGTTAACCCATGTACTTTCGGTAACCCAACTGATACCCAACTCGAAGCCCACCATGGGCGATCGGACGGGTTCGGCAACGCTCAACCAGGCGTCCGGTCAAAAGTGGGTTACGGTGATTACTCACCGGCAGGCTCCCTAATCAGGCGGTTATTTTCAAACTACTATCCTAACGGGGCCTGCCCCCTCTCCAGCAGCGTCAAAAACCCCATGAACCGCAACAGGAACCATCGGTGTACGCCGCGAGACTTCTATTGATATAGTGACATCTTGTCATTGTGCGCGCGAAGGGTAGACATGAGCAGGTTTTTAAAAGACGCTATTCGCAGCTATGTCTATTGGATTGGAATTTCGTGGGGTGTTTTCTATATCCCTGCAACTGCTCTAGCGACAGCGGGTACGCTACTTATGGTGATTCCACTGTGGGGAACGTTTCTTACCGGAATAGTACTTCTCATCGTTGACCCACCATCGAAATGGGAAAAGCCAGTAGCGCTTTCGGTCCTTGCGCGACTAATGGCCACGGCGCTAGCGGCGTTACTGCTTTTTGCGTACAGCAACTTCACGCGAGAGGGGACCCAGATATTTGTGGGTGACTGGCGCGAAAATATCGCGTTCTGTGGCGGATCTTGGCTGATCTATATTGTTGCGGTTGGAATTGCGACCGTAGCATACAATTCCAACCACAAGAGTGAAGAAGGCACTATCTAGTAAATAAATTCAGCAAGCGCATCGCAAGCCGCTTGTTTAACAGACTGAGATATCTCCGCCTCTGAGTACCCTGTCGCACCATCGTAGCCGTCTGTGAGCACACCAACATATCTATTATCCAGGTTGCCATCTATCTCTGAATAGAACTTTTTCTTAGCAGATTCAAGATCATTTGCACCGACGCTTTCTGAAATTCTCTTAAACCGTCGTGATAGTACTACGGGATTGTAGTAGTATCCGCGCATAGTCTGCGAAAGAAGATGTGTATTGATGTTAACAGCGTCCTCTAGGATAGCTGCGAACGAAATAGCATCGCCGTCACTACAAAGGTCGGAGTAGTTGCAGTTATTCCGTAGTACATCGGGTAATTTCAAACCTTGAAGCCCCTCATGGGATTTATAATCATCTCCCTGGCCTACAAGGGCTTTCGCGATTTCTGATGGATCTGAGTTTGGGTTCATATCAACTATTTTCTGAATGTAGCCTAACGCCGATGCTAAATCTCCAGCCCAACCTGTCCATTTATCTGCAACTAATGGATTCATGTTTACGTAGCCGAGTGTTGTAACTGTCATATGCGCAACATCAACACTGCCTCCATATGGATCTTGCCATAATTCCGGTTCATCATCAATCCACTTGTTCAAAGCGGCGATAATTTCAGAAGCGATGGGATCTGACTCAAGACGTGAAGCGTCAGCTTTCCGGGAAGGTTCAACTGACAGCGCCCAGCGCACCCCGTCCTTAAGATAAGATTTCGCCAAGTGATTGAGGATACAGTGCCACGTGGGTACTCGTAGTCGTTTGATGGTTCCTTCTTCTGCAGGTCTAGTATCGGTGCCGAATCCGTAATCCGCGTAGATGCTGCGCATTTCGTCAAATCTATTTTCAAGGGCTTCAATAAGGTCAATAAGTGAGATTGACGAGTATTCAGCTGCAGCTTTTTTGACAGTTGATACAGCCGAAACTCTTCCCGAGTAAGCGACTCGGTCGAGATCCCACTTCTCTCGGTATCCGCTGATTTCGTGGAATTGGTCGAAGGCCCAATTGTCTGGGATTGGAAAGCCGAGGTTGCCTGAGAATCCCGTGGACATGTCGGACACGAACGACGCAACCGAGTATCCTCCTTGAGCTATGCGTGTGCAAATATTGCGTGAGGCGTATATGCCGACCCGATATCCACCTCCTAAATTCTCAGAGACTGCTCGGAAGTAAGGGATCATATTGCTATCGATTTCAGGATCTGTAGCGTCATAGTCGACCGCAAAATAGATCACCGTTGAAGGAATTCCAAGACGCTGGGCTGTCGCTTGGGCTTCTTTTGCGTGACGCGCACCGGTTTCCGGTGTGAAATACCTTAATTTGGTTGAGTATTCTTGGAAAATAGGAAAGTATTTCAACCCATGACGAACGATTCGCTCCAACTCACCGGTGCGTAGCGCTTTGAAATAGTCATCTTCCAGCAAGCTTTCCTGTCCAGGTTCAGACAAGTACCGTCCTACGATCTGATAGCCATCAGCTTTCAGATGCTCAGCAAGCTCATCGGTGATCTCAAACCGGGTGTCACAGGCTATACAGGCACGGTTCGGGTCTCCTTTAAAGGTGAGTAGGCTCATCCAGGTAGTCGGATCAGCAGCTCCTGTGACGGGGATGGCATATGCCGATTGGAAACGTCGTAGGAGAGTGGCAAGCGCGTCATTCCATGTTGACACCGGTTCGGTAGAGTATCCGTTGCATAGTAGTGCCACGCTGGCAAGCCATACCCACTCACTGGTACCGCTACTAATGGTTTGCAGGCGGGACCTGGTTCCATCGCCGAAATTACCGGTCGCTTCAGCCGGGGTGAATCCTTCGATAGCTTGTAGGACTTGGATCAGGGCTGTGCTCATTTCACGTCCATACAAACCGTCAGTCGGAATTATACCCGTGTAGCGTTTTTATCTGCGGTTAATTGTCTGTTGGGCGGTGCGGATCGCTGTTTTTCCGCCATAAGCAGACAATAGTTTAAACTGCTTCATGGATAGTAACGCCATCATCAGTTCAAGGTCAATCGTTGAACTCGTCTCTCTCAAGCCGATGTCTTGTTTGAGCTGAATAATAGAATCAGCCACGTTGTCGGTGAATTGTGCCGTAATTCCACCATATTCCGCTGGGTATCCTTTACACCATAGGGCACCTTGAATAATTCCGTAAATGTTATTGTTTGTGTCCCTTTTTGTGATACCGTTTGGCCAACGGCTTTTGAAACGCGATTGCGTACCCTCACCGAAGTTATTCGCGGTATCGGTGATCCCCAGCTCGATCTGCAGGGCACGAATCAACCCGTAGATGGTGTCCCATCCCGTCTGGCCGGTCTCTTCTACTGATCCGAACCCGCTATTGTCTTTATAGGTATCGTTCAACCATTACTGTGTTTTCAATACCATTTGATCTGCCATGATTCCTCCTTGTAGAAACAAATAGTTGTTTAATGGCAGGCGACCACTTGCCACGAAGAGGCTCATAATCAGTGGGGTGTCAAGCCCGTCATACTTACCCCTCACCCATTCGCTCTTGACACGCTCTGGAGTGGTCTAGGAATTAGGTCCAGTCGACTTAGGTGTTGACTGTGTTCTTTTCTTCCATTGTTTAGCGTACTCGTTGGGGGCTTGGTAGCCCAGCGAGGAGTGAGGATGGTGGTTGTTGAACCGGTGTGACCATTGACTAACCAGGAGCCTGGCGCAGGCCAGAAGGCTGCCGATCTGGTGGACGAGGCGTGGATCGAAAACGAATTCATCCCAACGGTCGCCAAACGCGGCGCAGCCATTATCGACGCCCGCGGTGCCTCCTCCGCTGCCTCCGCCGCGAATGCCACCGTTGAGTGTATGCGTGACTGGATGAACTCCACCCCCGAGGGTGACTGGGTGTCCATGGCCATCCCGTCCGACGGCTCCTACGGAGTACCTGAGGGCCTCATCTCCTCCTTCCCCGTCACCATCAAAAACGGCAAAGTCGACATCGTTCAGGGTCTCGAGATCGACGACTTCTCGCGCGCCAAGATCGACGCCTCCGCCAAGGAACTCGGCCTCATCTGATCCTGTGACGAATGGGCCCGGAAACCAAGGTTTCCGGGCCCGTTTTGCGTGTCATGACACCTGTTTGAGGGCATTGTGTGACGATTGCCGTCCTCCTGACAGTTGTACACAAGTCTGCAGTGGCTGACACTATTAGCTGTAGTTACGCATGACGTTGCTTACGCCTGCGGGGAGTAACGAGGCGGGTGGCTGGTCTCGGCGGGCGGTGTGGGGCCGATAATCACGATGACATACCTGCCGGCTGTAGCGGTGTTGGACCACACGTGTTCGCCCAGCCCCGATCGCAGTGACGCCATCGAGGCGAGTTGGATCGTTAATCAGTAGGCGGCGGCCGACGGCCATTTACGGTGTTCCAGGCCACTCCCAGCACCGCCACACCATCAACCACCCCACACTCTCGTTTGTGATGAGCCGCACAAGTGTGCAGTGGTTTACACCATTAGCAGTGTGTGCATTTCTGCTTGCAACCCTGATATAACGCGGTTTTAGAAGCCTCTTGACCTCAAGATAGCGGTGATAAATCCCACACGTTACCTTTGTTTCGTCATGCACATCGGTGCACACGCAGGTTTACCTCAGCTGCACTTCGGGCCTGTTCTTCGTTTAGCCCTAGACGAACAAGATTCGTCATTCTTATGGTCGCTACATCAGATGTCCTGAGGTCCACCGCAAAGAGGCGGATCTCCCCCAGGAATCCGCACCCGAAGGAGCCAGCAATTATGACCATCACAGCTAACCGCCCCGTCACCGAACCTAACGTCGAGGAACTCGAGGGAGTCTTCAATGACGTGAACTCAGCGGTGGGCGTGGCCCGTAGAGCCTTCATCGCTTTCTCGGAATGCTCCCTAGCACAACGTCGCGCCTTTGTCGACGCCGTCCGTGCGGCTGCAAGCCAGCAGGAGCGGCTGGAGTACATGGGTGCCGCAGCCGTCGAGGAAACCAAGATGGGAAATGCTCATCACAAGGTGCTCAAGAATCTCTACGCCGCCACTCGCACCCCGGGAGTCGAGGACCTCGTCATGGAGGCTCATCAAGGTGACGACGGGCTGACCACCCTCGAGTACTCCCCCTACGGAGTCATCGGCGCCATCACCCCGACAACCAACCCCACCGAAACCATCATTTGCAACACGATCGGAATGCTCTCGGCAGGTAACACCGTCGTCTTCAGCCCCCATCCCAGGGCTCGACTCCTCAGCACCTGGCTGGTCGACATCCTCAACCGCGCGATGATAGCGGCCGGTGCCCCCGCCAACCTCATCACCCTTATCGCAAAACCGACTCCCGAGACGACCAAGCAGCTCATCAGTCACCCGGACATCGCGATGTTGGTAGCCACCGGCGGCCCACAGATTGTCAACATGGTGCTGTCGAGCGGCAAGAAAGCCATCGGCGCGGGATCGGGTAACCCGCCCGTCGTCGTCGACGAAACCGCCAACATCGCCAAAGCGGCAGCTGACATAGTGCAGGGAGCCAGCTTCGACAACAACCTACCGTGCACCGCTGAGAAGGAGATGATCGTCGTCGCCTCCGTGCTGCCGGAGTTCATGGCCGCACTGAAAGCCAATGGCGCCCAAGTCATCAGTGATCCGGAGGATCTTGCACAATTGCGATCTCTGCTGCTCAACCGGTCTGGCACGAAGCCCAACACCGCTTGGGTTGGCCAAGACGCTCAGAAGATTCTGCGTGCCGCCGGTATCGAACCCGAACAAGATACCCGGCTCATCACCATGGTCACCGACCCGCTGGACCCCTTCGTCCAAGTCGAAATGCTCATGCCGGTCGTCCCGGTGGTACCCGTCACTGATTACCTCACCGCCATTGATCTGGCAGTGGAGCTAGAACACGGGAACCGTCACACCGCGATCATGCACTCCCGGGATGTCTCACGGCTCGACCTTATGGCTCGACGCATTCAGACGACGATTTTCGTCAAGAACGGGCCATCATTTGCCGGTATCGGCATCAATGGGGAGGGATTTGCGACCTTTACCATCGCCGGACCGACCGGAGAGGGGCTGACCTCTGCCCGCAGCTTCGCCCGTCGGCGTCGTTGCGTCCTCGACGCACACTGAGCCGAGCTATATACCCGAGGTCTTATGCAGTTGCGCCAAATATTACGCACCTGCGCCAGGTTTACACGGTGCAGGTGCGCGATCCTGGCGTAACACCGGCAACGGCCCAGCTAAAACGACATCTGAGCGTCAACACTCAGCGCAACTACCGCACGACAACCGATATCCGCCAGACGACTCAGACACCGGGAAATGGTTTCCAAAGACACCGAACAGGGCTGCGGACTGCCCGAATCGTCACCTGGTCAAGAGTCACCTGGTCAAGATGACGATAACCATGAAGGTCCCCAAGCCCAGCAGAAGCAGCGAATCCACCCATCGCGCCCGTACCGCCAACACTCCGGCAAGCTGGTCGGGTAGCACCGCCCTCAATAATCCGGCCAGCAGCACCGAAACAGCGAAGATCATCGCACCGCGTCTCCAGTGCCCTGTTGCCATGACAATTGCGGACGCAGCAACTCCGAGTAAGCAGACGGTCAGCGCAGACCACGACTCCAGACGTGCCCTTAACGCGGTGTAACGACCATTGGGTCGTCGAGTAGCACCTGTTTGTTGACTCATGAAGGATCCGCTGCGAGCTTTTCGGCCCTGTCGACGACGTTGGACAGCAACATGGCGCGGGTCATCGGACCGACCCCACCCGGGTTGGGCGAAACCCATGCGGCCTTGTCCCACACGTCAGCGGCGAAGTCGCCCAAGATCTTCCCCTCAGCCGAACGCGACACACCGACGTCAACGAGTACGGCTCCCTCACGAATCATGCTCGCGTCAATGAGCCCCGGGGATCCTGCCGCACCGACGATGATGTCCGCCTGACGGGTGTGGTCAGCGAGATTCCGGGTACCGGTGTGGCACAACGTGACCGTGCAGTTCTCGGTACGCCGGGTCAGCAGCAATCCCAGCGGACGACCAACCGTCGTGCCACGGCCCACCACGCACACATTGGCTCCCGGCAGCTCAATCCCATGCCGAGTCAACAGCTCCACGATGCCGCGCGGGGTGCACGGCAGCGGAGCCGGCTCATTGAGAACCAACCGTCCCAAGGACGCGGGGGTCAAACCGTCGGCATCCTTGTCGGGATCAATGAGGTTGAGAGCCCAGTTAGTGTCGATATGGTCTGGTAGCGGCAGCTGGACGATGTACCCGGTGCAACGTGGATTGGCATTGAGTCCGCGAATCTCCTGAGCAAGCTCCTCCGACGTGACGTCACCAGGAAGATCGACCCGAATCGACTCAATCCCTACCTGAGCGCAGTCGCGGTGCTTACCGGCGACGTACTGGTGAGACGCGGGATCATCCCCGACGAGGACCGTCCCCAGCCCCGGAACAACTCCTTTGTCGCGTAGGGCTGCTACTCGTTCGGCAAGCTCGGACTTGATGGCGGCAGCCGTGGCTTTACCGTCGAGTTTCTGAGCGCTCATGGATCCTCCTTGTGTCACGATCTCAACAGCACCCCATCTTTCCACGAGACGAGGCCCCTCACCGGTTGACCACCACAGTGACGACCTCAACAACCCGATCAATGGTGCTTCCATCCATGACCGGCGGCAGACTGACGAGATCATCTGGCCATTCAACGTCCAGGTGACGCGGGCGATCCCAGTGCAACGGACCAACGATCCCGACATCTCGCAACCGATCAGCGATCTCCGCAGCGTCCGGGTGCTGGAGGACGACCGCGCACGACGCTCTCGGATTGACGACATGAACCGCCTCAGGCAGCCCAGACACCACGTCATCCCGCGTCTTTTCAACCAATCGTGCGTATGCCGTAATGTCACAGGCTTCGAATGCTCGACGAGCGTCGTCATCTGGCGGCACCGGAGTCCAGCACTCGTCGGCCAAGTCCTCCGCCACCTCGAAGGTGTCCACCCCAGGTTCAACCAGGAACCGCCGCCGCGCTGCTGTCAGGAGTTCGTCCCCTTCGCCCCGTACTCCCACCAGACCCGAGAGATCGTCGACGGCTTTAACCCACGCCACCTCAGTCAGGGGTGCAAGCTTGCGAGTACTGACGACCTCGACGTCGGCAGGCTGGGACGAAGGGCCTAAGAAGGAGTGGGTACGATCGACGACCACGGGAATGCCGTCACGACGGATGACTTCGAGGGCGCCAGCCAGCGCCAAACTGGGTTGAATTCCGAAAGTCTCACAACTCAACACCACCGGATGTTCACCGCGCTGACGACATGACGCCGTTGCCGCAGCCAAAGAATCAGCGTCGAGCAGGAAGTCGTCTCCCACCTCCACCCGTCGTACCCGGTACCCCTCCAATTGCCACGGGGTGACCATCGTCTGACAGCAAAACCAGGGCACGACAAGGGTGTCCGCAGGAATCCACGGGGAGTGAGCGCCACCGGGGCAAACCCCATCACGCAGCCATCTGGCGACTACCGAAAACGCTTGCCGCCCTAGTGCTACCCACGTCCTCATGTCACCATTCACCAGCAATTCCCTTGCCGTTTACCCATTACTCTCTCGTTTTCCGACTGCCGTGAGTAGACCGAACCTGCTTAAGGAACTAGCCGAGCTCGACTGAACCTTCTCACAGATCTACCGGGACCCGGACCGTCATGGTCCAGGCCCCGTGTGTCTTACCCTCACGTCCGAGGTATCCGCCTCAATGCGCTGAGCCGGGTATCAGTGGAAGAAGTGTCTCGTTCCGGTGAAGTAGAGCGGAACGCCAGCCTTCTGGCAAGCCTCAATGGTCTGGTCGTCACGGATCGATCCACCCGGCTCGACGATGGCCTTCACCTTGGCGTCGATGAGCACCTGAGGTCCGTCAGCGAAGGGGAAGAAGGCGTCGGACGCGGCCACTGATCCCGCAGCACGATCACCGGCCCTCTCCACAGCTAGACGGCAGGAATCGACGCGGTTGACCTGGCCCATGCCGACACCGACCGAGGCCTTGTCGTGAGCCAGCAGGATGGCGTTGGACTTCACCGATCGGCAGGCCTTCCACGCGAAGAACAGATCAGCGAGGGTCTCGTCATCGACAACATCACCGGCAGCAAGGGTCCACCGGCTCGGATCGTCGCCCTCGCCCTGAAAAACGTCGCTCTCCATAGCCAGCAACCCACCGTCGATCTGGCGCAGCTCCCAGCCAGCCACCTTGGGAGCAGGAGCCTCCAACAGGCGGATGTTCTTCTTGCGCGACAAGATCTCCACAGCTCCTTCCTCATACCCGGGAGCGACAACGACCTCAGTGAAAATCTCGGCAACCTGCTCAGCCATCTCGACGCTGACCGGGCGGTTGGTGGCGATGACGCCGCCAAAGGCGCTCAGCGAGTCACAAGCATGGGCCTTGCGGTGGGCCTCGGCGATGTCCGCACCGGTAGCAATACCACACGGGTTGGAGTGTTTGATGACGGCAACGCACGGCTCCTCAAAGTCAAAGGCAGCGCGACGGGCCGAGTTGGTGTCGACGTAGTTGTTGTAGCTCATGGCTTTACCATGAAGCTGACGCGCACCAGCCAGACCGGCCTCGCCCGAGCTTTGGTATACCGCAGCGGCCTGGTGAGAGTTCTCGCCGTAGCGCAGCGGGTGGATGAGTTCACCAGTCATGCCAACAAACGCCGGCACCCCGTCTGCACATACCCCGTCGCGGGTGGAGAACCACGTAGCTACGGCGACGTCGTAGGCGGCAGTGTGGGCGAAAGCCCGGGCCGCCAGGACACGACGCTCCTCGACGGTGTAGCCGCCCTCCGCCAAGGCGCGGGCAAGGTCCTCGTACTGGTCAGGGTTGGTGACAACGGCGACGCTGGCATGATTCTTGGCAGCAGCGCGCACCATGGACGGTCCACCGATGTCGATCTTCTCAATACATTCGTCGAAATTTCCCCCGCGAGCCACGGTTTCGGAGAAGGGGTAAAGGTTGCACACCACAAGGTCGAAAGGCTTGACGTCGAGTTCGGAAAGCTGGTCGCGGTGAGACTCCAAGCGACGATCGGCAAGGATTCCGGCGTGGATCTTCGGGTGGAGCGTCTTGACCCGACCGTCGAGGCACTCCGGGAATCCGGTAACTTCACTGACCTCGGTCACCGCCACTCCGTGAGATGCCAACTCCCTGGCGGTAGAGCCGGTCGAGACAACCTCGACTTTGGCGTCGATGAGGGCCTTGGCCAACTGGTCAAGACCAGACTTGTCGTAGACAGAGACGAGGGCGCGACGGATGGGTTGACGTTCGCTCACTGTGGATCCTTCCGGGACGGTTCGGTGCCGAGTTTTAGTGTGCCGGGGCGAACCCCGGCAAGTTCTGTGACAACCTCGACGAGCATCTCACGTTCCTCCACCTTGATGCGTTCGTGGAGGGATTCGACGGTGTCGTCGGTGAGGACGGGTACGGCCCGCTGGGCGAGAATATGGCCGGTGTCAATCCCGGCGTCGACCATGAAGACTGTGGCACCAGTGATCTTGACGCCATAGTCCAAGGCATCTCGTGGACCGTGGATTCCTGGGAAGGACGGCAGTAATGCCGGGTGGGAGTTGATGGTACGGCCACCGAAACGTTCCAGGAAGGTTGTTCCGAGCAGCTTCATGAAACCAGCACACACAACCAGATCTGGGGCGAACCGGGTCACGTCGTCAGCTAGTCGAACATCCCAGGCTGCTCTCGTGGCGGCCCGCTGGTCAGCGTCGGCCTGAGGGAGAGGCTCGGTGAAGGTCGGGATGCCGGCTTTGTCCGCTCGCTGCAAGGCGATGGCGTCAGGCTGGTCAGAACCAACGGCGACGATACTCACCTGCGCAGGCAGGTTATCAATGAGGGACTGCAACAGGGTTCCGGTGCCTGAAACGAGCACGACGACGCGAAAAGTCACGACCTTACCCTAGGCCCTCGAGGTCTTTACGGGTCGCGAAGCGATCACAGCGGACAGGGTCGTGAACGTTGCGACGGCTGCCTGGGCTGCTTGGTATCCCTTGTCCTCGTGGGAGCCTTCCACCCCAGCCCGATCAAGAGCCTGAGCGTCGTCATCGCAGGTCAGAACCCCAAAGCCGATGGGGGTCTTGGTACGTACGGCAACGTCGGTGAGCCCTTGGGTGGCGGCGTCACAGACATAATCGAAGTGCGGGGTTCCTCCCCTAATGACCACACCGAGAGCGACCAAGGCGTCGAAATGGTCAGCGAGGGAAGCGCAGGCCACCGGCAGTTCGAAAGACCCCGGCACCCTGACGACGACCGGGTCGGCAACCCCGGCATCGGCTAGACCACGCAGGGCACCGTCGAGCAGACCGTTCATGACCTTCTCGTGCCATTGGGAGGCGACGACGGCGACGTGCAGCCCACTGCCGTTGAGGTTGGCGAGGTTCGGGGCGGCAGGGCCCAGATCGGTTCGAGAGCTCATGGTCATTCTCCTTGAGTAGGTGAAGCGGAACAATTCGACGTGGTGATCGCGGAAACATCGTGGTCAAGTGCCAGCACATGTCCCATCCGGTCGCGTTTCGTACGCAAATACCGCACGTCTTCGGGGCGGGGCGGGATCTCGAGAGGCGACATCGTCACCTCAAGGCCTCCTTTGCGCAGGGCTTCGGATTTGGCAGGGTTGTTCGTAAGCAGGCGGACGGCAGAAATCCCAGTGTCGGCCAGGATTGCCACGGCCGCTCCGTATTCACGCGCGTCGATGGGCAGGCCGAGATGGGTCTGAGCGTCAACAGTGTCGAGGCCACCATCTTGGGCCCGATACGCTGCGATCTTGTTCAGAAGACCGGTCGCACGTCCTTCATGGCCACGCAGCAGGATGATGGCCCCGCCATGTTTACTGATGTGGGCCTGGGCTGCTGCCAGTTGGTCGCCGCAGTCGCACCGCAGCGAACCCAGAGCGTCGCCGGTGAGGCATTCCGAGTGCACCCTCACCCAGGCCGGCCCACCATCGTCGGCGGCAACCCCCTTGTCGGAGACCAGCAAAATGTGCTCGGCCCCGGTGAGGTTGTCCCGATAACCCGTCATCGTGAAATGGCCATACCGGGTGGGTAATTCAGCGCTGACAAAAGCCGTCACCCGAGGGGTCGAGGTGACGTCAGCACTGTCATGGGCGAGTCGCCACTTCGCTAACTGGTCAATGGTGATGAAAGCCAACCCCTCGGTGCGCGCCAGCTGGCAGATGGCCTCAGTACGCATGCACATACCATCATCCCCGACGAGTTCGCCGATGAGGCCGACAGGCTGCAACCCGGCCAGTCGAGTGAGATCGACGGCAGCCTCGGTGTGACCTCGCCGCTCCAGCACTCCCCCGCAGCGGGCTCGCAGCGGCAGGACGTGGCCGGGGCGTACGAAGTCGGCAGGGGTTGATGTGGCGGAAGCGAGGACTCGAGCGGTACGGGCACGCTGGGCAGCGTCAATGCCGGTCGTGATACCCGACGCTGCGTCGACGGCAACGGTGTATCGGGTACGCAACGGGTCCTGGCTAGCCGGCCACATCAGCGGCAGACCGAGTTGGTCGGCGTGCTGTTCGGTCATCGGCGCACACAGGTACCCGGAGGTGTGTCGCACCATCCACCCCACCCACCGTTGATCTGCCAGCTCCGCAGCAAGAATGGCGTCTCCTTCATTCTCCCGGTCGGCGTCGTCGGAAACGAGAACTGGACGTCCGGCACGCAACTCAGCTAGGGCTTCCTCAATGCTGTTCAGCATGACTTCTCCTTGTTCATAAGGGACTCCAGGTACTTCGCGAGGACATCAACCTCGATATTCACCACATCGCCAGGCTTGAGTGCGCCGAGAACCGTGTCCGCCAGAGTGGTCGGGATGAGGCTCACCTCGAACCACTCACGGCTGACCTCGCAAACGGTCAGCGATGTGCCGTTGACGGCGATTGATCCCTTCTCGACGACGTACCTGGACAAGGCGGCGGGCAGGCTGAATCGAAAGACCTCCCAGTGTTCCCCGGGAGTACGGGACACCAAGTCCGCCACCCCATCGATGTGTCCTTGCACGATGTGTCCGCCGAGACGTCCGGCAAGAGCCACCGGGCGCTCCAGATTGACTCTGGCTCCCGGTGTCAAGCGCCCCAGAGCGGTGCGATTGAGGGTTTCTGCCATGATGTCGCAGCCGAAAGTCCCTTGGTCGAGATCGGTGACCGTCAGGCATGTACCGTTGACGGCGATAGAGGATCCGAGCCGCGCGTCGGAGCAGACCAGAGGTCCACGAATGGTCAATCGAGCCGATTCCTGTCCCCTGTCGATGGCGACAACCTCACCGATTTCCTCGATGATTCCGGTAAACATGGGTCTCCTCACTGGTGATGTGCGCGGATTTGAAGGTCGGGGCCCAGCTGGCACACGTCGTCGATGACGAAGTGGCGGGCCGAGGCCAATGTGGTGACGGTGGGATCGATCACGGCTGCCCGACCGTTGCCCAATATCGTCGGTGCGATGTACGCGACGACCTCGTCGACGAGATCGGCCGCCAGGAATGCCCCAGCAACACGCGGACCACCTTCCAACCACACCCGGTGGATACCGCGATGCCACAACACGTCGAGCACTTCAGCGGGGTCGTGGTGGCGAATCTGCAAGGTCTCAGCGGACTCGTCATGGAGATGGCAGTCAGCGGGCAAATCTCTCATCCCTACCACGACGCGCAACGGCTGGCGGATGGCCTCGGGCAGCCGCACTGTGAGCCGTGGGTTATCGGCCACGGCTGTTCCGGTCCCGACGATGATTGCCCCGCACCGGGAGCGGCCGATCTGGACCTGATGACGTGCTTCTTCCCCAGTAATCCACTGGCTGGTGCCGTCAGGGGCGGCGCTACGCCCGTCAAGAGTGGCGGCGTACTTCCAGCACACCCGAGGGCGGCGGTGAATCTGGCTGAAGGTCCAGTCAGCATTGAGAGCCATGGCATCCTCGTGAAGAACACCGGTAACGACCTCAACGCCGTTGGCGCTGAGGAACTGAGCTCCCCCTGCTGCCACCGCGTTGGGGTCACACTGAGCTATGACGACACGGCAAACCCCGGCTTCAAGCAAGGCATGGCTGCACGGACCAGTTCGTCCGGTGTGATTGCACGGTTCCAAGGTGACGACGGCGGTGGCTCCGCGAGCGGCGTCGCCGGCTTGGCGCAGTGCTTCCACCTCGGCGTGTGGGGTTCCCGCCCCATGGTGCCATCCCTGTCCAACGATCTGGCCATCGGCGATGATGACGCAGCCGACACGTGGGTTTGGGTCAGGGCAAGGTGAGTTCTCTGCCAAGTTCAGGGCGAGTCTCATGACGTCGTCCCATCTCTGGTCCATTTGTCCTCCCGGGCCGTTGCGGCTCCGGGGGTACGCAAGGACGACGCACGCGGCTGACGAGAACGTCAACCACCTTCCGTGCTGCCTCCCATCCGGACTCTAACCGTCGGTACTGGAATTCCACCAGTTCAACCTCACCGTCACGAGGACAGCTCGGGTCGCGGACTATCACCGCCGGTTCGGACTTTCACCGACCCCGGAGCACGTGTGCTTGTTGACAAGTATGCACCTATTTGCCACGGCGTGGGGCATTGTCTCTCAGACTCTGAACAATTCAGGAGTGGTCAGTGGTGTCTTCGCCGCCAAGACCGTCGCGGTCGTTTTGAATCGAGTCGTAGATGTCGTGGCCGATAGCCACTTCCCTGATGGCTTTAGCTTCCTCTGACGCCGCGTTCGGACGGCTGATCCTCTTGGAACCGGTGCGTTCCCTGGAAGAATTGCTCTCAGGTGAGGTGGCACCCTCATCGGGCACGCTCACAATGCGAGAGGTCTCTTCCTCACCGACCTCGCTCACCTCTCCGCCCCCGACGTCCTCCTGAGGTGTTTTCTTGGAACGCAGGCGTCGAATCACTCCGATAACGAAACCGCACAGCATGGTGACTACGGTCAAAATGCCGACCGCACATCCGGCCATGGCCGGCATAATCGTCCCCACCTCGCTGAGACGTTCGTCGCCCAGACTTCCACGGCTCAGCAGACCCAGCATCGTCAGCACAAGTCCGGACACCAATCCAGACAGGGCACCCAGACTCGCCCCGGACTCGCACCTGGCTTCTGGCAGGGATTTCATGACGAGAATGCCGCCGATAACCCCGGCGGCTACCGGCACCCCAAACCATGCGCAGGCAGCGAGGTTCAGCGGACCATTGGCCGGTAACGCACCTAAAAGTGGGAGTGCCGGAACGATACCTAAGTGCGTCCCCAGTGGTGAGACGAAGGTCTCGGTTCCGAGGGCAAAACCCGGACCAAGCGTCCACGCGGTTCCCCACAACGCCATGGTTGGCAGCCAGGCCAGTTGCGCCAGGATGAGGCAGATTCCTTCCCACCCAGCGGCACCCATGTGCTCGTGCAGCTGGACGACGTTATCCGCGCGCACGAGCAAGGCAACCGCGAGTGCAGCCGATCCGCCAGCCAAGCAGACAGCTACGGTTGATCCGACAGCTCTCGGCAGTCCACGGGCCCAGCGCGGCAAACGATTGAATGGGTTGACACGTGCTCCACAGCATGCTCCGACAACACCCGAGCACAGTCCTACCAGAAGGCCGCCCACCGTCGCCGTCGCCCAATGAGATGTGCCAGCGGTCGCCGTCATAGTGATCGCCGCGAGAACCTCAACCGTCGTGTGAAGAGCAATGGCCTCACCGATATGTCGACGCGGCGGGTGCCCGTCGTGGCGGTGCCACAGGACGCGAGTGCCATAGCGGCAGGTTTCCTCGCCCAACACCAGACTGACGCAGGTCAGTCCCAGCGGGATGAGCCCGATATGAATCCCCAGAATGTCGATGGGCACACCGTGGCCGCTGAGCCACAGGCTTGACGCAGCGGTGAGAACGCTCGAGAACGGCTGACCGTTGCTGGACAACCACTCCGGAATGATGATCCCGGCCAATGCGAGCCATTGGGCCATGATGGCAACGGCCGCCGCCGCTAGCACGACGACCGGCCATGGCCACGGAATACGAGGCTCGCGGGGTCCGTCAGTCTTGGAAGACTCAACGACGAACCTCGCCGAGGTCGATGTCGAGCCAGATGTGCCCATGTGGGAGATCCTGTTCGGTGTGGGGAAAAGGTCATTTTGAACCCTACCGTCCAGTGGCGACGATTCTTCAGTCACCGCACCCCGTACGCCCCACAACGCACCAGACCCGACCCCACACGGGGCCGGGTCTGGCAGCATCGCAGGATCAGGGTCTCACTTCTTGAGCGAGTTCATCGCCTCGTGAGCCAGCTTGGCGGTCTCGGTCGGGGTCTTGCCGACGCGGACACCAACAGCCTCGAGAGCCTCCTTCTTGGCAGCTGCGGTACCGGAGGAGCCGGACACGATGGCACCAGCGTGGCCCATCGTCTTGCCCTCAGGAGCGGTGAAGCCAGCCACGTAAGCCACGACGGGCTTGGTGATGTGCTCGGAAATGTACTTGGCAGCACGCTCCTCGGCGTCACCACCGATCTCACCGATCATGACGATGATGTCAGTCTCCGGGTCATCCTCGAAGGCCTGCAAGGCGTCGATGTGAGTGGTACCGATAACCGGGTCTCCGCCGATACCAATGGCGGTCGAGATACCCAGGTCGCGCACCTCGTACATGAGCTGGTAGGTCAGAGTTCCTGACTTGGAGACCAGGCCGACATGTCCCGGCCCGGTGATATCGGCGGGAATAATGCCAGCATTGGACTTCCCCGGGCTGATGATGCCAGGGCAGTTCGGGCCAATAATGCGGGTCTTGCCGGAACGCTGGGCAGCGGTGAAGAACTCCGCAGTGTCCTTGACGGCAATGCCCTCGGTAATGCAGACAACCAGCGGAACCTCGGCCTCGATGGCCTCCATAACAGCTGACTTGGAGAACTTGGCCGGGACGAAAACCACAGACACGTTGGCCCCGGTGGCTTCAACGGCCTCCTTGACGGTGCCGTAAACCGGGACAGTGGTCCCGCCATTGAAAGACACGGTGGTGCCAGCCTTGCGCGGGTTGACGCCGCCAACGACGGTACTGCCGGAGTCGAGCATACGCTGGGTGTGCTTCATGCCCTCCGAGCCAGTCATGCCCTGGACGATGATCTTGGAGTTCTGGTCGAGAATGATCGCCATGTCTCAGGCCTCCTTGGATGCGAGCTCGGCGGCCTTGCTGGCGGCCTCGTCCATGGTCGGAACCATGGTCACGAGCGGATGGTTGAGTTCCTGAAGAATCTTGCGGCCTTCAGCCACATTGTTGCCGTCGAGACGGACGACGATCGGCTTGGTGGCCTTCTCACCCAGCTTCTCGAGGGCGCCCTTGATTCCCAGCGCCACCTGATCGCACGCGGTAATGCCGCCGAAGACGTTGACGAACACGGAACGAACCTGCTGGTCGCTCATGATGAGGTCAAGCCCGTTCGCCATGACCTCAGCCGAGGCGCCACCTCCGATGTCAAGGAAGTTGGCAGGGGCCGGGGAACCCGGAAATTCCTCGCCGGCGTAGGCGACACAATCCAGGGTGCTCATGACGAGACCGGCACCGTTTCCGATGACGCCGACGCTGCCGTCGAGCTTGACGTAGTTGAGGCCGAGTTCACTGGCACGCAGCTCCAGCGGGTCGGTCGCGGCGCGGTCCACCAGAGCCGCGTGTTCGGGCTGACGGAAGGAAGCGTTGTTGTCGACGGTCATCTTGCCGTCGATGGCGAGGATCTTCCCGTCACCGGTCTTAATCATCGGGTTGACCTCGACAAGGGTCGCGTCCTCATCACGGTAGGTCTCCCACAACTTGATGACGACCGGGACGATGGCGTCCTGCTCGCCCTCCGGGAACCCAGCCTCCGTGAGAATCTCACGAGCCTTGGCGTCATCAATGCCATCGATCGGGTCGACCGGAACCTTGGCAAGGGCCTCAGGGCGCTCCTTGGCAAGAGTTTCGATGTCCATGCCACCCTCACGCGAACACATCGCCAGGTAGCGACGCTCACCACGGTCGAGCAGGATCGAGAAGTAGTACTCCTCGGCAATATCCGCCCCCTCAGCGATCATCACTTTGTGAACGGTGTGCCCCTTGATGTCCATACCCAGGATGGCCTTGGCGCGCTCGGCTGCCTCCTGAGGCGACTTGGCGATCTTGACGCCGCCGGCTTTGCCACGGCCACCCACCTTGACCTGCGCCTTGACGGCGACAACGGGGGTGCCGAGCTTCGCTGCGGCCTCGGATGCCTGCTCGGGAGTCTCCGCAACAATGCCTCGAAGCACAGGCACGCCATGCTTCTCAAACAGGTCGCGGGCTTGGTATTCGTACAGGTCCACAATCTCTCCACTCTGCGAGTCGACCGGCCGTTACCGGGCCGGGGACAGGGCTGACGGCAACCTGCTAAACACACAAGAATGTTCATGTGGCGGCCAGCACGGTTGGTCGTTTGCCCACCGAGGACAGACTAACAACCTTGACGCTCGAGTGCCTACCTAGTGCCACAATGTCGAGCGATCTGGGGCGACAATCACCGCAGTCATCACAAACCGGATACTCAGAGCTTCTCGAGTGGGGCGAACTTCAGTGCCAGTCTCTTGAGACCAGCCGACCCGAAGTCGACGTCAGCCTTGGCATTGTCACCTTCACCAGAAGTGGCTTTGACCGTCCCAAGCCCGAAAGACGAATGCAGCACCTTGTCTCCCACCGACAGCGTCAAGACCTTGCTCTTGGGAGCACTCGCCGGTCCACGTCCAGAGCCAAAGACAGGGGCGCCACCGTGCAAGGCCCCACGTGCCGACTGTGCGCGACTACTCGCAGCACTCGACCATCCCACCGACGCCTGCCCCAGCCTTTCCCACTCAATGAGATCCTCGGGAATCTCGTCGACAAAGCGGCTGGGCGGGTTGTACTGGGCTTGACCCCACATGGTTCGCACCGTTGCCCGAGACAAGAACAGCTGTTTGCGAGCACGCGTGATCCCCACGTAGGCCAGCCGCCTCTCTTCTGCCAGCTCGGTGGCATTCGCCAAAGACCTCATATGGGGGAAGATCCCATCCTCAAATCCAGTGATGAATACGGTGTCGAACTCCAACCCCTTGGCGGTATGCAAAGTCATGAGGGTGACGACCCCCTCGGAGCCGGTCGGCAACTGGTCAGAATCAGCGACCAAGGCAATTTGTTCCAAGAAGGCCGGCAAAGAGTCATCAGCCTCAAAATCTTCGACGTTTCCTTCCCCGGCTGCCTCAAGGTCGACGGCGTGGACCCGCGCCACGAATTCCTGGGCCACTGAAACCAACTCGACAAGGTTCTCCAACCTCGTCTCATCCTGAGGGTCTTTGGAGTTCTCAAGCTCAGCGATATAACCGGATTCCTTGAGAATGGAGCCGGCGATCTCGTCAGCCCGCTTGCCTTGGCTGACCATTGCGATGTGGTCTTTCATCAAGCTGACAAAAGCCCGGATTTGGTTGACTGACCTTGTCGCAAGGCCGTCGATCTCGTCAATTCGTGTCAGCGCCTCCCAGAAACTAATCCGCCGTGCGGTGGCGAACAATTCGACAGCAGCCTCAGCTCGCGCTCCAATACCACGACGCGGGGTATTAAGAACACGTCGCAGTGAAACGTCGTCGGATGGGTTGGCGATGGCACGCAGATAGCTAACGGCGTCGCGTACCTCCTTGCGCTCGTAAAATCTCACACCCCCGACGACCCGGTATGGCAGACCCGTGCGGATAAAAACGTCTTCGAAAGCTCGCGACTGGGCATTGGTGCGATAGAACACCGCTACCTGTCCGTAACTGGTACGTCCCTCATCCACGAGTTCGTCAATACGTTGCGCAACCCAAGCGGCTTCGTCATGTTCGGTGTCAGCGACATATCCGACGATTTTATCGCCGTCGCCTTGGTCGGTCCACAGATTCTTCGCAGGACGATTCGAGTTGACCTTAATGAGATTGTTTGCGGCGGTAAGAATCGTCTGCGTCGATCGATAATTCTGCTCCAACAGAATCGTCCGCGCTCCAGGGAAATCCTTTTCAAAGTCAAGGATGTTCCGAATAGTCGCTCCTCGGAAAGCGTAAATGGACTGGTCCGAGTCACCGACAACCATCAGCTCGGGGGGATCGACTCTGCGCACCCCATCGACCACCTGCACTGGATCATTACCACACAGCTCGCGAATGAACTGATACTGAGCGGTGTTCGTGTCCTGGTACTCGTCAACGAGAACATGACGGAAACGGCGTCGATACTGCTCTCGCACGTCGGGGAACTGGCGCAGCAGCGTCACGGTACACATAATGAGGTCGTCAAAGTCCAGCGCATTCGCAGCACGGAGCCGACGCTGGTATTCGACGTACACCTCAGCATTCGTCCGATCGTTTCCGCTGCTAGCCTTCTCGAGAGCCTGTTTAGGAGAGACAAGCTCGTTCTTCTGGCTCGAGATCCAGTTCATAATCGTCCGTGGCTGGAACTTCTTCGGGTCCAGATTCTGATCGCGAGTCACCAGAGTGATGAGCCGTTTCGCGTCGGTATCATCATAAATGGAGAAATTGCGCGAAATATCAAGGCGATCAATGTCGGTCCGCAACATTCGGACGGCAGCGGAATGGAAGGTCGACACCCACATTGGCTTGGCGCGATTACCTACCAGATCGACGACTCGTGCCTTCATCTCCGCCGCAGCCTTGTTGGTAAAGGTGATGGCCAGAATCGAACCAGGATGGACCCCACGCTCCCCTACCAGGTGGGCGATACGGCGAGTCAGAACGCGAGTCTTACCTGATCCTGCCCCGGCCACCACGAGGACCGGCGTGCCCGCATGGAGCACAGCCTCACGTTGGGGCTCATTGAGATCACCCAGCAGATCGGCAGACGAGGCCCTTCCCCCAGTCGTCGGGGCACGAGTCGGCAAGACTCCCGGTTCAACCGGGTGGCGCCTGCCATTGTCGAAGAACGAAAACAAATCCGGTGTCGTCATGGCAGCTCACAGCCTACCGGCCCGCCAGGACCGTCTACAGATCGCTCAGCCCACCGCCTGTTCACGGTGTGATACCGACGCTCACACTTTGACAGATTCGGACGAATAGCCGTAGGTTCAAAGAAAGCTTGGCCCGATCAGGGTCATCACCGGATTCAGGAGCACTGCTATGACTGCGGCCTTCAGCCACACCGTCGACGCCGACCTTCGCGCGGTCTCGATGATGATGTGCTGCTCGTGCTGCCCGCGAATGCTCGGCACCTGCTGACGACGGACTCATTCCGTCGGCAGGACTCCTACCCCCTCTTTTCGTACTGGCTCTTACCAGCTGTTCATGCCAGCGGCTGGTCTGTGCGCACATCTGCTAACCCATAGGGGTCAGACCCGCACAGAGCTACCTGCCATTTCCGATCTTCCAGACATATTCAGGAGACCAACCATGAGTGCATCTACCCCCGCGAGCCATGAAGCTCTTCCCGAAAAGCCCGGAGGCCACCACACCGGCCTCATCGTCGCCGTCGTCATCGTTGTGCTGGCCATCATTGCCGGCATCATCTTCGCGGTGACCAAGAACAACGGCGACGACTCCGCAGCTGGCACTAAGACTGTCAAGATCGGCACCACCGAGGCTGGCAGCGACTACTGGAACGTCGTCAAGAAAAAGGCCTCGGCCCAGGGAATTAACGTCGAGGTCGTCAGTTTCAACGACTACACGCAGCCCAACGTTGCTCTTTCTCAAGGCCAGGTCGACCTCAACGTCTTCCAGCACCTGTTCTTCCTGGCTGACTACAACGTCAAGAACAACGACAACCTGACCTCGATCTCTGCGACCTACATCGTGCCGCTGAATATCTACTCCAAGAAGTACCAGGAAGTCTCCCAGCTTCCTGCCGGGGCAACCGTCGCCATTCCTAACGACGCCACCAACCAGGGCCGTGCTCTTCTGGTGCTGCAAAAGGCGGGCCTGCTCAAGCTGCGTGACGGCGGTTCTCCCCTGTCAACCCCTGCCGACGTCATCGCCGACCAGTCGAAGGTGAAGGTCAAGCCCATTGATGCCGCTCAGACGGCGACCTCCCTGGGCGGTGTCGATGCAGCGGTTGTCAACAACGGATACGCCTCTGATGCCGGCTTGGACGCCAACACCGCCTTTTTCAAGGACGACGCCAGTGGCCAGTCAGCCGACCCTTACATCAACGTCATCGCTGTTAAGCCCGAAAACAGGAACAACGAGACTTTCAAAAAGGTCGCCAAGCTGTGGTCCGACCCTGAGGTCAAGAAGGCGATCATCGCGCAGTATGGCAGCAGTACCAAAATCGTCACTGACCGTCCTCAGGCTGATCTCGACAAGATCCTGAGCGATCTGACCACCGAGATCAAGAACTCCGATTCCTGATCCTTACCCATTTTCCAGCGAGGCTCTTCATGGCAACAGACGTCGCGCCGTCCTCGGCGCCGCAGTGTCCCGATCACATCGTCTTCGAACACGTCACCAAGGACTTCCAGACCCGTACCGGACCGGTGCGAGCCTTGGACGACGTGAGTCTGGCGATTAAGAGAGGTTCCATCTCAGCTGTCATCGGACACTCCGGCGCCGGGAAATCCACCCTGGTTCGCCTCATCAATGGGTTGGAATCCCCCACCAGCGGACGAGTACTGGTCGACGGCACCGACGTCTCCCAACTCTCCGACAAACAAATGCGCCCACTGCGGGCCGACATCGGGATGATCTTCCAGCAGTTCAATCTGTTTGGGTCGCGGACCATCTACGACAATGTCGCCTACCCGCTCAAGCTGGCTCGCTGGAAGAAGGCTCAGGAGAAGGAGCGCGTCGCCGAACTGTTGAGCTTCGTCGGGCTGACGAGCAAGGTCTGGGATCACCCGGACCAGCTTTCGGGCGGGCAGAAACAGCGGGTCGGAATTGCCCGGGCGCTGGCCACCAAACCATCAATCCTGCTCGCTGACGAGTCCACCTCGGCCCTCGATCCGGAGACGACGGCCGACGTCCTCTCGTTACTCAAACGGGTTAACGAGGTTCTCGGGGTAACGGTCGTCGTCATCACCCACGAGATGGAGGTCGTCCGCTCCATTGCCCAACAGGTTTCGGTGCTCGAGGCCGGCCACCTGGTCGAGACCGGAAGCGCGCGCAGTGTGTTCGCGCATCCGCAATCCGAGACCACCCAGCGCTTTCTGTCGACGATCATTGGTCAACACCCCAGTGGCGAGGAAGAGGCTAGGCTGCGCTCGGAGAACCCGGGCGCTCGCCTGGTCGACGTCAGCTCAGTTTCCAGTGAGGCTTTCGGCGACGCGCTGGCTCGCATTGGTGCCACCGGGGCAACTTTCCGGATTGTCCACGGCGGGGTCATCGAGGTTCATGGCGGCTCGTTGGGCAATTACACCGTGGCGTTATCGGGCCTGGACGAAGCCGTTGAGGCGTCTGCCAAGATCCTGGCTGACGCCTCCCACACGGCTGCCACCGCTACCACCAGCCAGGAGGACCGCTCATGAATGAGTACCTGCGTCCGATTTATCTCCAGGCGATCTGGGAAACCCTCTTCATGGCCCTGATTACCCTCGTGATCGGTGGCATTTGCGGACTGGTGCTGGGCATTCTGCTCTACGCCACTCGACGGGGTGGATTGCTCGCCAACAAAGTCGTCCACACCGTCCTCAACGTGATCGTCAACATCATTCGGCCGATTCCGTTCATCATCTTCATGACGGCGATTGCGCCGCTGACTCTCAAAGTCATCGGGACGACGATCGGTGTTCGTGCGGCTACCTTCCCACTGTGCATTGCAGCCAGCTTCGCGATCTCCCGAATCGTTGAGCAGAATCTCGTTACCGTCGATCCTGGCGTCATCGAGGCAGCACGTGCCATGGGTGCAGGCCCGTGGCGAATCCTTTTTGACGTCGTGGCTCGCGAGGCGCTCGGCCCGCTGATTCTGGGCTACACCTACATTCTCATCGCGATCGTCGACATGACGGCCATCGCCGGTGCTCTCGGTGGCGGCGGTCTCGGCCAGTTCGCCATCACCTACGGTTACCAGCGTTACAACTGGACGGTGACAGCGGTTGCCGTCGTGACGATCATCATCGTCGTGCAGCTCGCTCAGTTCCTAGGTAACTGGTTGGCACGTCGGGCACTACGCCGGTGAGCGCTCTCGATGGCACGCCTCGCTACCAGGCGAAGTCGCTATGACACACCCACCCGACCCACGCCTCCCGAACCGTTGACGCTGACTGCCCCGCAGGCGACGTCCATAATGCCGGTACGCTGAACACATGACTCGGGCCCCTCACCATAAAGTCAATCTCCGCCGCGCCCTGCACTGGGCAGCAGGTGGAACGGTTGCCGCCCAAATAGCCACGATGACAGCACTCGTCGCTTTCAACGGCATCAAGAGACGGGGCCGCCGACCTTACCGCTTTCCTACCGCGCCAGTCGAACCCCTCACGGTCGGCGAGCACCAGGTCGAGATCTTCACCTTCGGACGCGACCTCTATACCGCGATGCTCGCTGACATCGAGGCGGCCCAGCACACCGTCTACCTGGAAACCTTCATCTGGAAGAACGACGAAGTAGGACGTCAATTCCGTCAGGCTCTGGTCGACGCCGCCGACCGTGGAGTTGAGGTCTACGCGATGTGGGACACCTTCGCCAACCTCGTCGTGGATCCGCGCTTCTTCCGGGAACTGCATGGTGTTCATGTTCGCGCCCAACCACTCGTCACCCCCTCGTGGGTGCCGACCCTGCGCAACATGGGTCGCGACCATCGCAAGCTCCTTGTCGTCGACTCCACCGTCGCCTACATCGGCGGGTACAACATTGGTTCGTTGTATGCCGACCGGTGGCGCGACACCCATGCCCGCATTACCGGCCCGGCTGTCGGTGAACTCGAGAATGTCTTCGTCGATATGTGGAATCAACGGCCCAAAGGAGCACTGCCTTCCCGACGCAATCAGCCGGTACTTCCCTCCCCTGAGGTGCGCTACTGGGACACCCCTTTCGCCGTACATCGCAACTCACCACGGATGGCCGTCTACCCGATTCGCAATATGTACCTGGAAGCCATCGACCGCGCCAGCGAGCGAATCTGGATGACCCAGGGCTACCTCATCCCGGACGATGACGTCGTTGCCGCCCTCCACCAAGCGACCTCCCGTGGAGTCGACGTGCGTATCGTCATCCCAGCTGAGTCGAACCATGTCATCGCAGACTGGCTGAGCCGGGGCTACTACGACCGGCTCCTTCACCAGGGAGTAAGGCTGTTCCTCTATCAGGGAGCGATGGTTCACGCCAAGACCTGCACCATTGACGGCATTTGGTCGACCATCGGGACGGCCAACCTCGACCGGCTATCCCTGCAGGGCAACTACGAGGTCAACATTGCCATTACTGATCCCACTGTCGCTAAGCGAATGGCTGAAATATTTGAGATCGATATGGCCAACTGCGTGGAACTTACCCTTGATGAATGGCAGTCCCGATCCAACGTCGCGAAATTCACCGAGGCGCTGTTGTCACCGTGGCGGCCATTCTTCTGAGATTTCGTCGCCAGCGTAACATGACGTATCACCTAGTCAAAAGACTGTTGACGTCAGTAACACGGTTACCTTTCGGCCCATTTTTGGCCATCGTCCATGGTCGTCGCTGGACGTTTTGACTCCACGTCAAGGACACTAGAGCCATGGGATTCTTTGCATGGATTATTCTCGGACTCATCGCTGGCGCAATCGCCAAGGCCATCATGCCGGGTAAGCAGGGCGGCGGAATCTTCGTCACCCTCATCCTCGGTGTTGTGGGCGCGGTGCTTGGCGGCTGGCTTGGGTCCTTCATATTCAACAAGCCGCTGGGCGACTTCTGGAATCTGTGGACCTGGCTCGTCTCGATCGTCGGTGCCCTCATCGTGCTGTGGATCTGGGGTGCCATCACCAAGAAGAAGAACAAGCAGTGACGAACTGACCCTGAACCCCCACCTCAGCGAGGTCTCGTCATCCGACGGGGCCTCGCTGCATAATCACTGCATAAAACTGCATAAAGCGGCGTCACTGCACACCAACACCTCACTGTATGCAGACGCGTACCCTCGCAATGCATATGGCACCATGGATACACGCCACTAGTCAGGAGGACCGACCTATGGCAACCAAGATCACCCGGCCCAAGGAGGGCCGCATTCTCGGCGGAGTCTGCCAAGGCATTGCCAAGGCTTTCGATCTGGATCCGACCATTGTCCGCATGGTTGCGGCAGTTTTAGTTCTCTTTGCCGGTTCAGGGCCGCTCATCTACCTCGTGTTGTGGTTGATTATCCCCGATGAGGGCAGCGGCGCGAGTCTGGCTGGAGATCTTGCCCAGAAGGCGCGAAAGAAGCAGGAAATGCGTCGCTCAAGCCATGACTCCACGACAGCACCACATCGTCCCGACGAACCCTTCGACCCCTACCGGGAAGACTGACCTTCACCCAGGTTGACCTGCACACAGGTTGACCTGCACACAAGGCCCGCACTGATCGGTGCGGGCCTTGTGACATCAAAGGCTCATCACTCCCACTCGATGGTGGCCGGCGGCTTCGACGTGATGTCGAGCACAACCCGGTTGATCTGCGGACAAGCGTTGGTAATCCTGGTCGAGATCTTCTCAAGCACGTCATAGGGAATACGCGCCCAATCGGCAGTCATAGCGTCTTCACTAGTCACCGGGCGCAGCACGATCGGAGAACCGTAGGTACGTCCGTCTCCCTGCACACCCACCGAGTGAACGTCACCAAGCAAGACCACCGGGCACTGCCAGACCTTGCGGTCCAGACCAGCCGCACTCATCTCCTCGCGTGTGATGGCGTCGGCAGTACGCAGCACCTCAAGGCGCTCCTTGGTCACCTCACCGATGACGCGGATACCCAATCCCGGACCCGGGAAGGGCTGGCGCCACACGATGTCCTCAGGCAGGCCCAGCTCAAGGCCAACCGCCCGCACCTCGTCCTTGAAGAGAGTGCGCAGCGGCTCAACCAGGCTGAACTGCAGGTCGTCCGGCAGACCACCGACGTTGTGATGACTCTTGATGTTGGCAGCTCCGTCGCCGCCGCCAGACTCAACAACGTCAGGATAGAGGGTCCCCTGCACCAGAAAGTCGATCGTCTGATCGGCGTTGAGTCGCTTGGCAACGTCCTCGAAGGTGCGAATGAACTCCCGCCCGATGATCTTGCGTTTGGCTTCCGGGTCGGTGACACCAGCCAGAGCGTCCAGGAAGCGTTGGGACTCGTCTGCCACCACCAGATCGGCACCAGTAGCCTCAACGAAGTCGTGCTTGACCTGCTCGGCCTCTCCTTGCCTCAGCAGGCCGTGATCGACGAAGACGCAGGTGAGCTGATCGCCTACGGCGCGCTGTACCAGAGCGGCAGCGACCGCAGAGTCAACCCCACCAGACAGTCCGCAAATAACCCGCCGGTCACCAACCTGACCACGAATCTGAGCGATCTGGTCGCCGACAATCGAGCTGGAATCCCAATCCGGTCGGCAGCTGGCGATGTCGAAAAGGAAGTGCTCCAGAACCGTCTGGCCAGATTCGGAGTGCTGCACCTCCGGGTGCCACTGCACACCGACGAGTTTGCGCTCCACGTCCTCGAAAGCAGCCACGGGGGCACCGGCGGTGCGAGCCAGGGTCGAGAATCCCTCCGGGGCGCGCGACACCGAATCTCCGTGGCTCATCCACACACTGATGGTATGAGGAATGCGAGAAAGAAGCTGTCCCGAAGAGCTGATACACAGACTGGTGCGTCCGTATTCAGAGGTTCCGGTGTGGGAGACCTGCCCGCCGAGGGCTTGGGCCATAGCTTGAAAGCCGTAACAGATACCCATCACCGGTACACCTGCATTGAACAGGGCCGGGTCAACGCTCGGTGCCCCATCCACATATACCGAAGCCGGGCCACCAGAAAGGATGATCGCAGCAGGTTCCTTGGCAAGCATGTCGCGCACTGACATGGTGTGCGGGACGATTTCGGAATATACGTTCGCCTCGCGGACTCGGCGCGCAATGAGCTGGGCGTACTGCGCCCCGAAGTCGACCACCAGAACGACGTCGTGGAGTTGTTCCATGAGGCCGAGTCTATGGCCTACCGCCCCGTATCGCGCCACTCGTCCGGTTCCACACTGTGCGATCGTCCTTGCATGAGTATCGGAATGTTGTTAGATGGCTAGGAACCGAAGCCCAGGTCATCCGCTCGCGGGTGTGGACTCGATACAGTTTTATCCACCGGTACTCTGCAGCAGAACTGAGGTTGGCCATGACGACACCGACGACGGCACTCCTCCAGACTCTCAAACGATGGAAAGAACGCGCCATGGAGGATCTCGACGCCGCCATGCGTGAAGACCCCGCCGCCACGTCAAAACTCATGGTCGCTATTGCCTACCAAGGTGTCCACGCCATCTGGGCACACCGTGTGGCTCATGCCATCTGGGTGAAATACCCGGCGCTGCGACCCCTGGCCCGTCTGCTGTCTCAGTTCTCCCGCCATATCACCGGAATCGAGATCCATCCGGGAGCGACCATCGGGCGTCGGTTCTTCATCGACCACGGCATGGGGGTCGTCATCGGAGAGACGGCGGTCGTCGGCGACGACGTGCTGATGTACCACCAGGTCACCCTTGGTGGTCGTGCCCGCGGACATTTCAAGCGTCACCCCACGATTGGCAATCGCGTCCTCATTGGTGCCGGTGCCAAGATCATCGGTGACATCACGGTTGGCGACGACTGCAAGATCGGTGCCAACGCCCTGGTCATCAAGGACGTCGCCCCCGGAACGGTCGTCGTCGGTATCCCGTCGAAAGTTCACCAAGGCGACGTCATCGCCTAATTAGTCCTCAGGGGCCTCAGCACTGGACGTCTCCGTCGCCGACGTATCAGCAGAACCCGACTTGTCAGCAATGGCCTCATGGTGACGCACCACTTCGGCGACGATGAAGGTGATGACCTTCTGGGCGAACTCGGGATCGAGGTTCGATTCGATGGCAAGCTGACGCAAGCGCGCGATCTGCTCGGCTTCCCGTGCCGGATCGGCCGGTGGCAGGCCGCGCTCGGCCTTCAGACGGCCCACTTGACGGGTGATCCGGAACCTCTCGGCAAGTAAATGGATGAGGGCGGCGTCCATGTTGTCGATCGCGCCGCGCAACGCGATCAATTCTTCGGGAAGTTCGCTCATGCCCGCAGGCTAGCCACCCATCCCCCTCACCATGGCGATGTCCTGCCTAATGGGACGATCAGCGAATCGTCAACTCGATACGCTGGAACTCCTTGACCTCCGAATACCCGGTGGTGGCCATAGCTTGACGCAGACCGCCAACAAGGTTCATCGTGCCATCCGGGACTCGAGATGGGCCATTGAGCACTTCGGCGAGGGTCCCCACCGGCTCAAAATGCACCCGGTTACCGCGCGGCAGGTCAGCGTGCCATGCCTCCGCACCCCAATGCCATCCCTTGCCAGGGGCCTCGGTAGCCCGAGCCAGCGGAGATCCGACCATCACGGCGTCTGCACCGCACGCGATGGCTTTGGCGATATCGCCGGAACATCCCACTGAGCCGTCAGCGATGACATGGACATAGCGTCCGCCCGATTCATCCATGTAATCCCGGCGCGCCTCGGCGACGTCAGCAATCGCCGACGCCATCGACACCTCGATTCCGAGCACCTGCCGAGTGGTGTGAGCCGCTCCCCCACCGAAGCCGACGAGCACGCCAGCGGCGCCGGTCCGCATGAGGTGCAAGGCCGTCTGGTAGGTCGCACACCCGCCGACGATGACGGGGACGTCAAGTTCGTAAATGAACTTGCGCAGGTCGAGGACGTCATCCCTGCTGCTGACGTGTTCAGCCGACACCGTCGTGCCACGAATGACGAAGAAATCGGCACCGGTGTTGACGACGGTTTCAGAGAATCGGGATGCGTTCTTCGGGGACAGGGACCCGGCCACCGGCACCCCGGCGGCCCGGATCTCGGCCATTCGCGCGGTGATGAGCTCGGCCTTGATCGGCTCCGAGTAGATCTCCTGCATACGGCGAGTGGTAGCGACATCGTCGCCCATCCCGGCGAGCTCCTCCAAATACGGGGTGGGGTCCTCGTAGCGGGTCCATAGCCCTTCAAGGTTGAGCACGCCGAGACCGCCCAGACGCCCAAACTCAATAGCCGTTGCCGGACTCATCACCGAGTCCATCGGGGCCGCCATGATGGGGAAATCGAAGGTGAGTGCGTCGATACGCCACTCCAGGTTCACCATCTCGGTGTCGCGAGTGCGTCGGGAAGGGATAAGAGCGATGTCGTCCAAGCTGTAGGCCCGGCTGGCACGCTTGCTGCGTCCGATGTCGTACATGATTCCTTTCCTGCCGGAGTCTCCGGCTCGCCCGTCAGTGGGCGGAGTAGTTGGGTGCCTCGACCGTCATCTGAATGTCGTGCGGATGAGACTCTCGCAGACCAGCCGACGTGATACGCACGAAGCGACCCCGCTCGTGCAACTCATCAATGGTGCGAGCGCCGGTGTAGAACATCGACTGCCGCAGCCCGCCGACCAACTGATAAGCCACCGCGCTCAGCGGGCCACGGTAGGCGACCTGCCCTTCGATCCCCTCAGGGATGATCTTGTCATTGGCGGTGACGTCACCTTGGAAGTAGCGATCCTTGGAGTAGGACAGCTTTTCTCCGCGCGCCGACATAGCACCCATCGATCCCATACCGCGGTAGGTCTTGAACTGCTTGCCGTTGATGAAGGCCAGCTCACCGGGAGACTCCTCGCAGCCAGCCAACAACGACCCGAGCATGACGGAATCAGCACCGGCGACCATGGCCTTGGCGATGTCACCGGAGTACTGCAGGCCGCCGTCACCGATGACTGGCACGCCGTACTGGCGAGCAGCGCGTGACGCGTCGAAGATGGCAGTGACCTGTGGGACGCCAACGCCGGCCACCACGCGGGTGGTGCAGATCGAGCCTGGTCCAATACCGACCTTGATACCGTCAGCTCCCGCCTCGCACAATGCCTTGGCGGCCTCGTAGGTGGCGATGTTTCCTCCCACGACGTCGACGGATTTGGCAGCAGGCTCGGCCTTGAGCTTGGCGATCATGTCAAGAACACCCTGGGTGTGGCCGTGAGCGGTGTCGACGACGATGAGGTCAACCCCTTCTTCCACCAAAGCCATGGCACGCTCCCAGGCATTGCCGAAGAAGCCGATGGCCGCACCTACCCGCAACCGACCCTGTGGGTCCTTGGTGGCATGGGGGTATTTATCAGCTTTGACAAAGTCCTTCATAGTGAACAGTCCGCGCAGCTTGCCGTCGGCATCGACCAGCGGCAGTTTTTCGATCTTGTGCGCGGCCAGCAGGGAAAGAGCGTCAGACGGCTTGGTACCCACCGGAGCAGTGACCAGCGGGGCCGGGGTCATCACCTCACGAATGGGCCGGCGCGGATCCTCTTCAAAGCGCATATCACGGTTAGTGATAATGCCGACGAGGTTCTCTTTATCGTCAACGACCGGTACTCCGGAGATGCGGTAGGTATGGCACAGTTCTTCGACATCGGCCAAGGTGGCGTCCGGGGAGATGGTGATGGGCTCGTCAACCATGCCAGCCTCAGAACGCTTCACCTGATCGACCATCGCAGCCTGGTCTTCGATGGACAGGTTGCGGTGCAAAATCCCGAGGCCCCCCTCGCGGGCCATCGCCACTGCCATCCGGGTCTCTGTCACGGTGTCCATTGCCGCACTGACGAGCGGTATGGCGATTTCGATATGACGAGAAACCTTGGTCGTCGTATCGACCTGGGAGGGGATGACGTTACTCTCAACAGGCTGCAGCAGGACGTCATCGAAGGTGAGGGCCAGCGGTGCCAGCTCCTCAATCGTGGTCGGGCGGGAATCCGAGGTCATGAGCCACCTTTCGCCGGGATAGACATCATCCTATCGTCGGTGGCACCGATTCGATCACTTCGAGCGGGGCCACCGGTCGGTGTCCCCTCTCGTTGTCCCCGGCCATTGTTATCGCGCGGCCGTCACGAAAGCCCGCGCCTTCGGGATCTTCCAGACGATGAGGTAGCCGACGATGACCAGCGGCAGGCACACGTATGGCGACCAATACCACTGCAGATAGGTCAAGATGACGACGGCCACCACACCGGCAGTGATGACGTCGCGGTGGGTGCGACGCAGTTGAACCGAGGCCACCATGGCCAGCGCTCCAATGAGATACCAAGGCTGCAGGGAGGCCCCAAAAACCACAAAAGCAATGATGACGCCGGCCTGCAGCCGCAGCGGGCTGCCCAGCTGACCAACGGCGTCATTGCGGCGTCCCACTGGTGGGACGGGACCCCAACGGCCCCAACACCACACCATTGCGGCGATGGTGAGCACCAAACTGATGGCGGTAGCCGGACCGACCATCTGATCCAATGGAATACCGCCGCTTCCTCGCAAAACCTGGACGACGAGAGCAATAGGTGAGTCGCTCGTTACGGAAACGGGATTACCGGCAGTGGAGTTGAGCCATCCCAGCCCCAAACCGCGAATGGCGGAGATCCCACCGAAAACAGCCAGCGCCGGGACGGCTGCCGCAGCCGTACGGACGCAAAGGGCCGACCAGCAATGTCGAGTGGGCCAGCGGTGACTGCCATGACGCACAGCGTTGACGTGGACAAGTGCGACAACACCGACTCCAGCCAGCACACCTGGCTGCTTGACAGTGCCAGCCAGACCGACGATCACCCCACCGGCGACCAGTCCCAACCATCCTCGCCCGGACAAGGTCAGCCGGATTGTCACGACCAGGGCCACCAGTGACACGCCGACCTGGAGACCGTCATTGTGCATACCACCGATGACGCACAAGATCGTCAAAGGGCAACACACCGCGAGCCACAGCGCGCGATCGGAATCTACGTCGGCATATCGGGCAAGCTGTGGCACCGCCCAGAACATGAGGGCGGCGCCCACAAGTGCCGGGACGCGCATGAGCAGCACTGACCACAACGGATCGGCGTGAGCGATCGTCACCATCGCGGCCTGAATCCACAGCGATCCCGGTGGATATACCGCCGTCGTCCCACGCCACGGAGTGTCGACGGCCTGACCGAGCACACCTGCCATGCCCTGCGGAACCGTATAGGGGTCCATACCTTGGGCTAGGACCCACCCTTGAGCGGCATAGGCCCAGCCATCCTGGCTGAGCAGAGGCGGGGCGGCCAGCAACGGTACCGACCATGCGACGACGGTCAGAAGACGAACGCCGACCAGCTTGCGGGAGCGCAGCCAGGCGATAATCATGGCGCTCAGACCGACGACGCCGCTGGCAGCCACCGCCACACCGCTAAGACGTACCTGCTCTGGCATTCCGGCGTCGGGAGACCCCCATCCCCACACCACCATCATGACGGACCCGACGAATCCCATCACGATCACCTCGACGAAACGGCGCCGATCGGGGCGGGCATGGCTCAACGCAGGTTGAGAATCATGAGGGCGGGTGGCTGTAGTCATCAGGAATCAGCGTACGGGAACCGCATGGCCAGATGACGTCGGAAAGCGCTGGTGTCGAGCGTTTTGAGCCACATTGGCACGCTCACCCGCTAAGGTGCACACGGCGGTTGTGTTCCGCTACTGGTGCGACCCTGCCCTTGATGTGGGATGTGTGGTGTGGTCGTGCCCGCCGGGCTTCTGGTCCCTGTGGGTGTTGAGATCGCTCGCGAAATGGTCGCTCACTGCAGTGTTGCCGGGCTCGGTGTCCAATGTCGTCAACGGATAGGACTATTCGTGCCAATTGGCAGCATGTCATCGCCCGTTTCCACAATTCTCGAGACCTCGGCTCCAGCTCCTCTGAGCTTGGATCAGGCCATTGACGAATTCTTCTCCCCCGTCGCCACCGCCATTTCTGACGCGGTCTTCTGGGCCGTACCGCTGCCCGGAGGCAATGAGTTTCCGCTCATCTTGGCATGGCTGCTGGTAGCCGGCGTCTTCTTCACGGTTTACCTGGGCTTCCAGCAAATCCGCCCCGCCTCGATCCGCCATTCCAGTCATGTGATGCGGGGCCATTTCTCCCGCCATACCGATCCCGGTGATGTCACCAGCTTCCAGGCTCTCGCCACCGAGCTGTCAGGCACCGTCGGACTGGGAAATATCGCCGGTGTCGCCATCGCCATTTCGACCGGGGGTCCGGGTGCATCTTTCTGGATCGCGGTAGCTGGCCTGGTCGGAATGAGCGTCAAAATGTCCGAGGCGACCCTCGGGGTCAAGTTCCGCGTCATCAACGAGGACGGAACCATCTCTGGCGGCCCGATGTACTACCTGCGTGACGGTCTGGCCTCGATCGGCAAACCCAAGCTGGGTCGTGTCCTCGCCACCATTTTCGCCATATGTACCGCCTTCGGCGTCATCGGCGCGGGCAATATGTTCCAGTCCAACCAGGCCGCCTACCAGCTGGCGATGTTTGTCGGCGGCAAAGACTCGTGGATCGGCACCCACATGTGGGTCGTGGGGCTCGTATTCGCGGTCCTGGTCGGCATCGTCATCGTTGGCGGCGCGTCCAAGATTGGCGCAGCAACCTCCAAGATTGTCCCCTTCATGGGAATTCTCTACACCATCATGTGTCTGGCCGTGATCGGCGCAAACATCACTGAGGTCGGTGCCGCCTTCACATCCATCTGGTCAGGCGCCTTCACCGGGCAGGGGATTACCGGAGGCGTCCTCGGCGTACTCATCGTCGGTGTTCAGCGTGCTGCCTTTTCAAACGCCGCAGGTGTCGGTACCGCTGGCATTGCCCATTCTGCCGTGAAGACCCGTCGTCCGGCCCAGGAAGGCTTCGTCGCGATGTGGGAGCCGTTCATCGATTCTGTCGTCATCTGCACCATGACGGCCATCACGATCATCATCACCGGTGTCTACAAGGCCCCCGACGCCGATGGCGTTCAAATGACCGCCCGTGCTCTCAGAACGGTCGCCCCGTGGTTCAGCTCCCTACTGACGCTAGCCGTACTGCTCTTCGCCTTCTCAACCATGTTGTCCTACTCCTTCTATGGCAAGAAAGCTGTGGGCTTCTTGTTCGGTAACTCGGCCACCGCTGAGCACATTTACAACGCGATCTTCCTGATCTTGTTGGTTGTCGGGGCCGCCACCAATATGACCTCGATCCTCGGTCTAGCCGACGCCATGCTCTTCCTCATGGCGGTTCCGAACGTACTGGGCATGTACTTCCTGGCCCGAGTGGTCGCTCGCGAGATCAAGGGACATCGAGAGCGCCTCGACGCTGGCGTCATTCCTCAGGTGCCTAAGGAGGCCCAGGCCGGCATGATGGTAGCCAACGAGGCCACCCCGGAACAGCTGAAGACTGCCGACCAGGAGTACGCCCTGCGAGCAGCAGCCATGGACGCTCGCAGCGACAAGCTGAATCTGGGGCACACTGCCCCCGATACCGAACGCGACTACCTGGAACACCTGCCTGAGGACCATGAGCTGTTCGACACCATGGACCGAGAAGGCAAACCGCTCAAAGACTGATGTCATAGGAGTGTCGTGCATATCGGCCCGGGGAGTGTTCCCCGGGCCCTGGTGCATATTGCGGTTGGTACATCGTGGAGTTCGCACAACGTGAGCGCCACGCCGACCGCCCAATCGCCGGTGGTCCCCACGCCACAGGTAGCAACCTCATGACCGCACCCGTCACACCGGCACGAACAAGTCCCGTGCAAGTCCCGTGGAATCTTCGAAAGAATCATCGCCTCGTGCCACCCCAGATGGCACGTGCCCCCGGATTTATCGGATTCTCCACGCACGTGCCGAGTCACGCCACCGGTTCGCCAAGCGTCAAGCGGACCACGACCTATGGGCACACAACAACGGACCCCAGAACCGTGTGGTTCTGGGGCCCGCAGCGATCAGCGAGGATCAGTGACTCACTTGTCGTCGTCCTCGTCCTCTGGCTTGTCCACCACGAGGGTCTCAGTGGTGAGCAACAGAGCGGCAATGGACGCGGCGTTGGCCAGGGCGGACCTGGTCACCTTGACAGGGTCGATAACGCCGTCAGCGATGAGGTCCACGTACTGGCCGGTCTTACCGTTGTAGCCGTGTCCGGGTTCCATCTCGGCGACCTTGGAGACGATGACGTAGCCAGGCTCGCCACCGTTCTCAGCAATCCAGCGCAGGGGCTCGCGAACGGCCTTGGCGACGATCTGGACGCCGGCCTTCTCGTCACCCTCGAGATGGAGGTTCTCGTCGAGCACGTGAGCCGCATGAATAAGAGCGGAGCCGCCACCGGCGACAATGCCCTCCTCGATAGCTGCACGGGTTGCGGAGACAGCGTCCTCGATGCGGTGCTTCTTCTCGTTGAGTTCAACCTCAGTGGCTGCACCCACGCGAATGACACACACGCCACCGGCGAGCTTGGCGATACGCTCCTGGAGCTTCTCGCGGTCCCACTCCGAGTCAGAGTTGTCATACTCAGCGCGCAGCTGAGCGACGCGTCCCTCGACGTCGGCCTTGGCCCCGGCACCGTCAACGATCGTGGTGTTGTCCTTGGTGACGACAACCTTCTTGGCACGGCCCAGAACCTCAAGGCCCACCTGGTCGAGCTTGAGCCCAACCTCGGGAGCGACGACCTGACCACCGGTGAGGGTGGCGATGTCCTGCAACATGGCCTTGCGGCGGTCACCGAAGGCCGGAGCCTTGACGGCCACCGAGTTGAAGGTGCCGCGAATCTTGTTGACGACGAGGGTGCTCAAGGCCTCCCCGTCGACGTCCTCGGCCACGATGAAGAGGCTGCCGTGGGCGGCAATGACCTTCTCCAACAGTGGGAGCAGGTCGTTCATCGACGAGATCTTGCCGGAGTGGATGAGGATGTAGGGGTCCTCAATCACGGCCTCCATGCGGTCCTGGTCTGTGACCATGTAGGGCGACAGGTAGCCCTTGTCGAACTGCATACCCTCGGTGAAGTCAAGTTCGGTGCCGAAGGTCTGAGACTCGTCGACGGTGATGACACCATCCTTGCCAACCTTGTCGAAAGCTTCGGCAATGAGGGCACCGATCTTCTCATCACGGCTGGAGATGGTGGCGACGCTGGCCATGTCCGAGGTGGTGTCGATGGCGCGGGAGATGGAGCGAAGCTCCTCCACCACGGCGTCGACGGCCTTCTCGATGCCGCGCTTGAGGCCAACCGGGTTCGCCCCGGAAGCCACGGCGCGCAGTCCCTCGTGGACGAGGGCCTGAGCGAGCACGGTAGCGGTGGTGGTTCCATCACCGGCCACGTCGTTGGTCTTGGTGGCGACTTCCTTGGCGAGCTGGGCTCCGAGGTTCTCGTACGGATCGGTGAGGTCGACCTCCTTGGCGACGGTCACGCCGTCGTTCGTGATGGTCGGGGCTCCCCACTTCTTGTCGAGAACGACGTACCGGCCCTTGGGGCCAAGGGTCACCTTGACGGTGTCGGCGAGGATGTCGACGCCGCGCTCGAGGGAGCGACGCGCCTCCTCGTCAAACTGAAGCTGCTTGGCTGCCATGTATCAGCGCCTCACTTCTCGACGACGGCGAGGATGTCGCGAGCGTTGAGGAGCAGGTACTCCTGGCCGTCATACTTGACGTCGGTGCCGCCATACTTGGAGAAGATGACGACGTCACCCTCCTTGACATCCATGGGAACGCGAGTGCCCTTGTCATCAACGCGGCCGGGACCGGCGGCGATGACCTTGCCCTCCTGCGGCTTTTCCTTGGCGGTGTCCGGAATGACGAGTCCGGAAGCGGTGGTCTGCTCGGCCTCGAGAGGCTGGACGAGGACTCGGTCCTCGAGTGGCTTGATCGTGGTTGCCACGTCAAGACCCCTTTCTACTGAAGACGGATTATGTCGTTGTCTCTCGCCAGGGGTTGCGAGCCCCGAGCGCGACGGACCTTCTGCGTCGCGGGTGCTTCAGGTCCGTTGGCACACTCACCACGAGAGTGCCAATCACGAAAGTACACCCGCAGTTGGCACTCAGGCAACGGGAGTGCCAGAAATGGTCTGTTCAATCTCGCCAAGTATCACTTGGGTCCGTGATACTTCCAGAACTCGTCGGGGTCTGGCGGTGGCTGCTGGCTGGGCTGAGCACCCCGCCCAGAAGCCGGGTCTTGACCTGCTTGGGGACCGGTGGTTGTACTGCCCGGAAAACTACCCCACGGTTGGCCTGGTTGGTGCTGGCCCGGACTCTGGTGAGGCGGTTGTTGAGTCCGTGTGCTGTCCTGGTAGGGGCGGCTGTCCTGATAAGGCTGGCCCCTCCACTGGTGAGGCTGCTGATTCTGAGGCTGTCCTGCGTACGGCATCGCCGGCCGGGAATCATCCTTGTCTGACTCGCTCTTATTCTTACGCACAACGCCCACAGCGACCCCGGTGGCACCGAGCGCGACTGCCACAACCAAGATCCAAACCCACACCGGGGCACCTTTCGAGCGCTCACCTGTGGCACTGAGACCGGCGCTCGAAAACACGTCATGAGGATCGGTCCAGGTGACGGTACTTCCGTCGACCGTGCTGGAACCCGAATGGCTCAGCACCTTGCCGGGAAACGTGACGGACAGCGTAAACGCAGTAATTAGGCTCGTGTCACGGGGCACACCGACACCAGCGACATCATCGAAATAACCGGCATCCATCGTGAAGGTCACCTTGTCCTTGTCGAAGATGATCTTGCTGCCGACACCAGCGTTGAACTCGGTTGCCGTCACGTCGCTGGAAAAGGTGCACCCGATGTACTGATCGTCTTCGAACTCCTCGCCCTTCGCATTCCTGACACCGCTACCCAAACCGTAGACGTCACTGCAGTCGGACAGTTCAGACATGATGTTCTGCTGCGACATTGAGGCCGCCGACTTGGACATACCCATCGTGACCTTCACATGGATGTGGTCCTCGTCCTTGATGTCCATCGCCGCGTCGATTTTGACGCAGCCGGCAAGTAATACCAGGGGCAGGAGAAACAGGACGGCGTAGCGTCTCAGGTGGCGCGAAGCACTCAGCATGGTGCTATGCAACCATTCAGCGCATTACCATGCAATCGTTCAGCACAATGCCCTCATCCAGCACAATGCCATCATCCAGTACAGCTCCATGCAATCACAGGGACGGGATCTGAGGATAGGCCCGTAGACGAACGTCATCGTCACGTTAGGAGTCGCCATATCAGCATTTCTCACCGCCGCTGATACTGCCGCGCGCGGATATCTCGGCGCGGCGCAGACGTCATGGTTCCTGGATGAGCTCGAGACCAGTGCGGATCTGGGCCAGCTTCACGACACGGTCGAGAACTCCCTATGCGTGGCCAGAAGGTGTATTCTGCGCCCCCTACGAAGACTCGTCCTTCTTTTTCTTGCCGGCTACTGAGCTGGTCACCACTGCCGCAACAGCACCACCACCCGCAGCAATCAGCACGCCAAGGACCACCCATGCCCAGCCAGGAAACTCACCTTGTCGCTTACCTGAGGCCTCCAAACCCGAATATGATTCCAAGTCTTCGATGCTGGTCCACGTTACAGTCTTACCGTCGACCTTGCTCGATTCAGAATGGCTCAAGACCTCGCCGGGAAAGGTCACAGAAACCTTGAAATTAAAAGTCCTGGATGTGCTTCCCAACTCCAAGAAGCCCAGCTCAGGGAAGGCATCGAGAACTTCTAAACCATCCACATGGAATCGAATCTTGTCATCATCGAATGCGATGAAGACCGGCCCTTCACCTTGGAAACTCCGCGATGGTGATTGCGACGGGGTCGTGGGTGACGATTGGCCACTCAGCTCGCGGGCCGTCATCGTGCCGGTTACCGTACAGCCCACGTGACTGTCATTGTCAAAGGGCCTCACCGTCATCGTGCCAGCAGCAATCCCATCGAAAGAATGCTTGAGCTTTGAACAATCGCGAAACTCTTTCAGGACCTCCGCGCTCGCACCTGCCGTGAACTCGTTGAGCGCCGACTTGAGAACTCCGACCGTTATCGCCACACCAATATGGTTTTCATCCTTGATGACGAAACCAACGTTGAGTTTTCCGCAACCGGACAGCAGGAGGAGTGGGGCCAGCAACAACACCATGAAGTATCTTGCTGAGCGCCGAGTTGTCACCATAATCACATAACACCACACATACGCAAATTGGCTGCACGTCCACAGCGACCATGCACCTGTTGTTAAACCCGGCACCGGTCCAGGTCTTCACCAGCTAACCGGACCACATGGAACAGGTCCACACCTGCAACCGTCTCACGGACCTCTTCGGCGGCGGAGGACTCGTAGCCGGTATCACCGCCACGTTCAACCCCCACCCGCTGAACTGTGAAGAGCTGGATACGTCTCCGGCGTCACCGAATTCGGTCACACACCACCGCCCTCGCACCGTGTCGTTTCGCACCGTCTCGATTAGCACCGTGTCGATTCGCACCGTCTCGTGCTGGAGTGCAGATTAGAGTGACGGCATGTGGCCCAGAAGGCTTGAGCTTCCGTCTCCACGTAACAGGATCCACATCAACACCGCGCTTCTTGATCTCGACCGTCCCGACGTGATGATCGCGCACCCAGGAACGTAGGGTCCTGACGTCTAGAGGAAGCACGTCCTTAACAGCAAACCACGTCAACCACGCAGAATCGACAGGGGTGTCTGCCGTAAGGTACGCAATGCCGTCGGACACCATACACAGGGAATCATCGATCGCCGAAAGACTGCCTGCCCGGATAGCCGCCGGATGAGGCTCTGCCACAAAAGAGCACAGCTCACCAACCTGCGGATCGGGCAGCGCGCCGGGCAGCTCGAGCACCCGCTCGGAACTGACGAGAACGGCCCGATCCCCCTGCCAACGATCGCCACATCCAGCCCACAGCGTCGCCTCAACCAGATCCCCTCGATGACCCACATAGGTGACGGGTTTATCTGGCAACTGAGAACGATCGACGCCTGGGCCAAGCTTGACGACGCTGGGCGCCACGCCGATCACCTTCTCAACGAAGGACCACGGCGGCTGGACATCTTTCAAACGCCATGTCCGTCCCCGGCCTGTGCGGCGAGCCGGATCCATCATGACGACCGTGGTGTCCGGTGCGTCCGCAAGCAGGTTGTCGACGACCTCAGTCGCATTCGCGCACAGTACGCGAGCCCCGGGCAGATTATGGCGGGCGAGTTCAGCGGTCGCCGAATCAATCTCGACGGCGGTCACCCTCAACCCGGCGTCAAGGTAAGCCCTGGAGTCAGCGCCGCAGGCACAGCCCAGGTCAATAACATCAGTGAAACCCGCCGAAACGAGGCATTGCGCACGCCATCGGGAGACGTCGCCACGGGTAGCCTGCTCCAGGCCGTCGCGGGTCCACAGCATATCCGCCCCGGCTGGACCAATTTTGTCGACGGCACGACGTCTCAGGCTGATTTGGTCGAGGGCCGCAGCAGCAAGATCGGCGTCCATGTGACGACGCAGCCTGGTCGCAGCGGACAGCGAATCCGGATCAGCTTCGGCGCCAGCAAGGCTGAGGGCTTCGTCCCCCTCATCGCTGGCCAAACGACGTGCCACAGTGTGATCCACACTGCCACCATAGAGGTACTTCCGGACAGGTTGGGTACAATCCTCGGTCGAGACATCGCTTTGCATTGTTTTCCGCACGAGGAGCACACAGTACGGTCGTGGCTATCACCACTTACGAGAATCAACCGAGCTTTACCCAGCGCCCGCAGCCTCGAGAGTCCAGGGACGTGACTTCCGAGGATGGTTCTCCACACCGTTCTGCCGGGTGGTACATCCATCACTTCATCGGCTCCGCCTTCCAGCTCGCAGCTATGGTGACGACCTACTATGCCTCGCGCACTGAGCCCCTCAGCATGGACTCCCAGGCCACCATCAGCTGGACCCTGATCTTCATCGCGGTCATCGTCATCCCCGGTCTGCTAACCGTCGCAGAATCATTCGTGAAGCCGGACGGTACCGGTCAGGACGTCGTTACCGCAGTGACCCTCATGCTGGCTCTCGGCGGCATCATCGCTATGGGGATCCTCGCGGCAACACCGATCGTCACGACTCCAGTGGCCTTCTCGATTCTCCTGCCGGTGAGCTTGGTGCTGACGATCATTGCACCCTTCAGCCTGCCGGGCAGCAATCCGCGTGCCGACAGCATTTTCACCGAAACCCATTACGGAGCATGGAGCTCCCGGTGGGTCGGCCCGGTTGTCTGCCTGATCCTGTGGATCGCCGGACTCGCTGGCTGAATACGGCCTTCACCGATAACGGCGTTGTCACAGGATTGAGTAAGACCACCCTGTGGGATGACCACCCGAATACGGAAGGCAGCCGTGGAACTGGGTGATCCCAACATCGAAGACCAGCGGCAGGAAGTAGCGGTCCCCCTCCCACATCGGCAGGTCATCGAGGGAGTCGACCCGCTCCCAACTCAGCGGGCCTTCCTCGTTTGCGTCGGGGAGGGTCGGCGCAACGGTATGCCATGCGTCAATGACGAAGATGAACCCGAAGTGGTCTTCCCCATGTCGTCCGAATCCCGGCCAGGAGACAGTCCCCCGTAATCGCATGGCGTCGACCTCGATACTGGCTTCCTCGCGCAGTTCTCGCTTCATACCAGCGACGACGTCTTCTCCCGGTTCCACCTTGCCGCCAAGACCGTTGTACTTCCCCAGTTGTTCGTCGCCGGGGCGGGCGATTCGGTGCACCATGAGGACGCGCTCGCCGTCAGAGTGCATAACGAAACCAAGGGTGGTGAGGATCGGTGTCATCATGAGGTCATTTTCTCAAGAAGTAGGACACGACGAGCCACCAGCGCATATCCGCACCCGCCCAGCTCATCAGCCGCCCCTCAAAACCAGGCGAGGAACTCGGCATACCCGCCCGCCCGTGGTATCCCCGGGAAAACTCTCGTCGCACGCCACGACGGCTGGCAGAACCTCACCAACCTCACGGATTGTCCACGCGCGATGAGGCCCCCACCCAAAAGCTGCCGAAGAATGCGGACGGGCAGCCCAGCCTCGCCACAGGGCTTAGATCATGTCGTAGAACGGCAGGACGATCGGCTCTTGGTCACACGCCTTGGCGATCTCCTCGCAGACCCGGGAACGCGGCACGACGACGTTGTAGACGTACTCGTCGAACCAGGAATCATTCATCGTGAAGAACCCCTTCTTGCCAACCGCGTCGCCCCAGGAGTTTTCAACCCGCCAGCGCACCGGGACGCCGTCAACCAGGTCCACGCCGACGAAGGTCATGGCATGGGTGCCGCCGGACTCGCGCAGACGCAGTCTCTCTGCCTTGGACATCTCCATCTCGACCCCGTAAAGCGCCTCGTAGTCATGCAGCTTGGCGTCCCAGACACCCAGGTCTTTGTCGAACTGTTTCTTGACGTCGCAGGTAAACCAGACTGGCTCGCCGGCGGCGATCGAGTCGATGACGGCTTTCTTCATGACATCCAACTCCACCGACAAGTGCCAGTAGGGGGTGCCGCCTTCCATATACGGGGTGTGCTCGTGAACGTAGGTGCGGCCAACCGGGTGTTCCTCACGCGGGTCGTGACCAAGGCTGACCCATGGTTCAAAAACCTGCGGCACAATCTCGTGCGCGAATTCCAGCGGGGTGTAGGTGCCCTTTCGGTGGAACTTCTTGTCCTTGTCGCGATACTGCCAGGTGAAGCTGGTGGGCGGGGTACCGAGATGTATCGCAAGGATCTTCCATACCGCGTTCAATGCCTCGCTGCGAACCGCCTCCATCTGGGCGGCTCCCTCGGAGGAGTCAGAATTAGTGGCGGCGTCACGAATCTTCCCGATAGCTCGACGCAGCACCGTCGACAATGCGCGATTCATCTGCAAGGTGTTGCCCGCCGATTCGGTGTCAGGCATAGTCCACGCCGGCACCACACCGTACTTGATGACGAGGTCGGTAAACTCCATCCACCATCCGCCGTCGTCAGCCGGGAAGTCGAGGAGGGAGCGCACTTCTTCCTCATCAGCGTCGCGGGAAGCTGTGGCGATGGCCCTGGCAAGGGTGTGGTTGGCTTTCTCCAGCTTGTCGAAAAAAGCGATGTAGTTCTGCGAAAACTCCAGGTTGTCGACCTTGAGTTCGTCGATGACTTTGGCGCGCAGAACATTAAGCCCAGCGAATTCCCAGCATCGTCCGGAGTGCTTCTGGTCGGTCACTGCCCAAGAATCCAGCCGCTCGGAGGTCGTCTCGTCGATACCGTTGACCACGGTTCGGTCCAGACTCACGGTGTCGGCCCCGGTTCCGCTCACCGCATTCTGTACCAGCCGCCCGGTGACATCATTGGCAAAGGACTCGGCGCGTAGGGCACTAAAACTGGTATCAAGAACGAAGGGTTCACTCATTCGTCATCCATTCCTTTCGAATACTGATACCCCACAGGATGGCGCACGATTCAGAACCGCGCATAATCCAGCAGGGGCCAATCTGTGAGTCGAGCCTGACCAACAGTTTTCCGACGGTCTTGTCACCGTACTCCAGCTCAGACAAGCACTTTCTCAATGGGCAGCCCGGAATCGGCCGAGATGTCCATAGCCGAGGGCGGGAGGCCCGCTTTGACAACCTGCACGCCGAGGGCAGCGATCATCGCCCCATTGTCGGTACACAGACCGGGGCGCGGGCGTCGCAACTCGACCCCGGCGGCCTCCATCCGTTGAGCGAGCAAGGTACGCAGCCGCGAGTTGGCAGCTACTCCTCCGCCGATGAGGAAGTGCTTGAGACCGTACTCCTGACACATGTCGACGGCTTTGGCAGTCAGCACGTCGGCAACCGCTTCCTGGAAACTGGCGGCGACGTCTTCAACCCGGAACTCGATTCCATCTCGCTGCTGGGTCTCCACCCAACGACTCACTGCGGTCTTGAGGCCGGAGAAGGAGTAGTCGAAGCGGTGCTTGGCCATGTCGTGGCGGGCCGTCAATCCGCGGGGGAAGCGGATGGCTTTGGGGTCTCCCTGGGCTGCTGCCTTGTCAATGACCGGACCTCCCGGGTAGGGCAGACCGAGTACGCGAGCCACCTTGTCATAGGCCTCGCCAGCGGCGTCATCGATCGTCGAACCAATCTCGATGATGTCGGTCGCAATGCCATTGACTCGCAGCAAACTGGTGTGTCCGCCCGACACCAGCAGAGCGCCGCAGGGCATCGGAAGGTCTCCGTGCTCAAGCAGGTCGACGGCGACGTGTCCGGCCAGGTGGTTGACCCCGTAGAGCGGTTTGTTGAGCCAACTCGCCAACGCCTTGGCAGCCGACAGACCGACGACCAAGGCACCGGCCAGACCGGGGCCAGCAGTCACGGCAACACCGTCGAGTTCGGACAGGTCCACACCTGCGGTGGCGGTGGCCTTTTCCAGCACGGGGACGATTGCCTCCAGGTGGGCCCGGGACGCCACCTCGGGCACGACACCGCCGAAGCGCACGTGCTGCTCCATCGAGGAGGCAACCTCGTTGGCGAGCAGATCATTGCCACGGACGATGCCAACTCCGGTCTCGTCGCAGGACGACTCAATGCCCAGGATGAGCGGTTCAGACATGGTTCTCCTCGGTTGTGTTCACAGGCAGGTCGACGGACATCACCAGGGCGTCAACCCCGCTGCCGTAGTAGTTGGAACGCTGGGAAATGGTCTCGAATCCGAAGCGTCGGTACAAAGAAATCGCCGGGTCGTTGTCGCGGCGCACTTCAAGCATCATGGTGCGGCATCCTCGGGAGGATGCCCACTCGAAACCACGAGATAGCAGTTCGGCGGCAAGTCCTTGCCGACGTGCCACGGGCCTCACCATGATCCGGTCAAGGTCGGCGACGTCAAAACCATGGAAGGTGGCGACACCAGTGACCTCCTCATCCCCCGTCACGAGGGTGAGACGATGGCATACTGGGGAGATCTCCTCAGCCCAGGACGTTCGTGACCATTGATGGGACGAGTCGAAGCTGGCTTGCTCAACGGCGATGATGGCGTCGAGATCGGTCGGGTTGGCAGTCCTTATCATCGCTTGAGGTCGGGCAGGGTGAGCCGCGTCGGGGTCAGGGTTGCCTTGCGGGTCGTCGGAACGGTGGCGTCGGGATCGCGCAGATAAAGGGGTTCCAGACCGACGTCGGGCATGGTGCGCCAGGACGCGGCGAGTACCCCAGCGTCCAGGCGCTCTGGGGACCCAGGAGCTGGTGTCAGACCACGCACCAAGCAGCCCGGCCCGCCGACTGGAAGGCCCTCAGGTAAATCCTCAGGCCGGGTGACGTTGGGACCGTCGAGGCGATTGCCGGATGCGTCGTAACGACCCCAGTACAGCTCATGGCGACGGGCGTCGGTACACACCACAAATTCCCCGTCGACACCATCACCGGCCCATTGGCAAGCCAGCACGTCCAAGGAGCAGACCGGATGGGGGGTCAGATTCGCGAGGTAAGCGAGCACTCGTCCGGTGGCCACCCCGACACGAAGCCCGGTGTAGGGGCCGGGGCCGACTCCGACAGCCACCTCACCAATATCGGTCAGAGCGATCCCAGCCTGTTCGCAGGCCCGATGAATCAACGGCATGAGTTGTTCGGCATGGGCGCGAGGGTCGTCATGGTGCAGGCTGACGAGCACCTCCGGTCCGCGCGCCAAGCCGACGCTGACAGCCGTCGAGGTGTCGATTCCCAAAACGATAGTGTTCATCAGTTGTTGTCTCCGCTCTGCTCACAGGTGGCGTTGAGGGGAAGTTCAGACAGCGGCGACAAGTCAACGTGCTGCCAGCGAGGGCCGAAACCTTCCAAGTACACCACGCGGGTCTCGTCGGCGGGATCCTCACTGCGGCGAATGTCAATGTCCAGGTGGGAGCGGCCGAGGTCCTCAGCAATACCGGCCCCCCATTCAATCAAAGTGACGGCCTGGTCCATTGTCTCGTCAAGATCGAGATCGACGAGTTCTGCGGCTGAGCCAAGACGGTACGCATCGACGTGGACAAGTCCAGGACGCCCGTTAACCCCCGCGTGGCGTCGAGCCAGCACAAAGGTCGGCGAAATGACCGGACCCTCCACACCCAGGCCCAGTCCAATTCCCTGAGCCAAGGTGGTTTTACCGGCACCGAGGTCTCCGGAGGCCAGCACGATGTCGCCGGCGCGAAGCTCAGCAGCCAGCGCGGCCCCGAAGGTGTGCATGGCGTCTGTGGTAGGCACGACAATCCGAGTAGGCAGCGCACGAACCCAATCGTCACCGTCACGGTGGTACTCGCGGCTGGGGGCACCATCCAGGCATGAGACGACCAGAATGCGAGACTCCAGATCGGTAGCGATCTGCTCGGCGCCCCGGACGAGAGCTGCGGTGATGTCGTCGTCAGGGGTCGTCAGGACGAGATCGGTGACCTCAGCGTGACCGCCGTCATCAACCAGATGGGCCAGGCCGACGGATTTGGCGCCGCGACGTGCCGTAATTCCAATTCCCTGGGTCAACCATGTGGACACGGTCGTCTCGTCAAGGTCGAGGGCGCACGCCAGTTCTGCGGCCTCTTCGGCGGCTGCGACCCCAAGCTGTGGGGTCACGTCCTGCGGGCTGGTCTGTTCATCCACAAGGGATCAGGATAGTCCCCGAGCCGCGCCCGGTTTTCGCCGACGCCGATGCCGAAGCATGGCAAACGTGTTCGCCGCAACCCTTCTCCACCGTGGGCGGTTGGGAGTAGCGTCAAGCCACCGGTCAAAGCCACGATTGTGGAGGTGAGGACATGGCGATACGGACAGGGCGACGGTGGGTGTGGCTGGTGCTGCTTGTCGCCGCAGCACTGGTTCTCGTCGGCGTCTATCGCCGGACTGCCCCAGATGAGGGATCGACAGCCTACGGCCAGGCAGCCGAAGCCCTCGGCCAGCTTCCGGTCAAAGGGCGAGCGCCCATGACCGGGTATGCACGCGAACAGTTCGGTTCGGCCTGGGATGACGACTCCGATCCCGCCCTCACCCGCCCATGGGGGCACAACGGGTGCGGTACCCGTGATGACGCCCTGGCGCGAGACCTTGTGGGGGCGAAGTTGAAATCTGGCAGCCGGTGTGTCGTCGCCTCCGGGACGTTGCACGATCCTTATACCGGCCGAACTATCACGTGGAAACGAGGACGCGACACATCTGCCGTCGTGCAGATTGACCACGTTGTCGCGTTGGCGAATGCCTGGGTCACCGGAGCCCAACAGCTGTCGATGGATCAGCGCCAAGCACTGGCGAACGACCCCCTCAACCTGTTGGCCGTCGAGGGGAAGGCCAATCAGCAAAAGAGTGCCGGAGACGCTGCGACATGGCTCCCGCCAAACAAGTCATATCGCTGTGACTACGTGTCTCGTCAGATTGTGGTGAAAAAGAAGTATCACCTGTGGGTTACCTCGGCGGAACGCAACGCGATGGTTCGGGTGCTGTCGACATGTCCAAACCATCCGTTGCCCGCACGGTGATTCAGTGCCAACTCACCACGTGTCGTTGCCGGAGCGGCCGTACTTGGCCTCGAAGTCGCGGCGATGACCATCGTGACCACGACGCCCTTCGTGGCTGCGGCCATTGTGACCACGGAATTCATGGTTATAGCTGCTGCGCCGATCACGATCGTAGCCGCGACCTCCACGGTTACGTCCGCCCTTGCCACGCCGGGGCTTGCCGTCACGAGACTTTTTACTGCGCTGCTGCTTGGGAGCGACGAGAGCCTCGTAGGTCTTCTCGTCGATCGGGGCTCCCTCAGCCGGGCGACATCCTGCAACTTCGGCGACGTATTCATCACCTATCATGACCTGCGCCTGGACCGGTTTGACCCCAGCCTGACGGTACAGACGCGACATACTGCGACGCTGGTGCGGCAGTACGAGAGAGACGACGGCCCCGTCGTGCCCGGCACGAGCAGTACGTCCGGAACGGTGCAGATAGTCCTTGGAGTTCATCGGCGGGTCGACCTGCAGAACCAGGGTGACATCATCGACGTCAATTCCCCGGGCTGCCACGTCGGTGGCGACCAGGACGGGAAGTGAGCCATCCTTGAATGCCGCCAACACCCGGGCACGAGCACCCTGCGTCAGGCCCCCATGCAGGGCACCAGCCATGACGCCAGCCTCGCGAATCTGCTCAGCCATCCGAGACGCGCCACGCTGAGTACGGGCGAAGACGATGGTGTGACCGTCACGGTTGGCGATCTCGCACATCAGCCCCACCTTCTCGTGCGGTTTGATCTGGAAGGCGTAGTGGGTCATCGTCGCCACAGATCCCTTGTCAGAGTCGATCTCGTGGATGACGGGGTCGTGCATGTAGCGCTTGACGAGCTTGTTGACGGCACTGTCAAGAGTGGCCGAAAATAGCAGGCGTTGCCCCTCAGCAGGCACGGCGTCAAGAATTGACCCGACAGCCTCCATGAACCCCAGCTCGGCCATGTGATCGGCCTCGTCGAGGACGGTCACGGTGATACCGGACAAATCAGCATCACCGGTCTCGAGCAAGTCGACCAGGCGTCCCGGAGTAGCGACGACGAGGTCCACTCCCTTCTTGAAGGCCCGAGTCTGCGGACCGTAGCTCATACCACCGGCGATGAGGATAGTGGACAGGCCCATTGAGGACGCCAACGGGGACAGGACGTCGGCGATCTGCATCGCCAGCTCTCGGGTCGGAGAGAGAATGAGAGCGCCCGGACGCTTGTCCTCGCGTCGCTCGGCAGACAGCCGCGACAACAGGGGGACACCAAAGGCCAAGGTCTTGCCCGAACCTGTCGATGCGCGACCCAGAACATCACGCCCGGCGATGGCGTCCGGAATCGCCGCAATTTGAATACGGAAGGGCTTCGTGATTCCCGTGGCGGCGAGGGCGGCAACGATCTCATCGGGAACTCCGAGAGCCGAGAATCCCCCCTCATGGTCGACGCCAGAAACGTCGAGATCAGTCAGCTCAGTGGCCTTCCAGTCCATGTTGTCGGCATCTTCGCGATCCTCGTGCCAGTCGTCGTGGCGGTCATCCTGATAGCGACGATCATCTCGCCGGTCAGTCCAGTGGTCGCTGCGGCGACGGTCCTCGCGAAAACCGTGGTTCTTGTGGAAGTCCCGGCGGCTGCGGTCGCCACGGTAGCCGCGATCATCGCGCTTCCCGTAATCGCCACGGTCCTCACGACGATCCTCTTGCCAATCCCAGGACCTATCGCGACTGCCTTCGCGCCGGTCATAGCGGCCACTACGACGCTGCCGGTTGTCAGGCCAATCGCCCCACCCCGAGCCACGACGGTTGTCACGCTTCCAGTCTCGTTTGCCGTCATTGTTGAATCGACGTGACCTGTGCGGACGGAATTCGCCGTCATCCGACCAACGACGATCGTCCCGACGATCCCAATCCCCATCACCACGACGCCCGCTGCCACGCCGGTCATAGCGGCGATTGCCATCATGACGGTCAGACCACTCGCCACCACTGCGGCGATCGCGGGAGTAATCCCGGTCCTTGCCAGCAGCACCCTCATCACGACCCGCATTCTCCCGGGGATTCCACGCCTCGAAGTTACGGCCACGGGAATCGGTGTGGCTGCGACGAACTCCTCCCCTGGTGCGGGGTTTGTGGCCGCGAGCGGCACGCTCAGCGGCGGTCCAGCGACGCTTCGGGGTGCCGTCGGCCTTGAAGGACTTGGGGTTGCGTTTCTTGTTGCTCAATGGGGTCATCCCTCACGGTGAGTGGACTCCTCGGGCGCAGGCAACCCACGTCACCGCACATGAAGGCGCGGCGTCACTGCACGGGGTCGCGGAATCTGGCCACGACGCACCAGACCCAGGGGCCTTGGTGATGGAATCCTAGATTGCTTGTCTTTCTCGATGGCCGGGCGAATAGCTGCTGTGCAGGTGAATGCAGTGAATCAATCCCGGAGCCGACGGCTCCGTTATGCCCCGAGGGCACATCGAGCAACTGAAACGCATCATGGGTCCGAACACGTCGGGCCGTTGCCAACGTGTTCACTCTACCCGAGATTGCCACGGGAATGGAAACCGCACCCGGCCCATGTTCACCCACCTGACACCGCAGCCCCGCTCACTCGTCACATACCCCGGTTACTATGGATTTGTGCGTGTTGCGATCATCACGGAGTCATTCCTCCCCCAAGTCAATGGAGTGACGAACTCGGTTTTGCGGGTGCTGGAGCACCTACGTGACAACGGTCACGAGGCCCTCGTCCTTGTCCCCGGCGATGCGCAAACCCCCCACGAGTACGCCGGATTCCCCGTCATTCCGTTGGCCTCCCTGCACTGGCCGGGTTACCAGGACGTCCGCGTGTCCACCAGCCCCCAGTGGACCATGGAGCGTTACCTCGCCGAATTCGAACCCGATGTCGTTCACCTGGCCGCCCCCTTCATGATCGGGTACAAGGGCGCGCTTGCTGCAGCTTCCCTCGGAGTTCCTGCTGTGGCGATCTATCAGACCGACATCCCCTCCTACGCCGGCCGCTATGGATTCGGCAAACTGGAGTTCTACGGGTGGTATCGCGTCCGCCAGATTCACTCTCTGGCCGTCGCGACCTATGCCCCCTCCACGTTCTCCCGAGACCAGCTCATCAGCCACGGGGTACCACGAGTCGGTATCTGGGGTCGTGGCGTCGACAAGGTGCGCTTCAATCCTTCCAAACGCTCCCAGGAACTCCATGACACATGGGCCCCCAACGGCGAGGTCGTCGTCGGCTACATGGGTCGGCTTGCCGCAGAAAAGCGAGTCGCCGACATGACAAACCTGGCAGACATCCCCAATACCAAGCTCGTCATCGTCGGCCACGGCCCTTCACGAGCCGAGCTGGAGAAACAGCTGCCACACGCGATCTTCACCGGGGGTCTGGGCGGTGAGGATCTTCCCCGCGCGGTCGCCAGCATGGACGTTTTCTGCTCGACCGGAGAGCTTGAGACCTTCTGCCAGGCCGTCCAAGAGGCCAAGGCCTGTGGAGTCCCGGTCGTCAGCCCCCGCAAGGGCGGACCAATCGACCTCATCGATCCGTCTCGTACCGGATGGCTTTACGAGCCTGGCGACATGACAGACTTCCGCTCTCGCGTCGTTGACCTCGTGGGTGACGATTACAAGCGTCGTGCCATGGGCGCTGCCGCTCGGGCTTCCATCGAGGACCGCACCTGGGAGCACCTGTGTGCCGAGCTCGTCGAACACTACAAAGAAGCCATCCGAGCGTCCGGACGCTCGACGAAAATTCACGAGGTCCTCTAAGGCAACGCCCCTGCTCTGAGAAGCCCAGTTTCCCCGAGTTCCTCACCCAGTCCTCAGCGACCCCAAACGGTGCCCGATCAGCCCAGAACTGTCGCCACAATCCCCGGCAGCAACTCGGCGATCTGGTCGGGGGCGTACGGGCCAGGCATGGAGATCGCCGTAGCGGCTTGTATCCCAGCAGCGCACACAGCTGCGTCGGCAGCGTCCAATCCGGCCGCCATGAGAGTCCCGCAGATTCCCGCCAATACGTCACCAGACCCAGCCTGAGCCGTCCATGCCGGACCCGGCAGCGCAGCCCGGACGGTACCGTCGGGGCGTGCAACCCACTGGATCGACCCCTTCACCAAAACCGTCGCACCAAAATGTTGAGCTGCGCGGAGAGCCGCTGCCCTCGGGTCAGCTGCCACCTCACTGCGCTCAATCCGCAGCATTCGGGCCAATTCGCCAGCATGTGGGGTGAGAAGACATCCGTTCGGCAATTCAGCCGGTAGCAGGCTCAACGCGTCGGCGTCGATGACCATGGGGACGCCGTCAGCAGCTCGCTGGATGAACCGGTCGGCGTTGCTGTCGTCAGCGCCCCAACCCGACCCTAGAACCCAGGCTTGAACGCGTCCTTCCCCAATAACCACAGATGGTGCCCGATTGAGGATGAACGCCATAATCGCAGATGGTCCGGCGAATCGCACCATCCCTGGACCGCTGCGCAAAGCCCCGAGGACCCCCAGCACCGCCGCCCCGGGGAACCTCTTCGATCCGGTGTCTATACCGACAACTCCGCGAGAATACTTGTCAGCACGACGGTCAGGCACCGGCCACAGCGCGGCCATTTCGGTCAGATCGCAGTACTCGTCGACTCCGTCCAGTGGGTTCCCCTCGTCGTCGACCAGATCGACACCAATGTCATGGACCTCAAGTTGACCACAGAACCTCGCGGCCGGGTAGGCAATGTGGCACCACTTGAGGCTGGAAAAGGTCAGGGTATGGGTAGCGTGGACGCATGATTCCACCTCACCGGAGTTAGCGTCCAGACCCGATGGCAGGTCAACCGCCAGCACCGGGATCTGACGCTCCCGTAGCCATCCGTCAATCCGCTCGAGAGACTGCGGAATGCCGGGGCGCCCGCCGATTCCAAGGACAGCGTCGATAGCGAGGTCGTAGGAGTGAGTGGTGACCTCCCCAAGGGGGGTGAGAATACATCCAGCCTGCAATGCTGCGGCCATGCCGGCCTCGTGGGGCTGGCCCATGACCCGGGCGATTTCGACCCGCCAGCCACGCTGAGCCAACGCAGCAGCCGCGAAGAGACCGTCACCGCCGTTGTTTCCCCCACCCACGAGGACGAGAACACACTGCGTGGCAGCCCAGTCCGGCACGACGTCATCGACAAGTCCGCCCAACAGTAATTCTTGGGCCTTGCGAGCGACGGCATGGGCTGCGACGTCCATGAGGTCCTGGCCAGGGTGAGCATCGAACCACCTCTGTTCAGCAGCTCGGGTGGCCTCAGCGGTGCAGACAATTGCCATGACGATTCCTCCAGCCCAAATCAGGGTTCTCGCTGCAGACTGGCTCTCATTCAATCATGAGTGCCACTCAGCTACGGTGTGAGAGCCTGAATCACCCTTCGCACACCACCATGGCCACCGCGACCCCAGCGTCATGACTGAGAGAAAGGTGTACCCGCGTTACACCAAGCTCTGAGGCCCGTCGCGCCACCGATCCGCGCAATTCGAACCGCACAGCAGCCGACACCGCCTCGTCAGGCACCACCTCACAGTCTTGCCACGACAGCCCCTCTCCCCCACTCAACGCCTTGTATAGGGCTTCTTTCGCGGCAAATCGGGCAGCTTGCGATTGTGCTGGCATTGCTGCCTCCACGGTGGTGAGAATCTTGCGAACCATCCCCGGATGACGCGCTGCGGCAGCCTCCCACCGAGCGATATCGCAAACATCCACCCCGATTCCGATAATCACCCGCCAAGAGTATGCGGTACGCCTGCGGTGCGCCCCCAGGGGTGGGTGTCGTGCTGCGGTGCGGGGTGAAGTCCGGTACGCGTGAGACACGGCCTCAAGAGATAAATAGTCTCAATTGTTGAATCACTATCTCATTTTATGAGACCGTTACAGATTATTATGATCGGCCTTCAAGGCCGAGTTTTTGGCTTCATGACAGGCCCAGACGACGATTTCACGCCGTCAACAATGGTCAGAACCCCAAAGCCACTGTGGTATTGCTATCCGGGACAACACGTCACCAACAACAGGAGTTTTCCATGTCCCGCATCACGCGTCACAGTCGGGTTACCAGCCCGCTCAACGCTGTCAGCTCCCGCACCAAGGCACTTGTCGCTGCCCTGCTCTGCGGACTGATGATGGTTGGCGCGACTGCCGGGTGTGGGTCCCCTGACGTGGGAGGCGAATCCGAAGGTTCCACGGAAACAGCGAGCAACGTTGGTTCTCGCACTCCCGAGCAGATCAAAAAGGACGGCACCATCCACATCGGCACCTTTGCCGACAAAGCCCCCTTCGGGTCCCTGACAGGCAAGGACACCTACGAGGGCTACGACATCACCTATGGCGAGCGTCTCGCCAAGGACATGGGTGTCAAGTTGGAATGGGTGCCCGTTGACGCCGCGTCCCGAGTGGAGTTCCTCGAATCGGGCAAGGTTGACATCATCCTTGCCAATTTCACCGTGACCAAGGACCGCGCTGAGAAGGTCGACTTCGCCAACCCGTACATGCAGGTGGCCTTCGGCGCTGTTTCTCCGACCGATCACCCGATCACGAAGGTTTCCGACCTCGACAATGCTGACATCCTGGTCGTCAAGGGCACCAGCCAGGACGCCTGGATCGAGGAAAACCATCCGGATTGGAAGGTGACGAAGTTCGAGCAGTACGCCGAGGTCACCAGCGCTCTTGCTGACGGGCGCGGCGACGTGTGGATCACCGACAACACCGAGGCCGTGGCATTCACGCGCCAGAACAAGAAATTCGTCACCGGAATCACCTCGTTCGGCGAAAAGGCAACCATCGCCCCAGCCGTCCAGAAGGGTAATGACGCGCTTCGCGAGTGGATTAACGACGACCTCGTCACCCTCGGCAAGGAAAAGTTCTTCCACCAGAACTTTAAGGAGACCCTGGAGCCGGTCTACGGCGACACCATCACACCCGACCAGCTCGTCATCGAAGGCGGAAGGAAGTAGGGTTCATCCCCTACACCGGATCATATGGATTTCGACGTCATCGGACGGTCGCTTCCGCTCTATGCGGAGGCGGCCGCCCTCACTGTTCGCATTGGCATTATCGGTGTCCTCGCGTCACTCATCCTCGGCGCACTGTGCGCGGCTGTGCAATACTTTCGTATCCCGGTGGTACGCCAGATCGTCGCGGTATACGTCGAGCTGTCGCGCAATACCCCGCTGCTGGTCCAGCTGTTCTTCCTGTTCTACGGTCTACCGAAGGTCGGCGTCACCATGTCCGGCGAGACCTGCGCCATCGTCGGGCTGACCTTTCTGGGCGGCTCGTACATGGCTGAGGCGCTACGGTCTGGACTCGAGGAAATCCCCAAGATTCATCGCATGAGTGCCGCAGCCCTTGGGCTGAATCGACGTCAAACCTTCATCCATGTCCTCGTTCCCCAAGGCGTGGCCACCGCGATGCCGGCCCTGACCGCAAACACCATCTTTCTCATCAAGGAAACCTCCATGGTGTCGGTCGTCGCCCTGCCTGACCTCGTGTACCGAGCCAAGGAACAGATCGGCAACTCCTATACAACGACTGAGGCACTCTTCCTCCTCGTCGTGTTCTACCTGCTCATCCTCATCCCGATTGCTCTGCTGGGCCGCTACCTCGAGAGGAGGACACGTCGTCATGCAGCCACTGCTTGACCCCCAGACCTGGATCCTGTTGCTGCAGGGTCTATGGGTCTCGGTGCGTATCGCCCTCATCTCAATGGTGCTATCCATCATCCTGGCTATTCCGCTCGGTCTCGTGATGGATTCCCGGCACCTGTGGGTGCGAATCCTGACTCGCGGTTACGTCGAAGCGTTGCGGTTGCTACCCCAGCTCGTGTTGCTCTTCGTCGTCTACTTCGACATGGCGGAGGTGGCCGGTCTCGACGTCAGCGGCGAGGTCGCGGCCATCATTGTGTTCACCCTGTGGGGCACCGCAGAGATGGGCGACCTGGTGCGCGGCGCCATCGCAGCAGTACCGCGCCACCAGATCGTCAGCGCTCAAGCCCTCGGAATGTCCAACCGTGCGCTGCGACGCCACATCGTCATGCCACTGGCCCTGCGGCAGCTTGTACCGTTGACGGTCAACCTTGTCACCCGCATGATTAAGACGACGGCGCTGGTTTCCCTCATCGGGGTCGTTGAGATCCTCAAGGTGGCCCAGGCCCTCATCGACCGCAACCGTTTCGACTACCCAGACGCCGCCCTGTGGATATACGGCACGGTTTTCTGCCTGTACTTCGTCGTTTGCTTCCTCATTTCCCTGTACTCCCGTCACCTCGAAAGGAGGATGGCGCTGTCATGACAGATCACCACCTGACCCTCGAAGGGGTCACCAAGACCTACCCCAATGGGGTGACGGCCTTGCGCGGTGTCTCCCTGGACGTCGCCCGATCCGAGGTCGTTGTCATCGTCGGCCCGTCCGGCTGCGGTAAGTCCACCTTGCTGCGCACCATCAACGGCCTCGAAACGATCGACTCAGGTACCGTCACCTTCGACGGCAAGGCTCTCGAGTACACCCCGTCGGGGTTGCGCCAGATGCGCGAGCGCGTCGGCATGGTCTTCCAGAATTACGAACTGTTCCCGCACCTGAGCGTCGAGGACAACCTGTTACTGGCGCCAAGACTCGTCAAGCACGAGTCCAAGGAGGTCTCGCGGGAACGTGCCCACCGGCTGCTCGAGCGCGTCGGACTGTTGGACCGAGCGTCCGCCCTTCCACGTCAGCTCTCAGGCGGGCAGAAGCAGCGCGCGGCAATCGTGCGAGCCCTCATGATGGAGCCGGAGGTCGTTCTTCTTGACGAAGTGACGGCGTCCCTTGACCCCGAAATGGTGCGTGAGGTCCTCGACGTCGTCCTCGAACTCGCTCGTGACGGCATGACCCTCGTCCTCGTGACCCACGAGATGGATTTCGCGAGAGCCATTGCCGACCGAATCGTTTTCATGGACGCCGGACAGATCGTCGAGATATCGACGCCGGATCAATTCTTCACGAACCCGACCAGCGAGAGGGCCAAGACCTTCCTACAGATCTTCACCTTCGACGAGGTGGATCGCCAGGAGCACCCCGCGCGCTGACCTGCACATCGCTGCCGGAATCCTCAATTCCGGAATTCGCATCACTCCACAGTGACCGACTTGGCCAGGTTCCTCGGCTGGTCGACGTCGTGGCCCTTGGCCGTGGCCAGTTCGCACGCAAAGGCCTGAAATGGGACCGCAGCCACTAGCGGCTGTAACAAGGTCGAACACGGCGGCAGACCAATAAAGGTGTCCGCGAACGCCATGACGTCCTCGTCTCCCCTCTCAGCCAGCACGACCGTCCTGGCGCCACGGGCACGGATCTCCTGAATATTGGACACCACCTTGTCGTGAAGCTGGTCCCGGCCCTTCGGCGGCACCACGACGAAGACCGGAGTGTCATCCTCGATGACAGCGATCGGGCCGTGCTTGAGTTCGCCAGCTGCGAAGCCCTCGGCGTGCAGGTAGGCGATCTCTTTGAGCTTGAGAGCTCCCTCCAGAGCCACCGGGTAGCCGACATGACGACCTAGAAAGAACACCGCTTCCTCTTCCTTAGCCATCACCCGAGCCAGTTCATAGACCGGCTCGATGTCGTCGAGAACCTGCTGAATCTTGCCCGGCATCTGATTCAGCTCGGACATCACAGCGCGGATCTCGTCGCCGTACTTCATGCCACGCACCTGGGCCAGATAAAGGCCGAGCAGGTAGCAGGCAACGACCTGGGTGAGGAATCCCTTGGTCGAAGCGACACCGATCTCCGGACCGGCGTGGGTATAGATCACGGCGTCGGACTCGCGTGGAATCGTCGCTCCGTTGGTGTTGCATATGGCGATGACCTTGGCATGCTGCTCGCGAGCGTGCCGGATCGCCATAAGAGTGTCGGCGGTCTCACCGGATTGAGAAATTGTGACGACCAGCGTCGTCGGATCGATGATGGGGTCGCGGTAACGGAACTCGCTGGCCAAGTCGACCTCACAGGCCACTCGGGTCCAGTGCTCGATGGCGTACTTGGCGACCATCCCGGCATAGTAAGACGACCCGCAGGCCACCACGACGATTTTGGTGATGCGTCGCAGGTCCTCCGGGCAAATGCGCATCTCGTCGAGCACCAACTCCCCACGTTCAGACCAGCGGCCCAGCAAGGTGTCAGCTACCGCGCGCGGCTGTTCAAAAATCTCCTTGCGCATGAACCAATCGTGGCCCTGCTTCTCAGCCGCCGACAGGTCCCAGTCGACGTGGTACGGACGAGCCTGGCTGGGATTGCCATCGAAGTCAGTGACGGTGACATCATCGGGAGTCAGCACGACGACCTGATCCTGACCCAACTCGAGGGCCTCGCGGGTGTGCTCGATGAAGGCAGCGACGTCGGAGGCCAAGAAATTCTCGCCCTGCCCCAGACCCACAACCAACGGGGAGTTGCGACGCGCAGCCACGACGGTATCGGGAGCGTCAGCGCTCATGGCCACAAGGGTAAATGCCCCTTCGAGCCGGGAGGCGACGGCACCGATGGCCTCAGCCAACGAGGACCCTTGCTGCATACGCAAGGCGATCATGTGGGCAGCGGTCTCGCTGTCTGTATCCGAGGTGAAGGCGACCCCCTGTCCCTCAAGCTCAGCGCGCAAGGAGGCGAAGTTTTCAATAATGCCATTGTGGACGACCGCGACCCGGCCATCGAACGATAGATGAGGATGGGCGTTCCGGTCAGTCGGGGCACCGTGAGTCGCCCAGCGCGTGTGACCAATACCCTGGTTGGATTCCGGGAGCGGATGAGCCGCGAGTTCCTGCTCAAGATTGGTCAATTTGCCGGACTTCTTGGCCCGGTGCAGGCCTCCATCCGCCACAACTGCCAACCCTGCTGAGTCATATCCTCGGTACTCCAAACGTCGAAGTCCGTCGATGATGACACGTTCGGCCTGTCGATGACCGCAATAACCAACAATTCCGCACATGGCAAGAAACGTACATCAATTATGAGCGTTTCAGCCAACCGAAACGCCTGCGCGTATGAGCACCTATCGCCGCTGTCATATGCACGAATGACCTCATTCGCAGCCACACACCCGCTCATGACCCTGCCGATTCGTAGGTTTCTTCACATCCTGCACCGACGCACGATCAAGGAAACACATGAGATCAAAGAAGCTCGCAACAGTCCTGATTTCCCTGGCCACTGCCGTGGCCACCTCCTTAGCAGCCGTCTCAGCTGCCCCGGCACATGCCGCCGACGCCGACACCTCGGTGCCGCCCGAGATCACCATGCCCGGCAGTCCGGATGGTGTTCCATCTGCTGGTGACGGACCCACCAAACTCTTCACCTACCCGGCATCTGTATACGCCCTGGCCCATCCTGGTACCAACCCTCAGGGGGCCAATGACTTCGGCTGCAAGCCGCGCGAAGGCCAGAACCCAGTCGTCCTGCTACCCGGTACGAACTCTGACGCTTACGCATCGTGGTCGATGTACTCCCCGAAGCTCACCAAGCTCGGATACTGCGTGTTCTCGCCGAATTTCAACGGGCTACAGCTGCTCCCCAACTTCGCCTACACCGGTGACATCCGAATCTCCGCCAAAGCTGTCGCTGGGTTCGTCGACCGTGTGCTCAAGGCCACCGGTTCCAAGAAAGTCGACATCATCGGATGGTCCCAAGGCGGCGGCCCGCTGCCGAACTACTACATCACCAAACTTGGCGGCTACAAGAAGGTCGACAAGCTCATCGCCCTCGCCCCGTCGAACCACGGCATCGGCACGAAGGCGGTCTCCGCCTTCCTCAACCAAGCCGTTGACGAGGCCAAACACGAGCAGATCGAGGCCGCCTTCACCAAGGCCGGTATCGCCAGTTACGAGCAACAACTCGGATCTTCCCGCTTCAACAAGGACCTGTACGGCAACGGCCCGGTGACGCGCCCTGGCGTCACATACACGATCATTGAGGGACGCTACGACGACACCGTGGTGCCGTTCACCAACGCCTTCCTGTACGAGTCCGGAGTCAAGAACATCCTCGTTCAGAACACCTGCGGCTCTGACCACGCCAGCCACATCAACTTCACCTACGACATCAACGTGTACCAGATGGCCGTCAACGCGCTGGATCCTGAGCAGGCCAAACCGGTGGTTTGCGTCCCCCAGCCATTCCTTGGCTGATTCCGCCCATGCCCAAAGCTGACGGCGCAGTTCGCGGGGCTGCGCCGTCAGACCATCCGCTGCGCAAGGTACCCTCACATGGGTACAGTCATTCGACGTCATATACAGCCATGATGAGGTGCCAACAGTGAATCTCACACCACCTGCTCCCGCCGACGACGACAACACCGAACCCGGTCCGTTCATCGAATTGTCACGGGAGTCCTGGGCCACCCTCGCCGACTCGACTGAAATCGACGTTGATGAAGCCACCCTGGATCGCATTCGCAGCCTCGGCGACCCTACAAGTCACCGTGATGTCGTCGAGGTCTACCGACCGCTGACCCAGCTCATCCACCTGTACTGTATGCACACCGGCGCCCTTTTTGACGCCTCCAATGCCTTCTTACAACTCAGCCGCCACGGTATGCGCCGCACACCCTTCGTCATCGGTATCGCCGGATCGGTGGCAGTCGGAAAGTCGACCGTGGCTCGTCTATTGCGAGAATTGCTGGGACGTTCCCCGCTCCGCCCTGTCGTCGACCTCGTGACAACCGACGGATTCCTCTACCCCAACAAGGTTCTGGAAGAACGTGGGCTGTTGTCGCGTAAAGGCTTCCCGGAGTCCTACGACCGTCATGCCCTGCTGAAATTCGTTGTCGATGTGAAATCTGGTATGCCGGAAGTCACCGCACCGGTATATTCCCATGTCACCTATGACATCGTTCCCGGCCAGCAGCTCGTCGTCCGTCAGCCCGATGTCCTCATCATCGAGGGTCTCAACGTCTTGCAACCTCCGCGCCGCCGCAGCAGCGGGACGATGGGGCTGGCCCTCAGCGACTTCTTCGACTTCTCGGTGTACGTCGACGCCGAGGAGACTGACATCATTCGGTGGTACATCAACCGGTTCCTGACCCTGCGTCAGACCGCATTCACCGACCCGGACTCCTTCTTCGGAGACTACGCACGTATGCCGGACGAGGAGGCCATTGCTGTGGCCAGGGAAATCTGGAACACCATCAACGGCCCGAACCTCGTGCAGAACGTCCTCCCCACCCGCGGCCGCGCCACCGCAATCCTCCACAAGGGTCCCGACCACGAAATCCGTAACGTGTGGATTCGGAAAGTCTGACGAGCCCTCGACGCAGCACCGCCCGCAGGACTGGTCGATGTCGGCTGGGGCAACCAGTGCCGCTCAACCGGTGCGCCAGTCAACACGTAACCAATCAATCGATGTGCCACGCGAAGGGGTCGGCAACCCGCGACGCAGACAGGGCGTCATCTAGTTCACGCGCGTGGCTGCTCGCTGAGACCAGGACTTTGTTCGCAGCTTCAATTCCGATAACAACGTCACATCCCACTTCAGCCATAATGGGACGCCCTGCCCCCGCGGCCAGAGGCCAGGAAGACACCAGCCACGATGACCCAGTGACGGTAACGATATTCCCCTGACGGACCACATCGAGATCATCAGCCAATGCGGTTGCCAATCTCTCGAAGCCACGACGGTAGGCACTATCCAGATCGTCGACCTCTGCCAAGGCCGCGTCGTTGAGAAGCTCAACCCCGTCGTCGAGCCATGCCAGGGCGACGACGAACCCGGGGACCGGCTGGCCAGTCGCGGTCGACACCAAGGGGCGGGCGTAGGCGAAACTGCGTCCAGCCCGCTCCCGGTCTCCCAGGATCTTGACCACGACATGATCGGCGAGGGTCGCGTCAGTCAGGCGGGTCGCCCCGTCGAGGAGAGAGCGCACCATACGCGTGACGAGCTCATCGACGACTACTGGCCAGTCACCGCGATCGTGGCCGTCGAGCTCATCGACCACGGGTGCCAACGGAATATCGCCGACAGATGTGACGACATGGTTGGCGTCGACCTTCGCGACAATGCCCATGGCCGCCAGGGATTGCGCAACCATGCCGCGCACACGATTCGCCGCCCCGACATCCAGACCAGGCAGGTCGGCGTCGGGACGGCGACGAAACAACACCATAATCAGAGTCTCACAGGGCCAGGCACTTCTTGACGGTCTCAGCCAACTCAGAGCAAATCTTGTCCGCCTCTTCCTGGGTGGCGGCCTCGACCATGACACGCACGACCGGCTCGGTGCCGGAGGGACGCAGCACGACACGACCCGTGTCACCGAGCTTCTGGTTTGCGTCAGCGACGGCTCTGTTGACGTCAGGATCGATACCGGCACGCAGCTTGTCGACCCCACGCACATTGATGAGGGCCTGCGGCAGGCGGGTCATCACCGACGCGAGTTCCTTAAGAGTCTTTCCGGTGCGGGCGACGCGAGCGGCTAGGTGCAAGCCAGTGAGGACGCCGTCACCAGTGGTGGCGAACTCGCTCATGATGACGTGTCCGGACTGCTCACCGCCGAGCGAAAAGCCGTTAGCGTTCATCGACTCGAGCACATAACGGTCACCGACTTTGGTCTGGTCAACGTGAATATCATGCTCCCGCATAGCGATGATGAGACCGAGGTTGCTCATAATCGTCGCGACGACGGTGTTGGACGCCAGACGATGATCCTCCTGAAGCGCAAGAGCCAGAATCGCGATGATGTGGTCACCATCGACAATGGTGCCCTCGTGGTCGACACCCAGGCAACGGTCAGCGTCGCCGTCAAAAGCTAGCCCCATGTCGGCCCCGACCTCGACGACCTTGGCCTGGAGCTTCTCCGGATGGGTGGAACCACAATGGTCGTTGATGTTGAGGCCATCCGGCTGGTCATGGATCGCGACGACCTCTGCGCCCTGGGCGGTGAAAGCTGCCGAGGCAGTGTGATAAGAAGCGCCATTGGCGGTATCAAGGACGATCTTGAGCCCTTTGAGGGTGTCCTGCTGACGCAGGGAGCGCACCAGGTGATCGACATAGGTATCGACAGCCTGTGGGGTGTAGCGAATACGTCCAACCTTGTCACCGATGGGTCGAGCCCAAGGCTCCCCCATCCGCTGCTCGATCGCGTCCTCAAGGTCGTCGGGAAGCTTCACACCGCCGCGCGAGAAGAACTTAATGCCGTTGTCGGGCATGGGATTGTGGGAAGCCGACAGCATGACGCCCAGGTCGGTGCGATATTCGTTGACCAGATACGCCGCAGCCGGGGTCGGGATGATACCCGCCCGCAGTACATCGACGCCTGCGCTCGCCAGACCCGCGCACACGGCCGCCTCAAGAAACTCGCCCGAGGCGCGAGGATCCCGTGCCACCAACGCGGTGGGTTGCCGATGGCCGAAAGCGCCAGCCTCGCCCAGAACGTGGGCGGCCGCGACCGAGAGATCAAGGGCTAATTCGGCGGTGAGGTCCTGGTTGGCCACACCGCGCACTCCATCAGTTCCAAATAGTCGTGCCACGGAGGGCCACTCTACCAACCGCTCACACAAACTGAACGAAATATCCGCTCACCTCACTGGAATCGACCTGATTCGGTACCGGCGGTAGGGGTGATCCCGAACACCTGTGGAAACACCGTGACATACGTCGGGTTCTGCCACCAGAGGTGGCGGGAGGTCGCGAACTTCCCCGTCAATCCACGCGCGCCCCAAGAGCCTCTTGGTTTGGTAATCCTGGCTCGTGGTGGCCTGTCGTCAATCCCCGCCCATCCTAGGGACATCCTTCTCACGGTTTGTTGAGGTGGCGACGACAAAAACGGGGCGGCCCTCCGCCAAGGGAGGGCCGCCCCACGTTCTAGGAAAACCAGATCAACGCTTCGAGTACTGCGGAGCCTTGCGGGCCTTCTTAAGTCCGGCCTTCTTGCGCTCCTTGACGCGAGCGTCACGAGTCAACATACCGGCCTTCTTGAGGGCCGGGCGAGAGGCCTCGGGGTCAACATTGTTGAGTGCACGGGCAATGCCCAGACGCAGCGCACCAGCCTGACCGCTGATGCCGCCGCCATCGATACGGGCGATGACGTCATACGAACCCTCAACACCAGCCGTGGTGAAGGGTTCGGTAACGATCTGCTGGTGAACCTTGTTCGGGAAATAATCTTCCAGAGTGCGCCCGTTGATCTTCCACTGACCGGAGCCAGGGACGATGCGAACACGGGCGATGGCCTCCTTGCGGCGACCGGTAGCAGCACCAGGGGCGACCACGGCGGGGCGCTTGGAGTCGCCAGCAGCCACGGTCGGGTTGGAGTCGGTGCGGTAGGCGATCTCACGGTCGCCCTCGGTGAACGGGGTGACCTCGGTGTTCTCGAGGTTCTCGGTTGCGGTGTCAGTCACTGTCACAATCCTTCGTGGGCGATCACTGGGCGATCTGGGTGATCTCATAAGGCTGCGGGTTCTGCGCAGCGTGCGGGTGCTCAGGGCCGCCGTACACCTTCAGCTTCTTGAGCTGCTGACGCGACAGCTTGTTCTTGGGCATCATGCCCCACACCGCGCGCTCAACGGCGCGACGGGGGTTTTCTTTCAGCATCTCGCCGATGCTGGTGACGCGCAGGCCGCCCGGGCGACCCGAGTGGTCGTAACGCAGCGAATTGGTGGCCTTCTTGCGGGTCAGCGCAATCTTGGAAGCGTTGATGATGACAACAAAGTCACCAGTGTCAATATGGGGGGCGTACTGCGGCTTATGCTTGCCGCGCAGGAGGTTGGCAACGGTAGCAGCCAGCCGACCCAGGACGATGTCCTCGGCGTCGATGACGTACCAATTCCGCTGCACCTCTCCGGCCTTGGGGCTGTAGGTGGTCACAGGTACCTTCTCGAACTCGGTCCCATGCATGAAGTCACGGTACGAACTCACGCACAGGGATCTTGCAACGTGGTGGTGCTCTGCGGGCGATTCCTCCACTCGACGGCGTGACACGCCGGAGACCGGAACCGCATCACGACATCGCTGTGTCGGACAGACGGAGCGACCGCGGCGGCCAACTCCCGTTTGCTCGAGGGCAACGATGTAAAAATACACGGACAGCAGGCCGAGGCCCAAATCGAAGACGAAATGGGGACCCCGATCATCGACCCGGCGCGCTCATGGACGCTCCGAGACCCAAACCCCTCGGCTCGCGCCCCTCCCCGCCTGCCGCAAGGAAAAACCGTGAGATCACCGTCTGACTGCCGCCTGCGGTAGCAGCGAGAACCAGGTCGGGAGTTTTCCACAAGCATCTTTGAGTGCTCTCTGCCAGTTGTCCACAGATTTCAAAGATGGTGACGGATTTCAGAACTTCAGACGACAACTGAAGGTATGAATGAACTCGATTTCGAATGGCGCGCAAACGGCGGGGTGGCCCGCATTCACCGATTCAGCCACCTGAGAGGGCAAGCTGACCGAGCGGTAGCTGCTGGGAAGGCGGTGCGAATACTCCCGGGTGTCGTGTCACCAACGACAGTGGCACGTGACCCGAGGGTGCGAATCAGAGCAGTGCACATGTGGCACCAAAACGCAGTCCTCATCGGCAAGGCCGCCCTCGTCATGCAAGGGTTAAAACCGCCCGGCGAGCACCTTCATGACTTTGACGCAGTGAAAGACATTGAGGCCTATTCTCGTACCCGCTCAATCGAGCGAGAGGAGATCCGTGTTTACCGATGGCGAGTCCCTCGGCGGTACGTGACGCAGAGACATGGCATGTGGGTCGTGGAGCCCGAGGTGTCAGTACTGCTCCTTGCAATTCGCGGGGACTGGGCATGGGTCTGCGAGGCACTCCGGCAGGGGTTGGTGAGTCCGGAATCGTGTCGAGATGCGCGTTCCAGCCTGTCCTGGCGATTTAGTCGGCAACGTATCGCCTCCGCACTCGCTGACATCAACCTTCGGTCCTGGTCGGTCCCTGAACTGGAATTCGGTCGACTGTTGCGAGCTGTAGGAATCACTGGCGTGAAGCCAAACCATGCGGTACGTGCCGGGGATCGCCGGTACATCCTCGACAAGGCGTTTGAAGCTGAGAGAGTCGCGCTCGAGATCGACGGCAGGATGATTCACGGAACAGCTGAGGGCTACGAGAACACGATGATGCGGTCCGCCAACCTTGACCGGTCCGGTTGGAAGGTCCTGCACACCACCCCAACCATGATTAGGCAACACCCGCAATTTGTGCTGGATTGGCTCACCTCCCACCTTCACCGGCGGCACCGTCCCCGGGTGACGTTCCCCGAACACATCCTGCGCCAAATCATGGCTGGCGTCGTGCCCGCCTGACACTCGCTCTTGTCACCCAGGACCCGCTGCACGGGGCCTCATCCCAGCTACCCCGATCTCCCCCACTCCCGCCGATAACTCATGCTGGTCGGCTTGTGGAATTACCGGTAACACCAAGGTTCCCTGCCACTCCAGATGGCACGCGCACCGTTACTTTTCGGCATTACCACGGGATGTTGTGGCAGACCGACCTTCAACCCACCGCAAACCTCCGCTGTGTTAGAGTAGGCTCACCTAATCCGAAGGGATGTGACAATGACTACCATCGGCGACACCAACAAAGGCGAGGCCCTAGATCCAAAGACCCGTATCGCACCGACCTTGTCACAACGCACTTCATCTATTGCACGACGCATACTTGCCGGCGCCGGCGCGGCAACCATGGTCGCCCACGCGATGATCTCGGCAGACGGAGACCCCGATCAGTGGACGTGCGATCTGCAGGCTCACGGAGTCACAACCTCAGGACGATTCGTGGTCGCCGTGCGCTCACAACCTGCGCAGGCGCTCTGCCAGGTCCCTGTGGGCGTGCCGACTGACATTCGCCTGGAGATTTCCAAGGACTCCCCGGAGCCAGGAATCCGGTTGTTGGCGGCCACTCTCCACGTCCTCGGAACCGTGACCTGGTTGAGTGTCAGCCAGATCGATCATCTGCTCGCAACCGAGCTGGTGCCGAGTGAGGTCTCGATAATCGCTGGTTTCGATGATGGCCTCATTGGCGTCATTGACCCGCATCAGGCCATTCTGCACGACGCGATGGGAAGCACAGAGATAGACATCCCCACTCTCATCGCCGAGACGCCCAATGACGAGGTCTTTCCCTCTATCCAGGACGAGTTCTCAGCTCTTGACGTCGTCGCCTCCATCGGTGACTTCCATCTGTCGCAGCTGTGTGACGCAGTGAGACGGGAAGAACTGCTCGGCTGCACTTGCTGGTCGCGCGCCACCCACCAGGCATGCCCCCACACCGTGGGGCGGGTGTTCTGCGCCGACATCGACCGCACCGGACTGACCCTCATGTACGTCAATCCCGATCAAACGGGTGCGGTGTTCATTCCTCTGGATCGGGACGCGACGTCCCTCTCTGAGCTGGAGGCCGCTGTGGCCCGGCTCCCCCTGAACTCGGACCCGGTACGCCCTACGCGTGTCTGACAGCCGGATCCGGGACAGCGTGGCCCTCTCTCCCCCCGAGAGGGTCCACGCCTGAACCACGGCGGTCAGTTGCGCCAGGGATGCGACGGCTCTCACCGTCACCTTCAACAGCCGGAATTGGTACGCCCGACTCAGCGGGCTTGGTAAGCCGTGCAAGCCGCCGCGTCACTGATGGTGACCTCCTTGGCAGTGCACAGAAGTTTGTCATTGTGAATGCACTCGATACGGTGACAGGCACCAACGCGTCCAGCGGCAGAGGAGAGGCCGGCACGAGCGTCAAGGCGGGCAATGGTTGCGCAAGCGGGCTTTCCAGTGACTCCACCGACGGTTACCGCGATAGCAGTGCAGCCGGAATCATTGAAAGCGCAGTCGGTGCAGGTGCAGGAAACAACGGGAGTTGCGGTAGGCATGTCGAAACCTTTCATGAATGACCACCGCGTGTCTGACATGTTCAACATAGGACTCCAAAACACTAGCCGCAAGCAAGGCAAGCCTCATCTCAGAGTTGCTTCTGACAAGGTGTAACGACCGCAAATTAGCACAGCCTTTGCTCACCTTTTCGGACTCTTCGCGCTGTCAAATTCAAGTAATTAATACGGTGACGAGATACAAATAATGGCAGCCTTAACAGCAACCCCACAGTGGCTCTTCGCAGTTGAGCGGGTGAGCGTGACGGTTGGGGGTCAGGGTCGAGGTCCCTCGATGATGGGCGTTGTCACAGCGTCCATTCGGAAGGCCTCGACGCTATCTTCACCACTGCTGATCTGACGACGTTTTGCGGTTTTGAGTAGCTGGGGTCTGAAGTTACCGGTTAATGTGTTGGCCTTCAGCAGGCAGTGTTGGGCTGCCGTGTTGTTGAACCCGATCAGTGGTGTCACCGCTGCGGTGGCCACGGTGTTGCGTCGGCAACAGTGATTTGTAGGTTTGCCGGTGAACCGGTCGGGTGGCGGCCCATCGTGGTGCTGGTGAAGGTACACCGTTACCGGTGTCGAGGGTGTGGGCACCTGTGGCGTCACAACATGGCTGCGGCTGCACCGGCACGGGCCATGATGTCGTGGGCCGGGGCTGGGTTGGGCCTTAACAGGAGGGTTGTGGTCGACTACCCGCCGATCGCCCGGGTTGGCCGGGTTGAAGGTGGCCTGGCATACCGCCAACACCGCCGTGGTGACCGCCGGACATGACCTGCTTATCAACGATCCGGCCCGCCTCAACGGGGTGAGGGTGATCGGGGTTGGGCGAACACGTGTGGTCCCATACCAGTCACAGACTCACCGAAACCATCAACAACACCTACACGGCACAGCCCTAGGATTCCGAAACCTCACCCACGACATCACCAGATCACTCCTCGACGCCGGAGGATCCACACCCCACCTACGCCCTCGTTTGCGATGAGCCACAAACCTGGGACAGTTCGCTTCGGCTTATTGTTGTCCGGGTTTGGTCAGCAATCCCACAAGCTCGTTAACTTTGAATGGTTTCGACGCTGACCGTGTCGTCACAATCTCACCAGACTGGTCACCCGCACGCCACCCCACTGTCCACACCTCCGTCATACCAAGGGTGTACTCCCCAGGATGCTGATACACATACCCGCAATCAGGGGACTCAGCGCGCGGATCAGCACTGGCAGGACGAGGAGTCGAATGCGTGCACCGAATAACCTTCTCCCCCGTGTCATAGATAGTCTTCACCCGATGTGCGTCAAGAGACACCACAATCCCATGGGAAGAATTACTCGCTCGACGATGCCCAACCCCCGGATTATGAAACCATAACGGCTGCCCCACCGCCGTAATATTCCACTTATTAGCCGAAGGACGCGGCTCAACCTCGATAACAGGTTTCGGCAACTGAATATTCGCCGCAATATCAACCGACCAATCCCTCACCTGTTCAGCCGACGGACCTGTATTTTTACCACGCGCAGAACGACGACCGGATTGAGACTCTTCCCCCGGATCGCTATACCCAACCCAATACGGGATCCGATTCACCACAACAACCGGCGAATCATCATAAGGTCCCCACCGCTTCCCAGGCTCAGACGAGGCACCACCACCATCATCGGCACCACGAGAACGATGACGCTTATGATGAGAGTCCCTGCTACCCGGGGCACCATGCTTAGCCCCCCGATCAAAACCGACACCCGGCCTCCGGTAAGAACCGGCACCTTTATAACCGACACTTATAGATCCGCGCTCTTCATCCACACTAACCCCGCCAGAATCATCCGCTAGAGCAGGTGTTGACACCCACAGCATAGACATGAGAGCAGCTATCGCAACGACGTTCATACGTGACATGATTCAACCTGATCCGACTCAACTTCAATAACAATCAAATCACCGTCGATTCGCTCCATCACGAAACGATCACGCCGAATATGACCCGGAATGAGTTTGTCGTCTATTGAATCTGTGAACCTCCACGCGGAAATATCTGCACATCCGTACACAGTTATCTGCTGACCGTCAGCAGACCTTTCTGCTTTAATTTGAGTATCCGGATACGGTTTCTCAAGTGGCAGGACACGATGTTTCCTCTTCTTCGCCTCCGAGTACCCCTTGAACGTAACTTCCACGCCCTTGTCACTGAGAATCGCCTCAAGCTCAGGCGACAAGGAGTCCCCAACCCCCTCGGCCTCGAGCTTGTAAATCTCGTCCAAATACGTTTCGTAAACCTTCTTGGCCTCCAGAAACACCGCGTCTTCCTTCGTCCCCGGCACCGGCGTCGCCGACGCCTTCACAAACCTCAACCCGTCCGCCCCCGGAGTCGAACTCGTCGACGCACTGGCAGCTGGAGTCACCCCGCCCATCGACCCGGACGAACCCCCTCCACCACACCCGCTCACCCCTACAACCATCCCCGCAAAGACAGCCATCGTCGCTACCCACCGTCTACAACGTCCGACATGCTCACCATTCATCACCATGGCCACAATCTTGGAGGCCCACACAACCGGTGAGAACCCCCACAGCCAAAATCTGTGGACAACCCGCAAAATCTGTGGACAAGACCACCAGACCATGTGACGAAAGCAGCATTCCATAATTGAGGAAGTAGACGGAGGTCTGAATCATCCGGCGTCCAATAGCGAGGTGTACTGAGTTTTGTTCCGCTTCTTATACGGGGTCCGCTCGCTGACCAGGGTGTCATTGTGGCGGGTGATACCCCATCGGGGCAGGCCGCTGACCCAACACCGCCACACCATCAACCGCCTATACCCTTATTTGTCATGAGTCCCTACAGTTATGGTTGCGGCTAACCACATACTCGTCGACAAGCACGATCTGACAAGGCCTTTTCAATAGAGTCACTCCGATAGAGGCTCTCGCCTAGGGTCCACTGTGTTGAGGGGTCCAGCACCCCTCAGACACCAGAACGAAGGGACCAACATTCCAGTCAAGATTGATACGCCATACCCGCGAGCAGTCAACTAAAGTTATCGACATAGTTTTCGAACACCTGTACTGTACTCAGCTGCCGTTTCGGGCCTTGCCTCATGTATGCGAGAGGTTACTCCTCAACACCGACAGAATTAAACTGCCTTACATTCTCAATCATGAACAACTGCACAAGTACCCCAACCACGGTGCGACGCAACCACGTAGTGCTAGTATCAAGCCGTTCGTAACGAACACCACAAATCGGGAAAGGAGCCAATGATGGCCGAGACTCTCTCAGAAATGGAATCGTACATACGAAGCACCAAGCTAGCTTCGGCGGCATGGTGTGGATTCGGCTGTTCCGGAATCGGCATCAGCTGATCGGAAGAGGTGGGGTGAGCAGCACACTTCCTCGCCCCACCTCGCTTCTTGAAATGGCCAGATTCCATAGTTCTGCGGCGCTTGAACTGTACCGCCAGATTCAAAATCGAGTCCATCACCAACACACCAATTATGATGACACACCGCACAAGCCAGAAGAGCTCGTACTTAACATTTCTAAGGGATGTAACCTAAAGTGCCCCTACTGTTTCGCAAATGCAGGACTGTACGGTAGCAACACATCAAGCTGGATGACAGAATCTGACGCTTACAACTTCACATTACAAATGCTGCACGCCCATCCGACTATTCACCGTATTAAGTTATTCGGTGGCGAACCTTTTATGAACATTCCGGCAATGGAGGGATGCGCCCAAGCCGTCCAAGAATTTTCGAACGAGACGACGCCGCAGCGAAATCAAGTTTCGATAGGCTGCGTCACGAATATGACAATTTACTCCGCGCGGATTTCTTGCCTTGCTCACAAAATAAACCTACATATCACCGCATCTATTGACGGCCCAATCGAAATTCATGACAAAAACCGTCGCTTCCGAAATGGTAAGGGATCATACAATCGAATAAAAGCTAATATAAAACGGTATCGGGATGCGGGAGTTAACATTGCCGGAATCGAATGTGTGTACTCTCCTGCTCACATGGACTCGGGCATCTCGATACTCGCCCTTCACGACTTCCTGGTCGATGAGTTCGATTCTCCCGGCGTAATCATAACCCCTCTTCAGGCGTCTCTTGAGGACAAACACCAAGAAGCTAAGTTCACCCACTGGATTCGCACGTGCGCCGAGGAGTATCTACGTGAAGCTGTGCGACTGAAAGACCGCCACGAATCCTACAAGTCGGTAATGGATGAGCAGATGCGTATCATCTTCGCTCACCCATCCAACCTGGGCTGGTGCGGTTTAGGAACCACAACACTTACAGTCGACGTAGATGGGTCGATTCTACCTTGTTATACGTTACTTCACGACAAGGACAAGTGGCGGATGGGATCACTTTCAAGACATGCACCCGCGGATATTCATGCCAATAAGAGTATCGCGGTAAAATTGCGCAATGCAAACCCTCGCACCACACAATTCTGTTCTTCCTGTGACATACGAGAGGTTTGTAGAGGCTGCCCCGGTGGAATCTTTGCTATGAACGGAAATTTCACAGGAATTGATCCTGTCGGCTGCGCCTATCGAATTGGGGCACTAGAGGGACTTCTTACCGGGTGGATAAATGAACCTAAAAAAAGCTGAGCCTTCCTCCCTTTGGCGGTATCCAGGATATATTTCCTGGTTCACAACTGACACTTCATTCGCCTTATCTTCAGCCATAAACGGATTTGTCCTATCGATATTGGTCCTTACTCAAACAGGTTCCGCGTCCCATGCTGGAATAGTCAGCTCAATTACCCTCGTCACAGCGGGCATATTACACATTTTGGGAGGCTGGATTCAAGATGCATGGGATCGTCGAAAGGTAGCCTTCTGGAATGGCATTTCCGGGATTGTTCTATATGCTGCAGGAATCGTTCTGCTGTCAACCGATACTTTTACCTTTGTTACGGCCTCCATCCTGGCGTTTGCGTTAGGGATACGATCTGGGCTTTGCGCAAACGTGACGAACGTCATGCTAAGAGCATTTATCCCTGGTAATATTTTACCGAAAGCTATATCGGTAAATCAAGCGCGAGATGCGGTAATTGAATTTGGAACTTCCCCGTTTGCTGGAGCCCTACTTCAACTTGGATATATTTTCCCTTACGCGTTCAATATTATCAGCAATCTTCTCGGATCCATCGCAAGTTTATTCCTGCCGCGTTCTATCTCTGTGGCAGCCCTCAGCCACAAGAAAGGCTCTCATAAATCATTTTCCATACCTGAATTGCTTGCTGGATTTGAAACCATTTTGTCAATTCGGCTGCTCAGAGTAGTCACAACATCCGGAAATATAGCGATCAACGTTTTTAACGCCGTCATAACAGCAACGATATGGCATACGCTAAAAAGTACTGGAAACGCTGCAACTGCCGGCATAGCAAACAGCATTGTGGCGGTCGGAGTACTCATCGGTGCCGCTATAGCCACTCGGCTAACGAGAGCCATCCGTGGTAGCATCATTGTCCTCCTTGGTTATGTTTTGCCGCTTGCGTCCACCGGATTGCTTTTGATGTTTCATTCCTCCGTGGCTCATCTACTTCTGCTCGCACCTGCGTTACTTCTACTTCCGGCAGGAAGCGCGGTACTTGGATCGCTACAGTTACTCATAGTTCCCGACGAAAGACTTGGTCGAACAACCGCAGCTACTGGGATTCTAGAGCTTATTTTTGGGGCTTCAATTACTGCGGCTAACGGTTTCCTTTATGAGCATTTTGGCTACACAAATACTCTACTGGCGGGCGTCATTATTATGGCTCTATGCCTACTACATCTTTCGCTAGTTTCCGAAATTCGCGCGATACCCACTTCGAATGGCCTTGAAGAATTTTCCGCCAGAATCACAAGGGGGCATCGCAAATAAGGGCGTAGACAGGCGGCCTGAATCCTCCGTCTCCCACAGATGATCTGGTGATGTGTGGATCAGGACCCCAGGGCCGAGCCACACAAGTGTTCCGGACAATTATCGATGGCCTTGGTGGGTCTGTTGCTGATGCCAAGCCGATCGAGAAGCCAGCCGTCTACACCCTCATTTTGCGATGAGCGCCTTACCTGTCACGAGCCACGAAAAGCCCGTTGGGCCACCAGCGTCCACATGGCCGCAACGTCGGTACAGCTGAACGTGTCCGAAAGTACAGATTTCATGCCTGGGACGCGACTTGACCGGCTGTTCCCCAAGAGTAATGATACCGATATCTCATCGGGCAGCTTCCCCTGAAGCTGTTTGGATCATCTAGATGGAGGACCGATGTCACATATCCGTAAAGTTGCTGGGATCGCACTCGGCGCGTTGGTCGCCTCAGCAGCCGCCATCCCAGCAATGGCTGGGGAATCTCACGACGTATACCCGGAAACCCCCAAGACCAACAAGATTCTTCCGCTGGTAAATACGTACCACGGCTCGGATCACCTCAAAGCCAACATTCTCAATCCGTCGCCAGTATGTAACTCTTCTGAGGACTATCGCACAACTGCCTACAAGGTCACTCAGAACTTTGTTCCAGCTGGTTCTGTGAAGACTACCAATAACACGAACAAGCCAATTTCTTTGTCCCAGGATCTGTCCCGTTCACAATCGATCGACCTTTCGATCAATGGCTCCGCCACGGAATCCATCGACGTCAGCCTGGGTGGAGACGCAGGAACTTCCAAGGACGGCACATCCGCCTCGATTTCTCCGTCCATCGGCTTGTCGATAAGCAAGCAGCTCGGCGTCTCAGCCTCGTACTCCCTGTCGTGGAACGTCGGCCAAACGATTGGCCCTTACGAGGTGCCTGCTGCCCACACTGGGGAAGCCACCTATGGATTCCGGACCATGAACATCACCGGCACCCAGCAGCACTGCAAACCCAACGGAACATGGTCTAACCCCGTCGCATGGCGCGCCATGATACCGGTGCAGAACGAGATCCGGGTGTCCCTGTACGACCGCGCCACCGGTGCCATCACCGGCTCTACTGACAGCCTGAAGGACAACCTCCCGAAGTACGACATCGCTCCAGCCGACGTCCCGAAGGCTGTCGAGGGAGTTGACGCGAAAGACTACGACCTCCAGCCGTCTCTTACTGTCTCCGACGCCAAGGCTGTTGGCTTCGCAGGTTCCGTCGCCGTGCATGTGAAAAATGTTGGCAACAAGGAGTACTACAAAGACATCAGCCAGCCAACCCGTTTCTTGGTGAAAGTCAAGACTGAGAAGGGTCCGAAGGGCGTCGATCGTCTGATTACCACCACAAATCACCACGGTGCCTACGCCCGTGACCTTGGTTTTGATCGCGCTACCTCCACCCGTACATTTGAGGTAACTCTCTCGAACCCCATCGAGCCTGGTGAGGACCAAGTCCTGACCGCTCTCTCCTTCGGTGACGGTCTGACCAAGAAAGGCCGTTTGGTGAACTCCATCGAGGTCACCCAGATTGGCCGCATCGATGGCGACGTTTCCACCGACAACGACCAGAACGTCAGCTCCAAGACGGCTACCCTCAACGATTTCGGGAAGCCCGCCAAGAGCAAGGGTCTGTTCTGATTCGCGAACCTGATAAACAAGAGCCTCGCCCGCGTCACGACGTGGGCGGGGTTCTTGTATATGAGCGTCACTGCCCCTATCACCTAGCATTACTGCCGTGACCGACGACCCCGACACCACGCTGGCGAGCACATCCACTCCCTCCAAGCCTGAACCTGCACCACACCGGGGCACCCGTTCAGCCAACGCCGACCGGCCAACAAAGCAGGTACGCCGCGGCATCGTCTCCTTCGTGCGCCGCTCCCCCAGGATGAATGAGTCCCAGCAACGTGCCATGGACACTCTGGCTAGCACGTATCTGATCGATGTCCCCCGCGACACGACCAGTACTTCGGTGGCCCCTGGACCCTATCTCGACCTGCCAGGAATATTCGGCCGGACAGCACCAGTCACAGTGGAGATTGGGACTGGGGCCGGCACCGTCCTCGCCTCCCTGGCCCAAGCTCATCCAGATCGCGACTTCATTGGCTTCGAGGTTTACCTGCCGTCAGTCGCGAGCACTCTCAACAAACTTCACGCCACCAATGCCACTAACGCCCGCGTCATCCTTGCTGATGCGGCAGCCGGGATAGATCGTCTCTTCGCCCCTCAGCATGTCGACGAAGTCTGGACCTTCTTCCCTGACCCATGGCGCAAGAGGCGTCACCACAAACGCCGCATCGTCAATCCCGACATCGCTCGCTTGGTGGCGTCCCGACTGCGCCCGGGCGGATTGTGGCGGCTGGCCACCGACTGGGACGACTACGCTTCCTGGATGGTCAACGTGCTGTCAGCAGAGCCGCTCCTCGAGCCAGTTAATGCGAATGGTTTCAGCCCCAGATGGGAGGAGCGCCCATTGACCCGCTACGAAGAGAAAGGGCTCGCGGCCGGACGAACCGTCCGTGACCTCACCTGGCGTCGTGTGGACGAATCATGACTCGTTGGCGCCTGAACATCGCCTACGACGGGGCGAACTTCTCGGGTTGGGCCGCCCAGCCCGACCGTCGCACCGTCCAAGGCGAGTTGGAAAAGTGGATTCCTCGGGTGCTTCGGCTTGACGAGCCAACCCCGCTGACGGTCGCCGGGCGAACTGACGCCGGTGTCCACGCCCGAGGTCAGGTGGCACACCTCGATCTTCCTGACGACATCGACACCTCCTCAATGCTGCGTCGATTAGCGCGAGTCCTTGAACCCGACGTCGCCGTCAGGTCCATCCGCCCTGTCCCCGATGAGTTTGACGCCCGGTTTTCGGCACTGTGGCGTCGCTATGTCTACCGACTTTGGGACGAGTCCTCCCAGCCTGATCCCCTGACGCGCTTTCACGTGGCAACCGTACGAGGAAACCTCGATCTTGAGCGTCTCAACGCTGCTGGGGAATCCTTGCTCGGACTACGCGACTTCGCCGCCTTCTGCAAGTACCGCGAGGGTGCGACGACCATCCGCACCTTGCTCGAGTGCCACGCCGAGCGCCGCAACGACCCGTCAAGAACCGTCGAGGTTACCGTCCGCGCGGACGCCTTCTGTCACTCCATGGTGAGGTCCCTCGTCGGGGCTCTCACTGCAGTCGGCGCAGGGCGGCGCAGCCAAGAATGGCTCGACGAGGTAGCAGCCAGCCCAACGAGGGCGTCGTCGGTTTTCGTTATGCCAGCCTGCGGCCTCACCCTTGAAGAAGTCGGCTACCCAGCCGACAAAGACCTTGCCCGACGCGCCGCCCAAGCCCGTTCCCGACGAAGCCATGACGAACTCTGCGACACCTGTGAGGAGGGCCGATGAGTCAATCCCGCCGCGATCGCCGCGCGCCCAGCCATTACTTCACCACCCCCGAGGGGCCGGTGCAAACCCGCACAATCACCGTCAACGTCTGGGGAGATTCCATGACGATGACCACTGCCGGCGGGGTGTTTTCCGGAGCACGTCTGGACCCCGGGACAGCCGTTCTCATGCGTGAGATCACTCCCCCGCCTTCCGACGGCACCTTCCTCGATCTGGGCTGCGGATATGGACCCATCGCCTGCGCCTTGGCACGGGCCTGTCCCGGATCGAGGATCGTCGCTGTCGACGTCAACGACCTAGCCATTGACCTCACTAACCGCAACGCCAACGCGCTTGGGGTGGGCGATCGCGTCCACGCTTGTCGTCCCGAAGAAGTCGACCCGAACATGCGCTTCGACGAGATCTGGTCCAACCCACCAATCCGGGTCGGCAAACCGATCTTGCACGAAATACTGACAACGTGGCTGTCCCGACTGGCCGACGAAGGGGTTGCTCATCTCGTCGTCGGGAAAAACCTCGGCGCAGACTCCCTCACCCGCTGGATGTGTGAGCAGGGCTTCGACGCGGCCCGGGTCGCCTCCGCGAAGGGGTTCCGGGTCATCGACGTCAATGCCTGAGCCCGTCGTAAGCTGACGTGGTGCCAAGAGAGAAGGAAGATATGCCTCACAGGGACTGGAACCGGGGATAGACCGTGTCGAGATTGGTGATGAGGACGGTCGACCCGATCGTTGAGGCCCCTGGCGCGGTCACAGCAGGAAGTACCCGAACTGTCCACCCGTGGTCGTGGTGGGGTTGGGCTGCTGGTTGCGGGATTGCCATCAGCCTCACGAACAATCCCCTCCTCGTCGTCCTCATCATGGCGGCCGTGGCGCTCGTTGTCGCCCTGCGTCGCACCGACGAACCATGGGCTCGTTCCACCGGGGTCTACGCCGGCATAGCCCTGACGGTCATTGTCATTCGGGTGTTTTTCCAGATCTTAATGGGAGGTGACGGGACGGGCACCGTCGTTTTCCGGTTACCCGAGGTCTCCCTGCCTGACTGGGCAGCCGGAATCCGTCTTGGTGGACCGGTCAGCGCCGAAGGCTTGGCAGCCACCGGTTACGATGCCTTGCGCCTGGCTGGAATGCTGATCTGTTTCGGGGCCGCGAACTCCCTAGCCAACCCGCGACGAGTGCTCAAATCAGTCCCTGCCGCTCTGCATGACATCTCGGTGTCCATCGTCATTGCGCTGTCGATCTTTCCGCAACTCATCGCTTCAGTACAACGAGTCCGCCGTGCGCGACGACTGCGCGGCGACGACCGAAAAGGAATAAGGGCCCTCGTCGCGGTCATCGTCCCCGTGCTGGAGGACTCGGTGGAAACCTCGATGTCCCTAGCCCGTGGGATGGAGTCGCGCGGCTACGGACGCACCCGCGACGACCGTCGGGTCCGACCCGGGACACGGATTCTGCTCGTTCTTTCCGTGATGGTACTGACCCTGGGCTGTTACGGGATTCTGGCCAACCCGACCGGCTCGTTCACCGCAGATCCGACCGGGTCCTTCAACACCGACCCGTCAGCCTGCGCCGCCGGCAGCCTGTGTTCGTGGTTCCTGGCCGACCGGATGGGTCAGCACATCGGCATTCTCCTCGTCATCGCCGGAATTGTCGGGTCGATCATCGGTCTGCGTGTCTCGGGACGCCGTCTCGGGGTAAGCCGGTACCGCCCCGACCCCTGGACGTGGCAGGCAACCGCCTCGTGCCTGTGCGGGGCTGCCGCGATGGTCGCCATGATCTGGCTGTCCCAGGCCAACCCCGATGCCATCACCGTTTCCACCTCACCAGTAGTCTGGCCGCCGCTGGAACCGGCCATGCTCATCGTCGTGGTGGCAGCAGCGCTGCCCGGAATCTTCACCCCAGCACCTCAACGATCCACGTCAGCCGACCCAGAGCAGGCGGCATCGTGGAAAAACCGGAAAGATCAGGTGAGTGAGCCATGAGCGATGTCATCACCCTGTCGAACGTGTCGATTACCCACCCTGGAGCCACGACTCCGACCCTCAAAAACATCAACCTCACTGTTGAGGAGGGTGACTTGGCGCTGGTTGTCGGACGTACCGGCACCGGCAAATCGACCTTGCTGGGTGCCTTGAATGGAATCGTCCCCCACTTCACCGGCGGACGTCTCAACGGCACCGTGACAGTGGCTGGCCGCGACACCCGCACCCATCGTCCACGCGACCTGGCCGATGTCGTCGGAGTGGTGGGGCAGAACCCGGTCAGCGGGTTCGTCACCGACACCGTGGAGGACGAGATCGCCTATGGAATGGAACAGCTGGGTATTTCTCCGTCAGTGATGCGCAAAAGAGTCGAGGAGACCCTGGACCTCATGGGGATCGCCGATCTGCGACGACGGGCTTTGCTGAGTCTGTCGGGTGGACAACAGCAGCGGGTCGCTATTGCCGCCGTGCTCGCCGCTCAGCCGCGCATCCTCGTTCTCGACGAACCAACCAGCGCGCTGGACCCCACCGCAGCCCAAGACGTTCTTGCCTCGATCACCACGCTCGTCCATGACGTCGGGCTGACCGTGGTTCTGGCAGAACATCGGCTGGAACGTGTCATGCACGCTGCCGACACCGTGTGGTGGCTGCCCGGTGACGGGTCCGTTGTGCAGGGACCGCCGGAACAAATCCTGGCCGAGGCTGACGTCGTTCCGCCGCTGGCCGCTCTGGGCCGAGCGCTCGGATGGTCGACCATCCCGCTGTCGGTGCGCGAAGCCCGCCGCCGCGTGGGCCCTCATCCCGAACTCCCCGATGCGCCACAACCCTCCGAGGCCATGACGTGGCGGGAGAACGGCGACGACGTGCTGAGGCTGGAAAAAGTCAGTGTCGATTACGGCAAGATACATGCCGTTGACACCATGACGACCACCTTGGAGCGAGGGACAGTCACCTGCCTCATGGGCCGTAACGGTTCCGGAAAGTCATCGCTGATGTGGGCAATCCAGGGAGCGACAAAGTCATCCGGAAAGGTCCTTGTCAACCACAATGGCTCTTGGACCGACCCGCGCAAAGCCAATGCCGAGACCGCTCGGACGATGGTGAGTTTGGTCCCCCAGTCCGCCGCCGACCTGCTCTACTTGCCGACCGTGGCCCAGGAGTGCGCCCAGGCTGACAAGGAATCGGAAGTTCCCGAGGGAACCACGCAGGCCATCCTCTCCCAGCTCGGCGTGGAATTACCGAAAGATCGCAACCCTCGTGACATCTCGGAGGGCCAGCGGCTAGCTCTTGTACTCGCAATCCAGCTCTCCAGCCGCCCTGACGTTCTTCTCCTCGATGAGCCCACCCGTGGTCTTGACTACGCCATGAAAAACGAGCTGGCGAGAATCGTCAAAGACATCACGGCGGGCGTGACCGGAACTCCTGCGGCAGTCTTGCTGGCCACACACGATGTGGAATTCGCGGCAGCAACGACCGATCGCACCATTGTCATGGCAACCGGCCAGGTTGTTGCCGACGGATCCACGCGCTCGGTGTGTGCCTCTTCCCCGGCCTTCAGCCCGCAGATCGCCAAAGTTTTCCACCCCGCTGACGTCATGACGATCGCTGATGTTGAGAGGCTCGTGGATAATCCGAGAGGTTCAGGCCGATGAGTATCCCGCACACGCAGAACGTCGCTGTCCGAACGTCGAAGACCTCGCGGGTACTACTCATCCTCACCGCAATCATGGGTTTGCTGGCCTTCTTCTGGCCGCTCTTCCTGAATCCCGGTAGCTCAGCCGACTACGAGACGCGCACCCCCTTCCTGTTCGCGGCCATCCTGCCGGTCGTGCTGGCGGTGGTGGTGTCCCAACTCAGTTCCGACGGAATCGACGTCAAAGCCCTCGCCATGATTGGCGTCCTGACCGCGTGTGGGGCCGCGCTGCGAACCCTCAGCCCGTCGATGGCCGGAATCTCCTTCGTCTTCATCCTCATGATCCTTGGGGCGAGAGTGTTCGGAGCAGGGTTCGGTTTCGTTGTGGGGACGACGACGATGTTCGCGTCCGCCCTTCTCACTGCGGGTTTCGGCCCGTGGCTGCCGTATCAGATGATCGCCTCGGGCTTCGTCGGACTGGGAGCGGGTCTCCTTCCCCGAGCCAAAGGAAAAACTGAAATCGCGTGGCTATGCGGCTGGGGATTCGTCTCTGCTTTCGTCTATGGCTGGCTGATGGATTTCGCCTTCTGGCCCTTCAACTTGGGAAACGGCACCCAACTCTCCTTCGACCCACACACCTCCCCGCTCACAAACCTGTGGCACTTCGTGCTGTTCAACGTCGTGACATCGATGGGGTGGAACCTAGGGCGCGCGGTCACCAACGTCGTCTGCCTAGCTCTGTTGGGAGGCCCGATCCTGCGAGTATTACGCCGGGCTTCCCGACGCGCCCAGTTCGTCCCGGACGCAACCAGGAAACCCACACCGGAAAACTGACTTACATATTCGCCAGCGCGTCCGGCCCCTCCGGCAGAATCTGCCCGCCATCCACCACGATCGACTGACCCGTCACATAGCGAGCCCCGTCCGAGGCGAGGTACGCCACTGCCTCACCGATGTCCTTCGCCTCGCCCAACATCCCCAGCGGCACGGCCTTCGCCATCTCGGCAAGGTAATCCTCGCCAAGCGCCTTCAAACCTGGAGTCACGATGTTGCCCGGCATCACAGCATTGATGGTGATCTTGTCGCTAGCCAACTCCATTGCGGCGGAGCGGATGAATCCCATCTGGGCTGCCTTGGTGGCACCGTAATGAGACCACCCGGGATAGCCGGTGATATTGCCAGTGATCGATGATGTCACCACAATGCGCCCGCGACCAGATTCACGCAGGGCTGGCGTCGCCGCCTGCACCACGTGCATCATGCCCTTGACATTGACGTCGAAGATGAAGTCGATCTGGTCATCATCAAGATCGGCGAGGCGGGCCTGAGGGTACACACCCGCGTTGGCAGCCAGTACGGACAGACCACCGAATTCGACAGCGACATCATTGACCACCCGGACACATGCTTTCTTGTCGCGCACGTCGAGCTGGTAGGCGTCAAGCCCGTCCTCGCGAGCCTGAGTGCATTCTTCCTCGGTGACACCGGTGACGGCCACCCGGGCACCGTGAGAGGCGAGAACCTCCGCAATTCCGCGACCTATTCCAACGGATCCGCCGGTCACCAGCGCGGTACGACCATCGAGCAGTCCAGTCATTGTCTCTCCTCCAAACATCGTTGATCGCAGGGGACACACCCATGGTAACAAGCTGGCATGCACACACCGCTGATCGGTTCCCCCGACAGATCACGCCACCGGAGTGATCTTTTCGAGCACCTCGTGCCAACTGCGGTCAAGTCGTCGCCCGCCCACAATGATCCCGAGGTGCAACACCAAGAAGGACCATCCCAGCCCGACGACGAAGGTCAACACAATGCTCTGCCACGAATGCCCGCTGATTCCGACCAGCACTACGAGAAAGACGATCGGGGCAGAGAGGATGGATCCCACCGCCATGCCGATGAGGACACCTAGGTAACTCGCACCTAACGACCCCCAACCCGAGTTAAAACCGCCCCCCTTGCGGTTCTCGGCAACCCGTACGGGAATGACAACACCCATCCACGAACCAATCCCCGTTGACAGCAGGAGAGCGCTCCACGCTTCAGCGACAACCACGGGGAGCAGCTCCCACTGACCACAGCGCCATACCAAGACGAAGGCCAGCACCAACCCAATAGGCGTCGTGGCGATCAGGTAAGCAATCGCTCGGCCTCGCCGATCCTCTGCACCACTGATCGACGCCTCGATGTGATGCCACAAGGCTGTCCCGTCATAACTCACGAGCGAACCTGCGTAGAGCGGTGCCACCCACAGCAGGACCACGAAAGGAAAACCGGTGAAAAACAGAGCTGACGTCGTATCGCTCGCTTCATTCGTGTCATTGATGAACATGGGTATCGACGAGAGAACCGGGACGAGGAAGGTCGTGAGCAACACCGACACCATTCGTGGGTCGCGCTTCATGTAGCGCAGGGTGCGTCCGGCAATCGCCCCGGTCGGGGTAGCCGGAAATATGCGGTCAATCCGGCTTTCGGTCGTGACCTTTTCGGCACCGTCCCCGTCTCCTGTTGGTGAGACGAGGCGACGGTCGACGATGATTCCCCAGGCCCCCACCATGAGAGCCAGCACAACAACACTGAAGAGGAGTTTGACGACAAAAGCCAGCCAGCTGCCATTGGCCGCCTCCCACGGCATCGACCATGACCATCCCAGCGGGGTCCACCCGACGATCCGACCGACATGCACCGGAATCTCAGTGGTAGTTGGGTCAGCTCTCAACACGAACTGCATCCCGACTGCCAGTCCACAGCACAAAAGCCAAAGCAAGATCATCATGGTCTCACGGAATCGACGCTTGGCCAGTACCGCTGACATCGCGGCCAATAACAGGTTCGAAGCGACCATGGCACCGGCCCACCCCAGTAGGACACCGAGACCGGCTGCGACGACGTCAACCGTCCCGGAGCTGGACCATGCGAAAATATGGGAGACAGCTGCAAGGAAAGTGACGATTCCGCCCATACCTAACAGCCCAGCCATGACGAACGCGGGCATGAGTTCCCGAGCACGCCGGGGGAAAACCGCGTATCGCGAGGGGTCGGTGTACGTCGACTGCGAGCCGAAGAGGACCGGCAGAACGATCCAGAAAACGATGAGTGACGCGCCCGCCACAGCAGTGGTGGAACCACGAGAATCGACGCCGAGTCGTCCGGTGGACGTCACGTAGGCGAAATAACTGAGACCCAGAAACAAGGCCATGATGATGATGGCGATGAGGCCGAAGACCTCCGAGGCCTTTGCACCTTTGCGGAAGGGGGCCAGGGTAGTTCGCCACTGATATTTCAGGACTTTCGTAACCACGTCAGCCCCTCCCCGACATTGGCATTCCCGCCAACAAGCTCGACAAACCTGTCCTGCAGGGACTTGCCCTGGCAGACGTCGTCGATGGTCCCGATGGCATGGAGCTGTCCGTTCGCAATAACAGCCACCGAGTCACAAAGGGACTCAACCAACTCCATGACGTGGCTGGAGATGACGACCGTCCCGCCGCCTTCAACGAAGTGACGCAGGATTGCGCGAATCGTCTGGCCCGACACTGGATCGACGGACTCGAAGGGTTCGTCGAGGACAAGCAGGGCCGGGTCAGCGATAAGGGCGCAGGCCAGACCGATCTTCTTCGTCATACCAGCGGAGTAGTCGCAGACCAAAGTGTTAGCAGATTCCACCAGACCAAGGGCTTCCAGAAGCCCATCAGTGCGTTCCTTGACGGTGCGCTGCTCGAGTCGATGCAGCATCCCACAGAAGTGCAGCAGTTCTCGGCCCGAAAGCCGGTCGAAGGTCTTCATGCCGTCAGGAAGGACACCCATCCGGGCCTTGGCACTGGCTGGGTCTGCCCAGACGTCGTGACCAAGTACCTCGATTCGGCCATTGTCTGGACGCAGCAGGCCGGTGACCATAGAAAGGGTTGTTGTTTTTCCGGCTCCATTAGGACCGACGAAGCCGAACATGGAGCCACGCGGAACCCACATCGTCAGGTTGTTGACGGCTACTTTGGAACCGAATCTCTTGGTGAGGCCCTCGATCTTGACGGCTGGCTCATGCGTCGGGGCCGTCACCGACATCTGAGGCATAGGCCGAGTGGAGTCAGTCATGTCAGTTATTAAACCAGATTGCCAGGTCGCAGCCCGAGAGCCTTACGTGACACCAATTCCGACACATTTCGTGAAAAACCTCGCAGTAGCGGGAATGATGGAGACAGCTTCGGTGTTGTACCGGACAAGCGGCCCACCGAGGGCCACGTCATGACGAATGCCATGGCGCATCTCGTTCCACAGGAGGAAGAATGGCTGTTTACACCCTTCCCGATCTCGACTACGACTACGGCGCACTGGAACCCCACATCTCGGGCAAGATCATGGAACTCCACCATGACAAGCATCACAACACGTACGTGAAGGGTGCCAACACCGCCCTGGAGAAGCTGGCCGAGGCCCGCGAGAAGGGCGACTTCGGAGCCATCAACAAGCTCGAGAAGGACCTGGCCTTCAACCTCGGCGGTCATATCAACCACTCCGTCTTCTGGAAGAACATGTCTCCCGACGGTGGCGGTCGCCCCGAGGGCAACGAACTCGCTGCCGCCATTGACGAGTTCTTTGGTTCCTTTGACGGCTTCAAGAAGCAGTTCGAGGAAGCCGCCAAGGGGGTTCAGGGTTCCGGCTGGGGCATGCTCGTCTGGGATGTCCTGGGCCAGCGTCTCAACACCATGCAGCTGTTCGACCAGCAGGGCAACCTGCCTTCCGGGCAGATTCCGATCGTGCAGCTCGACATGTGGGAACACGCCTACTACTTGCAGTACCTGAACGCGAAGGCCGATTACGTCACCGCGTGGTGGAATGTTGTGAACTGGGCCGACGCCCAGGCTCGCTTTGATCGTGCCCGTTCCCAGACTCCGGGTCTCATCTGAGAGGCCATCTGAACTCATGAGGGACTCGTCGCCACGACGGGTCCCTCATTGTGTGTCCAGAAAACCCGCATTGTGTCAAATCTCAGCGCTGCGACCTCCATTGCCAGTACGGTAAATAAATCGGTCGAAAACCAGAACTATCGACCGAAGAACCATGGAGCGGCGTATCGATCAACCGATAGATCGGCTTAAACCGCGCTCCGTGGTGCATTGTCCGCCACTGGAAGGGGCTGCCACAATGGCCGCCAACACTCAGCTCAATACCGCCCGCCCGACGTCTGACACACAAGTGGCGTCATCATCGATTTCCCCCGAAGCCAGACGATTCTTACGTCACGTGACGGCTGCTACGGCCTTCGGCGGCGGTCTCGATGGTTTCGATTTGGGCATCATCAGCGTCGTCATCTTGCATATCAATCACGACCTAGGACTCTCCCCTGCGGTAGAGGGGCTTGTCGGTGCTGCGAGTTTGCTGGGTATTTTCATTGGTGCCCCGCTCTTCGGCTTCCTCACCGATAAGTTCGGGCGACGCAAGATGTTCCTCGTCGACATCATTGCGTTCATCATTATCGGCGTCGGGCAGGCCTTTGCCACCGGCGGAATCTCGCTGGCAATCCTCAGATTCCTGTTGGGCATGGCGATTGGTGCCGAATACTCGATCGGAGCGCCCATGCTCTCGGAGTTCGCTCCGGCCCGCGAGCGTGGCTCGAAGCTGGCTTTCCTCGAACTGTGTTGGCGCATTGGCTTTCTCATCGCCGTCCTGCTGGGGTACGCACTGCTGTGGCTTGGGGTCTCATGGAAGTGGATCCTGGCTACTTCGGCCATCCCTGCCCTCATCGTCTTGGGTTTACGGATCGGTCTTCCAGAATCTCCACGCTGGCTGCTTCGTCACGGTCATGAGGCCGAGGCGCGCCAGGTCGTCGAGACGCACATGGGGCCGGAATACTTCGATGCCGAGGACCTCGCTGCGGAGTCGGTGAGCGGAGAGGGTTACCGCAAGCTATTTCGTGCCGGCCAGCGGCGTCGCACCATCTTTGTCTGCATTTTCTGGACCTGCATCGTCACCCCATATTTCGCGATCTTCACCTACGCCCCGAAGGTGCTGGAATCTCTCAACGTGAAGTCTGAGGCTGCCGGGACAATCCTCTCCAACGCCATTGGTGTGGTCGGTGCAGTCGTTGGCGTGCTGGCAATCGATCGAATCGGCCGTCGTCGTATGCTCATCGGGCCGTTCTGGATTCAGACCGCAGTTCTCCTGATTGTCGGGTTGTGGACCAATGCTCCCTCGTGGGTACTGGTGGTGGGCTTGGCCGCCTTCGCCCTCGTCAACTCCTACAGCGACATCCTCACTGCGGTGTATCCCTCAGAGATCTTCGATACCGACATCCGATCCAGTGGTGTGGGATTCGGGTCAGCAGCCAGCCGCGTTGGTGCCTTCCTCGGCACTTATTTGCTCCCGCTTGGTATCGAGACGATTGGTATCAAGTGGTGCATGGTCATCGCGGCAGCTCTGTGCGTTGTCGGCGCTGTGACTGGACAGTCCATGGCACCTGAAACCATGCACCGGCCGCTTACCAAGACCGCAACCGGGAAGCTGTCGCATGCCTGACGCTGGAATCTCCCCGTATTCAGGCCGACTGGCCGAATGGCCGGTAAATCCAGCGCTGGACCCCCGATCCCGTTAACCAGGATTTCCATACACTGACGACGACGATCGGGGCTAGTGCGAGGGTGGTGTCAATACTGTTGAGCCTGGTGCGGTCGAGGACCTCGGTGATGGGAACAAAAGCGACGTTCCCTGCGGTGTTGCCTGGCCGCGAGGCACACACGTCAAGTTCTTTACCCTCGTACGTCACCCGGAGCCAATTGTGCCCGGTGTGGTACCACGGGTGGTGTTCCAAGCGAACCCGTGCAGCGTGAACTGGACGAACTTGGAACCCCAGCTCCTCGAGTACTCGTCCTAATGCGATGTTGTATTGCCCAGCATGGCCATGCCCAGCCTCCAACGAAGCTTCTGGGCTAAGCCACAGGTGCCAACACGAGTAATGGGTATACATCCGGTGGACGAGTTGAGTCGCCTCGTCGACGAGGGCCCAGCCGGTCTTACCCGTCGCGCGGCAGGTCGAGACAACATCATCGAAAGTACGTAACGGCTTGCCGTCGGGTCCTGCTGGTAGGGCAGGTTCTGGTTTCGGCGCCGCCAGAACCACGGGGAGGGCGACTGCTGCCATGCCGGCCAGCACGAGTGGGATCTTTTTCATCTACGCTCCTGTAGGTCGTCAATGTGCTCATCGTGCGGGGCGAGTGGATCGTCGACACCTCTCCGGGCGGCATGACGGTCCTTGAGTTTCTGCTTCCAGTAGGGCTTCCTACCGGGGCGTGCGGCAATCTCGGAATGGATGGCGAGCATCTTCTCGACACTGGCACTCCACGAGAATTGCTCAGCTCGTCGCCGGGCAGCCATCCGCAGATCGGGTCCGAGACGGGCAGCCAATCGCTCAGTGGCGTCCGCCAGACCATCTGCGTCGGCACTACCTGCTTCCCCGCTGGTAACGTCGACGATTTCGTGAGCACCGCCACGATTGGCAGTGACAACCGGAGTGCCACAGGCAAGGGCTTCCAGGGACGCCAGACCAAAGGTCTCTGCCGGACACACTGACATAGAAATGTCGGCAGCTGCGAAACGACGCGCGACTTCGTCGCGTCCCTTGACGAAACCGTTGAAAAAGACCGGGGCGTCGCCTGCCTGTTTCTTCATGGCCTCTGTGTCTGGACCAACTCCGTACATATCCAGGCGCAGCGGGACGCCACGGCGGTGCAACTCGACGGCCGCAGCGACGGCCAGTTGTGGGCTCTTCTCGTGGCTCATCCGCCCGACGTAACACAGCCTAAGCAGGCCGTCGGAACGAGGTGTCGACAAGCCGGTCTGACGCTTGTCTGGGTTAAACGTCTGCAGGTCAACACCGAGAGGTACCTTGACCAAACGAGCACCAGTGTCGGCGAATTCACCCGCCGAATAGTCCGAGGTAACGACCACGATGTCAAAGGATTTGGAGAGACGACGGTTCAGGGCACCGACTGCGGCAGCGACGCCGAATTGACGACGCACCCACATCGCCAGCATGTCGTCGAGGCGCTCGTGACTGAACAGAACTGAACCGATTCCGCGTCGCGACGCCCAACCTGCTGCGGGCGTGAGTGTCCACTTGTCCGAAGACTCGATGGACGTGGGGTGGAACCGGTCAAGGACGTCGAGGGCCCGCCAAGGGGTAGCAATCATCCGGTATCCAGCAGGAACACGCGGTGCTGCAATCTCGACCGTGATACCTGACTCGGACTCGGTGATATGGTCCTTCGGCCCCGGGATGACGAGAATCCGCTCATGCCCGGCAGCGACGTACCCCTTGCCGAGAGCGTCGATGGCCACCTTCATGCCACCAGATACAGGACCGACGAAGTTGGCCAGTTGAGCGATGCGTAGGGTCGTCACGGTCTCAGCTTATGCGGTGATGACCAGTCTGGATCGAGTGTTCAAACAAGCGCCGGCCCCTGAGAGGGACCGGCGCTTGGATGTTTGGAAAGAGGATCAGGCCTCGGGCTTCTCCTCAGGCTTCTCCTCGGGCTTTTCGTCGGCCTCGGCAGCGTCCTGCTCATCAGCCACGGGAGCCTCAGCAGCAGCGTTCTCGGCGAGGGTGTTGTCCTCAATGGCAGCGTCACCCTCGTTGGCCTCGGGCTCAGCGTCCTTGGCCTCGGTGGCGGCGTTGATCTGTGCCTTGGCGTCGGCAGCGCTGTTAGGAGCCTTCGAGGTCAGCTTCTCAGTGACGATCTCGATGACGGCCATGGGAGCATTGTCGCCCTTGCGGTTGCCGATGCGGGTAATGCGGGTGTAACCACCGTTTCGACCCTCCATGAGGGGGCCGATCTCGGTGAAGAGGATGTGCACGATGCCGCGGTCGGTGATCGTGCGGTTGACGAGACGACGGTTGGCGAGAGTGTCGGTCTTGGCTCGATTGATGAGCTTCTCGGCGAGCGGACGGACGCGCTTGGCCTTGGTAACCGTGGTCACGATGTGGCCGTGCTCAAAGAGCTGGCTGGCCAAGTTTCGCAGGATGATCCGCTCGTGGGCCGGGGAGCCGCCAAGACGGGGACCCTTAGTAGGTTTCGGCATTCTTTTCTCCTTGTGTGTCGGTGCGGCGGGCAGGTGGACCCACCGCAGTCCGGCTGAGGAAGGACGGTTGTCCTCCCCTCCCCTTCCCTGATGACGGGTGGGGGTATGGCCAGGGTCCACCCCCCTGGCCTCCCCTCCGAAGAGAGGAAATCTTTAGTTGTTAACAGTGACTCAGTACTCAACCCAACAACGGTTGAGAACCAGAGCCGAACCCCCTCGGGGGTCGCAAGGGGGTCGTCCCCCTGCTTCGTAAGCGCCGCCGCAAGGGGGTCGCCCCCTTGCACCGTTAACTCAGTACTGCTCGGTCTCTGCGTAATCGTCGTCGTCATTCGCCTCGTCGTAGGCGTCGGCGGCAGCCAGGGGATCAAAGCCCGGAGCGGAGTCCTTGAGAGCCAGACCGAGCTCAGCCAGCTTCTCCTTCACCTCGTCGATGGACTTGGACCCAAAGTTGCGGATGGCAAGCAGGTCCTGCTCCGAACGAGAGACAAGCTCTCCAACAGTGTGGATACCTTCCCGCTTGAGGCAGTTGTACGAGCGGACGGTGAGGTCGAGTTCCTCGACCGGGGTTCCGAGACTCTCGGCGTATTCCTCGTCAACCGGACCAGCACCGATCTCGATACCCTCGGCGTCAGCGTTGAGTTCACGGGTCAGACCAAAGAGCTCGACGAGGGTCTTGCCAGCCGAAGCGACGGCGTCACGCGGCAGAATGCTCGGCTTGGTCTCTACGTCGACAACGAGCTTGTCGAAGTCGGTGCGCTGCTCAACTCGGGTGGCCTCGACCTTATAGGTCACTTTGAGAACTGGAGAGTAGATGGAGTCGACAGCGATCCGGCCAATCTCGGAGTTCGGGTCGTCGTTGAGGGTGCTGGACACATAACCACGACCACGCTCGACGACGAGTTCCATCTCGAAACGGCCATCGTTGTTGAGGGTGGCGATGTGCAGTTCCGGATTGTGGATGGTCACGCCAGCCGGCGGATTGATGTCGGCAGCAGTGATCTCGCCGGCACCGGACTTGCGCAGGTACATGGTGACGGGTTCGTCCTCCTCAGAGGAGAGCACCAGGCCCTTAAGGTTCAGAATGATCTCGGTGACGTCTTCAACGCAGCCCTCGATGGTGGAGAACTCGTGCTGGACTCCCTCGATCTTGATGCTCGTCACGGAAGCACCCGGAATCGACGACAGCAGGGTGCGACGCAGCGAGTTGCCGATGGTGTAGCCAAAGCCAGGCTCAAGTGGCTCGATGATGAACTTCGAGCGGAACTCCGAGACGGGCTCCTCAGTGACAGTGGGACGCTGTGCGATGAGCATGTTTTCTACCTTTCGCGCCAACCGCTATATGAAGGCGCAGAGGGGAACGGGATGACGGGAACTCCCCGCCGGGAGGTTATTCAGTTTTTCAGTGGCGGCCCCCGAATCACCGAAAGCCGCCACACATCCAAAGGGGGTCGTCCCCCCGAGAACAATCCCAAGCAAACCCAAACCCGAACCCAACCACCAAAACCAGAGGCTAGACAACCAAGCTTGACCCGCTCGGGGGATCCAAAGGGGGTCGTCCCCCCCTAAAACAATCCCAAGCAAACCCAAACCCGAACCCAACCACCAAAACCAGAGGCTAGACAACCAAGCTTGACCCGCTCGGGGGATCCAAAGGGGGTCGTCCCCCTTAGATCACTTCGAGTACAACTCGACGATGGCCTGCTCGTTGACGTCGACGACGATCTGCTCACGGGTCGGCAGCTGATGGATGAGGATACGTCCTCTGTTCGGGCGCACCTCCAGCCAAGCCGGGATCTCACGGGTCTCGAAGGTCTCGCGGGCAACGACGATCGGGTGAAGGTCCTTGGACTTCTCACGTACGTCGATGATGTCGTGCGCACTCACACGGTAGGAAGGAATGTTGACCTTCTTACCGTTGACCAGGAAGTGGCCGTGGCTGACCAGCTGGCGAGCCTGACGACGAGTAACAGCAAGCCCGGCGCGGTACACGACGTTGTCGAGACGTGACTCGAGGATCTGCAGCAAGACGTCACCAGTCTTGCCCTGGGCACGGTCTGCCTCCTCGTAATAACGACGGAACTGCTTCTCCAGGACGCCGTAGGCGTAACGAGCCTTCTGCTTCTCGCGCAGCTGCAGCGAGTACTCGGAGTCCTTGGTACGACCGCGACCGTGAACGCCCGGGGGGTACGGACGACGCTCGAAAGACTTGTCGTTGCCGACAAGGTCAGTCCCGAGGCGACGGGACTTCTTAGTAAGGGGGCCGGTGTAACGGGCCATTGTGTATCAGTCCTTTGCTCTCGGAATGGGTCAGACGCGGCGACGCTTCGGCGGGCGGCATCCATTGTGCGGAACGGGGGTGACGTCGGAGATCGGGCCGATCTCCAGGCCGACCGCCCCGAGGGAACGGATGGCGGTCTCGCGGCCGGAGCCCGGACCCTTAACAAAAACGTCAACCCGCTTCATGCCATGCTCCATGGCACGACGTCCAGCGGCCTCAGCAGCCATCTGGGCGGCGAACGGGGTGGACTTACGAGAACCCTTGAAGCCGACGGTACCGGCAGAGGCCCACGAGATCACCGCACCGGAAGGATCGGTGATGGCGATGATGGTGTTGTTGAACGTGCTCTTGATGTGCGCCTGTCCGGCGACGACATTCTTCTTTTCCTTGCGGCGCACCTTGGTCTTGGGTGCGCCCTTGCGGCCTGCAGTAGCCATGTGGTGTTTCTCCTGAAATCAGTGTGATCTGCGCGTCGATGAAGGTTGCTGAGTGCCCGACGGGCCACAGCTCACTTGGTGGCCTTCTTCTTGCCGGCGACGGCCTTCTTCTTGCCCTTGCGGGTACGGGCGTTGGTGCGGGTGCGCTGACCACGGACCGGCAGTCCACTGCGGTGACGACGGCCCTGGTAAGTGCCGATCTCAATCTTGCGGCGGATGTCGGCGGCAACTTCACGGCGAAGGTCACCTTCGACGTGGTAGTTGGCCTCGATGTGGTCACGCAGAGCCACCAGCTGATCGTCAGTCAGCTCGTGAACGCGCAGGTCACCACTAATTCCGGTGGCCTTGAGGGTCTCGGTGGCGCGGGTGCGACCGATTCCATAGATGTACGTCAGGGCGACCTCGAGACGCTTGTCGCGCGGCAGGTCAACTCCGATGAGGCGTGCCATGTGGCATCCCTTTCTTGTTCTTTCGACTCGAACAATGTCGAGCCGCGAAGGTGTCCGGCGTGGAGCGTCCTCGTCATTCCGAAGAACGATGGGCGGTGTCTGACCGTCCGACGAGGCCCCGGCCTTCGTCCGGGGGTAGTGGCCCAGATCCGTGCTCGATGGTTTCGAGCGGGGTTCCAGGACGTGCTTCCACGGTGTCCCGAGCAGCGCCCGGGAGGTCTGCACCAGTGTGTGCAACCGGTGCTTGTTCTGTTGTGCAGTTCACTTGTTCACCGCTCCCACCTGGCGGGTGGGCCTGACGGTGGACCTCAGGGGCCGAACCCCTGCATTCCTGCTGACCGTCGTATGGACAATCTGCGATCCCGTCGCGGCGTGGGCTCAGCCCTGACGCTGCTTGTGGCGCGGGTTTTCGCAGATGACCATCACGCGGCCGTGGCGACGGATGATCTTGCACTTGTCGCAGATCTTCTTGACGCTCGGCTGAACCTTCATGAGATTCTCTTTCGCGTAACGGTCCCCTGGCGGGAACCTGGGTGGTGCGCCGTTAAGCGCTTGGCAATGAGCCGTAGCTCACTTGTGGCGGTAGACGATCCGACCGCGAGTGAGGTCGTAGGGCGACAGCTCGACGACAACACGGTCTGACGGCAGGATTCGGATGTAGTGCTGGCGCATCTTGCCGCTGATCGTGGCAAGAACGCGATGTCCATTCTTGAGTTCGACACGGAACATGGCGTTGGGCAAGGCCTCAACGACAGTTCCCTCCAGTTCGAGTGCTCCCTCTTTCTTGGCCATTACGTCCCATCTGTCCGCTGACCGTACCCCCTGCGGGTACGGCTGTTGGCTCCGCGCACACGAAGCCAGCAGGTAACGATACCTTCTCAACGCCGCCGTCCCAAATCAGCCGCAGGTCACCAGCCCTCGGGATCGGGTTTCGCCATTGTCAGCTTGAGCGGACACCACCCATGTGGTCACCGGCTCCAACGATTTCCATAATGAGCTGCTCGACATGATCCCAGTCGTACATGACCTGGTGCCACGTGACCCGAATGACCAGATAGCCCCGCGAGACGAGTTCAAGATCGCGCCGCCGATCGTTGGAATATGCTGCGACGTCTGTATGGTGTGCCACCGAATCGACCTCGATAATCAGCCGGTCCCCGACCACCATGTCAACTCGGCCGACGTGCTCAATGGTGACTTGAGTTCTCACTACCAGCCCGAGACGACGGAGCCGGCACCGGACCAAAGACTCAGTTCCGGAGTCGGCCCACTCAAGGTCAGGGAGGGTCCGCCGACCTGCCGGTATCGGAGCAAGGCACTCCTCAAGCCGTTCGTGCGTAAGTATCCCTTTTCGCAGCACTGAATCGAGGACAGCCACGGCTTCATCGTGGTCAAGGCACCGGACAACCGATTGCACTGCGATGTCAGGTGAGTCGACAGCGATAATGGGGGCAGCGCGGCGTGGTGCCGGGCAAGAACGAACCGTTGCGGACAACGGTTCACGATGGCCTCGACAGTGCACCTGGGAACCCAGTGGTGACCAGACGCCCATCATCTTCAAGGCACTGACACAACCCAAAACACCACCAGCTCTCACCGCCGCCACCACGTTGGGGTCAGCGTCGGGCAGCGCCCACCACCCTTGGCGAAGCCGCGTAATGGAACCGTGACGCTGAGCGGTATCGATCTTGGCCTTGGAGAGGCCGGTCCCGATAAGCACGGCGGTAGATACGACTCCCCCTGGGCATAGCTGGGTGGGGATGGAAATCTCGGTCCAGTGTGAGGTTCTCATACTGACAGTTGTCGTCACGAGAGCCTCAATGCGTCACTTATCCACAGGGCAATCTGTTATCTCAGCGAAATCTGCCAAAAAGTCGGCATGAACACGTTTACAGGCCAAGTTTTCCCCAGTTTTTGGCAGATTTCGCTGACACCCCGAAGTAGGCAGGCCCGGCTCGAGGGAACTGCCCGGACACCGGGACTCCATAAAACAGTGCTCGCCGGGACCACCGTCCCGGCAAGCACCACAAAACTCAACCTCAGTCGAGCGGGCCGAACGGCAATCCTCGCTTCTCCAGCTCAGCCTTGCCACCATCGGGTTCCGACAGCACCCACAGGCCCTTGCTGGTCACGGCGACGGTGTTCTCCCAGTGACTGGCCCACGAGCCGTCCACTGTAACAACCGTCCACTCATCGTCCAGGGTGGCAGTGTCTTCCATGCCGAGAGTCGCCATCGGCTCGATACACAGCACCATGCCTTCGACGATCTTCGGGCCACGGCCAGCTCGACCCCAGTTCGGGACGTCCGGGTCCATGTGCATCTGGGTACCGATCCCGTGACCGGTGTACTCACGGACAATCCCGTAGTCACGGTCGTGGGACTCCAATGAAGCCTGCACAGCCGCCGAGATATCACCAATACGAGCGCCAGGCGCAAGCTTGGCAATGCCAGCCCACATGGACTCCCGAGTAACCTCGGACAGGGTCCGAGCCTCCTGGCCGACATCTCCGACCAGAACCGTTCGCGCAGCATCCCCATGCCAGCCGTCAACAATGGCTCCGTAATCAATGGAAACGATGTCACCGTCCTTGAGCTCGCGGTCGCCGGGGATGCCATGGACGATGGTCTCATTCGGACTCACACACGCCACGCCCGGGTAGGGCGGAAGGCCCCAATCTCCCCCGTAGTTGAGGAAGTTCGACCCCGCATTGTGACGCTCAAGCACCTGGCGACCGACCCGATCGATGTCGGCAGTAGTGGCGCCAGGTACGGCGACCGCGCTCATGGCCTGCAAGCCCTCGGCAACAACCAGCCCCGTCCGACGCATCTTTGTGATCTGGTCGGGTGTCTTGATCTGGAAGTGATTGCGACCCAGCACGTCAGTTCGCGGAATCGAGTGCGGCAAAGATACGCTGACGCACCTCGTCGATCTCACCCACACCGTCGACCGGAACAAGGATGCCAGCCGAACGGTAGTGCTCGAGCAGCGGTTCAGTCTGAGAGGAATAAACCTTCATGCGGTTGCGAATGGTCTCCTCGTTGTCGTCGGTACGCCCCTCAATCTCTGCGCGCTTCAGCAAACGCTGAGTGAGCAGTTCAGGGTCGACGTCGAGGCTAATAACCGCGTCGAGCTTCTGCCCGTGCTCTTTGAGGTACGTGTCGAGTGCCTCAACTTGGTGCATGTTGCGGGGGTACCCGTCGAGCAAGAAACCGTTGCCAGCGTCGTCCTGGTTCAGGCGATCGACAACTATCGCATCGGTCAACTCGTCGGGAACAAGGTCGCCGGCGTCCATGATGGCCTTGACCTTCTTGCCCAACTCGGTGCCGTTCTTGATATTGGCACGGAACATATCACCGGTGGAGATCGCTGGCACGCAGTAGTGCTCAGCGATGGCGGTGGCCTGAGTTCCCTTGCCAGCGCCCGGGGCGCCCATGATGAGCAATCTCATGATGACAGGAATCCTTCGTAGTGTCGTTGCTGCAACTTGCTTTCCACCTGTTTCACGGTGTCCAGCGCCACACCCACGATGATGAGGATGCTCGTGCCGCCGAACGGGAAGTTTTGGTTCGCCTGGAGGTACACGAACGCGAGCGTCGGGATCATCGATATGAGGGCCAGGTACAAAGACCCAGGTGCCGTCAGCCTCGACAGCACATAGGCCAAGTACTCCTCGGTGGGCTTCCCGGCCCGGATGCCAGGAATAAATCCACCATACTTCTTCATGTTGTCACTCATCTCGACTGGGTCAAAAGTGATGGCGACGTAGAAGTAGCAGAAGAAGATAATCAGCAGGAAGTAAACGATGTTGTAGACCGGATGGTCGCCAGTCGTGAAATACTTACCGATCCACTTCGCCGCAGAAGTTTCCGGTCGGAAGGTAGCGTAGAGCACCGGTAGATACAGAATCGACGAAGCGAAAATCACCGGGATGACGCCAGACTGGTTCACCTTCAATGGAATGTAGGTGGTCGAGCCGCCGAGCATACGACGCCCGACCATTCTCTTGGCGTACTGCACCGGGATTCGCCGCTGCCCTTGCTCGATGAACACGACGGCGGCCATAACGAGCAGCCCGATAGCAATCACCATGCTGAACACAAACCAGGCGTGAGCCTGACCTGCGCCATTACGAGCAACCTTGATACCCCACAGAGAATCCGGGAAGCGGGCAGCGATCTGGGTGAAGATCATGATCGACATACCGTTGCCGATACCGCGGTCGGTGATGAGCTCGCCCATCCACATCACGATCGTGGTGCCGGCCGTCATCGTCAGGATCATCACGATAACCTCGAAAATCGAGGTGGAGTACACCACCGGCAAGGTGCAGCCGGTGAACAGCCGACCCGACGTCGCCAAGGTGACGAAGGCGGTCGCCTGCAACAGGCCAAGCACCAAAGTGAGGTAACGGGTGTACTGAGTGATCTTGTTCTGCCCGGACGCTCCCTCCTTCTTGAGGGTCTCGAGTCTTGGGATGACGACGGTCAGCAGCTGCAAGATGATCGACGCGGTGATGTAGGGCATGATGCCGAGCGCGAAGATCGCCAACTTCAGCAGAGCACCGCCCGAAAACAGGCTAATCATCGAGTACAGGCCGGCCGAGGAGCCGGAACTCGCCTGGCTCACACACGTGTTGATGTTCGACACGTTGACGTTCGGGACGGGAACGACGGACCCGAGCCTGAAAACCGCCAGAATGAAGAGTGTGAACAGGATCTTGCGGCGAAGATCCGGTGTTCGGAAAGCATTGGCGAAGGCGGAAAGCATCCGGGCCCTCTCCCATCTCGTGGACTACTGACTACCCGAATCCAACCCCCATGACGCGCGGAAGGCAAATGTCTGGGAGCATGGACACAGCGCGGGTAGCCTATCAACTTATAGCGGCAATACCCACGTCGCTCCACATCACTGCCCGTCCGACCCCGTCTGGAGTGCCATGAGACCGCCGATCATCATCTCCTCACACCGGGGGCGGATCGGTGTCGGGATCGTCCTGGCGGTCATCGTCGTGGTGACGATTCTCGACCTCATCCGATCTGGTCTAGCTGGGTTGACGAATCTTCCTGCCCTGCTGCTTTTCGTGTGGCTGGTGTGGATCGTGTGGGGAGTTGCAGAGATCCGGATCCATGACGAGGGAGTGACCGTCGTCAATCAATTCCGAATCTGGGACGTTCCCTGGCAACGAATAACAGAAGCCACCGGACGTTGGGGCCTGTCGCTGACGGCCGAGCGTCGTCCAGACGCCGAGGGGATTCGCAAGCCGCGCACAATTTCGGCGTGGGCTGCCCCGGCACGAGGGACCGCTACCGCGATGAAGGGCAATGCCGGCCACATCCCGCAGGTCATCGTCGGCTCCGAAGTTCCGATGAGATGGTCCTTGGACTCTCACTCGACGGCCCGCCTGATTGAGACCGAAAAGATCGAACGTCACCCCACGGGCAAGGCGCGGACCGCCACACAGACCACGGCAGACGCGCAGTCCGACCAGCCTAGTGCCAAGGACAACCAGCAGAAACCCACAGGCGAGAAGCCCAACGAAATCCAGGTTCACCCGAACTGGATGACGATTTGCGTCACCGTTGTTCTCGTCGCTGCTGTCATTATCATCTGACAACGCCTTTCCCGCTGTCACCCCACACGGAGAAGTCCGATCAGAGGGGCCAGGTCGCGCCGATGGAAGTCACGCCGTAGACTACGGGCCGTCCGAGGTCGTGTGCCCCGGGCCGACAGCTGTGACGGAGAAGCCGGTGAAAGTCCGGCGCTGTCCCGCAACCGTGATGCCATGTGGCTAAGCCGGATCGCCGAATCAGTTGAGCGTTGATGTTGATGCCATGTCGTGGGTTGCGTGGCGTGACGACCCTCTCGTTCGTCGCAGCGACCCCGCCGAGAGGAGCCTGATGGGTCGCCGGAATGTCGCCGCTGCGAGCCTGCTTGCGTTCGCGTGCGCCACCGGGTCGTTAATGGCTGCCCCAACCACTGCCGAGGGGGCGGAGTTTCACGACGGGTGGTGTCAAAAGGACGAAGGGTTTGCGGTCGTTTTGTATTGGCCCGACAAGCCCGCTGACGTCACACCCAAGATTCCGGGCAATCTGGACTCCCAGACCCTGGTGCGCTGCATTATTGGATCACACCAGGCCTCCGGTGATGGCCGCGAAGACGCTGTGAAACTAGCCAAATTCGAATATGGATCGTCCGGTGGTGTCATTAGCACAATCAACGGCATCGAATCAGATCCGTTCGCTGATTTCCCGGCGTACTGGTGGTACCACACCGGCACTTTTGAGGAGGGATCCGGCGGTCGATGGAACGAAAACTCAAATTGGAGCCCCAATCTCGAGGTCAACGGTTTTGGCGTCATCGTCTTTTCCGCTGACTCAGCAAAGCTTCCTCCAACGACCCCGAAGTTCGCCAAAGGCGGAGATGGCGGAGACGGCCCAGGCACGAATCCCGGTCCCTCAGCAGGACCGACCGGAAAGCCCACCCACGGCCCCACCGGAAAGCCGACTCACGAGCCGGGCGATGATGACGATGATCGCGGTCATGATGGGGACGACGGCGAGGGCCACGGCGAAGGCCACGGCGGCGGCGAAGGCCATGGAAAGGGCCATGGCGGAAGCCATCAGAACCGCCACCCGTCAACGGCACCACGACACAATGATGATTCGAAAGATCGTCCCAAGCCGAGCAAGAGCCGCAGCACCAGCCACAAATCTGGCAAGAACCGCGACCATGCAGACAGCCGCCTCACCACAATCTCCACGGTGAGGCCGACGGCACCCCAGCCACAACGGTCCGACACAGCATCAGTGTCGCCATCACAGCCTCACCCGTCCTCGGCCACCCCGAGTTCCCCAACTCCGAGTCCCAGCGCGTCCTCTCCTGCCGCCAGCGCCGGATCTGCGCTGGCTCCACAGTCGTCGTCATCTCCTGTGTGGGGACGCGAGGACCGTACTCGTCGGTCTGCTGCCAAGGACGAACACGCAGGTGTCCCATGGTGGGTGCCAGTCGGTGTTGGAGTCGTAGCCCTGGCCGGGTTGGCCTTCGCGGCTTTCGGCCATCGTCGTCCTCGTCGTCAAGGTTGGGAGGACGAAGAGTGAACCGCATATCCACGATCGGCGCAACGTCGATCGCGCTCCTGATGATTTCGGGTAGCGCTGTCATGGGGGCTGTCCCGGCCCACGCCGAGCAGAGCGCCCAGACGACGGCATTGTGCACGGGAGCGAAGGTGTGCAGCCTGACCACAGATCGTTGGCTGCGCGAAGGGACGACCCCACGAGTGAGCGTCCGCGGAAATCCCAATGTTCGCGGCACAGTGCGGGTTTTCCGAGCTGTTGTCAAGGACAACAAGCTCACTGGGCTTGAACCGATCGGCAAGCAGACAACTTTCTTCACCAACGCCAAGGGCCTCGCTGATGTTTTCGTCCCGATTGCCTCCTCCCCGGACATTGGTGAAGGCGGCTGGGCCCTCGTCAGCGTCTCCGATATTCAGGGCCTCGACACCACGCGAATGCCAGGACAATTTGTCCCCTTCGGGTCCTTCGTGCCACATCTACTGGGCGACGGCTACACCGAACGCAAGCCGGCTGGCCAGACCCTCGATATGCAGGCAACAGGCGCGGTTCCTGGCGAGAGGTACCGGGTACAGGTCAAGCAGGGCGACACCTGGCATGACGCCACTGCTATCGGCGAGACCACTGAGGCTGCCGCCAATCCCTCTCAGATCAGCCACATACGCTGGACGGTGCCACGCGGACTCACCGGCACGAAACACGACGTCAGGGTGCAGTCCCTCACTGATCCGCGGCGCACGACCTCATGGACCCTCATCCCGACCGCCGACGGGGTCAAGGGTGCCCGCAGCTCGTTGTTCACTCCCCCGCCTGTCGGTACCAATCTCGGCGTACCGACCACTGATCGTGGCAGCCATCCCGAAGGGGTGGTCAAGGCTGCCACTGGGGTCCTCTTCGGCGCCGGGGTCGTCTCTGCGCTCGCCCTCACATCCCGACCCAAACGACGTGACAACCCGGACCGCGCACAAAAAGAGTCCAGCAACCAGGTGAGTGCCTCATGAGGACACCTCGTATCGACCCGACCTCAGCCGTCCCCGCCTGGGCCTGGGGAACTGAACTCCTCATTCTGGCCGTGATTGCCGTAGCGACGACGAACCCGCTACTTCTGACAGTGATGTGGGTATGTCTCGTGGTGACCCTGAAAATGCTCAGCCCCCGGCCCGGCGCGCTAGCCATGACTCGCTGGCTGTCCGGAATCGTCGTGGTGTGGTGGATCATCATGGCAATCGTGAGTCCCTCAGCGGACTCAACCATCGACTCGATCATGTGGCGGCTGCCGACGTGGTCACCCGGGCCGGGAGTTCATCTAGGCGGCGCAATGACAGCCTCGGGTTTGTTGTTGACCGCAACGACCATGATGAGAGCGCTTGTCCTCGTGACGATTGCGGGAGTTGGCATGACAGCAGTGCAGCCCACCGCTGTATCCGCTGCAGGTCGCCGCCTGCTGGGTTCGTGGTCATCCGCGCTGGAACCCTTCGCCGCCCTGCCTGCCGGCTTGGATAGCCAGACTGTCTCCGCAGCTACGCTCGCCACAGCCGCACGTCAAGGTGCGTCTGGACTGGCGCGGCGACACCGCCCGTTGGCTTCCTGGACTGCTCCAGTACGTGCGTTGATCCTTGTCGTGTGCGTGACAGTTCCGGTCGTCGGACTCGTTTCCAAACACCCGTTGCCGGGAGTCGATCAGCCCACGACAGCCTTGCTGGCTTTCCTCGCCGCCGCAGTTTTCACTGCCTTGTTGCCGACCGGAGAACCCATCGGGACGATCTCGGGACTCAGCCTTGTCGTGGCGATTCTGGCCGTCATCACCCTCGCACTGTGGGTCATCGGCCTTGACGGCTCCGCGATCACTCCTCGCCCAGGCTGGCCACCGATTCCCATCGCCAGCCTCATTTGCGTCCTCGCTCTTCCCCTAGCCGTCGCTGTTACCAGCCCGCGTCGTCATCAGGAGGTCTCCGCGTGATTGTTCTCGATGACGTGACGGTGTGGCTTCCCGGGCGTGGCACCGTCGTGAAGAACGTCAGCCTTTCTCTGAATGCCGGCACCGTGACCTGTCTCGTGGGCCGACGTGGCGCAGGAACGACGATGTTGCTTCGGCTGCTCGCCGGTCAGTTACCGGCTGGTACCCGAGTCAACGGAAAGGCCCTCATCGATGGCGTCGACGTCATGGATATGGGACCAGATCTCCTTGCAGAGACCACCCACATCGTTGACACCGACCTGCTGACGTGGGCGGATCTGGACGATTCGACATCCCCCGAACCCGGACCGTGGACCCGTCGTCCTCTCGACACCTGGCCCCTCGACATCCGCGCCCGGATCGCGGCATCCCTCGTCAACTCACGCGTGGCAGATGAGCAAGGAATTGTCCTGGTCGATCATCCAACCTCCGGACTCAATCGTTTACAACGTCATGCCCTCACCGAGCGACTGCGTGCCATCGCCGACCAGGGAGCAACAGTGCTGTGGGCCGATCATGACCTCGACACTGCGTGGGCTGAGGCTGACCGTATCGTGGAGATGTCGGCAGGTTCTGTCGTGTCGGATTCACCAGCTCATTCCTGGGTCCCCCATGGCCTTCCGCTGCCGATCGGACGAGCCCTCACATCGTTAGCACGCGACCAGGTCGACACTGACGCCCTCGTCTTCTCCGATCTGCCACGGCCACGCCGCAATGACGATCACCGCACCGGACCTGTCATGACGATGATCGGCTGCCGCGATCTCGGCTTGGAAGGACCCGACCTCGTCATCCACGATCGCGAATCGCTGGCCATCGTCCGCGCTGACGACCTCGCGGGTGCCACCGGACTTAACACCGACCACACCTCCGATGGGGCCATCCGACCCGAATCCGTTGCCTCCCGCCTGCTTCACGCCCTTCCCCGGCCGGGACGATCTCTCCCCTCATCGCAACTTCGTCCCAGCTACGACCCGCGCAAGGTTGCGGGAACAACCGAGCTGGCGTCACAACGCCGCCGCGACCTATCTCGTGGTGAACGGGCATGGCTGCGCGTCCACGGCCATTTGACAACTCCGGACCCACTACTCCTGGCCCATGCTGACCACGACCTTGATCCGATCGAACGGTCTTTGGTCTCCGAGAGTCTTCGTAACGCACCAGCCGGTGTGCGCATTGTCACAAGCCGCGACGTGGAATTCCTGGTACGTGCTGTCCACCGGGTCATAGTCATTGACGGCCATCGCGTCATTGCCGACCGATCTCCACTGGCCCTCGGACTCGCTCCCCTCACCCACGTCGGTGCCCTGGCCGGTTCCGAGTACCACATGACCCTGGGCGACATCATCGACTCCCTCGATGTCGCGGAAGGGAGGACGATATGACGACCACCGTGGCAGCACCCACAGCTCGCTGGCAGACAGTCGGAGCGACCTCAGGACCTCTCAGCCGCGCCATCGCCATCATCCAGGTCCTACTCGGCGTCATCTGGCTCACCTGGCCAGTCTGGGGTTCCCGCACTGCGGCCCTTCAAACCCAGGCCGAATCCACTGCACCGTGGCTTATCGCAGCCCAGATCGGTGTCAGTGCGGCCCTGGCAGCCGTCCTCGTCCACGAAACGAGATCTGCACGCCAACTCAGCCTGATCCTGGGCGCCTGCGTGCTCGCCGCTGGTATCCGTGCCGCTGTGGCCCCGGGAGCCAACGGCATAGAGCCAGTCTTCTGGATTCCACTACTCGTCGGAGCGGTACTGGGAGCCCCCGGCGGCGTCCTCGCAGGAACCCTCACCTGTCTGGTGTCCTCGGCGGCCATCGGCACCATCGCCACCCCCCTCGCCGGCCAGCTCGTCGTCTGGCAGCTGTGGGGACTGGCTGGAGCCGCCATGGTCCGGTTGCGCACAGTCACGACCTGGCTCGCGGGGGCATTGTGGTGCGTGATTCTCGGCCCGGTCACCGGGGTTCTCCTCAACCTCATGGGCTGGGCATGGGCGGAAACCGATCCAGGACAGTCCTTCCTCGCAGGTCTCAACCCACTCGACGAGGCTCAACGCCTATGGGCTTGGACCCAAGCCACCTCACTGGCCTTCGACATGTCCCGAGCAATCACGAACGCAGTCGTGTGGCTCATCGTGATTCCGTTCGTCATTCGCGCCCTGCGGCAAGCCCTGGCCCCTGATCGTCGCGCGTCAGCTCGACTCAGACCTGTCATCTCGGCTGTCAACGACAAAGCCCTCGCCAAACGAGGTCTCGACGACCTCACCGATTCCTTCCCGACCACCACGCACCACTCAGGAGACGATGATGACACATCACACTGACGCCGACGTCCACGCACGGCCCCCGCTAGGCGAGCAGGAGTTGAGCTGGGCCGCAGATCGACTCGGCGCCCTGTCCACCGCTTTCAGCACACGTGTGGTGGGGCAGTCCGCCCTACGCACCAGCCTGCTCGTGGCAATGCTGGCTCGTGGACACGTACTGCTCGAATCGGTGCCCGGACTCGCGAAAACTCTCGCAGCTTCCACGCTGGCCTCGGCCGTTGACGGCTCCTTCACCCGCGTGCAGTGCACCCCCGACCTACTGCCTTCCGACATCATCGGCACCCAGGTCTTCGACCAGTCCACGGCGACCTTCCGCACCGAACTGGGTCCGGTACACGCCAACATCGTGCTGCTCGACGAGATCAACCGTTCCAGCGCGAAGACCCAATCGGCCATGCTTGAGGCAATGCAGGAGCGCCAGACGTCCATCGGCGGTGTCGTCCACCCACTCCCTGACCCGTTCATGGTGCTGGCTACCCAGAACCCCATCGAGGAGGAGGGCACCTACGTCCTGCCCCACGCTCAAATGGATCGCTTCCTGCTGAAGGAAGTGCTCGACTACCCCGACGTTTCTGAGGAGCTCGAAGTCCTCAACCGTATTGAAGATGGATCGATTGAGGCCCCTGCCACTCCCGCAGTAAGCACCAACGACGTCCTCACTTTGCAAGACCTCACCCGTCGTGTTGTCGTCGACGAAGCCATCAAGCGCTACATCGTCAACCTCGTCGCGGTAACTCGCCATCCCGAGTCGGCTCTGTCAGATTCCGCTGCCCGTGCGATCGAGTACGGAGCCTCCCCGCGTGCCTCGATCGCTTTCATGGCCGTCGCACGCGCGCTGGCCCTGCTGGATGGCCGCGCCCACGTCATCCCGGAAGATGTCGTGACTCTGCGTCACGCCGTGCTGCGCCACCGCCTGGTCCTCAGCTTCGAGGCTCAGGCCCAGCGGGTGCGTCCCACCGACGTCATCGACGCCATCTTCGAGGCGGTGCCCACCCCGTGACCGTAACCTCTTCCGCCAGTGTGCTGAACACCCGGGAGCGAGCTCTCATCCAAGCGGTGCGCTCCCGAGTGCCGCTGGTGTTGCGGCGTCGGGTGGAATCCCTGCTTGATGGCGACCATGACTCGGTCCATGTCGGCCGCAGCCTCGACTTCAACGACCTGCGAGCCTACGCTCCCGGAGATGACGTCAAGGATGTCGACTGGAAAGCTACGGCTCGGCGCGGCGAGCTACTCATCCGCCGCCACGTCGCCCAACGTCAGGCAACCCTCATGGTCGGGGTGTGTGGGACGCCAGCGATGCGTGGCTGGTGTGACATGAATGTGACGAAGGCTCATCTGGCAGCGGTGGTGACCGCAATCATGGCCCAGATCGCCGTGGACCATGGCGATCGGGTCGCCATGGTGTGCGCCGGACCCAGCGAGAGGTCGTCATGGCGTCCGACCGCCCAGCTGCCACAAGTGGAGCGGATGCTCCATGAAATCATCAATCTCGGGGACGCCAAGGGCTCCCCGGATCCACACGTCTTGGAGACAGTTCTCGCGACGGCCACGAATGCCATGCGACGTCCTGGACTACTTCTCCTCATCCGCGACGACGACGAGTTCACCTCGGCCCAGGCCAATGCGCTCAGCCGAGCCTCGGTGCGCCACGACGTCATCGTCGTCACTCTCACCGATATGTTGGCCACAGATCCACGGCTTGCCGGTCACACGATCACGGCGGCTGATGGTGGACGTTCTGTCATGCAGGAGGTCCTTGGCGATCGTCAGCTGCGTGAGGCGGCCGCTTTCGCCCAGATCGACCTCGCTCGACGCGCCGATTCCATGCTCGACGACCTCGGCATTACCCATGCTCGGGTACACGCCGTCGCCGAGGCACCGGAGAATCTTGCGCTGGCCCTGTCACGAAGCAGGAGGCGGTCGTGATTCCCCTCAAAATCAATCCCACCGTTCCGATACCGTCCCATTGGTGGATTCTCGTCGCCGCGCTGTCTGCTATCGGTATCGCTGTTTTGGTGGCTCTGATCCTTATGTCTCGGCGGCGTGACGCCAACGAAGAGCCTCGTGACGACGTGGCGAGGCTGAAAGCTGAGTGCCTGAAAGCCCTCGACGATGTATCTGCCCAGCTGGGCGAGGATCTTTCTCCGCGTGACGCATGCCACCAGGTGAGCGGTATCGTACGCCGCTTCGTAGGCCTGGTAAGCGCCGAGGACGCCGATTACCTCACCGCCTCCGAACTGACACGGGCAGCCCGGCGTGAACCCCGGCTGCAACCAGCTGCTGCGTTCTCGGAGCAGGCCCGTGACGCCTGTTTCGGCCCACAGCCCAGCGAGTCCTGTGCGCGCGACCTTATCGCGTCCGGGAGGGAGGTGGTGACCTCATGGCACTAATGCAATGGCCCTTCGCCGTCGTTGCCGCCGTCGTCGGCCTGGCGGTCGTCATCGCGGCATTCCTGTGGCCTCTCCGTCATCGGGCGCGGCATTCTGCGGTTCCGCTAGACCACCTGGACCGGCTGCGGGTCCTCCCCCGCTACCAGCACCTTGTGCATGGCCAGCTGCGACGCCGCCTCATCCAGGTGGTGTGCGTCCTCATCGCTGCAGCGTGCTTAGTGGTGTTAGTGGGTCGGCCAGCCAAGCCTGACGAGGACTGGCAACAACGCCGCAACCACGACGTCGTGCTGTGCCTCGACGTGTCCGGGTCGATGTCTGATGTCGATCATGACGTCATCGAGGCGTACCGAAAACTGGCTGCTCGCCTGGACGGCAACCGGATCGGGCTAGTCGCTTTTGACTCAGCAGCCGTGACGGTCTTCCCACTCACCGACGACGCCGACTACATCGACTCTCAGCTTTCCCAGTTCTCCCATGATCTTGACCGTGGACCCATCCCGGGATCTAGGGCGGGTACGAGCGGTTCCAGCCTCATTGGCGATGGTCTTACCTCTTGCCTTCAGCGTTTCGACGGGTCTGACGACCAGCGCGGACGCACCGTCGTCCTAGCCACCGACAATCAGCTGTCCGGCACACCGGTCTTCAGTCTGAACGAAGCTATCCGTCAAGCCACCAAGCGCAAGGTGCTGGTACAAGGAGTCTCCCCCTCGGAGGCGGACGCCACCGCAGTGTCAGTACTCCATGACGCCGTGGCACACACGGGAGGCGACGTCACCCTCGTCACTGGAACAGATCTGGAAGACCCGAATCGCATTATCACCGCAGTAAGCGACCAAGAAGCTCGTAGTACCGCCGCCACTGCACGCTGGACGCAGGTCGATGTCGTCTGGCCTTTCGGGGTGCTGGCCTTGGTGTGTCTCGTCGCGGCGGGTGCCGTTGACCTGAAGCGCCGGAAGGAGGACTCATGACCATCAACCCCGATTGGATCCTCCTCGTCGTGGCGATCCTGGCAGCATTCGTGCTGGCTGCCATCGCAGTGATGGCACCCCGCCATTCTTCTCCCCGATCTACCACGGCCATGTGGTGTCGGGTGCTGGCTGCCCTGTTACTCGTGGGAGTGGCACTGCGCCCGGGAAGCACCGACACCACGCGCAGCAACGAGGCCGCCGGTGCTGAGGTCGTTGTTATCGTCGACCGCACCACCTCGATGGGAGCAACCGACTACTCCGGACGACCGCGAATGTCCGGCGTGACCGCTGACCTCATCTCCTTGGCCGCCGCAATGCCGTCAGCCCGAGTTACCGTCATCGCCTCGGACAACCAGGCACGTATCGCCTTGCCGCCCAGCACCGACCCGGCCGCACTGCGCACCCTCGCCGAGACCTTGGGCTGGCGAGAGACGGTAAACGCCACTGGCACCGACATTGGTCTGGCTGAACCGCTGGCTCGCCAGATGCTCGTCAAGGCACGAGCGAGTCGTCCGAGCGCCAAGAGGTACTTGGTGTACATGGGCGATGGAGAGCAGACAGCGTCCTCAGCTCCGCACAGTTTCTCCGACGTATCCGGACTCATCGACGGTGGGCTGGTTCTCGGCTATGGGACGACTTCGGGAGGCACCATGCCCATCCGCCCGGGTGCTACTGAAAAAGTGACCAGAAATGGTTCTCCGGCAGTGTCTCGTGCCAATCCACAATCGCTACAGACCATGGCCGAGCAAATGGGCGGACGGTTTGTTCAGCGTAATGGAGCCAGCACGGTGACGTGGTGGGAGAACCCACTCCAGCAGCCGGCAGATCCACAATCCGGACACGTTCGCCACTGGGCCTGGTGGTTCGCCGCAGCCGCCCTGGTGTGCGAGATGGCGGACGTCTGGCTCAGCGTGCGGGCGTGGCGTCGAATGCGCAAGGAGGTGGCGTGATGGCAAATCTGGAAAGACCTGGACGCCATGGCATGTACGGTGTCAAAGCCCCGTGGACCGTCCGGGTTGGGGCCGGACTCGTTACCGTCGTCGCCCTCGCGGCGGCAATCCTTCCAGCGCGAACGATGATCCTCGTAGATCGTGGCCGGGCGGACCTAGACCGTGGCGACTCTGCCAGCGCGGAGGGAAAATTCACGGCAGCTGAGAAACTGGCAACCATCGACAAGTGGATCGCTCCGTACGACGCGGGGGTTGCTCGGTACACCCGAGGTAATTACGACGGGGCCGCCAGTAAGTTCGAGAAAGCGGCCGGTCTGGCCCCCGATGAGGAACAGTGTCGGGTTCGTTTGAACTGGGCGTGGTCGTTGGAGGCGTCAGCTGACCGGTATGCCACGGCTGATAATCGCGACGAGGCCTTAGTCAGATGGCGTCAAGGTAAAGCTGTGCTCACTGATACACAGTGCACCTCGTCGTCGCAGCAGACAGCGGTAAGAAGCACTAGATCTCGACTAGATCGCAAGCGTCAAAATGGCGGTGCAGGAAATGCCGGCGAGGAGGCAGATTCCTCCGGTCAGCAGAACAAGGAAGATGAGCTGGAGCAGAAGCTCAAGAAGGCTCAGGAGCAGCGTCAGAAGGCCCTCGACCAGGCCAATACGTCTCAAAAGGACGCGGGTTCAGGCACTGGGCGGACGTGGTAGCTTGCCGGTTCACGGTCATCATCGCAGTTCTGCACGGTGACCGCGAACCTCATGCGAACAGATCCGGTAGAGCGCGCACAGCGTGATGAAGGGCCTCACCGCCAATGACGGTAAGGCCCTTCATCACACTCCCGGAAGGCCAATCAGACTCCCGTGGCTGGAAGTCCAAGATTGGTGCTCCGCAACGACACAGTCACTGGGATGTTGCCCTGACGAGGTCCGCGCGTACGTGCACTCGGCGTCGGGCTTCCAGGTGAGGTGACCGGCGAAGCTACCGTCGGGATGGCCGCCGAAGGCGCAGTGGGCGTCTCAGCAGGAGTCTCCGTCGGAGTGACGGTGGGAGAAACCGTCGGCGTCGGGGTCACCGAAGGCGTCTCCGTCGGAGTGACCGTGGGAGAAACCGTCGGCGTCGGGGTCACCGAAGGCGTCTCAGTGGGAGTCGTCTCGGGGGCAGTGGGTGTCACACTCGGACTGACCGTGGGAGCTGCGGCCGTCACGGGCTGGATCCAGGTCCCGGAGAAGTCCTCGGAGTGGCTGTTCGCATCCTTGTGCGACCAGGCCCACTTGTACCCGTCGCTGGCAGCCGGGTAGGTCACCTTGCCATCGGAGACTTTCACTCCTTCCGGAACGGTGAACTCGACCTTGGTACCGTCGGCAGCCTTGGCCACCGGGACCGGAACCTCCTGCTGAGCTAGAACGGGCGGAGCCGTCACGGTCTGCCAGCGAACCCGCAGACCCATGAATGCGATCTTGTCCAGGCCCGACAGCGGTGACAGGTCGGAGACGTGGTTCGAACTCAGACCGATCTGGGTGAGGTTCTTCATCCCAGCCAGGGCGGAGACGTCGGAAATCTCGTTGTCATCGAAACCAACATCGACGAGGTTTGTCAGACCCTTGATGGGGCTCAGATCGGAAATCTTGTCGTTGTTGAGAAAGAGCTTCTTCAGCGAGGTCGCTCCGGAGATCCCGGACAGATCTGACAGGTTGACGTTGTTGTTGGCCACCAACCGCTCGAGTTTGGGTAGAGAACCAAGTCCCTCCAAGCTGCTGACGCCGGGGTACGCGTACTTGCCGCTCTTGTTCTTGTTCTGGTTGATCGTCAGATCAGCCAGGTTCGTCAGCGAGGACAGCGGTTGTACCGTAGTGATCGGGTTCTGATCCAGGCTCAGTTCCCTGAGGTTTAGCAACCCTGCTAGCGGAGTCAGATCCTTGACGTGGTTGTTGGGCAGATACAGGGTCTCAAGCTTCGTCAGACCGGCCAGCGGCTTCAGATTCTCGATCTCGTTTGTCGTCAGATACAGGGTCTTGACGCCGGTCAGCGCCTCAGCGCCAGTGATGTCCTTGATGCCCTTGTTTATGCACTTGACTTCGGTGAGAGCGCCCAAGTTGTCGGCTGTGAGGGGCTTACCCTGGCCCACGGCATCCTGCAGACATGCTTTGAAATTGGCATCAGGGATGTTGACTGGCTGTACCGGCGCAGGAGCCGACTTCACGTGAACCGTAATGGAGCCGTTGAAGTACATCGAGCTGTCACGGAACTGCCAGACGTAGTCGCCGGCAGAGGGGTAGGTGACGTTCTTACCCTTGATCTCGACACCCTCGGGAACCTCACGGTCGGCCACAAAGGTCTTTCCAGTGCGATCGACGGCGGTCGGAACCGCAGTCTCGACACCAACGGTGGCTGATCCCCCGTCAACGGTCTGGAAGTTCGACGTGATGCTGGTCAGACCCTTGATGTCTTTGAGAGCGGACAAGTCGCGAATGTGGTTCTTACCGACATCCAAACGAGATAGCTTCGTCAAGGACTGCAACGGTGCAATGTCGGAGACCTCGTTACTGTTGATATCCAGGCTGAAAATGCTGGGCAGCGAGGCCAAGGGCTTGAGATCAGTGATCTTGTTTCCCGACAGGAAGACCTTTCCAAGGCCGGTCAGCTGATTGATACCGGTTAGGTCTTCGATTCCCTTGTTCCGGCAGCTCAAGCTCGTCAGGTCAGCAAGTTGCTCCTTGGTGGGAGTAGTGGTGCCGATCGTGTCGGTGATGCACTTCTGCAACGCCTTGTCAGGAATCTCGAAGGAGGCCGCCGGGGTTGCCGAGGCGGGATCAACCTTCGGTGTCCAGGTTGGTGGAAGCTCCCATGGCCCATCAATGAGCATGAAATGCCAGGCTTCGATGGAACCGGGCTTGGGATGATAACTACTTGCACCAAGTTGTGAATATTCCCACTTCGCCTCGGTGTCCTTGCCCGCCGGCTGAGCATGGAAATACCCCCAATATGCGTAGAACATATCCGGGTTTTCTGGATATCCATTGATGGTGTCAACGAACGTACCAAGATCACCGCCGTAATCGGTACCACCAAGATCGAAACCAGCCGACTTCAACGCCTCCACACCATTGGAGAACTCCGAAGCGCAACCAGTGTCAACGTGACCATCGTCACGCTCGGCATACACGAACACATGGTTTTGGTTGATGCACTTCTGGGCCTCATCGTCATACGACGTCGTCGGAGCCGCCGATGCCGGGACGAATGACGCAATGGCCATCGGTACCGCCAAGGCCGCAGACAATACTGCGGCCAACCCTTTGAACCGTCTCACGGGTCCTGCCTTTCACTGCGTGGACGCTTCGTCGCCAGGTACAGGACCGACCGTTCCGCTATCCACGACGGAATTGAGTTCGAGACATTTCAACGACGGCGATCCGACTTGGCCGACATTTCTGCCAGACGACACGGTTGCGGGACAGTCCTGGATTCTCACCAGGTTCTCCATCGGTGAAACCACCAAAATGCTACCAAACGTGTTCCCGCCGCCACCCCGGTGTGGACACCTCATGATCGTGAGCTTAGAATGGCACCGCAACTGCAGGGGAATCCGGTGTGAATCCGGAGCTGTCCCGCAACCGT
>NZ_JAUNEJ010000005.1:15358-156119 GCF_030525615.1 Cutibacterium sp. | reverse complement strand
GATCATGTGGGAGAGTAGGACACTGCCGGAATACACACTCCACAAAGAGAGGGGGTGGGACTGTTAACACGGTTATCGTGTTAACAACCCCACCCCCCTCCTTGCACGCACACGCATACGTGCGGGTTCCTCCTACACGCAACCACACAGGCGTGTTTTCCTGTAAGGGATGACACATACCCACTAGGACCCCCCACGACCAACAAGCTTTCCCAGGTCATCGCAAGCGTGGTTAGCCGGACCCTGCGCCGACAAAATGCACTTGGATTCGCGGTCACCTGGCGGTCAGCCGATGTCGTGGATGAAGTTTTGATGCGCGGCCAGGACGTCGGGAGCATGGGAGTGGGTGAATTACTCGCTGAAATCAGGAGGCGTCTCGACGCTGGCCTTTCTGATGCAGGAAACGTCTGGTTTCCTGGTCTTTGCCTGTCGCGTCGGCACTACCCAATAGTGGACGGTGCCACCAAGACCATGAATGGGGATATGGAACACCCTTGTAGCGAGGGTCGGGGCTGCTTAGCCTGGCCGACTACATCATTCGGATAAGCGAGAATTCTGCCTTGACTTACGACCTCAATTGCAATGAGGAGGATTCATTGTCAATCACGATTTCCTTTTTCCTTGTTTTGTTAGCGAATGCGCTAATTTGACGTTAATGACGTGGCGAGCTGCGTCGTTGAGACGTTTATTTCCTGAGGAAGACTCAGCCATCGACGTCAACGCTCGAATCATGGGACCTGCCAGCCCGGGATCAGCGGTAATTGCGAGGTCGCCCCCGGCAGAGACGAATTTGCGTGCCCGGTTTCCACCGTCGACGGAAAACACTGAAACTGAATTGCCCAAGTCATCGGAAACGATAAGTCCCTGATATCCGAAGTCGTCACGAAGCATGTCGGTCATGATTTTGGGCGAGAACAATCCAAGAGTTCCCGGGTCGATCTCCGAGTAATACGCTGAGGCGATCATGACAGCTTCGGATCCGGCATTGAATGCCATGCGGAACGATTGGAGATATGGGTCATGCCAAGTAGTCTTAGTGTCGGTAATTCCGGATGCCTTGAAGTCCGTGTTTTCGGCAATACGTCCAATCCCAGGGAAATGTTTGGTGGTTGAAATGATCCCAGCCTTGCGGTGTCCAGCAATGACGGATGCTGCGTATTGGCCGCACTTGTGTGGATCGGTACCGAAACCACGATGATGTTTGGCAATTGGTTTGTTTTTCGTGCCGAGATCAGGATCAGTGACATCGGCGACGGGCGAGAAGATCATGTGGACGCCAAGATCGGCAAGTTGCTGAGCGCCCCTTTTCGCCACGGATTGGGCTTTGGCGGGGGACATCTGAGCCAAAGCTTCTTGGCTTGGCAATCGGTCAACCCCAGGAATCCGGATGTTTTGAATGTCGCCGCCCTCATGATCGGTTGCGACAATGGGTTTGATTCCATGCGGGCTGACGCTGTTGACGGCGTTGAGCATGGTTGCGAGCTTGGACTTCTTGGTCCAGTGGCCAAGAACGAATATGCCGGCGAGGCAGTTGGCGTCAATGAGATTGGCGATATATTCGGGAGAGTCCGAGGGAACGACCCCGACGAGAATGCACTGGCCAGCGCGTTCTGCTACTGACATATCGGCCACGATGTCGGCGGCTCGCGGATCCATAGGGATCGGGGTTACCTTCTCCGCTGGCTTTGGCGAATAGGTCGGGGTGGGAGCCGGAATGTCTGATGACGGAGCGGTAAGTGACGTCTCAGCGGGGGACGACGTCACGGGCGCGGGCGATGGTGCCTCGGCTGGGGAATTCGCTTTTGGAACACATCCAGCCAATGGCGCGCTCAAACCAGCTGCAATGATTGTTCGACGCCTCATAGTCAGATTATTTCACAACCTTTCCATTGCCAACAGAACCAGGACGGTTATCGCGGAGTAATGAGATATACCGCGATGTTCCGGCTACTGCAGTCGACGTAGGCAGCAATGACATTACAGAAGAACGTGTGGGAATTTTCGGATTGAGGCTCTGCGCGATAATTCGATGGATGGTTTTGGGGCATCGAACCCAGCCAGGCTCACAGCAAAGGAACATGCGGTGCTGCTGTTGGCGACCCACGTGATTTGGCCACACTCAGTTGCGCCGGCAGGCAGCTTGACCTGGCCTGGAGCACTAGCCAAGGGTGCGGCCATCGTCGTCACCGTGGCATGAGCTGTCGCTGTTCGCGCTGGCATAAAACGGGAGTTGGCGTCGCCGTGTGAGCTTGGTTGAACAGCGGCGTCCCGACGAGTTCTCGCGGGTCGTGGTAGGCGACGCTGTGCGTTACGGGGACGACCGCGTCGGCAATGACGGACATCAGGATGTCGCGCTTTTGGATGGAGCGCCTCGACGTACCCTTGTCCCTCATCGGTTCGGGGTTGAGGACCTTGATGGCTCGAGGGGTTCCGTCGCCGAGATGGTGGCCACGCCAGACCGTCCCTATTGAGCCTTGGCCGAGCACCTCGTCGAGGATGTAGGGAATGCCAGTACTGCTTGTCGGCGATTCGGCGGTGGCGTCTTTGTCGGACATGATTCACCCCTAAAGACCTAATTGCAGCCCCCTCGCTGCAGCGGTCGAGGGCCGGTCTGGACTAACAGCCGGTGTCAATTGTTGGGGTGGTTTCCAAGTCATCGCGGTGAGAGCGACGACGCACGATAGCCCATGCGACGCCGAGCACGATAAACCACACCGGGGTGGCGAGGAGAGCGTGACGAGTGTCGGTCGCGCCCGTGAGAATGACGATGATAAAGACGAAAAAGGCCAATACCACCCACGGCATGACATGAGCGCCAGGCATGGGGTAAATCGATTCGGCGTGGGCTTGAGGATTGCGACGTAGATGGACGATGTAGCTAACCAGAATCATGCTCCATACGAAGATGAATAGCACTGAAGAGACCGTCGTCACCAGGGTGAAGGCGCCTATGACCGAGTCTTCTGCGGCAAGAATGAGGGCTGAAGCAATGAGGATGATGGTGCATAACAGGCCCCATCCCGGAACGCCATGGCGGGTGAGCTTGCCGAAGGCTTTCGTCGCCATGCCTTTGTGAGCGAGTCCGTAAAGCATACGAGAGGTTGAGTAGACCCCGGAGTTGGCGCTGGATGCGGCTGAGGTCAACACGACGAAGTTCATGATGCCCGCAGCTGCGGTGAAGCCGATGAGTCCGAACATCTGGACGAATGGGGAAGATTCCTGCTGGATGAGGTTCCACGGGGTGACGCACATCATGGCGAGCAGGGCCACGACATAAAACGCCAGGACTCGCACCGGGACCGCGTTGATGGCTTTGGGCATCGTCTTGTGGGGATCGCGGGTTTCCGCTGAAGTCGTGCCGACCAGCTCGATGCCGACGTAGGCGAAGACGGCGATCTGGAAACCTCCAAAGAACCCACTCCAGCCCTTTGGGGCAAATCCGCCGTGGGTCCACAGGTTCGACACCGAGGCCTGGTGTCCGCTCGACGAGGTGAACCCGATAGCGACGAGCACGACCGCTACGACGATGAGAATGGCGATCGCAACGATCTTAATGAGGGCAAACCAGAACTCCAGTTCGCCGAAGAGCTTGACCGTCAACAGATTGAGGACCAGAAGCAGAAGCAAGGTAGCTGCGGTGAGGACGAAGGACCACATTCGGTCGTGGGTCCAGTAGCCCCAATACGAGGTAATGGCGATAACATCGGCCATACCTGTGACAACCCAACACAACCAATATGTCCAGCCGAGGAAGAATCCTGCCCAAGGTCCCAGCAGATCGGCGGCGAAGTCCTGAAAGGATTTCCATTGCAGGTTGTGCAGCAACAACTCGCCCATGGCCCTCATGACGAAGAAGAGCATCACACCTATCAAGAAATAGGCGACCACGATGCTTGGACCCGAGGTATTGATGGACTTTCCGGATCCCATGAACAAGCCGGTTCCGATGGCGCCACCGATGGCGATGAGCTGAATGTGGCGGTTGCTCAGGCTGCGACGCAGGTGCTGCGTATCGCCAGCCACATCGTGGTTCTCGCGATTCATGGGGAGCATTGTCGCCCCGGAGGAGTTCAGATTCGGGATACCGTCTCACATTGTGCAACTACTGCTGAGGGTAAGGACTCCGGATAATGCTAGAAGACGAGCGTCGTTTTATGAGGAGATGATGACGACATGGCCACGACAGTTGCTCTTACCAGTGCCAACGTTCTGACGTGCGACCGTCATGGAACTGTGCTGGCTGACCAAACTGTACTTGTTGCCGAGGATGGTTCAATCGAGGCCGTCGGATCTAGTCAGGAACTCGCTGATCGAGCCACGGCGGCTCAGCGGCGGATCGACTGCGCAGGCAAATGGGTTATGCCAGGGCTCATCAATGCCCACGCTCACCTGCTGGCCAACGGACGTCCGTTACCCAAAGCGTTGATGAATCCGGCACTCTCGCGGGGGATCGTCGGGTTTTGGAAAACTCCATTCGGGCGCCCGATGCTGCGTGAACGTGCCCGGGCATTTGCGGATGCCGAACTCAACTCAGGTGTGACGACCTTCCGCAGTCTCGGCGAATATGACAACGAGGCTGTCACCTTGGCCCGTGAGAGCGAATCCGGACAGTGGGTGGGGCCCCGCATGATGGCGTCAGGTCCGATGTTGGCCATTACTGGAGGTCATGGCGCGGATCTGGGTCTTTCCCGGGTCGTCGACTCTCCTTGGGAAGGACGCAAGGCGGTGCGCCAGAATCTGCGTCTGGGGGCTACTTCTATCAAGATTGCCGCGACTGGTGGTGTTACCGATGCGAAAGCCTTAGGCGAGGCCGGTCGACCCCAGATGACGACCGAGGAAATGACGGCAATCTGTGAGGAAGCTCATTCGGCTGGTGTGCTTGTCGCTGCGCATGCCCAGAGTCCTGAGGGGGTATTGAGATCCCTCAAGGCTGGTGTTGACACCATCGAGCACGGCTCGGCCATGACCGACGAGATTGTCGAGCTGTTCCATGACAATCCGAAGTCGCTGCGTGGTTGGTCGGCTCTCGATGCGACTCTGTTGGCCGCTGCGCCGCTGGTTGAGGTCGACTCCAAGATGACCGGGGCCAGCGAAATCGTCCAGCAGAACGCTCGGATCGTGCTTGATTCGATGGTCCAGGGGATTCGCGACGCGATCACGAACGATGTGGTGCTCGGGTCCGGTTTGGATTCCTCGATGACCTTTTCTCCCCATTACGCCATGTGGCGCGAGCTTGACCTTCTGGTCTCTCGGACTGGGTTGTCCCCGGCTCGGGCCCTGGAGGCCGTCACCCGTGTCAATGCCAAGATTCTCGGTTTGGAATCTGTGACGGGTGCGGTGGAGCCGGGACTGTCGGCAGATCTGCTGGTGCTGGGAGCCAATCCGCTTGACGATCTCAAGGCACTTGAGGGAGTCGAGACGATTGTTGTCAGGGGCAATGTCATTGACACCCCGACTGTGGAGAGGTTCGGCGATATTGATGAGTTGCTCGACACCCTCCGCAGGTGATGACAGGGCCCCGACGAACAGATAAGTGACGTGGGTGCTCAGATCGTCAGTCTGGGGGATACATTCAAGGCTGTTAGGAAATCGCGGCCTAGCTACCCGCTGACCGAACCCGATTGAAGGAATCGACCTCTCAAAAGGAACTGGGGTGGCTAACGGGACTTGAACCCGCGACCCCCTGGACCACAACCAGGTGCTCTACCGACTGAGCTATAGCCACCATGTGCCTCCATCAGGCAACCCGAGAAGAGTACCGGTTTCCAGAGCGGGAATGCAACTTTTCCCCGCCCTGTCGTTGACGTCAGTCCTTGCCGGCTCCGGTGAGGAAACCCTGGTATTTGGCCGCGATCTCGTCACAGCGGTCCGCGTCTGGACCGGGGGAGGGAACCATGAGAGCCTCGCGCCAGTACATCAGCTCCTCGATGGACTCCTTGATGTCTGCGAGAGCGCGATGGTTCCCCTGCTTCTCCGGGGTATGGCCGAAGGCGCGCGGGTACCACCGTCGCGCCAGCTCTTTGATGGAGGACACGTCAACGTTGCGGTAGTGGACGTAGGATTCGAGTTCCGGCATGTCCTTGGCCAGGAAGGAACGGTCGGTGCCGATGGTGTTTCCGGCCAACGGAGCTTTGCCAGCCTGCGGGACATAGGTGCGGATATAGTCGAGCACTTGTTTCTGGGCCTCGGCCATCGTCATCCCGTTGTCGAGTTCCTTGAGGAGTCCGGACTTGGTGTGCATATCTCGCACGAAGTCATTCATGTGCTCGAGCCACTCGGGTTCAGGCTTGATGATGACGTCCACTCCCTCGCCCTGGACGTTAAGCTGCCCATCGGTGACCAGCGCGGCCACCTCGATGAGTCCGTCCTGGGCCAGGTCGAGCCCGGTCATCTCGCAATCAATCCACACCAACATATCTCTCACGTCACTACAGACTAGTTGGTGGCGACGACATGGTCTCTTTCAGCTGTTGTCACAGAAGCTGTTCATCGTTTGCCGCGCGGTACCCAGCGTCCCATCCAGTAGCTGCCCGCCAGGCCGATGATGGCCATCACGATGCTGGCTAACGATAACGGCCACGCCAAGGTGACCAGGGTGACGACGACAGGTCCTAGGGCCGTTCCGGTGTCCGAGAGCAGTCGCCAGGCTGCCAGGAATTGAGGTCGTCCGATGTCGGGGGATGCGTCGGATCCCAGGGTCATGACGATGCCTGAGCTGGCACCGTTTCCGATACCGATAATGATGGCGACGGTGCCAATGGTTATTGCGGTGTGGGCTAGCGGTAGGACGAGTAAAGCGATGGCCTGAATGAAGATCGACGGTACTGCCACCCACCAACGTCCGAACTTGTCCATGAGAGCCCCGCCCGGCAGGAAGAGCAAGACATCGGCGGCCATCGACCAGGCGTAGATGAGGTCTGTGGTAGCTGGGGTAAGTCCGTTCGCGTTGCACCACAGCGGTACCAAAGAGCGTCGGGCTGACCGAACAAGCATGAGTGCCGTCACTCCCAGACCTGTCGTTAAGAACACCTTCGAGTTGTTGCGGGCGATGGTCCAGGTTGAGATCTTGGCGGGGGCCTCGTCTTCAGCGATATTTGGGGTTTCGACTGGCGGCAAGTCGGGCATGACGGTGGTCACGGCAGCTGCGAGCACACTGGTAATGGCTGCAAATCCATATGCCCACGGCATGGAAGATTCCCGGAGAATCCACAACCCTGCCAACGGACCGACGAACCGGCCCACGCGGAATACGCCGCCCAGAGTGGACAGGGCGCGTGCGCGGTATTGGTATGGAATGGCGACCGTCAGGTAGTTCTGCCGGGCGATGCCGTATACGGCCCCGGCCATCCCGTTGACGAGCACCGCGATGGCGAGCAGACCAAGCTGGTCCACCAACCCCATGGACGCGAGGGCTGCGGCGTCGATGAGCATGGCGATAACTAACGACCACTTCTCGCCGATCTTGGTGACGAGCCATCCGGCAGGGACATCTCCGATGATCTGGCCGATGCCGACGAGCGCGGCGATCGCGGCAGCAAGGGCGGTGGAAGCACCATTGTGAACTGCGGTGAGCGGAATTAGCGGAATTACCGCGCCGTAGCCCAACGACGACATCAACGTCGGTAGGTAAGCACAGATGATGATCGACGACCACTTCACTGGTGGGGTGGAGGATTTCGTGGGCGTCGAATGAAGCACGGGAAAAGGTTAGGGCCTCGGACACCCACCTGGAGTGATGTTCGCCACGTGGTTGAGACGAAATGGGCCATGGTGACCCGACCTCGATAGGATGTCGATGATGGCCCGGTAGCTCAGCGGATAGAGCAGCAGCCTTCTAATCTGTCGCGCGTGGGTTCGATTCCCACCCGGGCCGCCATCGGTGTTCTGCGTGGCGAGGAATTGGCCCAGCCAAAACTGTCCCGGGTGCCCGGTAGTCTTTCAGATATGTCCCACGTTGCCCCCGCTCCCATTGTGCGTCGTCCTTGGTGGCAACGTCTCTTGCGTAACCCGTGGTTGTGGGTGCTGCTCATCGTGGTGCTGGCCTCGGCGGCCGCGATGGTTCACACCTACCTCATGATGCATGCGGACACTGTGGTGGAGAGCGACGGACAAAAGGGCGTGGTTCCGGGTATCACGAACCGGTCATTCAAGCTTGGTCTCCACTATGCGTGGCCGACGGCGGCTGTCTGGTCAGCGATCTTCATCCTTATCGACCGGTTCAGGACGCGGCACCTTCATGTATGGTTCCTGTGCTTTTGCTGGGGAGCGTGCATAGCGACCTGGATGAGTATGCACGTCAATACCTGGATGGCTGGGATGTTGTCGGTGGCAGGCGGGGTTGATCCGACCGCTGGTGCAGGTCCTGCGGTGTATTCGGCTCCTTTCGTGGAAGAATCGTGCAAGGCGATGGTTCTCTTCGGATTGGCCGTCGTTGCAGGCAAACGCATGACGTCGGTTGTTCAGACGGTGAGCATGGCCGGCCTGTCGGCGATTGGCTTCGCCTTCGTCGAGAACATCATGTATTACGCTCGAGCCGACAACTACGCTCGCGTGACTGCAGCTGCCGGTGATCCGAAGCAGGCCGTCTTGGAGATGGTCATGCTGCGAGGTGTCTACACATCCTTTGGGCACCCCCTGTTCACCAGCATGACGGGTATCGGTCTGGCCCTGGGACTACGGTCGCGCAGTCGGCTGGTGCGGATCCTGGCCCCAGTGACCGGGTTCGTCGTTGCCGTGATTGGACACATGCTGTTTAACGGATTCTCCTCGGTGCTGCCGATGGAGACCTTGAAAAAGCTTTGGTACGTTGCCCTTGCGATTGTCATCTCTGTTGTGGTCTTCGTCATCATCCGCATGGTGAGAGAAGGTAAGACAATCCGGAATCGTCTCGACGATTACGTCAAGGCAGGGTGGTTGCCGGAATCCGACGCCGACACTCTTTCAGCCCTGTGGCGTCGTCAGTGGGCAAGTTTGGTGGCCTTCAGCCAGGGTCCGCGTCGCTGGTGGCACACCTTGGAATTCCTGCGTACTGGGACGGATTTGGCTTATCTGCGTGACGCTGTCGTTCGAGGGCTAGACGACGATCCGGGCACGCGTCAAAGTCAGCTCATCAATCGCATGAATTCGCTGCGTCCAATGGCTGTCACCGTGGCCCGAGGTGCCAAACTGTCCAAACCGAGGCTACCCGCATTCCTCAGGCGACGTCGGAGTCAGCGAGTCAGTAATGAGTTGCAGTGGGCGCCGCCGCAGGCCTGACGAGTGAGCAGGAGGGATCACCATGAACACTGAGCAGATGTTGCTGTCGCTGACTGACTTGCGGCACGACCTGCGGCAGGCCGATTTTCCTCTTGATCTGCCCGAGGCCATTGCTCAGGCAGGGCTGGCTCGTCGAATCGTCAACCAGCTCAACGACTATGTCCTTCCTCGCCTCGAAACCATTGACGCCCCGCTACTGGCCGTTGTCGGCGGGTCGACGGGTGCCGGAAAGTCGACCTTGGTCAATTCACTGGTTGGTCGAGTAGTGAGCCGGCCTGGCGTCATTCGTCCGACAACGACCTCTCCGGTTTTAGTTCACCACCCTGACGACACGGTGTGGTTCGACGGCGACCGGGTGCTGCCGACGCTGGTGCGCTCCCGGGTGGTCAGTAACGATGCTTCGAGCCTCCAACTGGTGATTGAGCCTGCGGTCCCGAAGGGTTTGGCCGTGTTGGACGCCCCCGACATTGATTCCGTGGTGGCGCGAAACCGCGACTTGGCTGCTCAATTACTGCAGGCAGCTGATCTGTGGATCTTCGTCACCTCAGCTGCCCGCTATGCAGATGCCGTGCCTTGGGATTTCCTCAACGAGGCCCAAGAACGACACGCTTCGGTCGCGGTGGTCTGTGACCGCGTCCCGCCGGAGGCCATGAGGGAGGTTCCGGCTGACCTTGGCCGGCTCATGACAGAGCGTGGACTGGCTGATTCACCGCTGTTTGCGGTTCCGGAGACCAAGACCAATGCCGATGGGCTGCTGCCTGAACGGGCTGTTGCCCCGCTGCGAATCTTCCTGTCGAGTTTGGCTGAGGACCAGCAGAAGCGGCGTCAAGTTATCGCGTCCACCCTGTCTGGCGCCATCGGCTCAGTGTGCGAGCGGTCGTCATATGTCGCTGCCGGTCTAGAGGCCCAGGTCGCTGCCACGGCTAGATTAGCCGAGGACGCTCAGTCGATTATGTCCGAAGCCTCACAGTCCATCGCTGCGCAGTCTGCTGACGGCACTCTACTGCGTGGTGAGGTGTTGGCACGGTGGCACGAATTCGTGGGAACGGGAGAATTCATGCGGGCCATGGAGGCCAAGGTTTCGTGGTTCCGTGACCGCGTCATCCAGGCGTTCAAAGGGGCACCGCCAGAGGCTGAGAAGGTCAGCGTCGCGGTGGAATCTGGCTTGGAGAGTCTCATCATCGCCGAAACCGAGGCCGGATGTGAGCGAGTCGAGGCTGTCTGGCAGGCAGATCCGGCTGGCCGAGGCGTTTTAGAACGGGTAGACGAGGATCTGAGCCGTCCGTCGCGCAGCTTCGAGGAGTCCGTCTCTCGCATGGTGAGGGAGTGGCAGGGCGATGTCATGGAGTTGGTTGCTGGCGAAGGCATGGATAAGCGGTCCAAGGCTCGGTTCATGGCATTCGGTGTCAACGGTGTTTCCGTCGCTCTCATGCTCGTTGTCTTTGCCCACACCGGAGGGTTGTCAGGCGCGGAAGCAGGCATTGCTGGTGGCTCGGCCATCGTTGCTCAGCGGCTTCTTGAGGCCCTGTTTGGTGACGACGCGGTGAGGCGTCTGGCGAAGGTTGCCAAGCAACAACTCGACGCCAGAGTCGACGGGCTGCTCACCGACGAGGTGGCGCGCTACCAGGGTGTGCTGGAGAAACTGGGGGTCGATGAAGAGCTTCCGGCCCAGATCCGCACGTCCATTGAGGCGGTCCGCCAGGCGCAGGAAGCGCCGGAATCGACCGATGACCAGGTGTCTGTCCGAACTCGCCTGCAGACTCGTGAGATTTCCGGAGTCCTCGAGCCGGGGAATGATATGCTCGTCCTTGACGCTGAACTCATTGGACCATCGGTTGTTGTGCAGCCTGAACCCCGTCAGGGGGAACGATGAAGAGACGACGCGTTGACCTTGCCAAGCGTATCCGATTGCTGAGCAGGGCCTTGGATCTGTCGGCTGGACGTATCCCTGACGAAGTGGTCAATCATGCCCGTGCGGTGCTGGATCGTGCGGATCAACGTTGCCGGATCGGCGGTGACCACACTGTCGTCGCCCTTGCCGGTGCCACCGGTTCGGGGAAATCGTCGACCTTTAATGCCCTGGCGGGCGCGGAATTGGCTGATCCTGGTGTGCGTCGTCCGACGACCTCGAAAGCCACGGCAGCTGTGTGGGGGTCTGAGCCGGCGGAGTCCCTGCTGGACTGGCTTGATGTTCCCCGCCGTCACCACATGGGTAGCGACGATGACCTCGACGGTCTCGTGCTGCTCGACCTTCCTGACCACGACTCGGTGCGAATCGAGCACCGGTTGGAGGTGGATCGCCTGGTCGAGATGGTTGACATGATCGTGTGGGTCGTCGATCCCCAGAAATATGCTGACGCCGCGCTCCACACTCGTTATTTGGTGCCGCTGGCGACCCATTCCGAGGTCATGATGGTCGTTCTCAACCAGATTGATCGCCTCGACAAGAAACAGCGTAAAAACTGTCTGCGGGATATGCGTCGTCTGTTGGATTCCGAAGGTCTGGTCGAGGCTCAGATTATGGCGATTTCGGCGACCACCGGTGAGGGTGTGGAAGATATGCGCGTCGCAGTGGCTCGTGCCGTGCGCGCCAAGAAGGTGCAGGCAGCTCGTCTTCATGCCGACCTCGATAAAGTCTGTCAACACTTGTTGGAGGTCACCGGTGACGAGGCAGGTCAGGTGAGCCAGGACTCGGTTGACCGATTGGTCGAGGCCGTGTGCACTGCGGGTGGGGTAGATCCTGTTGTTGAGGCAACCCGGGAGGCGTACCGAGAGAGAGGCCATTACGCCACTGGTTGGCCGGTGACGTCCTGGCTGTCGAAGATTCGCCAGGATCCGTTACATCGACTGCATTTGGATTTGGGCTCAAGACCTAAAAAAGAGCTGTCTTACGAGCCAACCGATGTGCAGCGAAGCGCCATGACGGCACGCGTGGGTGTCGCGGGGGCCAAGGTAGACACCGCAGTGCGGTCGGTGGCGTCGGAGGCTTCCAAGGGACTGCCTCGGCCGTGGGCCGACGCGGTGCGAGCAGCCTCGCTGTCGAACCGTAAGAACCTTCTTGACGATATCGATCGCGCTGTCGGTTCCACCGATTTGGGGGTACATCGCGGCACCGGCTGGTGGAAGCTGGTGAGGGTGGTGCAGTGGGTTTTCATCCTCATCGTGGTGGCTGGGGCAGCGTGGTGGTTGGTGGATGGTTTGATGGCCTATTTCCAGTACCACATTTCGCCGGTGAGATGGCACAACGTTCCGGTGCCGCCGCTCATTGTGGTGGGCGGTGTCGTCGCGGGGATTGTGCTTTCGCTGCTGTGCCAAATTGGGGTGCGAACGGGTGCCAAGGCTGCAGCGCATTATGCCAAGTCACAATTGCGGGCGAATCTCGCGGACGTGGCGTGGCGATCAGTTGTCGATCCGGTCAACGACGAACTCGATCGCCACGACGAGGTCGTCAAGATCTTGTTTCAGGCTTCCTGACGAGGGTTAAGGGCCATGGACCCGGTATGTGCGGAGCCGTCCACGCAGAGGTGTCTATGCCGACTTGTCCACAAGGCTGTCGGCGGCTGATTCAGAGTTATCCACAGATCTGACATTGGCTGGCGGATTCTCGGGGGTCCCGACGATAACTGTCTGTGAGTGGAAAGGAGCTCACAGATGGACGCGAACGTGTCATTTACCGGAAATCTCGGGACGGACGTCGAGATGAAGATTGGCGAGGGGTGGCGGGGAGCCCGATTCCGGGTTGCCCACACTCCTCGTGTCATGAGACAAGGCGAGTGGGTTGACGGGACGACGACGTGGCTGTCAGTTCACGTTTATGGTCGGCTCGCGGATAATTGCGCCGTATCTTTGCACAAGGGGGACCCGGTTATGGTGACTGGACGGCTGCGCACCCGCAACTGGATTGACGATGAAGGCTCGCATGAACAACTCATCGTCGTGGCAAGTAATGTCGGGCCGGATTTGTCCCGAGTGTCGGCGGTGTGCCGCCGTCCCGAAAAGCGGGCCGAGGCGCCTCTGGGCGACGATCGCGTGCCGCGCGATCAATCACCGACCCACGGCGACGAGCTGGACGATGACGACGAGGTGGTTGATGACGACGTTGAATTGGTCGGGTCGTGAGGTCTGAGATGATACGCCGGGAATGAGTTGGTGACGGGAGTCGTTATAGCGACTGGCATACTGTGCAGCGGTCGGTGAGGTGCCGACCGCCCCGTCCCGCAGATTCTGGAGGAGTGCCGATGGCCGAGTTCATCTACACCATGCATAACGTCCGAAAGGCGGTGGGTGACAAGGTCATTCTTGACGATGTGACGCTGTCGTTCTTCCCGGGTGCCAAGATTGGTGTTGTCGGACCGAACGGCGCTGGCAAGTCGACGATGCTCAAGTTGATGGCCGGACTCGACAAGCCGAACAACGGTGACGCCACTCTCGCCAAGGGGGCCACGGTGGGAATCCTGCTTCAGGAGCCCCCGCTGACCGAGGACAAGACCGTCCGCGAGAACGTCGAGGAGGCTGTTGGCGACATCAAGGCAAAGCTTGCACGGTTTGAGGAAGTTTCGGCCGAAATGGCCAACCCCGACGCCGACTTTGATGCCCTCATGGCTGAGATGGGCGAGCTTCAGACCGAGCTTGACAATTCCAACGCTTGGGACATCGACACCCGTCTTGAGCAGGCTATGGACGCCTTGCAGTGCCCTCCCGGTGACACCCCCGTCGATGTTCTCTCCGGTGGAGAGCGTCGTCGCGTTGCGCTGTGCAAGCTCCTCATTGAGCAGCCTGACCTGCTACTTCTCGACGAGCCGACCAACCATCTGGACGCTGAGTCCGTCAACTGGCTCGAGGGGCACCTGAAGTCCTACCCGGGCGCCGTCCTCGCCGTCACCCACGACCGCTACTTCCTCGACCACGTTGCCGAGTGGATTTGCGAGGTCGATCGCGGCCACCTGCACCCCTATGAGGGTAACTATTCGACCTACCTGGAGACCAAGCGCAAGCGTCTTCAGATTGAAGGCAAGAAGGACGCCAAGCGCGCCAAGATCCTTGAGAAGGAGCTGGAGTGGGTGCGCTCCTCACCGAAAGCCCGACAGGCCAAAAACAAGGCCCGCCTGGCCCGTTACGAGGAGCTAGCTGCTGAAGCCGAGCGTAACCGCAAGATCGACACGGCCGAGATCAACATTCCGCCGGGCCCTCGGCTGGGGAACGTCGTGCTGGAAGCCAATCACCTGTGCAAGGGATTTGGCGACCGTGTCCTCATCAAAGACCTTTCCTTCACCCTGCCGCGCGCCGGCATTGTCGGAGTTATCGGTCCGAATGGTGTTGGTAAGACGACTCTGTTCAAGACGATCGTCGGACTCGAAAAGGCCGATTCTGGCTCGCTCAAGGTCGGAGAGACAGTCAGTTTTTCGTACGTTGACCAGAATCGTACTGGTATCGACCCTGAGAAGAATGTCTGGGAGGTCGTCTCGGACGGTCTGGACTACATCAAGGTTGCGAACTTCGAGGAGCCTTCGCGCGCCTATGTGGCGAGTTTTGGTTTCAAAGGGCCGGACCAGCAGAAGAAGGCCGGTGTGCTCTCCGGCGGAGAGCGGAACCGCCTCAACTTGGCGCTGACCCTCAAACAGGGTGGCAATGTCCTCCTGCTCGATGAGCCGACCAATGACCTCGACGTCGAGACCCTCTCGAGCCTCGAGGATGCTTTGTTGGAATTCCCAGGATGCGCTGTGGTCGTCTCCCACGACCGTTGGTTCCTGGACCGTATCGCCACCCATATCCTGGCCTGGGAGGGTGAGGACGAGGACGGTGTACCGCGCTGGTTCTGGTTCGAGGGTAACTTCGCCGACTACGAGGCCAACAAGATTGAGCGTCTCGGGCCAGAGGCTGCTCGTCCACACGCTTCGAAGCATCGTCGACTTACTCGTGATTGATCGTCCTTGCCTCTTCCTGACGGCGCCGTCCCATTGCTAGAGCGTTGCGATGGTTCGGCGCCGTTTTAGGTTCGCCGTGGTTATCGGTTCGACGGTGCATTCGGCGAGATGTTCGCCGGACTCGGTGACCTGGCATGAGCCTGGCAGAGACAACTGGACCGAAGGTTTTCCGTAGTGTTGCTCGGTCGAAGGTCCTCGACACTGTTGCTGAGTCGGAACTCAAGACTCGAAAACTCTTCTAAGAGCAAGGGCTACATGTGCGCATGGATGTTCTAGGACCCGAAAGCCTTCGATATCACCAGGAATCGGCGAGGCGGTCGCGGGAGCCTCTCGGGGACAACCTCGGGCACTGGGCATACCCTGCCTCTGCAATCGCAGAAGATCCTCGTCGCCTAGCCCAGTGACACCGAGACCTCTGCCGATCTGGGCAAGATAGTGGCCGAATTGGTCGTGACGTTGGTCAACAAGGCCAAGCTCCCTTTCACACCACAACCGGCTGGGGCCCAGCTCTCAGGTAGCTACCGGCAAGGAAGTCAAGGTCGTCGCTATCGCCCCGTGATGTGGCGGGGTATTCCGGTTAACCCGGGCCGATGGTAGCCCGGGTTAACTCTTTCCCCACTGCGTGTTGTCGTGAGGCTCGGGGCTTGAGGCTTGGGGCGATCCCCGTCAGTGTCCTGAGCGTGAAACCAGGTGTGAAGCAAACAACTCGGACAACGTGAAGGCACGGCGTCCTGCCAAGTCCGAGGTTTGGCGGCGACAGGAGAACCCGTCGGCCAAGATGATGGCCTGCGGCCCGGCTTCTTCAATAGCTGGCAGAAGGTCATGCTGGGCGACTTTCACCGAAAAGTCGTAATGGCCGTTTTCCACGCCGAAATTCCCGGCATAACCACAGCAGCCGCGCACAACCTTAATCGTTGCCCCCGCAGCTTCGAGCAGCCGCTGATCTGGACCGAAGCCGAGGATCGATGCGTGGTGGCAGTGGGGTTGTGCAACAACGGTGTGTCCGGCCAGGGAGGGTGGGGTCCAGTTTGCTGCTTCCAGCATTTCAGCGACAGTGTGCATATTTCGGGCGACACGGGTGACCCGTGGATCGTCTGGGAGAAGGTGTAGGGCGTCGTCGCGCCAGACAGTTGTGCAGGACGGTTCTAACCCAACTACAGGGATATTGGCGTCAGCGAGCGGAGCCAAGACCGCCAGTCCGGCCCGCAACCGACGACGGGCACCGTCGAGTTGACCAGTGGTGATCCAGGTCAATCCACAGCAGACGTCGTCAGAAAGGACCCTGGGTCGGTAACCAGCGTCTGCTAATACCGCAATGACCGCAGAGAGGTCCGAACCTTCCAACATGTCGGAGAAGGAGTCCACCCAGATGACGACGTCGCCCTTGTCTTGGCTGCGGCGAGTCGGTGAGGTCGACCCGGGAGAGGAGGTTTCGGTAGCAGCTGAGGTCGGAGTTTCCTGATTCGCCACGATGGCTTGCGCCGAGGTTGCGTGGTCGCTAGCCAATCGTGCCGAGGGCTGGAACCGGGGAAGTGGACGGCGCTGATCGACGCCAGCTGCCCATCGAGCCAGGTGCGTGAAAGCCGGTACTGAGAGCATTTTGTTGGCCAGGGCGGGACCTCCTGGGATCCGATTGAGGAGGCGTTCCCAAAGAGGGAGCAAGCCCATGGTCATGTGGGAGCGCGGGCGAGGCCGGTGGCGGTACTTCTCGTGGAGGACCGTACTGCGGTAGCTCGCCATGTCGATTCCGGTAGGACAGTCGCGGGCACACCCTTTGCACGCCATGCAGAGGTCGAGGGCTCGCTCCACCTCGGGGGAGTCCCAACCGTCGATGAGGGTTCCGTTCACCATTTCTTTGAGGACGCTGGCCCGGCCTCGGGTGGAGTCTACTTCGAGTCCGGAAGCCTGGTACGAGGGGCACATCACGGAGCCGGGAGCAGTGTGGGCGATACATTTACCGACCCCGGTGCAGCGATGAACATCAGCAGCGAACTCCGGATGGGAGATGGTGATTGGGGAAAGAGCGGACTCGTGGGTACGGATAGCCGCCTCGAGCGGCGCAGGGTCGACGACAATCCCCGGGTTGAAGAGGTTGTCCGGGTCGAGGATGGCTTTGACCTTGCTGAAGAGGTTCAGGGCATCGGGGGAGTACATCGTGTCCAACAAGGCCGAGCGTGCCCGACCGTCACCATGTTCGCCGGAGACTGACCCGCCGTGTCGCGCTACCAATGCTGCTGCTTCAGTGACGAAGGAACGGTAGCGCTGGGGTCCATCGGGGCGGTCGAGGGGGAAGTCGATGCGGCAATGCAGACATCCCTCGCCAAAGTGACCGTAGGGCAGGCCATGGAGGTCGTGGTCGTTCAGCAGGGACTCGAAGTCGCGGAGGTAAGAGCCGAGATCGGCAGCAGGAACGGCGGAATCCTCCCATCCGGCCCAGGCCGGTTTGTCGAGGCTAACACCCGCCAAGCCTGCTCCGTCAGCTCGTATCTTCCATAGAGCTGCGGCCTGTTGGGGATCGGAGACCACCCAGCCATCGAGGCATCCACTGGCAGCGACCATGTCCTTGGCTCGTGCCGCCACCTCGGTCTCATCATCACCGCGTAGCTCCACGAACATCCACCCGTCGCCACGCGGCAGGTCGGGTACCGCTCGTCCTGCCCGGGAGACCACGTCGACGATCCGACGCCCGAATCCCTCACAAGCAACGGGGGAGAAGGGCAGCAGAGCCGTGACAGCGTCGGCTGCTTCGGACATTGACGGGTACCCCAGTGCCACCGTCAGTCCACAAGGTGCTTCGCGTACGAGCTGGACTGTTGCTCGCGTGACAACACCTAAGGTCGCTTCGGTGCCGGCGATGAATGCGGGGAGATTGCGACCGCGCTCGGGCAGCAGCCACTCCATGGAATATCCGGAAACTTGGCGGGAGAAGGTCGCGAATTCGGTCCGGATGGTCGCAAGGTTCGCGTCTGCCAGATCAGCCAAGCGTTGTGCGAAAGGAACCGTGAGGTCACCTGGTCGCAGGGTTGTGATGTGTCCATTGGCGGTAAGTAAGTCGAGGTCGACGATGTTGTCCCCAGTACGTCCGTACCCCAAAGCCCGAGGCCCGCAAGCGTTGTTTCCGATCATTCCCCCGATGGTGCAGCGGGTCGATGTGGAGGGGTCAGGACCAAATCGCAGTTGGTGGGGAGCTCCGGCATGTTGAAGCCAGTCCTGGACCACCCCAGGTTCGACGACCGCAGTAGCCGATTCAGGATCGAGGGAGACGATGTGGTTGAGATGAGCTGACGTGTCGATGATGAGGCCGGTTCCAACCGCATTGCCAGCGCAGGTGGTGCCGGCACCACGGGTTGTCACGGGCAGCCCGACGTGGCTGGCCGCCGTCACCAAGGCGCAGAGCTCGTCAGTGCTGCGTGGATGGGCAACCGCAGTAGGGACAACCCGATAGATCGAGGCATCGGAGGAGTAAAGGGCACGCGCCAGCCGGGAATCGTCCAGGATTTCCACGGCAGCGGAGTCCAGACCCCTTAGGGTTGATCGAAAGTCTTGGAGAATGTCCGTGGTGGCCGTCATGGGCTCAGTCTGACACGGAAAGTACAGCCTTCATGGCCCGTCCCAAGGCCGCGAAATCCTCCGGATCGACCGGGTCGACGAAAATGCGGCGGAGCGCGCGGACGTAATCGGGGGCAGCCTGACGTAGCAGGTCCATCCCCTCAGAGTTCAGTCGCGCCACCACACCGCGACGATCTCGAACGTCAGGTTCACGCACCACAAGGCCTCGGCTTTCGAGCCTCTCGATAGCGTGGGTGAGCCGCGATCTGGACTGATGGACTTCGGTGGCAAGCATGGACATCCGGACCGCGTAGCCGGGGGCCTCCGAAAGAGTGACAAGGATCTCGTACTCGCACAGCTCGAGGTCATGGCGACGCAGATCTTTAGACAGATACCCGGTGATACGAGCTGAGCCACGGAGCCAAGCTCGCCAGATGTGTTGCTGTTCGGCGCTCAACCAGGGGTCAGCTGTCGACCTTTTTTCTGGTTCGACATCCTCAAAAAACCTCGTTGACGGCGCATTCGAGGGCGCATCGTCCTGAATACTCGGTCTGGAACCGCCCTGTGACATGGGCAATATCGTACCTGCGGGGTGGGGAAGGTTCCTCGTCTATTCCTGTGGGCACCTACCTATGGGTGCCGTCGGTAATTGTGGGGACCGGCCAATGCGGCATGGCATAGCGTGGCAGAAGTCATTACATGACCAAGGAGAGGGCGAGTTGATGAGGCGTACGAGTGACGAGGAGTCCCTTGCTCTGCAGCGGAAGCTTATTGCATCCTCGGCGAAGAACTTCGCGGCGATGCTTGACCGGCAAGCGGATGCTCATCCGAATCGCGTAGCCTTCCTCACCCCTTCCGGCCCCGACGATGAGCCTAATACCTGGCTTCCGATGACCTTTGCTGAATTCCGCCGCCAGGCCCACGAAGTGGCAGCTGGACTCATCGAGTTGGGGGTTCCTCGTGAGGGACGCGTCGCTCTGCTCTCGGGAACGCGTACAGAGTGGATCATTGCCGACATGGCCATCTCGTGCGCTGGTGCGGCCACCACGACGATCTACCCGAATTCCGGGCCGGAAGAGGCCAGTTTCATTCTGGTGGACTCCGAGTCGTCAGTTCTTTTCGTGGATTCCACGGCTCAGGTCGCCAAGATTCAGGGCAGGCCCGAGGTCGACAAGGTGGTTCGACACATCATCAGCTTTGCCGACGATTCCAAGGAGACCGGCGTTCGTGACCGTCGGCTCATCACCATGGCACAGATCATTGCGAATGGGCGTCGACGTCTGGCTGAGGAACCGGACCTAGTGCGTCGCATGATCGATTCGGTCGAACCCGATGACCTGTGTACTCTCATCTACACCTCGGGCACGACAGGCAAGCCTAAGGGAGTGGAGCTGACTCACCAGGTATGGACCTACATGGGGCAGGCGTGGAAGCAGCCCCTCAGTATGCTCCATGGCGGAGATATCCATATGCTGTGGTTGCCGTTGTCGCACGCATTTGGGAAATGCCTCATCGCCATGTGTATGGAGATTGGGCTTACCCAGGCCATCGAGCCTCGGATTCCGCGGTTGGCGCGCAGCCTTGCCGAGGTCAAACCACGCATGATGTGTGGAGTGCCGCGCATTTTCGAAAAAATCCGTAACGGAGTCATGACGGCATACCCGCAAGGACGCCTGGCCAGTCGTGTCTCGCGGTGGGCCTTTGCAACTGGACGCGACGTCCAGCGATACCGTAACGCAGGCGAACAGGTACCGACCGTACTTGCAGCCAAGCGGAAGATCGCTGACGCACTGGTCTTCTCCACCCTGCGTCGCAAGCTCGGTGGCGTCGAGTTCATGGTCTGCGGCGGTGCCAAGTTGTCGGAGCAGGTCCAACAGTGGTTCTCCTCTGCCGGGATTCCTATCGTCGAGGGATACGGTGCAACTGAGATTGGGGCAGTCGCGTTCTTTAGCGGACCTGACGCCATTCGATCCGGCACCGTGGGGCCGGTCATCCCTGGATGCCTCGCGCGGATCGCCGATGATGGTGAGATTCTCGTCTCCGGGCCGATTGTTGCTCGCGGCTACCACCATTTGCCCGATATGACAGCCGAAGCGTTCACCGATGGCTGGTTCCACACCGGCGACATTGGTGAATTCGATGAGATGAACTACTTGCGCATTACCGACCGTAAGCGTGATCTGTTCAAGACTTCGGGTGGCAAGTACGTCGCTCCTCAGAAGGTGGAAGCCACGTTAATGGCTAACTGTCCGTACCTGTCCAACGCGGTCGTTCTCGGCGAGGGACACAAGTACGCGGTAGCCCTGCTCACTCTGGAGAAGGATTCCCTCATGACGTGGGGACGCCGCCATGGCCGCCCTGACGCCAGTTACGCAGAGCTGACCGCAGACCCTAATGTGCGACGCAGCATTCAGCGGTATGTCGATCGTGCGAATTCGCGCCTCGAGCGCTGGGAGACTGTGAAGAGGTTCGCGATCCTCGACCATGAGCTGACTGAAGATAGCCGTTCGGTGACGACGAGTCTCAAGGTTCGGCGCGGTGTCGTGGCTAAAAAGTACGCCGCCGTCGTCAACGAGATGTATGCCGACGAGAATGGCCAACCGAGTGCGGCCAACGGACGCGACGGGTCGTGACGGGAGGCGTTGCCGTCGAGATTCCTCTGCGCTGGTCCGACATGGATGCGCAGGGACACGTCAATAACGTTCGTATCAGCGAGCTGATTCAGGAATCTCGACACCAAGCGATTCGCGCCACCAGTGCCCAGGGAATGCTCGACACGGGGATTATCGTCGTCGCCCAGGACGTCGAGTTTTTAGCCCCGTTCGTTGTGGATGGAAGCCCACTTCGAGTCGAAGTTGGCTGCTCCAAGATTGGCGCGGCACAGATTGTGCTGAATTACCATGCCTGGCGCCATGGCCTCGAGGTCGTTCGAGCACGTGGGGTTATTTGCCCCTATGACTTTGACGCTGTGCGGCCGCGTCGACTCACTGATAGTGAGAAGGACACCTTTGAGTCCATGAGGGTTGAGGAGACCCCGTGGAGGCCGGTCCAAATAGCCGACGTTTCCAGGGGCGGTGACATCGTTGAGGTACCAATCCGATGGTCTGACGTCGATCGGCAGGGTCACGTCAACAACGTCAGCATTGCTGGTTACCTACAGGAGGCCAGGATCCTCGCGACGACGTCGTGGTCATCGGGCATGAAACGTGCCGGAGACCATCTGTGGGTGGTCGTGCGTCAGGATATTCGTTATCGACGCCAGATTCTGCCCTCTCAGCGCTCGTGCGAGGTACACACCGCACTCATTCGGCTGGGGAACTCGTCAATGACACTCGCCGGGTCGATCGTTACCGACGAGGGTTCTGCCGTCGACGCGGCTACCGTGCTCGTGTGCGTCAATCCGGAAACTGGTGCGTCGGTTCCGATCGATGACCAGACAAGGGAGGCTTTGGTACCCCACCTCATCACAGACTGATCGGTGTTCAGGATCGTAACCAGGCAGCTTGGTCCCGCCCGATCAATGCGAGTTCGCCGTGGTTTTCCAGTGAGGCTGAGGCCACGATGACGCTGTCGGCCATTACCAGCACGGCGTCATCACCGAAATTCACGACGCAACGGAAGTTAGGCTCTCGGGAGAAATCAAGGACATCATCTGGGGAGTCATTCCACCTCATCGTCCCAGCGCCTAGGGCAGGGTTATCGCGACGTTCAGCTAGGAGAGTGCGGTAAAGAGTCAGGAAGGACGACGGATCGTTTTTCTCGGCCTCGACCGTCCAGTCAGCCCAGGTGTTGGGTATTGGGAGCCAAGTGTTATCGGTCGACGACCACCCATAAGGAGCCTCGGACCCGCTCCAGGGCAATGGGACCCGGCAGCCGTCCCGCCCGCGGTCGGTGTGTTCAGAGCGCTCCCAGGTGGGATCCTGCAGGACATCGTCGGGAAGATCTTCCACTTCTGGCAGGCCGAGTTCCTCACCCTGATACACGTAGGCACCGCCGGGAAGGGCGAGCTCGAGCATGACGGCAGCACGGGCGCGACGACGTCCTAGAACAATGTCGGTTGGCGTCCCATGGAACTGAGCGTGGGGAGGAGCGGGATCCGAAAAGTCCAGACCTGAAATCTGCTTGCCGTAGCGCGAGACTGGTCGGAAGTTGTCGTGGTTCCCCAGCACCCAGGTGGCACTTGCGCCCACCGATTCGTGGGCTGCCAAGGATTCGGTAATGGTGGTGCGAAGTGAACCGGCCGACCACGCCGAAAGGAGGAACTCGAAGTTGAACGAGGCGTGCAGCCGGTCAGGCTCGAGGTAGCGCACCAGACGATCGTGGGGCAGGTAGGCTTCGGCGACGAACATACGTGGACCCTCTGGGGTGTCTTGGTATTCGTCAGCGATGGCACGCCAGCGGCGCTGGATGGGTGCTAGTCCGGGCTGATCCCACATTGGGCTGTTCCCTACGAGTTCGCCAATCTCCTCGTTCTCGGGAAGGTCAGGAAGGCCGGATTCCTTGACCATCGAGTTGGCAACGTCAATGCGGAAGCCATCGACTCCGCGGTCGAACCAGAACTTCAGAATGCGGTCAAATTCTTTGACGACTTCGGGGTTCTTCCAATTCCAGTCGGGCTGGGAGACGTCGAAGAAGTGTAAATACCACTGTCCAGGGGTGCCGTCAGATTCAGTGATGCGTTGCCACGCGCTGCCTCCGAACACCGACGGCCAGTTGTTTGGAGGCAGCTCGCCGTTCACACCGTGGCCATCTCGAAAGATGTAGCGGTCGCGTTCAGGGGAACCGGGGACAGCAGCGAGAGCTTCCTTGAACCACGGATGTTCCTCGGATGAATGGTTGGGAACGAGATCAATGATGATTCGCAGCCCTAATTCGTGAGCGCGTGTCACGAGCGCGTCGGCGTCGTCGAGAGTGCCGAAGTCAGGATTGATGTCGCAGTAGTCGCTGACGTCGTAGCCGCCATCGGCCAGTGGGGAAGGGTACCACGGCGAGATCCAGAGAGCGTCGACGCCCAGAAATACAAGGTGGTCAAGGTGTTCGATAATGCCACGGATATCGCCGATACCATCGCCGTTCGAATCGGCGAAACTACGGGGGTACACCTGATAGACAACGGCGGACCTCCACCAGTCGTTGGCGGCGGGAATGGTGGCCATGGGACTCCTCAAATAGTTGCGGTGCGGTCAGAGGGGCACGGTAGTTCACGGCGGCGACCTACGATGTCGTCGGGCGTGGCGTAGCTGTGAGGTCAGTCGGTGCGAACCTCGCGACCGTCGATCGACCAACGGATGTGCCAGGAACCCTCGTCATCGACACAATGGTAGTTGTGCGCACCGAAGAGGTCGCGCAGACCCTGGGTGAGGGCGGCATTGAGGCGTGGAGCGCGGACCTGGTCGTAATAGCCGAGGGCTGAGGAGAATCCCGGAACCGGGACTCCGGCCTTGACGGCTTGGGCAATGACACGACGCCAAGCCTGCTGGCAGCGAGCGAGTTCGGTTCTGATGGAGGGGCCTCCAGGAGGGTGGTGAGGTTGCCGGCGGCATACTCGTCCTTGATGCGCTGGAGGAGGCGAGCACGGATTATGCACCCGCCGCGCCAGACTGACGCGACTTAGCCTATGTCGACCTCCTAGTTGTACTCGGCCGCAGCGTTGCGGATCTCGTCGAGTCCTTGGGTGTAAGCAACGATCTTGGCAGACCACAGGGCGTCACGGACGTCATCGATGAAGGCCCGGCGGTCATCGACCGAGATGGTGCGATCCGGTCCTTTAAGGGCTTGCTGGCTTGCCTTGCGCACCGGCGTAGCACTGGAGACCGAACGAGTGAACACAGCCTCGCCGATGGTGGAGACGTCAACTCCGAACTCGAGAGCCGTCTGGACGGTCCAGGTGCCTGTCCCCTTCATCCCCGCCTCGTCGCGGATGACGTCAAGGAGATCGGTGGCAGGGTCGCGGGGATCCTTTGCACGCAGCACACGGGAGGTGATTTCGACGAGGTACGAGTCGAGATCACCATGGTTCCAGGACTCGAAGACGTCTGCGGCCTCAGCGTTCGTCAGGCCTGCGGCACGCAACACGGCGTGGGCCTCGCCGATGAACTGCATGTCGGCGTACTCAATGCCGTTATGGACGATCTTGACGAAGTGTCCGGAGCCGTCAGTGCCCATCCATGCGCAGCAGGATTCGCCGTCGACCTGTGCCGAGATTCTCTCCAGAACCGGGCATATCGCCTCGTAGGACGCCTTGGAGCCGCCTGGCATGATTGACGGGCCTTCTAGGGCACCGACCTCGCCGCCCGAGATGCCGGTGCCAACGTGGTGAATACCGGCTGGCCGAAGCGCCTCCTCGCGGCGGCGAGTGTCTCCGGAGTAGACGTTTCCACCATCGACGAGAACGTCGCCGGGCTGGAGCAGGGGAGTGATCTCCTTGATGACGGCGTCCGTGCCACGGCCAGTCTTGACCATCATGACGATGTGACGCGGGCGCTCGAGGCTTGCTACGAAGTCAGCCAGATCATGGAACGGTAGAAAGGTTCCCTCGGTGCCGTGCTCGGCAATGACCTCGTCGGTACGTGAAGCTGTGCGGTTGTAAATGGCAACCCGGAAACCCTTGTGGGCCATGTTGCGGGCCAGGTTGGACCCCATCACGGCCATCCCGATGACGCCGACCTCGGCAGTCTGCGGCACAGAGTCAGCCATGTGGTTCCTCCTAGATGTCTTACCTCTATCTTTCCAGGCGTTCACGTGCAGCGATAGGTGCGCCAGGCTGGAAAAGATGTGAAATAGCGGTAACGGTGGAGGTTTTGTGACGTAACCCATCGATGTTTGCGGGATCGCCACAGCAGGCGGAGGCGTACCGATGGCGGATTGCTAACCGCAGCGAAGTTAGACACTCTGGTGGTTGGAGAAGGCGACGTCCCGTCAGGATGGCTCGATGGAAACGCAGCGGCGAGGATCACACTGGAGCTACACCAATCATGATCCGCGAAAGCTCCTGGTCCGACATCATGAACCTAGGGCGATGTCTTTTGTGGATTCGCTGTGACAGCCACTCCAATACGAACCGAGGCCGCTGTCGAAGCATCTTCGGAGTGATGTGCAGCATCCGCCAGCCATGCCGATCTAAACTCGCCGAACGAAGCATGGTCGCTTCGTAACCTTCGGGCGTGCCGTGCACACAGCGACCATCGACCTCAATTCCGACCTTTTCAGCATCGAACGCTTGGTCGAGGGTGAAAACTCCCTCAGCTGTGTCCACTCGCTGGTTGGATCGCCATCCGGTGAAACCGACTGCGCGAAGCGCCCGGGAGAGCCACAATTCCGGCACTGACCATGGGTTGTACGAAATATCAGCCAAGGCGGCTGAGATGCGATGGCGGCCAAACTTCCACGAAAGACTCGACCGGGCTGCCCGGCAGGAACGTGGAGTGACGAGTTTTTGTCGGAGAGCCTCACAGACCCAGTCCCATTCTCCCCGAACTGCCAGTAACAGGACGGATGCTTCGGGAATCGCCATGGGAACATCCCGGTATTGAGTGATGTAGCGGCCTGGGACTCGCCATCGGTGTACGCGGATTCCTTCTCGCTTGATACCTCGTGTCCGTGAAAATGCTTCTACCTCTCGGACGACGCTGAAATCTCTTGTTCGCCTCCCTGGTGGAATTAGTCCCTGCGCGACGAGTGCGGCCTTGCCGATGATGACGGCGTCGCGATGCCACATGTGGATGGCCTGTATCTTCATTTTGGGGTCATCAGCCAGGCCGGCATCCGCGACGATTCCTGGGAGTACACGTATCGCGCGACCTGCTTTCACAGCTCGGTCTGCCTGTCCGCGCGTCTTACTGAAGCGATGTATCCGCACGACACCGCCGTTGTCCCTCATATCTAGTTCAAGTTCCTTCATGCAAACAGTTATCGTCGCAGCTCCGAGAATCCGTCAGCTTTTTTGGATCTGTGGATAACGTCGCCGAGCCTCGCTGAGAAAGGTGTGGATAACTTCCAGGAACGTTGTCCCGGACCCTGACAAGAACTTCACGACTTAGCCACCGAGGGCGCCCAGTGTCCCTGAGGCCGCTCAGAGGAATCTCTGGGATTGGGTCGCCCTGGTCGAGCGTGGTAGATCAGGGAAGATGCCCTCTCTATTACCGAGAAGAGTCCGAGAGGCGTCATCTTCCCCTACTGGCCGCGGCGCATTCCTGTGAAGGCTGTCAAGGACGATTCAAAAGAAGCCCGAAGACGCTACGCTGAGGCCATGATCGATGTGCTGGCCCTTGTGCCCATGAAAACTCTGCCCGGCTGGCCGGAAGCCGACTTCAGCTCCGTACACCTGCTCATGTTGTGTGTTGTGTGGCCGATCGCGACGGCTATCCTGTTCGTCCTTGTCGGTTGGGGAATCCATTTCGCCAAGGAGCGCGGCAACAAGGACTCTGACTGATCTTCGTCGCGCAGCGTAAGCGCGGACAGATAACAGTGGTGGCCCCGAACCATTTGGGTTCGGGGCCACATCCATGTGTCAACAGCTCAGTGACGACTGGCGGCTTGGCAACGTAGGGCGCGGCGAGCATTATCGGCGCGTTCGGCAAGAACACGACGTACAGTGCTGCCCGGATTGTTCTGACGAATCCAACCGTCGAGTTTGTCGAGCCAGGCCCCGTCAATGGTCTCGGTGCTCGGGAACAGCCATGTCAAGGCGTTCTGGATCTGGGCGTGACCGGCATTGGCCCATTGTCCTTCGCGGGAATCGATGGCCCTGCACAGGTCGAGATAAGGGTCGACGTACTTCGAGAGCACCTCGGCCTGATTAGGCTGAATGAACTGGCTGACGAGCTGGCGGTAGGTTTCATTGGGTACGGAGTCATCGCTTGTGGCGCGCTGCCAAGTAGCCTGTTTCGCCTCGGCCGTGGGTATCGCGGCTCGGGCGCCAGTAGCCTGCTCCGACCCGGAGATGGTGTTGTCTCGCTGCAACTCGGCAGTGATTTCGGGTTCGCCCACTTGGCCCATTCGAGCCAAGGCAATGAGGAGACGCCACCGCATTCCTTGGTCGATGTCGAGGCCCTCGGGCACTTCCTCACCGTTAAGCCATCCCAGAAGCAAAGCAGTGGCATCTATCGTGGCAGCAGCAGCCAGACCATTCGCGTAGGCCACCTGGTGGTCTGAACCGGGCTTGGCGTCACGCAATCCCTTCGCCAAGATCGCTACGAGGTTACTGCGTACGTCTTGACGGTTCTCCGGGCTGGTGTACGAGATCGCGGCGGTGGTCGCCTGGCGGATGAGGGAGGTGACTGCGGTCAGGTCGGTCTCGCTGGGGAGTCCCTTGCCAACCAGGGTGACGTAGTCCTGGGCCTTCATCTCGGCGTCGCGGCACATATCCCACGCGGAACCCCAGCACAGAGCGCGGGCCAGCGGATCAGACAGGGCGTCAATGTGCTCGATGAGGGTGGCCATTGAGCGATGAGTCAGGCGAACCTTCGCGTAGGTCAGATCGGCGTCGTTCAGCAGGACCAGATCACCGCAGGAATGCCCCACCAGAGCAGCGATGGGGGTGCGCTCGTCGTGGATGTCGACGTCGAGGCGTTCTGAACGGACTAGCTTTCCGTCCGTCAGCGTGTAAATGCCGATGCCCAGACGATGGGTGCGCAGCGTGGGGTACTTTTCGGTGGCCGTTTGCACGATGTCGAAACGGGTAAACTTGCCGTTGTTATCGACGTCGTAATCTGGGCAGACGGTATTGACCCCAGGAGTGCGCAGCCACTGTTCTGTGAATGAGGACAGGTCTCGTCCCGACGCCACCTGGAGCTGGTGGAGGAGGTCCTTGAGCTCGGTGTTGGAGAACGCGTTCTCAGCGAAGTACGTGCGCACTCCGGCCAGGAATTGCGCCTCTCCGACGAAGGCCACCAGCTGCTTCAAAGCCGAGGCACCCTTGGCATAGGTGATGCCGTCAAAGTTCTGCTCAACGGTGTCGAGATCAACCATGTCGGCGGCAATTGGGTGAGTTGTCGGCAACTGATCTTGAGTATAACCCCACGTCTTACGCTGGTTCGCGAAGGACACCCACGGGTCAATGCCACCGTGCTTCTCGACGATTTTCTCCTGGCAGTGGTGGGAAGCCCACTCGGCGAAGGATTCGTTGAGCCAGATGTCGTCCCACCACTTCATCGTGACAAGATCGCCAAACCACATATGGGCGAGCTCGTGAAGGATGGTGTTGTCGCGGTTCTCGTAGGCAGCCGCGGTGACTCGCGACCGGAACAACAGGTCGTCACGGTGGGTGACGCACGCGGCGTTCTCCATGGCACCGGCGTTAAATTCCGGTACGAAGGACTGGGTGTATTTGCCGAATGGGTACGGGTAACCGAATTCAGACTCGTAAACGTCAAACCCGCGCTGGGTCGTGGTGCGGATGCGGTCGGCGTCTAGATACTTCTTCATCGACTGACGGCACAGGATGTCAGCGTCCATGTCGCCCGATGACGCGTGAATGGTTCCGTGATTAACGTGGTATTCGCCGGCAACGAGGGCCGTCAGGTAGGTCGAAATCGGAAGAGTCGGCTCAAAAGACCATCGTGACATTCCTTCCCAGGGGCCTTCCGTAGGCTCGGGGGTGGGGGCGTTTGAAACGACGGTCCAACCAGTCGGAGCAATGACGTGTAGCTCGAAAGTCATCTTTTGATCTGGCTGTTCAAAATTAGCGTACATACGCCTGGCATCAGCAATCTCAAACTGGGTATAGAGGTAAACCTTGCCGTCGGCGGGATCGACGAAGCGGTGCAAGCCTTCACCTGAATGTGAGTATCGACACAGTGCCGTAACTGTGATTTCGTGAGTTCCCGATTCTGTGGTGAATGGGAAACGATTATTCGAGAATGTGGCCGGATCCAGCGGGGTGCCGTCGAGATCTGCGGCGTACACACCGTCAGCAATGAGATCGAGATGGCTTTCACCGCCGGTCGACGAGAACTTGATAGTCGACGAGGAGACGAAGGTTTCGGTCGGCTCGGCTAGCCGATCGCCGTTGGGGTCACGCCCAGAAAGATCAACCAGCACCTTTGAGCTGTGCGCCGTGATGACCTGGGAGCGCCGCTGCGCCTCCTCACGAGTGATGTTCACCGAACTCATCATGCCTCCGTGGAACATGCGTTAGGTATGGGAGCACAAAAGCACCCAACAATTCTCATGAGACTCTATCGTTCTGGCCTTTCGGTGTCTCGTTAAGCGCAGAGTGTATGTCGTAGTGGTAATGCGCGTTGCGCGAACAATGATGAGGTAGGTCTTTGCGTGCAGGTGCGCGTCAGTTGCACTGGTGGCATGAGCACTGCAGTTGATTTTTGGTTTGATCCGTCCTGTCCGTGGGCATGGATCACGTCGCGATGGATGCTTGAGGTGGAGAAAGTGCGTAATGTTCACACTATTTTTCACGCTATGAGTTTGGCTGTCCTCAATGAGGGACGTGATCTCCCCGACGACTACCGCGCCGAGATGGAGAAAGCGTGGATTGGTGCCCGGGCTGCCACTGGGGTTGCGGAGGTCTATGGCCAGGAACCTGTCCGTAGCTTCTACACCGCTCTTGGAAGTCGCTATCACCTTCGCAAGGAGGAGCGCAGTATCGAGACCGTTAAGGCTGCCCTGGCTGAATGTGGATTCGACGAGTCCATTGCCAAGCGTGCCGACAAGGGCGGTTTCGACGAGGCTATGCGTGCTTCACATCACGAGGGTATGGACCCGGTCGGTCAAGACGTCGGTACTCCTGTTCTCCACATCAACGGGATGGCCCTGTTCGGCCCGGTGATTTCTCCGGCTCCCAGGGGTGAAGAGGCCGGGCAGCTCTTTGACGGGTTCGAAAAGATGACGGCCTACCCGGGGTTCTTTGAGCTGAAGCGGACCCGCGCTGTCGGACCGATCGTGGACTGATCTGCGCCACGGACTGGCTTTGTAAGTTCATCGGGATGTCGATGGGGTGTTACCTGTCGGACGTGGAAGTGACGTTCTCATCGACAAGGGTCTGGTTAAACCGATCGATCGTCTCGGGAGCCAACCATGAACTCCACGCCGATCCGCGTTCTTAGCGCCGTGACTGTCGGGTGCCTGGCTTTTACTTGTGCGCCGATTGCTCATGCCGCTACCGAGAACTCGCTGTCGACAAAGACTCCGTACCGCTATCCCGGTGGAGAGTTGCAAGCCCCGCCGGCTGGATTCCACCCTGTCAATACGCAGGTCATTGCCCGTCATGGTTCCCGTGGTTTATCGAGTTTCAAGTACGACGCCTTGACGATGGCGATCTGGGAAAAAGCCAACGAGTTGGGAGCCGTGGCTCCCTTCGGTCGCGATGTTTACGCGTAAGCCATGAGGCTCCATGAGGCCAATGAGGATCTCGGTAACGAGGACACCTGGGCGCAGATGGAGGCTGACGGAGTGGAACTCAGCAAGGGCAACGAGTTCGAGAAGGGGTACGGCAACCTCACGGAATTGGGGACTGAGCAGCATCGTCAATTGGGTGAGCGTCTGGCGCGCCGTATGCCCGAGATCTTCAATGCGGATGGCACCTCGGTCGTGGTGAAATCTTCGGGAGAACCGCGTGCTGCGGAGTCCGGATATCACTTCGTCACCGGATTGCTCCACGGCACCCCGCAGCTCAGGGGACATACGACGCGCGCCATCAAGGCTGATACCACAACGTTGTACTTCCACAAGGACAAGTCCAGTCCGGACTACAAGGCCTACCAGGAGTACCAGGACAGCGAGAAACTCTCTGATTACGTCGGTGCCGTGAACTCGCGTCCGGAGGTTCGTGAGGCTGCCCGTGAGGTTCTGGAAAAGATCTATACGAAGGGCTTCGTCGACCGGTTGGCGGCAGGAGAGTGGACCTTCAAGACTCCCGAGGGAAAGCAGGCCAAGAACGAGGTCGACGCGGCACTGAACCTGTACAACCTGTACATCATTGCCCCGTCGATGGCAGCTGAGACCAAGGTCAACTTCGCCAAGTACTTCACGACAGAGCAGGCGAATGTGTTCGCGATGTCCTTGGACGCCGAGGATTTCGCCGAGAAGGGACCTGGATTCAATGGGTCGGATATCGCCTATCGCAATGCTCGTCCTCTTCTTGGGGATTTCCTGGCCCAGATTGACCAGCAGACGAAGGATCACCCCAAGAGATCAGCTATCTTGCGGTTTGCCCACGCTGAGACGCTCATTCCTTTCGAGGCGCTCATTGGCGCCCCCGGCTCTCGTAGTCAGATCAGCTCCGACGATACCAACTTCTGGCAGGCCACCGACAGGCGGGGTGCTGCAGTTGCGTCGCTGGCCGCCAACGTGCAATGGGATGTCTTCGAGTCACGGTCAGGTCAGAAGGTCGTCGGGATGCTTCTTAACGAGCAGCAGGCCACTTTTGGGCGCGGCTGCCGCCCTGTCTCGGCAAACTCGTTCTTTTACACCGTTGACGAGCTCAAGCACGGTCTTACAGGTACATCGATCACTGATGGTGGTTGGTTGGTGAAGCCGGACGGGGGAGAGCCGTCGAGTGCGCCAGCCCCCTCCGCCACCGCTGGCACCGCAACTTCGAGCAAGCGTGGAGACTTCGCTGTGGCGCTTCCGGCCACGGGAGCGTGACGAACCGCAGTGACGTCGGGTAGCTGCGGAGCTTCCGTGGTTACCACGGTCGCCCCAGGGGCACGTGGGGCCACAGCTGAGTGCAGAGGCGTGTGAACTGCGCAAGGATGGGACCATGGTTGACGATCCCACCAGAGGCGACGAGTTGGAGGCTAGCGAGTCGGAGTCCGCGGCGCGCCATCGCTGGACTGAACTGACCAAGCGTATCCTGGACGCCCAGGACGCCTATTATGCCAACGACGCTCCAACGATCTCCGACGCCGAATACGACCAGCTCATGATCGAGCTCGCCAAGATCGAGAACGATCACCCGGGGTTGAGAACCCCAAATTCGCCTACTCAGCAGGTCGGGGCTCCACAGCGGGTTACCGACTTCGCCCCGGTGGAGCATGTGGAACGCCTGTTGAGTTTGGACAACGTCTTCACTCGCGATGAGCTTTCGGAGTGGATGAACAGGGTCGCCACGGCGGTCGGAAGAGTGCCGAGCTTTCTGTGCGAGCTCAAGATCGATGGTCTTGCCGTTGATCTTGTGTACCGCGATGGTGAACTCGTCTCGGGGGCCACTCGAGGCGACGGTCGCGTTGGTGAGGATGTCACTGCAAACGTTCGTACCATCAAGGCGATACCGCACAAATTGAGTGGTGAGGACATCCCAAGCCTGCTTGAGGTACGAGGTGAGGTGTTTTTCCCGGTGGCTGACTTTGCTGGCCTCAACGCCGCTCTGATCGAGGCGGGCAAGAGTCCTTTCGCTAATCCGCGTAATGCGGCTGCGGGGTCCCTTCGACAGAAGAACCCCCGGGTAACGGCGTCGCGGCCGCTGTCGATGATTGTTCACGGGATCGGCGCCGTTGAGGGTCATGAATTCCCTAGTCAGGGGCACGCATACGACAAGCTCGCCGAATGGGGCTTGCCAGTGTCACCGTATTTCAAACTTGTCGAGGATGCCACGCAGGTGCACGAGTTCGTCACCCACTGGGGACAGTCGCGTGACGAGGCCGCACATCAGATTGACGGCGTGGTGGTCAAGGTCGACGACATCCATCTGCAACGGAAACTTGGCGCCACCTCTCGAGCACCCCGATGGGCCATCGCATATAAATACCCGCCTGAGGAGGTCAACACCGAGCTGCTCGACATCCGTGTCAATGTCGGAAGGACGGGGCGCGTTACTCCTTACGGGGTCATGAAGCCGGTGACCGTTGCGGGATCGACGGTCGAGATGGCGACCCTTCACAACGCTTTCGAAGTCAAGCGCAAGGGCGTACTTATCGGAGACACGGTGGTGCTACGCAAAGCCGGAGATGTCATTCCTGAGATTCTGGGGCCAGTAGTCGAACTGCGGGACGGTTCTGAGCGAGAGTTTGTCATGCCCGATCACTGTCCCAGTTGTGGGGCTGAACTGGCCTATGAAAAGGACGGTGACAAGGATCTTCGCTGTCCAAATGCGAAGGAATGCCCCTCCCAACTGCGAGAGAGGGTATTCGGTTTGGCGTCACGTGGTGCTTTTGACATCGAGGCGCTCGGCTGGGAGGCCTCCATCGCTCTGACCGACCCGGAAAACCAGCGTCCAGACGACGGAGATGTCGCGGAAGGACTTCCCGAGCGTCAAACCCCAGTTCTCACTTCAGAGGCAGGGCTCTTTGATCTTCAGCCCGATGATTTGGCTGGTGTCAAGGTGTGGCGTCGCCGCAAGATCCGTGGCGAACTGGGACCTTGGCAGCGCGAGCCGTACTTCTTCACGAAGCCAACTGCGAAGAAGCCTTCTGTTCCGACCGCGACGACGAAGAAAATGTTCGACGAATTAGCCAAGGCCAAATCGCAGCCCTTGTGGCGGGTCTTGGTAGCGCTGTCGATTCGTCACGTTGGTCCGACGGCGGCGCGAGCTTTGGCCGGTCACTTTGGTTCGCTGCCGGCTATCCGGGAGGCATCCGTGGAGGAACTTGCCGGGGTCGACGGAGTGGGCGGAATCATCGCGGAATCCGTGAAGCAGTGGTTTGAGGTCGATTGGCACCAGGAGATCGTCAATCGGTGGTCCGCCGCCGGAGTCCGTATGGCCGATGACCACGATGAGACTCCTGAGCAGACCTTGGAAGGGCTAACCGTGGTTGTCACGGGAAGTTTGGAGGGATTTACCCGTGACGAGGCCAAGGAGGCCATTGTTTCGCGAGGTGGCAAGGCTGCAGGATCTGTTTCGAAGAAAACTGACTACGTGGTTGTAGGGGAGAATGCCGGATCCAAGGAAACCAAGGCGCGCGAACTAGGGCGTCCGATTCTCAATGAGGAAGGATTTCGATACCTGCTCGATAGAGGGCCACAAGGAGTTCCAACCACGGCGTGAAGGTCGATCGTCCGTGATTACCACGCCAACCAGACCCAGACGACACGACGTGAGTGTGGGTCGGGTACGAGCACCCGACCCACATCGTTGCGATAAGCCCTCAGAATTCCGAGATGTTGTGAGCCACGTCGACGGTGGAGAACATTCGGTCGACCGCCGCAATCTGCTCGTCAGTACCGGTAATCCGGTGAGCTGCGGCGAGGGAGAACCCACGGCCCATGCCAAAGTACAGCGAGCCTAGGGCAGCCACGTCGAGGGTGGCAGCGTCGGTAGAATCGTCGACCTGGGTAACTGCGGCTGGCGCTCCCGGGGTATCCACGTCGACTCGCCACGTACCCTCCGCGTAGCCCATCGGGTCGGTGATGTGGAGAGTCACCGACCCCTGGTGATCCCAACCTCGCGCTGCCATCGCGCGGTCGACGTCGAGAATACGAAGCCACCCGAGATCGGTGTGGCGGGTGAACTTGACCACTCGCGGGTCTTCGACTGCCCACGGCAGCGGCGTGGCTGGGTCGACCTGGTGTGCCTTGATCGTCTCGACGAGGTCGACCGAAGCCAGGAACTCCCACAGAGCGACCTCGGCATCCGGGGTAGTGGCCACCATGTCGAGAACGGTGATCTGGGAGCCAAAGTCCTTGTCAATCTGGTAAGACACAACGCCGTCAGGCTCGCCTTCGTCATTGTGGTGGACGATCGAACGGACTCGACGATTGGGGCCGCCCTTGTGGGAGTCCCAGCGGCCAGAGGCAAAATCAACGTGCCAGGGCTGACGATCGTGGGAACCTCGATGGGCCCGATGAAACTCGGAGAACACTTTGAGTCTCAGGTCATCGATGGCCAGCGGGTCGACCATCGACACGGTTCCGCTTGGTTCGTGGTTGAGCGTAAACCGGCCGTCGGCGACGATCTCAACGTCCTGGGAACGGGTGGAAATGCCGTAGCCAAAGCGTCCGTAGATACTTCCCTCGGTAGCCGTTAGTGCAGCGAAGGGCAGGCCTTCTTCTTTGGAGCGCGTGAGAGCGTTGTTCATGAGGGTGCGCAACAGCCCGCGGCGGCGGTGGCTAGCACGCACGGTGACGTCGGTGATGAAGGTAGCCGGCTCAAGGTGACCATGTCCGGTGTTGATAGTGCTGGGGTATGCGGCCATTGTCGCCACGGGGAGGCCTGGAAACTCAGGATCAGGATCAGGCTGTCGAATTGTCCACAACCGTTCGCCTTTGACACAGGAGGCGTAGTGCTCGAACTCGGCGTCAGATGGCTGTGCCAGGTGGAAACCGAGTGCCACGGCGCGCAGCACATTGTCGACAGCTTCGCAGCGAGAACCATCACTCTCGACGAGCTCCAAACGGTACGGGGCAGGGGCCTGAACAGATGCGATGTTTTCAGCCATACCTGCCACGCTATCGGAGATGGTTCCTCTTGCGGGGCTGACCCTCTGCAGGGTAGTGACATGATGGAACCATGACGTTCAAGCCATCACATGTACATATCGGTACCGATCATGCCGCTTTCGAGCTCAAGGAGTACCTCGTCGGTAAGCTGAACGAGGCCGGATACCAGGTTGTCGACCATGGCGCGTCGACCTACGATTCCCTCGATGACTACCCCGATTACTGTATTCCGTGTGCCCAGGCTGTGGTGGCTGAACCTGGTTCATTGGGCATTGTGCTCGGTGGTTCGGGCAATGGCGAGCAGATTGCAGCCAACAAGGTCAAGGGAATTCGGGCTGCACTGGCATACACCGTCGAGATTGCCGAGTTGGCTCGTCTTCACAATGACGCCAACGTCGTGTCCCTGGGGGGTCGGATGCAGACTCACGAGGAGGCATGGACGATTGTTGAGACCTTCCTGACGACGGATTTCTCTCATGAGGACCGTCATCAGCGACGTATCGACAAGTTGACCCGCTGGGAGGATCAGGGCTTACTGGGCTGAGCTGTCCGCATCAGACTCATCGGCCGTGGTGGCGGTGACTCGACGACGAAGATCTGCCAGCACGGTCGACCATTCCCGGCCTGGTTCGGGCATATGGGACCTGGCAGTGGGTTCCGATTGCTCCGCGAGTTCGCGCGCTCTCATGGCGCGGTCCGTATCGAGAATCGGCCCGCGGCCACGTCCCTGATCGTGGGGGTGCCGGTGTTTGCCGTGACCAGTGGCATTCATACGACCATCTTGCCCCATATACGCGTTCGCGTACGCATCGATCCTTGGCTTGCGTGATTACCGCACGATCTCATCAACTCTGAGAGGACAACCGCCTGTGCCCGAAGGCCACGTGATTCATCGTCTCGCCGACGCGATTGGTGCTGCTTTCGCCGGAGAACCGGTCGAAGTTACCTCGCCGCAAGGCCGGTTCGCCGAGTCAGCGGCCATGCTCGATGGGACAGTGCTGACATCGGCCCAGGCATGGGGGAAGCACCTTGTAATCAGTTTTGACAATCATCATGACGAGCACCTGCTCCACATTCATCTGGGGTTAATCGGCAAGCTTGTGGTGGGTCTGGCAGTTCCGGTGGTCGGGCAGGTCAGATTGCGCATTACCGACGGTGTGAAGGCGGCAGATCTGCGTGGGCCCCAGACTTGCACACTTATCAATGACGATGAATGGGTGGAGATTATGGCCGATATCGGCCCCGACCCTATTCGTGGAGACGCAGACCCTGAGATTGGATGGCAGAAGGTGCGTCGATCTTCCCGCAGAATCAGCGATTTGCTGCTGGACCAGACGATCGCGGCCGGGGTCGGCAATATCTACCGCGCTGAGGTGCTCTTCCGGCATCGGATCGATCCGGAGACCCCTGGCAAGCAGGTTTCCCATTCGACGTGGGTGGCGATATGGAACGATTTGGTTATCCTTATGCGCGCTGGGGTCAAGACAGGACGTATCGATACCGTTCAGCCACAGCACACTCCGGAAGCGATGGGACGACCGCCGCGAGTCGATCGTCACGGGGGCGAGGTTTACGTTTATCGGCGCGAGAACCAGCCATGTCTGGTGTGTGGTACACCGGTGAAGATGGCTCTGCAGGGAGGGCGGCACCTGTTCTGGTGCCCGCGTTGCCAACGTCGACACCACTGATCGTTGAGTCAGAGCTGGAGGTCAGGATGAGTCACATCAGTGTTGGTCAGCCATGGACCCTGGTGTCATCACAAGAGCACGCCGACGAATCTTCGTGGACGTGGACCCACCCTTGTGGGGCGGTGCTATCTGCTCAACTGCGCCAATCCGATGAGATCGAGCTTGTGGCCGGAATCACGATGCCTCCCGGCGTCGACACGGCGGAAGTGAAGGTTCCCGGCCCGATCTGGATCCTCGATGATCCTGACTCTGCAGAAGTGTGGGTGGCTGGCGCTCATGGGATCGTCGTCACCAGAACACACCAGCATCCGACCCTCATGGTGTGGCGGCAAGACATGGGCGATTGTGCCCCGGTCGATGAGGGAGTCAGCCTGCTGGGCAGCGACATTGTGCTGGCCCCAGGGAACGCTCGGATGGCCCTGTGGCATGGTCGGCAAACTGACGATATCGAGGAGGCTGTGAGGTGCCTTCCGGTGTGGTTGCCCGCCGAAACCATTGTCGATCAGTCAGAAGAGATGATGTGTCATACCCCCGACGCGGGCATTCTTGTCGACGGGGCCGAACACACCAGTGAGATAATCGGCCCACTACCGCCAGGGGCACACGATCTGACAATTCATGAGTCCAGGGGAGCTACCCGAGTGCTGATCGGCTGGTCTCCCGATTTAGCCACAGCCGTAGGCGCTCGAGTTGACGAGATTCTTTCCGGTTTTGACCCGCGTGCTGTCACTGGACCACAGATGTGGCTCCTCATGAGCGCTGTCGATATGAGGGTCGGACCATTTTCCGCCCTGGAGATGGCTGCCGAAGGCTTAGAGAATGTGTTGTCACGGCCATTTGATGCTGTTGATGATTATGTTGCTCGACTCCTTACCTGCTGCGCAGCTTTTCGGTTGGGTGATCGTATGAGCGACCCCGAGCTGCGTGAGGAAGGAATGCGCAGGTTGTGGGAATTGCCAGTCGACAAACCAGGAACCTTCATGTCTCGCTGTATTGCCTCGGTTGAGCTGGCGGAGGTGAAGTCAGGACACGTGTGGGACGATTTTGTCCCGGGCGAGGGAAATGATCCTCTGGCCCGTGCCGAAAGGGCCATCTGGACCGGCAGGTGCGAGAGCCAGGACGCCAACGAAGCCGTGTGGGAACTGGGAGCTTTCCTTCCTGCGGTCCCCGGCGGGCCTCTTTATGCGCGGGGCCACCGAGTTTCCAGACGCCGCGCGGCGCTTGCGTGCGCCATCACGACGGCGTGGCCAGAGGAATTGACGAGTTCGTTCGGCTCGACACCAGTGGGCGAGTTGCGGCAACGTACCTTGCGTCGGTTTCTTGTCAGTGAGCATCTCGACGATGAGGAATTAGCTCTCTTAACGTGGTAATGCCGTCCCAACAGGTTTCGCCAGAATATGAATGCGTTGAAGTATCTCGTTGTGTCCCAGTTTGTTTTCATGAGGCAAGAATGGTCTGCGGTGAGAGGGGTCGCGGTAGGTGACATTGGCGTAGGGAGTCGTCGGGTTGCCCATTATGTGCGTGCGACGCGCGGTGGCTGTGATGCGGTCCGGTCTTCATTCGACTCGAAATCGGTGGTTCGTCAGATGAATCACTCCGCTCTCGTTGGCACGCCATGATCGGGGCGCAATGCCACCAGGATGATCTTGTTCGACGAACCCATCTGCGGTGTTAGCGACGCTTGAAAAGTAGTCCTCCTTCGGTAGCCGGTGAAGGAGAGTCGGGGATTTGTGCGGGTACGTGTCTCTCATGGTGGCAGGGTTGTCGGTTTCTTGCGCGATGGCCACGCGGCGGTTTGGTGGGGGGTCACGCGGCGGTTTGGTTCTACGCGGAACCTGGACCGGGAGATCCCGCTGGCTGGACCATGGCCCGCTCTGCGCGGGTGTTCCTCAGCGTGGGCCACACTGGGGTTCCGCCGTCATCAGCTCCGCTGACGGGAGTGCGTCACATGGCATCGCGCTGCGCGGGACGTGGATGGCATGAGGTCATGTGCTCATGTGCAACTACAAGGGCGTTACCTGGCAATGAGCGGGGCTGCCATCCCTCCACGGCGTCGGGTAGACAACCTCGGCGCTGTCGGGTAATGACGGGTTGTCCTGGAACGTCAGTTTCGGACAGGGACGGCCCCGATGACGTAGAGCTGCGGTGCCTTCGTCCTTGGACAGCCGGAACGCTTGATCGTGCAGGTAACAGTCGGTGTGTCGACGGCGGTGTGTGCAAGGTGGACCGCCGCAACCGTTGTTAACGCTGTTTAATCGATTCTGAGGTGAGGGGTTTCCCGTGATGGTATGTCCCATTGTCACAGCGCTCGGGGGTCTTCCCACCATCTTCACCGCCTGGCGAGCGGTGACCACCCCATTGTCACAGCGCTCGGGGTCTTCCTTAGTCGGGTGGCGCGGCAGTCCGGCAAAACGGTTCCATTGGCGGTGCGCCGGGGTCTTCTACTAAGCTGTCGATGTTCTCGTTGCGGTAGAAGTGACGAGACGGGGCGTAGCGTAGTGGCTAGCGCGCCTGCTTTGGGAGCAGGAGACCGCAGGTTCGAGTCCTGTCGCCCCGACTCCTAGCCAGGGTCACTTTGACAGCGTTATGCCTAGTCAGGTGGCCCTTTTTCATGCCTGTTCATGTGGCACACAGTGGCATAGTGTGCCCCTGGGTGACGCTATGTGTCTGTACCGGGTACGGCGCTGACTAGAGGATGAGCATGTGGGGGTCGGAGTGATCTGTACCCAGACTGTACCGGCGGCTATACGGGCGCGGGGTATGGTCGCACCATGGCCACGACAGGGGGCGCTCCTAGCTGTAGAGACGAAAAAGGACCCCCTGCCAGGGTGAACTACTCCCCACTAGTAGGTGTCTGATTTCTCAGTCCAACTAATGGGGAGCAGTTCAACCTGCGGGTTCGGGGGTATTCGGAGTGGATCAGTCGCGGTGTTCACCTTCAGCTAGCCAACGGAACACGGTAGTGGTTGCTACCCCGGCGGCCCTGGCTGCCTTAGCTTTGGGGACGCCTGCCGCGACAGCCTGGGCGATGGTGTCCTTGAGGCGCTGTTGGGCCTCGTCGGCCTCCTTGCGGGCCTGCTCAATCGCTTGAACGCTCACGATACGTTCTCCTGCCTGCTGGCGTGTCGCCGCTCGGCCCAGACTCGCACCCCGAGTCCTACCGCACAGAACGCTGTAACTGCAGGGTGCCAGTCCAGCGTCAGCGCCGCGAGCGTGAGAGCCGCCATGGCCACAGTGGGGGGTTTGATGGTCATCGTTTTCTCCTTTCGGTGGAGGTAGGCTGGGGCAGGGTTCCCGGCTAGTTCTGGTAGTCGGGAACCCCTTCTTCACTTGGTTCGCCGTGGTGGGTTTCGCTCCCCCCGTTGGCTTTCACGCCTCTCGCTTCTAATCGTCGCCCAAATCGTCACGCTTGTCGTACCGATTGCGAGGATCTGGGCGATGATGTCGAGTGCTTCATGGATGAACTTCACGCTTTCACCTCCTCCCTGTGTTGTTGTGCTCTTATCGTAGCACAGTATTACTGATCCATTCTACCGCGATATGATATCAACCAAAGAAAAACTACCCACCCCCTACATGGGGTGGGCGACCGGCTCCGTATTGAGTGTGATGCGGTGAATACGCACGGCTGGAAAGGGAGGACCTATGGGCGGCACGATGACGATGCCGGTGAGAGTGCCCGATGACATCGGGCAGAGATACACGAGACTGGCCAAGCAGACTGGGCGTACCCGTAGCTGCTACATCGTGGAGGCTCTGGTGCAGTCGATTGACCGGCTCGAGTATGAGTACGGCCTCAGACAGCAGGCCGAAGATTACAGGGCAGGGAAGCTGGCAACGGTGAGCTTGGATGATGCGGAGCGCATCCTTGGCTTGGAGGTTTGAGGTCGTCGGTTAGGGCTGGAGATGACGCCGGGGGTTGCGAGTTGTCATGGACGCTGCGGCGTGAGGTTTCGTGAGACTTTGGGACAGCTTGTGACGGGTTGACTACGGCCCCCACATCGTGGGCGAGGGCTACTGTGGAGGTCCAGCAGCTTTTATCGAGCACCTCAGGGGTGGTCGTTGGTGCCCCGGCTGATAGCTTCAGCGCGGCCAGCAGCTGGTGGTGCTTAGCCCCGGGCCCACCTGTTAGCGGCATCCCGGGCCAGTGTCGCCATCTCCAGTGTCACAGCCTGCGCCTCGGCACCTTTTAATACCGTTTTGAATCCTTGATGGTTGATCTTCAGGGGGACGTTAGCCATGCCATACCTTCAGATAGAACCGGTAGCCTGGGGTGAAAGCGAACGGGCCGTGGTTCCAGTCCTCGGGTTCGCCGTCGACTTCGAATGTTTCACCAAGCACTGTGATGCGGTCCCCGATTGCCGGGGTCCAGTCGGCTAGCACCGCTAGGCGTCGCATAGAGCGGTTGATCCCTTGGGCGGTCAACTCTTCGGCGGTCAGCTGGTGCCAGCTAAACACTGGGCGCCTCACCGGTTCAGCCCAGGTGATGACAGGGTTGCCGTGGGCGTCACGGTCGCCCATGTGGCGGGCGATATGAACGACCGCATGTCGGGCGATCACGGCTGCCCCAGAAGGTCGATGCTGGCCGCCGTGGCCACGCTTACACCCATCCGGGCTTTTTCGGCCCGGGTGAGGTACAAATCGCCGGTCGGGTTGGCGAACGAGACCTGCTGAGAAAACGGTCCGCCTGTCTCGCAGACACTCGATATCCCCGCCGGCATATCAACCCCGACGCCCATTGCTCGGCGCACCACCGCACAACAGATCGCCCGCAACGTCTCCTCGCTGACGCCCTCCCAGCCGGGAACCGTATCCCGGATGAGGGCCGAGGCGTCATCGATGAGCACTGCGGCACGGGACTGCTCGGCCTGCGATAGGCCCCGCCAGCGGGCCTCCAAATCCCCCACTGTGGCGAATGGTGCCGCACTCACCGGCGCACCTTGGCCTTAGCTCGTCGAGCCGACTTGCTGACCGGGGCAGGCCGCCAGTCGGGGCCAAGACGGGTGGCGGTCGCCTCATCGACGACCACCACCACCCCCGTTTTAATGTTGGTTAGGCGGATCATCACTACTCGCCCTCAGGCTTCTTCTGAGCCTGGCTCAGCATTGGCGGTAGCGTCTTTGACGAGTGCGAACTTGTCGGTGAACACATACCAGCCGTAGACGATCTCTAGACGCAGCGCGATCTGGTTTTTGCGCGCCAAATCGCCTTGGCCGTCAGGGTCGCCACGATCTATGAGAGTCACAGGAATATCACGCTGGATGCCCCAGCGCAGACCGCCTGCCCAGTCACCGACAACCGCGCGCACCTTCGTGTCGGCGGCCTCCGGGCGACCAGACACCGTATTCGACTGGGCGCACGCCAGCCCCATAAAAGAGGTGATGTCGGTTCCTAGCCCCAGATTCGGGTAGCGCGGCTGTGACGTCGCCCCCGCCCCGTCCTTGACTTTCAGGCTTGCCAAATCCCACGCGAATGCCGGGTCTAGCGCGGCACCGTCAACGGCCACCGGTTTGGTCTGGTTAACCAGCAGGCCCACAGCAGCGCGGAAATCATCGTCGGCGTCAGCGCCACCGGTGGCCTTATGCTCCACAATCTTCGTCGACGCCCCAATATAGTTCGTCCACGACCCAACCTTGGCCCCCGACAGCGGGTTAATAGCGTGAATAACCCCAAAATCGAGAGCACGGGCCAACGCCTCAGCTCCAGCGCTAGACAACGTCTCCAAAATCCCCAGCTGGTAATCCTCATCGGCCCATTGGACCTCTTCAGAAAACCGCATCGTCACCTGCGCCTTATGCGGGGTAGCAGACACCGAGGTAAACCCGGCCTTCGTCGCCGATTTCTCGCCGCCCTCTTCCACAAACTCGGCCTTGGGAATATCGTTAAAAACCAAATAATCGACACTACCGAACCGCATAGGCTCAGCCCCCGACAGGCGGGACACCACCGAGGCGGCCTGAGTGTCTTTAATCAACCCGGCAGAAATTTCGCGGGGCAGCAGCGGCTTAGCGCTCGTCGTCGTAAACACAGACATCGTGGATGCTCTCTTTCATCATCATTCTTGGCTAAACAGTTGACGCATAAACGTCGATGTTGAGTCAGAGGTAGTGGGGGTGCGGGTGTGATCGATGATCGGGTGCGCCTTGCGGGTTTCGTGTGCCCAGGCGGTCAACGCCTCAGCGGAAGCCTGTAACTCCTGTAGTGTCTCGCCTGTTAGCAGGCGTGCGGGCACGCCAGTGTCAGAGGACACTTGGTCAGCCCAACCACGCCGCTGCTCAGCGGCTTTGAGTCGTTTGATTGTGGACTGGGCGTCAGCCAGCTTCTCGGCGTCAGAGCGTTGGGCGTCCTGCAGCTCGGCCAGCTGCCGTGCGGCATCATGGTTGGCTTTGGCTCGTGATTCCCATTTGCGAGCCTCCGCTTTCCAGTCGGTGGCGGCGGGCTTGGACTGTGTGGGCTGTGGCGCGGTGTCCGTCTGGGGTTGCACCTCGGCGGTCTCGGTGGTTTCAGGCATGATCGTCACCCCTCCTCAGGGTTGATAGGTGCCGTGCGGCAACAAACCCCACCGTGCGGCAGGGCATAGCAATAAGCCCTCACACCACACGGTGCAAGGGCTAGTCGAAAACTAAAAACTACGAAACGAGCACTAGAGCAGGTATCAATACGAGATCAGGCCGCGTTCACGCTGGTCGGCCAAAATTTCGCGCAGCAGGTCGAGGTCTTGTTGCTCCATCTCATGCTCAGCCACAAGATGAGCTACATCAGCTTCGAAATGGGCCGGAATCGGAATATCACGCCCGTCAGCATGGCGAAGAACGCAGCAAAGCGGAACATACCCATCATGCTCGTATAGGTTCATTTCCCACGCGATATCGTCATCACCGAACCGGTCCTTGAGGGCATCTACCAGTTCCCAAACCATGGCGTCCTCATAGACGTCATCCTCGTATGGTGACGACGATGCCATGTGACCTCCTATGACCCCACTGGATACGCTGACAGGACCAGCTTCTCGTCTGGATTGACATTAACGCGAATTGTTATGCCGTCCTTGTTCCCAGTATAGAACGCCCGACCCGGCTTCTCGTAGGTGTACTGGCCATCCTTGATGACGTCTGCGATAGCCTGTTGGATCTGGTCGGGTCCCCAGTCTTGGGGGAACGTGTCGCCCCCGCTCATCCAGCCGTACCCGGACAGGTGACCGCCCCGGTATTGCCAGTCTTGCCTACAAACCACGGGCGTGCTGAGACGCCATGAGTTCACGTAACTCGATGAGATCACGCTGCTCCAATTCGTATTCGGAGACGAGCCTGGTTACATCGGCTTCAAAGTGAGCCGGAATGGGGATGTCATAGCTGTCGGCTGCATACATCACGCACGGAAGCGGAAGGATCCCGTCATGGTCCAAAAGATCCATGTATGACTGGACACACTCATGACCGCCACGGCGTGCGACCTCATCGAGGAGTTCCATGGACAAATCATATTCTGTGACCTCATCAACGGCACCCATGGCTACACTCCTTTAGACGGATAAGCCGTAACGATTTCATTCGTTGTAGTTCGTACCCGCACCACAAGTGTAACGCCTTGACTTGTTCCAATAATGCTTCTCTCACCAGGGCGCGGGGAGTGTGCAACTCCTGTCTTGATGACGTCTGCGATAGCCTGTTGGATCTGGTCGGGTCCCCAGTCTTGGGGGAACGTGTCGCCCCCGCTCATCCAGTTGTGGCCCCACATGTGGCCGCCCCGATACATCATGTCTGGTTTGCGGTCGTACCCGGTGCCTGCCGTGTTAGAGGGGGAGGAGTTCTGCACCCGGTGGTGATCTCGCCACTCCTGCTTGCCGCCCCGAGAAACATCGCCGTAGAGGATGTGGTTTCATTCCTTGACCCGCAACTGAATGCCGCCGGGATTGTCCCAGTTGTCGGGGATGGCCGGGTTTTTCGGCGGTATCTTGAACCGGGTGGTGTCAGCATTCGGGGGTAGCCGGAAGGCGAGGTCGCGGCGGTATTTTTCCCAGTTCCTCAGGTTCAGCCCGCCTGTCTCCTTCAGAGCACTTGGCAACTTCGGCCATACGCCGTCGGTGTATTGGTCGGGGTCGGCTCGACGCATGCCAGCCACGATCGCTTCTGGTGATCCGTCGTCGGCCTGCTCGATGCCGCGTTTATACAGGTGTAGGTACCGGTGGGGGTCGTAGCCTTCGAGATACGCCGAGCGGATCGTTGACTCGAAATTTGGCACTATTAGGCAATCGCAGCCGGTATGAAACTGGTGGCCCGCATCGTCTCCGGCGCTGCGAGCGGTGGCGTATATCCATCCCCGCGAGGCCAGCATTGTACAAAACGCGCACGTTTTCGCCCCTGAGGGCACTCTGGCCCAGTGTCGGCATGACTTGTCGTTGGTTGCGTTGAACACGATGGTGTCGTTAGCTGCAGCCCATTGCCAGCGGTCTATGGCTTGTTCTATGAGCTGTTTGACCTGGTCGGGGCTGTCGCCCCATAGGCCGCCTGCAGCCCAGCGGGTCGTCGCGATCATTTGGTCATGGTTGGGTGACCCGCCTGCCCGGGCAGTGTAGCGGGGTAGCCCGCCTACTTTTTCGCGAATGTCCTCGTACCATTCCATCGCCAGGATCCGGGCGTCAGTATCGGCGCGAGACTCTAGCGCGTCAACAATCTGCAGTAGGTCATCGCGGGCTTGTTGAGGGTTGGCTAGGTCTATAGCCGCCCACGCCTTCGACAAATCACGGCGTGTCTGGGCGGCAAGCTTGCCATGGGCGGAGCGCAGTCGGGCTAGATCAGCGGCGGTGATGTCGCTCATCGCGGCGCGCCGTTGTCGACTGATTGTCGGGTGATGTCATGGTCGGGTGGGACCGTGTCGACGTTCCCCAACCGGTCTATGAGTCCGGTGCGTGACCATTCGGCGCGCATTTGCTCGATTTCTGATGTGGTGAATCCGGCGCGTTGTAGGGCTATCGTTGTGTCGGCGACTTTTGGTAGGGCTGAGACTGTTTTGACGATGAAGTCGCTGGATGCCTGCGGTGAGACGTAGCGTGCCGGTGTCCACGACAGGTGAACGCTCCATGATTCGGCAGGTGGGGTGTCTAGGTTTTCGGCGACCATGAGCACGTCTTGAAGGATGCGTAGTAGTGGACCGTTGAAGACTCGCCACTGGTACTCGGCCTCATCGGAGAGGGCCACTTCGGCGGCCTGCATGGCTTCAGCTGAGGCGGGGTTGTCGGCGAACAGGCCCACCGATGATTGGGGGAGTCCTGTTGCGGCGCAAAAGTTTTGGGCCAGTTGACGGCACATTGACAGGTGCGGGTCCATCGACATTTGCGCAAACTGGCCGATTGTTGGTGTTTCGCCCTCATCGTTGGTGGACAGGGCCAGCACGCGCCCTGTGATGGCGCGCCACCGGTCACGCATTGCCTCCATTTGGTCAGCTGATACGCCTAGCACGTAGCGTTGAGGCGAGGCGAAGAATTCGGCGGATGTTTCAGCGCGCACCAGCGTGCGTACTGCCGCGTCGGTGAGGTATCGCACCTCCCGGGAGATACGGGAATGGCCGAAGGGGCGAGAAATCTCGGGGTTGTAGACCAGCGGCTCGACCATGATGCGTCGCGAGGGGTTGTTGAGACGCTCCACCGTCCATGCGTGCTTGTCGGCGGTGGCAATGATCGTGGCGTCCATGGTGTGCAAGATGAACCGGGACGGCTCACACGAAACCAAACCCGAGGTGCCGTTTTCGTGCGTGGTGGTGTCGGTGATCTCTAAGGCGGCGTCGATCATGGACGCCCGGGCGTTCCAGTGCGCTGTTGTCCACAGTCCATCGCGGGCTTTAATCACCACCGGCGGCTCACCGGCGGACTGGTCGCCGGGGGCCACCGTGAGAAAAGCAACAGCGTGCTTATAGGCCGCTGTGATCGCTTGCATGAGTGTCAAGGTGAAATCGTTGCGGTGGAGAATACCGTCAATGTCGAACGGGTCTATCTGCCCGTTGAGGGTGTAGCCTTCCCACACATGTTTACGTGCCAGGGCCTGTACCGCCTTAGCAGGCCAGCCTAGAGCGGCGCGAGTGCGGGCCATTTGAGGGGGCATCGAGATGCCGAGATCTTGCAAGGCTCGATGGCCGTCATAGTAGCTATTGAGTAGAAGATTCTTTGGCGTGGTGCGCGCCAGCCTCGCCCACAAGGACGACAACATGGCCTGCTCTTGGCCGGTGAGTCCTGCCACTGTTGGTGGCGTCGACGCGATCATAGAATAGTCACACCTCCCCGAGGTCCCGGTTTGCGTTTCGTTGTGGCAGCGCCCCAATGGGCGAGGGTTACCGCGTCCAGCAAGCTTGAATCTGATCCTGGAGGGCTAGCCCAGCCGAACCCTCCCCGGGTGCCAATCTTGCGTCGTGTCACTGTGGCAGCCTGCCGGTCAAGAAGTTCGTTGTCGCAATGGCGCAGTGTGCCGTCATGCAGACCGGCAAGAAACCCCGAATGGGCCGCTACCACCTGATCGACCGTCGGGGTCCAGATGACACGCGCGGGGATCTTGGCTGACCGCAGCTGGTCTACCAGCCACGCCGAACCGGCCTTGCCGTCCACAACGATCTGGGATGTGTGGGCTAGGCGGTCAGGGTTGGTGAGGAACTCCACCAGCCAGCCCGTACCTTCCCCGGTCGACGCTTGACGCACACCGTCAACGACGATCCGTTTAGGGTTTTCCTTGACTGCCACCCCTAATCCCACCGCCGCCCCGTCTGCGGAGAACTTCACCGCCCAGCAGCGCGGCCCATCACCGACCTGGCCGATAAGGGCGTCACCCCACAAGGTGCGGTCGATGGCGGTTTTCACCGAGTCGTCATCCCATATCCCCAGCCCCTCGCGGCGAAATGACTCTTCACCTAATTGACGGCGCATCCTCAAAATGGCTGCCTCCGAGGTGCGGCGAGGAAACGACGGGTTCGCCCTAGCCCACACTTTCCGGTCTGACAGGTCAGCATCATCGGGGGCGCCAATCTCAACATAGGTGCCACCGACCATGTCACCTTTCAGGGCGGCTCGGCGGAATTCAATAAACGCCTCTGCCGGGTCGGTAGGCCTCGGCGGGGTGCCGATACGGATCGCCAAGCCAAGGTCGGAGGTGTTTAATGTCGGCACCATGGCGTCAAGGGCCTTCTGCGACAAGATCTGCGCCTCGTCGAACACGATGAGATCCACACCGGGGATACCCCGACCAAACCCGGCCTCACGGGCACCAAACAGGATTCGAGACCCGGAGGTGAACTCCAACGCCTGCTTACCGTTACCGGCCCGCACCTTCGACACGTACTGCGACAAGCCGGGACGGTTCGCAAGGTTTTGCAAAGCGAGAAACGTCTCATCCGAGGTGCGGGTATGGTGGGCAGTCCAAATCATCGTCCCGTCAGACAGCATCGCGGCCAGCCCGAATACCAGCGCACCCACCGTGTATGTTTTGCCAACCTGGCGTGGAATCGACACCTCGACACCATCAACCTTGTTCACGAATTCGCCGCTGGCGTCCCGGGCGAGGATAAGGCGGGCTAGGTCGTCTTGCCACCGATCAAACCCCAGCCCGGCAGCCTCACACACTCGCCGGGCCACCGGCCACAACGTCGAAGCGATACCCTCCGGGTATACCAGGTGCTTGGCGATCTGTGACAGGTGCGGATCACACACCAGACCAGCCCTCGCCCCCAGCAGCCTGACGCAATGCCGGGGTCGGCGAGGTGGCCTGTGGCACCTCGTGCAGCGCCCCCGCCTTCTCGGCTTTGTCGAGCAGCGATTCCAGCGACTTCAACGCCGCTGTGCGATCACGGGCCGCCTGAGCCGGATCCTCGGCAATAGCGGCTGCCGTGCAAAACATAGCGTCCAGAATGCGCAGCTTGTCGCCCGAACGGTAGGCGGTCTTGATCTTTTCATTCTTCACCCGCCGACGCGGCGTTGGCGTATCGTCGGTAACGAGCTTGAGAGTCACAGTGCACCCCCTTGACATGAGTATTCAAAGACGTGGAAAAAGTTTTATGCACGTTCGTGCAGCCTCTCGCGCGCCCGTGGAACAGCCCGGGGAGAGATCTCGCTATGCCGTGGTGAAGTGACCACCAGGGGTGGGGAGGGGTATACCCCCCCGGTTACCAGACGGCGCGCCGGTCGATGGATTCCACCCGGCGAAATCGACGCCCCTTACGTGGCACCCCGTTGCCTCGCGACTGGTTACACCGTCTGCAAATAACCCTGATGTTGTCGAGCCGGTCTGAACCGCCTCGTGAATACGGAATAATATGGTCTGCCTCAGGACTTGCTGGTGTGCGGCTGACATCCCAGCGCAGCTGGACTCCACAGCATGGGCAACACGTCAGCCCGTCGGCTCGCGCTCGACGTTTCGCTGTGGTGGCGTTGCGTATCCAGTTCGCCGTTCCTGTCCTCGATGTCGTCATAGGAACTTGTCACCCACAGAAACCTCAACGGCTCACGGGACGCACTTGTCCCGTCACCTGTCTTAGTAGCACATTTTCACCATGGCATATCGTATGATTATGTTGCTGTTTAGCATGATCGGTTGTATGATTGGGGGTACAACAACACAGAGGGGGTGAGAATCCATGAAGGACGCCTTGGAGATCATCAAGACGATTGCTGAGATCGCGGGAACCACAACCGCAATCATCTGCGCACTCCGACAAGAGCGGCGACAGTCGCGTCGGAACCGCAGGCGCAACCGCTGAGATGATGAGGGTTCCAGCTAACAGCAGCTTAGCTGGAACCCTCCCCAAGGATACCCCCCATCATCAGGAAGGATGAGCAATGAAGATCACATGGCCAACGTGGATGTCCCTGGCCCTGTTGGGACTAGCCCTCGCCGATGACTCCCCGAGGTTGTGGATGATCCCAGCCGTCGGGGTCGCCGTCTGCGCAGGACTGGACGTACGCCGCGCACATCAGGGGCGGGCATGAGTATCCACAGCGTCGAACAAGCAGCCACCGAACGGCAGGCGGCCTATCAGCGCCTACGCGAGCAAGTACGCCTCGCTCAAGCCAACGGCGTACCAGACGCGGCAATAGCCCGGGCCGCCGGGGTGACCGCCGAGACTGTGCGCCGCTGGACTGGGAAATCCACACCAAACCGTAAGCGCTCATGACGCGGCAGGGGGTGGTGTTATGCCACCCCCGCTGGTTCTGCTGACATAACCGGGGGCTTAGGCGGCGTCAGGCATATCACGGGCCTCAATGGCCTCGACAATGCCAGGCCATGCTTGCGCGATAACATCCCAGGGCCGGTAGCACGGACCGGAGGCGCCGGGGGCCGCCTTGATCCGGCGCCGCCGCGCCCACTGGCTGATGGTGTTGGCGTTGATACCCAGCCGCTTACTCAGCTGGGCTGCGGTCATAGGTGGGGCGAATCGCCACTGCCGCTCTAGGCGGGCCGGGCCAGGGTACTCGTGGCGGTGGCTCTCTCACCAGGGCAGGCATGGATGCTAGGCGGGCGAGTGGGTCGACGGCAGGAATCCAAGCGGGAGGGTCATTCATCGCTGCACGCCTTTCCCAGTGTGTCTAGTGTCGCCTTGACGGAGTGTCTAGTGTGGTCATGACTTATGGTCATGAAGCGCACGGCAGTCCTCGACACACTCCGCAAGCAGGCCCGGTCTTGCGGACTTGCCGTTGAACTGACCGAACTCACGCGGCACACAGCGGTGCGAGTCGGTCGCACCAGCCGCACGCTAGGTCGACATGCGGAGGTCGATGACAAGACTGCGCGCAAGTTTTTCGACCAGTTTGACGACGAATTCGGCGGGAAGGGGTGGTGGTGATGATAACCGTCACGGTGACCGCAGAGCGCGGCAATGGGGTATGGGTCCTTGAGTCTGAAAACGGGGCAGTGAGCCAAGTGCGGACCCTGGCTGCTGTCGATGACGAGATGCGCGAGGCTGTGGCTTACCTGGCTGGGGTGGATGAGGACCAGGTGACGATGGAGCTTCACGTGGTCACTCCAGCCAGTTACGACCAGGCGATGAGGGAGGCTGAGCGATTCCGGGCCGAGGCTGACCGAGCGAATGCTGCCTCGGCGGCGGCGCTTCGCCGTGCGGCCAAGTCCCTGGTGGGCGCGGGGATTTCGTACCGGGACGCCGCCCGGATCATGGGGGTCTCCTACCAGCGGGTCGCACAGCTCGTTCAATAGTGCAGCCATCAAGCTCCGGCTAGTGCCTGCCATGCCAGTGGTGCCGTTTTGTGTTTCGCGCCGAAATGCGGAAATAGCATTGGCAGAGTTTTCACAACGTCCCCCTATCGCCTATCGATGGCGTTGTAGCCGTGGTGTTTTCTAGGTAGAACATTACCAGTTCCCGTGTTCTTTTTCATCCTGTTTCCCCTGACCCATTCTAGGTATTGTTTCGGGCCTTCGGGTGGTGGTGTTTCGGGCGGGTGGCGTTCGTAGTAGTCGGCTTTTGTGGCGCGTACTTGGTTGAGGATTTGTCGGGGGTCGATAAATAGCGGCCTGGAGTCGTGGTTTTTAGCGATGGCGTAGACGGCTTTGATGGCGTCTACGGGGTCGATGTCATCCAGGACTGGCTGCCAGGCTTCTGCGGTGTGCTCGTCGATGGCTTGGGCTGGACACAGCGACCGCAGTAAGCGGATCAGGTAGACGGTTTCGATGAGGATCATGGCGTGGTTTCTCGCTGACCTTCTTGACCGCTGCCAGTAGTTCGCGAGCCTGTTTCTCGGACACGTTCATTACTCCTGAGTTTACAAGTCATGCGGCCACTGCCTGTGGTGGAGTCATCGCCACCCGCAATTGTGTCTTGCACAACACGTGATGTGTGTGACACAATTAAGTCGTCGAGTTGAGGTTCACGCAGGCGGCACGCAAACACCGGGTCGGTAAGGCTCACGTGCGCTACGTTGTCGCCACTACTGAACCCACCCCGATTGTCACCGCACGTGGAGATCAAGGATGGTTGTACATCGGAGCCGACGACCGCAGCCTCGAACTTGAGATCATCGCCGTCGAAATCCCCTACGGACTTCTGGTCATCCACGCCATGCCAACCGCGCTGAGAGGACGCTGACATGCGAGCTGTACCCGCAATCACCGTAGATACGCCAATCGGAGCCGACGTTGACCTTGAAGCCGACGATGTGCGTACCAGCACTGGACGGCGTCTTACCGACACCGTAGTCAACGAGCTTGTCGAGGCAGCCGCTGAAGTCCGCCGTGCAGGCAGACCGTCGCTCAGTGGCCCCGGCGTACATTCCCCGTCGGTAACCGTGCGGCTCCCCCAAGAACTCAATGCCAAGCTCGACTGCGAAGCTGCGCGCACTGGGAAGCGGCGCTCTGTGATTGTGCGCGAAGCTCTCGAGGCTGCCCTCTCATCATGAGCAAGACTGTGACCATCAACCTGGGAGACAGGCGCGTCGAGGTTATCGACGGCGGGGACATTGACCTTGACATCGAGGATGTGCGCCTGCCTGGCGGCACCCGCGTCACCAACGAGCTCGTACACGAATGGGGTGAGGAACTCGAAGGCCGTGGTGGACGCCCCAGCCTCGACCCTGCTGGAGACCCGTCGGTAAGGCTTGCATTCTGTGTACCCGAAGACGTCAGCAACCAAGTCGACGCGCTGGCCGCTCGGCAAGGGCTCCGTCGCTCCGACGTGCTCCGCGCCGCGCTCGCGCAGTACTTGGCCTCGGCCTGAGCTCAGCGACGTGCAATACGTGGCAATACTCATGCCGACACCTCCTCAGCTGCGTTGAAACGGCCCGACAAGAACCGGTCCACGAAGTAGCCTGCCCCTTGCCGGTGACTTTCGGTGTTTTTGAGATGGTGACGTGGCCATCCGAATGAGTCACAGCGGTTTCTTTGACCTCAAACAGCCGCAACTCCATGGCTTTTTGGGTGGGCATATTCCACGCCGTCCCTTTTTGGCGGATCAGGAAGCCGTTGTCTCGCAGCCACGCAAACAGGCGCTGCCCGCCAATCTGAACGCCGTTGCCGCGCAGAATCTTCGCCAGGTCCCCCACGAGGATCGAGGTTTGAGATGCGGCAACAGAATCAGCAAACAGCACCTTCGGGCGGTCTGCTTCACCCTGGGCTTCCAGCTCGGCAGCCTGAGCGCGGGCCGCCTTTAAATCGGTGGCCAGCCGAATAATCGTGTCCGGGTCAGACAACACCCGCTCGGTCATATCGGGTGTGAGGTAGCCGCCATGCTTGCGGATCAAAGGGAGGACCTCGTCGAAAATCCACGACTCGAAGGCCTGGGCCGCCGGAAGCTTCGATGAGGCGATCAAGCGGTACAGATCGCCCTCGGTGATGAAGATGGCCTGTTGGGTACGGCCGAGGGAGTCGACGATGGGGTAACGAATCGGACCCCCATCCTGACGAGCATGGTCGCGGACTGCCTTGGCTGGATTCTCATAGCCGAGGGCGGTGGCAACGTCGCGGCCGCAGAACAGGACACGCCCGTCCTGCTCGATGGTGCGGATCGTGCCGAACTGGCTGTTGTGGAATTGGGCAATGCCTTTCATGCCGCTACCTCCTGGGTGTGGAGCAGGAGACCGCACGTTCGAGTCCTGTCGCCCCGACTGCCTCCTCAGAGCCGTTTTGGCGTCGTTAGGCCTGGCCAGGAGGCTGTTGTGATTGCGGATCTAAGTAATCGAAAATGGATTTAAGCGGTCTCAAGTAACGCTAAGTTACTATACCGGGTATGGTTTTTGGCTACGTGTTTCAGTCGGCCTGTCTGCTGGGGACTGTACTGAAAATGTACTGAGATCCGCCTTACAAGAGAGAGTGGCTTCAATGACGTTCATGCCGTTCTCTGCTGATCGCCATAGTGCGGACAGTCGCGAACTAACAGACTCACAGTCGTGTGAGAAATCGTGAGAGATTCCGTGAGAAGTCGTGAGAACTAACCGAGGGCTTGTAGCCACCGCGGGACGGTCTGGGACAATGTGCGGTCAAGGTAGGTGGGCATGAAAAAAGTACCCCCTGCCAGGTGGCAGGGGGTCCCAGGGGCGGAGGCGGCTAGGCCTGGGCATGACGCGGGGCTGATCCTCGCTCGCTGTCTCTTCAGTGGCCGGATCATCAACAGGCTCGGCCAGGCCGCCGGGGTCATGGTCGGTACACACCACAACCCCGGTGACCACATGTCGAAACCTCACTGGTCACCCTCATCCCCGGCGGGCTGGGTGGTGTTCGTGAAGGTGGCGAACGCTGAGGGGTCGACATACCAACCGGCCTCGAACTCCACCCGGTAGGCGATCGCGTTGTCCTGGAAGGTGTTGATCGTCTGGCCCTTCGCGTCGACAATGGATGCCTGATCGGAGCGGGTCAGCTCCAGATTTGATGAATAGCCCCAGCGCAGCTTTGACCAGTCACCAACAACACCGACGACCCCGTTGCCTTTGGCGTCACCGGCGAAACGACGTCCCACCGTGCGCCCGTAGGCCACCGGCAACCCACCCAGCGTGCCCGTGGTCACAGCCAGATTCGGCATCGGGGTGGAGGCTCCGGGGATCGTCAGCATTTGCTGGGAGGCCAACGCGACGCGGGTGCGCATTCGTGAATCGAAGGCGTACCCGTTGGGGTCATACTCCCCGTCACCGGAGGCCACCAGGTCGTAGCCTGCCAAGAATTGGGGCACCAAATCCTTGGACGCGTCGAGTTTGACGGTGTTGGTGGTTTGGTTGATGTAGGTGGCGTCGGGGATGGTGGCGCCGCCGGTGGCGGAAATACCATGCAACACTGCTAAATCCAGCTGGCGTTGGACCGCGTTACGCATGTCGGCTTGCATGATCTCGAGTAGACGGCCCGGGTTGGCTCGTGCTGCTTCTTTGGAGACGACGATGATTCCGGCGAACTTGTGCGGGGTGATGGCTTTGGTGCTCACCTTCACATCAGATACCGGTTTACGGCCCAGCTCCTTGGTGTAGCCCACCTCGAAGCCGCCCTCATAGATGGGGATGATTTTGCCGTTGGTGGGGATAGGCTCAGCTGCTGACAGCTGGCCAACAACCGAGTTTTGGAAGGCTTGGCGCAGCATAGTATCGGCCCAATCAGTGGGCAGTTTCGAAGTGACGTCGAGTCCGTCGAGGGTAATAGCCATGGCGGCTGTTCCTTTCTATGGGGGCCTGTTAGTGCAGGCCGAAGAAGTCCCTAGCCATGTCGTCGGGCGAGGGGGTGGGGGTGGTGGCCGCCTGGGCCGGATCGGGGCGGCGCTCCTGGCCCGCCTGGGTGCGAAGCGCGGCGAAACGCTCCACAGAGGTTTTCCATGCGTCTTCGTCATCGCCGGTGATGTTGGCGGCAAGGTCTCGGGGTAGCCCCGCCTCAGCAAGCAGGGTTTCTTTACCGCGCAGCGCCGCGAGGTCGGAGTATTTGCCTTCAAGTTCGGCAACCATGTCATCGGCGACCTTGGCCTGCTTGGCTAGCGTGTCATATTTAGACTCCCACTGCTGGGATAGGGTTTCGGCGCGGGCGGTGGCCTCGTCACGGGCGGCGCGTAGTTTCATGTTGTCGGCGCGTAAGTTTTGGATGAGGTCCCACGCCCGTTGCGGGGTGAACTGGTCATCAGAACCCCACGGCGGGGCGTCATGAGTTGTGGTGTCAGTCATGGAGTGCCTCCTGGGCATAACAAAACCCCGCAGGAACTTCCCACGGGGTTGGTCTCGGGTCGGGTTGTCGAGGCGGGCTAGCTGATCGCCGCCAATCGCTCCTCGACAGCAACCATGTCGGTAAACGGGTACTTCTCGTTGAGAGCATGGAGACGGGCCATCAAGGCCGCATCAGGGGTCATAGCAAGATCCTCGTACGAGTAGGCCACGCCGCCTAACGCGAGGGATTCCTCACCGACATCTATGAGCACATCCTCCATCTGCTTCTCTTCGGGGAGCTTCTCGTTGAAGGCATAGAAGAGCGCCTCGGCTTCGTCGACCCATTCCCACGTCTCTGCTACTGCCATACCGGTATTCTAGCTGTTCTTCTTCGCGGGTTTATGTTTCTTGTCGACATCGTTCCAGTTTAGCGGTATAGGGGTTTGCTTGGTGCCCCCTGGGGTGTCCTTGTCTCTGTCGTTGCGAACGACACCGTTACCGTTGAACGGGTAGGCAGCGTAGAAACTCAGCTCGCCGGTCCGTTGATGCCGTCTAGCCTGATAACAAACAATGACGCCATTAACCTCGCGGTAGAAATACACCATGGCATCTTTGGTGGCCACCTTGGATGGTGCCGCCATGGTTTGAGAGATGGCGTCGCGGATATCCTCATCAGACCATTCGGACGGAAACTCTGTTTTATATGGCCGCCCTGTTCCGCTGCGGTGCCCGCCACGACGACCGTCCGGTTCCCCATCGAGGACGTGGTGCAGGTTGTTGTCGGTGAAGTCGGGCAGGTTGTAGTCGGTGGCGCGGATGTCGGGGATGTCGGGGCGGCGTCCGTCTTGGAGAGCCTGGCGCACCGAGGCGATCGGGATATTGTCGGATCGGATGCGGTCGAGGTCGGCGGCGTCGATTTGGTCACGGTACCAGCGCTCCAGGGTTTCCCACTGCTGCCGGTACGGCGAGGTTGCGGTGTTGTAGATGGGGACTACGGCGCAGTCGCAGCCGGTGTGGAACCGGTTCGACGGGGTGTCTACCCCGGGCGGTTTCGGCGTGGCGGTCAACGCCCCGGCTTTTTCGGCTGAACCATAGACCGGGCCACGCGAGGCCACCACGATACAAAAGGGGCAGTTGTTGGGGCCGGTCAACACTCGCGCCCATGAGGCGGCGCGCACCAGGTGGGGGGTGTCTTCGGCGGCCCGTGTGGCTGCTTCGGCGTCGATGTGGTCGATCTCGTCGGCTAGGGCCTGCCAATCCACCTGGTCGACTAGTGAGGTGTACTGGTCGGTGTCGAGGTGGGTTCGGGCGGCCTGTTCGCCCGGGTCGGGGGTGAGGCCGTCTTCGGCGGTGCGCTCGATGGTTTGACGGGCCGCGTCGCGCACATGGGAGGCTAGCGCTGCCGATATAGCGGCGGCGGCGTCCTCGGGTGTTTTCGTGGCGTGAGCCTCAAGCAGGGTATCCACTGACTGTTGCGGATAGCCTGCCGCCGACGGAATGTAGGGCATAGCCCCCGGGGCGGGGTCGGATGCTGCGAATTCTGTGATGATGAACTCGCGGGCGGCCTGGTATGCCTGGGTGCGGGCTTGGCGCACCTGCTCGGTCAGGGCCTGTGAGGCCACCGCCTTCCATGCCCCCTCAGGGTCGCGGTGGGCGAAAGCGGTCAACACGAGGCGGGCAACACGAGGGGTGAGAGCGGCGATAATCTGGCTGAGCGTCGACACGAGCGCGGCAAGACCCATCACGCCCCCAACTGGGCGCGGAAAGCAGCCAATTCGTCGGCGGCGGCGTTCTCGCGGGCCTTCTGCTCCGGGGTGAGTTGTAGATAGTCGCGGGCTGTCTCAGCAGAGACCACACCCTGGGCCTGGGCCTGCAACATCGAGGCGGTCTTCGCTGAAGCCGAGGTGAGCGCCGGGTCACGCCACGACAACTCCAACGTTTCCAACCCCGACACATCATGTCCGTACAGGGCGAGTGCCAGCCGCGCGGCGTCTTCGATGGCGTCACCAAACATATCCTGCTTCACCTCGGCGCGGCCTATCAGCCGGTCCTTAGCAACACGCATAGCCTCAGCCGATGCCGGATTGTCGGTGGCGATACCCAACATGGACGGCGGGATGCCGGTAATCGAGGAAATGATTTGGGCATACAGTTTGTAGGCGTCAATAAAGGATTGCAGCGAGGCCCCCGGTATTTGGCCTGCCGACCCGCCGTCAGGTCCGGCAATGAAATGGCCGAAATACGATTTGAGGGACTCTTCTAAAGTGGCCGGTGATTCGATACCGTCGCTGAAAATGTAGCGCACCGGCATCGCAAGAAGTTCTTGGGCGACCTGCATATTGGTCAGGGTGCGTGAGGCGGCGTCAGAGATGGTGACCACATCGAGAATCTCAGAGCGGCCGTCCACGTCGTCGATTCGAAGCCGGTTGGTGATGGGCACCACCAAGGGGCGGTCTAGGCCGGGGTGGGTTTGCACATCGACGGGTTTCCATAGCCCCGAGTCTTGGCGATAGTAAAGGGTTTCGCCAGGCAGATAATGGGCCGCATAGGTGATGTCGTCGACGGTGTAGACCCGCAGCGCCTCATCAACATTCCCCATGTGGTCGCGGTGGACAGCCATGCCACGTTTCGTGTGCACGGTAATACGTGGTGTGGATTCGGTGCCGTAGCCGATAATAAGAAACGCTTGACCTTGAACCAGCGCTTCGGTGATAGCCAGCTTGATCGCGGTATCAAGATTATTGGCCTGCCACCAGCGGCGCAGCAGGGCCGGAATGTCTTTATCTCCGGCGAGCAGAAACCCTTCCGGGTTAAGGGCCTCAGTGAGCACATCAACGGCGAATTTAGGAAACGGTGCCACCATCTCCAGCAGCCGCACATTCGGCGGCAAGGACACCCCCAACGCGTCAAGGTGGGTTGCGCCCTCGTAGTAGTCCTCCAGAAGGCGACAGTTGCCCTCCAACTGTGCTTTGGCTAGCTGTACTGACCGGGGAGGTTGGTTGAAGGATTGTGATCCGGACGTGTGAGGTAGGGGAGGGCCTTGCTGGTTGAGTGAGACTTGTGAAGATATCCACTGCCAGAAAGGCCCTCTCGTGTCCCACGCTAACGCAGCTCTGACTCCACGCGCTCGTTTGCGGGTTGCTCAGCTCGTCGTTGACAACGGAGTCCCGATTGCCCAGGTCGCTGCCCGGTTCCAGTGTTCGTGGCCGACCGTCAAACGCTGGGTGGATCGTTATCGCGCTGGCGAGTCGACGCAGGATCGTTCTTCTCGGCCCCATCACAGCCCGAACGCGACACCACTGCCAGTGGTGAAACGCTGTGTGAGTCTGCGTCTTCGGCTGCGGGAAGGACTCGTCCAGCTCGCTGCCCGACTCGGTATCGCCCCCTCAACAGTGAGCCGTATCCTCACAGCCTGTCAGCTGAACCGGCTTTCTCATGTCGATCGGGCCACTGGGGAACCTGTCCGCCGCTACGAGCACGACCATCCCGGCAGCCTGGTCCACGTCGACGTCAAGAAGCTGGGCACCATTCCTGATGGTGGTGGATGGCGGTTGGTTGGGCGCCGTAAAGGCGACCGCAACCGCGCCGCAACCCCCGGCAAACCGAAGAACAGACACCACAACCCGAAGATGGGCTACGCGTTCGTCCACTCCGTGATCGATGATCACTCCCGACCGGTCTACTCCGAAGTCCGCGACGACGAAACCGCCCTGACTGCCACAGCCGTGCTGGTCCGGGCGGTCAACTGGTTCGCTGATCGAGGTGTACGGATCGAACGAGTCTTGTCTGACAATGGGTCGGCCTACACGTCGCACCTGTGGGCCCAGGTTTGTAATCAGCTGTCCATCACGGTGAACAAGACCCGCCCCTACAGGCCTCAAACGAATGGCAAGATCGAACGGTTCCATCGCACTCTGGCTGACGGCTGGGCCTACGCCCGCTGTTACACCTGCGAACAAGAACGTCGCGACGCCCTGGCCAGTTAGATCCACTACTACAATCACCACCGACCCCACTCAGCCTGCAACAACCAACCACCCATCACCCGCTTAACCAACCTCCCCGGTTAACCAACCTCCCCGGTCAGTACAGCTAGGACATTCTTGATGTCTTCCTCTTCGGCACCGACGTTGTAGTCGCCCATGAGACTGCCGGCATCACCGAGTGCCTCATGTGCCTCCTGCTCTCGCTTAATCAGACGCGACAGAACTCGCAGATCGCCCCGGAAAGATGGACTCGACGGTTCCAACAACAAGGTGGTGATTTGGGGAGAATGACGCTGGCCGTATCGATCGGTTCGGCCATTGCGTTGTTCAATGCGAATAAGACTCCAAGGGATGTCGAAGTGGATCAGTTCGTGGCATTGCTGATGCAGGTTGACACCTTCACTGGCGACATCGCCGGTGACCAGCACGCGGATGGGGGGAAGTGGACTGTTTGAAAGACTCGACGATCTGCTGCTGCTCGGCGTCGCTCAGGCCGCCGTGTAGCACCGCGACCTCGTTTTCGGCGGGGCAGAGATCCTTGACGATACGCTTACGGAGCCAGTGCAACGTATCGACTCGCTCTGCAAAGACGACGGCCCGCTGACGTCGGTCGATACTGATCTTTCTCAGGTAACGCACTAACTTGTCATATGTAGCCGAGGAATCGAACGCGGCGTCATTTAAGTCGTTCAGTCGATCGAGTGCCGCTATTTCACGTTGCTGTTCCGGTGTCGGCGAGTGCGCACTGACACGTCGACGCCGTTCGCTGATGGTCTGGCGCAGGGCCGCGGGGGATGACAAGAAAGCCGTGGCAAGGGTCCATGGGAATAGAGCAGAGGCGGCGCCGCTGTACGGGGATGATTCCGCCGGATGCAGCCAAATTCGATCCAGCTCCTCGGCGACGGCGTTCTCGGCTGGGGTGGCCTGGACAAGGAGGTTCTGCGGCGGCTTGCGCTCAGCCCAGTCGCCCCCGGCGATGCTGGAGACCTCGGGGTCGTTTCGGTGGCGTCGCTTCACCAGGCGCTTCAGGTCGTTCTTGTCGAGATCGCCATGGGGGCTGACAGCAGTAGGTTCCAGCAGCCTGATGAGTTCAGCGAAGGATTTCCGGTTGCCACTATGCGGGGTCGCGGACGCCAGAATGAGAGCGTCAGTATGGGGTGCCAGGGTTCGGGAAGACGGTTGTTCTGAGTGGTGTCGCCGGTGACATTGTGGGATTCGTCAATGACAACGGCGTCCCATTCGCGACGATGGAGATCGTGGGAGAAGCGGTCCTGTTTGAGGGTGTCCATGGAGATGATGACCCGTTTGTACCAGCTGAACGGGTTGCGGTTGGCGGGGATCTTCTGCTTGACGCGCTGCGGACCTACCGAGTCCAGACGAACGAAGGGAATCGCAAAACGGCTCCACATCTCGTTTTGCATTTGCTCCAACACGTGACGGGGGCAGACGATAAGTATGCGTTCGTCGCGGCCCCTACGGATGAGTTCGGACAGAATCATCCCGATCTCGATCGTTTTCCCAGGCCTACCGCGTCTGTCAGAAGAATGCGCGGTTGAAGGTTGTTCGGATCGAGGGCCTGCAGTACCGCCGAATACTGGTACTTCAGGCGGTCAGCCAGGGCATATTGGCTGGCGGTCAGTGTGGGTTCTTCGAGGGGAATTGGGGTCTTGCGTAGCGCCGCCTCCAACCACAGCCGCGCGTCCCGATAGTGGGGGAACCGTCAGTTACCGGGGTCGCGTCATGCGGATCGAGCGGAATGATGGTGTCGAGGTTCTCGTAGAACGTCGCCGTGGTGCCACGGACGAGGCCCGACAAACCCTGAACTGTTAGCAGCTGCCCGTCGTCGGTGTGGTCAACAGTGCTGACGAGCCACTCTTCATCACGCACCTGCACCACAGAACCCGGTGCAACGGTAATCGGCATAGTCAACTCCATCCTGGTAGCTGCACGGTTCTAGTGGCTGCGCGGTCGTGCTGGCTGCGCGGTCCTTGTGACCCTTGTAGCTGCTCTTGTGGCTGAACCGTCCCGTGTGGCTGCACCGTATGTTTCGGCGCTGATGACAACGTATCCGTTGCTCGTCGGGTGGAGCTTGCCACCCATGACGCTGGTGGCCGCCGTCGGGACGGTATCTGCTTGTGAACGATATACGACCTGCGTTCGCTGCATGGCGAAGGATCATCGATGGGTCGTGAGCTGATCCTCTGGCGTGGGCCGTGGCGTGGTCGCGGGTAGTGATGTGAACAGAGCGACCATGAGTCCCACGAGTCCGACAGACAGGCCAATATGACCGAGGCCGGCGATACCTGAGATTGCGGGGGAGACGTCGATGTTGCCATGAACCTGCATGACGCCGTGAATGACGAGCATGGTGATCGTCAGTAAAAGACCGAGGTTGAATCCCCAGAAATAGGTTGCGAACGCACCCCGATGTGCCGACAGGGTGAATACTCGCTCCAAGACCAGCACGATAAGGGTCAGCATGAATCCCAGTGCCAGGCAGTGAGTGTGTACCACCTTGAGCTGGGTCCAGCCGGTGAAGTCGTTGGCCTTGGTGAACTCGCGGTAGAACACCCCGCCGGCTAGGCCAATGACCAACCAGGTTGTCGCGCAGGTGGCAAGTTTCTTCAAAGGTGTCATAAAGCCATCACATCATGGCAGGCAACCGTGAGGATGGTCTGGAAGGTCGATATGCGAGTTCCGGCTGGACGAGCGCAGGCCGCCCGGACTCACCGTTTCGCCACGAATGTGACGCCGACGGCTAATCCATGTATTCTGTCGAGGTCTGTTGGACACCATGCGGATGTAGCTCAATGGTAGAGCCCCAGTCTTCCAAACTGGCTACGCGGGTTCGATTCCCGTCATCCGCTCGCTGATCGCCCTGAGCCATCTGGTTCGGGGCGAATTCCTTTGTCGAGACGAGTTGCTTTGTCAAGACGAAGCTCCTCGCATCAATTCCATGACGACTCGGTGACTGCACTCCAGGCTTGGCAAGGGCAGGAACTCACACCGGGAATGGAAATTGTGGGCACCGGTGAAGAAGTTCGGTGTGAAGATGCCTTGGGCCGACAGCCAAGAACCATCAGTCCCACCACGCATGGATCGGTGAATGGGTTCGACTCCTACAGCTGCCATGGCGTCAAGGAGCCGGCGGGTGGCGATCGCGTTAGTAGGAGTCTTAGAGTCCTCCAGATTGGCGTAGACGTCCTCGAAGGTGACATCAATCCGCGCCCGGGGATGAGCTGCGCGAACCTGGTCAACAATCTGGCGGATCTGTTCCTTGCGCTCCTCGAAACGGGTTCGGTCAAAATCGCGGATATTGAGGTCGACGGTTGCAACGGACTGGTCTGCGTGCATGGCATCCACCCAGATGTATCCCTCCCGGCCTTGGGTGCACTCGGGGGTCTGGGTTGGGTCGAATCTTCCGATCAGGTCGTGGGCAACGAGGATGGGATTGACCAAAACGCCAAACGCGCTCATTGGATGGGCCGCAACTCCCTCGATTACCACCGTCGCGTACGCGGCGTTGAAGGTCGCCTCGACCACCTCACCACGTTCGCAGCAGTCCAAGGTGTATGCCCAGTCGACCGGGAACCGTGCGAGGTCCATCGTCCGCACCCCGCGCAACCCAATCTCCTCGTCGGGCACGAAGGCGAGGTATACCTCCGGGTGCGCCATTGGATCGGCCATCAACCGAACGGCAGCCTCCATCACCGAAGCCACGCCGGCCTTGTCATCAGCTCCGAGAACGCTGGTTCCGTCGGTAACAAGAATCCGCTGACCCACGTACGCGTCAATCTCGGGGTGTTCCTTACGGCGAATCCACTGGTCCTCGCCCAGATGGATGTCCCCGCCGGTGTGTTCGATGATTCGGGCGTTCACGATGGGGCTCAGACCGGAATCGGCGGTGTCGAGGTGAGTGCAGAAGCCGATGACCGGTGCTCTTACATCGTCAGGAAGGGTGGATGGAATCCGCGCTGTCAGGACGCAGGTGTCGCTCAGGTGGATGTCGCGTACCCCAGCTTCCTCAAGTTCCACGGCGAGCAACCGTGCGAACTCCCACTGTCCCTGGCAAGAGGGGACAACGGTGGCGGCGGAGTCGCTCTGAGTGGAAATCGCGCTGTAGCGCAAGAAACGGGTCGCGAGGCGGTCCTGGAGCTCGGTGGATGTAGTGGTCACGGTGGTTTCCCTCTCACGAACGGATTCGCGAACGAATCATCATCGGGATCATCGCAGAACCTGTACGGAGCGGCGGAGGGACCTGCACGGAGCGGAGGAATGGTCGTGGCGGAGGAATGGTCGGCGAGGCTGTGGCGATGACGGGAAAATGTGGACCACGTGCCATGAGATCACCTTCTGAGGCCTCTTGTTGGCCCGTATGCCACCACGTCGCTAAACTCGAATGGCATGTGTGTTCCCTGAAACGGGGACGACAGAATCGGAACCACAGGAGAAACTTCGTGCCCAGCACCCTTGAGAAGCTCAGCACCAACCGTGTGAAGCTCACAATCGAGATGCCCTTTGATGAATTGAAGCCCAGCCTTGACAAGGCGTACAAGGACATTGCCGCTCAGGTGAATGTCCCCGGCTTCCGCAAGGGGAAGGTGCCGGCTCCGGTCATCGACCAGCGTTTCGGTCGCGGAGTCGTCCTTCAGGAGGCCATCAACGACGCGCTGCCTGATGCCTATGGCAAGGCCGTCGAGGAGAATAAGGTTGTTCCCCTCGGTCAGCCTGAGATCGAGGTGACCAAGCTGGAGGATGGCGAGGTCGTCGAGTTCACTGCTGAGGTGGATGTCCGTCCCGACTTCGACCTGCCGGATGTCTCCGCCATCTCCGTTGAGGTGCCCGCCGTTGACGTGCCCGATGAGGATGTCGATGACCGCATTGAAACCCTGCGTCAGCGCTTCGCCACCAACACCGAGGTCGAGCGCGCCGCCGCCAAGGATGACCTCGTCACGATCGACCTTCTTGGCACTCGCGACGGCGAGGCCCTGGAAGACGCCACCGCTTCCGGTGTCACCTACAAGGTTGGCTCCGAGGGCATGCTTGAGGGACTCGACGAAGCCGTCACTGGGCTGAAGGCCGGCGAATCCACCGATTTCCACTCCACCCTCGTTGGTGGCCCGCTGCGCGGCGAGGAAGCCGACATCAAGGTCACCGTGACCAAGGTGTGCGAGCAGGAGCTCCCGGCCGTTGACGACGACTTTGCCCAGCTCGTAAGTCAGTTCGACACTGTCGATGAGATGCGTGCCGATCTGCGCACCGCCCTTGAGAACATGGCCCGTCTAGACCAGGCTGCCGACGCTCGTGACAAGGTTCTTGAAGAGGTCATCTCCAAGATCGACATCGAGCTGCCGGCCAAACTCGTCGACGCCGAACTCGAGGCTCGCCGACAGCAGGTCAACCAGCAGCTGGCCCAGGCTGGGCTGACTGTCGAGCAATACCTCGAGGACTCCGAGGAGGAGGCCGACAACGCCGACGACTTCTGGGCCGAGATTGAAAAGCGCTCCTTGGACGCTCTCAAGGCCCAGATCGTCCTCGACAAGATGGCTGATGACGACGAGATCGGCGTGGAACAGGATGAGCTGACCGAGTTGCTCTTCCGCAAGGCTCAGCAGTACGGAACGTCTCCCCAAGAGCAGGCTCAGCACATGATGGAGCACAACCACATGGCCGAATGGATGCAGGAGATCCGTCGGGGTAAGGCGCTGGCCTCCATGGTGGGTTCTGCCACCGTCAAGGATTCCAACGGCGAGATCATCGAGCTGGACCGTATTCAGCCTGACGGCACCATCGCCGACGAGTCCGATGGAGCCGAGGAGTCCGACGAGCCAGCCGACGCTGAGGAGTCCGCAGAAGAGACCGCCAAGGCCGACGGCAAGGCTGAGGCTCCTGCTGATGAGGCCACGGAGGAAGCTCCTGCTGTGGAAAACGAGGCCGAAAAGAAGCCCGCTGCCAAGAAGTCTGCAGCAAAGAAGCCTGCTACCAAGAAGGCCTCGGCCAAGAAGTCGGGCGCCAAGAAGAAGACTGGTGCCAAGGAGGAATGACGATCAGGGACTGTCAAGTCTCGTAGGATCGACCGCTAATGACCGGCGTCGTGCGGTTTTCCGTGCGGCGCCGCCTCCGCGTCACCCTGAGGAAGCCCGATGAGCAAACGCCCCTCACGTACCCCGCGACCTGGTCGCCGGATTTCTGTTGTCCCCGCTACCCGTCAATTGCGCAATGTGCGTCAAATGGTGGCTGAGGATATTGCGGTAGCTCGTGCCGTTGAGCGTGGAGAGATTGACAGTGGAGATGAAATAGCGGCCGAGGAGCAGCCGACCCACGGTGCGACAAGCGCGACGACGGCGGCGGAGTCTGGACTTTCGCCCCAAGCCATAGACGAAGTCGGGGAAGTTCCTGGCACGCACGGCTTACCCAGGGTGATGATCGTCCTGCTCACCTTGGCTGCTGCCTGGCTGGCGCTCAGCTTTCTCCACGAACTCTCTAGCGTCATCGCCCCGCTGTTCTTCGCCCTCAACCTGCTCATCACGGCCTATCCACTTCACACCTGGCTTGTGAAGCACAAGTGCCCTCGGTGGATTTCCGCCACGACGGCCGGCACCGTCGTCATCATCGTGTTGGCTGCGGGCATGGCGGCAATGGTCTGGTCGGTTGCGGCCATGATTAACCAGCTGCAGACATACATCCCGCAGATGGAGAAGATCTATACCCAGCTCATTGAATGGTTGACGCAGCTGGGCTATTCCCAAGACGTTATAACCGAGAAACTCAAGAAGATCGATCCCCAACAGGTGATGTCGGTCGTGACATCGGTGGCCTCTGACACGTCGAGCGTAGTGACGATGATAATCGTCATCTTGACGGGCATGATCTTCATGGTCATGGACACCCCGCAGATGCATGATCGTCTCAGGATAGCCGGCAAGCGCAAGCCGGACGTCGTCGTCGCTCTTGAATCATTCGCCAGCGGCATTCGCAAGTACTGGCTCGTCACCACGCTGTTCGGCCTTGTCGTCGCCCTTTGCGACTGGGCAGCCCTGCTCATCATCGGTGTTCCGCTGGCCGGAGTGTGGGCATTGTTCAGCTTCCTGACGAACTACATTCCTAACGTCGGTTTCATCATCGGCGTTATTCCACCGGCGCTGCTGGCTCTCTTCGAGAACGGCTGGGTGTCTGCGGTGGCAGTTATCGCGGCCTACTCGGTGCTCAATTTCGTCATCCAGTCGATCATTCAGCCGAAATTCGCTGGTGACGCCGTGGGTCTGACGCCGACGATGTCCTTCGTTTCCCTGCTGTTGTGGGGGTGGGTTTTCGGTGCGCTGGGAACCCTCATCGCTCTGCCATGTTCCTTGCTCGTCAAGTCCACCCTTATTGACCACGATCCGGGGGCCCGATGGATTAATGCCCTCATCTCATCCCGACCCACTGAAGGTCTCGAGGACAACCCGGATGAGGAGTATTCCGACATCGTTGCGGACCGCTAAACGCGAACGACCCTAGAAGTGTCGTCCCCGCACGGTAGGTTCAGAGTCGTGAACCACAACACTTCGATCACTTCCCAGGGCATGCCCGCGATGGCCGGCCCCGAGACCGGCGGTGCCGGGATGACCGACAACGTCTATCAGTCGCTGCTGCGTAACCGAATCGTCTTTCTCGGGTCCGAGGTTAAGGACGAGAACGCCAACGCACTGTGCGCCCAGATGTTGTTGCTCAATGCCGAGGACCCCGAGGCTGACATTTACTTGTACATCAACTCGCCAGGTGGCTCAGTCACCGGCGGAATGGCGATCTACGACACCATGCAGTGGATTTCCAACGATGTTGCGACGGTGACCATGGGTATGGCCGCCTCGATGGGCCAGTTCCTGCTGACCGCCGGTACCCCCGGCAAGAGGTACGCGCTGCCACACGCCAAGATCCTCATGCACCAACCTTTGGGCGGAGTTGGCGGTACGGCTACCGAAATCGCCATCAATGCCAAAATGCTCAAGGACACCAAGCGGGAACTGTCCCAGCTCAACGCTGACCACTCCGGTCACACCCTCGAGCAGATCCTTGAGGACTCCGATCGGGACCACTGGTTCACCGCTCAGGAGGCCTTGGAGTACGGGCTTATCGACCACGTCTACAGCAACGCGTCGCAGCTTCGCGGCGACGCCCCGAATCAGTGAGGTGACCATGGGATTCAACGCCTTCGACAAGAATCGGTTGGCCGCCTTCAACGCCGAGCAGGCCGAGCAGGCTGCTCCCGGTGGGCTGGCCCCCGCAGGTCCGCGCAACGACTACTACATCCCGCAGTGGGAGGAGCGCACCTCTTATGGGGTGCGCCGGGTCGACCCCTACACAAAGTTGTTCGAGGATCGCATTATCTTCCTCGGCACCCCGGTAACTGACGACATTGCCAACGCCGTGATGGCTCAGCTGTTGTGTCTGCAGTCGATGGAAGCTGATCGTCAGATTAGTATGTACATCAACTCACCCGGTGGCTCCTTTACTGCTATGACGGCCATCTACGACACCATGAACTATGTGCGTCCTGACGTTCAGACGATCTGTCTGGGTATGGCGGCCTCGGCGGCGGCAGTGCTGTTGGCGGCTGGAGCGAAGGGGCAGCGTTTGTCCCTGCCGAACTCGACGATCCTCATTCACCAGCCGGCGATGGGCCAGGCCACCTATGGTCAGGCAACCGACATCGAGATTTTGGACGACGAGATCCAGCGAATCCGCAAGCTCATGGAGTCGATGTTGGCTGACGCGACCGGCCAGAGCGTCGAACAGGTGTCCAAGGACATCGACCGCGACAAGTACCTGACGGCCCAGGGTGCCAAGGAATACGGCCTCATCGACGACATCCTCACCACCGTGTGAGGTCTTCACCGGGTGAGTTCTTGTCCGGTGAATGGTGGCCCTCGAGTCTCGAGGGCCACTACAGGGTTGAACGTCGTCACCCGAACACGGGCGGCGACTGCCATAGTGCGGATACCGTCTACGGCTAAGGTGGACGGCGCACAGCTCGGGGACGAATGTCCAACTGGACGTAACGATGGTGGCTTGCCGACAAGGAGGAAAGCCGGATGGCGCGGATTGGTGAGAGCGGAGATCTCTTTAAGTGTTCTTTCTGCGGAAAGAGCCAGAAGCAGGTCAAGAAGCTCATCGCTGGCCCCGGGGTTTACATCTGTGACGAGTGCATTGACCTGTGTAATGAAATCCTCGAGGAGGAATTTTCCTCCCCGGAGGAGGTCGGTGGCCTCGACGAACTGCCCAGTCCCCGCGAACTGTGCGAATTCCTGGACGCTTGGGTGATCGGCCAGGAGGAGGCCAAACGCACCCTCTCGGTGGCGGTCTATAACCACTACAAACGTATTCAGTCTGAAGTTGACGTGCCGCACGCCCGTCGGGCCGAGGATGATGGGGTAGAACTCGGCAAGTCCAACATCCTCATGCTCGGGCCGACGGGTTGCGGCAAAACCTACCTAGCCCAGACGATGGCCCGTCAGCTCAACGTCCCCTTCGCGATGGCTGACGCGACGGCTCTCACCGAAGCCGGCTATGTCGGTGAAGACGTCGAGAACATCCTGCTCAAACTGCTTCAGGCGGCAGATTTTGACGTCAAGCGCGCCGAACGGGGAATTATCTACATCGATGAGATCGACAAAGTAGCCCGCAAGTCAGAGAACCCGTCGATCACCCGTGACGTCTCCGGCGAGGGAGTCCAGCAGGCACTGTTGAAGATCCTTGAAGGGACGGTCGCCTCGGTGCCTCCGCAGGGTGGTCGAAAACACCCCCAGCAGGATTTCATCCAGATCGACACCACCAACATTCTTTTCATCGTCGGTGGGGCTTTTGCCGGTCTGGAAGACATCATCACGAAGCGAATCGGTACCCGTCCGCTCGGATTCAACAACGATCCCGGTATTCGCGACACGCTCGAAGGACCGGAGGTCTTGAAGCTGGTGCGCCCCGAGGACCTTCACGAATTCGGGCTCATCCCCGAGTTCATCGGGCGTCTGCCGATGGTGACTGCTGTGCATCCCCTTGATCGTCATGCCCTGGTGCGTATTCTCACCGAACCACGCAACGCCCTGACCCGACAGTTCGAGAAACTCTTCGAACTCGATGGGGTCGAATTGACCTTCACTGGGAGCGCTTTGGAGGCCATCGCTGACAAAGCCGTATCTCGGGGGACCGGCGCGCGTGGGTTGCGTGCCATCATCGAGGAAACCCTCATGGATGTCATGTTCGACGTTCCTTCCCGCGATGACGTCGCTCGTGTCGTGGTGACCCGGGAGGCCATCACCGGGGAAGGGAAGTGTCAGTACCTGTCCTCGCCGAGCATGGTCCATGGCCGAGGACGGTTGTCGGCCTGACCTCAGTGCTCGTCGAGAACGTCGGCGAGGAGTTTGTCAGCTCGTCTTTGTAGTTCTGAGACCGACTTGCGGCGCTCCTTGCCACGCTGCACTTTGACCAGCGGGATACGCGACGCGATGTTGTTGGCCTCGTCACGCCATTGGTGGGCATTGGGGCTGGAGGAGTGGTCGGCGTATTCCCGTACCCGATCTACAGTGAGTTGGACTCGCCCCAGCGCGGTTTTCGCGGCTGCCGATTTGCGGGCCTTGGCATAGTGAGACTTCGCCCATGCCTCGGCACGCCCGTCAGTGTTGATGGCATCCCACAAATCCTTGGCCAGTGGTGTTCCGGCGGCTATGGCCGTTTTGACGAGCTTTGACTTCGCGGATTTTCGCGTACCTGCCATGGGGTCATCCTCCTGTTGGTCTGTGTACAAGACGGTACCCTGACAACCATGGCAACTGGATATCTGCGATACCCCGATGTCCATGGCGATCTGGTGGTTTTCACCGCCGACAACGATTTGTGGTTGGTTCCCGTCACGGGAGGACGGGCAAGTCGGCTCACCAGCGATCATGCCATGGTCCGAAACCCTCGTTTTAGCCCGAATGGCACGAAGATTGCATGGACCTCGTATCTGGGGCAGCGGCCTGAAGTTTTCGTCATTGATCTGGCTACCGGCGATCAGCGTCGGCTGACCTGGCTCGGAGCTGATCGCAACCTCGTTGTGGGATGGCAGGATGACGAGCACGTGGTGTTTTCGTCTCCTCATCAGACCAATGACATCGGTTTGGCCTGGCTGTACACGGTCTCCCTCGATGGCCACGTCGAGCGCCTCGGATACGGACCGGGAATGGACCTGGCCGTTAATTCGGATGGGGCGGTAGCGGTCGTTACCCCGAACTCTGGAGACTGTTCGCGGTGGAAGCGCTACCGAGGTGGCACTGCCGCCCAGATTTGGCTGCGTCCTGCCGGGTCGGATCACTTCCTGCGCGTGCTGCGTGACGGTAACGATGACCACGATGGTCGCTACGCCGCCGCTGGTCGCTACGGGGTTGGTTGGGTCGGTGACCGGCTCATCTTCAGCTCCGACATGAGTGAAGACGATTCCCCGCGCGCCCAGGCGCAGATCTGGTCGGTTGACGGTGAGGGCCATGACCTGCGCCAGCACACCCACCACGGTGAGACCGAGGGTTACGTGCGGGACCCGCGCACCGACGGGATGACGATCGTGTATCACGCTCACGGGGCGATCTGGACGATGAACGGCCTCGACGACGAACCCCAACGCCTCGAGATCGACCTTGGTATTGGGGCGCCCCAGCGCGTGTCGCTGGACCCCACAGATCGGCTGGAAGCAGTCGTCTCCGATCACGGCGGCGATGGGTCCTTACTTGAATGGCGGGGGGCTGCCTACTTCTTGACCCACCGTTCCGGTCCGGCTCGGGCGCTGTCGGCAGCTGACGGGGTGCGTATCCGTGAGCCGCGCGTTCTGGGCCAGACTGGACAGGGAGTATGGGCCAGCGATGTCGAGGGGGAGGACTGCCTTGAGGTCGCAAATCTCGACGGCACCGGCGAGATTCGTCGCCTGGCGCAGGGCCGGATTGGTCGGGTGCTACACATCTCGCCAGCCCCCGACGGCACGAAGGTTGCCCTCGTTAGCCACGACGGTCGTATCCTCATCGTTACCATCGCTGACGGGGCCGTGCGTCAGATCGCGGCTTCTCCGGAGGGTGAGGCCAGCGGGCTGGCATGGTCCCCGGATTCCCGTTACCTGGTATGGCGTTCCCCGGTGGCCTTGAGTGAGGCCATGATCGGTCAGATTCGGTGCTGGGATGAGCAGGGGATGGGGGAGTCCTTCGCACTCACCCGTGGCACATTTGACGACTCATGTCCGGTGTTCACTGCCGACGGCAAGTACCTCGTCATGCTTTCGGCTCGTACCTTCGATCCGAATTACGACGGCCAGACCTTTGACCTTTCGTTCGGGCATACTCAGCGCCCGTGGCTGGTTCCGCTGAGTGCCACCGAGATCTCACCGTTCGGTCCCTCTTCCCAAGGATGGCGGATTAGCGAGGTCCAAGACGCGAAGGCCAAGGCCACTGCCGAAGCCGGCAACGACGACCAGACCCCGGGGGTGGTCTGTCACCTCGACGCTGACGGTTTTGAGGAAAGGATGGTGCCCTTCCCGGTACCCTCGGGTTCCTATCGCGGACTGGCTGTGGTCAAGGACGGGCTGGTTTGGATTGAGGTCGCCGACCGTGGCGGTGAACTTGGTGCTACTCGTGCGGGTGTCAGTGGGGAAGCCCCTGCCGACGTGCTGTGGCATTACAACCTTGCCAATCGACACCTTGACAAGCTGTGCGAGCGCGTTGACTCTTACTCGGTGTCCGGTGACGGTGAGCGTCTGGTGGTCCGCTACAACGATGATGTTCTTGTGGTGCCTTCCTCTCACAAGGTCGATGACGACGACCCGGCGTGCATTCGCGTCGACCTGTCGCGGCTGCGTCGCACCATCGATCCGCGCGCCGAGTGGCGTCAGATGTTCGACGAGAACGGCCGCCTGATGGCCAGCCACTACTGGCGCGCTGATATGAATGGTGTCGACTGGGATGGTGTGCTGAATCGTTACCGCCCGCTGGTCGACCTGTGCCACACCGTCGACGACCTCCACGACATCTTGTGGGAGACCGTTGCGGAACTCAACACCTCACATTCCTACGTCTCTGCTCCGGCAGCTTCCGGCGACCCCGAGATGCGCGCCGGTTTGCTCGGTGCGGACATCAGCAGCCGATCCGATGGGACCACAATTACTCGTGTCATTCCCGGTGAATCCTCAGATCCGCGAGCGTGGTCTCCGCTGCGGGCAGCTGGTGTCGCGGTCGCAGACGGTGACGTCGTTGTAGCGGTCGACGGTCGGAAAGTCGGCGTCGACGGGACTCTCGGCGAGCTGCTGGTGGGATCTGCTGGGCGTGTCGTCGAGTTGACGGTGCGCCGGGGCGAGAATGAGCGTCGGGTAGCCGTCGTGCCGATGGCTGACGAAGCCCCGCTGCGTTACCACGACTGGGTGGCGTCTCGACGCCGCTACGTCGAGGAACACTCGGGTGGACGACTCGGCTACCTGCACGTGCCGGACATGGTGTCCGACGGGTGGGCCGAGCTGCACCGTCAGATCAATGAGGCCACCAGCCATGAGGGTGTTATCGCCGACGTGCGATTCAACCACGGCGGCCACACCTCACAGCTGGTCGTCGAGAGGCTGGCTCGCAAGGTCGTTGGGTGGGATTTCTGCCGCTGGTACGACAGTCCCATCCCCTACCCGGAGAACGCGGTGCGTGGACCAATCGTCATGGTCACCAACCAGTGGGCGGGTTCTGACGGAGACATCGTGTCTGCGGCCACTCAGACCATGGGGTACGCCAAGGTTATCGGTGAGAGGTCATGGGGTGGCGTCATCGGTATTGACGGCCGCTTCGATCTTGTCGACGGCACCAGCGTCACTCAGCCCAGATATGCCGGCTGGTATGGCAAGTATGGCTGGGGTGTGGAGAACCACGGAGTCGATCCGGACATTGTGGTGACGGTCGCCCCGGAAGATTGGGAATCCGATAAGGACGTTCAGCTTGACGCAGCTATCTGCGAGTGTCTGCGTCAGCTTGACCAGAAACCGGCCTCCACCCCGCCGGAAATTCCTGGGCCGCTCTTCGGCTGAGACTTCGGGTCGCCATGAATGATCGTCGGTGCCGTGGAGCACCGGCGATCGTTCATGGGATTACTTCTTCTGGATTACTTCTTGCGCTTGGCCGGGGGTTCTCCCAGCTCGGCGTCAAGGCTCAGTTCCTCGCCGCCTGCGACGAAGGTAAAGGACTCGGTCTTCGACACCTTGGCCAAGTCAGACTCGACCGCTGTGAGGTTGGCGATGACCGACTCCGGGGCGCTGATACGAGCCGAGAGAATCGGGGTGCGCATAGGCACCTTATGAGTGGACTTCACCCCGCGCAGCTCGACGAGAGCCGCCGAGACATCAGCCATGAGATCGGCGTCACCGTCAGCGGGCACTTCGTCAGCAGTGGGCCACGATGAGGTGTGTACCGACCCGTCCTTCCACCAACTCCATACTTCCTCGGTCACAAAAGGCAGGAAGGGAGCGAACAAGCGCAACATGACGTCGAGGGCCAGACGCAACGCGGTCCGGGCACTCAGAGCCCCGGCGTCGTCGGCCCCCTCGGAGTTGTAGGCGCGCTCCTTGACCAACTCGAGATAGTCGTCGCAGAACGTCCAGAAGAACTGCTCGCAGCCCTCAAGGGCGGCGGTGTAGTTGAACTTCTCGAAGGCCTCGGTGGCCTCGACGACCAGCTGACGCAGCCCGGCGAGCATCGACAAATCCGCCGGGTTGGTGATGTCAGCGACCTCGCCCCCCTCACCAAAACCGAGGACGAATTTCGAGGCGTTGAGGATCTTCATCGCCAGACGGCGACCAACCTTCATCTGAGCCTTGTCGAAGGGGGAGTCCATCCCTGGACGAGCCATGGCGGCACGCCACCGCACGGCGTCAGCACCGAATTCCTCGATAATCTCGGTCGGGACAACGGTGTTACCCTTCGACTTCGACATCTTCTTGCGGTCGGGGTCAGTGACGAACCCGGAGATCGCAGCCCGCTTCCACGGCAGCACACCATTCTCCAGGTGCGCCCGTACCACACGGGAGAACACCCAGGTGCGGATGATGTCGTGGGCTTCGGGGGCGAAGTCCATCGGGAAGGTTTTGGCGAATAAGTCGGCGTCGCGCTCCCAGCCAGTGACGATTTGAGGGGTCAGGGAGGACGTCGCCCAGGTGTCCATGACGTCAGGATCGCCAATGAATCCGCCGGGAACGCCGCGCTGGGACTCTTCGTAGCCGACCGGGGCCTGGGACGCCGGGTCGACCGGGAGAGCCGATTCCTCGGGCAGCAGCGGGTGGTCGTAGTCGGGCTGGCCATCATCGTCCAGCGGGTACCAGACGGGGAAGGGAACACCAAAGAAGCGTTGACGGCTGATAAGCCAGTCACCGTTGAGGCCCTCGACCCAGTTCTCGTAGCGGTGCCTCATGTGGTCAGGCACCCACTCGAGTTCTCGACCACGTTCCAGCAGAGCCGCGCGCAGGTCGGCATCACGTCCACCGTTGCGGATGTACCACTGGCGGGTGCCGATGATCTCCAGCGGCTTGTCGCCCTTCTCATAGAAGTTGGCCTTGCGCTGGGTGGGCTTGGGATCGCCGTCCATCTCGCCGGCGGCAGCGAGAGCTTCGACGACGAGCTTGCGGGCAGTGAAGGTGGTCTTACCGGCAATGGCCTGGTACTTGTCGGCGGAACCAGCGTCGAGGATCCACTGCGGGGTCTCGCGGAGGATACGTCCGTCGCGACCAATGATGGTGCGAGTTGGCAGCTGGAGTTCGCGCCACCAGGCGACGTCAGTGAGGTCACCGAAAGTACAGCACATCGCGATGCCGGCACCCTTGTCCATCTCGGCGGCAGGGTGGGCAAGCACCGGTACCTCAACTCCATACAGCGGGGAGGTGACGGTGGTGCCGAAGAGGTGCTGGTAGCGCTGGTCATCTGGATGGGCGATGAGGGCGCAGCAGGCCGCCAGCAGCTCCGGACGAGTTGTCTCGATGAAAACATCCTCGCCATTGGGGCGGTGGAAGCGAAGACGGTGGTAGGCGCCGGGGTAATCGCGGGCCTCGAGCTCAGCCTGGGCCACGGCGGTGGAGAAAGTGACGTCCCACAGCGTCGGGGCGTCGGACATATAGGCCTCGCCACGGGCGAGGTTGCGCAGGAAAGCAAGCTGGGCGATTCGCTGGGACTCGGGCGAGATCGTCGTGTAGAGCTGGTTCCAGTCCACTGACAAACCGACCGAACGCCACAGGTCTTGGAAAGTCTTCTCATCGACGGCGGTCAACTTGACGCACAGCTCGACGAAGTTGCGGCGACTGACCGCGACCTGGTGCTTGCGGTCGGGCTTGGCCGGCGGAGTGAAATCCGGGTCGTAGGGGAGTGACGGGTCGCAGCGCACACCGTAGTAGTTCTGCACGCGGCGCTCGGTCGGCAGGCCGTTGTCGTCCCAACCCATGGGATAAAAGACCTTTTTACCGCGCATTCGCTGGTAGCGAGCGATGGTGTCGGTGTGGGTGTAGGAGAAGACGTGGCCCGGATGTAGGTGTCCGGAGACGGTGGGCGGCGGGGTGTCTATCGAGAACACCTGGTCGCGGGAGTCGACCGCAGTGGCGTCAAAGGCGTACAGCTGCTGGTCTTCCCAGATGTGACCCCACTTGGCTTCGAGACCCTCGAGGGCCGGCTTGTCAGGTACGACGCCGCGCGTCGGGGACGTAGCGGATGAGGGCGTAGAGGTCTGTGAAGTCATGTTCCAAACTCTAGTGTTCGACTCGGACCGGTTGCCAGACGAGCGGTGTTCGCCTGGTTCGAGATAGATAACAGAGGTCGCTGGAGACTAGCGGCTTGATACGGTCACTTGGCTTTCTTGATGGCATTGAGCAGATCGTCGGAAGAGGGGGCAGTCTGGAAGTCTGCCCAGCCATTCCACGTCTTGCCGTTGATAAGGAAGGTTGGGGTGCTGGGGCTGTCAAGCTTTTGCAGTTTCTTCAGACCTTGCTCATTGGCATTTTTGACGAACTCCTCGGTCTGCTTGTTGTCGTAGATCCGTTGGAAGGTCGTCAAGTCGTCACCGGTAATACCAGCCTCGGAGGCGAATTCCTTGCGCAGCTGGTTGTCGGTGTAACCAGTGCCTTCTTCTGCGGGCTGATGGGAATAGACGACATCGTGGTAAGCGTCGTACTTACCGATGACGTCGGCAGCTGCCGCAGCCATCGCAGCGCGCGTCGAGGAGTCGTTGCTCAGGTTGAGATCCAGGAAGGTCAGGGTGTGGTATTCCAGCTTGATCTCACCCTTGGATGACAGGTTCTTGAGAGGTTTGCCGAACTTATCCTCGGCTCCCTTGCATGCCGGGCACTGGTAGTCCTGGAAGACCGTCACGGTGGGCGCGCCGTCCTTCGCCTTGTCTTTGTTCAGCGTGTAGACGCCATCCTTGGTGGCCGAGGGAGGGGTGATTTGGCCAGTCGCCGGCACGTCACTGGACTTGTGGTTGAGCCCAAGAACCACGGCGACGACGATAGCCGCCACAATGACGACTCCAGCAATGACGCCGATGATCCGGCGCCGTTTCTTCGCTGATTCCTGGGCCTCTTGCTGGGCTCGCAGCGCAGCGCGTTTCGAGGTGCTGGCGGTCGACTTCTTGTCAGCCATCGGTTGGGGTCCCCTCATGCAATCGATGATGTGTCGACCATCATGGTAGCCGGTTGCCCAACCAGCTCCCTATTTCGTCGCGTTTTAGCTAGTAATCCAGCGGTCCACGGACAGGGCAGTACGAGGTCGCACCACCAGCCAGACTCCGCACAGCGCAAGGCCGAGATCACGCAGGATGTCCAGGGCATAGCTGCGCTGGACATCAGCCCAGGTGTCCTTGACAGCTCCGCCGGTACCAAAACAGCCGCAGTCCAAGGAGATGTGGCGGACCCACACTGATGAGATCCCGATGATGAAGACGATCATGGCCAAGGCTCCGAGCAGACCGGACCACCTCGTCGCAATGCCAAATACCAGCAAGAAACCAACAATGATCTCCAGAATTGGCATTGCCCAACCGATAACAGCCGCGAAGTCCCACGGAACGATCTGGTAGGTGCGCACGGACCAGATCGTTGCGTCGATGTCGGTCGCTTTGGTGATCCCTGCCACCAAGAGAGTGCCACCGAGGATGATTCGGGCCACAAATCCCACCCAGTCGCGCACAGTGGCGGATCGCGACGACAGCTGAGTGTCCATGACAGCCATCCTAATTGGGTCTCCAGATAGTAACGTGCGCGTCATCCACGGTGGACTGCTAGGTGGTCGCAGCTGCGGTCATGTGGCCGACGTGTCGGTATCACAGCGAGCAGTTGTAACGCGGCAGCCCGGCCGACGCGTCGTGGTCCACCATCCAACTCGTCTCAAGTGTTCCGGCGACCCATGTCGCTGGCAGGGAATCGTCGTCGCGGAAGACCTTCTCCACGGTGGCGGCCTTCTCCGATCCGCTGACCAAGAACCAGACCCGCTTTGAGCGGTTGATGACAGGCAGCGTGACCGAGATCCGATCTGGCGGAGGCTTGGGGGCATCCGTGACGCCCACAGCTAGTGCGGTCGTTGTGGGATTGAAGGAAGGATGGTTCGGGAAGAGGGAGGCGACGTGACCGTCAAGCCCCATTCCGAGCAGAGAGATGTCGAAGACCACGTCGGCGAGATCCTGGGCGTAGGAATAGGCGGCCTCGTCAGGGTCAGCCTTGCCGTCAGCTGTGGGCATGACGTGAGTTTTGGATGGGTCCAGCCGAATAGCTGCCGACAACAGCGGAAGGGCTTGCAGAGAATTGCGTTCGGGGTGGCCGGCGGGAACGAACCGGTCGTCGCTCCACCACACATGCAACTGGTCCGGGCGAATATGAGCGCACTCGGGAACATTGCTCAAGGCGGCATAGACAGCGTTTGCGATTCTGCCGCCGGTGAGGCATAGGTCGATACGCTCCTGCTCGGCCTGCACCTTCACGATGGCCTGGACAAGACGGTGGGCAACACCTTTAGCCAGCCCTTGAGCAGACTCGTATCTGATGAGTCGTCGGTTCGTCATCACTGATTCCCATCACTTGTCGACCAGATACGGCCGGTCTCGTTGGGAATGCCGCCCATTCCCAGCTGTCTTAAACCTGACGGCAACTGCATACCTAGTTGCCCGGATGGTGCCTCTTGAAGCATTTTGACCTACTCCGCACCCGTCCTCCCGTTGTCCTGGCGTGAGTCGAGACCCCACCACGAAAGATTCCACCAGTCCAGCGGTGACCGGTCAAGCCGTTGTGTTCAGCGGCAGGCGGACGGATATCTGAGGTTGGCGCGATCGACAATGAGGACATCCTGGACCCGAAAGCCTAAAATTGCACGGACGACCCTTCGCGGTACACCATCTTCACGGATGTACCACGCTCAGAGGCGGTCCCAGCACATCTTCCGATTTCGAAGGACACCGTGACCAACCAGACGACGCACGTGGCGACGGCGCCAGCCTCGCAGCGTCCCGACCCCGTTGAGACGAAGGTGGAGCAGACGCAAGAACTCAACCGACTGTCGGCCCGCGACATTGTGGGCGCCTACATCTCCTTGACGAAGCCGCGCATTATCGAGTTGCTTCTGGTGACGACTCTGCCAGTCATGTTCTTGGCCTCTCGCGGTTTACCCAAGCTCGGTTTGGTTGTCGCGACCATGATTGGTGGTCTGCTTGCTGCTGCCAGCGCAAACGTGTTCAACTGCGTCATCGACGTCGACATCGACGAAAAGATGCGTCGTACCCGGCGTCGTCCGCTGCCGCGCCACCAGGTTCCGCGTCGAAGCGCCTTGATCTACGGAGTGGTACTTGGAGTCTTGGCTACCCTCGTGCTGGGTTTCGGCACGAACTGGCTGTCAACCGTCCTGGCCGTGGTCGCCAACCTGTTTTACGTCTTCGTCTACTCGATGTTGCTCAAGCGTCGTACCTGGCAAAACACCATATGGGGGGGTATCGCGGGGTGTTTCCCGCCCCTCATCGGTTGGACTGCCGTCACCGGGCACGTGGGCTGGGAACCCCTGGTGCTCTTCCTCATCATTTTCTTTTGGACTCCGCCCCACACCTGGGCGCTGTCTTTCCGCTACCGCGAGGATTACCAGGCCGCCGGTGTACCCATGCTTCCGGTGGTGAAGGAGGCCCCCGAGGTCGCTGTCCAGATCCTTGTCTACAGCGTCGCTACCGTGGCTACCTCTCTGGTGCTGTGGCCGGTGGCCCAGATGGGGTGGATTTACGGAATCGTGGCGGTGCTGGCCGGTGCGGTGTTCATCGTCGAGGCGATCCAGTTACTGCGTCGCGCCAACGGTGGTCTGCGGGACGCCTTGCTAAAACCCATGCGGCTGTTCCACTGGTCGAACACCTACCTGTCTCTGCTGTTCCTGGCTGTCGCGATCGATCCGCTCATTCACCTGTAACGGCCAGGCCACGCAGGTTGTTGAGTCGGTAGGAGTCGAGACTCGCGCGGTTGCCACGACGAGGTGCTTTGTGGCACCGAGGTCTCCGCAGTTTGTGTCAGGGGTTCGTGGCGCATAGGTCGGTCATGCGGCCCCGGCAACAGGTCAAACAAAGCCAGGCCGAATCTAAACACGGTACCTACTACGGATGTGCCTACACGGGCTTGCGTGGTAAGTAGGGAAGACCGCCGCCCTGATGATGGGCGAAAACACAGTCATCGAGCTTTCTTGCGGAATCTCCATACACACGGCGCCCAGTTATCAGTTCTCCTCGTGCTATCAGCTCTCCACGTGGAATATTTGGCCGGTGTTGCGCCGGACCGTCAGGCTGTGGTGTGCCATAGCGGCGTAATGACATCCACCTATAGTCTTAATCTGCTTCTGACTACCCCGAGAGGGGATATTTCGGCACATCCACGCCGCTGCCTCCGGTAACGTCACATGAAAGAACGTCGCTGCGACAGCGCGTCAAGACCCGAGGAGCATTTATGACCACCATGTCAACTATTCGATCGGCCCTGGGCACGAAGGTCGACCAGGCTGCCAAGGTGCTTGCCGACGGATACCTGTTTCAGGAAAGGTTGCGGGCATCGAGGGGTCGTAAGGCTGGGGACGGTTGTCCCATCGACTTCACCTTCATGGGTAAACCGGCCACCCTGGTCCGTGGCAGCAAGGGAGTTGACCTCTTTTACGACACCAAACGCATGAAGCGCGAGGGGGCCATGCCCCTTCCCGTGCGCGGACCGCTCTTCGGAGCTGGAGCTGTTCACGGCACCGATGACGAGGTACACCTGGCCCGCAAGGCTAACTTTGTCGCAGTGATCTACGAGGATGCGCAGGTCGAGCGCTTCAAGCCGATGATCGAAGACGAGCTGCGCAAGATGGTCCAGACCTGGGGCCGTCGCGAAGGCAATGTCTACGACGACACCGTGGTGGCTTACGGTCGTGCCATCCTCAGGTGGGCCGGAGTCCCTGGCAGCTACGCCGACCTTGACCCGTGGGCCAAGCGCCTCGGCCAGATCGTCGAGGGTTTTGGTCACATACCTACCGGCCACACGTTGGCCTGGGTAAACCGTGTCCGTTGTGACAAGTGGGCTGCCGGTCTCATTGCGAAGCAGCGCAGCGGCCAGATCAACGCGCCGCAAGGGTCAGCTCTGTATGAGTGGGCCCGTTTCCGTGGCACCGACGGCAAACTGCTTGACGCCAAGCTGGCCGGTATCGAGTTGCAGAATTCCACCCGTCCTGCCATTGCTGTGAGCCGGTTTGCCGCTTTCGCGGCCCGATTCCTCGTCCTGTATCCCCAGTACCGCGAAGACATCGCTCGCGATGTGGCAACCTCGGGAACTCTCGTCGACAATGAGCACGCCGTTGCGTTTGCTCAGGAAGTGCGCCGACTCAGCCCCTTCGTGCCGATGTTGCCGGCCTTCGCTCGCGAGGACTTCGAATGGGAAGGCCACCGGATTCAAAAGGGCCAGCGCGTCATGATCGACATTCTCGGAACGAACACCGATCCGAGTGAATGGGACGAGCCGCTGCGCTTTAAGCCGGAGCGTTTCCTGGGCGTCGAGAACGCCGAGACCATCAAGGCTTTCATCCCGCAGGGTGGTGGAGATGTCGCCACCGGCCATCGCTGTCCAGGGGAGAAGATTGCCGTCACCGAGCTGGCTGCCACCATCTCGGCCCTGTGCCAGCCGGGAATCAGTATCGACCCGGGCGATCTGGACTACGACCCGACGGAAATGCCGACCAGGCCGCGCAGTGGTGGCCGCGTGCAGAAGGATTGACGTCGACACGCGCAGACAGCGTCGACATGGCAAGGGCGGGTCAGGAAATGCTTTTCTGACCCGCCCATAACTATGTCGTCGGACGCACGAGACGGCTGCGACGGTCCGCGCGCAACTATGTGGAACGTCAGTTAGGACTGTCTATTGGCCACTGGGGAAGGGGCGGGACGAACGCTGCACCACAATGCCCCGACCGCCGCAGCCGCCAAGGAGACGCCAACCATGTGCCAGATGACCAGCCACGGGTTGAGGTGGGTGAAGTACTGCGAATATCCGATGATGGCCTGGTAAATCTCGACGGCGACCAAGGCAATGCTCCAGCGCCGCATCATGGCGAAGTGGCGAGAGGTGGCGATGGCCAGGCAGGCGATCGTCAGAGCAACGGTGATCCACACCGAAATGCCATGCAGTCGAGACACAGTTTCAATGTCGAACCCAGTACGTGCCGAGCCGGAGTCTCCCGCGTTGGGTCCAGAACCGGTCACCACCGTTCCCAACCACATCACGACACACATCATCGCAACGGTGGCACGTACCAACCCCATTGTCAGCCCGTCGACGGCCTCGCTGGAATGAGGTCCAGACAGCCAGATCATCTTGACATCGACCAGGATGATCGCCACGGACAACAGCAGGTGCAGGGCCACAACAAATGGGTTGAGTTCCAGTAGTACGGAGATCCCGCCAATGACTGCTTGTACAGCGATGGACACCAGGTTGATCCATGCCAAGGCCATCAGCTGAGCTGCGACATGCACGCGGTAGCAGCGGATGAGCAGGCCAATCCCCACTGCGACGAGGACAAAAGTCAGCAGCCGATTACCGAACTCGACGTAGGAGTGAATTCCCATCGCGCCGTGTGGGGTGAATGATCCGGAAGTGCAATGGGGCCAGGTGTCACACCCCAGCCCGGACCCAGTGAGGCGCACCACCGCACCGGTGACGATGATGGTCATATTCGCGACGAGGGCAGCAATGCACCAGCCGTATAAACGGCGATCTCGAGAGGTCATGAGATCCACTTGAACACCTTTCGTGCCAGTAGTCCGAGCAGGAGCGCCCAGATCAGCAGACTTACCAACGGCCACCAGAGAGTCTGTCCCAGGCCCCACGCCCGCAAAGATTCCCCGAGAGCGGTGGTTGGAAGGACGGCGATGATGGGGCGAATGGCCTTCGGATAATCGGCCAGCGGCCATAGAATCGCACCGGCGACTAAACCGACGATGTACACCAGATTGGCCATCCCGAGAGTGACTTCGGCTTTGAGGGAACCAGCCATCGCCAAGGCCAGAAAACCGAACGCCAGCATGGCAATGAGGACGCTCACGAGGCCAGGCACCCAGGCCAGAGCTGAACCGTGGGGTTTCCATCCCAATGCCAAGCAAACGATGACGAGCAGGATGACCTGACCAAGGCTGGTGACGGAGTAGGCCATCGCCTTGCCCGACAGCAGGCCCGATCGTCCCAAGGGAGTGGCCGACAAACGTTCCAGCACGCCGTATCTGCGTTCGAAACCCGTCATGATGGCCTGAGATGTGAAGCAGGTTGACCAGATGGCGAGGGCCACAATCGACGGGGCCAGCAGGTCCATCGTCAGTCCCACCCGGTCGCCGAGAAAGCGCCCGGCAACGAGAATCCCCATCGGGATAACGAGAGCTAGCAGCAGCTGTTCACCGTTGCGCAGGAGGAGACGAATCTCGGTGCGGGCATGGTTGCGAATACGTGCAGCGGCGGGTGCCGGCTGCGGAGCGGGATGAAGATCGAGTGTCGTCACGTCAGTTCTCCCTGGCTGCGCGGTCACTGGTATGTGTCAGGAAGACATCTTCCAAGCTGGCCTCGGCGGTGAGGTCTGCAACGGTGCCGTGGACAGCGACCTTTCCTTGGTCAACGATCCAGACATGATCGGCCAAGTGCTGGGCTTCGTCCATGGCATGAGTGGTGAGGACGACGGATACCCCATCGTGGCGCATCTGTTCGATGATGTCCCAGGTGTGATGACGGGCGTGAGGATCCATTCCCGACGTCGGTTCGTCGAGGAAGACCAGCTGCGGACGGCCTATCAGTGCGGCAGCCAGGTTGACGGCTTGCTGTTGGCCGCCGGAGAGATGTCGATAAGTCGTGTGCGCGAATGGCGCGATCGCCAAGGCGTCGATGAGGAGATCTGGGTCAATGGGGTTGGCGTGCAAACCTGCCATGTAGTGCAGCAGCTCACCTGCTCGAATACCACTCCAGGCCCCCGCACTCTGTGGCATGAGACCAGTGGCAGCAGCGGCCTGTGGGCTACCCGGAGCATGACCGAGGACGTCAATACGCCCGGAATCGGGGGAGACGAGAGCGGTACAGCAGCGCATCATCGTTGTTTTGCCCGCGCCGTTGGGCCCCAACACAGCGGTAATCGCACTAGTGGCGGCAGACAGACTCAGCCCGTCAAGGGCGGTGAGGTGGCCAAAGGTGACCCTCACGTCCTGGAGAGACAGAGCTTCTGATGGAGCGTGAGGGTCACCATGTGGAGTCAAAGGGGTTCCCGACACGACGGCCAGTGTAGAACCCTGGTACCAATCACCGTTTGCTGCCAGCTTCCTTGGCGACAATGCCGTACTCGCTGTTACTGCTGCTGGAGTCGATCCGCATGCCATAGAAGGAGCGGTAGACGAAGAAGCAGGCGACAAGGAAAAACACTGCAGCGAGGATGTAGGTGAGTGGTCCGGCCCCAATTGAGACCGCCAGCTCGACAGCCAACAGACCGAACAGGGTGGTGAACTTAATAACCGGGTTCAGGGCAACCGAAGAGGTGTCCTTGAATGGGTCACCGACAGTGTCACCAACCACCGAGGCGTCATGCAATTCGGTGCCCTTGGCGTCCAAGTCCACCTCGACGATCTTCTTCGCGTTATCCCAGGCACCACCGGCGTTGGCCATGAAAATAGCTTGATACAGCCCGAAGACGGCGATCGAGATCAGGTATCCGATGAAGAAGTACGGATCGACGAAGGCGAATCCCAAGGCTGCGAAGAACACACCCAAGAAGATATTGAGCATACCTTTTTGGGCGTATTCGGTGCAGATCTGCACGACCTTCTTGGAATCCTCAGTTGAAGCCTTCGTGGCGTTCGCATCAAGCTGCATGTTCTGCTTGATGAACTCGACGGCTCGGTAGGCACCGGTCGTGACGGCCTGCATTGAGGCTCCAGAGAACCAGTAGATGACGGCACCGCCGGCGATCATGCCGAGCAGGAACGGAGCGTGGGTCAGGCCGAGCTTGTTGACCTCAGCGGCATTCGACAGTCCGTCAGTGAGCATCATGATGATCGAGAAAATCATCGTGGTAGCACCGACGACGGCAGTACCGATGAGAACTGGCTTGGCTGTTGCTTTGAAGGTGTTACCAGCTCCATCCTGGGCTTCCAGGATGTGTTTGGCGACGTCCCACCTCGGAGCGAATCCGTACTGCTTGGCAATGTCGTCAGAGATATTCGGGATTTCCTCGATGGTCGACAGCTCGTAGACACTCTGGGCGTTGTCGGTGACGGGACCGTAGGAGTCGACGGCGATCGTCACTGCGCCCATGCCGAGGAAACCGAAGGCCACTAGGCCGAAGGCGAAGACAGCCCATTTCACCTCGCTCATGGCTCCCATGTCACCCAGACCGGAACCGGTGCCCGAGACGAGGAAAGAAACCCCCATGAGGGCGACGATGATGATGCCCAGCCAGAATCCCGAGAAGTTACCGGCAACCAGACCAGACAGGATGTCCAGGGAGGCACCGCCTTCGCGGGCGCTCGTGACCACTTCGCGGACGTGTCGGGAATTCGTTGACGTAAAAGCCTTGACGAGTTCTGGGATGAGCGCGCCTGCCAGAGTGCCACACGAGATGATGATGGACAGCTTCCACCACATCGTCCCGTCTCCCATCGAGCCGAGCATCCACCAGGTCGTCAGGACGGTCAGCAGGATGGACATCACCGAGGTGATCCAGACCAGAGAGCTCAGCGGCTTCTCGAAGTCCATCTCGGTGACCTTGCCATAGCGGGCCTTGGCAACCGCATTGTTGATGAGGTACGAGATGAAGGAGGCGATCAGCATGACGACACGTACCACGAAGATCCACACCAGCAGTTGAACTTGCTCGGTCTGGTCTGGGACAGCTCCCAGCACAAAGGTGATGAGGGCGACGCCGGTGACGCCGTAGGTTTCAAATCCATCAGCGGACGGACCGACCGAGTCACCAGCGTTGTCGCCGGTGCAGTCAGCGATGACGCCAGGGTTACGGGCGTCGTCCTCCTTGATATGGAAGGCGATCTTCATGAGGTCGGCGCCGACGTCGGCGATCTTGGTGAAGATACCGCCGGCGATACGCAGGCAGGCCGCGCCGAGGGACTCGCCGATGGCGAATCCGATGAAGCACGGGCCGGCCAAATCACCGGGCAGAACCAGCATGATGAAGAGCATGAGGGTCAGCTCGACGCTGATGAGAACCATGCCGATACTCATGCCGGAGCGCATGGGAATGTCGAAGGTTTCCCACGGGGAGCCACGCAGCGAGGCATGGGCGGTACGGGAGTTGGCGAATGTGTTGACCCGAATGCCGTACCAGGCGACTCCGAAGGACCCCGCCATGCCGATCAGGCTGAACAGCAAGATGATGAGCACTTTGGAACCCATGTGTTCCAGGAACAGGAAGTACACGACGATCACGGCTGCGATAAAGGCCCATAGCAGCATGAGGAACTTGGCTTGTTGCTTGAGGTAGGTCTTGCAGGTTTCGTAGATGAGTTCGGAGACTTCGTGCATTGCCTCGTGGACGGGCAATTTCTGCAGTTTGGAGTACGTCACCAGACCGAACACCAGGCCGAACAGACAGATCACCAGCCCGGTCCATAACAGCGCGGTTCCGGAGACATTCCCTACTTGCTCATTGAGAGGGGGCAGTTTCAGATTGGCCTCACCGCCGCCTCCTCCCGTCGTTTCCCCGCCGGAGCCACATCCGGCGAGAGCGAGGGTGGCGAGAAGTACGGGCAATATGCAGCCAACTAGGCGCTTCATGGGGGATATCCCCTTGGTTATCGTGCTCACGATCCTGTCTCTTCCTCGAGAACTCTCGTGCACCTGCTTCAGTGCAGGACTCGTTTCTAAGATATGACTTGTTGGTCTCATTGTCAGCGGTCCGGGGCACGATGTGCAGAAGTTCACCTTGTCAGACTGCTATCGCTCATGGATATAGAGCGCGGTTCGGCACGATTGAACGCGACAGCGCGGACTTCCTCAACGGCTCCTCAAAAGCCATCGTTGACCGTGTGTGAACGTCCGAGCCGAGAGGTTGTCAGCTTCGGTGGTGTCGTGCAGTTCGCGGGTGCCCTAGGAAACTGTGCTAGCCGGACCCGTCGTTCCACGAATCACTAGTTCGGGGCGCACCAGTCTCTCGCCGAGGAAAGCGGCGTCACCTCGAACCTGTCCTAAGAGGGATTGCACGGCCATCGTCGAGATGAGACTGACATTCTGACGCAGACTGGTCAGTGGGGGATCGGTGTAGCGCATGAGAGCCGAATCGTCGCTACCAACCACAGAGACGTCGTGGGGGACTGACAAACCCTGCGCCCGGGCGGCGCTGATCGCTCCCAAGGCCATCAGATCAGAACCACAGATGATGGCGCTGACCCCCTGACTGAGCAGATCTACCGCAGCGCGGACCCCGCCATCGACAGAGAAGACAGTGTTGCTGATGGTGACCGTGCCACGCCCGTGAAGATGACGGTTCATGGCTTCGCGCAAGCCTCGTTCCTTGCGCTGAACCGGAACGTATCGACGTGGCCCCACTGCGAGTCCAATGTGTTTGTGCCCTAGTCCAGCAAGGTGAGCGACGGCCTGGTCCATGGCTGATATGTCGTCGTCACTGATTTGGGGGGTGTTGATGTCGGGGGCGCACCCATTGACCAGAACCAGAGGCAGCCCAATCTCGACCAACTCTCGATAAGTTGACCGGTCTGCTGTGGTATCGGCGTGAGATCCGGAAATAACGATAATTCCAGAGACCTGACGCGACCTAAGTACCCGGATGTAATCGTCTTCGCGCATGCCGCCGGGGGCCTGAGTACACACAGCGGTCGCGTAGCCGTCCTTGGACAACAGGGTCTCAATAGCCTGCGCATGGCTGGCGAAGACTGGATTGGTGAGTTCGGGGACGATGAGTCCGACGAGTCCGCTCGTCACGGGTTTGAGATGGGTGGGGCGTTCATAGCCCAGAACGTCGAGTGCGGTGAGCACGCATTGTCGGGTGGAGTCCGAGACCCCTGGTTTGTCATTGAGAACGCGGGAGACGGTGGCTTGGCTGACACCGGCCTGGTCGGCGATCTCGGCAAGGGTTGGTCCGTTCATTTTCTCCTCCCGGCAGTGAGGCACGTCACTTGATTGCGCCGCCGGTCAGACCTGAGACAATGTACTTTTGCAGCCAGAGGAACAGCACCATCGGAGGAAGTGCGGCAAGGACGGCGCCAGCCGCGAAAACTCCCCAGTTGGAGCTGGTCTCCGTTGAGACATACTGGTACAACCCAATGGCTAGGGTCGACGTGTGCGGGTCAGCACCGAGGACGACCGAGGCCACCACATACTCGGTGAACGAGGTGATGAAGCTCAATAGACCGACGACCGCGAGGATCGGGGCAACCAGCGGCAGGATGATGGTGAAAAAGATACGAGCGTGACCGGCACCGTCCACCATGGCGGATTCGTCGAGAGACTGCGGCACGGTATTGAAGAAGCCGTACATCAGGTACGTGTTCGATCCCAGGGCCCCGCCCAGGTAGACCATGATGAGAGCCAACCGGGATCCAATGCCCAGAACGGGGTAGACGTCGCCGAGCCAGGTGAGCAACAGAAAGATAGCGACCACGGTCAACAACTGCGGGAACATTTGGACCAGCATGAGGGACAGCAATCCCCCGCGACGTCCTTTGAAACGCATCCGCGAAAAGGTATAGGCAGCCAACGCCCCCAAGAACACGGTGAAGATGGCGGTGAGTGCGGCGATGACGATGGTGTTGAGATACCACTGGCCGTATGGACGCACTGGGTCGCTCATAAGCTTGGCATAGTTCGAGAAGTCGATCTTTGAGAACAACTGGTTAGATCCAGTCAGTGTGCCGCCCGGAGACAGCGAGGCCGAAAGGACGTAGACCAGCGGGAAAGCGGCAAAGACGACCGATATGATGCCTAGTAGATGACGCCACCATTGCGACTTGAATCGTTTGGAGAAGAGAGTGCGGCGGTTGCCGTCCTTGATGGCAGAGGACACTGTTGCGGTGCTCATTAGTTGACCTCCTCGAGGGCCTTGGTCTGGCGGAATCCGAGCCAGGAGATCACTCCGACGATGATGAAGATAATGACGGAGAAGGCGCTCGCCAGACCGTAATCACGTCCGGCACCGGAGAAAGCGACTTTGTAAACCATCGAGATGAGGATGTCGGTGGCACCGACATCGAGACTGGTGTCGGTGAAGCGAGGACCACCGAGAGTCAGCATGTAGATGAGAGTGAAGTTATTGAAGTTGAAGGCGAAGGAGCTGATGAGCAGTGGTGCCAGCGGCACCATGAGCAGCGGCAATTTAATCTTGGTGAAGGTTTTCCAAGTTCCTGCGCCGTCGATTCGGGAGGCCTCCAGAATGTCGCTGGGGATGGACTGCAGAGCGCCCGTCGAGACGATGAACATATAGGGGAAGCCCAGCCATAGATTGACGATGAGGACGGCTGCTTTCGCGACCCAAGGGTCTGTCAGCCAAGGTATAGCCGCCCCGCCCAGCAACACCTGGTTGATGAATCCGAATTCCTGGTTGAACATTCCTGACCACACCAGGGCTGAAAGGAACCCTGGGAATGCGTACGGCAGGAGCATAAGTATTCGGTAGACTTTTTGGCCTTTCATGGAGGTGTCATTGAACAATAGGGCTAGTGCCAGTCCAAGGGCGAAGGTTGTGAGGACCGACAACACTGCGAAGATGAAAGTCCATGCTGTTACTCTTAGAAACGGTCCCCGGACGTCGTGGTCGGTGAGGGCCTTCTTGAAGTTCTCGAATCCGACGGTGACCTTCCAGCCGGGTTCCAAAGCCTTTCCTGAAGCTGAGACGAAATTGCCATGACCGTTGTCTTTGTAGACCGTGCCTTTCTTGTCGGTCATCGTGTCGGTCTTCTTGTCGTAGGTCATTGTTGAGGTGAACTTGAAGGCTTGGGAGCCGGTTGTAGTGCGAATGAATTCGGCGGACGAATCCTCGGAAACAGGGATCTGCAGTGAGGAGATTTCATCGCTGCGTTGAGAGACTTCTGAGAAGGGGAGAATGCGGTAGCCGGGAAGAGTCTTGATTTTACCCAAAGAGGTGAGCTCGGCTCCCGCGACCGATTCCAGGGCCTTTTCGGAGGTGCCAGCCTGTACCTTTTTAGTCTCCGGATCGATGACGATAAGGGCAAGTATGCCGTCCTTTTCCGCGACAGCAGAGTCGTAGACCGGGGCGTTGGGGACGCGTTCCTGGTTGCTGCGCTGGATGGCTGCGATGGCGTCGCTTCGGCTGCCGTTATGGCCGTCACCGTAGTTAGTGAAGCCGACGTAGATTGTGTAGGCCATCACTCCCACCGAGAAGATGAGCATGAAGACGATACCCGGAGTCAGGTACTTACCCGGTAACATCCGGTTGGGCGGCAGATAGATGAGGGTGATGATGACGGCGATGGCACCGATTCCGATGGCCATCATGGTAGATCCATGGGCGATGGCGGTCATAACGCCGTAGACGGCGATCGCGTCGAGGACACCAAGAAGTGCGATCTTGATGATCCAGGCCCACAATGACCCGGAGTACTTTCCGCTGGCTGCGGCGACACGCTTGTCTCGTGCCTCGTGGTCGGTGGTTGACGATGACGACATGGTGTGAGGCTCTCCGGTTCAATGAGGACTTGAAGGAAACGTCGGCGGCGTTAGGAAGTGGGGTGCTGGACGTCGTGCACCCCACCGAGAGGTCGCAATCAGCCTTTCTTGATCTTGTCGTTGATGGAGTTCACAGCTTTATTCCAAGTCGCCTTGGGATCGGAGGCCTTGCCGTTGATGATTTCGGCTTGGGCAACACCCCAATCAGTCCACACTGAGCCCATAGCAGGGATATTTGGCATCGGGATGGCCTTCTGGCCAACAGCGCCGAATGCAGCGACATCCTTATCGGACTTAGCCTTCTCGAAGGCCTCCTTGTTGGCCGGTGGGCGGTTGCCCACCTTGTACAGCTCGGTCTGCACATCGGGGTTGCCGATGTACTCGACGAGGAACTTCTGGGTGGCCACGGCATTCTTGGTCTTGGCACTCATCCAGAATCCTTGGACTCCGACGAGCGGGGTAGCGGGCTGGCCACCGGCAGAAGGTACTTCGCTGATCTCGTACGTGATACCTGCTTTCTTGAAGCCGTCGAGGCTCCACGGCCCGGTGAGAATGAAGGCAGCCTGTCCCTTGCCAAACAAGTCCTTAGAGATGTCCTGAGAGACGTTGAGGTTGAGGTTCTTGGCTTTGCCCTGTTCGGCCAACCAGACAGCGAACTTCTCACCATTGGTGCCTCCCATGGCAACCTTGCTGGAGTCAAAACCGTTGTCCGTGAGCTCAAAGACTGGGGCACCAAAAGACGCTTGAAATGGGTATAGATGGTACGGGTCGGACTGCTTGGGGTCCAGCCCGACGAGGAAGGGGTACTTTGCGCCAGACTTCTTGCCCATGTCGATCATTTCGTCGAAGGTTTTCGGAGCGTCCTTGACGAACTTGGTATTGCGGACCAAGGCGATGTTCTCGGTGGCGTAGGGGACGCCGTAGATCTTGCCATCGACGGTGAAGGCCTCGATGGCGACATCCTGATAGGCAGAGGTGTCGCCGAGCTCCAACGGGGCGACAACACCGTTCTGGACCATGCGACCGGTGCTGTCATGGGCAGTGATAACGGCGTCAGGTCCTTTGCCAGTCGGAACCTGGGTGATGAAATCATCGGGAATCTTGGCGAAGTCTTTGACGGCGAGTTTGACGGTGACGCCGGTATCTTTCTTAAACTGCTCGGCGACTGTGCGAAGGACGGGTTCACGGTTGGAGTCAGTCCATACCAGGATGGAGCCGGCGGCAGCGGGGGCCTGACTCGAAGCCGAAGAGTTCGCCGCAGGTTCGTCGTTGCCACCGCATGCGGACAGCAGGCCGACGGCGGCAGCACCGAGACTTCCGAGGAGCATTGAGCGACGGGTGATGTCTGACATAGAGGTCACACCTTTCGAGGCAGCTCGACGCTCATCGTCGAGCAACGGTTCTGCAACGGGAGGACATCTCCTTGTCATCTCCTTGCAGGTTTCTGCAATTCTTGCAAGGTTTTGCAAAACTGTCCAGTGTTGAAGGCGTTAACTTGCTCACAGCGCTTCGGGTGTGTCAGGAATCGTCGACCTGCATGGGGCATTGTCGGCGGGTTGCATCTGCAGAGTTTTACTGGTGTTGTTGCCGCGCTGGGTGAAAGCTGGGTCGCATGACCGTCGCTCAGGGTGACGGCGGTTTCGCGAAAAGTGGCGTACTACTGGGTAACACGTTGCCGTGCTTGGGAGGCTTGGCTCAATTAGCATCTGTCGCAGGAGGACTCTCAAGGTTGGACGCCGTGTTGCTGCAGATAAGGTTAGCAGTGGTTCGATCGCTGAGTTGCCAAGTATGGCTCAGATGTGATAAAATATTCCACAAGTTAAATTACACTCAGTGCTGAGTGTAATTATTAGGCTCGGAGTGTGAGTTGTGGTGACGTCATGAAGCTGTCTAAAAGTATTGTGCTTTTTCTAGGATTGTCGGTCTTTTTCGCAGTCGGAAGTTCTTCCGGGCCTGTTGCATCAGCTGATGATACTCGGCCACAAAAGGCTCTCGTGTGTGAGAGTCCGGACAATGTTTATGGAGATTCTGATTTTGTTGGTTCTCCCAGTAAATCTGCAGAAGCTGCGAGTGATGAGTTGTCGGAAGTATTCGGTTCTCACCGTGACTCATGGGCTGGAGTATCGTTCTGTCGAGACTATTCTGGAATTCTCGTTTATGTTGTAGATGTTAATGATCCATCTGTCGGGCTGATTGACTCCATCGCTAAGAAGTATCCGGATGTCAAGATTCATGTTGTCAGAGTGAAATATTCTTCCCTCCAGCTAGAAGCTGCGCAGGAAGCTCTGTTGGAACGTGATTCTTCTCCTACTCTTGTTGTCTCGCCTGATCCGCAGCGCGGTCGTGTTTTAGTTGAAGGTAGCGTTAACACGGTCGATTCTGGCGCGGCTCGTGTTCGATCAGTGAAAATTCCCTCTATGAGTCGAGCAAGATCGGTAGAGAAGGTTCCGAAGCCTGAGGTTCCTGTGCTGTATGTTCGGGGTGAATTAAACGGACAGGATGCTGCTACGCGAGGGAATGATACGGCACCATTCACAGCTGGTGCTGATATTCGTTCAGAGGGGTTGATGTGTTCTCTTGGCCCGAGAGTGAAAGTAAAGGGTAAACATATGATGCTTACTGCAGGGCACTGTCCAGGTGGAACTCACTATACGCCCTTTAAGAAATCTGTTGGAAATCAATATACGACAGCATATCCGGGAAATGCAAATAAGTATGGTGATTGGAAGCTGATTTCAGGGAAATCGTATTCGGGAAACGTCTATAATTCGGGAAATGCATCGTCCTCGCGCCATGTTGGGGTGGGTTTAAACCTTGGTGGTCTTGCCAAAGGGAGGGGGTTGTGTACATCTGGGAGGACGACAGGGCAATTATGTGGATTTGTTGTCAACTCTACGTACGCGTCAGTTCGCATTGATGGTGTTTCAGCGAACCATCAGACCAAAATTTCAAAGCGGGAGGGGCGTATAAATTCTCATGGGTGTAATGGATTTCGTGGCGGTGATTCAGGAGGTCCGGCGTACTATAACAATGGTTCCGGGAAGATGATTTATGCCGGCCTTGTCAAGGGCACAACTTGGTGGAAAGCTGGTTCGCAAAAACGGTGTACATATTACGTTACGCAATTAAGTGGCGTACGTAAATGGGCTGGAGCTGTGTCATGGTAACAAAGCACGGTCTGGAATACCTCTTACTTGTCATGGTTGGACTGTCGTTGGTCGCCTGTTCGCCAGACTCTGATCGCCGCAATGAGGCTCCGCGTTCTGTTGCGTCGTCGGCTGAGGCACGTGCGTTTTGCGAGGATTCAGCTCGACTATCAGAAGCGGAAGACTTGACCACGTCGAATATTGGTCAGCTCAAGGGCAAGAAGGTGTGGGTGTGCCCGGGCGCGTCCTCGGATGACGCGTGGGAGGTCATGGAACAAGGCCCAATGTCTGATTCTGATATCGCCTCCATGCGCGACGCTTACACGTTGTCAGATGTCCCCATCCCTGAGGGTGCGGATTGTCATGTCGTGGACGGCAACGTCTATATCTTCACCGAAGATGGTCTTGGGTTTCGCCACCGGATCGTCGAATGTGCCGACAATGCAGGATCGTGAGAGTCGGCCCGTTGCTACTCCTCCGGTGCGCTGTTCTGGTGAGCTGTGTTCTGGGGTCTCCATCGTGTCTTCGCGATGCCCGCCGTGCCATTACGGGTAGTTAGGTAATCCTTACGTACGCCGGGTATCTATTAGGAAACAATGGAGTTGTGAAAGATTCGACCGACGCCGAGGTGGCCGTTGAAGGTCGCGATGTCGTCGGCGAGCACAAGCAGGGTAGTACAGACGGCCCCACCAGAGAGCGTGTGATGTTGTCGGTGGCATGTTATTGGAACGTCGACAGCTTACGAGTTTGATCTTTTCGTACTGTCTATATAGCCGGATCGGTGAGTAACGGCCCGTTGTAGATGGGCTGAATCTCACAGCGACGTAAGCTGAGGGACAATACTTTTGATTGTTTTTGCTGCTATAAGTAAAGAGGTAATACCATGTGCCTTGGCGTATATCATATGTGTTTCGAATGAAATAGGCGGCAGCCTTGATGTGAAGTGCTCTTAAGTGGCACACTGATTATGTGCAAAGGGGCAGCGCTCTTGAGCATCGTACATCTTTGCTCCAACCTGTAAAACTATCTGTATCGGCGCGGGAAGGGGACGGTCATGAAAAGAAGTTCGTGGTTGGCTCTCATGCTTGGAGGAGTCCTTTGTTGTGGTGCGCTGCAGGCGGGGATGTCTCAGGCTGCACAGGAGAGACGAGAACCGGTGCGTGCTATCTGTGAGAGTCCTCGGTCTGCTGATGGGGATTATTCATTTGATGGTTCTTCCTCTAAGGAAGTCAATGATGTCGGTGATGAATTGGCGAGCGTTTTTGACCAGAATCGTGACCTGTGGGGCGGTGTCGAATTCTGTCGTGACTATTCTGGCCTGAGGGTTTACGTCAAGGATCCGTCGAGCGTGTCATTGGCTGATTCAGTGAAGCGGAAGCATCCGGATATTCCCATCTATTTCGTGAAGGTGAAGTTTTCGTCGTTGGATCTGGAGCAGGCTCAAAGTGAGGTCATGCAGAAGGATTCGTCGCAGACTCTGTCCACTGAGGCTGACCCAGAGTATGAAAGAATTCTTGTTGAAACGGGCGCTTCGAGCGGGAATTTGACAGAGGTCAGCATTTCTTCTGGTAAAGGGGCATATCGTTCTGCTGCCACACGTGTCGTTGTGCCTGTAGAATATATAGGGCATAATATCCAAAATGCATATGCCGCTACACGAGGGAATGATGCATCCCCTTTTACCTCCGGGGGCGATATCAGGGCTGAAGGCTTGATGTGTTCGTTGGGCCCGAGGGTTTACTATAATGGCCGTTATGTGATGCTTACTGCTGGGCACTGTCCGGGTGGAACTCACTATACCCCGCAGGGGAGAAGCGTGGGTAATCAATACACCACATCCTATCCGGGGAATGCGAAAATATATGGTGATTGGAAGATGTTATCAGGAAAGTCATATTCTGCTAACGTCTATAATTCTGGATCGTCATCCTCGTCTCGACATCGCGGCGCAGGTGCGAATTTTGAATCCTTGCCACGCGGTCGCCAACTGTGTACTTCCGGCAGGACAACTGGACAGATTTGTGGGTTTGTGATCCGGGCGACGTATGCGAAAGTAAAAATCGATAACGTATCGACTGGCCACATTATGAAACTCACAAAGAAAGAAGGTCGTATCAACACGCATGGCTGTAATGGCTTTAAAGGGGGAGATTCTGGGGGGCAGCTTATTACAATAATGGGTCTGGGAAGATGATTTATGCTGGCGTTGTTACTGGAAATTCGAAGGGAAAACGCTTCACACAATATCGGTGCAATTATTACGTGACCCAGTTGAGCGGCCTTCGAGCATGGAAGAAGTCGGTGAAGTGGTGAGAAAGGTGGCTTTGGTTTCAATCGCGGCGGTTGTGGTTGCTGGCTTATGGGGATGTGGTGATTCTCATAGTGAGGTTTCTCCTTCTTTGCAGGTGAAGGTGACCTCGTCCGCAGCTGCCCAGGCCGCGTGTCGCGATGCCAACATTATTTCTCAGGCGGAGAAACTCACTACTTCGAATGTTGATTCCCTTAAAGGACACAAGGCGTGGGCTTGTGTGGTTGGTGGAGAGGACAATGGTGATGTTTTCTACACGGAGCCACTCACTCAGGCTGACGTCGACTCGATGAAGAAAGATCCCATGATGGCTGACGTCTCTCTGCCCACGGGATCCGATTGTGAGATCACAGGTGCTGTGACGGTCATCTTTGTCGATAACGGTCGTGTGTTCCAGCATCGGGTGGTCGAGTGTACCTATCTTGCTGAGAAGTGACTGTCTCCTGGGCTGCGTCTGATGTCAGTGTCCCTTCTGCCGTCGTGGCACCTGCCGTGCTGTCACGGGTAGTTAGGTAATCCTTACTTGCACCGGGTATCTATTAGGCAACAATGGAGTTGTGAAAAATTCGACCGACACCGAGGTGGCCGTTGAAGGTCGCGACGTCGTCGGCGAGCACAAGCAGGGGAGTACAGACAGCCCCACCAGAGAGCGTGTGATGTCGTCGATCCTGCACAATGGCCCGTCGACGGCCAGTGAGCTGGCGGAGCGCCTCGGTCTGACGCCAGCGGCGGTGCGCCGTCATCTCAGTTCGCTCGTCAACGAAGGCCTCGTCGATTCTCGCGAGAAGAGGGTTTTTGGAGCCCGTGGCAGGGGTCGTCCCTCCCGCGTCTTCTTCCTCACTGATAACGGGCGAGCCGGTTACTACACCGCATATGACGATCTGGCGATTTCGGCTCTTCGGCAACTGGCCGACGCTGTTGGACCGTCAGCTCTCAACGCGGTGGCCAAAGCCCGAGTTGACGACATTGAGTCGCGCTACCGCGCTTTGCGGGAACAACATCCTGATGCAGTCCCGGCCCAGTTGCTCGCTGAGGCCTTGTCTGCAGACGGATACGTCGCCACCATTCAGCCGGCAGGTGCTGGGCAGCAGATCTGCCAGCACAACTGCCCGGTGGCCGAGGTAGCCAAGGTCTTCCCGCAACTGTGTGAGGCCGAGACCCAGCTGTTTTCTGAACTTCTTGGGTCGCACGTCCAGCGGCTGGCAACGATCGCCCATGGGGACGGGGTGTGTACTACTCACGTTCCTATCGACGTCGAGATCACCCGCCGGGCACTTTCCGAGCCGTCCACGCGTCTATCCATCCGAAAGGATCATTCATGACCCAGGTTGACACCTCCACGAGCCTCCCGGGCACCGGCGCTAGTCAGGACGAACACCTGGCTGCTCTCAGCGGCTACAAATACGGTTGGCACGATTCCGATGCCTACGCCGCAGCGTCCCAGCGCGGATTGTCCGAGGATGTCGTGCGCGGTATTTCAGCTATGAAACATGAGCCGCAGTGGATGCTTGATATGCGGCTCAAGGCCCTCAAGCTCTTTGAACGCAAGCCGATGCCGACCTGGGGTGTCGACATCAGCACGATCGATTTTGACCAGATCAAGTACTTCGTGCGAGCTCAGGAACGTCAGGCCCAGTCCTGGGAAGATCTTCCAACCGACATCAAGAACACCTACGACCGGCTGGGTATCCCGGAGGCTGAAAAGGACCGTCTGGTTGCCGGTGTGGCTGCCCAGTACGAATCCGAAGTTGTCTACCACAAGATCAATGAGGAACTCGGCAAGCAAGGAGTGATCTTCCTCGACACCGATACTGCCCTCAAGGAGCAGCCGGAACTCTTCCGTGAATATTTCGCCAGCGCCGTCCCGCTTGGTGACAATAAGTTCTCTGCGTTGAACTCGGCTGTGTGGTCTGGTGGCTCCTTCATTTACGTGCCCAAGGGAGTCCACTGCACTATCCCGCTGCAGGCCTACTTCCGCATGAATACCGAGAACCTCGGCCAATTTGAGCGGACCCTGATTATCGTCGACGAAGGTGCCTACGTTCACTACGTCGAGGGCTGCACCGCTCCGATCTACAAGTCGGATTCGCTGCACGCGGCGGTCGTCGAGATTATCGTCAAGAAGAACGCCCGTTGCCGGTACACGACCATTCAGAACTGGTCGAATAACGTCTACAACCTTGTCACCCAGCGTGCATACGTCGAAGAAGGCGGCACGATGGAGTGGATTGACGGCAACATTGGTTCCAAGTCCAACATGAAGTACCCGGCTTGCTATCTCATGGGTCCGCACGCCAAGGGCGAGGCTCTTTCGGTCGCTTTCGCTGCCGAGGGCCAGCACCAGGACACTGGTGCCAAGATGATCCACAACGCCCCGTACACGTCGTCGACGATCGTCTCCAAGTCGATCTCCCAGGGTGGTGGGCGCTCGGCCTATCGCGGCCTGGTCTCTGTCGGCAAGGACGCTCGCCACTCCTCCTCGGCGGTGCGCTGCGACGCCCTGCTGGTCGACGACATCTCCCGCTCGGACACCTACCCCTACAACGACATTCGTACCGACGAGGTGTCCATGGCTCACGAAGCCACTGTCTCCAAGGTCAGCGAAGATCAGCTGTTCTACCTCATGCAGCGTGGTCTCACCGAGGAGGAGGCCATGGGGATGATCGTGCGTGGATTCGTGGAGCCAATCGCCAAGGAGCTTCCGATGGAATACGCCCTGGAACTTAACCGGCTCATCGAGCTGCAGATGGAAGGTGCGGTCGGCTGATACGGACCCGCCCCTGACGAACCCTACTTTTCCTAGAAAGAGAGACATCGCGTTGAGCGCACCAGTCGCCACGCCCCACAAGGGCCACAACGTCGCCATCGAGAACGACGTCGAATCCCATCTGCACCCCACCCCGTCATGGGAGGTCGCCGACCACCCCATGCCTACCGGGCGTGAGGAGATCTGGCGGTTTACCCCGATCAAGACCTTTACCCCGATTCTCTCCGAGCTTGACCTCGAGTCGAGTCAGGAGGCCGGCGTCATCGACGTCGACATCAAAGGGGCCGAAGGTATGACCGTTACTGACCTGGCCACCAGTGATCTCGCCAGCCTGGCAGAGACCCCGCAGGATCGTCTTTCCGCCCTCGCCGCAGCGGACCCGCACGCCGTCAACCGTCGGCTGGTCATCCCGGCCGAGGCTGAGCTGAAGGCTCCGGTCGAGATCACCATCAATGGCCACAACGACCAGATCTCCTGTCATCACAATGTGGTCGTCGAGATCGGCAACCACGCCCAAGCCACCGTGATTGTGCGCCACCGAGGCGTAGCCCATCTCGGAGAGAACTGGACCTTTCGTATCGGAGATGGTGCCCAGGCGACCGTCCTCTTTGTTCAGGAGTGGGATGACACCGCCATTCACGGTGCCCAGGTGTCCTTCGAGATCGGTCGCGACGCTACCATCCGCACCGCCCAGGCCAGCTTTGGCGGCAAAGCCGTGCGTATCTCCCAGACGGCCTCCTACAACGGCCCCGGCGGCAACCTGACCCAGCTGGGCGCGTACTTCGCCGACGCCGGTCAGCACATCGAGCACCGCCTGTTTGTCGACCACAACGCACCCAGTACGGAGTCCCATGTGGACTTCCGTGGCTGCCTGCAGGGTAAAGACGCTCACTCAGTGTGGATTGGTGACGTCCTCATCCGCCCGGTCGCCGAGGACATCGAGACGTACGAGTCGAACAAGAACCTCGTGCTCACCGAGGGGTGTCGCGCCGACGCCGTGCCGAACCTGGAGATTCAGACCGGCAACATCCGTGGTGCCGGGCACTCCGCTTCGACCGGCCGATTCGATGCCGAGCAGTTGTTCTACTTGCAGTCGCGTGGCGTCGAGGAGGCTGAGGCTCGTCGTCTTGTGGTGCATGGTTTCTTCACTGACATTGTTCGCAAGATCGGTGTGCCCGAGATCTCCGACGAGCTTGTGGCGCGTATCGAGGCCGAGCTTGTCGAGAGTCTCGGCGCTTCCCCGGCTGAGGAGGACTGATGTCCGTCGTCACCAGTCTCTCGGCGCTCAAGGAGAACTCCCCGCAGGAGTTCGAGGTTGACGGTACCGAGATCGTCCTAGTTCGTACCGAAGGTGAGGTTTACGCCGTCGGCGCCCTCTGCACCCATGCCCAGGTGCCGATGGCTGATGGTGATGTCGATAACTGTGGCCTTGAGTGCTACATGCATGGGTCAGTCTTCGACCTTCGCACCGGTAAACCACGCAACCTTCCGGCCACCGAGCCGCTTCCCGTCTATCCCGTGACCATCGACGGCGATGACGTCCTCGTCGACGTCGCCAACCCCACCACGAAGGAGTCCTGAATTACCATGGCAACCTTGCAGATCAATGACCTTCACGTCGACGTCCAGACCGAAGCAGGTCCCAAGGAGATCCTCAAGGGAGTCGACCTGACCATCAACTCCGGAGAGGTCCACGCCATCATGGGACCCAACGGCTCGGGCAAATCGACCCTGGCTTACACCCTGGCCGGTCACCCCAAGTACACCGTCACCGGTGGTTCTGTCACCCTCGACGGTGAAGACCTGCTGGCCATGACCGTCGATGAACGCGCCCGTGCCGGTCTGTTCTTGTCGATGCAGTATCCGGTTGAGGTGCCTGGCGTTTCCGTTGCGAACTTCCTGCGTACTGCCCGCACCGCCATTGACGGCCAGGCTCCCAAACTGCGTACCTGGGTTAAGGAGGTCAACGAGGCACTAAGTCGCCAGGAGCTCGATCTCGACTTTGCCGAACGTTCCGTCAACGAGGGATTCTCAGGTGGCGAGAAGAAACGCTCCGAGATGGCGCAGCTCGAGCTGCTCCGGCCAAAGCTCGCAATCCTCGACGAGACCGACTCTGGTCTTGACATTGATGCCCTCAAGGTCGTCGCCAACACCGTCAACCGGTACATGACCGACCCGGAGCACGGGCTCATGCTCATCACTCACTACACCCGTATCCTGCGGTACGTGAAGCCGACCCAGGTTCACGTCTATGTCGATGGTCGGGTGGCAGCTACTGGTGGTCCGGAGTTGGGCGAGGAGCTCGAGGCTGAGGGCTACGAGAAGTACGTGTCCGCCGTCAAGGCCTGATTATGAGTTACGACGTTGAGAAGATTAGGAAAGATTTCCCCATTCTGACCACCACGGTGGGGGAGTACCCGCTGACCTACCTCGATTCGGCCAACACCTCACAAAAACCGCAGGTCGTCATTGACGCCCTGAGCGAGCACTACGCCCACCACAACGCCAACGTTGCCCGGGCTATGCACAAGCTCGGGCTGGAAGCCACCCGCGCATATGAAGGTGGGCGTGAGCGTATTGCGCAGTTCCTTGGAGCGTCTCGCCCTGAGGAAGTGGTGGCTCTGTCGAATGCCTCCGAGGCTCTCAACCTGTGTGCATACACTCTGGGCGAGCGTCTGGGACCTGGCGACGAGGTTGTCATCTCGGTGATGGAGCACCATTCCAATCTGGTGCCGTGGCAGCTTGCCTGTCAGCGCACTGGGGCTACCCTGCGGTGGTTCGACATCACCGACGATGGTCGTCTCGACATCGAGAAGGCTGAGGCGGAGGGGCTCATCAATGAGCACACCAAGGTTGTTTCCTTGACCCTGGCTTCCAACGTGCTGGGTACGATCAATCCGATTTCGACGATTGCCGAACAGGCCCACGCTGTTGGTGCCGTCATGGTCGTCGACGCATCACAGGCTGTCCCGCAGATGCCAGTCGACGTGTCGACTCTGGGAGCTGACCTGCTGGCCTTTACTGGCCACAAGATGTGCGGTCCAACGGGTATTGGCATTCTCTGGGGACGTTATGACCTGCTCGCCGAGTTACCGCCGTTCCTGGGCGGCGGCGAGATGATTGAGGTGGTGCGTATGGAAGGATCGACCTACGCCGAACCCCCACATCGCTTCGAGGCCGGTACCCCTCCGATTGCCCAACTTGCTGCTCTTGGAGTGGCCGCTGACTACCTGGACGGCATCGGCATGGAGGCCATCGCTGAGCACGAGCACGAACTCGCTGCCCGGATGCTGGAGGGCCTGCAGACCGTCAAAGGTGTGCGCATTCTTGGGCCGATCGACGCCACCGCTCGTACCGGCACGGTGTCGTTCACCATTGAGGGGGTACATCCGCACGACGCCATGAGTCTCATGGACGGTCATGGTGTCGCGGTTCGTGGCGGTCACCACTGCGCCAGGCCGTTACACGAGAGGCTGGGAATACAGTCGTCCCTTCGTGCGTCGTCATATCTGTACTCCACCAACGACGAGGTGGATCGTCTCGTCGATTCTGTTGAGTACGCTCGGAGCTTCTTTGCCGGAGGTGTGGCATGAACGTCGAGGAGATGTACCAGCAGATCATCCTGGACCATTACCGGGAGAAACACCACAGTGGTCTGCGTGAGGGCTATGACGCCGAGGTGAGTCAGGTCAACCCGTCCTGTGGCGATGAGTTGCTGCTGCGGATTCACTTGGATGGGGATGTCATCACTGACGTTTCCTATGACGCGGTGGGCTGCTCCATTTCGCAGGCGTCGACCTCGGTTATGACTGATCTCGTCATTGGAAAGACCATCGATGAGGCCCAAGAACTCTACCGTGGTTTTCAGGAGATGATGCGCTCTCGCGGGACTGTCAAGCTCGACGAGGACACCTATGAGGACGCGATCGCCTTCGAAGGGGTCGCCAAGCTCATGGCGCGAGTCAAGTGCGCGATGCTTGGGTGGTCGGCCCTGGAAGACGGCCTGCTGAAGGTGACCGAGGATTCTCCCGAGAAGGCCGCAGCCAATGACGATACGACTGCGGATAACAATGACGCGAAGGAGGAGAGCTGATGAGCGAGGATAACGCCGTACCCGCCCAGGAAGTGACGTTGAATGCCATGCCGACTGTCGACGACGTTATCGAGGCGATGAAAGACGTCATCGATCCCGAACTCATGGTCAATGTCGTTGATCTGGGTCTCGTCTACGGGGTCAATATTGATGACGAGGGCAATGTCACCATCGACATGACGCTGACCAGCCCCACCTGCCCGCTGACAGATCGCCTGGAATATGACACCCAGATGGTGCTCGAGGGGATCGTCAAGTCGGTGACGATCAACTGGGTGTGGCTGCCGCCGTGGGGTCTGGAGCGTATTACCGACGATGGTCGGGCCCAGTTGCAAGCAATTGGGTTCAACGTCTGAGATTGAACATAAGTTAAGGGTCCGAGTCCAGGATTTCCGGGTACTCGGACCCTTTTCTATGCGTGTTCAATAACGCAGACACTGCCGATACGTCTACATCAAGGCGGAAGGGCCAGAAAACCCAGCCTCGGATAAAGGACTATGCCTGACCAGGTACCCGCGCGCTTGTGGACCACTACCTGTCTCGGAAACTAGGACACCTCGTCTCAGACGGCAAACCAGAAGATAACGCCAGCCCCAATCAGGACAACCGGAATGACGATGGCCAACAGGTGCCACCATCGTTTCTCCAACCAGATCTGTGTCAGAACGCCGATGATGAGGCCAAGGATGCCCAGAGCGGCCACCGAATACCAATAGGTCACGGGTTCACCAGGGCGGCACACGCCGACGACTTGATCGCACAGGGACCACCACGCGAGATACCCGAAGACGCCCAGTCCAATCACTGCAACGACGATGCCGCAGATGACGAGAATCAGGTATCGGCGCCATGAACGAACGACATCTTCAAGATCGTCCTCATCCTCTGGTGCTGCTCGACGTGGCGTGCTCATGTCTCATATTCTGTCAAGATATGAGGCATGATGTCTCCTTTCACACGGGGAAATGAATCAAACCGCACCCAAGAACATCCTGGGCGAGACACCATCACCCTGCATCACGAACACGCCACGCGGATGGACATCACCACCTTGTACAAATGCTTGTGGCTGCGCAGCTTGGTGTTCAATGGGGAACAACAGTGCACTGAGCCGGATCTGGATGGACGCGAACTTGAACCGAACACTGTCCTGGTGTGGGCGTCGGTCGACGGACATCCGGTTGGGACTCTGCGCATCCTCGACGACGGTGATCGCATTGTCATTGGAAGGGTCGTCGTGGACGCCGATCACCGCGGCCTCCATATTGCTCAGCGCATGATGACGTTGGCCCTTGAACTTGCACGCGCCGACGGCAGGGAGATCACCTTGCACGCGCAGTCCTACCTGGAAAACTGGTATGGCGCTTTCGGTTTCGTCGTCACCGGGCCGCACTTCACTGAGGCTGGCATAGACCACGTTCCGATGACCTTGACGCGCTGATTCTTACCGGTTCCCCATTTGGTTCTCGTCGGCAGAACGGGGGAAGATGGGCCGGTGCTGCAGGTCAAAGATGTGGAGGTTCGGGTTGGAGCTCGGCTCCTGCTGAACCCGGTGAGTTTTCAGGTGACGCCTGGAGACAAAATCGGTTTGGTGGGCCGAAATGGTGCTGGCAAGACGACCCTGACACGCATCCTGGCTGGCGAGGGGCTGCCCGCTGCAGGAACGGTGAGGCGCACCGGAGAACTTGGCTATCTGCCTCAGGACCCCCGCGATCCTGACATGGAGACTATCGCCCGGGCGCGGATCCTCTCGGCTAGAGGTCTGGATCACATGATGGAGCGGATGCGCACTCTGGAGCACCAGATGGCCCACGGCTCTGAGGAGGAACGGGCCGTCGCGATGGACAAGTATTCCAAGGCCGAAGATCGTCTCATCGCTGCCGGCGGCTACGGAGCCTCTGCCGAGGCCGCCCGGATCGCCTCGAACCTGGGCCTCGATGATCGCGTACTCTCCCAGCCGCTGAAGAATCTGTCCGGTGGTCAGCGTCGCCGAGTCGAACTGGCTCGGATCCTGTTTTCCGGGGCCGACACTTTGCTTCTTGACGAGCCAACCAACCACTTGGACGCCGACTCCATCGTCTGGCTGCGCAACTTTCTGCAGTCCTACTCGGGTGGCGTTCTCATGATCTCCCACGACACCGGGTTGGTGGAGGCTACCGTCAACAAGGTTTTTCACCTGGACGCCAATCGCGCCACCCTGGATATCTATTCCATGGGGTGGAAGCTCTACCTCCAGCAGCGGGCTGCCGACGAAAAACGTCGTCACAAGGAGAGGATCAACGCTGAGCGCAAGGCAGCCGCCCTGCAGGCTCAGGCCGACAAGCTTCATGCCAAGGCGACCAAAGCTGTTGCAGCCCAGCAGATGGCCAAGCGTGCTGAGAAGCTGCTTGCCGGAATTGAGGGGGAGAGAGCCGTCGACAAGGTGGCTGCCATCCGGTTCCCCGATCCCGCCCCCTGCGGCAAGACGCCCTTGATGGCCCGCAACCTCACCAAGACCTACGGCTCCTTGGAGGTCTTTACCGGGGTTGATCTGGCCATCGACCGAGGTTCTCAAGTCGTTGTCCTGGGACTCAATGGTGCTGGTAAGACAACCCTGCTGCGGATTCTGGCCGGGTTGGAGACCCCCGACACTGGCGAGGTGATCGCCGGGCACGGACTCAAACTAGGCTATTTCGCTCAGGAACATGACCTACTCGATATGGATCGCACCGTGTTGGAAAACATGGCCAGCGCAGCGGCCGATCTCAACGAGACCGAGATGCGTAAGGTATTGGGCTCCTTCCTCTTTACTGGTGACGATGTATACAAACCTGCCGGGGTGCTTTCCGGTGGAGAAAAGACCCGTTTAGCGCTGGCAACCCTGGTCGTCTCGTCGGCGAACGTGCTGTTGCTCGATGAGCCAACTAACAACCTTGACCCGGCCAGTCGGCAACAGGTCCTTGACGCCATCGGCCAGTTCGGCGGGGCGATCGTTCTCGTCACTCACGACGAAGGTGCTGTCCACGCCCTCGACCCGGATCGAGTGCTTGTGCTGCCCGACGGCACTGAGGATATGTGGAGCGCTGACTACGCCGAACTCATCAGTCTGGCTTGATATTGCCGTCCTAACGGTCTTGCCATGCCGTAGCATGAAAGCGCACGAGACGTTGTCAAGGAGGGCTGATGGTCACACGTGCGCCCAGACTGGTCGGGGAGGCCCGGCAAGCGATGGCCAAGGAATTAGCTGGCCGCTACAGCCAAGGTGCATCCATTAGGTCCTTGGCACGCGAGTCCGGACGGTCCTACGGGCTGGTGCAGAAGCTCCTGCGGGAAGCTGGGGTGGAGTTCCGTCCTCGAGGTGGCGCTGATCCGGCATCTCCTGAGACCAAAGCTGAGCGCGGCACCGTCACGACACCGGCGGGCAAGTCAACAGCGCAACAGACAGACGACCAACCCGATGTTGAAGCTCTGCGGCTGGCCGTCGAAACCGCCGTCGCTCGCGCTGAGAAGGCCGATCGCAAGGCGCGCAAGGCTGAAAAGGCGTTGCGCAAACTGCGTCGCAAGGGGGCAGGGAAGTCCCGGCGTAAGGAGGCCAAGGCGACCCTCACCAAGCGTCGGGCGAAGGCTGAAAAAGCCGATCGTAAAGTGCGCAAAGCTCGCCGTCGCCTGAATGAGGCCCAACATGCAGCCGAGCATCGTCAGTTCTGAGCGGATCTTCTCGCACCCTCGTAATGGGATTACCGAGGAGCCAGCGTCGTGATCTCCACCGCTGAGGTGACGTCCACAGCATTGACATTGACATGAGTGTCGTGGACGTGGTGGGCACTGGGGCCCATCGCGATGACATCTGAGGCTGTAGGTCCATCGAGATTGACCACTACGCGGATCTGCTGAACGTCGATGACGTTGAATCGCGACGTCAACCCGGCCACAAGTTCCTGGTGCTTGTGCGGTTGGATACCGATCATTCCGGCCAGTTCGCGAAGTTGGTGCAGATGATCGGGTAGCGGGGTAACGACAACGAGGCGGCCGTCAGGACGCAAAATGCGTGCGAACTCGTCGCGGTTGCGCGGAGCGAAAACGCACAGTACGGCATCCATACAGCCAGTGCGAATCGGCAGACCGGCCCAGGTGTCGGCGACGACAGCCGCCATCCGAGGATGGGCCTTGGCCGCTTTGCGAATGGCAGCCGACGACACATCGGTGGCCAGACCGGTGGCATTCACGTGAGCTCGCAGCACCTGTGCCAAATGATGTCCCGTTCCAGCCCCAACCTCGACGAGGTTCCCACGATCGGCAAGAATCTCGGCTAGACGAGTGTCAAGGTCACCGAAGAGACCGGCGTCGAGTACTCGCTGACGGGCTGCGACCATCGCGGGGGTGTCGGCATTCGCCCCGGCTAGTGAGGTCGTCATCGTCACGTAGCCTTGCTTGGCGATGTCGAGACAATGGCCTTCTTCGCAGCGCAGGGAGCGCCCATCGAGGTCCATGGTCCGTTCCTGGCCACGACGTTGACAGGTCGGACACACCAGCCACGGTAAAGCCAGGCAGAGGGTTGGAGTCACGTGTTGGTCTACCTCGTCTCGTCTGACCCGGACGATGTGTCCGTCGATGTGTTTGCCGAATCGGGGGTCTTGTCCCCGTTGGCTGCACGGCGAGTCGGGGACCGGGTTGCTTTGGCTCGTCGTTTCTGACGGTCCTTCACGTCGCCTCGAATGAGTACGAACAGCCCGATCACGGCGATGGCTGTGAAGCAGAACCATTGGATGGCATAGGACAGGTGGGGGCCTTCGTCGAGTTCTGGAAGTCTCATGGGAACCAGACCGCTTTGGGCCGGGGTCATCGAGGTGGCCGTGATGTAACCGTTGACGTAAGTAATGCCGTGGGCTTTGCCGATAGCGTCGGAGTTGATGAGGCGAACCTTGCCCTGCACCGGGTCAGTCGCAGTGGGTTTTCCATGCTCATTACCCTTGACCCGTCCAGTCACCGTCACGGTCCCAGACGGCGCTGGCGGCAAGGCCTGGTCGTCACCGGTGCTGGACGATCGCTTCAGGAAACCGCGATCGACGAGAACGTGCTGGCCATCGTTGGTGACGATGGGAGTAACAATTTCGGAGCCTTTATCGTCGCCATTACTGCGATAGCGCACCTGAATCTCGTGAGCCGTGTCGAATGTGCCAGTAATGGTCACGGGCCGCCACTGCTGCTGTGATGTCACCGGGTGCTCACCCATGAGAGTCGACCACTCGACCGGAGGCTTGCTCTGGTTGGTACGGATGATCTCATTAGCCTCGCGACGGCCTGATAATCGGTGTAGTTGCCATTCACCGAGCCGGACCATCACCAAGCCCAGCACAATGACGAGGACGGCTAGAGCCACCCATCGCACCCACAACTTCTTCACATCCTCGAGCCTAGTTGGTTTTGCCGCAACACTGGCTGCTGGCTGGCCCGAGGCCTTCGCTCTCAGTCGTCGTCGACCTCTCCGTGAATCGTCACGGTCGGGCTGAGCTCCTTGCGATCGTGCTGATCCTGCTGGGAAGGCGGGGCGTCGGCGGTGCGTCGATCCGCCGCGTTACCGAGCACGACGGCGATAGCAGGGATGACAGCCGCTCCCAGCAGGAAGGTCCACCTCCAAGGGCTAGGGGTAATAACAAGGCCGATGAAACATAACGTGCGTACCAGCATTGACCACAGGTACCGTCGCTGACGCATCTCCAGATCTTCGCTGGCAGATCTCTTAGCTGACGTAATCGAGTGCCGGGAATCATGGTGTCTCCGGTGCCACCGAACCCGCGCTGCGCCACTCACCCGACCAGCCTAGGTCTGCGAGACCGAGAAGGTCGAACCCCTCCATGCTCTTGGCGAGACCTTGCGATAGGTTCATGACATGAGTTCAGATATCCCGGGCCGCGTTGCCCTTGTCACCGGTGGATCACGCGGTATCGGTGCTGCGATTGCTGCGGATCTGCACGCGCAGGGCTACCGAGTAGCCGCCACAAGTCGCTCGGCCACCGCACCCGAGGGAGTGTTACCGGTTGCCTGCGACGTCACGGACGCAGATTCGGTCGACGCAGCTTTCAGCCAGGTGGAACATGAATTGGGTCCCGTCGAGGTACTCGTCGCTAATGCTGGAATTACTCGCGACGGCCTTCTCGCTCGCATGAAGGAGGAAGACTTCGCCGACGTCATCGACACCAACCTCACTGGTGCCTACCGCGTCATTCGCCGTGCTGTCAGGGCGATGACCCGAGTCCGGTTCGGACGTATCGTTCTCACCTCGTCGGTGGTCGGCCTGCTCGGTTCCCCCGGTCAGGTCAATTACGCCGCCTCGAAGGCTGGCATGATCGGTATCGCCCGGTCCGTGACCCGCGAGCTCGGGTCGCGAGGTATCACCTGCAATCTCGTCGCTCCCGGTTTCATCTCTACCGATATGACCGACGAACTGTCTGAGCAGGTTGTTGAGGGATATCTGGAACGTATCCCAGCTAAGCGGCTGGGAACGGTTGATGACGTCGCCGCTGTCGTCCGATTTCTGGTTTCGGATTCCGCCGGCTACATCTCCGGTGCCGTGATCCCCGTTGATGGTGGACTCGGTATGGGGCACTGAGACGATATATATCTATCCACATCGATCGGAGAGACATCACCATGGGACTTCTTGACGGACGCACCATCCTCGTCACGGGTGTGACGATGCACACTTCCATCGCATTTAAGGTGGCCCAGATCGCCCAGGAGCAGGGTGCGCGGGTCATCGTCTCCAATCTGCCACGGGCGATCGGAGTCACCCGCCGCGCTGTGCGCAAGCTTGATCCGGTGCCGCAGGTGCTGGAGCTTGATGTCACCGCCGCCGATCAACTTGCTGCTTTGCCCCAGCAAATTCGTGACCTTGGGGTGGAGAACCTTGACGGCGTTGTCCACGCCATCGCCTTCGCCAACCCGAAGACGGCCCTGGGCGGCAAGTTCCTCGAGACGGGGTGGGACGACGTCTCGGTGGCGGTTCACACGTCCACCTACTCCTACGTTTCCCTCGTCACTGCCCTTGACGGGATACTCGCCGAGCATGCTTCGGTCGTCGGTCTGACCTTTGACGCCACAGTTTCGTGGCCCTTTTACGACTGGATGGGCGTCGCTAAGGCCGGGCTGGAGTCGGCCAACCGATACCTGGCCCGGTACATGGGCCCGAAGGGGGTTCGCTGCAACCTCGTCTCAGCTGGCCCGCTTGACACCATGGCCAAGACGGCCATTCCAGGTGCCGACGCCTTCAACAACGTGTGGGGAGAGCGTGCGCCGCTCGGCTGGGACACCAAGGACGCCACCCCGGCCGCCAAGGGAATCGTTGCCCTGCTGTCTGACTGGTTCCCTGCCACCACTGGCGAGATGATTCACGTCGATGGGGGGGTGGGGTCGACCGGAGCCTGATTTTGGTCAGAGCCTGGGTCAGGTCAGGGGCCACGAGGTGGCTGCCGTGATTGCTTGGGAAGCGGCGTTGCGCAACTGGCGCAGCGCCGCTTCCCTGGTATGAGCGCTGTAGGCAGTAATCATCTGATGGGTCGACTCCAATCCGGCGTCACATGCCACCAACGCGGTCCATGCTGAGTCGAGGAGTTTCTGGTCGGAGCGACGGTGACCAGTCAGATGAGGTGCGACAACCTCGGGACGTTCCCCAGCAACCACGCCGAGATCGCTGAGCTGGGAGGCTGTGGCCGTGATGGCCGAACGTAGTAACACTGTGGTGTCAGCTGCTGTGGGAGGGGGCAGCGGAGCTGCTGCACGCACGATCGTCCACTGCATGGCAGAACCGACAGGTTGAGGGATCCACGCAGTCCCGGCCGGTAAGGTGGCGCAGCCCTGGTGACAAATGATGATGGCCCCAGCGTCAATGGCAGCGTGGTTGACCGGCACCGGGCCTCGTAGCCCAGCGAGTTGGCCGGGGGCGGGCAGCAAGAGTCCCCACAGCACCGGGGAGTTGTGGAGGACGTGGGAGATTCGAGCCAAAGCCATCCGAATCGGAACCGAGGCCAGCGGATCGTGCTCAGACAGCCCGAGAATCTCTTCAGGGTCATGGACATGGTGGGCAGCGGCCATTCTCAACAGTTCAGCCTCAGCGTGAGGAGCCGTGGTGCGACCGGCGCACAGGTCGTTGAGCAGGCAGGTGAGACGGCAGCAGATCTGGAGCACTTGCCCAGACTAGACGTGCTGAGATGGCGTCGGAGACCATAGTTTCCCGTAACGCCACGCCAACCTCGCCGCGCCCGGCCTGGTATGTCGCCGCTACACGGTAAGTTCATCTTCATGAGTGCAGTGGCGCAGTTGGCAGGCGTGGGAGTCCGACGTGGGGATCGCTGGATCCTCGACAACGTCGACCTCGACGTCGAGGAAGGCCAGCGTTGGGTGCTGGTTGGCCCCAATGGGGCGGGAAAGACCACCCTTCTGCAGGTCTTGGGAGCTCAGCTTCATCCCACCGTGGGACTGGTCGAAATTCTCGATGAGATTCTCGGTGCCGTCGATGTCTTCGAGCTGCGTCCGCGCATTGGCATGGCCTCTTCCGCCTTGGCCCATCGCATTCCGGCTCATGAGAAGGTTGGCAATATCGTCGTCTCGGCTGCCTGGGCAGTCGTCGGACAGTGGCAGGAAAACTATGACGCCCAGGACCTTGCTCGTGCTGACGCGCTGCTCGAGCGCATGGGCCTGGTCAGCATGGCCGATCGCACCTGGGGAACCCTCAGCGAGGGGGAGCGTAAACGTGTCGAGATCGCCCGCGCACTCATGACTGATCCGGAACTGCTACTGCTTGATGAACCCGCCGCAGGCCTCGATTTGGCTGGTCGTGAGCAGCTGGTGGACGTGCTCTCGTCCATCTTCACTGATCCTGACGCCCCAGCGTCTGTTCTCGTCACCCATCACCTGGAAGAGGTTCCGGCAGGGGTCACTCACGCCCTGATTATGGCTGATGGCCATATTGTCGCCGCTGGTCCGGTCGAGCAGACGTTGACCTCCGAGGTTCTCTCGGGTGCCTTCGGAATGCCGCTGACCATCAGCCACGTCGATGGCCGGTGGAATGCTCGCGCTGCCCACTGACTGATGAATACCTGAGGACGGGAGAGTGCCGTGATCGAGCTTTTCGAGGACTGGCCCTGGCTGGGCTGGTTGATCGGTTCTGCAGTGTTGGCCTGTGCTGAAATTCTCACCGGTGATTTCACCCTGCTGATGCTCGCTGGCGGGGCCGCTGCTGGTGCTATCACGGCTGCCTTCCTACCTGGCATGATTCTGGTTCAAGCGATTGTTGCCGTCGTGGTCGCCATTCTCATGTTGGCTGTGCTGCGTCCTACCCTGTTGCGACGAGTGAGGGAGGCTCCCGGATACCGGTCATCCTTGGACAAACTGGTCGGCTCTAATGGGGTTGCTACCAGTGAGATCACTGATGGTCACGGGCAGGCCAAGGTGAACGGCGAGGAGTGGTCAGCACGGGCTGTCGAGCCGGGGATGACGATTGCCTCCGGCGAGAAGATCGAGGTTTTTGAGGTGGACGGCACGACCCTCGTGGTTTATCCGGTTTTCAAGAGTCTCGGGCCGTGATGCGGATGTAGGCTGTCATATGGGATGATGTAGGCGGTGTCGGGCAATGACCGGCACGGCCCGAAATCTCTCGCAGGAGTATCCATGTCCCAGTCCATCGTGGTTGTGGTGATAATTGCGCTGCTCGTCGTAGTCCTGGCTTCGAGCGTCAAGATCATCCACCAGCAGAAGATCGGTTTGGTCGAACGGCTCGGAAAGTTTAACCGGCGTCTCGCCCCTGGTCCCCACGTGGTCATTCCCATTATCGACCGCGTGCAGTACAACCTCGATATGCGTGAGCAGGTTGTTCCGTTCCCGCCGCAGGGAGTCATCACCGAGGATAACCTGATGGTCAACATCGACTCAGTGATCTACTTCCAGATCGTTGACCCCGAGCGCGCCGCCTACGAGGCACAGTCGTACAAGACAGCCATTGAGCAGCTCACCATGACGACGCTGCGAAATATCATCGGTGGCATGGACATGGAGGCCGCCCTCACCAGCCGCGAGGAGATCAACCAGAAGCTTCGTGCGGTTCTGGACGAGGCTACCGGCAAGTGGGGCATTAAGGTCAACCGCGTTGAGCTACGTGCTATCGAGCCGCCGCCCACCATCCGTGACGCGATGGAGAAAGGCGCTCGTGCCGAGCGTGACAAGCGAGCTGCCATTCTATTGGCCGAAGGCGAGCGTCAATCCCAGATTCTGTCGGCTGGTGGCGATCGGGAGTCGGCAATTCTGCGCGCCCAGGGCGATCGCGAGGCCGCCGTGCTGCGCGCCCAGGCTGATCGTCAGGCCCAGATGTTGCGGGCCGAAGGTGAGGCCCAGGCCATTACGACGGTTTTCAATGCCATCCATGCCGGCCAGCCCGATCAAGGTCTGCTGGCCTACCAGTACATGCAGATGTTGCCGACCTTGGCCCGTGGAGACTCCAACAAGGTGTGGGTTGTGCCCTCCGAACTCAACGAGGCCCTCAAGGGCCTGGGTTCTCTGGCCGGTGGCGGGTCGCAGCATTCTGACAACGGTGGATTCTCGGTCGCTGACCCGAATCAGTTCAGCGCACCGGAGAAGGTTGACGTCTTCGCCGAGATCCAGGCTCAGAAGGCCGAAGAGAAGGAAGCTTCCGAGGCCACTGTTCAGCAGGCGATTCAGGAGGCAGCCAAACTGGAAAATCCGGGTGTGGCCGGTAAACGTCACAAGGATCGTGGTCAGGTGACCGGGACCCAGGCTCCGGCTCATGCCCAGGTCGAAGCCCCGTCCGAGTACGAATCGGCAATCACCAGCCAGGGACAGGTGAGTGCTCCGCAGGCCGACAAGCCGGGCGATCAGACGACTGATTAGCGGGACCGCAGCTAGGACTTCGCAGTAGTCGAGTGATCTGACACAGCGGAGCCGGGACCTGAGGGGTCTCGGCTCCGCTGTTGTGTACTGAGGTTGTTGAGGAAACTCTCGTCACGAGGGTTGGGAGGCCTCCCACTGACGGCCATAGCGGCCAGCTAACGCACCGCAGGCAATGAGTTGGGTGAGGTGGAAGATCATGAGGGGCAGAACGATGAGGCCGACCGGCTGACCGGCGAAGAGCACCGTCGCCATTGGCAGACCCGTGGCCAACGATTTTTTGGTACCGCAGAACTGGATGGCGATGCGGTCATCACGGTTGAATCCGAGCCATCCTGAGCCGGTCCAAGTTAGCCAGAGCATGAAGAACAACAAGGTCAAGCAGATGATGGTCAGAACGATCATCGACGTCGGGGAGGCCAGGGACCACATGTGTTCCCGCATTCCCTCGGAGAAGGCCGAGTAGACGACGAGAATGATCGAGCCCTGGTCGACAAACTTCAGCGGTTTGCGGTGTTTTTGCACGAAATCGGCGGTCCAGCGACGTGACAGCTGACCAAGCGCGAAGGGGAGCAATAACTGCACAATGACGTCGAGGAAGCTCGACGGTTCAATTGTGAGACCGCCACTGGTCGACATCAGCAACAATGCGAGTATCGGCGTCAGGAAGGTTCCCAGCAGATTGGAAGTCGTGGCCGCAACAATTGCCCCTGCCACATTGCCATGGGCAATTGAGGTGAAGTTGATCGACGACTGCACCGTCGAGGGCACCAGGCAAATCCATAGCATTCCCACGTAAAGGGTCTCGGGAATGGCCCACGGCACAAGGGCCTTCATCGCCAGCCCGATGGTCGGGAAGATGATGAAGGTGGAGGCCAAGATGGCCCCTTGCAATCTCCAGTTTTTCAGGCCGTCGAGGGTCTCCCGAGGTTCCAGCCGGGCGCCGTAAAGAAAGAACAGAATGAAGATGAGGACGGTCACCCCATGAGCGGCGATGGGTGCAGCAGCCCCGGTGGCGGGAAAGACCGACCCGATGATGGCCGTCACGACGATAGCCATGACGAATCCGTCGATGGGCAGTTTGCGGCGTGATTTGGCGGAACTCACCTGTTCACGATAGCCACCGGTAGGTTGGAGCGGTGGCAAGGTTCATAGACATCGACGATCCGACCGACCCGCGCCTGGCCGATTACGTCAGCTTGCGTGACGTCAATCTGCGTAAGTCGTTGGAAGCTGACCAAGGGCTGTTCATCGCGGAGGGGGCCAAGGTAATTCGGCGAGCTTGTGAGGCAGGGTACCCGCCACGATCTTTTCTGCTGGCTCCTCGCTGGATCGACGGTCTGCACGACCTTTTCGATGACCTCGACGTGGAGGTCTATGTCGTCTCCGAAGCCTTGGCTGAGCAGGTGACCGGGTTCCATGTTCATCGTGGCGCCCTCGCGTCAATGTGTCGTCAAATCCGCTGGAGTGCCGCCGACCTCATGGCTGCCCGTCGTCTGGTGGTGTGTGAGGACATCGTCGACCACACCAATGTCGGCGCGATCATTAGATGTGCTGCGGGCATTGGGTGGGATGGCGTACTGCTGGCCCCTCGCGCGGCTGATCCGCTATACCGCCGAGCCATCAAGACGTCGATGGGCACGGTCTTCCAGATACCCTGGGCCAGGCTTGCGGACTGGTCGAGTGGTCTGGAAGACCTGCGTGACCACGGGTTCACTGTGGCTGCGATGGCTCTGAGCGACGATTCGGTCACCTTGGACGAGTTTTCCGCAGACCTGCGAGTCAACCCACGCAAGGTGGCGCTGCTCATGGGGACCGAGGGGGCGGGCCTGTCAGCCCACTGGATCAGTCAGGCCGATGTCGTGGTCCGCATTCCGATGGCAGGGGGAGTCGATTCGCTCAACGTGGCGGCCGCAGCAGCAGTGGCCTGTTATGAGTTGCGAGAATGCGCGCCTTCCCGGATCAGCCCTTCGGCGTGAGCGGCCAGTCGTCGGCGTAGAGATGGGCCACCTTGTCGTGTTGCTCGTCGAGCTTGCGGCGAGCGCGCTTGGAGAGCCGATCGCCGAAGACGATCCCGTTGCAGTGGTCAGTCTCGTGTTGCAGACAGCGGGCGAAGAAGCCGGTGCCGGTGACCGTGATGTCATTACCCCAGGGGTCCTGGCCGGTGCAGGTGGCCAGGTCGGGTCGAGCCAGCGATTGGAATCCGCCGGGCCACGACAAGCAGCCTTCATCAGCGGCCTCGAGGTGACGATCGCGTCCTTCTGGCAGGGTGACGACCGGGTTACAGAAAGCGCCATGGTGGACCACGTTGTTGGCGTCTGGGCAGACGTAGACGAAAAGGGAGAGGTCAATTCCGACCTGGGTGGCGGCAAGGCCCACGCCGTCGGCGGCGTCCATGGTGGTGAACATGTCACGAATAAGCGTCGTCAAGTCGTCATCGAACGTGGTGACCGGACGGGTTCGAGCGTGGAGAACAGGTTCCCCCCACCGGGTGACCCGGCGCAGGGACCCACCTTTGAACAGGTCTTCCCAACGGGGGTCTTCATTGGGGGTGTGCTTGCGCATAGCTGATCTCCTGAGGTTGATGAATGTCGATTGTCTCACGAAAGGTGCCCGTGCTCACCCGATCGTCGGGCCAACGAGCACTCTCATAGCTCCTGGCTGGTTAATAATGGTCTCAACCTGCCATTCGCCAGTTTTGTCCTCATCGGTGTGATCCTCCCCGGTTTGATCCTGGTGCCGATGGACCGCAATGTGGCCTTCTTCAGGCAGAGCAGCCCAGACTCGGGTGCCGTTCTGAGTGGTGACTGTGATGTCGCGCGGATTTGCCCCGGTGGTGTCGAATTCGTCAACTAACTCGAGGTGTCCGAATCGGCCTTCCAACACCCCGATACTTCCCACCAAGCGGTTAGCGACGAAGTGGTGGCCATGTGGGGAGGACACGATTGCAGATGGCTGCACAGGGGCTTGGGAGTGACGACCTCCCGAGGTGAGAACCGTCGACCGGCGCGACGAGGGCGTTTCGGCCACGAATCGCCAGTCTCGGGCCCAGGTTTCTTGTCCAGTGGAACGCGACCAAGTGCACACCGTGCCGGACAATTCCCCGGCGACGGTCAGGATCTGCTTGCGACCGTCTTCGGTGAGGGTGAGGTGGCGGGGGCCCATGCCGGCTGGCGTTTTAAGGGAGTCGATGACCTCTGAGCCGGCCTCACTCCAGCGCAGGAAACAGACGCGGTCGGCCCCCAGATCGGTCACGGCAAGGTGGGCGCGATCCAGCCACGTCACTTGGTGGGCATGAGAGCTTTCCTGACGCTTTGCCACCGGGCCGGGGAAGACGTAGTCCGTACCGAGATGCAGGACGTGTCGGACTTTGGGGCGAGCCAGGTCTGATAGGTCGACGAACTCGACGTCGCCGGAAGCATAATCGGCAATGGCCATGACCCGACCAGTGGGATCAACGGCCCCATGACAGGGCCACTGGCCTTCCAGCTTCACGGTTCCGACGACCTCGAACTGGTGTCCGGGATGGACGATAAACAAGGTGTTGTCACGTGCGCACAGAACCGCGATCACGTTGTATAGCGGTGTCATCCATGACGCATTTCCAAGGTGGCAGCTGCCGACGACATCGGTGTGTAGTCCGTCAGAATCCTCTGTCACCTGCCACGCGGTGATTCCGCCAGCTGAGGCTTCCGTGGTGCGATGACAGGCAAGAACAGGGGTAACGGCCATGATTGCCAGCCTACTCAAGGCGAGTGTTTCGCAAGGCGAGATGATTCGGAACGGGTTATCCACAACCAGTGACGTCCAATGTCAGGGGGTTATCCACAAGCCAGAAAAATCGTGACCGATTTCAGAGGTCCAGACGATAACTGAAGGTGTGAGGAGATCTGTCTTTATCAGTGTGTTAATCATCGTTGTCGGAACCTGCTTGCTTGTCCTGCCAGCTCCGACTCGCAGTTTTGCGGTGCCGCTCGCCGACACTCTGTCATCACATGCGCGGCTGACGGGCGATCGTGGTGTGCCGGAGCAGAGTCGTCCGCCGGTATCTGGCCCGGTGGTCAAGGATTTCGATCCGCCCGCTAAGCCGTGGTTGCCTGGTAGCCGAGGGGTCGAGTTCGCGGCATTGCCGGGTGAGCCCGTGAGGTCTGTCACCGCAGGAGTCGTAGTTTTTGCTGGCCAAGTCGCCGGTGCCGGTGTGGTGAGCATCATGTTGCCTGACGGCTGGCGAACCACCCATATGCCGGTCATTCCCGTTGTGGGCGTAGGGGACGTGGTCGTCCCCCATCAGGTCATTGGGCTGGTTGGGACGGGGCCGCCGTGTACCCAAACCTGTTTGCACTGGGGTCTGAAGAAAGGAAACGAGTATCGCAATCCGATGAGCTTGTTGGAGACGACGGTTCGTCTGTTGCCCTCAGAAGGACGAGCACGTGCGGCAGGGAGGCGCGGTGTTCACCATCCGGTGGACCTGCCGGGTGCAAAACGTCAGGTGGGGTCCACCGGAACGTTGATGCCGCCGTGGGTGGGAGCTGGCCGTGACGCTGAGGCCCTCATCGACGATCAGGTGACTCGGGCCGTGGCTCGCAGCGATCACGCTCTCGGATGAGCCTGACGAAAGGCCTTCCGCAACCTTTCGGTGGACACGTGGGTATAGATCTGTGTGGTTGCCAGGGATTCATGGCCGAGTATGTCTTGGACAGTGCGCAGGTCGGCTCCGCCCTCCAGGAGATGGGTGGCCATGGCGTGACGCAATCCGTGGGGGCCAAGATCGGGGGAATCCGGCTCGGCTTGTAGATGGGTGTGGACAATGCGTCTGACCACTCGCTGGTCGATACGACCACCACGGGTACCCAAGAAGAGCGCCTGCCCGGATACTGGAGTAACCCATTCGTGGCGACGGTCCACCCATTCGTCGATAGCACGAAGTGCGGGTTGGCCCATGGGCACGGTGCGTTGTTTATTTCCCTTGCCAGTCACCCGGACCGTCTGGCGGGAGCGGTCGACATCCCCCATGTCCAAGCCGCACAGTTCGCCGACGCGCAGTCCGCCGCCATAGAGCACCTCGAGGATGGCAGCGTCGCGTGCCCCTTGGGGTGATTCATCCCTGTGGGCCTGGGCGACGGCATCGTCGAGGATATGACGGGCCTGCTCGACGCCGAGGGTGGCAGGCAGTCGTTTTGGAACCTTGGCTGACGACAGTCCGGCTGTCGGGTCGGTGTCGACGAATCCTTCGATGACTGCCCACCGAAAGAAGACCCGGGCTGCGGACCACCGGCGCTGCATGGTGGCAGGTGTCGCGCCAGCGAGCCGGGTATCGGCCAGCCATGCCCGCACTCGTCGCGTATCGATGGTTCCGATGGAGTCGACGCCATGGTCGTGAACGTGCTCCATGAGGTCGACGAGGTCGGCCCGATAGCCGCGAATGGTGTTGGGGGAGCGGTCCAGTGCGGCTAGATGGTCGCAGAAGTCCTCGACAGGCACCGAGAGCGACATCGATAGCCCGGAGACGTGATGGGGTGGCATCCAACGCGGGGCGTGACTATTTGCAGACTCAGAACGATCAGTCATCCCTTCTACTGTGGACCGAGGGGATGAGGGTGCGAGGTTCAACACGCGGTGTGACGTTAGGTATGTCGTGGCCGGACCTCTTGACACACAACACTAATACGGTTTAGCTTAGCGGTGCTTTCATCGTCGAAAGGCTCACCATGAAACGACCGCTAGCGGCTGTTCTTGCTTTTGCTGTGGGGCTTGGGGCGGCTCTCGGGGTAGGGCAAACCGCGCACGCTGCCGATTCCGTCGCCCCTATCGGAGATTATGAATTAGCGTCAGCCCAACCACGTAATGCCGGTTGGCGTCTTCAAGACATCCGTGCCTGGACCCCGCAGACTGACCCGTATGCACCATATTTGCGCGCCCACGTACCCTTACAGACCCGAATTCCCCGCGACCCTGATACTCAGATTCGTCCTGATCTGGATGGTAAGGCTCAGGTCATGCTCATGCAGGGGGATTATGGCAACTCGTTTTTCGGAAACTTTCGCGCAAATAACGGGTTTGCTAACAATACGCTCAACTTCTGGCAATATGCTGACTATTGGAGTCCGTGGCATGGTGCAGCGACTGCGCGAACCCCCGAAACTTTCTATGACCCGGCTACCAGCGATTGGCGCACTCGCAATTTTGAGTTCGGTATTGTCGACATCCCCAACCCAGCCTACACCAATGCCGCTCATCGCAATGGAGTAAAGTCCATTGCCACTATCTATTTTGACCCGTCCTTCCGTCCGGGTTTGACTTTTAATGAAGCGTTTGATAAAGACCCAAATTCTGATGGTTATGTTATTGCCGATAAATTGGTTCAGATGGCCAAGTATTATGGCTTCGATGGGTATTTTCTTAACGAGGAGGAAGGCAGCCTACAAGATTCCAGATTCAAGCCCTTCATGAGTTATCTCACCTCCAAGGGACTCTACACCCAGTGGTATACCAACTCCTCCGGGAACTTCTCAGACTCGAAGGCGGCCTTGCTTGACCATGGCAAAATTATGAATTCGGTATTCTTGAATTACACATGGCCGGGGAGTGAAGACGAATCAGTAGCCAAAGCTAAGGCCAGCGGATATGACCCATACGAGGCATTGTTTTTCGGTGTGGAGGCCAATCAATCTGGGTTTAGTGGAAAACATGAATCGGCCTCCAAACTCCCCAATCTCTATGTCTCGACTAAGGATCACAGTCCTAAGGCGTCTATTGCTCTGTTCACACCTAGCGATATGTACCAGCGTGGGCTGGCTGATGATGTTAAACCTCAAGGTGCCAAGATCGACGTGCCGGTTTTTCAGCAGGAATCTTATCAGTGGATGGTCGCCGAAAGGGAGCGAATGTACTTCTCGGGGGTGACATCGAACCCGCAGGATACCGGAGCACACCCGGGGCATTCTCGCCCCGACGTCGGGGTTAAAGACTCATCTTCGTGGGTAGGTGTCGCCGACTTCATTCCTGCTCGATCGGTCATAGCGGGATCACGTTTCTACACAGATTTCAATACTGGTCATGGTATGCAGTGGTACCAAGGTGGCGAGGTCTCCAATCCAGAGGCATGGACCAATATGGATTCGCAGTCAATCCTGCCTAGTTGGCAGTGGTGGATAGATACAAAGGGATCTCGACCGTCAGTGGATTTCGATTACGGTCCTGCTGAGCGGCGTACAGACGTTAATGGCGACTTAGCCAGGGTCCCATATCGACAGGTGGGGGGCTGGCAAGGAGGATCATCCCTTGTTGTGCATGGTGATATAAGTGACACTGCAACATTGAGGTTGTTCAAGACCAGGTTGTCGGTGAAGTCGACGACCAGTATGCCAATTACTTTCCGGAAGAGTTCGGCGAGCGGTGGCGTCATGAAAGTTGCTCTTATTTTCGCTGACGATCCTGGAAAGGTCGTTACCATTGACGTTCCAGACAGCGAGATACGCGGCCAGTGGAAAACGTCCGTAATTGATCTAGGAGAGTTCGCCGGGCGAACTATCACGACGATCGGTCTTCAATTTAGTCCCGCAGCGGATTACCAGATCAATGTCGGTTCGATATCCGTGCGCGATGGTGTCAACGCACCGGAGGCTCCTCAACAGGTCAAGCTGGAAAAGATATATGATGATGGACAGGCTATCTTATCGTGGCAGTCAAAACCGTTCAGCGAGGTGTCGCAGTATGTTGTGGAGGTCTCTGGCGCTGACGGCAAGACCTTCCATGTGGCATCGGAATACTCCGATTTATCCTATATCAAAAATGTTCCCAACGCCAGCGGCAAGGTGACTTTCGCGGTGCGTGCTGTGGGACACGACGGTCAGATTTCCGAGCCTGCGACTGTGACTTACGATTACTCAGCTCAGCCGCGTCAGATCAAGGTGGCCGAGAGTGTGACTTCTTCGAAGTTGCTTATTGAGGCGGCAAAACCGGGCAAGCTTGACGTGTCGTGGGAGGCAGAGGGCCTGAGCGGGAGCTGCCATATTGATGTCCGACTGGTCGACGTCGCCGCCGGAGATATCGACAACCAGCCGTATGGATTAGATATTGCGTGTTCGAAGGAATCAGCTACTGTTCCGGTCCCGGTGCGCGAGGGATACTCCTACGATCTGACGATCAGCTCCGGTGACGGTCAGGGGCTGTCATATCGAGGCCGTACTCACGACTCGTGGGCCGCCCCAGTGACTCTCTGCGACATCATCATCCAGAAGGATCGCTCCGGGTTCCACATGCGCAACCTCACCTCACCTGACTGGTACCTGCTCGATCTCACCTGGCAAGGAAGAGATGGTAAATCGTCGCCGATTAGCAAGATACGGCGCGGAGGGTCGGTGCGTAGTGTTTCGGGAGCCAAGCCCACCACGGACGATCCAACGGCTTTCCACCGATTCCCGGAACCTAATGGCACGCTTGTCACGACAGTGACTGACTATGCCGGAAATGAAACGGTCCAAAAGTTCGCGATCAAGGATAACGACCTGCTGGCTTCTACCGATAAACCGTCCTTCACAGTCGGGGGCAACAGCACTCAGAAAGTCCCTGTGGGAGAGCCGATTGAACCGGTGAGCGTGACGGTTAGTGGAGCCGCGCCATTGTCGTGGCGGATACGCGAGGCGCTACCTGTCGGATTGTCGTGGCGCAATGACATCTCCGGCGATGGGTTGACCCCTCTACGGGGAACCTTGTCGGGTAGCCCGATGACCCCAAGTGTCCACAAGATCATCATTGATGTTACAGACCTGTATGGGAACACGGCGCGGCAAACACTTGTTGTGGAGGGTGTTAAAGGTTCAATGTCTTCGCCTGCGGTGCCTACTTTATCGGCCTCAGCTGTTCCTAAAACTCCGACTCCCACTGCTTCTGGTGGTGTGACAGCTGCGCGTAGTTCGTCAGCGGGAGCATCGCCTGTGCCAGAAGTTGACGCCATCCGGTGGCGTCCCAGCTTGATGCCTCGCACGGGTAATTGACCTGCGCCTTGAGCGAGGATCGCTCGACCCGTGGTGCTGCGGCTAGAACGACCGATAAACCCAGCACCACTTATCCCTGGGGGTGGTGGGACCGTCGCGAATTCGCCCGATCCGTGGTCTGCGGCATAAACTAGCGGTGCAGTCTGGACTAGTTTGGACTGACTTCGCATGCATCAGTGTCATTGACAACCGGACGTCCTCGGTCCTGTTACGGCAGGCGGGCGAACGGTGATGCATCAGGAGGTGACGTAATCCCGCGCCACCGCACAACCGTTTGGCACACCTGTGGTGTGCCCTGATGAGGAAGGACACGGTCATGGCCGTGGTCACCACTCGCCAGCTCCTCGAGAGCGGCGTTCACTTTGGGCACCAGACTCGTCGCTGGAATCCGAAGATGAAGCGTTTCATCTTCACCGAGCGCAACGGTATCTACATCATCGATCTGCACCAGTCGCTGACCTACATCGACAAGGCCTATGCCTTCGTCAAGGAAACGGTCGCCAAGGGCGGGCAGATTCTCTTCGTCGGCACCAAGAAGCAGGCTCAAGAGTCCATCATTGAGCAGGCCAGCCGTGTTGGTATGCCGTACGTCAACCAGCGTTGGCTCGGCGGAATGCTCACCAACTTCCAGACCATCTCGAAGCGCATTGCTCGACTCAAGGAGCTCGAGGCCATGGACTTCGAGAAGGTCTCCGGCTCCGGTCTCACGAAGAAAGAACTGCTTATGCTTTCGCGTGAGAAGGACAAGCTGGCCAAGGACCTGGGCGGTATTCGTGATATGCCGAAGGTTCCCCAGGCCGTCTGGGTCGTCGACACGAAGAAAGAGCACCTCGCCATTGACGAGGCCCGCAAGCTCAAGATCCCGGTTGTTGCAATCCTCGACACCAACTGTGACCCCGACGAGGTCGATTACCCGATCCCGGGCAATGATGACGCTATCCGTTCGGTGTCCCTGTTGACTCGCATTATCGCCGACGCCGTCGCTGAGGGCCTCATGGCTCGTTCCGCCGGTAAGTCCGGTGACCAGGCTGCCGAGGCCGAGCCGATGCCTGATTGGGAGCGCGAGCTCCTTGAGGGCGGAGACGCCCAGGCTGATAACAAGACCGAGGCCAAGGCTGATAACAAGGCCGAGGAGCCGAAGACCGATGCCCCTGATGCCGCCACGGCTGACGAGGCCAAGAAGTCCAACTGAAGTTCGCCCACGTCTAGACAGGACTGAGATTATCCATGGCTATCACTGCTGCTGAGGTCAAGAAGCTGCGCGACGCCACCGGCGCCGGCATGATGGACGCCAAGAAGGCCCTCACTGAGGCTGAGGGCGACTTCGACAAGGCCGTTGACATCCTGCGCGTCTCTGGTGCCGCCAAGGCTGCCAAGCGCTCCGATCGCGAGGCTAGCAACGGGCTGGTCGCCGCTTCCGGCACTTCCCTGGTGCACATCGGCTCGGAGACCGACTTCGTTGCTAAGAACGAGGAGTTCATTGCCGCTGCCAAGGAGATTGCCGAGGCCGTCGACAAGGCTGGAGCTGACTCCAAGGACGCCGCGTCCGCCGTCGCCCTTGCTGACGGCACCACCGTCGCCGACAAGCTCGGTCAGCTCGCCGCCAAGATTGGTGAGAAGATCGAGCTTGCCAATGTCGCCCATTTCAGCGGCGACGCTCACGTCTACCTGCACCGTCGTTCCCAGGACCTGCCTCCGCAGGTCGGCGTGATGGTGGAATACGAAGGTGACGATAAGGAGGCCGTGCACGGCGTCTGCCTGCAGATCGCTGCCATGAGCCCGCGCTGGTTGTCCCGCGACGATGTCCCCGCTGACGTCGTTGAGCACGAGCGCACTGTCGCCCGCGACATTGCCCTCGAGGAGGGCAAGCCTGAGAAGATCATCGATCGGATCGTCGAGGGCCGACTCAACGGCTTCTACAAGGAGAATTGCCTGCTTGACCAGGCGGCTATCTCTGACGACAAGAAGTCTGTCGCCCAGACCACTAAGGCCGCTGGTATTACCATCAAGCGTTTCGTGCGTTTCTCCGCTGGGGAGTGACTTGTTCCCGGTATCAACCGGGGGATGATAAACCGCGAACGGTCCCACCGCATGGTGGGGCCGTTCGTCGTCTCGTAGGGGTTGGACACTCCCAGGGGTGCGGGAAAGCAGCGGTTTCAGGCCATTCGGGACAATGAAAGCCGATCGCCCCCGTGGTGGCCTGCGGTCCTAGCTGTCCTCAGGCTAAGCTGGAGTGACGCATTCCGCGTCAATGTCCGCCGACCAGGAGAGATGATGCCACAGCGCTACAACCGAGTTCTTCTCAAATTGTCCGGAGAGGTTTTCGGAGGGGGAGGAATCGGTGTCGACGCCGATGTCGTGGCCGCCAAGGCCCGCGAGATCGCCGATATCGCCAATAGCGGGGTTCAGGTAGCCGTCGTCGTGGGCGGAGGGAACTTCTTCCGCGGAGCGGAGCTTCAGCAGCGCGGTATGCAACGCGACCGAGCCGATTACATGGGCATGCTTGGCACTGTCATGAACTGCCTCGCACTCCAGGATTTCTGCGAAAAGGCTGGGGTGGACACTCGAGTCCAGACCGCCATCACCATGGGCCAGGTCGCCGAACCCTATATTCCTCGCAAGGCTGAGCGTCACATGGAGAAGGGACGGGTCGTCATCTTTGGTGCCGGTTCCGGTATGCCGTACTTCTCAACCGATACCGTTGCTGCGCAGCGTGCCCTCGAAATTGGTGCTGACGCTCTTCTGATGGGCAAGCAGGGAGTGGACGGTGTCTATGACAGCGACCCCAAGACCAACGCGAATGCCCATAAGTTCGACGAACTGACCTACGATGAGTTCCTGTCACGTGACCTCAAGGTCGCCGACGCCACCGCCGTCGCCATGGCCAGGGACAACAACCTGACGATGATTTTCTTCAACCTCGAGACCCCGGGCAACATCGCTCGTGTCGTCAATGGTGAGGACATCGGCACTACCGTCCATCGCTGAACCATCGAAGACACACCAAGGAAGGACAACACAGTGAGCGACATCATCAAGGACGCTGAGAAGAAGATGGGGTCAGCGGTCGATCATGCCCGCGAGGAGTTCGCGGCCATTCGCACCGGGCGTGCTAACCCTGCCATGTTTAACAAGATCATGGTCGAGTATTACGGCACTCCTACGCCGCTGCAGCAGCTGGCCAGTTTCCAGGTTCCGGAGGCTCGTACTGTTCTGATTGCGCCGTTTGACAAGAGCTGCGTCAACGAGGTCGAGAAGGCCGTTCGCGATTCTGACCTGGGCGTCAACCCTTCCAATGACGGCAACGTCGTGCGGTGTGTCCTTCCCGCCCTTACCGAGGAGCGGCGCAAGGAGTACATCAAGATGGCCAAGGCCAAGGCTGAGGAAGGTCGTATCGCGGTCCGTAATGTTCGTCGCGCCAGCAACGACATCGTCAAGAAGCAAGAGAAGGACAAAGAGATCTCCGAGGACGATATGACTCGTCTGGAGAAGGAGCTCGACCAGGTCACTCGCAGATACGTTGAGCAGATCGACGAGCTTCTGAAATCCAAGGAGAACGAGCTCCTCGAAGTCTGATCGGATTCAGGATGGGCAACTCTCAGCAGAAGGCTGCTGCCACACGGGCTGGCCGTGATCTTCCTGCCGCCATTGCCACTGGGGTGGTGTTGTGTGGAGCCGTCATTGGCACGGTCGGGTGGTGGCACTGGGGGTTCGTCCTGTTGATGGCCCTGGCTTTGGTGGCCGGGGCTATTGAGCTTCACCGGGCGATGGCTCGGTTGGGTATGAACTCTGCGGTTGTCCCCATCTGTATTGGCACGGTGGTGATGGTCATCGGAGCCTATGCGGCGGCGACGATGAATCTTCGCATCCTGCCTAACACGTTCCTTGTCGCGACGTTGGGGGCGACGACGGTTGCGGCGATGGCGTGGCGTCTTCCGCGCGGTTCTGCCGGCTTCGTCAAGGACGTCGCGGCAAGTCTGCTCACGATCGCTTACCTACCGTTGCTGGGGTGCTTCGTCCCTCTGATGATGGGAGACGACGGAGGTAGTCGCCGCATTGCCACCTGGATTCTGAGTGTCGTCGCTTCTGACACCGGCGGCTACGCCATTGGGGTGCTGTTTGGCAAGCACAAGATGGCGCCGCAGATCAGCCCCAAGAAAAGCTGGGAGGGTTTCGCCGGGTCCGTCATCACTGCGGCCCTCGTGGGGTGGGCGTGTTTGAGCGGTCTGCTGTCGGCCCCGGCTTGGGCCGGTTTGCTCCTCGGCGTGGTTCTTGCGTTCACTGGAACTGCGGGAGATCTCGTCGAGTCGATGATTAAACGCGATGCCGGTATCAAGGACATGTCGAACTTCCTGCCCGGCCACGGTGGCGTCATGGACCGGCTGGACTCGGTGCTGTTCTCCGCACCCTTCGCCTGGCTGGTCATGTCCTTGGTGCTGTGACATCGTAGCTGAGGATTTCGCAGCCGCCGGGACCATCCATGGCTGATCGCAATCGTGAGAGGAATGCTGTGACTGACGCACAATCCGAGCGTCCAAACGTGTCGCCGTCGGGACTGGTGTTGCCCACCACTCCGCTGGCTGACAAGGAGATTCCGGTTGTGGTGCGGACCCCGAAGCGTACCAAACCTCCTCGCCACTGGATAGATCTGAGCGTTGAGGAGAGGGTGCAGGCCGTCAAGGACCTTGGTCTGCCAGCTTTCCGTGCTCGCCAGATTTCTACCCACGTCTTTGACCGCTGGGAGGTTGACCCCACCGAGTGGACTGATCTGCCCACCTCGGCTCGCCAGCAAATCGCTGACGCTTGGTTCCCGACGCTGCTGACCGAGGTCTCTCGACAATCGTGTGACCGTGGCACAACTGTGAAGACCTTGTGGCGACTCCACGGTGGAGCCTTGGTGGAGTCGGTTCTCATGTATTACCCACCGACCCGCCATTCTGTCGCTCGCACCACCTTGTGTATCTCCTCCCAGGCCGGTTGCGGCATGGCGTGCCCGTTCTGCGCCACCGGTCAGGGCGGTATTCAGCGCAATATGTCCACCGCTGAGATCGTCAGTCAGGTGCTGGCAGCCAACCGCCTTATTGAGGCCGGCGAGGTTCCCGGGGCCAGCGGTCGTGTCCACAACATCGTGTTCATGGGCATGGGTGAACCCATGGCCAATTACCGCTCGGTGCTCACCGCCATTCGCACCCTCATTGCCGAAGGCCCCGATGGAGTTGGCATGAGCGCTCGTGCCATGACTGTCTCGACGGTCGGTTTGGTGCCTCGTATTAAAGCGCTGACTGAGGAGGGGATTCCGGTTACCTTGGCCGTCTCCTTGCACGCCCCCGATGACGAGTTGCGAGACGAACTCATCCCGGTCAACCGTCGTTGGAAGGTCGATGAACTCCTTGACGCTGCGTGGCACTACGCCGAGAAGACCAAGCGTCGAGTCTCGATCGAGTATGCCCTCATGAAAGACATCAATGACCAGGCCGACCGTGCTGGGGTGCTGGCCCGTCAGATCCGCCGTCGCGGCGACTGGACTTGGGCTCACGTAAACCTTATTCCGCTTAATCCGACTCCAGGCTCACGCTGGACGGCTTCGCGTCCACAGGACCAAGACGCCTTCGTTGAAACCTTGCAGCGCTGGAAGATTCCGGTGACGGTGCGCGACACGAGAGGCTCAGAAATTGATGGCGCGTGTGGTCAATTGGCTGCTGTGGGACGCGTGGAAGGATTGGGCAACTGAGTCCAAGGTGAGTCCACTGATCGACCCAGTGACATGGTTCCGGGTGAGGTAGTGCGAAAATCATCCGAGTAATACCCACCTACATGAAGGAGGTCGCCGGATGGACAGCCAGCTCGAGAATGCCTACCAGGCGGTGCTGAAGCGCAATCCAGGGGAGGCCGAGTTCCATCAGGCCGTGCGGGAGATCTTTGAATCCCTCGGTCCGGTGCTCAAGAAAAACCCACAGTACGTTGAAGCTGCAGTTCTGTCGCGTATCTGCGAACCAGAGCGTCAGATTATCTTCCGTGTGCCGTGGATTGATGACGAGGGCAAGGTACGCATTAACCGTGGATTCCGCGTCGAGTACTCCTCGGTGCTCGGGCCGTACAAGGGCGGACTGCGATTCCATCCCTCCGTGTACCTGGGGACGATCAAGTTCCTTGGGTTCGAACAGATCTTTAAGAATGCGCTGACCGGTATGCCGATTGGTGGTGCCAAGGGCGGCTCTGACTTCGATCCTCACGAGGCCTCCGAAGGTGAGGTCATGAGGTTCTGCCAGTCATTCATGACGGAGCTCTACCGCCATCTCGGTGAGAACACCGACGTCCCGGCTGGTGATATCGGTGTCGGCGGACGCGAGATCGGTTACCTCTTCGGCCAGTACAAGCGAATTACCAACCGTCATGAGTCCGGGGTTCTCACCGGTAAAGGACTCACCTGGGGTGGTTCCATGGTGCGTACTGAGGCCACCGGCTACGGCACGGTCTTCTTTGTCCAGCGTATGTTGGCGACCAACGGAAAGTCTCTGGACGGCCTGCGAGTCACTGTCTCCGGGTCGGGCAATGTCGCTATTTATGCCGTTGAGAAAGCTCAAGACCTCGGCGCTACTGTCGTCGCCTGCTCGGATTCCAGCGGATATGTCATTGATGAGAAGGGAATTGACGTCGCCCTGCTCAAGCAGGTCAAGGAGGTCGAGCGGGCTCGCATTAGCGCGTACGCAGCCCGCCGCGATTCCGCCACCTTCCATACCGAGGGGTCCATCTGGAACATCCCGGTTGATGTCGCCCTGCCCTGTGCTACCCAGAACGAGCTCGACGGTCAGGCGGCCGCCACGCTCATCCGCAATGGCGTGGTAGCTGTGGCCGAAGGTGCCAATATGCCGAGTACTCCTGAAGCGGTGCATGCCTTCCACGACGCAAGTGTGCTCTTTGCCCCCGGTAAAGCCTCCAACGCCGGCGGTGTGGCCACCTCGGCTCTGGAGATGCAGCAGAATGCCGGTCGCGACTCTTGGGATTTCGACACCACCGAGGCCCGACTACAGCAGATCATGGCTGATATTCACGATCGGTGTATTGATACCGCTGAGTCCTACGGTCACCCAGGCGATTACGTCATGGGCGCCAACATCGCCGGATTCACCAAGGTAGCCGACGCCGTTATTGCGATGGGCGTCGTCTGAGTGCCTCCACTGCCTCCTCAACGGTGTTGACGAGGCAAATATGACCAGCGACGAGGTGATCTCGCGACATCTTGTGAAGCAGCGGCCAGGCCGGCATGGTCTGGCTCCAGTACTGGCTGCCGAGCATGATGAGCGGGGTCACCTCGTCCTCATGAGTGGCGTAGTAATTGCCGGTCATCGCCTGAAAGAGTTCCTGAACGGTGCCTGCCTGGCCGGGTAGGTAGATGATTCCGCCACGGCACCGGTTGAGCAGAATGTCTTCACGCAACGCATTCGAGAAGTACTTGATGATGCTCGTGGCAAAGACATTGGGCGGTTCGTGCCCGTAGAACCAGGTCGGAATGCCGATGGTGTGGTGGGCCGGACCATCTGGCCACGAGGCGACGACGCTGAGTCCTGCCTGCACCCAGGCGGTGACATCGCTGGTGCCAACCACTTCTCGCAGCCGGCGAATCGACTTGTCGAGCAGCTCGGGTGGGCAGGCGGCTCCCAGATTGGCGGCCTCCATCGCGCCCGGACCGCCTCCAGTGACGACCAAGTGGCCGGCGTCAGCAAGTGCGGCACCTAGGTCGGCCGCCATGCGGTACCCGTCCGAATCCCTGGTAACAGAATGGCCACCCATGACGCCGACGGTCATGGTGGGATCTGTGCCAAGAAGCAGATCATCCATGGCGTCAGTCATGGAATCGTCGTGCAGCGCGGTGGCAAGGGTATCGCGCAGCCCTGGCGGGGTGGACAACCCGCGTCGCCACCGGTCCACAGCCGCGTCGAGGGTTGCGGGGTAGCCCTGGTCGATGTCGTTGTACAACTCCTGTGCGGTATAGGCCCCGGGATGGTACGGATCGAAAGGAACTCCCGGGATACTCGGGAAGATGAGAGCGCCCCTGGCCCGCAACCACGTTGTCAGGACGATAGGACTGGGGCATCCCAGGAAAATTGTCGTGGAGACGTCGCAGGTGTGCAGCAAATCGGCGCAGTCGGTCAGATCTACCCCCTGTACCACGCGTCCAGACAGATCTGGTGCAGCCTGCTTCAACTGATCGAGTGTCTCGATTTCGATGTGTGACGGAATCATTGACGCGGCTCCGGGTGAATCAGACCAAACAGGCCACGCGGATCAAGCGGATCACAATTCCACCGGATTGTCGTGGCATTCGGGGCTATCTGGATCGTGAGGCCATGGGGGCTGGAAATGATGTTGAGTTTGGCGACGAAGGTGTTGGCCTGCCAACCGCCGCTGGCCGCGATGTCCAAGGAGCCGTCCCCGACACGACAGTGGGACGTCAGCCACCTGTTGTGTCCGATGGCGACGTCCAAGCTGGTCTCGACGGTCTCGTCGTGAGACTGAGTGGACCGCCACGACATGGCCCAGCCGTCAGCACAGGGCGCGACGATGATGTGAGTGTCGTCGACAATGCCCTGTATCGAGCGGGCTGAGTCGAACGTGCCGGAAACCGTCGGTACGGTGCGCACGACCTCCTCAGGTTCGGGTGTGATTCCCTCTGACAGGGCCGGCAGAAGATGGTCCCAGATGATCTGCAAAACCGTCTGCTTGTCTCCAGGCCCCTCTCCGACCTCATTGGTTGTCACGACGACAGCGTCGACCTCAGGGATGATGAGTGCGAACTGGCCGAAGGCACCGTCGAGACGGTAGCCGTGGCTGGAGATCCAGGTTTGCCACCCGTAGCCGAGTCCCCACTCCGGGCCGGTGAGCCCGTCAGATTCGACGTGCTTGACGCGGTGCTGCTCGACCCATTCTCGGGGCAGCAGACGTCTGCCGTCGTGAATACCGTTGTCGAGGAGAAGCTGGGCAAACCGACCGATATCTTCCGCGTCGATGTGTAGGCCGCTAAATCCCAACGGAATGCCGTCGGCGTCGCGGACCCAGCTGTGCGGACCGCAGCCCAGTGGTTCCAGAACCTCCCTGGTGATGATGGTGTCGATGTCGACCCCGGTATGGCGGCGAACGATTCGAGACAACATCCACGTACCGAGATTGTTGTAGGCGAAGTCGACCCCGGGGCGTCCGGCAGGTTCGGTGCCCAGCCACAGTTTCGCGGTCTGGGCGTTAGGAATCCTTGACAGGGCTAAGGGAGGCTGGCTCAGTTGCTCGGGCGAGTGTCCACTCGCCATTGCCAGGACGTCGCGAACGGTGATGGATCTAGCTACCGGGCCGGTCTGCTCGGTACATGAGGCTGGCAGCAGTTCGGCCAGAGTGTCGTCGTAGCCGAAGGCACCACGATCGACAGCGATGCCGACGGCGGCAGAGGTGAAAGTTTTGGAGCAGGAATAGACGAGGCTGGCGACCTCGGAACTCCACGGGGCCCAGCGGCGTCGCCCGACGACGTGTCCGTGCTGACGCACGATAAGTCGGTGCGGGTGAACTCCAGCCTTCTCAAGGGCATTGGCAGTGATGTCGAGAACACTCTCGGTCATGAATCCACTCTAAAGGTGCTGGTTTGGTGAAACAGATTCTGTGTTGAATCAGTCTGTCAGGAACCGACGTGACAAACTGGCGGGGTGAAGAAGGTCATCATTCTCGGCTCCACTGGATCGATCGGAACACAGACCTTGGAGGTCATTGCGTCGCGTCGCGACCAATTCGAGGTCGTCGGCATATCGGCAGGTGGTTCGGATGTTGGCTTGCTGGCTCAGCAGATTCTCGATTTCTCCATCCCCGTGGTGGCCATCGCGCGGGAAGACGTTGCAGAAGAATTCATGCGAGCATTGGCTGTACAAGCTGGCTCACGTGATGTCCCGGTGCCTGACCTTCAGATTCTGACCGGCCCGGATGCGTCGACTCAGCTGGCGGAAATGCCTGCCGATGTGGTGTGCAATGCCATCACCGGTGCTGCGGGCCTGCGTCCGACCCTGGCCACCCTGGCCGCCGGCACAACCCTGGCCTTGGCGAATAAGGAATCCTTGGTCATCGGTGGCAGGCTCGTCACCCAGGCCGCCGCCCCCGGACAGATCGTCGCCGTGGACTCCGAGCACTCCGCCTTCGCCCAGTGCTTGCGTGGGGGAGGGCGCAATGAGGTGCGTCGTCTCGTTCTGACGGCATCTGGCGGCCCGTTCCGTGGCCGCGACAGGCAATCCCTGGCTGACGTCACCGCCGCCGACGCCATGAAGCACCCGACGTGGAATATGGGCCGGGTGATTACGATCAACTCCTCGACGCTGGTCAATAAGGGGTTGGAGTTGCTCGAGGCCGCCTTGCTCTACGACGTCGACCTGGATGACATCACCGTCGTTGTCCATCCGCAGTCCATCGTGCATTCCATGGTGGAGTTTTGGGATGGTGCCACCATCGCCCAGGCCTCCCCACCCGACATGAAACTGCCGATCGCCCTGGGGTTGTCGTGGCCTGATCGCATTCCCGACGCCGCAGCTGGCTGTGACTGGTCGACGGCCACCCAGTGGACTTTCGAGCCGTTGGACAACGAGACTTTCGGGGCAGTGGAGCTGGCCCGGCGTGCGGGCAAGGCTGCCGGTACCGCTCCAGCTGTGTTCAATGCCGCCAATGAGTCGTGCGTCGACGCCTTCTGCCAGGGGAGTATCGGATTCCTCGACATCACCGACACTATCGCCGCCGTCCTCGAGGAGCACCTGATGAGAGATGGTGACAGCGAGCCTGGTGCCCGTCACGTCGGTGATGAGGCGCTCAGCCTTGACGCTGTGTTGGCCGCCGATTCCTGGGGTCGTCGCCGTGCCGCGCAGCTGTGTGCCCAGGAACGCCGCCAGTGATCGTTGTGGTCCAGGTGTTGGCGGGGATCGTCTTTTTCGCCCTCATCATCGTCTCGGTTCTGCTGCACGAGTGTGGTCACTTCATCCCGGCCAAGATCTTTGGCGTCAAGGTCACCGAGTTCTTTGCTGGATTTGGACCCAAGATCTGGTCCTTCAAGCGTGGCGAGACCGAGTACGGGTTCAAGTGGATTCCACTAGGCGGCTATGTGCGTCTGGTTGGGATGTATCCCGCAGAGGTACATCACCGTCGCGTCAACAATCTGACACAACTGGCCGACGAGGCCCGGGCGGCTGAGGCTCAAGACATCACCGACGCGGACGGTGGACGTCTCTTCAGCGACAAGCCGGTCTGGGTGCGGCTCATCATCATGAGTGGCGGCATCCTTACTAACCTGCTGCTGGCTTTTCTGCTGTTCTGGGCAGTGTTCGGCATTTACGGTCAATCAATCGAGACGACCACGGTAGCCGCCGTAACTGCATGCGTACCCATGAACCAGAACCAGCCGGAGTGTTCGGCGCAGGACCCGCCAACGCCGGCAGCGAAGACGGGGCTTCAGCCCGGGGACCACATCGTCTCTTTTAACGGTGAGCACATCGAGTCATGGTCCCAACTACAAGAACTCATTCGCGACAACGGAGACGGGCCGGTACGTCTGGAAGTTGAACGAGATGGCCACGCGATGAACCTCAAGCCGACTCGCACCATCGTCAATGAGATGCCCGACATCAATAACCCCGGCCGCACCGTCACAGTTGGATACCTGGGATTCAGCCCGACGATGGTGATCGTCCATTCGGGTCCGGGGGACACCATCGCGCAGATGTGGATGATGTCGAAGCAGTCCCTAAGCGCCTTGGCCAGACTTCCTGTGCTCACCTGGAATGTTGCCTCCGACATGGTTACCGGTAAGACTCGTGACGTTAACAGCCCGATGAGCATTGTGGGGGCGTCGCGAGTTGCTGGTGACATTGCCGGCAACGGTCACCTGACTCTCGCTGACAAGATCGCGTCCGGAGCAAGCTTGCTTGGCGGTCTCAACCTGTTTCTGTTCTGGTTCAACGTGGTGCCGTTGCCGCCGATGGATGGCGGACACATTGCCGGCGCGGTGTGGGAGTCATGCAAGCGGGGGATCTTCCGGCTCGCTGGCAAACCTGATCCGGGCCCAGCCGACACCGCAATGATGTTGCCGGTCGCGTGGTTCATCGGGATTCTTATGCTCGTGATGGGGCTCGTCCTGATCGTCGCCGACGTTGTCTCCCCAGTCAGAATCTTTTGACGCGATCTTTTGAGGTAATAGCGGGAATCGTTGTTGCGATGACGCGGCATGGTAGGGGACAGTACGGTGAATTGTCGGTGACATCCGGTCACGTCGTGGTGCCGATTGTGGCAAGCTGACCCGCGAACGCTCCCTGCTACGAGATGGGATTCCCCATGACCACCATTCCCAGACGTGTCCTGGCGGGGTTATCTGCCCTGTCATGCGTCGCCATGATTATCGCGACCCAGCCGGCTCATGCTGATTCGGAAACGGCGAGCCACGTTGTCATTAACGAGGTCTATGGAGGTGGCGGTAACTCTGGGGCCACCTGGACTCACGATTTCGTCGAATTACTCAATCCCACCTCCTCGGATGTGTCCGTCACCGGCTGGACGCTGGAGTATTTGAGTGCCAAGGGCAAGGTGGCCAACACGTGCGCGCTGAGCGGGACCGTCAAGGCTGGCGGCCATTTCCTGATTCAGGAAGCTAAAGGGGATGGTGGCAGCAAGGCACTGCCGACGCCGGACGCTACGTGTACTGCATTTATGAGTGCCACCAAGGGTTCGGTGCGGATCAGTGACGCAGCGGGTGCTGTCGTTGATCTGGTCGGTTACGGTGCCGCAACGGCGGTCGAAAAGGCATCTGCTCCCGGCTTGTCCAACACCACCTCGATTGAGCGTCGCAACGGGGTCGATACTGACGACAATTCGGCGGACTTCGAGGTCGGAGATCCCACCCCGACCAATTCTGGTTCCGTCCCCACTCCGACACCGATCTCTAGCGCGACACCGAATCCTGGCCCGACTGAGAACCCACGCCCGTCCGAGAATCCGGTTGAGGTCCCGATCGCCACAATCCAGGGTGAGGGGCCGACTAGTCCGTTGGTCGACAAGACCGTCACCACGGTGGGAGTGGTCACCGCTGCTTATCCAACTGGTGGATTCAACGGGATATACATTCAGACTCCAGGCAGTGGTGGCACCGCGAAGAAGGCCACCGACGCGTCCGATGGTGTCTTCGTGTACTCATCGTGGGCTGCGGCCAACGTCAAAGTCGGTGATTGTGTGAGCGTCACGGGCACCGTTACGGAGTACCACGACCTCACCGAGATCGCTGGCAGTACCCGGGTGAATCGAAAGCATGGTTGTGTCCCGGTCAAAGCCACCGAGCTGACATCCCTGCCGCGCACCGACGCCGAGCGCGAGGCCTACGAGGGCATGCTCGTCAAACCGGTCAGCGGCTACACCATTACCAACAACTATGACCTCAACCAGTACGGCCAGATTGGTCTGGCTGACGGTGACAAGCCGCTGTACCAGGGCACCGAGGTTGCGCTCCCGGGTAAGGACGCCGAGGCCGTCGAGGCAGCCAACAAGGTCAAATACATCAATCTTGACGACGGTGCGTCGTGGAACTTCATGACGAACGCTGAGGCTAAGAACTCGCCCTTGCCATACCTGTCCCAGGACACTCCGATGCGTACCGGCAGCCACGTTGACTTCACTTCGCCGGTCATCATGGACCAGCGGTTCGGCTGGAATTTCCAGCCCACCGGCCAGGTTGTCGGCTCAGATTCCGCGCTGTCGCCGATTACGGCTGAAAATAACCGTCCGGCCACCCCACCTGCCGTTGGCGGTGACGTCAAGCTCGCCAGCTTCAACGTGTTGAGCTACTTCACTGATCTGGGCCAAGACGAACCGGATTGCAAAGCCTATGTCGATCGTGACGGCAACCCTGTCGCGACCGACTACTGCCAGGTCAGGGGTGCCTACACTCCGGAAGCCTTCGCCGATCAGCAGGCCAAGATCGTCACCGCTATCAATGGGCTGGGTGCCGACGTCGTTTCTCTGGAGGAAATTGAGAATTCCGCCCGGATCACGTGGCACCCGGGACAGTCCCGCGACGCCTCGCTGGCTCATCTCGTTGACGCTCTCAACAAGGCTGCTGGCACGAAGACTTGGTCCTACGTTCCCAGCCCGAGCGTCGTTCCCCCGAACGAGGACGTCATCCGCTCGGCCTTCATCTACAAGGTCGGCAAAGTCTCCCCGGTGGGTGCCTCGCAGATTCTGTCGGACCCTGTCTTCGCCAATGCCCGTCAGCCGCTGGCCCAACGCTTCCAGCCGGTGGGGTCCAAGCGCACCTTCGTGGCGGTCGTCAACCACTTCAAGTCCAAGGGATCGGGCGAGGATGACGGCACTGGTCAGGGCAATTCGAATCCCAGTCGCGTTGCCCAGGCCACAGCGTTGACGGGGTGGGTGAAGACCAACTTCAAGGACGACCCGGTCTTCCTGCTGGGCGACTTCAACGCTTACGCCATGGAGGATCCGATCCGCGCTATCAAGGACGCCGGGTTCAGCGAGGTCGTCGAGGAGCACAATCCGGGTGCTGCCAGCTACCAGTATTCCGGGCGTGTTGGTTCCCTGGACCACATCTTCGCCAATCCCAACGCCCGTGAGCTGGTCTCCGGGGCTGGTATCTGGGACATCAACGGGTCTGAGTCGGTGGCCATGCAGTACTCGCGCCGCAATTACAACGTGACCGATTTCTACACCACTAGCCAGTTTGGTGCCTCGGATCACTCCCCGGCTGTGGTCGGTTTCTCCATGCAGGCCCCGACCCTATCCCCGACGACGACCCCCAGCTCGACATCGAGTCCGTCCCCGGTGACCAGCCCGGCATCAACGACGTCCGCTTCACTCTCGACGGCAACGACATCCGCCAGCTCAACGATTTCGCCAACGTCTGGGTATGTGCCTGGAACTCGGCTCGGTTTGCCCAGCACCGGCGTGTGAAAACCGTCGCCGCACCCACCCTGTTACCTCTGGGTGCTCGCTGTCAGCGTCACCACACCGGCGTAGGGAGGTGACACAATAGAAGTGAGGATCCGCGATTTCAGGAGTGACACGTCAATGACCGTGAATCTGGGTATGCCCACCCCTCCCATTCCGACCCTGGCACCGCGTCGCAAGACGCGCCAGATCAAGGTGGGAGATGTGTTGGTCGGTGGTGATGCGCCCATTTCGGTGCAGTCCATGACGACGACCAAGACCCACGATGTGGGGGCTACCTTGCAGCAGATCGCCGCGCTGACCGCCGCCGGCTGTGACATTGTGCGCGTCGCCTGCCCGACGGACAAGGACGCCGAGGCCTTGCCGGTCATCGCCAAGCAGTCCCAAATCCCGGTGATTGCTGATATTCACTTCCAGCCAAAGTACGTCTTTCAGGCGATCGAGGCCGGGTGTGGCGCAGTGCGCGTCAATCCCGGTAATATCCGCAAATTTGACGACCAGATCGAGGCAATCTGTCAGTGCGCCACGGAGCACGGCACCAGCATTCGCATTGGCGTCAATGCTGGTTCCCTCGATAAGCGTCTGCTCGAGAAATACGGCGCTCCGACCGCCGAGGCTATGGTGGAGTCGGCGCTGTGGGAGGCGAGCCTTTTCGAGCAGTATGGTTTCCGAGATTTCAAGATCTCGGTCAAACACCATGACCCTGTTGTCATGATCCGCGCCTACGAGCAGCTCGCCGAACGGTGCGACTACCCACTCCATTTGGGAGTAACCGAGGCCGGACCGGCTTTCCAGGGCACGATTAAGTCTGCGGTGGCTTTCGGACACCTGCTCTCCGAAGGGATCGGCGACACGATCCGCGTTTCCCTGTCGGCTGATCCGGTTGAGGAAGTCAAAGTCGGTATCAAGATCTTGGAGTCGCTCAACTTGCGTCCCCGTGGCATGGAGATCGTCTCCTGCCCGTCGTGTGGACGGTGCCAGGTCGATGTTCTGTCGTTGGCAAATGACGTGTCCAACGCCTTGGAAGGCATTGACGTGCCACTACGCGTTGCCGTGATGGGATGCGTTGTCAACGGGCTTGGAGAGGGTCGCGAGGCTGATCTTGGCGTGGCCGCCGGTAACGGCAAGGGCAAGATCTTCAAGCACGGCGAGGTCGTTCGTACCGTCCCCGAGAATGAGATTGTCGCCACCCTCGTCGATGAGGCGAATCGGATGGCCGAGAAGATGAATGAGGCCGGGGAACCGGAAGTCGCGGTTTCCTGACGTGTTCACCAGGGTCAGAGTCCTTGACGACGCCGACGTGGCCCAAGTCACCGAATTTCTCCAACAGGACCCCTTGGGCAATCTGTTTCTGCTGTCCCGGATTCAGGCCAATGGTCTAGACCGTGGCAGACTCGGGTGCCCCGTCGTCGGTCTGATTCGGTCCCATGAATTGCAGGGGGTGCTTCACTTGGGTGCCAACGTCGTACCCGTGGCACCTGACGACTCGACAATTGAGGAGCTGGCCTCCAGGGTTGGGCCTTGGCGCTCATCGGCGTCAATGATGGGACGAGCCGAACCAGTTTTGACGTTGCACCGTGTCCTGTCTCAGCGGTATCCGCGGGCATGGGGGAGTCCTCGTGAGATACGAGCCCACCAGCCGTTACTGGAGTTGCAAGAACCGTCGAGAGTCAGCCCAGATCGGCGTGTCGCCAGGGTGACGATGGAGCACTTTCATGCCTATTTTCAAGCTGCGGTGGCGATGTACACCGAGGAAGTTGGTGTCAGCCCGATCGAAAGCTCCGGTGGTTATATGAGCCATATGCGTGTGCTCGTCGATCGGGGGCATTGTTTTGGCATCGTTGATGAGGGTGGAACGGTGCGATGGAAGTCAGATATTGGCGTTGCCTGGCGTGACCACTGTCAGATTCAAGGGGTCTGGATGGATCCGACGTGGCGCGGTCAAGGACTAGCCGATGCTGCGATGACTGCTGTGGCCGAGCTGTGCCGGCGTCGATACTCATCGGTATCCCTCTACGTCAATGACTTTAATGCTCCAGCGTTAGCGATGTACGACACTGTTGGATTTCGGCAAGTCGGAGAAATGGCCACCGTCTTGTACTGACGGGCGAGGTACGCCATAGCGCCC
>NZ_JAUNEJ010000005.1:0-15348 GCF_030525615.1 Cutibacterium sp. | reverse complement strand
GTACTGACTGACTTGTACTGACTGAGCCGTGGTGCGCATTGTCAGCTCGCCGGGAGACCTATGTCGGACGCACTGCTGCGCGCCATGTTAGTCGCGGTGGAGGCTCTTAGTGGAGCTGCTTGATTCGGCGCTCACGCTGTCATGAGGCACCGGCGTCTCAGGCCGTCCTGCGTCGCGTCTGCCTGAGCAGACCGCGCGGTGCGAAGACCCAGCACAGGAGGAACACCACGGTCGCGACAAGGACGATCGTCCCGCCCGCTGGAAGGTCGATCGACCACGACAAGTACAAACCCACCAGAGCGCTGAGGCCGCCGATAATCGGGGCCAAAACCATCATTCGGTCCAGCCGGTCGGTGAGTAGACGGGCGGTTGCAGCGGGTGTCACCAACAGGGCCAACACGAGGACGTTGCCGATGACCTGGACCGAGATGACGACGGTCAGCGTCACAAGCACGTAGAGGACGAGGTCCAACCCAAAGACGGGCATGTGGATAGCGCGTGCAGTTTCACGGTCCAGACCAACGGTTACGAGTTCCTTGTGCAGGGCTCGCTCAATGAGCAGAACCAGGGCACCGGCAACGCAGACGATGACAATGTCGTCGTTGGTGATACCGGTGATGGATCCGAAGAGGAACTGCTGCAGGGAACCTGAGTACCCGGGCGCTCTGGAGATGATGACAATTCCCAGCGCGAAAGCTCCCGCGAATAGAATGCCGATGACCGAATCCTCCTTGAGGCGTCGATTTTGCGAGACGATCGCCACCAAGATTGCTGTCACCAAGCCAGCGATAGCCCCACCGAGCAGGAGAGACCCCTGAAGCAGGAACGCCACTGCCAGACCGGGGAACACCGAGTGGGCCACCGCGTCGCCGATGAAGGCCATGCCTCTCAGCACGACATGGCAACCGATGACGCCGGCAACTATTGAGCAGACCACCGCGACCAGCAGGGCCTTCGGCAAAAAGACCAGCAGAGGATTGGTGAGATCAGTGAAGAACTCCCATGGAGTGAGCATTGATGGTTCCTTGTCAGAGGGGGGTGGAAGCGGGTTCTACAGCCCCGACCATGGTCAAGAGCGGGGAGTTCTCGGAAACCCCGAAGGCTTTCATCCACATCGTCGGATCGCGCAGTTCCTGCGGGGTGGAGTCGGCGACAATAGTTCGATTGATGAGACATACTCGATCAGCGGTGGCCATCGCCTGGGCAAGGTCGTGGGTAGTCATGACTAAAGTCGTGCCAGCGGCGGCCAGCTGGCAGAACAGCTCAGTGAGCATTTCTTGGGTCGGCATGTCGACCCCGGTGAACGGCTCGTCGAGCAACAGCACCGATGGACGGGTGGCCAGAGCTCGTGCAATGAGCACGCGCTGCCGCTGCCCACCCGACAGTTCTCCTACGGTTCGGTCGGCCAGGTCCGCCATTCCAGCGATTCGCAGGGCGTCACGCACCGCTATGTGGTCGTCCCTGCCCGGACGACGCAGCCACCCGATGTGACGGGTCCGCCCACTCATGACGACATCGGCAACGCTGATAGGGAAATCCCAGGCAAATTCGTGACGCTGTGGCACGTAGCCGATGTGACGCCATCCCTTCCCGGGAGCTTCCCCAGCAACCTCGACACTGCCCTTGGCCGGTTTCACCAAACCAAGCATGGTACGCAGGATTGTGGTCTTACCGGCGCCATTGGGACCCAGAAGGGCCAGCAGGTCTCCTGTGCTGGCTGCCAGATTGACGTCGTGAAGTACCTGGCGACCGCCCAGATTGACGGCCACATCGCTGATCTTGACCGATCCGAGGTCACTCATGGCGGCTCGTTACGTTGTTGGAGTTCTTGGCAGACGTCATGCCGGAACTATCGTCGTTCCACACTTCCTCGCGCATTTTTGCGGACCGGGAACGTCCGACGAAAGCAGCGAGGATCAGGCCAATGATGACGACTCCGGCAATAATCGCGACGATCATTCCCCACGGAGTGCCGTTGTCAGAATGGTCACTGGAGGGGGTAGCAACCGGCGAGGAAGAGGCCTTGTCAGAAGCTGAGGAACCCGATACTGAGGTATCCATGGCGCGGGCCTCGTCAGCCGACGCCGTATCCCCGACGGCGAATCGTAGCTTGGTTGAGTAGGAGTGCTTGACACCCTTCACATCGGTTCCACGGACATCGACGGAGATCGTGTGCGCTCCCGGGTCGGAGAACACCCAGTTGGCGTGGACGTGGGTGTTGGCTTCCATGTGTACCAGCTGCTCGCCGGACTTGGTGGAGTCATACAGCGGCATGGGGGCGTCGAAACCGTTCTCGATGAACACGTGGGCCTGTCCGGGGCCTTGGTGGCCGGTGAAGACGAGATCGGCACCGCGCGGGAAGCTTTTGACGATCTCGGGAGCCTGGGTGTTCCAGCCAAGCCACACGATCTTTTGGTCTTGGGTTTGTGGAATGACATAAGCCTTCTTGCCACGCATATCGCCAAGGAAGGAATAAGTGTCCTCATTTGGCACGTCGATACGGGAGGCCTCGACCACACGCAAAACGGTGTCATTGGTGCTGCGCCACACGGGTGGGTTGGCAGTGTCGTCGCGGGCCATGAAGGTGAACGTGCCGTCCATAATTCGAGGGCCAACGTCTACGTGACCGCGCTTGATCTCGGCTGGTCCGGTGGCGACTTTCTCGTTGCCGGTCACTGTCTGTTTGAGGGCAGGATCTGGTGGTGGGGTAGGGGAGGCCTGGGCCGGCTGAGATAGTGCGAAGCAGGCACTGAGTGCGACAAAGAGGGCTGCCAGTAGGCGGTATTTGGGCATTATGGATTCCTCCGCAGGGGCGTCATCCCAGGCACGTGGCCAGGGAGTCGGCGTCGAATTTCATGAGGTCGATGTAGTTCGTAACTTGGTCGTCAAAGGTGTCGCCATAGATGGGACACACCCGGACGCCGTTTTCGGCGGCGATGGCGGCGAGCACTGAGGAGCCTCGCAGCACATTGGGTTCTAGAAACACTGCTGGCACTTTGAGATCGGCGATCGTCTGGTTGAGCTTGCGTCGCTGAGCCATGGACGGTTCGACGCCGGGATTCGCGGTGACGAATCCGGCTACATGCATTCCATGGGCTTGGGCGAGGTACCCGTAAGCGTCGTGGCTCGTGATGAGTTGACGCCTTCCCTTGGGGATGCTGGCGATCTTGTGATCGACGTAGCGCGAGGTCTCTTCCAGCTTCACCAGGTATGCCTTGGCGTTCTCACGGTAAGTCTGGGCACCCTCGGGGTCAGCCTTGATAAGGGAGTCGCGGATGACCTGCACGTAGGCCTTGGTGTTCTTGATACTCATCCACAAGTGGGGGTCAATCTCACCATGGACGTGGGCACCGAGAACGGCCTGGGGCAGTTGGTGAATCGAGTCACCGGGGTGTCCGAGAAAACGGAAAGCAGGAGTCGGTGGAATTTCGGTGAGGGCCTTCGGGGGGACCCACACCACCGACGTGTCAGGGTCCAAGCGCTTCTGGGTGCGGACGCCGCCGCCGGTCGGGTCGGACAAGATGACTATCTTGCCCTGGTCGATGTCAGCGGAGAAGTCTGCGTGTCCCTTGTCAACCACCGTTCGATGGGCGAGTTCGGGAATGGTGCGCGGGTCAGCGCCGACGGCAATCGTGAGGGTCTGGGTGCCGATAGTGGTTATGCCGTTTGCTGTGGACAGGGTTGCTGCGAAAGTTGCCTTGTAAACGCCAGGCTTGCTGAAAGCCCACGACATATGGGTGTGGGCGTCGGTGGGGAGTTCTACGTCGTCGCGCTCGTCGATGCCGTCAGCTGAGGAGTAGTAGATCTGCGGACGACCAAAGGTGCCAGTGATGTAGGCAGTGAGATCACCCGGACCATCGACGGACTTCAGGCGAAGATGAACCGACGACGAGCGATCAGCCCCGCGATCAGTGCCCTTGCCAATGACCCGCAGGCCCAGCCATACGGTGTCCAGGTTGGCATTCTCGACCAGCGGGATAACCTCAGCTCCGTATTTCTGCGCTTGTTCAGCCAACGAGACGTTGATCGATCCGGCTGGCAGGGACGCGTCGATGGTTTTGATGACCGAATGAGGTTCGAGCATGAGGTAGTTCGACAGCGCAACCTTTGAGTAGACGACAGTTCGGACGTCACGTAGTGATGGCTCATAGGTGTGGGGGTCGGCACCGGAGGGAACCATCGAGGTAACGGTGGCTCGATCGCCGGCGACATTGCGTGTCAAGTCGGCGAGGATGGGTGTCGTCGTCACGACGGAGAGTTTGTCGTTCTGGGAAGCGGGCGCGTGGCCGCACCCAGCCAGAATGCTGAGTGCGGCCACGACGCACAACAGGCGTTTTCTCACCCCCGTCGTCTCCTTGCCACGAGTAGCGCTCCGGCCAGGCCGATCAGGGTGAGGCCTCCGGCCATCAGACTGTGGTTGGCCTGGGAGGCTGCGCCGGGATCGCCAAAGTAGCCGGTCTCACCGGTGCCAGGCATTCCGTTGAGATCGCACGGCTTGCCGTCGGGGGTACGACCCACGATGGTGTAGCCCGGCTTGGCTTTCTGATCGGCGTCAGGGGAAGCCGATACCTTGCCGATGGAGGAAGCGACCGACTTGGCATCGATACCCACCGCGAAGTGGAGGGTGCCGCTGGTGCTGACTTTCTTGCCTGCCTTGGTGGTGGCGGTCTGAGTCACAGTGACGGCGTAGTGTCCGGGGGCGGTGAACACCCAGTTCGGGTGAGCATGGGTGTTGGCTGGGACGGTGTAGCTGGTGGGTCCGCCGACATTGTCGAAGACCCGCTGGCCCACTCCGCCACCGAAGGTGCCGGACATGAATACCGCCATCTTTCCGGGGCCGGTGACCTTATCCAGGTGCATGTGGACTGGGCCGGTCGTGCCACCGACGACAGACTCATGCATGGTGTTGACGCCCAGCCACGGCACACCAGGAACCTGGGTCGCGCCGATAAGCCAGACCTTGGTGCCGCCCTTGGCGATGAACTCCATACCGGCGGGGGCCGTTGTGTTGGCCTTGTCGCCCACTGCCATGACGACGCTCGAGGGATCAACCCATGTCGCCGGAGCGGAGCGATCGTCCTTGAGAGCGGAGATGAGTTTGCCCGACTGCAGCTGGACTCCCCAGTCGAAGTGGCCCTCGGTGGCCACAGACGCCGACTGAGCAGCGGGCTGAGCAGCCTTCTTCTCAGTGGCGGCAGTTGTGGTGGGGACCTTCACCGGTCGGCAAATCTCTTTCTTGGCTGCCGAACCGCTGGTAGAAGTCCCCCCGGCTGATTCATTCGAGCCGGAGTGTCCGGCTACCTCGTCAATGGGCTTGTTCCCCACCACGCCGAGATCATCGAAGGGCTTGTCAGCGCCACCTTTGTTGGTCTTGGCGGCACCTGAGGTGCCACCGTTGCTGTCCGCACAGGTGTTGGCAGCGGCGATGGCTTTGGAGCCGACTGCCCAGGTGTAGGTGTGGGCTCCGGTGCTGACAGTCTTGCCATCCCGAATCGCGGTGGCGTCAACAGTCATCTGGTAACGGCCAGGCTTGGTGAAAACCCAGTTGGCGTGTACGTGGGACGGCTGCTTGACGGTGATGGTGCCCGGAAGGGTTTTGGAGCCACCGTCGAGGAGGCTCTGCACTCCACCGAAGGAGTTTTGCGAGAACAGATGTACCTGGCCGGGGCCTTTGACGTTGCGGACGTTGATCTTGACTTCGGTGAAGCCATTTCGTTTGACATCGAAGGTCTCCCATCCCGGCCACAGCAGATCCTGGTTCTGTGTGATGGGCAGCAGATAGCCCTTGGGGGCGCCGGGATACCCGCTCGGAATGGCAGTCAGAGCAGAGTCCTTGACGGCCAGCAAGACGTTCTCCGGAGTGTGAAGTACCCCCTCTCCGGTGACATCCTCCTTGACCTGCAGGTCGAGTCCCTTGTTAGCAGCTGAGCCGACTCGGAAGACGTCAGAGTGGCCGTGGTCGAGGACCAGCTTGTTGTTGCAGGGTTTCTTGCTGTTCGTCGGCGAGGTCGTCGGTTTCGGGGCAGCCGAGTTCTTCGGCGTGGCGGATGGGGACCGAGTTGGGGCCGGGGACACCGAATGCTTGGGTGATGCCAACGGCCTCGGTGACGCGGAGGGCGTTGGGGCCGCAGCAGTCGGAGTTGACGTCGGCTTTCCCCACGGAGCCGGCAGGGCCGTCTTGTCGCCGACCACCCAGGTATAGGTGTGTGGCTTGGACTGGAAGGCCTTTCCGTCCTTGTCGGCGGTGGCCTGGACGGTCATGGTGTAAACGCCGGTCTTGCTGAACACCCAGTTGGCATGGACGTGGGATGGCTGGGCGACGGTAATTGTGCCGGGAATCTCGGTGGCGGCGTCATCGAGCAACGGTTGCACATCGCCAAAGGTTCCCTGCGAGAACAGGTGTACCTTGCCTGGCCCTTTAACGTCGCTGATCTTGATCTTGACTTTGGTGAAGCCATTTCGTTTGACGTCGAAGGTTTCCCATCCCGGCCACAGCAACTGGGGATCTTGGGTGAGAGGCAGGACGTAGCCCTCGGGAGATCCGGGCAGGCCCGCCGGAATCTTGGTCAAAGCGGCACTTTTGACTTTCAGCAAGACGTTTTCAGGAGCGCGAAGCACCCCTTCACCGGTGACATCTTCTTTGAGATTGAGGTCAATCCCGCCGTCGGCGGTCGATCCCACTCGGAAGACATCGGCGTGACCGTGGTCGAGCACGATGGGCTTGCTGTCACTACTGGGCCGGTCAGGAGACTGCGTCGGTTTCGCAGAAGGAGGTTGGGTCGGTTTTGGCGACGCGGGCTGGCTCGACGCAGAAGAGTTGTCAAGGGTTTCCCCTTGTCCGTGGCAAGCACTGGAAATCGCGTCTTTCCCGACTGCGTAATACAGCGTGAAGCTGGCGTAGTTGCGCTGCTTATTGCCTTGGCTGTCGGGCTTGCCGTAGACGGTGTAATACCCGTTGATCTTGTAGGTGCCCGGTTTGGAGAACCACATCTCCATTGGCTGCTTGTCCGCTTGGGTGATGCGCATGACGGTGTGAAGACTCGGTTCGTGGGAGGACACGACGGTCTTGGGCTGACCAGTGGCGCTGTCGGTCAGGGCGACAACGGCGTCTTTGGGGCCTATGACAGGGTCCCACGTGATGGTTGCCTCGGACAGTTTCGCGAAATCTGTCCCCGTCGTGTCGAGGACTTGGCTGACCTGACCCTTGGCGTCAATTCCGGGCAGGTGATACACCTCAGTACCTCGCGGGAAGAGAGTGCTGAACTCGTCGTCGCCACCGGGAGCAGCCTGCCGCTGCGAATCCGGGACGTTGATGACTCCCTGAGATCGGTCTAGCCGTTTGCCAGAATTACCTGAAGTCGCAGCGAAGCTGGGGGAGGCAAGCTCTTCTCCCGACGCGGCCTGCCATGACCCTTTCATGACGACAGGGCCGCCGGCGTGGTGCAGGCAGCTTTTCATGGTTGACGTGGGATCGACGGGTGCTGCGTCGTCGTCGCCACCGTCGGTGATCTCGAAGTTCTCAGCGGGAGTTGTGATCTCGCGGGCTGGAACCGTCGTTCCCGCGTCGAGGCCGACCTGTTCGTCTGAGCCGACAAGCCACGTGATGTCAGTAAGTTCTGAGCTGATTGTCTGATTGTCGAGGGTGACGACCGAGGCCTGCCAGGTCATCGTGTAACGCCCTGGTTTGGTGAATGTCCAGTTCGCGTGGGAATGGCTACCTGGGGGGAAAGCCCACATACGATGGTCGTCGCCCATCGAGGAAAACATTCGATGTACCCGGTTGGGAGAGTTCGCAAAGACATTCACATCGCCAGGACCGTCGACCTTGACCAAGTCGAGGTGCAAGGTTTCTGGTTTGATCTTGTTCAAGACTTCATTGGGGAAGGAGTGGCCTGAGCCGAATCCGGCCCACACTGGAGCCCACTGGTCGTAGTGCTGCTGAGGCGCTGACCACAAAATGTCTCCGGGCTTGCCGAGGAAGCTGTATCGCGGATCGTTCGGAACTTTAATCCGGGAGACTTCGCGCCCATTCGTGTCGGCATCAGGCCCGAGCCGGATGTAGACGGAGTCGGGGTCCTTGAGTTCGTCGCTGCCCCACAGGACTTTGATGACGGGTTTATCGGTTTCCTGATCCCACTCGACGTGAGCGGTGTCTACATGGCCGTTGTGTAAGAGCTCGCGGTCTGGCGCTGCTGCGCTTGCCGGTGATGGTCCAACCATCAGTAACGTCAGAAGGACGGCAAGCAGCGAAGCAAACCGTTTCATGGTGCCCTCCATTGCATTCGGTGATGTCGCAGCTACTCTACAATGAGAACGGTTATCAATGCCATTTAGGGGTCTCCTTGGCACTTACCCGACCATCCGGGTGATGGCTGCCAGATAGACAGCAGCGGCGGCGTCGGAAGGTTGTTTGGGCATCAGTTGGTGGCACAGCTATCAGTTGGTGGCGCAGTCATCAGTTGTGGCATATGGGTCCGGTTTGAGGATCGGTGCCACGGCGTGAGCAGATAGAACCGCTAGTATGCAGCATGGCCGTGACCGGTCACGCCGACGGGCGGCGGAGGGTCGAGCTCGGCCGGGAAGGTACACGTCATGTTGACGCGCATGTCGCAGCTTTTTGTTCGAACTCTGCGTGAGGACCCTGCCGATGCCGAGGTTCCTAGTCACCGGTGGCTGGTTCGGGCTGGTTATATTCGCAGGTCCGCGCCGGGGGTCTACTCATGGTTGCCGCTAGGCCTTCGAGTGATGCGCAAGATCGAGGAGATCTGCCGTGAGGAGATGTCGAAGATCGGCGCTCAGGAAGTGTGTTTTCCCGCCCTACTGTCAGCTGATCCGTACAAGGAAACTGGACGATGGGTTGAATATGGCGACAACCTGTTCCGTCTGAAGGACCGTAAAGGCGTGGACATGCTGCTGGGGCCAACCCATGAAGAGATGTTCACGCTGCTGGTCAAAGATATGTACTCCTCGTACAAGGACCTGCCGGTATGCCTCTACCAGATTCAGAACAAGTACCGAGACGAGGCCCGTCCGCGCGCTGGCGTGCTGCGTGGCCGAGAATTCGTCATGATGGACGCGTACTCCTTTGACGTCGCCCAGGAAGGTCTCGACGAGGCTTACCAGACCCAACGTGACGCCTATATCCGGATCTTCGATCGTCTCGGTTTGGACTACGCCATCGTCAAGGCGATGTCCGGTCCGATGGGGGGTTCTCGTTCCGAGGAATTCCTGGCCCTTGCCGCCAATGGTGAGGACACCTTCGTTCGTTCTCCCGGCGGTTATGCCGCCAATGTCGAAGCCATCCGGGTAGCGGCTCCTGACCCGTTGCCCATCGAAGGTCTGCCCGAGGCTGAGGTCGTCGACACCCCTGACGTCCCCACCATTGAGTCTCTCGTGCGGTTGGCCAACGAGGTTCATCCTAGGGACGATCGCCCCTGGACTGGGGCTGACACCCTCAAGAATGTCGTGTTCATGGTGACTCATCCTGACGGTAAACGTGAGCCGTTGGCGATCGGGCTGCCCGGAGATCGTGAGGTCGACGAGAAGCGTCTCGAAGCTGCCCTTGAGCCGGCGGTGGCTGAGCCCTTCACGGAAGAGGATTTTGCTGCCCATCCACAGTTGGTCAAGGGGTACATCGGTCCGGGGGCCTTGGGTGCCGAGAACCCCTCGAAGGTGCGCTACCTGGTCGATCCGCGCGTTGTCACGGGCACGGTCTGGATCACCGGCGCTGACCAGAAGGATCGTCACGTCTTCAACCTGGTGGCAGGGCGCGACTTCACCCCCGACGGTGTTATTGACGTTGCCGAGGTTCGCGAGGGAGACCCGGCCCCCGACGGCAGCGGCGAGTTGCGTCTGTCCCGCGGAATCGAGATTGGCCACATTTTCCAGCTCGGCAAGAAGTACGCCGACGCACTAGGTCTCAAGGTGCTCGACCAGAACGGCAAACTTGTGACCGTCACCATGGGTTCCTATGGCCTGGGTGTTTCTCGCGCGGTGGCCGCCATCGCCGAGAGCACCTGTGACGACAAGGGGTTGGCGTGGCCTCGAGAGGTCGCTCCCTTCGACGTTCAGGTTCTGGCTACCGGCAAAGGTGCTGAGATTATGGACGAGGCGACCAGGATTGCCAGCGAACTGGCTGAGGCTGGGCTTGAGGTACTCCTAGATGACCGCAAGGCCTCACCGGGAGTGAAGTTTGCCGACAGCGAGATCCTCGGTATGCCAACGTCGGTGGTCGTCGGACGCGGGCTTAAGGACGGACTTGTTGAAGTTCGCGATCGTGCCAGCGGTGACAGCCGTCAGGTTGGCGTCGCCGAGGCAGTATCCGCCATCCTCGAAGAGGTGCGTGGCTAACGTACCGCCGGTTTAGCTCACCGATGCCTGCGTGTTGCCGCATGGTCGCCAAGTGTTCTTCCAACCTGGCGCGGACATCACCCAATAGCCGTCTGACAATGGTGTTTGTCAGCTTGGCCGAACGACCTCGGGATCATGCGATAGGCACAGCGCGGCTATCCGCTCGCCAGTTCGGCTTTCCGACCCCAAGAGGCGTTGGGTCCGCTCGCCACAGCCTCGTTGGTGCGTCGGGTCAATTCGCTTCACGAAGGCCCGGCTACCGGTCGAGTCTTTGACGCCCTCGTCAGCACTGGTGACAACACCGATAACCATGAGCACGTTGAACGTGACTGGTATCTCACCTTGCTGTCGGGAGGCACGATCATTCCCAATACCAGTGCCGGTGATCGCTGGGAAAGTGTGCAAACCTTCGGAGATCCGCTCTTCTACAACCCCGAATCGTCGCGCACTGACATGTACAAGCGTGCCGGTTTTCCCCGGGTGGATCACTATTTCCGTCGCGTCATGGGACCAGTTTCGTCCCCTGGGGTGAAGATTCCCTGGTATGCAGTATTACGGCGCACCGTCATGCGCTCGACGATCGGCGTAGTTGGTGGGAGATCAACACGGCTTCCCACGTCGATTTTCCCCAGATGGCCCGTATCATCGAGCTTGCTGACAATCACGACGGCACCGTAAGTATTTTCACCACGCTCATCGAGTCTGACGCCCCATATCAGGCAGACTACGACACTACTGATCTGAACGGTCTGGCCAGCCTCTACCGGGAGTTCGGTGCCAACGACATCCATGCCACGGTGAGTAGGATGGGTACGTCGGTCGATCACAATACTGAGTTGCTCTTGGCCCATCCTTGGGCCTGAGTCACGACCGACCGAGAACACGTAATGGGTCTCACCCCTCCAGGGTGGGACCCGTACTTCTTGTGTCAGGAAGGTTGACACGTGACATCGTGGGTCTTCGCTGGTCTTGTCCTTGCTGCTTTTGCGGCGGGTTGGGTCAACGCTGTTGTAGGTGGAGGCGGACTCATCATGCTGCCGTCTCTCCTGGTTGGCCTGCCAAGTGAGACGTCAGTAGCCACCGTCGTCGGCACGAACAAGACGGCCCAAGTCGTGGGGAACTTTACTGCTGGCGTGGGGTATCTGCGCCGGCAGCGCCCAGACTGGCGAATGTTCCTGTCAGCGGCTGGCCTGGCCGCTGTTGGCGCTGTCGTGGGTGCCCACATCGTCACCTATATGTCACGCGCTGTCTACACCCCGATTCTTCTGGTGGTGTTGGTCCTCATCGGGATCTATACCTGGCGCAAACCGTTATTAGGGATGGGTCAGAGCAGTCAGGGCGGCAAACACCCCGTTCTGGTTCCGATAATCGGTCTTCTCTTGGGTTGCTACGACGGTGCCATCGGCCCAGGAGTTGGGACCTTCTGGGTGCTGACCTATGTCGCCGTCGGTGGGTATTCCTTCCTCAAGGCTTCTGGAATGGCGAAGATTTGCAACGCCGTGACCAACATCGTCACCATCGCCACGCTGGCCATTCACGGCCACGTCTGGTGGCGTGTCGCTTGGCCGCTTGTCATCGCCAACGTCATCGGTGGCGTCATTGGTGCTCGAACTGCCATGAAATATGGCAATGGTTTCGTCCGGACGATGTTTCTCATCATTACCGCCGGATTGGCAGCGCGGATGCTTGTTCAGTTGATCTGGGGAATCTGAGCTGTTGGACTCACACCCACCCGGGCCAGGTCGTCACGTCAAGCTTGTGCCAGGGATATTTAGCTCGGTGCTCACACCCACCCGGGCCAGGTCGTCACCCCTGCTTCCAGATAGGCGAGGTACTTGGTCTGGGCGATCATGGCTGAGACGGCATTGGAGCGTTGTGACGACGGGCTTGCGGCTGCCACCCGGCCCCAGCCAGACAGGACATTGCCTTCCAGACTTGACCACAAAGATCGGGTCGCCGCTGCGTTGGCAGGGACCGTCGACATGGGATAGCCGGCCACATCAGGCGTCGGGGTGGCTGAGGCATCGCGAATTGTTTGGCGGACCTTGGCGCGCTGAGCGATGACTTGGTCGCGCCGCTGCTGACCCCACGTGCGCAGCGCGTGCCCCTCGTCAAGTCGTCCGATTCCCCATTCAAGCCCGGCGACAAGGGCATTGAGGTGGGTGAGAAGAGCCTGTTGGGCATTGACGACGGGTTCTTGCCCGATGGTGATCGGGACCACCTTGGGTGTGGGACGTGGGGCTGGCGCGTTGGGGCCGACGGCTGAACAGAACACCGACAGGCTGGCCCACAGCAGCGATTCAGAGGGGTTCTGAGCGGCCTGACAGTTCGACAAGTACTGGGCTGCCGCGTTCTTTTCGTGGGTCTGTAGTTCGGAGGTCGGAGCGCCTTTTCCGGCCGCCATCGGTGTGGGGGAGACCGACGGGGTAGGTGTGGCCGTGTTGCCGGAGAACGGGTCAGCCTGGCTGAGCACCTGATAGTGCAGACGATGGGCGGCGGCGACGCGTTGATACATCACTTTCCGATCACCGGTGACGGTGGCGGCAGCCTTCGTCGCCAACTGAGCCAGGAAGATCTCTTGGGACACGGCGTCGCGACGCTGCGGGGCCACGCTAGGAGTGGGTGAGATTAACGGAGTGGTCTTGGTGTCAGATTCGTTGTGCTCGCAGCCCGTCAGTCCGACGGCAAAGAGCGCGGTTCCACCGGCAAGAAGGGTTCTGCGAGCGATCATGATGCTCACCATATCCGTATTTAAGCTGGAGTTCCCACACCGTAGCGCCGATAGCGATGCCTGCCTGCTAGGACTGAGTGGCTAAACTCGATAAGGACAATTTGCAACGACAACAGGATGAGACACAGATGAATGCAGAGAGGCTCACCAACCTGCTTGAGCCAGTCGTGTCCCAGCTCGGGCTTGAACTCGATCACGTCGACGTCGTACCTGCCGGACGGCGCCGCCTGGTGCGAGTGACGGTCGACGGGGACGGCCCGGATGGTCACGGACCTAGCCTTGATGAGATCTCCGAGGCCACTGCTGAGATCTCTCGTAGTCTCGATAATTCCAACGCGATGGGGGAGTCTCCTTACACGCTTGAGGTGTCCTCGCGTGGTGTTTCCACTCCGTTGACTCAGCCGCGTCACTATCGACGCAATATTGGTCATCTGGTGAAGATCACCCTTCATCCTGGCGAGGGTCAGAAGTCCGGTGAGACTTTTAAAGGACGCATTGTCGAAGCGTCCGAGGAGAACGTCACCTTCGAAGTGGAGGCTGAGAATTCCAAGCCTCACAAACCCGTGTACACCAACCGTGAGGTACAGCTGGCTGATGTGGCGAAAGCCGTCGTCCAGGTGGAGCTCAATCGTCGCGACGCGCAGGCGTCGAAGAAGGAGAACTGAGATGGATATTGATCTTTCGACCCTGCGCATGATCGAGCGAGACAAGGAGATTCCGCTTGATTACCTGCTGACGACCTTGGAGGACGCCCTTCTCAACGCTTATGACAAGACGGAGGCTCCGGTCAAGGGTGCCAAGGTTCAGCTCGATCGCAAGACCGGAAACGTCGCCGTCATGGTTCCGGAGAAGGATGAAGAGGGGACGATTGTCGGTTGGTATGACGGCACCCCCGACGACTTCGGCCGTGTCGCTGCCTCGACAGCCCGTCAGGTGATCTTCCAGCGGCTGCGTGAGGCTGAGGATGAGCAGAAGTACGGCCACTTCGCAGCTGTTGAAGGTGACGTCATCACTGGTGTTGTTCAGCAGTCTTACCGCGACAACCGCACCGTTCGCGTCGACCTGGGCAGCTTGGAGGGCATCATGCCTCCGGCTGAGCAGGTTCCCGGTGAGGATTACACGCATGGCCGCCGCATTCGCGTCTACGTTGTGGCAGTGCGCAAGGAGGCTCGTGGCCCTCAGGTGATCGTTTCGCGAACCCACCCGAACCTGGTGCGCAAGCTTTTTGCCATGGAGGTCCCCGAGATCGAGCAGGGGATCGTCGAGATTAAGGCGCTGGCTCGTGAGGCCGGTCACCGCTCCAAGATCGCCGTCACCTCGCACAATCCCGATGTGTCGGCTAAGGGTGCCTGCATTGGGCCGATGGGTCAGCGAGTTCGCGCCGTCATGCACGATTTGGGCGAGGAGAAGATTGACATCATTGACTGGTCAGAGGACCCCGCTGAGTTCGTGGCTGCGGCTCTGTCTCCTGCCAAGGTGGCTTCGGTGACGGTTATTGACCCGAAGGCCAAGGCTGCCAGGGCCATCGTCCCGGATTACCAGTTGTCCCTAGCGATCGGACGTGAGGGTCAAAATGCCCGTCTGGCTGCTCGCCTTACGGGGTGGCGTATTGATATCCGCCCGGACAATCAGGTTTGAGACCCCACGAGATCACTACGTTGGCGACGCCCGGCTTCCCGTTAAGGGATGGCCGGGCGTTACTCACATCATGTGCCCTAGAGTTGGCAGGTGACTAAACGACCACAACGTACCTGTGTTGGCTGTCGACGTGTCGACGACCCGGCCCATATGAGGCGCTACGTGCTGGTTGACGGAGTGGTTGTGTCAGACCCGACTGGCGCTGGCAGGGGAGCTTACGTCCATCCTGATGAAGAGTGTTGGAAGAGCGCTGTGGCGGGGGGATTCGCGAGATCCTTTCGACGCCGGGTGAGAATCACCGGCAGCGATCACTCCAAGCATTCAAGCCGCTGAATTGGGTTCAAAAGCCTATCTTCGGTAAAGTTGGCACCGCATGTCCGCCGGGAGGTCCGGCGGCCTCACCGAATCGCGTCCCCGGCAGGCCGGTTGTTCCGGTTCAAGGGGACTGAATAGGAAGTGGGCACAAGCTCATGAACACTCGATGAGTTCGCACCAATGAGGATTCACAACAACTAGGCCCAGGTCCACCGCGGCCGGGCCCGAAGGAGAGTAGTGGCCAAGGTCCGCGTCTATGAGCTCGCGAAAGAGCTCGGACTGTCAAGCAAACAGCTTCTGGGGAAGCTCAATGA
>NZ_JAUNEJ010000004.1 GCF_030525615.1 Cutibacterium sp. | reverse complement strand
ACACCCCGGCACAACCACCACCAAAAACCACCACACAAGCAGCCCCCAGCAGCCCGCCACACACTACACACACCCCACCCACCACGCAAATCCAGCCCAAAGACACCGGCAGCCACACACCTGTCCGTTAGTCCACGTTTTCCTTGCCCGTAGACTCAACGTGTGAGGTTTCGAGCCAAAGAGTTTCGCCGAGTTACCAGCGTGGTCGTCAGTGTGATCGCGGTTTCTCTATGCGCATCATGTAACTCGCCCTCCCCTACTGCACCCTCGGATGAACCCAGCCGTACTGCTCTCGTGCCCTCGTCAAGGGTCACTCCATCAATCTCGCCACTCGACGGTGTGCATACCCGAGCAATCATCGATGAACTCGTAGCTGCCTCAGGTAATGGCCCTGTCACGAAGGTCGACATCACCAAAACAGCTTTAAGCCTCACCGTTCAAGCCGGCGGCTCTCCTACAGTGTGGACCTGGAAGAACGGCATAATCGATTCTTCTGCAACCCAAAGTACGCAGACGGTGTCGCGTCCTTTCAATCCAGACAACTTCGCCGTAGAAAAGATGCCGTCAATTCTGAGCCAAGCAACTGAGATCTCCGGCTCTCACATGAACCAGAACCTGCAGATCGTCGAGTACAACGAGGGCACTGTCCTCATGACGGTATCAACCAAGCCCGAAAGTCGGACAGTTTTTTTTCGCCCTGACGGGTCAGCCATCAACCACCTTGACTTCGCCACTGCTGCCGGTATGACCGAGGCTTTACGGGACGCTGTCTACAGGGCCAAGGAGGTCGGCCAGATCAGTTACCAACCTGGCAAGGGGGTCATGGTCGACACCGCAACTGCCACGTCTGGCATTGTCATGCGGCGTACCCGATCTGCTGATATGCCGGCATGGGCTGTCCAGCGCAAGGGCGATGCCGCCACGACCTTCTCCCCCACCCTTCTAGAACCCGACGTCATCGTCGAAGTCATGGTCCTGGCAGCAGCAGGAACCGATGACCCACCGTCAGAGATGGCATGGACTATCTCCTTAGACAAGAAACTCAATGCCCCCGTCATGTACATCAGCGTCGATGGCGTCTCCAAGGCCTTTGACACCAACGGCGTCGACGTCACCGACGAGATCAAGTAATCGCTCGAAAACCTTTACGCGGATGAGTTCATTGCGGACCTGGGCCGTTTCCTAGATCCAAGGTGGTTGAATGAAAGTGTGCTCATCACCGCAGTTGGAACGCCAGGCAGTGGGCAGACCCATGCCTTCCGCGTCCGCCACGGTATGAATCCGCACGTCGAACTCTGGCGTCACGGCCTCGTCGTCAAGGAGTATTTGTCGGCTGATCGGGTGAACGACGAGATTGTCGTCACCGCCCATGTCGGACCCCGGACCTCCACTTCTCAACCACCACGCACCCGCGATGGTGTACCCGATTTATCTGACGATCGACAGGCCGGCGAGTCGGTTCGTCCCTACCAACGCATTGCTGCCTACGCCGTCGTGAGGTCACGTCGAGGGTTACTAGGCACTGAATGCTCCCCTCGTACCGCAGTCCCAGGCCTATGGGCCCTCCCCGGCGGGGGGCTGGAACCTGGCGAATCCCCCGCCCAAGCCGTCACCCGCGAAATCATGGAAGAATCCGGGCAACGAGTCCGACTCAACCGCATTATCGACTTGCAGTCCGACCACTGGATCGGGAGATCCCCCTCTGGCGTGCTGGAGGATTTCCACGCCTTGAGGATTATCTACTCGGCAACAAGCGAGAACCCGACTGACCCTTATGTCATCGACGTCGGTGGCACTACACAGTCAGCCCAGTGGATTCCGCTATGGCGATGGCGTCGGTTGTCGTGGGGCGCGGCAACGCGAATATGCCTCGAAACCCATCTACGCGACGTCCCCAGCACCTGAGCGCAGAAGGGACCCGGTCGATGACCAGGCCCCTCCTGACACACTCATGTCACTCTGAACGGATGTAGCTGAGGATCCTCAAGATCTCGGTGTAGAGCCACACCATAGTCACTGCGATACCGAACGCAGCTCGCCAAGACTCAGAGACGGGAGCCTGATTGCGCACTCCCTGCTCAGCGAAATCAAAGTCCAGCACGAGGTTCATAGCAGCCAGAACAACACCCACGGCAGAGCAAAGAATGCCAAGGGGGCCGAAGCCGGCCAGGCCGATGTTAATTCCGAAGAACATCAGCACAAGGTTGATGAGCATCGCGAAGGCGAATCCGAAGGTTGAGATGACGACGATCTGGCGGAATCGCGGCTTTACCTGGATGTTGAAGAACTTGTATGCAGCAAGCGTCACACCGGCAGCGGCAAAGGTACCCAGGACAGCCTGCACGACGATTCCCGGATAGACAGCCTCGAAGATGGCTGACATGGCGCCAAGGAGGAACCCTTCGCACAAGCAGTAGAAGATGACGCCGGCAACAGGGACCTTGCTACGGGTGCTCACAATCATCGCCGTGACAAATGCGGCAATCGAACTCACCACTATTGAAAGACCACTGACCGCGATATTCGGTCCAATCACAGTGAAGCTCACGGCACCGATGGCGGCGATGATGAGCAACACCAGGCCAGTGCGACCCAGGACGTCGTCAAAGGTCATGGCACGCTCAGAACGACGCCCACGCGTGGCATCTTGTGACGGTACGCCCCATCCATCGCCGGGCTGTACCGACGTGCCGTACTGGGACCCGTACCCCTGGCCTGCCGGTTGACCATAGGGATTGCCATACGGCTGGAAGGCCTCGGCTCGGCTGAATACCGGGTTGGCCATGTGATCCTCCTGTGATAATCGTCGTGACATCTACTGTAAGCAACAACTCAAACAAGCGAAACCTTCCCCGCAACAAGGGACGATATTCGCACCACACCAACGACTGGGGTCGTACACACCGCGTAAATGGTGCAATCCTCAGTACCCCCGACGGGATTCGAACCCGCACTGGGACGGGTTTAAGCCGTCTGCCTCTGCCGTTGGGCTACGGGGGCTGGGGGAGAAGGTCAGTTCCCCTCTGCCAGCATTGCCAGCGCCATACCGTCAAGGATATCGGTCTCCGAGACGATAAGTTCACCTGCCGTGGCTCGATGACACACCTCGTCGATGATGAGGGCACCTCCACACAGTACCTCAGCACGGCGTCGCTTCAGCGGCCCCATCTGCTCAACCTCGTCAACCGTCGAAGAAAGCAGCTTGTCGGCCAGATGTGAGACCTGATCGGCTGTGAGCACCGACCGATGAACCTTGGCCCGATCGTACTCCTTGAGATTCTGATGAATCGCCGACAGACTCGTGACCGTTCCGGCCACACCAACGACGGTGCGTGCCGCAGCCACGTCGACCGAGCATTTATCGAGCATCGCACGGACGTATGAGCGCGCTTGGTCAATCTGGTCTGCGGTGGGTGGGTCGTCGTTCAGGAAACGCTCTCGCAGCCGTACTGAGCCGATATTGAGACTCACCTGAGATTCGATCTGATTTCCGCAGCCAACAACCAGCTCGGTGGAACCACCGCCACAGTCGATAACGAGGACAGGTTCCTCATTCACCTCAATTCCCGACATAGCTCCGGCGAAAGACAGGCTCGCCTCCTCGGTACCAGGGATGACCTCAGCATCGACTCCAAGGGCCTCGCGCACCCCGGTAAAGAACTCATCCCGGTTGGAGACGTCGCGGGCAGCCGAGGTCGCGACGAAACGAACCTCCTCGCAGTGATGTTCAGCGATGGTCTGCGCGAAGGTGCGACAGGCCGCAAATGTCCGTTCCAGGGCAGCAGGGTGGAAGGCACCAGCGGCGTCAACCCCCTGACCAAGCCTGACCAGCTCCAGATCTCTCGCCTGCTCGACGAGACGTCCGTGCGTATCCGCCGAGGCGATGAGCAGCCGGATGGAATTCGTCCCACAGTCGATGGCTGCGACGGTCCGATTATCAGTCATATCGATGTCCTGTCACTCCGGGTCGTGGTGCTCGGGCGAGCATGGGTTGCACCAGAACTCCCCCAGTTCCTCGACGACCTCGTCACCAAAGGGATTGACGCCCGGGCCTGCCGCCAAGGCGTGCCCGGCCAAAGCATGTAAACACTTGACGCGGGTCGGCATACCTCCAGCCGAAACCCCATCAATCTCAGGAACGGGGTCCAAACCCGCTTCCTCGCCGATTCTGGTGCGATCAGCGATGTACGCCTCATGAGCACGTCGGTACTGATCGGCGAGTTGCTCGTCCTCACTGAGTCGTGCCGTCATTCGGGCCATCAGTCCAGATGACTCGAGGGTTCCGATGAGGGATGCAGCACGCGGACAGGTCAGATAGTAGGTCGTCGGAAAGGGCGTGCCATTGGGCAATCTGGGCTCAGTCGCAATGACCGCAGGTTTTCCACAGCCACATCGCCACGCCACACCGGCAACACCGCGCGGCTCCCGACCAAGCTGGTCCCGTACAACGTCACGGTCGTCCTCGGAGAATTCTTCAAGCATGATCGCCTTATCGATGAGATGGGTTCGGGGAAGACGGCTTCGCCGGGGGCGTTGGTGCCGACGGCCTTGGTGTGGTCGCCACTCCGGCGACGGCGGCCGACGGTGCAGGGTGGTCAGCGTCCTCGATCGACCGAGCGACTTGCTTCCACCAGTCAGTCCCGGCGCGAGCTGCCGTAGCCGGGTCTTTATCGTCGAGAGAAGTCGTCGATCCGATGACCTTGCCGTCCTCTCCGATGACCTGGTAGCCAGTCTCTCCCGGCATGACCCAGCCGAGCTGTGATCTTGCCTGCGCACGCACGTAGTCGGGGTCATGCCACCTCTTGACCTCGTCCTGGAGAGTCGATATCGAGGCGCGTGCCTGCTCCTTGCCCTCCTGGATACGAGAGATCTGGGAGCGTTGGGAGAAATAAATCCCCAGACTGGGAGTAATCATGACGAGTACCAGCAAGACTGCGGCTCCCATCACGACCGCCCGTAACGTCAGACCGAACCGACGCGGCTGGTCAGTCTCGTCCTTGGGAACTGGGTTGCGCGGCGGGTCTGTATGCGTCGTCCGCTCATAGTTGCCGCGACTCCGTGGACTGGAACGGTGCGGAGAGGATGAGCGCACTCGTCCCCCGGCGGGTCGCTGGGACCTCCTGGAGGGACGGTTGTGGTTACTCGGTGTGCTGGCCATCGTGGTCCATCATGACACGACCGCCCCGGAAGTACCGGGACGGTCGTGTCATATCAGGTGCGCCGATCAGCACCTTGCGGTATCAATCAGGCCTGGAAACGCGGGAAAGCGGAAGCGCCGGCGTACTCGGCAGAGTCTCCCAGCTCCTCCTCAATGCGCAGCAGCTGGTTGTACTTGGCAATACGCTCGCCACGGGCCGGGGCACCGGACTTGATCTGGCCGGTCGACAGGGCGACGGCGAGATCGGCGATAGTGGTGTCCTCGGTCTCACCGGAACGGTGCGACATCATGCAGCGGTAGCCGTTGCGGTGGGCCAGCTCGACAGCGTCGATGGTCTCGGAGAGGGAGCCAATCTGGTTGACCTTGACGAGCAGGGCGTTGGCAGACTTGGTCTCGATACCCTTGGCGAGGCGCTTCGGGTTGGTGACGAACAGGTCATCTCCGACGATCTGGATCTTGTCGCCGAGTTTCTTGGTGAACTCGGCCCAGCCGTCCCAATCTTCCTCGTCCAGCGGATCCTCGATGGAGACCAGCGGGTACTTAGCGACGAGGCCCTCATAGTAGGCGATCATCTCAGCGGTGGACTTGGCCTGACCTTCGAAGGTGTACTTGCCATCCTCGAAGAACTCAGAGGCAGCGACGTCGAGGGCGAGGGCGACATCCTTGCCGGGCTCAAAGCCGGCAGCCTTGATGGCCTCGATGATGAGGTCCAGGGCTGCAGCGTTGCTGGGCAGGTTCGGGGCAAAGCCGCCTTCGTCGCCAAGTCCGGTAGCCAGACCCTTGTTCTTGAGGACCGTCTTGAGGGAGTGGTAGACGGCAGCGCCCCACTCATAAGCCTGCTTGAAAGACTCAGCGCCGATTGGAGCAATCATGAACTCCTGGATGTCGACGTCGGAGTCAGCGTGAGCGCCGCCATTGAGAATGTTCATCATCGGAACGGGGAGCACGTGGGAGTTCGGTCCGCCCAAGTACTGGTAGAGAGGAAGGCCAGCCGAGTCGGCAGCGGCGTGAGCCGCAGCCAGGGAGACACCAAGGATAGCGTTAGCGCCCAGCTTGCCCTTGTTGTCAGAACCGTCGAGATCGATCATGATCTGGTCGATGGTGCGCTGCTCGCTGGCGTCGCAGCCGAGCACCTCCTCGGCGATCTTCTCGTTGACGTTCTCAACAGCCTTGAGAACGCCCTTACCGGAGTAGCGCTTCTTGTCGCCGTCACGCAGCTCAACGGCCTCAAACTGACCGGTCGACGCCCCGGAGGGAACCGCAGCACGGGCCTCGGTGCCGTCGTCGAGAATCATCTCGACCTCAACAGTCGGGTTGCCGCGGGAATCGAGGATCTCACGGGCTTCGATGAATTCGATGGTTGCCATGGACCAACCTTTCAGAGAGGATCTTTGCGTCCGCTTCACAGCGTATCGAAACCAGACAACCAACGGTATTCCAGGAGTCCCTATTCCTTGACCTCGTGGCCGTCAGCGCCCTTCAGCCTCTCTGATCTCGCCCTCGAGCCGGCGTAACCGGTCACGTAGGGCTTGGTCGGCGTCGACTCCGCTCGCCTGTGCCCTGGCGACAAGGCTGAGGAGTTCGTCCCCGGTTTCCTTGGCGGTGATGGGTGTGTCGGGCAACTCGACGGCCACCCCGCGACTTCGCGCTCGCGATATGACCTTGGCGCTGCGGGCGACGCTTGACAGGGAGTGAGCGATGCCATCGAGACTGGAGGTACGTCCCTTCGCCGCTGCCTTGCGGGCTTCCCACGCGGCGTCCAAATCCTCAGGAACATCCTCATCTGAGAAAACATACGGGTGCCGAGCCACGAGTTTGGCGACGATTCCGCCAACCACCTGGTCGATGTCGAAGAGGCCGTCTTCCTCTGCAATCCGCGCATGAAAGACCACCTGGAGCAGCAGATCACCCAATTCCTCGACAAGATCGTCGTTCGTACCGGCCTCGATGGCGTCGATGACCTCGCCGGTCTCCTCGACCAGATAGGTGACGAGGGAACGATGGGTCTGACTACGATCCCAAGGACATTCCTCACGCAACCTCGCCATCACAGCAAGGAGTTCTGAGAAATCAGCCGTTGGCCTAGAGTCGTCAGACGCCATGCGAGTCAGGGGCGAGAGGTGAAGGGCTCGGACAGCGACGAACTCCCTTGCAGGGCAAGGTTCTTGGCGTCCCAGGTGCCCAACCTCGGATTTGCCTTGACTTCCACCGCAGCCAGATCTGCCATGGTCTTCTGCTCACCCTCAAGGTCGAAAAGATGGTAAATACCGGCAAAATCACGAGCCATCGCGTTGCAGACCGGGTCGGAGGTAAGCGCCGTCATGCCATTGCGAGCAATAATCTGGTCACGTTGGGCATCCGAGAGCTTTTCCCCGCGATTGTCCAGGATCTCCTGGGCGACGGCACCGCGAATCATCGTTGAAGAGATGACCTGACGAGGGGGTAACCCTGCGTTGGGATTGATGTACTTCGAGCAGTGATCTGCGGCCTCGTCAACCGACTCCATCGACACCGTTTTATTCCCGACTGTAGCTGCGGTGTTGGGGGAACCCGCGCACCCGGACAACCCTGCTATACCAAGGAATCCGGCCACTGCGACTGCGGCCATGCGGATCGGCATGGGACGCGAAAATGCCATGGGGCAACCCTCCTGAATTCGGTGCCGCGTCTTCAGCACGGCAAAGAAGCCTGTCAGAGGCATCCTACGACGAGACTCGCGGCTTCCGCACCCGTCCCGTGAGCGTGGCAACCGCCCCGGCGACGACGGCCCCGAGAAGCCACGTCATTCCCACCGGACTCTCGCCAGAGCTGACAACCCAGTTCCACCATGCCTCATAGCCGTATGCACGTCCCGTCAGCACTTCAATCAGGAACATACTCACAGCCGGTATCGAGGCAAGCCCTCGCGACATGAAACGCGCACACAGCAGGGTCAGTCCGGTACCGATCATGATATTGCGCGGGTCGCTAAACCCACCTCAATGAGGCCGGGACACGCGATGGTGGCCAGCAGCGGCAGGGCTGCGAACCATGAACCCAACATCGGCCCAACGTACCGGACGCCGAGATCTCAACTCCAACTCGACCGGATTCCTGGCCACCGACCAGCCGTGAGCCACAATGGCACAGACAGCACAGGAGAGCGCAGCAACAAGCAACAGCAGCCGGAAAATCGAAGTGCGCCATGGATATGAGGGCCATGACCGGTGCAAACCAGATACCTGGTGAGACCCGGATACGAGTCAACCAAGTCATGTCCGCACCGATCCGACGAGGCCAAGGTAGGAACGTTCGGCGCGGTTGGGGCCGGGGTCCGAAACACTGATGAACTCATCGGGAGTTCCTGTGAAGATGATGCAGTCCTCATTCATGACAACCACACGGTCGTAGAGGTCTTCGATGTCATCGACCAGATGGGTTGACACGACGACGACCTGGTCTCCAGATGGGGCCGACTTGAGAATCTCTCGGAACGAATAGCGTTGGGCCGGGTCTAGACCTGCGGTTGGCTCGTCTAACAGGAGAACCTGCGGGTTCGCCACCAAGGCTTGAGCGAGACCGACACGGCGTAACTGCCCCCTGACAAGCGCGACACCCGGGAAATCAGGCAGGCGTACCAGCCCAGCAGATGGTTTAAGTATTCCTGCCATGATTCGAAACAGCGTCGACTTCCCGGCACCATTGGGACCCAGAAGGACGGTTTTCCCACCATGGAACTCACAGCTGAAATCATGGAAAACCTCACCGTGCCGACCGTAGAAAAATAAACTCCATCGATTTTCACTTCAGGTTCCAACAGTCCACGTTTCATGACATTATCCAAGGGTGAAAAATCAATAGCTGACCGTCATCGAAGGCAGCGACACCACCCGTCCGGAGCACACTAGTCCATTCATCGGAATTCTCCTCGAGCAAGGAAAGCTTGAGATTAGAATCACACCCGCTGCGACTCAACTATCGTGGCACGATTTATAAAGAACCCTTTGGCGTCTTGTCAATTCTCTGCACCTTGGATTGATGCCTTCTGTACCTCCAATACACCCGTGACAAGTTTCCCCGCCCAATCGAGCAGCTGCTGACCGGCCAGATACTGGCCTCCAATCTTTGCGGTCATGGGCTTGGGCACCATGACAAGACCGGCGGTATTCTTGACGACCGACCCCGGATACAGCCTTTTAAGGCGCATGACCCGTGACTCGGGCAGGTGGACCGGCGAAAACCTGATGTTACGTCCGGCTGGAACGACTTCATGGATCCCGGCCTGACGGCACAGCAAGCGGAATCGCGCCACCCCAAGAAGGGCCTGTACCGGTTCGGGCATGGGGCCGTAACGGTCAACGAGCTCAGCGGCGATAGCGTCAACCTCCTCATCGCTGCGTACCTCAGCCAGCCTCTTGTACATCTCCAGACGAAGCCGCTCGGTCTCGACGTACTCAACTGGCAGGTTGGCGTCGACCGGGAGTTCGATGCGCATTTCGGGTTCGTCGGCGGCACTGGCGTCACCACGGAACTCCGCGACAGCGTCACCCACCAACCGGATGTAAAGGTCGAATCCGACGTCAGCAATGTGACCAGACTGCTCGCCACCTAATAGGTTTCCCGCACCGCGAATCTCCAGGTCTTTCATGGCAATGGCCATACCGGCACCCAGATCGGTATGAGCAGCCATCGTCGCCAGACGGTCGTGCGCGGTTTGGGACAGTGGTTTGTCGGCAGGGTAAAGGAAGTAGGCGTAACCGCGCTCCCGGGAGCGACCCACCCGACCACGCAACTGGTGCAGCTGAGACAAGCCCATCAGGTCGGCACGGTCGATGAGCAGGGTGTTGGCTGTGGAGATGTCGATACCTGACTCAACGATGGTGGTGCATACGAGCACGTCGGCCCGCCGTTCCCAGAAATCCACCATGATCTGCTCAAGCTGCTTTTCGTTCATTTGTCCGTGAGCGGTGACGATCCGCGCCTCGGGCACGAGTTCACGCAGCTTGGCAGCCGTCTTCTCGATGGACTGCACTCGATTGTGGATGTAGAAAACCTGACCTTCACGAGCGAGCTCACGTCGGATGGCCGCGACAACCTGGCCCTCGTCGTAGGGGCCGGCAAAGGTGAGCACCGGGTGGCGCTCCTCCGGAGGAGTGGCGATCGTGCTCATTTCGCGAATGCCCGTCACCGCCATCTCTAGAGTCCGCGGGATCGGGGTTGCGCTCATAGCCAGCACGTCCACGTTGACCCTCATACGCTTGAGGGCTTCCTTGTGCTCGACGCCGAAACGTTGCTCCTCGTCAACGATGACCAGGCCGAGATCCTTGAACTCGACATCCTTGGCCAGCAGACGGTGAGTTCCCACCACAACGTCGACCGTGCCGCGTTTGAGGCCCTCCAAGGTCTCGCGAGCCTCAGCGTCAGATTGAAAACGAGAGAGGGCCGCAACCTTGACCGGGAATCCTGCGTACCTCTCGGTGAAGGTCTGAAAATGTTGCTGCACCAGCAGCGTAGTGGGCACCAGTACTGCCACTTGCTTGCTGTCTTGCACAGCTTTAAAGGCAGCGCGCACTGCAATCTCAGTCTTGCCATAACCGACGTCGCCACACACCAGCCGGTCCATCGGGACGACCTGCTCCATGTCGTGCTTGACGTCGGCGATGGTGGTGAGCTGATCGGGGGTCTCGACGTAGGCAAAGGCGTCCTCTAGCTCGCGCTGCCATGCAGTGTCAGGGCTGAAGGCGTGGCCCTTGGTGGCCTGTCGGGCTGCATAAAGCTTGATGAGTTCTGCAGCAATCTCACGGACAGCCTTGCGGGCACGCGACTTCCGTTTGCGCCAATCGGCACCCCCCAACCGGTCCAGGCTCGGGGCGTCACCACCGACATAGCGGGTCACTTGGTCCAGAGAGTTCACCGGGACGAAGAGGCGATCGCCGGGCTGGCCCTTTTTCGAGGGGGCGTACTCGATGACCAGGTATTCGCGAGTGGCGCCACCGACAGTGCGTTGCACCATTTCCAGGTATCGACCCACACCGTGCTGCTCGTGAACCACAAGGTCACCCGACTTAAGCTCCAGTGGCTGGATCTGATTACGACGCCGACGGGGCATACGCCGCTCACCACTGATGGCCGGATCCTGGGAGCCAGCGAGGTCTCCCGTAGATGCCACCAACAGCTTGAGGGTTTTTGCGGCAAAACCGTGACGCTGGTGCAACCGGACCACTTGGACGCATGGATCAGTAGCGTCAGGGTCGATCTCGTTGGCCAACCTCGCCGCGACCTGGTGCTCACCGAGCAGCTCCGTCATGCGTTTAGCGATTCCCTCACCTTCGGCACACAGCACGACACTCCAGCCGTCATGGAGTCTTGTCGTCAGGTCCTTGACGGCCGCCTCCACGTCTCCTCTCCACGGCTCGACGGCCTCTAAATGCGGGTTAACAGTGTGCGGGGCGCTCGTAACGACCTCATCGTCAGCCAGGACATCTTCAGCTGGGGCGTCCAGGGCGAAGGAGGACATCGACCACCACGCCATGCCACGCTCCAGACAGTGAGTCCTCACGTGGGCCAGAGTGCGGTACCCAGAAGCTGCTAAGTCGATGGGAGCTTGGCCTCCGCCTGCGGCAGCCGCCCAGCCAGCTCCCAGGAATTCCTCGGACGTGCGTACCAGGTCTGCGGCCCGTGATCGCACCATCTCGGGGTCGGAGAGGACGACCATGGCGTGTTCGGGAAGAACATCGACGAGCAGTTCCATGTCGTCGACCAAAGCTGGCATGAGGGCTTCCATTCCTTCAACAGCCTGGCCGTCAGCAATCCGCTCCAGCATGTCTGCCAGTTCAGGATGATCCGGCAGCAGCTTTTGGGCGCGCAAGCGGACCTCCTCAGTGAGGATGAGTTCACGACAAGGAGCGCACATCAGTGCTTGATGAGTCTCGTCGGTGGATCGCTGATCGGCCACCGAGAAAGAGGTCATCTCCTCGATCTCGTCACCAAAGAAGTCGATACGAACCGGATGCTCCAATACCGGCGGGAAAACGTCGACGATTCCGCCACGCACAGCGAATTCGCCGCGCCGTTCCACCATGTCGACCCGGCTATAAGCAGCGTTCACGAGCTGCGTGGCCAGCTCGGTGAGATCATGCTCCTCCCCCACCACCAAGCGCACCGGCTTGATGTGTCCCAGACCTGCCACCTGAGGCTGAAGCAGGGATCGCACCGGAGCGACGACAACCTGCGGAATCTCTCCTTCTGTACCGCAGAGCCGACGCAGTACCTCCATTCGTCGACCAACGGTGTCGGTACGTGGGCTCAATCTCTCGTGCGGCAGCGTCTCCCAGGAAGGGTAGTAACAGACGTCATTGGGGTCGAGCCATGTTTTCAACGTGGCCACCGACTCCTCAGCCTCCCGGAACGTGCTCGTCACCAGCAGCACCGGCAACCGACCGGTACCGGAGAGCGCCTGAGCCAGCACAGCTGCCACAGCTGGACGTGCAGACGGGGCTACCTGCACGTCGAGAGTGGGGGTGCGCCGGGTGAGGGCTTCATCCACTGACTGGGAGAGAACCGGCTCGCGGGAAAGAAGCGAGATCAATCCGCTAAATGTCACCAGGACAGGTTACGTGGTAACACGGACACCTGCCCAGCTTTCATGCTCTGGGCTATTTCCCTGACTCGTCACCCCATAGCATATGGCCGTGAGCACCCCATCCACCCAGTACCCACTCTCCCCCCAAACCGGTTCGACGCGGCGGAGTCTTGCCGGTCATCGTTACCGTTTTGGGAGCGATCGCCATCCTCCTGGTGGTGGCCGTGATTGGGGCCGGGTCCCCGGGATCATTCATCGTCGGTGCGATCCCGTCGACTACCGCCCTCATCGTGTGCCTGCTGTGTTACCGATGGCTCGACAAATGGGAGCCTGAACCCGACCGCCTCACCGTCATGGCACTGATATGGGGAGGGTCAGCAGCCGTCATCTTTTCAGTACTCGTCGAGGTAGCCATCCCCGTCAGCGAGTTCGCCAGCGTCTCTGTCGTCGCGCCGCTCGTCGAGGAATTCGCAAAGGCTTCGGGGCAAGAGGCGCGCTGTTCTTACCGATTCTGGCAAGCATGGCCGGGCCGCGAAGCGCAGCCAGGAACGAACGATTACCGCAGCCACGGAAGCCGCCCTGGTACAGCACCGCATTGCCAAGGGGGAAGGCGGTCCAGAGCTGGTGCGCCGTCGCGATCAGCTGTCAGCATGGCTGCGGACACGCCCCGACAAGTTGGGCCAGTTACCCTTTATGACACAGCTCCCACAGCTACCGTCTCCCCCGAATTGGTGAGCTTAACGGCAACCGTAGTCGAATCATTCGAATCTGACGCAACGCGATGGATCCCCAACCTCAATCGGTGTCATCTCGAGGCCCTCACGTTCACGTTCCAGGTTCATCAGCGCGAGTCGTCTCGTCCTGTCGCCTGTCGGGTGGCCTCGGCCAACCGATTCAAGACGATGTTCTTGGCACGGTCAGCCACTGGTACATCCTGAAAACCCAGCAGTCCGTGACACGTTCGAGCCAGTAGCAGCAGTTCAGTCGCCACATTTGCATTGGTCAGATTACGTGCGAAGCAGATATCTTCGTCGCGCAGCGGGTCACATTGGTTTGCGAGGATGAATGTCGGCGGCATACGTTGCAGATCAACGTTTCTGCCGGGTGCGGCATAGCGTTGCGACCCCGACGTTCCTGCCTCGGACGCTCCGAGATACGCGGCCCAGCTGGCACGAGCATTCGCGTGGTCCCATACCGGAGTAGCCGTCCCGTCAACCATTGACGGTGTTTCAAGCCGATCATCGAGAACAGGTTCAATGAGGAACAAACTATTGGGAGAATCTGGGGCCTGTGTATCGGTTAGCCTCAACGCCAATGCTGCGGCAAGACATCCACCGGCTGAATCGCCGTACAAGACCGTCACGGATGGACGGAAGGTACGAACGGCCCAATGCCACGCTGCCTGACAGTCATCCAAACCCGCTGGATATGGCGCCTCGGGGGCTAACCGGTAATCGGGACTCACGACCACCGCGCCTGTTTTTTGCGCCACCTGTGCATTCCACGCATCGTCATACGATGCTCGTCCTGCAACGAAGCCACCCCCGTGAATCGACATGACGAGCGCTGTTGGCGTACTGCCCTGGGGCGTCATGACGCGTACTTCAAGGCCGCCCTCATCAGTTGACAGTTCATGAACCGTCACATCGACACCATCGAACTGCGTCGAATGGTCCACCACGGTTTCACCTTGTGCCCTCATAAGAGCTGGATTCCACGTGGTTTGTGGCGGCACCTGATCCAGCGAAGCCCTCAAACCGGGGTCAAGCAATTCATCGTAATTCGTCATGCCATCACCTCATCTAGGAAACTGGTCACCACACCCATGAACTGCGTGGAAGACTCCCGACGAACGCAGTGCCGGGTACCGGGAATGAGGCAGGTGCGCACGGCGGAATTACCTAAGGCGTCAACATTGGTAATCCCGTCGGGTCCAACGAGGACGTCTGCTCCATCCGATGTAACCACGAGGGCCGGTGCCGCTAATCGTGCCGCGACCTCCCGCCAAGGCGTGCTAGGACACACCACCCCGGTCGCCACGAAATCCAGGTCCACTTGCATCTTGGCCTGAAGCCATGCACACGCCTCCTCCACAGGCCACGTTGAATAGTCACGACGACACTCAGCCAAGGCCTCAGACGGGTGGGTTCGCATCCATCGGATACGATCGGCCAGATGAGGACCATCCTCTCGGTAACGGCGTAGTTGGGCACTGTCAAGCCACGCAGGATCCTCAAGCACGGCCGCTGAAACCAGATCGGGACGGCGGGCAGCAACCTCGCCGCACACTGCTGCGCCCATAGAATGCCCGACAAGAATGGCCGGGCCACTATTGAGACTCTCCAAAAGATCAACAAGATCGGCGACCATTCGATCCACCGGGTTATCAAGCTCTTGTGGGGAGAACCGCGCGGAGGCGCCGTGTCCGCGAGCGTCAACGGCTACTGTGTCAAACTTGTGCGATAGTGCCCTCTGAGCCTGACACAGCGAGTTCGCGTTATCGGTGACACCATGGTTAAGGATGAGCGGCGGACGTCCCGGATTCGGAATGCGATACAGTGCCAATCCGCCATGGGTGCTGCAGTCGGTAGCGTGAGAATTCATGAGTGCGTCCTTCCGACGTATTCACGTTCGATGTCTTCGAGTGACTTACCCCGAGTTTCGGGTATTACTTTGAAAGCAAAAAAGACGAGAAATAAGGCCACGGCAGCATAGCTGGCAAAGGTAGCAGAGTTGCCAAGGGTCTCGATCAAGCTGAGGAAAGTTAGCGAAACGATGAAACTCATCGTCCAGTTAACACCGATTGTGAGACTCATGGCCGTTCCACGTACCCGAAGCGGGTATAGCTCAGAGGCAATGATGAACACGACAACATTCAGACCAGTTGCTACTGAAGCGATGTAGATGAAGACACATGCGACACCGATGGCCGATGAACTACCGCGTGGCGTTCCGTTAGCCAGTAGCACTGCAAAAACTCCAAGCGACAGTGCGGTAAAGATCGAACAAAACCCAAGTAGCTTGGTACGTCCTACGCGATCGACGAGCGCCATACCGATAACCGTACACACCAGATTCACCACACCGACTCCGACGGTGGCCAACAAAGCGCTTGCCGCTCCAAGCCCCGCGCCCTGGAAAATAGATGGGGCGTAGTACACCACCGCGTTGACACCCGTCAGCTGGCCCAGAATCTGTAGCCCGATTCCGGCTATCAGTACTTTTCTAAGCGCCGGATCTAGTAGCGCAGACCATCCCTCACCAACAGTGTTCTCCCGCTCAGCATGTTGAATGTCTGCCAGCTCAGCCTCGATCGCTTCAGCAGGACGTACTCTCGCCAGAACCGTCCGGGCGCGATCGACCTGACCATTGAGCGCCAACCAGCGAGGGGACTCATCAAGAAACACGATCCCCAGACCGAACAGAACCGAGGGAACTACCGCCAACCCGACCATCCATCGCCAATCATGGGAGACACCGTGCAGCGCGTAGTTCGAAACGTATGCGAGCAGAATGCCCGTGACAATCATGAGCTGATTCAGCCCCACTAACCGGCCACGAAGATGAGCCGGTGCAAGTTCGGAGATAAAAACAGGTACGACACTCGATGCGATCCCAACACCGAATCCTAAGATGACTCTCGCTCCGACGATCATCGGAACGTTGATGGAAAACGCTGCGATCATGGAACCCACCAGAAAGATGACCGAAGCCATCAGCAGAACACGTCGTCGACCCAAACGGTCCGACATCCTGCCCGAGGACAACGCTCCGATTGCGGCACCGACGACAAGGGAGCTGACAACAGCCCCGCTGCTCATGGCGTCGAGACCAAAATACTCGGTCATCGATGCCAACGCGCCTGAGATGACTCCGGTGTCATACCCGAATAACAAGCCTCCCAAGGCAATCACCAGGGCTGCCCACGTCACTCGCTGAGGCCGGTATCCTTCTTCGTTCATCGTCTTCCGTTCCAATCTGGTAACTACCAGCCGAGGGCGTAGCTAGGTGTCCTCAAGCAAAGCTGCATATGATCCATGCTCAACCAGGATCACGTTGGTCTTCGCGACAGCATCTACGGCACCGTGATCTGATTCTACCGGACACACCATCCTGAAAATGACGAACACCATAACTATCAGCGAGCAGCTACGCAATGCCCGCTGAGGGGTATCAAAGAAATCTCCAATAGCCCGTCCGTAGCAAACCGGAAACATGATGCTCCCTTTAAACGGCCGGGCTTCTGCAACCAATAAGTATTCACCATAGGGTTTGTCAGTACTTCACGTTCAGCCACCGAAACCATCGGCAGACGCGAGTTCCACAGCGAACGTGCCAGCACGAATACCTACCTCAGACGAGGCCATGTGCTTACTTGTCACAAGCAGCGTCTCATACCTGTGCGCCCCTGTGACGTCCACCGAAAACAGGCCACACATCATTGGCCCCTACAAAGTGGGCACCTGATACAGAATCGAGTCCCCAGCTGCTTCAACTGATGATTGAGTCAGGAATTGAAACGGTTTTGAGCCGCCGTCAAACCCTGGGTGATGATCGTCTCCACAGCGTCGGCCGCCACAGCCACGTGGACGGCCATGTCAGCGCGCTGCTTAGCTGGTACTCGGGCCAACACCCAGTCAGCTGGGTCCTGATGGCCCGGAGGCCGACCAACACCCACCCTCACTCTGATGAAGTCACCGGTGTGCAGATGGGCACGAATGGATTTCAGCCCATTATGACCGTTGTCTCCACCACCCTGCTTGAGGCGGAGACGGCCAGGGTCAAGATCAATTTCGTCATGGATAACGATGAGGTGGTCAGGGGTGATACCTGCGAAGTTCGCAACCTTGCGAACGGCAATACCCGACTCATTCATGTAGGTACGACTGCGCATCAACATGACGGCCTGAGCGTCGGAAGCCGGGACACCGAAACCGGCCGAGCCGACCCGAATACGAACCAGCTCAGCCTGCTTTCCGCGGGCCGACGAGAGCTTCTCGTCGGCCCGACGGCACAACTCGGTGATGACGTCCACCCCAACGTTGTGGCGGGTACCGTCATAGCGCGGGCCTGGGTTTCCAAGCCCGATCACGAGCCAAGAAGAACTCACTCCTGCTCGGCCTTGTCCTCATCGGACTCAGCCGCAGCCTCCTCATCTGCGGACTCCTCGTCCTCCTCGGGCTCGGCCTCCGGGAACGCGACGGTAGCAGCCACAGCCTCCGGATCCCCCTTCAGGGTGGTGCCTTCGGGGAGCTTGAGGTCGCCGAGATGGATAGTGGTACCGGCCTCAAGATCGGTAACGTCGATCTCAATCGACTCCGGAATGTTGAGCAGGTCGGCCTCAACCTCGATCTCGTTGAACTCGGTCATGGCGATGGTGCCAGGAACCGACTCGCCAGTAAGGCGCAGGGCAACCTCGACGTCAACCTTCTCGCCGCGGCGCACAGACAGCAGGTCGACGTGACGGACGAAACCCTTGAGAACGTCACGCTGAACGTCCTTCGGCAGGGCAAGCAACGGCTCTTTGCCTTCAATCTCGATTGACAGTAGCGGGTTCTCGGTCCGCAGGGCGAGAAGAGTGGCGTGTCCCTCAAGGGTCACGTGAATCGGGTCGTGACCGTGCCCGTACATAACGGCGGGAACCTTGTTCTCACGACGAATGCGACGGGCAGCGCCCTTACCAAACTCAGTACGCTCTTCGGCCTTGAGGTGAATGATGTCTGCCATAGCGACTTCTCCTTCTCGTTGACGTGAAACGGCTCGACGAGAGGATGCCCAATCGGGCGGCCAGTCGATCACGGACCTTGCGGTCCCTCGCCAAGCAAGGTCACTCTACGGCACAGCGTCGCCGTCTCCCAAATGCACGGTCGTCCACAGCAACCCGGTGCTGTGGGCGACCAAGGCTTCGCGTCAGCGGAACAGACTGGTGACCGAACCGTCCTCAAAGACCTCCTGAATCGCCTTAGCAATAAGCGGGGCGATGGATAGTACCGTCATCGCAGGAATGTTGATGTCATCACGAATCTTGAGGGTGTTGGTGACAATAAGCTCCTCGATCGGGGAGCTATTAATACGCTCAGCCGCCGGGTCCGACAGAATGGGATGAGTGGCAGCTGCGATGACCCGCCTCGCGCCGTGCTTCTTGAGAGCAGCGGCAGCCTGGCACATCGTGCCGGCAGTGTCGATCATGTCGTCAACAAGAAGACAGGTCTTGTCCTTGACATCCCCGACAACTTCGTGAGTGGTCGTCTCGTTGGCCTTATTGGGGTCACGACGCTTGTGGATGATGGCGAGTTGGCAGCCAATCTTGTCAGTCCACATATCAGCCAAGCGCACCCGACCGGCGTCTGGGGAAACGACCACCATGTTGGAGTTGTCGTATTTCGAAGCAACATAGTCAGCAAGGACCGGAAGGGCCCACAGATGGTCAACCGGGCCGTCGAAGAATCCCTGGATCTGGGCGGCGTGCAGGTCAACCGACATAATTCGGTCTGCTCCAGCCGCCTGGTAAAGGTCCGCAATGAGTCGGGCTGAAATGGGCTCACGACCTAAGTGTTTCTTGTCCTGACGGGCGTAGGGATAGAACGGAGAGACCACAGTAATGCGCTTGGCCGAGGCCCTCTTGAGGGCGTCAACCATGATGAGCTGCTCCATCATGGCCTCATTCACCGGAGCACTGTGGGACTGAATGACGAAGGCGTCACAGCCGCGCACAGATTCCTGGAACTGCACGTAGATTTCCGAATTCGCGTACGTGACCTGACGCGACGGGACAAGCTCAACACCGAGTTCGGCAGCGATCTGCTCAGCAAGTTCGGGATAGGCCCGCCCTGAGCAGATCATGAGGTGCTTGTTGTTCGGACGGGTAGTTCCACTCACTGGTCAGCCTCCGGATTCAGAGTGTCATCTTGACTGTCGGGCATAACGCCCGAGTCGGTGGCGGGAGCGGCGTGCTCCCGGGAGAGGACGGATCCGGCAACGACGGAGGATCCTGCGGTCACCTCGGAATCACCAACGTAGGCCATGTGAGGTATGGCGGCTTCGGTTCCGACGTGGGTGTTCTTGGTCTCGACGAAGGCTCCGACTTTGGCGTCACGATCGAGGACAGAGCCGGGGCGGATATTGGAGAATGGGCCGACACGCACTCCTTCACCGATGACGGCGAGAGTGACCTCAGATCGGGTGACAGTAGCCCCTTGCCGAATCTCTGAGTCAGTAACGGTGACATCTGGTCCGATCACAGCGCCGGACGCGATGGTCGTAGCTCCGTTTAGGAAAACTCCTGGGTACAAGGTGACGTCATGACCAAGATCGACGTCAGGCTGAATCCACGTAGAAGAAGGATCAATGACGGTGACCCCGGCGCGCATCCAACCGGTGACGATCCGGCGATTGACCTCGGCATTCATGCGGGCCAGCTGAACCCGATCATTGACTCCCTCGGTCTGCCATACATCGTCAATACGGAAGGCACCAACGCGACCGCGACCGGGAACCTTGATGGTGCCGTCAGCGGCCATCGTGACGACGTCGGTGAGATAGTACTCGCCCTGAGCGTTGTCGTTGGAGAGCTTGGACACGCCGTCGCGCAGCGCCTCGGCGTCGAAGACATAGATACCGGAGTTAATCTCTCGGACAGCCCGCTGAGCCTCGTCAGCGTCTTTGTGTTCGACGATTCCGACGACAGACTCGCCGTCGCGCAGGATTCGCCCATACCCAGTGGGATCCTCGACCTCGGCAGTGAGGACGGTGACGAGGTTGCGACGCTCACGGTGGACCTCGACCATCTGGTGAAGGGTTTCTCCGGTGAGCATAGGGACGTCGCCATAGGTGACGACCACCTCACCGTGGAGTTCGCCAAGTCCCTCCAGAGCGCAAGCGACGGCATGGCCGGTGCCTTTCTGCTCAGCCTGAACGGCAGTAGTGACATCCGGCGCATCATCGGCCAGATGGGCCTCAACCTGATCGCGTCTATGCCCCACAACCACGACGAGATGCTCCGGGTTGAGTCCGCGAGCCGCTCCCACTGCCCACGACAGCATGGGTCGACCGGCGACCTCATGAAGCAGCTTGGACTTCGACGATTTCATGCGAGTACCACCACCGGCGGCCAGCACAATGACAGCGGCCACTCCATTGATCTCGGTTCGGTCAGTGGCCGGGCTGGACGTCACGGTGCTCCCCCAGGTCGGATGCGGTATGCAGAACTAACTGTAGCCGTCACGCGGTTGCAGCGCACCGTGAAGAGATAGGAAGAGATACGACGGGACAAATGAGCTCCCCGGGCAGGAGTCGAACCTGCGTCGCTAATCCTGATTCAAAGTCAGACGGGCCCTGCCGACAGACCAACCGGGGAACGCTCGGCGAACCGAGTTCTCATAACTCTAGAGCATGGACCGTGATTCGGCCATACGACGCGGCTGGGTAGGCTCAATGCCATGACATCGACGCCCACATCCCAGCCGTCCAAACATCCCCGGCCCAGGATGACCAGCGGACAACGCCGTGAACAACTCATCACCGTGGCGCGTCGTCTCTTCGCTGGCAACGGCGTCGCCGGCACCTCCGTCCAGGAGATCGCTGCCAGCGCTGGAGTCTCCAAACCCGTCATCTACGAGCATTTTGGATCCAAGGACGGACTCTATGCTGTCGTCGTCGATCGGGAAGTTAGGCTGCTGCAAGACTCGCTCAATGCCGCGATGACGCGACCCGGGCAAGGCCCACGACGCACCCTGGAATCTGCGGTGCTGGCCCTGCTGGATTACATCGACGATCGCCCCGATGGTTTTCGTATCATCTCCCGGGACTCTTCTGTCGGATCGACCACTGGCTCCTATGCCTCAATCCTGTCTGACGTCGCCTCCTGGGCGGAGGGCATTCTCGCCGACGATTTCAACCGTCACGGTTTTAATGCTTCCTTCTCGTCCATATACGCCCAGGCCCTCACTGGGATGGTGGGCATGGCCGGACAGGCCTGGATTGATACCAGGGAGCCAGCCAAAGAGGTCGTCGCCGCTCTCCTCGTTGACCTGGCTTTTAACGGACTACCGCGAGAGTCCGACAGCCCGCAATTCACCACTCCCAGCGAGTGCGAAGACAATCAATCTAGCTCTTCCTGACGGGCCAGTACCACGCGCAACCCCTGACCAAGTTGCTCAACAGCCTGCGGGTCCATCGATTCAAGGAGACGTCCCTCAGATTCCAGCAAAGCTGCCAATGCGCCGTCGACCTGGTCTCGTCCAGCAGCAGTGAGTTCGACGATGACTCCACGACCGTCTTTGGGATGGGGCAGACGCCGCACCAGGCCGCGTTCGGAAAGCCTGGTGATTCGGTTCGTCATCGTCCCTGAAGCCACTTCAAGCTCGCTGAGCAGCTGTCCAGGACTCAGTTGATAGGGTTGCCCGGAACGTCGCAAGGCTGCCAGTACATCGAACTCCCAGCCCTCGAGATCCCACCGCGAGAAAGCTTTGGACCGATCTCGATCCAAGCGGCGAGCCAATCTGGTGACACGAGACCACACTTCCATCACCTCGACAGGCAGATCGGGGCGCTCCCTTGCCCATGCTGCGATGATGACGTCAACCGCGTCCTGCGTCGTTGAAGGGTCTTCCTCTGGCAGATTCGTCATGCAAAGCTCCCCTCTGGGCCTGGCAGTACCTGGGCCCCAGCGACCGGACCAAAGGCTGTTCTGGTGCGATCGACCTGCGGCAACGACGACACCGCAGCGCTGACCTTCTTGGCCCCGACAATGTCGCGTACCAGGAAAGCGCAAGTCGGCCCGGACCCGGAAACCAGACCAGTGAGAGCTCCAGCGTGCTGCCCGACAGCCAATACCTCACCAAGTTCAGGACGCAGATCAAGAGCAGGGGCCTGCAAGTCATTGCTCATGGTGGCCGCAACAGCGTCGAGATCTCCACGGGTGAGAGCTGCAATCAGGGTGTTAGGGACCGACTCTCCCCCCGGATTGCCGCCCATCTGGTCGAAACGGTGGTAAACGGCTGGGGTGGACAATCCCTGCTTCGACGTAGCAATCACCCAGTGATGTCGGCCACGGCAGATGACCGGAGCCAGCCGATCGCCCCGTCCTCGTCCCAATGCGACTCCGCCCATGAGACAAAACGGCACATCGGAGCCGAGCTGGGCGGCCAATGGGTGCAAATTCTCGGGGCACTCGGGGAGACGGCACAGAGCAGCTGCGGCAAGCAGGGCTCCAGCAGCGTCAGCCGACCCACCTGCCATGCCACCGGCGATCGGAATCGACTTGTCAATGTGAATGTCGACGCCGCGATTGCATTCCCCCCATTCCATATCGAACTCCTCGCGAACCAGCTCCACCGCTCGCCACGCCAAGTTCGTCTCGTCGGTGGGAATCTGGTCAGCATCTTCCCCTGCGACGGTCAGGGTAATGCGGTTGTCGTCGCGGCGGGTCAACGTCACCTCGTCGTGAATCCCGATAGCTTCAAAAACCGTTGCCAGCGGGTGAAAACCGTCAAGTTCCAGGCTGCCGACCCCCAGCGCCAGATTGACCTTAGCGCTGACCCGCACCGTCACGGTCCTAGGACGGAGCACGTTGAATGGATCGTCCATCATCATGTGCTTACCGTACCGGCAGGAGTTCACGCCCGGCCTGTGTCGCTGAGGACACCGGCCTGAGCCAGAACCTCGGCAACACGGGTCAAATCTACGATGTCTAGGGTTTCTCCACGCATTGTCGGGTCGATCCCGGCAGCGCTGATGAGGTCAGACGCTGCCAACGAGCCGCCGCATAGTCCGGCGAGCGCGGAGCGCAGCATTTTGCGACGAGCCGCGAAAACCGCGTCAACCACGTGAAATACCTGGGAGCGTGTGGCTTGAGGCTCTCGTCGGTCGATGTGGGGAGGATGTCGCCTAGTAATCCGAACCAGTCCGGAATCCACATTGGGCACCGGCCAAAAGACTGTCGGGGGAACGTTGCCGATCCGAGTTGCCTCGGCGTACCAAGCGAGTTTGGCGCTGGGGACCCCGTAGATCTTGGATCCCGGAGCGGCCACCAGACGGTCGGCCACTTCCGACTGCACCATCACGACGCCGGTGGACCATTGCGGGCAGATCTCCAATATGTGCAGCAGCACCGGAACCGCCACATTGTAGGGCAGATTCGCCACCAAGGCAGTCGGGTCGGGGCCGGGAATGGCGCCGACGGAAAGGGCGTCAGAAAGGATGACGTGCAATCTGCCGGCGGCGTCAGGCATCCGCTCGGCGACGGTGTCGGGGAGCTGGTTGGCAAGGAGTTCGTCAATCTCGATAGCGACAACCTGAGCCCCGGTCTCCAGCAACCCGAGGGTTAGCGATCCCAGGCCAGGACCGACCTCGATGACACGGTCGTCGGGGCCAATATGAGCCAAGGAGACAATGCGGCGCACCGTGTTGGCGTCGTGAACGAAATTCTGTCCACGGGTCTTGGTCGGTCGCAGGCCAATCTGGTCGGCAATGCGTCGAATCGACGCCGGGTCGAGTAATCCGGTTTCCCTCACCAAGCACCTCCGTAAGCGGCAAAAGCGTTGTCAGTGAGCTGTTGACAGGCTTGGGCTTCCTCCCAACCACGCTGCTGTGCCACAAATCGGGCAGTGTGAGGCAGCAAGTAGGGGCCGTTTCGCTTGCCTCGCCGTGGCACAGGCGTAAGGAATGGGGCGTCAGTCTCGACAAGAATGCGGTCGTTCGGAGCAATCGCCAGAGCGTCACGCTGGGGACCGGCCGAGTTGAAAGTGATCGTCCCGGAGAACGACAAGTACGCCCCGTGCTCCAAACAGATCCGAGCCAGGTCGGCGTCACCGGAATAGCAATGCATGATGACCCGCTCTGGCCAACCTTCGGCATTGAGGACGTCGACAACATCGTCATGGGCCTGCCGGCCCTGGGGCGAACCTTCCCCCTCACCGCCGTTGCGGGAATCACGCATATGAATCGCAAGGGTGAGGCGATGAGCGTGGGCCATGGCGATATGGGCAGCGAAGACGTCTCGTTGCAGAGCCTGGCCTTCGTCATCGGTGGTGCCGAAGTGATCGATTCCGGTCTCGCCGATGGCTCGGACATGGTTTCCAGCGCCGGCCAACTTGTTGATACGGTTCAACGCAGCATTAATGTTCTTGGGCCCCAGACGGGCGGCGTCATTGGGATGGATGGCCACCGCCGCGATGACGTTCTTGTGAGCGCGAGCAAGTTTCTCGGCGAACTCGGAACTCTCGACGTCACACCCGATCTGGGCGATATGGGTCACCCCGACCTCTCGGGCGGCTGCCAAGCTGGTGGCCGGTTCAAGATGAGCGATGTCAGCCACCGTGTCGAGGTGGGTGTGAGAGTCCACCAAGGGGCCAGCCAGCGGCTCCGGCAGGGGCGGCAGACCGGCCTCGGACAACACCTCTGGAATGGTTTCGTTCACGATTCCTCCTGCGCAGCTGAGGCGTTTTGAACGGCGTCGTAGAGCGTGTGGCGGTCAATATTGGCACCACGAGCTACCTGGGCGACGGCCTTGGACGGCTTGATACCGTCGTCGATAAGGTCGGTGACCATCTCGACTGCTTCCTCAAGACTCACCGCATGGCCCTTAGCCCCCGCGATGACGACGGTGATTTCGCCTCGGGCGTTGTCTAGAGCCCATTCGGCCAGCTGAGCCAGACCCCCGCGACGCACCTCCTCGTAGGTTTTCGTCAATTCCCGGCATACTGCAGCACGTCGGTCAGCGCCCATGATTTCGGCGGCGTCGTGGAGCAGATCGGCAAGCCGATGGGGGGCCTCATAGAGGACGATGGTGCGTGGTTCCTCGGCCAACGCACTCAGGCGACGGCACCTCTCTCCCGACTTACGCGGCAGGAATCCTTCGAAACAGAAACGATCAGTGGGCATTCCCGAGATGGCCAGCGCAGTCGTGACGGCGGTGGGTCCGGGCACTGAGGTGACGACGACATCGTGCTCAATCGCAGCGGTGACGAGCCGGTATCCCGGGTCAGAGACGGAGGGCATACCGGCATCAGTGACTACTACGACGTCAATCCCGTCGAGGAGATACTCCATGAGTTCGGGGGTTCGGGCGGACTCATTCCCCTCAAAATAGGACACCACCCGGGCGGAGGTCTCAACGTCGAGACGGCGCAGCAAATCGCGCAGTCGGCGGGTGTCCTCGGCGGCGATAATGCGGGCGTCTCGTAAGGTCTCGATGAGGGCGGGTGAGGCGCTGCGGCGGTCCCCGATAGGGGTGCCCGCAAGGATGACTCGTCCCGGCTGTGTCTGACTCACTTATCTATCGTCCCACGCCGGACAGGCAGAAGCGTCCCACCGACCCTCTACCATGGGCCTGTGCCAGCAGCGAGAAGATCCTTGTCGACCATCGAACGTCTCGACGACGGCCGGATGACAGACGAATACACGAGCTGGGTCGTCACGGCCCTCATCACCGCACTAGCTTTCCTGCTGCGAGTGTGGAATGTCAGCTTCCCCCGCAACCTCGTCTTCGACGAGACCTACTATCCCAAGGACGCATGGACCATGCTCCAGCAGGGATACGAGGGCACCTGGCCTGACGCTGCGAAAGCCAATGCCGACATCGCCAACGGGATCACGAACATCTGGACCCCCGACGCCGAATTCGTCGTCCACCCACCGGTGGGAAAATGGCTCATCGGCATGGGGGAACAACTATTCGGGTTGAATTCTTTCGGATGGCGATTCTCTTCTGTGGTCTTCGGATCCTTGCTCGTCCTTATGACGATCCGGCTGGCTCGACGCCTTTCCCGCTCCACAATGGTGGGTGCCATTGCCGGTATCCTGCTCACCCTCGACGGCCTGGCATTTGTCATGAGCCGGGTCGGACTGCTCGACATCTTTCAGGCCTTCTTCCTAGTGGCAGGGGTCTGCGCAGTGGCAGCTGACCGAGACTGGTTCCGTCATCGTCTGGCAGATCATCTTCGTGCCATCGACAAGCCCCATCTCGAGGGGGTCTTTGGTCCGGTCTTGGGGTGGCGGCCATGGCGTCTAGTGGCTGGAATCATGTTCGGTCTGGCCTGTGCCACGAAATGGAATTCTGCGTTCGTACTGGCGACCATGGGCATTGTTTCGGTCATCTGGGACTGGTCGGCACGACGGCTGGCCGGTGCGGGCAGGAAGGCGTGGTGGTCTTTCCTGCGCGACGGAATACCAGCTTTCCTCTACCTGGTCGTCGTGGCTCTGGGCGTCTACATTGCCACGTGGGCGCGATGGCTGTCGGCCTATCCACACATGGTCTTCGGCACGTCGTGGGTCGGCCCCACCCCCGATCCGGGCCTGTCCAAGGTGATCGGAAAACCGTTAGCCGCCCTGTGGAATTACCACCAGCAGATGTACGACTTCCACACCGGCAGCTACATGATGACGCAGACGCACACATATTCCGCGAACCCGTCAGGTTGGCTGATAAACCAGCGTCCGCTCGGTATAGACGCCGTGAACGACATCCAGCCTGGCGAGCAGGGGTGCGAGGCCGTCGGAGACACGTGCCTGCGAGTCATCTCCGCGACCGGGACCCCCGTTCTGTGGTGGTTCGCAGCGATAGCGCTGGTGGCCGCAGTGATCTGGTGGATCTTCGCCCGTGACTGGCGATTCACCCTGCCAATCCTCGCCATGATGTCGACATGGGTCCCATGGTTCCGCTACGACGACCGCCCGCTGTTCTTCTTCTACGCCATCTGCATTATCCCGTTTACGGTGACGATCCTAGCCATCTGGCTCGGTCACATCCTTGGCCCTGCGAAAGCAACCAATCGACGACGAATCGGTGCGATCGTCGTCGGAACAGTCATGGCCTTGGTTGCGGCCAATTTCGCTTTCATCTACCCCATCCTCACCGACAGCCTCATGACACGGAAAGCATGGCTGGCAAGGATGTGGTTCCGCTCCTGGATCTGAACCGGCCGCCGGAAGCCGGAGATCGTCAAAACGATACGCTGAGAGTCCGGAAGGGAACCAACCCGGAAGGACGCCCATGATCTGGAAACTGCACAACGGCGGTGTACTAGGACCAGGTGAGGTGGTGGCCCCTGACGAAAGACTGGGATGGGGACGCACCGTCGGGCTGGGTGCCCAGCATGTCGTCGCCATGTTTGGGGCAACTTTCGTCTTCCCAGTCCTCATGGGTCTCAACCCGCAGCTGGCAGTCATGATGTCAGGTGTCGCCACCCTCGTTTTTATCTTCGTCACCAAGCATGAAGTGCCGTCCTATCTCGGCTCCTCGGCAGCATTCCCAGGGGTAGCGACCGCCATCTATGCGTCAGGAGGCGGGCCTAACGACGTTTCGGGCGCTTTGTTGTGCGTGGGCCTAACCCTCTTAATCTGCGGCATCATCATTCAGGCCGCCGGCTCACGGGTGGTACACAAGGTGCTGCCGCCGACGGTGACCGGGGCTGTCGTCATGCTCATCGGCTTTAACCTGGCTCCGGTGGTTGCCAAGACCTATTGGCCCACCGACCAGTGGACCGCACTCATCGTCATGCTGCTCGTCATTGCACTGTCGGTGGGGCCGCGCGGATTCATCTCCCGCATTGCCATCTTCGTGGCTCTCGTCATCGGTTACGTGCTGTCGTGGATTGAGGACCTCGTCTTTGGCCCACTACATCACGCCGATGGCAGCGTCGCCCCGCGTGTGGATTGGTCAGCCGTCCATGAGTCAGCGTGGATTGGTCTGCCCCCGGTGACGAACCTGGACGCCTGGAAGTACCTGCCGCAGGCCCAAAACGGGTCCCATTACGCGGCTACCAACGTGGTGGGATTCCACCTGCCAGCTTTCCATCTGGCCTTCATCCTGCTGGCTTTGCCGGTGGTCATCGCCCTCATTGCCGAAAACACCGGCCACGTCAAGGCTGTCGCCGAGATGACCGGCAAGAACCTCGATCATCAGGTGGGGCGGGCCGTGGCTGCTGACGGTGCAACGTCGGTGTTGGCCACTTTCCTCGGTGCTGGTCCGACGACAACTTATTCAGAGAACATCGGTGTCATGGCCGCAACGAGGGTGTATTCCACTGCTGCATATGTGGTGGCGGCAATTGTGGCGATCCTCTTTGGTTTCTCTCCCAAGTTCGGGGCCGTCATCTCGGCGACCCCAGGTGGTGTCCTCGGCGGCATTACCGTGGTCCTTTACGGGATGATTGGCTTGCTTGGTGCCAAGATCTGGAAAGAGAACGACGTCGACTTCGGCAATCCGGTGAATCTCGTCCCGGTGGCGGCCGGAATCATCATCGGTGTCGGTGACGTCTCGCTGAAGTTCAGCGACTCTTTCACCCTCGGCGGTATCGCCCTGGGTACCATCGTCACCGTCGGCGTCTACCACCTTGCCAAATGGCTGGCACCCCATGAACTGTCCGACGCGGCCGGAGGCACGAACATCATTCTCGATACTCCTGGCATGTACGTTGACCACGACACTGCCGACAAACACCCTCGTGCCGAGAGGGACCAACACCGTAAGCACTAGGCTTGCGATCCAGATGTCGGAGGAGGCGATCCATGGCAGCAACGTTTCAGCCCAGAAACACCGCGTCGACCAGCGCGAGGACCCGTGGCGGAGTCTCGCCGGTGGCGACCGGACCCATCGCCGACACTAAACCTGGCGTCGTCGACATCAAATGGTTCCAGCAGGGAGTTCCAGCAGATCCGGAACATCAACCTGATGTTGAGACCACGCTGTCCTGGCTCGACGGCCATCCCGAGCGGCTGGGAATCATCGTTGAACAGAGCCCCAACCGGACCCAAATCAAGCGCCTTGTTGACCTCATGCATCTCGATCCGCTGCTGGCAGAGGACCTGGTGGAAGGCCACCAGCGTCCTAAGCTGGAGCGCCACGGAGACGCCCTGTTCTTGGTGCTGCACCCGCCGTTCTACATCGACTCGATGGAGGATGTCGCCTTCGTCGAAGCCGAGGTCATCAAACAGAAAAACTGCGTCGTCGTCATTGTCCAGCGCATCCCTGACGAACTGTCCAGCCTGAGGTGGACACCGCGTCTCCCCAGCTCTCCAGAGCTTCTGCGGCATGGTCCAGAGTCGGTGCTCTACACCGTCCTCGACGGTGTTGTTGACCAGACCTTCCCAGTCATCAGCGGTATCCAGTTCGACATCGAGCAGATTGAAAGGCAGGTCTTCAGCGGGGACTCCGCAGCCCCCGAACGTATCTACCGCTTGTCTCGCGAGGCCATCGACCTACAGCACGCCACCAACCCGCTCATCCCGATCATCGCCGCACTGCGCGCTGGGTCAGCCAAGCACCAAGTCCCGCCCGAGCTGCAGGCCTACCTGGCTGACGTCGCCGACCACTTGGCTCGGATCTCCTCCCAGATCACTGACATTCGAGAAGTGTTAACCCAAATCCTGACGGTCAATGCGACCCTGGTCGACCAGCGTTCCAACGAAGAGGTCAAGATCATCTCCGGATGGGCTGCCATTCTCGTCGTGCCTACCCTTATAGGCTCGATCTACGGCATGAACTTCGACTACATGCCGGAACTGCACTGGAAATACGGCTACCTGTACTGCCTGCTCATCATGGTGGCCTCCGGGGTGATCTTGTACGTGGTCTTCCATAAGAAGAACTGGTTGTAGCTACGAAGTATCGTGGTTTATGACGCTGGTGCCTAAATGACACGAAGAGCAGCCTCTCGACACGATGGTGAGCCGTCGGGTCCTTCGAGCTTGAGGGTGTACGGGTGACGGTGTGGCGATCGGGCCTCCCCCTACTGTCAAGTTGCGCCACATTTACATATCAGCGCCGTGCAAACCTGGCACAACTGAATCCAAGGAAACGGCTGTTCATACTTGAGGATGTAGACAGGGGTGAATCTGCCGGCGTCCAGTAGTCACCGTGACGTCGTAGGCCACGTTGCCCAACTCCGACGCTGTGCCACGCACGTGTTCCAGCCATCCGCCACTCTATTACCCACAGGCGTCAGCAACGTCATGCACGACTACACCTAGGGCAAAACCCTCCCTAAAACAAAATCCACTCTGCCGCCAAAATGTATTAACAGCAGAGTGAAACCGGTGGAGCATAGGGGATTCGAACCCCTGACCTTCTCATTGCGAACGAGACGCGCTACCAACTGCGCCAATGCCCCAACAACGCGGTTACGCTACCACATCTGAGCGACCCGCGTCACTCCCCGACTGGCTAGCGTGAACCTCTCCCGTTCCGGGTTGCTCCTGCTCTCCCACCGGGAGCCACACACCCCCTGAGCCATCGATATTCACAGCCTCATCTGGCAGACTCCCCTGCGCCAACCCTGCCCACGCCCAACCAGCAACCACAACCAGGCCGTCAAAGACCTCGTTCGTGGATACTCGCCTGAAACAGTACTCAGGCTGACGCAGCTCGAACGACCCCAGAAGGACCCTCGTGAATCTGCGAAACCTGCTCCTCCTCGCACCCTTCGACCGGCTCTTCAGCAACGACCGGGGTGTCGACCTGGCCGGGAACCGGCCCGGGAGCGGAAAGATCGATCGTGCGAACTGTCCGGGCGCTAAGAGGAGTTGAGACGTAGGTGGGAGCCGTAACGACCACGTCGTCCCACAACGAACCTTCCGGAGTGGTCACTGGACGACCGAGATCGACTGTCCAGGAGGTCGACTCGTTACCGGGACGAAAGGGTTCCGTCTTCACCTCCAGGACAACGGTCTCTTCGTCCCATCCCTCGTTAATGAGCGCGTAGCGGCGATCAAAACGCTTCCCCATAGCGACTACGGACCACCGCGCCACCGCGAAGAAACCGACCAGTAGACCACCAAAGACCGCCACCAGCCACCACGGGGTGACCCCGACGATGGCAAGCACCGTGAAGAGCACCGTCAAGGTCAGCAACACCAGCATGGTCACCATCCGTCGCTTAGCTGCCACCGCCCAGGAACGCCTCAATTCTCGACGGGCATACGACCTGGTGTAGGGGGTGGACAACTCCACCTCTGGCCCCTCATCGATCTCGTCAGGAGTGACCGTGCAGGAGCCTCGAGACACCACGCTCATGGTGTCGGGAAAATCATCGCGCTGATCGTCAGGAACCTCGTGGGAACGTCGGTGACTGACGATCATGGGGACGAGATAGGCGATCCATCCCACGAGGACAATGGCGATGAGAAGGGCTTGGACGGCTTGCACGAGGTAAACGCTACGGGCCTTGTTCGGCGCGTCGCGCGCACCAGACGCGGAGTGTCGGGAAACGAATTACAACAATGTTGTTTAAGCCTCGTTCGCTCCCAGGGTGGACCCCGGCAAAAGGTGGTTGGTGAGGTAGTGACGCAACACACCGTCAGGGTAATCGTCAGCCAGCAGACGGAAAACCCGGTGATCGCGCCACTGGCCGTCAATATGCAGGTAAGCGGGCCGCAGCCCTTCCTCTGTCATGCCGAGTTTCTCCACCACTCGCAGACTCTTGGTGTTCTCAGGACGCACGCAGATTTCGACTCGATGTAATCCCATCACCCCAAAGACGTAGTCGCACGCCAAGGCCACCGCTGTCGGCACGACACCTTTGCCCGCATGGGCCGACGCCACCCAATAACCCATCGAGCATGACATTGCTGATCCCAAGGAAATCGACGACACCGTCAACTGACCAATGAGCGGCGTGGTGGCGCGGTTGATCGCCGGGTGTTCAGGCCACCTGTCGTCCCACCCAATCGCCCACGGCAGGCTGCTGCCCTCCTTGGCACGTTTCCGGTTTTTCGCGATCATCGCGAGATATCCACCGACATGCTCGTGGGACCCCGGTGGTTTGGTTGCTTCCCAAGGGCCAAGCCAGTCCCAGTCCAGTTCGCGCGTCGTCGTCCATCTCACCTCGTCAGCTCGCCGCATGGGACGCAGAACCACCCCGCCAGCCTGCAATGTCACCGGCCAATGGTGACGGCGGGGCATCGTCACCCCCCAGGGCAGACGAGATGTGCTCATGGCGTCACCTCAACCGCCAGCACATTAACGGCATACCCGTTGGAACTGGCTCATCGCCGGCCTCAACGACGGCGATCGCGTCGGCCATTGCCAGGTCAACCGTGTGGGTGACATCTCCCATTCCTGCTCGACTCAGCACCGGGCGACCCCCCACCCGAGCCAGACGCGCTGCAACGAAAGTGGTGGAGTCTGGGTGCCGGGCAATCGGTCGATCGGTCTCGGCCCTAATCACGTCAGCCTGGGGAAGTCCTGACAGCTTGCGCAGCAAGGGACACACGAAAGCCAGGAATGACATGAGAGCCGGTCCGGGACCGGCCGGCAAGACGACGAGGGGCACCAAGCTCGGGTCGATCAGGGCGAACCCCTGATTGGCCCCCGGCTCCATCGCAATTCTGGCAAAGTCGGTACCGCCCATCCGCGGCAATATCGACGACACAAGGTCCTGCTGCCCATCAGCCATACGGTCGCTGGTAGCCAGAACCAGATCAGCACCATGAGCGGCATTCGTCACCAACCGCGTTATTTCCGTGTCGCTCGTGGTGTTGGTGAAGGTGATAGTCACATCAGCGTCGAGGGCTCGGGTGGCCGATTCGATGGCTGCAGCCGTCGCGTCGAGGGACGCGATCTCTTGGGCGCCGTTGGCCAGAGCACGCCTCTCGATCTCCGCGCGCTGATCCTCATCCGCACGCACTGCGATGATGGTGACTTTGGGACGTGGCCTGACGAAAACCTCGTCAATTCCTGCCGAGGCAAGCATCGAAATGATCCCGGGGTGCAAGATCGTCCCATTGCGCACCAGAACCTCTCCGGTGCCATAGTCCGAACCGGCAAGGCAGGTCCCGGCCCACCTCTTGACTGGAGAAAACAACACGATGTCACCGTCAACGTCGAGCAGGTCCAAAGGCAGGACACAGTCGGTACCCTCCGGCAACAGCGACCCGGCCATGACGCGTACAGCAGTGCCCGGAGTTACCGGGGTGGGCGGATGACGGTCAACCTGGACCTCCAGGGCACCGGGACGACCAGCCATTCTGGTAGACGAAGAATCGAGGGCGTAGCCGTCCATACTTGCGGTCGTCACCACCGGAACGTCATGAGGGGCGTGAATGTCCTCACAGACTGCCAGCCCAACAGCTCGCGGCAGATCCATGGCTACCGGAGGGACAGCCTGCACGAGGCTGCACAGGTAATCGCGATGATCGCCGATTGAACGACGCCCGGACATATCCGTCTCCGGTGCTCCCGGCAGGCTGAGAGGTTCCTCCTCAGGCTCCGGGACATCGACCTGCTTCTTTTTATGGAACAACGCCATGTCATCACCCTAGAGGTCATTGCACTGTCTGCCCGGCAGCGACTCGGCGAGGGGCATAGCATGAGGGCGTGATGACGCACCGCAGCCTTGCCAATGAGGACCCTTACGATCCTCAGCTCGGCAAGCAGGAGCTTCGGCGCCGCTGTCGTGCCCGCCGGGCGACCGTGGACCATCGAACCCGAATGAGCCGGGATGATCGACGCACCGAACACGCCATGAGTCGCCTGCTGTGGGCCCACAAAGTCGCCCTTTACCTGTCTCAGGGAGACGAGCCGGACACCCTTGGGCTAGCAGACACCCTCGTCACCATGGGAAAACAGGTTCTCGCTCCTGTTCTGACCGACGGTCACGGTCGTCCCCTCCACGAACCCGCTTGGGCGTGGTACGACAGCAAGAACGTGCGCACTGGACTGTGGCAGATCCCTGAACCAGTCGCACCGGTCCTGCCCGCCTCAGCCATCGCACAAGCGGAGGTCGTACTGTGTTCAGCCTTACTGGTCGACCGGGCGGGTTACCGGGTCGGTGTCGGCGGCGGCTGGTACGACCGCGTCCTTACCCAGCGGTCCCCTGGCGTTCCGGTGTGGGCGGTCGTCGATGATGACGAGATCGTCGAGGAGGTCCCGCACGATTCGTGGGACGAGCCTGTCACCGCTGCTCTTGCCCCGACCGGGCTGCACTTGTTGGGTCAGTAAGCGGCACGGAGTTTCCTGGTACCCGGCAGGCGCCTATCATTCGACAGGCGCCCGACAACGACCGGAACGAGGAGATCATGCCCACCTACCAATACCGATGCAACGACTGCGGACGTGACCTTGAGGTTGTGCAGAAGTTCAGCGACCCCTCGCTGACCGTCTGCCCTACCTGTGAAGGCGAGCTGCACAAGGTCTTCAGCGCGGTGGGAGTGGTCTTCAAAGGACCCGGCTTCTACTCCACTGACAACCACACCAAGGGCGCTTCCGAGGCGGCTACCTCCGAGAACTCGTCTTCATCGAATTCTTCCTCAACGAAGACTGAATCGGCGTCTTCGTCTTCATCAACGACGAAGACCTCTGACAGTGCGGCGTGAGGCCCGGGCAGACCGGAGACCGTCTGTGGATAAAAATTGCCCTGTGGAAAACTGAATGATTTCGTCTCCCCCGACGATAACTGTTGGTGTGAGACTGACATCGAAGAACTCCCAGGACCCTCGACGACCGACATCGACCCGTGACCACAAGCCCACTATGCGCCGCCGTCTGCACATCCTCGTCGCGCGCCATCGACGGGGGCTGGCTGCTCTCCTCGCAGCACTCGCGGTGGTGATTGCGGCGTCTCCCGGAATGGCCACCACGTCCTCTGGGCGAGACGTCATCGTCGCCGCCCATCCCATTGAGGGTGGACAGACCATTCAGCGCTCTGACCTGCGTACCGTCCGCATAGACCCAGCCGTACTCCCCCATGAGACGGCGACTCTTGCTCAGGTGGAAGGACGCCAAGCATCGGCTCGCATCACTGAGGGGACAATCCTGACCACCTCGGCGGTGCTGTCCGGGTCCAGCGTCGGAACCGGGAAGGCTCTCGTGGGGGTTCATCTGGCCGACACATCCATGGTCGCCATGTTGCAGGTGGGCCAGCGCGTGTCTGTGGTATCCGCCGGCGAGGACGGAACTCCACGTGTCTTGACCCGTGGTGCCATTATCCGCAGCCTGCCGACCAGCAGGGGCGGACTCGTGGAAGGTTCCCCGTCCACGGAATTGGTGGTGGTGTCCACCGGGTCAGCGGACGCTGCGACGATCGCCGTTGCTGGCCAGGGACAGCCCTTGGGACTGGTTGTGGAGTGAGTTCCCACCTGACGAGAACAGGCTTAGCCGCGCCTGTGATGTCCCGTTACGATTCTCGACAGGCCCGAGGTCATCGGGCAGCACACTCAACCTGAAAGGAGCCCCGTGAAAGGGTTCAAGGACTTCCTGATGCGCGGCAACCTCATTGAACTCGCCGTGGCATTCATCCTCGGCGGCGCATTCTCCACCGTCGTCAAATCGTTCACCGCAGTCATCATGGACCTTCTCGGCAAGATTGGCGGCACACCCAACTTCTCTGGTTGGGTCCCTGGCGGGGTTCACGTCGGGGCGTTCATCACCGACGTCATCTCCTTCTTCGTAATGTCCTTCGTTATCTACTTCGGACTCATCAAACCTGTGGAGATCGCCACCAAGAAACTCAAGCGCACCAAGGAGGAGCCGGCTGCACCCACCACTGCAGAACTGCTCATCGAGATCCGTGACGAGCTGCGTTCTCGCCCAATTCAGTGACGTGACCGTCAGTGACGTGCCACCGCCATGTTCAGTGAATTGACTCAGTGCAATACGCTGTGTGGCGGTCGTTCGGCCAACAGACGAGCCTCCTCCGGCCCGATGACCACCGCACCGCGATGAACTGTCGCACTCAGCCCGTCCAGCCCAGCGACCCGCCGAACCTCGGCCAGCACCGCTGCATAGCGGGCGAATTCAAGTCCGCTGGACAGATCGTCAGGAATCGGATCGGGCCACGGACGCCTGGCTTGTTGACATTCAGTACGTCGCTGCACCAGCCGTGAGGCAGACCAGCCCTGCTCATCCAGCCATTCCACCAGGTCGGCAGCCTGCCAACCAGGTTCGTCAGGGGCGGTGAGCCGCTGTCCCGTGAGGACTGCGGCCACCGCCTCCCAACATTGCTTGTCAGGCGTCACTTCTCACCGGAAATCTCGCCGGTGAGCACGGTGCCGTCAGCAATCGTCTGGGGCTTCTCGGTGCTAAGGCTAGCGTCTCCTTCGACAACAACCTTCGAGCCAAAGGTCCAGTCTCCCTTCACTGTCAAAGAGGTGGCCTTGCGCAGGGACGGGGGCTGAGGAATGCGATCGGTGAAGTCTCCGACTTTCTTGTAAAACTCCTTGTCAAGGTCCACCGCACAGGTGTTCTCAGTCGTCTTGACCAGGTGGGCTGAATCGTCGAGGTCATAGACGTCGGAGCGAAGCAACAACAGTTCGTTGGTCGTCTTGACCGGCAGGAACCGGGAGCGATCCACACAAATGCACGTGGCTCCCTCGAAGACCTCAATTGCGCCGCCCATGGCCGATTCGATCTGAATGACCGGGGTCGAGGACGAATCCTTCGGGTCGACGGTCTTTTCGTTACGGATGATCTGCAGACCCATCACACCGTGACGCTGGTCGAGGACCTTCTTGAGGGCCTCGAGGTCGAACCACAGGTTGTTGGTGTGGAAGTAAGGATGGCGGTTCTCGTCGGTGAAGTAATCCATCTCCTCAGCGGCAGTCTGGGCTGTGTCGCGCAGAATCAGCTGACCATCAGACCTGCGGATGGCCAGGTGACCCCCCTTCTTGTCATTGATGGTGCGACGGCACAACTCGGCAGCGTAAGGAGCACCCGAAGCAGCGAACCAGCCAGCCAGACGGCCATCGGGAACAGCTCCCAAGTTGTCGCCATTGGACACCGAGGCGTACTTGAACCCGGCCGCGAGCAGCCTGTCGAGCACACCGGAACCCAGCAGGGCGGTGTAGAGGTCACCGTGGCCCGGCGGGCACCATTCCAGTGAGGGGTCCTTTTCCCACTTCACCGGGGCTAGGGTCCTGGCGTCGAGCTTGGGTTCCTGATTCTGCAGAAAGTCCAGGTCCAATCCCTCGACGGCCAGGTCAGGGTACTTCTCGAGGGCCTTAAGGGTGTCCTCCCGGGTGTTGAAGGAGTTCATAAACATCAACGGCAGCCGGGCACCGAACTCTTTGCGCGCCGAGAGCACCTGAGTGGCGATGATGTCGAGGAAGGATTTCCCGTCACGCACCTCAAGCAGGGATTTCGCGCGGTCTAGGCCCATCGAGGTTCCCAAGCCGCCGTTGAGCTTGATAATGACGGTCTTGTCAAGGGCTTCGGCGGCCTGTGCCTCGCTGACCTCGACGTCAGCAAGCATCGGCGGATCTGTCAGCGGGGAAATGGTGTCCTCGCGAATGAGTCCGGTGTCACCGGTCTCGAGCTGGTGGTAGTAGGAGGTGAATACCTCGATGGCGACGGGATCGACACCTGCCTCGGTCATCTTCTGGCGTGCGGCTTCAAGTCCTTCTTCACTCATCCTTACTCCCCTTGCTGGTTGACGGACGTTGCAAGTCTATCGAGGAGGATTGGAGCGGCACGACGGAGTGGACGGTTACTCCAACCCAGTCATTGCGACCCCGACGGAACCCTCATCCCCACCAGACTTAGCTACGCGGCCTTCCCGCTCCGAAGTGGGTCCAGCTAAGGTCAGGCTTGGCCATGACCACCACACCGGACTAGGCTGGTGTGGCCTTTCGCTGGCAGGGCCCCGTAGCTCAGGGGATAGAGCAGTGGTTTCCTAAACCATGTGTCGTAGGTTCGAATCCTATCGGGGCCGCCATAAAAGCAGTCTCTGGCAAAGCTACAAGATAGCGTCGCCACCGAAAACTGTGACATACGGAGACTCAACAGCGCGGGCCAACCCTGATGGGTCGCGCAACTCACCTGCGGCAATGCTGCGCCGATAGATCCCCTGAACGTCGCTCAGGGTGAGGCTTATGGTCACTGCGCGAGCAGCTCCAAGGTATGGCCCCAACGTTTAGCCAAGGTATCTGCGGTGTCCAGCAAATCCCCTCGGTCGAGGGATTCGTACTCTCCCACCCCGCCGAAACGCCGCGGCCCAACACCGTGAATGCTCTGCACCGTGTAGGTGTTGCGCATGGTGTCCCGGCTAATGACAGCCTCTCCGGGGTCATCGTCTGCAAGCCCTTCTCGGGCTTCGCGCCATGGAGCCTCGCTGTGGGTAAGCTCGCTGAGCCTACGCCCACCCATACCCCCGTAATAATCAAGGACGGCATCAATGGTGGCCTCCTGAGTATCGGACAGCACACCGACGACAGCGAGTCATGGGCGAGGAAGCCGCCCTCAGGCGTAACGCTGCTTCATCTCGACCTCGATCTCTTCCAGTGAGCGTCCCTTCGTCTCCGGCATCACCTTGACCAGGATGAGCGCGATGACGAGGTTGGCAATGCCATAGGTGAGGTAGGCCCCGGCTCCGCCGAGTCCCGCCATCATGGCTGGGAAGGTCCAGGTGATCGTCGCATTGGCCAGCCATCCGCAGAAGACCGCAGCACCATTCATGGCTCCGCGCATCCGGGTTGGGAACATCTCGCCGAGCATGGTCCACACCACTGTGCCGTTGGTGGACTGCACGATGAGCATGAAGACGCTCATCAGGACCAGTACGAGGATAGGTGCCCACTTCGGCACCCCCTCACCCGCATGGGGAGCAATGGCGAATCCGAAAGTGGCGGCAATGCCGAGCAGACACACACCGACAGCGGTGACGTCGAAGATCAGCAGGTGACGACGATTGAACCGCTCGATCAGCCACAGACCAGCACCGGCACCGATGACAGACATGACGCCGTTGGCCACCTGGGCGATGATCGACGCTTGGGTACTCATACCAGCGAACTCCAACACCTTCGGCGCGTAGTACATGACGGTGTTGACGCCAGTAGTTTGGTTAACCACAGCCAGAAAGACACCCACCAGCAGCAAGCGTCGAGTCCAGCGAGATTCCATCACGACGGCCCACTGTTGACGATGGGTCAGTCTGCCGCCCTCGCCGTTGAGTTCAACCATCTCGGTAACTTCGTCAACCAGGGATTCGTCAACTCCCTCCTGACGAACCTGCTTGAGGCAGGCAATCGCCTCCCGGAGCTGGCCGTGACTGAGGTGCCAGCGAGCGGACTCCGGCATCTTCCTCATGCCGATCCACAAGGCGATGGCCGGCAAAGTACACACCACAAGCATCCAACGCCAAGCTCCGCCAGATCCCGAAGACACCGACAGCTGGGTGAGGAAGGTGTGGAATGCCTCGTCGGTCATCGTTCCGCCGTGGGAAGTCGTCATCGCCTGCAGCTTGTCCCAGGGATAGGTTCCGGGAGTCAGTCGCCCTGACGGGTCTGCCGTCACCGTGAGGCTTGGGCCACCGTGTGCGGCAGAAATGGCAGCGTTGACGGAGAAGGCCAGCAGCTGACCAAACACGATCATGAACTGGTCCAGAGCGACGATACGACCGCGCACCCGTTTCGGGGAGGTCTCTGACAGATAGACCGGCACCGTTGCTGAGGCCGCACCCACCGCAAATCCGAGCACCACCCGGAAGGGGTACATCACCCATACGCTGGGGGCGGCAGCTGTACCAAGGGCACCCACGATAAACAGCACAGCGAGGGTCAGGAGGTTATGACGACGCCCCCACCGGTCGCTCATCATGCCCCCTATGAGTCCGCCGAAGGCCGCGCCCAGAGTCAGCGTCCCTCCGATAGCACCTTCATGGCCGACCGTCAGGGCCAGACCGCCAGCACCATGTGGCAAGTACATAAACGGAAGTGCGCCAGAAATGACTCCGGTGTCGTAGCCGAAAAGCAGGGAACCCAGAGTGGCGACCGCCGCCACCACACCAATGCGGCGTTTCGGGCCGGCCGGTCGGGTCTTTTCGACGAGTTCGGCAACCTCAATTCTCGATGTCACGGACAACTCCTATGAATGGGATGTCACACCGACGCGCCACTGCGCTCGGCGCTAGGACCCCCTCAATCACATATGACGTAAAAGGGGCCGACGGCAGGACGTTATCACCCTGCTGTCGGCCCCGGACCCGCACATCTTGGCGGGAATGGGAAAGTTTCAGCTCTGCTTCTGAGCCTCAGCCTGCTTCTTGAGATCCTCGACGTCTATGCCCTTGACCTTCTCAATGAGTTCATCGAGCTGGCGGCCCTGGAGTAGGCCAGACTGACGGAAGACGAGGTAACCGGCCCGGAAAGCCATGATCGTCGGAATGGAGGTGATCTCCAGTCCAGCGGACAGCTCCTGCTGGTCCTCGGTGTCAACCTTGGCGAAGGTCACATCAGTGTGCCGTTCGCTGGCGTCCTCGTAGATGGGCGAGAAACGCTGGCACGGTCCGCACCACGACGCCCAGAAGTCGATGAGGACGACATCATGGGAATCGATGGTCGAGGAGAAGTTGTCCTTGGTCAATGCGACGGTAGCCACGCTGTACCTCCCGGTAATTGCTTGGGTTCGGTTGACCGTAACGCCGTGGCGCCCCGGCTCACAGGTGCAACAGCACCGGTACCTAGCGTATTCCATCCCCTCCGCGTTGACCTGATCGTCACACCGAGCGCAGCGTCACGCGGCCCTCATTTCGGCAATCGCCGCAGCGCCCACATCACGCAGCAGATGGCCGGCATGGATGGGCCTGGCAGCAATGACCGACACCAGACGAGACAGGCCGGGCAGCGCCTCATTGGACACATCGACGTCGTATCCCGGGGCCGAGGGGTCCAGCATTGGATTGGAGCCGTCTGCCCACTGCTCATTGAGCTTGTTCCAAGTGGCCACCCAGCTATTGCCGATCTCACTGCCTGATGGCACCCCGAAGAAATGACCTACCGGGGCGTGGTGCCGTAGGGCCACCAGCCCAGATTCTTGGAATATGCGGGCCAGACGCACCCGAGCGTCCAAGGACCGGCGTTCCTCCCGTGTGCCGAATAGCGCCCACTGGCACGGATGTGGGCAGGTAATACCGACGTCGGGACGTTCCCCGACATCGATGGTGGCGTGGTTCATGGCGCACACCCCAAGGGCCTCGCCCAGTCTGGAATGGAATTTGTCCAAGTAGGAGGTGTAGCCCTCCTCGTCACCCTGGGCAGCGTGGAGACTGCGGCGCGCCGTCGCATTCATCGCGGAGGTGTGAGCACAATCCTGGCCGTCACCTCCCCACTTTTCGCCGACCTTGCTGGGCAGAGTGAGAGGATCTCCGCCGTCTCCCAGTACCGTTTGCCAAGCCAGTTGCCCCAGATACTCCGCCAAGATGTGACAAGTCACGACGACCTGCTGAGGCTCTTCACGGTGCATTCGAATGTCGAGAACTTCGAGCAAAAGCTCGTAAAGGGGAACTAGGTCTCCCAGTGCTCCTCTCTTCGCTGCTCGCGGATGGTGCGGAAACCCTGCGTCGGTGAGTCGTATGCGCAGGTCAGCTGGCAAAACCTTGCCGATCTCTTCGAAATCCTCGGCGTCCAGGGCGAGCACCCTGCGAGCAACAGCGGTCACGGCAGCAGCCTGCACCACGTGGGGATTGTCGGACTCCGACGCGCGCACCATCCGCAACATGGAATCAGCGGTGTCATACCAGCCTGCCTCGCAAAGCGTGGCGATCTGGTTCATATCTGGGAGTTGACTGGGCCTCAAGGTTTGGGACACAGTCATCGCGGCATTGTCACCACGACTCACGCGTTCTGAACGACGAACAGGCCGGAAAGAATCTCCGGATCGACGACGACCGAACCGTCCTTACCCGTCAACCGAATGCCGTCAGCGTCGTCCTCGACCTCGATGTTCTTACCCGGCAGCAAACCAGCGGCGTAGACGTCAGCGAGGTTGCCGTCGGTGGCCTGAAAGAACTCCGACAACCGGGTGACGGTCACGCTGACTGGGCAACCAGTCTCAGCGATGATCTCGTCAAGGGGCTTGGAATCGTCCCGGAAACGAGCAGAATCATCTGGACGACGACCGATCTGCTCAGGGGGAAGAGGGCAGCCGTACGGGGAGGTATCGGGGCTGTCGAGAATCTCAGTGAGACGCTTCTCGACCTCACCGGAGATGACGTGCTCCCAGCGACAGGCCTCATCGTGAACCAAGTCAGGACGAAGGCCGATGACCTCAGTCAGCAAACACTCAGCCAGGCGGTGCTTGCGCATCACCGTCTCGGCTATATCGTGGCCTTCCTGGGTCAACGAAATCGAGCGGTCAGACTCGACGACCACGAGACCGTCACGCTCCATACGAGCCACCGTCTGAGAGACGGTAGGACCCGACTGGTGCAACCGCTCGACGATACGCGCCCGGCGTAGTTCAACACCCTCCTCGAGTAGCTCGTAGAGAGTCCTCAGATACATCTCCGTCGTATCGACGAGCTCGCTGCTCACGATGCACCTCTTCCTCGCCCTCATAGCCAAGGGACGACACTGGCCACCTGCCCATCGGACAGGCTGTCTGACAAAACCGTAGGGGCGTCGTTACTCACGCCCGAGCGACCCCTGTCAGGAAGTTTATGCTCAAATACGCCTCAGACGGACTCGCCGTGGCGGATAACACGAACCAGATGGCCCTTCTCGTCGGTGAGGCACATATCGGCCCAATGCCCCTCTTCCAAGACGCCGACCTCGCTCAACCCGTGGACCTTGGCCGGTGTTGTGGCTGCCATAACGGCCGCCTGCCCCAGCGGCACCCCCACAACAGACGTGACGAACTCGACCGCACGGCCCATCGTCAGGGTGGACCCTGCAATCGCCCCCAGCGAACCGTCTTCGGCTAGCAGTCGGGCACGACCGTCGACGACCTTCACCGGCAGGCTGCCCAAAATGTAGTCACCGTCGGGCTGACCGGTGGCGCTCATGGCGTCAGTAACCAGGGAGATACGCTGCGGGCCGGCAGCCGCGATGGCCATCCGGATGACATCTGGTGCTAGGTGCACACCGTCACAAATGAGTTCGCAAACCACACGAGGGTCAGTCAGCATAGGTGGAACCGGCCCCGGCTTACGGTGATGGATGGACGGCATGGCATTGAACAGGTGCGTTATGACGTCAGATCCAGCGTCGACCGCAGCGCTGGCAGTGGCGTTGTCGCACTCGGTGTGGCCTACCGCCGCATGGACCCCCGCCTTGCTGAAAGTGGCCACAGCTTCCAACCCGTGCTTGCGCTCCGGAGCAATCGTCACCATCTTGAGAGCTGAGCCGCCTGCCTTGATGAGCCTGTCCACCGACACCGGGTCCGGATCACACAGCAACTCGACGGCGTGGGCTCCCTTGCGCGACTCGGCGAGGAAAGGCCCTTCCAAGTGAATACCGGCAATCTCGTCCTCGTCGAAGAGTTGACGGAGCCGTCCGATCTGTTCCACGACGTCATCAACGGCAGCAGTCACTGTGGAGGCGAAGAGAGTCGTCGTGCCCTGGCTGCGGTGGTAGGCGACAGCTCGCAATGCGGCATCGTGGTCTGGATCGGTGAAATCGGCACCGGCTCCACCATGGCAGTGGGTGTCGACGTACCCAGGCAAAATCCACTCATCGACAAGTTCGGCGTGCGGATCAATGCCCTCGCTGACCTTGGTGATACGTCCGGCCTCGACAGTGATCGTTGCCGATGAATCACTTCCGTCACGGGCGACGACGTGGTGCGAAGCAATATGGCTAATCATCGGTGCCTCCTTGGCAGCGGGCTTTCCCACATACTGCCACATGGTCACAGCGTGAACTCGAGTTTCACATGAACCAAGATCTGCGAGGATCAGACCATGGCTGAGCCAAGGATTCCCAGTGACCTCTTGCCCTCCGACCCCCGTTTCGGTTGTGGTCCGTCGAGAATCCGGCGGGAGGTGGTAGCCAGTCTGTCTGAACCAAGTTCAGTGATGGGCACCTCCCATCGGCAACCGCCTGTTCGTCATGTCGTCGCCGCAATCCGCGAGGAACTCGCTGCTCTCTACGACCTTCCAGGCGGATATGAGGTTGCACTTGGCAACGGCGGAGCCACCCTCTTCTGGGATATGGCGACGGTCTGTCTGGTAGAAAAACGCGCCGCGACAGGGGTTTATGGCGAGTTCACGAAGAAATTCTCCTCGGCCCTGCAGAAAGCCCCCTTCCTCGCTGACCCCGCAGTTTTCCAGGCACCACCCGGCGAACTTGCCTTGCCGCAAGCGGTCGGAGAGGTCGACGCATATGCGTGGGCTCACAACGAAACCTCCACTGGAGTCGTTGCCCCGGTTCGCCGGCCGGCTGGCATTGCCGAGGATTCTCTGGTCCTTGTCGACGCCACATCGGCTGCCGGAGGAGCCACCGCAGACGTGGCACAGACCGACGCCTACTACTTCTCACCTCAGAAAAACTTCTCCTCAGACGGCGGATTATGGCTTGCGATTTTGTCACCGGCGGCGATTGAACGCGCACAACGATTGACTGCTTCGCCTCGGTGGGTGCCACAAATGCTCGATCTCAGCGTTGCGGTCAAGAATTCCAGAGCCGATCAGACTCTCAACACTCCCGCACTGGCCACCTTGGTGATGTTAGAGGCGCAGTGCCGCTGGCTGCTGGACAAGGGGGGCATGGCCTGGGCCGCGTCGCGCACCGCGTCGACATCAGGCATCCTCTACCGCTGGGCTGAAGACAACCCGCTAACAACCCCATTCGTCACCGATCCGGCACTGCGCAGTCCGGTAGTCGTGACGATTGACATCGACGAGTCGGTTGACGCTGCCCAGCTATGCGCCCGTGCCCGCGCCAACGGAATCCTCGACATCGAGCCCTATCGCAAGCTGGGCCGCAATCAGATTCGGGTTGCCACCTTCAGCTCGATCGAGCCGCAAGACATCGAAGCATTGACGGCGTGCCTCGATTGGTTACTGGAACACCGCGACTAACGCGGTCGCCAGGTGGTGTCCTGGGAGCGACCGTGTACGAAGGTCACCACGCCTGCGCACAGCGCCACCGCGACTGCTCCGAGCACCGCGATGAAAGTACCCGAGCGGGCCTTGGAGGTGGGCTTGGCACTACCGTGAGTGACTGCTGCTTTCGGGCTTTGGGAAAGCGTGGGGGTCGGCGTAATCGAGGTCAGCGTGGTCGGAAAGTCGATTCCTTGAACCTTGTTGTCCGCAGTTGCGATCTCCAAGGTCTTCTGGGTGGTGTCGGTGGTGATGGCCTGCCCGCCTGAGAACGCTGTGTTGGCGATTGTCTTCCACGAGTAGGCATCCATGACTCGAACCTCGCGGTCGGTCAGCACAGCCAGCCGCGACCCATCTGGCAAAAAGGTAGCGTCCTTGACCCCTGTGGGCGCGTCGGAAACCTTGACCAGCGGGTTGGATTCCTCGCGACTGGCCTGCGGGCCACCACGGTAGATCGCCGGGTGCGGCCCGTCGGTAACGACGTAGAAAGACCCCTTCGGACTGACTGCCAAGGCCTTGGCGTCGTGGGCGCCGTCGGGGTAGGTGAACATCCACTCGTAATAGGTGGATTGGTCGGCAGCCGTCGAGGTGGGAGACACTACTCGAATGCTGGAACGCGTGGTTTTCTCGTCTCCGATGTCTGCGACGTAAAGCACACCATTGGCCCACGACATCGCCTCGACGTCGTGGAGATCCGGCTCCCACTTCACGCGATGGACTTCTTTACCTGTCTTGTCGAGGGCAAGCAGAGATTCGACCGTCGCCGACGAACCATCGGTGACCCAGTACCAGTCATTGTCAAGATCGGCGGCCATTCCGACAGCGTTACCAAGCTTCTTGTCCGCCGTGATAGTCAGATCGACGGCGGCGGCCGGGCCTACGGCCAATCCCCAGGCACATCCCATGGCCACCAGCGCACTCGCGCAGCGCAAACGTCGGGGCCAGGGTCGTCGTGTCACAAATAGACATCCTGCCATGCCGGGTCCATCTGTCACAGCACAGCTCCCACCACAACGAGTAGTACGAGGACAAGGAGAACCCCGCTGACGATGTGTTGTCTGGAGCGTGGATTCATGGATTACACCTTATGCCGACCTCCGACATCGAATAATCTGTCGCCATGGGTGGGTTGAGACTCAACGCCATCGCGATCGACGAAGTTCGCGACATTTTTGGGGCTGACGAGCGCCTCGCGACGAAGCTACGTACCTGGGCCGAAGCTGCTTTCAGCGTGCCTGTTCATCACCACCGACGATCCAGTTGGCGAAGCCCATTCCACCCGCTCTACAAGCCCAATGTCGAAGCCCCGGTGCTGCCGTTGGGATGGCCGACTCCCAATGACGTCGAGGACCTTGTTCGTGGCCGGTACATCGAGCCTGATCGTCTGGGGCGGTGCTGGCGTCTGGTCAACGAGTGGCTGACCCACCTGTCGTATGGATGGATTGAGATCTCGATGTCGGTGGCACGACTCGATGAACTTGATTTCGACCTTGCGGCTGTCGGATTGCCCAGCACCTGTTCCATCAAGCGGCTCATGGTTGGCGACCCGCAGATTCCGCTACGCCCGGCACCAGGAATGAAAATCGGTTATGCGCGCATCGGGCAGGTCTTGGCTACTCGACGAGCATTAACTGACATCGTGCCGGATGAGCGACGAGCTGAGGCTGATAGCGTCCTCGACTTCCTCAACTCATATCCCGGATGGATGAATCTAGCCGACGACCTGGGGCGCCCGGTGCCAGACCTCTTCGCGGTCTGGCAACCAGACACCATCGGTACGGTCCCCTCCACTCGCCTCACATCTGACCAAACAGCCTCATGAGCAAAGACTGAGCGAAGTAGATCACGAAGAGGGCCGCGACAACCCACAACAGCGGATGAATTGTGCGCGCTTTGCCAGCGATGGTCTTCGTGATGCAGAACATGATGAGGCCAGCACCGATACCTGTTGTGATCGAGTACGCGAATGGCATGAGCACCATGCCCAGGAAGGCCGGCAGACCTTCCTCGACATGCTTCCAGTCGATGTGAGTGACCTGGGCCATCATGAGGAATCCGACGAAGACCAGCACCGGTGCGGCAGCCTCCGACGGAATGATCGAAACGATTGGGGACAAGAACATCGCCAGCAGGAATGCCATGCCGGTGACGATGGAGGCGATACCCGTTCGAGCCCCCTCCCCTACCCCGGCAGCCGACTCGACGTAACCGGTGGCCGAGGAGGCTGAGCCGAGACCGCCAGCAACGGCTGCAACGGCGTCGACGACGAGAATCCCCCTCAGGTGCTCAGGATTGCCAGTCTCGTCAAGAATGCCGGCCTGGTCACCAATGGCGACAACCGTTCCCATGGTGTCGAAGAAATCGGCGAGCATGAGAGAGAAGACGACCAGCAGCGTTCCCAGGAATACCCCAATACGGAAGTGGCCATCGGCGAGAAAACCACCGAAAAGATCAACCTGACCCAACAACCCCAGATCGGGCCAGCGGAAATCAGCAGCTCCTGGCAGCCGCGGAACATTGAGGGCCCAGCCAGTGGGGTTCTTGTCGCTCTGCGGTCCCACGTCAGCAATGGCCTCGATGATGACGCCGAGCAAGGACGTACCAATAATCGCAATGAGCATGGACCCCTTGACGTGCCGCTGGTGCAACACGACGAGCAGCAGGAATCCGAACAGGCACAGCAAAATCGGCCAGCCCTCCAAACTGCCGCCAACACCCAAGGTGACGGGAGTTCCGGAACCAGAACGAATGACACCGGAATCCACAAACCCAACGAATGCGATGAACAGGCCAATTCCGACGCTGATCGCCGAGCGCAGAGAGTTCGGAACCGCCCGGAAGATGATCTCCCGAACTCCAGTGAGGACGAAGATGAGGATGAGGACACCCTCCCACACCACCAGGCCCATTGCTTGGGACCATGTCATCGTCGGGGCAACGACGTAGGCCAGCAAGGAGTTGATACCAAGACCAGCGGCGATACCCATCGGGAATCGTCCCCAGATACCCATGGCAATCGTCATAATCGCCGCCACAAAAGCGGTGACTGCCATAACCATCATCTTGTTGTCATCAATGCCAGCCGTGTTGAGGGTGGTGCCGGCAGCATCGAGGAACTTCGGATCCCCATTGAGCAGCTTGCCGTTCTTGTCCGCCGCAGTACCGATGATGAGCGGGTTGAGGGCCAAAATATAGGCCATTGTGAAGAAGGTGACGATGCCGCCACGAACCTCACGCGACCTCGTCGATCCTCGTTCCGTGAGGTGAAACCAGTTGTCGAATCTTGCTGATACGGTGTTGCTAGACACGAAGGGCATTCTAAGGACAAGATGCCACGGCACTGCAGCGGGGCATTACGATGGGACTGTGGCCAACGAGCGTGAACACCTGCTAACCCAGGCCAACGTCGCCCCAGTCGACGCGAACGGGGTGACTGTCGGCATTGTGGGAACCATCGCTTTCGCGGTGGCGTCAATCGTGTGCTGGGCCATGTTCGACCATCTCACTGAAACCGGCTATCGCGACTGGCTCTGGATTTGTCTGACCGGCACCGGGCTGGGAATCGTCGGCACAGCGTATTGCTGGCGACGTTCCCGCCACTGAGTCCATTCAGCACCCATTCAGTCGAACAACGAGTTATCCACCGAAATAGTGTCGAACACCGGCTCGGGTAATTCGATCCCGCGTCGCTTCTCGACAACATCGGAGTGACCACCGCAGCCATGGTCAACGTGGACCACTGAGCCATCAGAGGGCGAAAACTCGTTGGAGCACACTCCAAAAACTCGCCCTAAGGAGTGCTGCAGGCGTACGAAATAACCACACGTAACGCAACTGGCGGGGGCATGGCGACTCATCGCGTTGTCAGGACCCCCCTCACCGGCGAGCCACCGCTCAGCGGTTGAGTCACGACCCTCCCGCGATAACAGACGCTCGCGCCCCAGCCCCAGCTCAGACGCCACCGCCCGGGTAGCAGCCCACTCAGCCGGATCCTCGTCAGCGGCGAGTTCACCGCCGGTGTAACCGGGCTCCAGACGCGGATCGTTGTCAGCGGTGGGCATGAGAGTTCCGGCGCTAATATCCCCGGCTCGAACACGGTCGCGCCACGGCACCCACTCGGGAGCCAGGAGAGAATCATCACCAGGGATAAGAACGACCTCATTGACGGTGACGTTACGCCCGCGCAGGGCACGCGACATCGTCACAGCCCACCGCCAGCCCCGGTATCCCGGGTGCGGACACTCGAAGAGGTGGGTCAGAACGCGCTCACCCTCGACAATCGTCCCGACGTGCTCCCCAACACCGAAGTCACCCGCGCGGTGTTCGGCTGCTTCCCGGGCCTGGTCAACAGCTTTCGCGATAGTCGCGTCAGCCTTGATAGACCGTTTTGACGTCCTCATCACAGCTCCAACTCGTCGGCAACAGCACGCAGCATTTTGGCCACCGCTCCCGCAGTCCGTGGATCAGGATGGCGTCCGTGCCGGTAGCCGTTACCCATCTTGTCAAGCATTTTGATGAGGTCTTCGCAAATCACCGCCATCTCCCGGGGCTTCTTGCGACTCGCCTTCGCCAGCGAGATCGGGGTCTCGACGATCTGCAGAGACAGGGCCTGCTCGCCTCGGCGTCCTTCAACAACCCCAAAGTCAACCTTCTGACCGGGTTTCAGGGTATTCACCCCTGCAGGCAAGGCGGAGGCGTTGACATACACGTCGCCGCCGCCATCCTTCGTCAGGAAACCGAACCCCTTGGTGGCGTCGTAGAAACGCACCTTTCCGGTTGGCATCTCTGGCTCACTCCTTCTGGTCATGGACGATCAATGGACCGTCCTACAAGGCTACAGCCTTGTCGACGGTCCACTGTTCACAATCTTTCCATGGCCCGGCGGCAAGACTCCCGACGGGCCAGGAGCGTCACATCAACGCGTCTCACATGGTGCCGGAGTAATCGCCCCGCTGGCTATCAGTCCACCGGAAGTAGTCAGCCGTCGTCAGCTTGGAGGCGGCGGCCTCGTCAGCGATCACGAGGGCATGAGGATGGAACTGCAGCACCGAGGCCGGACACATTGCCGTCACCGGACCCTCAACCGCTCCAGCGACAGCATCGGCCTTGTTTTCCCCGATCGCCAACAGCACAACGTTGCGGGCATCCATGATCGTCCCAAGACCCTGGGTCACGCAGTGACTGGGCACCTTCTCGCCCTCCTCAAAGAAACGGGCGTTATCGGCCTTGGTCCGCTCAGCGAGGGTCTTGACGCGGGTCCGCGAGGACAGCGAGCTGGTCGGCTCGTTGAAACCGATATGGCCGTTGGCCCCGATACCGAGGATCTGGACGTCGACTCCGCCGGCATCCTTGATGGCCTTGTCGTACTCCGCACAGGCCGCGTCAAGGTCGTCCGCCATGCCGTTTGGGGTGTGGACGTCTGCCGGATCCAGACCAAGCTGCTCGGTGACGGTGTGACGAATGGTGGCGGCGTAAGAGCGCTCGTCGTCAGCGGGAAGGCCGACGTATTCGTCCAGAGCAAAGGCACGCAATCCGGTGAAATCAGCCTTGCCCTCTTTCGCAAGAGCAGCCAACGAAGAGTACGTCGTCAGCGGGGTCGAACCAGTGGCCACTCCCAAGACCGGCGCCTTCGCCTTGGCCAGAACCTTGGCAATACGCTCGGCTGCAATCCGCCCAACAGCCTGCTCGTCGGAGCAGATGATGACCTCCATGTCGACCCCTCCCTTTCATGCGCGGCCGCTCCGCGCGTTACGTAATATCTTCATTCAGGCTAGGGTCCATTGAGCGTTTCTGAGCGATCACAATCACCCCCCATGAGCGTTGCCCCGCACACACTGAGCGCGCGGCTTAGTCGGCACCAACCCTTACTATGGACGCTATGGCACTGAGTACCGTCAGGAGAGCACCCATCGACGTCGTCGGTTCTCGTCGGGCACCCAGTGCTTTCCGGGCTCCTCGGATCGCGCCTCTCGAAAACCCGACTCTTCCTGCCAGCCCGGCTGCCGGAAAGCCAGCCGAAGCTCCCGGGGGTTATCAAGGTGGGGACGACCGTCCCTTGGCCGAGTTGGTCCCGCGCCGTCGAAGTAGCCGCGAACCCCACGACCCGTTTTCCACCCAGGCTGGTCTGGCCGGTCCACGTGTCGAGCACCGGGATCCTCATGAACCCATCCGCACCAGCCGCTCGACCGGAACCACGACGACCTGGGCAGCTCCATCGGAGACTCCCGTCTCAACGGTCCCCCCACTGCGAGCAAAAACCACGAAAACCATCCGCTTACCTCGGCAGCTTGACCCGACTATGCCTGCCGCCGCTGGCAGTCGGTCCTTCCTGGATCTGTGCCGAGCGTTGGGCTGGCTGTGGATTGCCGTTCTCGCACTGGGATCGATGTGGTCCCCGCTGTCGATACCTGCGCTGATCCTCGCCTGGTGGTTGGCATGGCGTCACCCCTTCGCAGCTGGACGCCTCAGCAAAGCTCTCACTGCTGTCACAGTCGTTGTTATCCTCGGTGGCGCGATGGAGTCGCCGGTTCGAACCATCTTGGCCCAATTTGCATGGATGTCTCGCTTGGGCTGCGTCGCTATGCTCGCGCTCGGGTTCATCATCATTGACCGCTATCTGACACCTCGAGATCCGAGGTCGCAGCAATGAGCGAGGTCGATGAGCCAACAACCCTTGCGTCCACCATTCGAGGCCTCGATACCCAAGGGCTATCCCGGCTTCTGACCCTGCGCCCCGACCTGGCCAACCCCACTCCTCGCGACCTCACTGAGGTGTCTTCGCGAGCCGGCACCCATGCGTCCATCACTGCTGCGATCTCCAGCCTTGATCGGTGGCGGCTGAGTCTTCTGACGGCGTTGGCCGCGCTGGGAGACCTCACGCTGGCTGACCTGGCTGACGCCATCTGCCAGGGATGGCCAACCAAACCAGACACAATTCGCGCAGATGTCGCCGCCGGCGTCTCCGATCTGCTCGACATGGCTCTTGTGCTTGAGGACTCCGACCACCTGCACGTCATTCAGGTTGTCACCACCCATTTGTCCGGATATCCAGCCGGGCTGGCACCAGCATCCGTCATGCCTATGAGTTCCACGGAGGTAGCAGAAGCGCTGGCTGCTGCGGGCCCTCAGGCGCGCGCTGTGGTGGAGCGTCTGATGTGGTCTCCTACCGGTCACGTCCCCCATGCGCGACGTACGGTGACTCCCGAGACCGCGACAACCCCCGTCGAGACCGCACTCGCTCATCACCTGCTGCGTCCCCTGGACGACGACACCGTTGTCCTGCCCCGCGAGGTAGCCCTTGTCCTGCGCGGCAATCGTCTGTTCGCTGAACAGCCACAACCCACCCCACCGGCTTGGCCTGAACCGAGCCAGACCACCCTCGTGAATCGGGCTGGTTTGGGAACGGCGTTAGAGGCTGTCAGCGCAATGTCGGCCCTGCTGGAAGGAGTGGAGCGTCACGACTGCGCTCTACTTGCCAATGGCGGCATTGCCAAACGAGACGCCCGCGCAGTGTTGTCACGAGTGGCGGCTGAAGACGACGGCTGGGTGTACTTGGCTCTGGCCGCCGCTGGTGGGCTCATCGGGGCTGACGGGCGCGGCTGGCTTCCCACCCCGCTTGCCGACCGTTGGCGCACTGATTCCTTGTGGGGTCAGTGGGTGAGCTTGCGCGACGCGTGGCGACGTATTCCGCAACCTCCAGGCAACCTCGACAACACGTTAGTCGCGTCAGCACCAGCAACCGCCCGGGCGTGGCGGCGTCTAGTCCACCAGGAATTGAGTTCAGCTGAACCCGGAACTCCTGTCGAGGCCAGCCTTGTCGCCGACCGCATTCGCTGGCGTCAACCCGGTACTGCTGTGGAGGATTCCCTGGTTGAGGCCGTCCTGGACGAGTGCCGAGTACTCGGGATGATCGCGCTGGGAGCTCGCACCGATCTCGTCGATTCGCTCACCTGCGCCGACATGCCCGAACGCACCGACGAGGTGATCCTGCAGTCCGATCTCACCGCAGTCGCCCCCGGCCCGTTGACTCCTTCCACTGCCGCCGATCTGGCTCTGTTGGCCGATCGCGAGTCCACCGGGATCGCCGGGGTGCGTCGATTCAGCCGCGCCAGTCTGCGCCGAGCCCTGGATGCCGGGTGGACCGGGGAACGGGTACGCCAGTGGTGGTCGGAGCACTCCCTGAGCGAAGTTCCTCAGGGGCTGCTGGTCCTCCTCGACGACGTGGTGCGTGACCATGGCCGGGTTTCGGTGGCCGCCGCTGGAGCCCTTCTGGAAGTCGACGACCCGGCTGCCGTTGAGGCCATTATGCGCAGTTCCCTTGCTAAGGACCTCGCTCTGCGTCGCGTTGGTGCCCAGGTGCTGGTGGCCCAAGCAGAACCTGACCAGGTACTCGCCGGTCTGCGTCAACTAGGAATGGCCCCGGTTGCCCGAGATTCACACGGCGATGTTTTCTCGGCTCCCCCGCCCCCACGTGCCAAGATTGACGTCTCCCCCGCCTCGGCTCCCCAGACCGACCCCGAGGGCCTTGCGGCTTCGCTTCTTAAGAACAAAGGCCGTGGCTTCTCAGACCGCCGTCAGCTCCTTGCCCACCTGCACCAAGCCCAGCAAGAAGGTATGTGGATGCAAATCGAGCGAGTCATCGACGACGGCACTGCGGTACGTCAGACGGTGCGAATCATGGCAGTCGCGGCAGGAGCCGTACGCTGTGTTATCCGTGGTGGCGGAGGAGTATTGATCGTCCCGGTGTCCCGAATTACCGCCTGCCAACCGGCCTGACGACCGCTGAGGTCGTTTGAAAGGGAACAAATCTGAGGTGAGGGGCGATACTGGATGTGATGACTTCTGTACCCGGCCCCCTTATTGTTCAGTCCGATCGCACCCTCCTGCTGGAAGTGGATCACCCTTTGGCAGACGAGTGTCGTCATGCCATCTCCCCCTTTGCGGAATTGGAGAGGGCTCCCGAGCACATCCACACCTATCGCCTGACCCCACTGGGGTTGTGGAATGCGATGGCCGCTGGTCACGACGCCGAACAGGTCGTCGACACTCTCATGAGGTACTCCCGATACCCGGTGGCTTCCGGACTCCTCATCGACGTCACCGAAACGATGTCTCGCTACGGTCGGTTACGCATTGAGAAGCATCCTGCCCATGGACTTGTCTTGGTGTCGACGGACAGGGCTGTCCTCACCGAGGTGCTGAGATCAAAGTCAGTGCGTGGCCTCGTCGGTGACCAGATCGACGAGGAGACTGCTGTGGTCCATCCGTCTCAGCGAGGCACTCTGAAGCAAGCCCTACTCAAGCTGGGATGGCCTGCCGAGGACTTGGCTGGCTACGTGGACGGCGAGCGCCATGACATCGCTCTGGCTGAGGATGGCTGGAGTCTTCGGCCATATCAAAGGATGGCTGCCCAGTCCTTCTGGGATGGCGGGTCCGGAGTGGTCGTGCTGCCTTGTGGCGCTGGCAAAACCATCGTCGGAGCGACTGCCATGAGTCTGGCCCGCTGCACCACGCTTATTCTGGTCACCAACACTGTTTCAGCCCGGCAGTGGAAGGAGGAACTCGTTCGTCGCACCTCATTAACCCCTGACGAGATCGGCGAGTACTCCGGGTCACGCAAGCAGGTGAGACCAGTCACCATTGCCACCTACCAGGTCATCACGACGAAGCGGAAGGGGGTTCATCCCCATTTGGAGCTTTTCGAAGCCCGTGACTGGGGGTTGGTCATCTATGACGAGGTTCACCTACTTCCGGCCCCGGTCTTCCGTATGACAGCCGACCTGCAGGCGCGACGTCGGCTGGGACTGACGGCCACCTTGGTGCGAGAGGACGGCCACGAGGACGACGTTTTCACTCTCATTGGCCCCAAGCGCTATGACGCCCCGTGGAAGGAGATCGAGGCCCAAGGCTGGATCGCTCCCGCCGATTGCGTCGAGGTAAGGGTGAGCCTGTCCGAGTCCGACCGAATGGCTTGTGCCATGGCCGAACCGGATGTCCGCTATCGAATGGCCGCGACCTTACCGATCAAGAATCGGGTGGTTGCCGATTTGGTGGCCCGCCATCGTGGGCAGCCGACCTTGGTTATCGGCCAGTACGTCGACCAGCTGGAAGAGCTGGCCACGGAATTAAAGTGTCCGATTATCACCGGTTCCACCACCCCGACCAAGCGCCAGGAGATCTACCAGGATTTCCGCGAGGGACGCACGGACCTGCTTGTCGTCTCGAAAGTAGCCAACTTCTCGATCGATCTGCCGAGCGCCGAGGTCGCCATTCAGGTATCGGGGGCATTCGGGTCCCGTCAAGAAGAGGCTCAGCGTCTAGGCCGTCTCTTACGACCCAAGAACGGACTCGTCGCCCGGTTCTACGCGGTCGTTTCCCGAGACACCGTCGACGCAGATTTCGCCAGTCACCGGCAGCGTTTCCTTGCCGAACAGGGATATTCCTATCGCATCGTCGATGCCGATGATTTGGATGCATTGGACCAGACGGCGTGAATTGGAGAGGAAAGAAAACTTGTTTCGAAATGAGAAGGCACATTCCTCTGGAAAAGCCCTCATCTCCCGGCGCGCCGCGCTAAGCGGCCTGGTCGTCGCTGCTGGAACTGCCATTGGTATGCCGGCAGCCCACGCCAACCGACCGAATCGCCCTGAACCGCACCCTCGTGCTCCGATGAAGAACGCAAATCCGGCTGCTCCTGGACCTTATGTCCCATTCCCGTACCAGAACGAACTCAAGAAATACCTCGACGGCCGCGCTGGCGAGCACTCGATCGCCATGCGAGTGCATGGACAACGAAACATCTACGTTCTCAATCACGGGGCCACGCACTACATCACTGCCTCGATCGTCAAGCTGGCCATCATGGAGACAGTCATGGTTCAGGCTGCTGCCGAGAAGCGTCAGCTTTCGAAATCCGAGAAGGACCTTCTGGTCCCCATGATCGAGAATTCCAGCAACGAGGCCGCAACTGCTCTCTGGGAAAGAGTGGGCCAAGCCGACGGGGTTCGCACCGTGATACGTCGCCTAGGTGCTACCCACACCACCTTTGACCCTGAAGGCCATTGGGGGTTGACCTCGACGACAGCTGCTGACCAGGTCGTCCTCGCTGACTACATTTTCTGCCCCAACGACGTCATTCCCGCTTCCATGCAGGCCTACGCCCGCAAGCTCATGTCCAGCGTCTCGCAAGATCAAGACTGGGGCATGACGGCTGGTATGAACACGCCCTACGTCAAGAACGGCTGGCTTTCTCGCGAGGATGGCTGGCACGTCAATTCCGTAGCTTCCACCGGGACCAAGGGGTACACCGCCGTCGGGCTGACCCATTCGACGACGGCCCCTATGGAGGACCTGGTAGAAACCATCGAGGGGGCGGCGCGGATCATCGCCCGTCATGAGTCTCGGCCGAGTTCCACAGCGCCATCAGGTCAGCCTTCGAAGACCGCCACGCCCGCACCTCAACCTGTTGACTCTGCGCCTCAACCAGTTGACGACGACCATGGTCACGTCTCTTTCCATGCTCCGGGCACATGGAATATGTGGTTGCAGGCGTTCTAGCAGGTCCGGGTCACCCGGCGAGGCGGTCCAGGAGATCACGCCATGACCTGACAAGGTCGCTGTCCACCCACGCCTTCCAAGAGCCTTGGGGCCGAGCTGGGCTGCCGATATGGAAAGCACGAATACCGGCCCGGTACAGCCACGGGACGTGCTCGGGTCGCAAACCGCCGCCTGCCATCATGAGTTCAGCCACTCGCAGGTTTGTTTTGGCGCGGGCAATGAGGTCGTCAAGACCGTACTCGATTCCCTGCGACGACCCGGCTGTGAGAACCTGATCGAGTCCGGACAGACCCAGCAACTGCACCCATGCTCTGTCGGGCTCCCGGCTGTTGTCGATGGCTCGATGAAACGTCCAGCCCGGCCAGCCTTCGGTCAACTCAGTGACAGTCTCGACGTCAATCCCACCCGCGTCATCAAGGAATCCCAGTACCAGGCCATCCGCACCGAGATCACGATAGGTACTGGCTAAGTGGAGTATTTCGTCGTGCCTGCGCGGGTCAGCACGAAAGCCTCCGTCAACGCGGAGCATAGGACGCACCGGTATGTCAACGGCGCTGAGGGTGCGTGCCAACACTTGAGGGCTGGGGGAAAGACCGTCCTCATCCATGGTGCCGACCAGTTCGATGCGATCGGCACCTCCCCGTGCTGCCCGCTTGGCGTCGTTTTCGTGCAGACAGATGACCTCGAGCAATGCCATGGCTTAATTCTTGCGCCAGTCTCGTCGAATCGCCTCGATAAGGCCTGCGATGAGAACGGCCAGCACGATCGTGCTGACGATGGACCCCTCAGCACCAAAAGTGCCGCCAGTGAGCCAGGAGTAGGAACCGGCAGTTCCACCAGCCGTCATAAGAGTATTCGCGAACTTCAACCCGGAAACGTCAAATCCCATCACCATGCCCTGCAGCCAGTTCCAGACAGTATGGAATCCCATTGCAGCGAGCAGATTTCCTCGCCACACCACCAAGAGGCCCAACATGAAACCAAATCCTGCGACGTTGACCACGGCAATCCAGGTAGTACCTGGGTTCGCTGCGTGCAGGACGGCAAAAACCACGGCTTGGAGGGCTAGACCGGCAGGAATTCCCCACTTCGCTGCTACTGACTGCATGAGATAGCCGCGCAGCACGACTTCCTCGGCACATCCCTGAATGAGGAACAACAGCAGAGAGGCGAGGATGAGCATTACCGCCGTCGCGCTGGGATAGGTCCACGCTATCCGCACCTGCCCACCAGCAGTCATGACGATGACGTCAGCGGCAAGAATCACGATCGCTATCGCCACGCCGATCACGACATCGCGGGCCGGTCCACGAAAACCCAAGCAGACCATCGGGCGCTGTTCGACGAATCTCATCCACAGCCACAGCGCTACCCACACACCGAGGAAGGACACCAACAGCAGGATCGTCGACGTTTGAGCGTCGGGATGACCACCTGCCAACGCCGTGAGTACGAAAGCCACACCGCCTTGCCCCACCCCGAGGATCATCATTGCCGCTAACAATGACAACAGCGGATGGACGGTTCCAGCTCCAGTAAGCAGAGTGGCGAAACGGCTTCCCTGCGGACATCGGGTATTTAGGTGCACTATCCGAGGCTACTTGACGGCAGACGGCCACCAGAATCCGTCCTGCGAATACATCTTTGCCGCTCTCACATCTTCGTTAAAGCAGAAACCGTGAAATCAGTGCGACCGTCATCGATGGTTCATCCCGAGTAGATACGGGCTGCATGTAAACCAATCCGCTACACCACGCTATCAACCATCTACACCCCTCACTTTCGAGGAGACAATAATAGGGGCGGCTCCAATTGGAGCCGCCCCTATTACTTCAGATGGGATGGGTCACATCATTCCACCCATGCCGCCCATGCCATCCATGTCGCCGCCACCGGCAGGAGCCTTCACAGGCTCGGGCTTGTCAGCGATAACAGCCTCAGTGGTGAGGAACAGGGCCGCAATGGAGGCGGCATTCTGAAGGGCCGAACGGGTCACCTTGGCCGGATCGATAATGCCAGCCTTGACCATGTCGACGTACTCGCCAGTGGCCGCGTTGAGACCCTGGCCTGCGGGCAAGCCAGCGACTTTCTCAGCCACAACTCCGCCCTCGAGACCGGCGTTGACTGCAATCTGCTTGAGAGGAGCAGCACACGCAGTCAGCACGATCTGGGCACCGGTGAGCTCGTCGCCTTCTAGGTCGTCGACCTTGGCAGCATTCGAGGCCTGCAGCAGGGCGACACCACCACCGGGGATGATTCCCTCCTCGACAGCAGCCTTGGCGTTGCGCACGGCGTCCTCAATACGGTGCTTGCGCTCCTTGAGCTCGACCTCAGTGGCAGCACCAACCTTAATGACGGCAACGCCGCCAGCGAGCTTGGCGAGGCGCTCCTGCAGCTTCTCACGGTCGTAGTCGGAGTCGGAGTTCTCGATCTCCTTACGAATCTGGGAAACACGTCCGGCAATCTGCTCAGAGTCGCCAGCACCGTCAACGATGGTGGCTTCGTCCTTGGTGACGACAACCTGGCGAGCGTGGCCCAGCAGGTCGAGGGTGACGGCGTCGAGAGACAGACCGACCTCCTCGGAAATGACCTGGCCGCCGGTGAGGATAGCGATGTCGTTGAGCATGGCCTTGCGACGGTCTCCGAAGCCCGGGGCCTTGACGGCAACCGACTTGAAGGTGCCGCGAATCTTGTTGACGATAAGACCCGCCAGAGCCTCTCCTTCAACATCCTCAGCAATGACAAACAGCGGCTTGCCGGACTGCATGACCTTCTCGAGGACCGGAAGGAGGTCCTTCAGCGAGGAGATCTTGGAGTTGACGATGAGGATGTAGGGGTCCTCAAGGACGGCCTCCATGCGCTCAGTGTCAGTGACGAAGTAGGGCGAGATGTAGCCCTTGTCGAAGCGCATACCCTCGGTGAGCTCGAGTTCCAGACCGAAGGTGTTGGACTCCTCGACGGTGATGACACCTTCCTTGCCGACCTTATCCATGGCCTCAGCGATGATCTCACCGACGGTGGGATCGGCGGCCGAGATCGAGGCAGTCGAAGCGATCTGATCCTTGGTCTCAATGTCGATGGCCATCTCGGAAAGACGGGCGCTGATCGCCTCGACGGCGGCCTCAATACCCTTCTTCAGACCCATTGGGTTGGCGCCAGCAGTGACATTGCGCAGGCCCTCCCGAACCATGGCCTGAGCCAGGACGGTGGCAGTCGTGGTGCCGTCGCCAGCGACGTCGTCAGTCTTCTTGGCGACCTCCTTGACGAGTTCAGCGCCGATCTTCTGGTAGGGATCGTCGAGTTCGATTTCCTTGGCGATGGAGACACCATCGTTGGTGATAGTAGGAGCACCCCACGACTTCTCGAGAACGACGTTGCGGCCCTTGGGGCCGAGGGTGACCTTAACCGCGTCAGCGAGGGTGTTCATGCCCGCCTCAAGCCCGCGGCGGGCCTCAATGTTAAATTCGATGAGCTTTGCCATATTTGGGGGATTCCTCCGCTCCGGTGGGCTGGCAGCCCGTGGACGTCAGATGATGTGGCGGGAGCGACCCCGCATTGTCATTCCCTGTGATGCCCGCGACGGACGATCTGGTGATCTCATCACCGGGACAACCACTCGTGTCGGTACTCGCAACACCGATCCGAGCGGTAGCACTCTCGCTTGACGAGTGCCAATGACATTTTTAGCACTCGCACACCGCGAGTGCAAAGAGCTCGTTGCCAAAAACACCGCTCGCGCTGGCGCTGATGATGTCCGAGGCCCCGCAGCGTGACTGCGAGACAGTTTTAGACTGGCACTGTGTCAGATTCCATCACCTCTGAGTCCGCAGAGTCTCATGATCTATGCGCCTTAGACCGTGCGATTTTAGATTTTGAAGCATCCTGGCAGGCCGGGAATTTGGGCGATGACAAGGAGGCCATCATTCGCGACAGGCTCGACCTGTCATCCCCCCGATACCATCTGCGGCTCAACGAGCTCATCGACGACAGGAGAGCTGCCCACTACGCCCCCGCTCTCATCGGACGACTGGAGCGAGTTCGCAGCCAGCGACGCCGCTCCCGCAGCGCGCACCTGCTCGGATGACGCCAGCGGTGTCGGCAACGATGCAACACCATGAACGAGAGGCACATTATGAAACGCCTGACCGGTACGGTCCGGACGTACTCCTGGGGATCCTACGATGCGATCCCAGACATCCTTGGAAAAGAGGCTGACGGCAATCCCTGGGCTGAGTACTGGCTTGGGGCCCATGAGACCTCGCCGTCGACCCTCGAGGGAATTCCACTCAATGACTACATCTACGCTCACCCCGAGGAACTCGGCGATCGCAGCCAAAACGTCTTCGGTAATCGGTTGCCGTTCCTCCTCAAAATCCTCTCGGCCCGCCATCCACTGAGTCTGCAAGCTCATCCCGACGCTGCAATGGCACGGGCTGGATTTCTCCGAGAGAACGAAGTCGGCGTGGACGTCGATGACCCGCATCGCACCTTTGTCGATGACTGGCCCAAACCCGAGATCCTCGTTGCTTTGGCCGATTTCGACGTGTTGTGCGGGTTTCGCGATCCGCACGAAACCCGCCAGCTCTTCGATGGGCTTGACGTCCTCACCCCTACCGATCCGGTCTTAGGTCCGTTAACCGAACGTTCCGGGTCGGCCGCCCTCGCCGAAACATTCCTCGACTGCCTGGCTGGGGACGACATGCGGTGCCAGCTCGTCACCGAAGTGGTCTCAGGAGCCGTCAACCATGTCAAGGAGGACACACCGCTGGGAGAGTTCTGCCGCACCGCTGTCGAACTCGACGAGTACTTCCCTGGGGACCCCTCCATCCTGGCGGCGCTCATGCTCAATCGAGTTCACCTGGAGCCGGGACAGGCCCTGTCCGTACCACCGGGGCTCATGCATTCGTACTTATCAGGCACCGGCATTGAGATCATGGCCGATTCCAACAACGTTGTGCGTGGCGGACTCACCAGCAAGCACATTGATGTTGACTCACTCGTCCACATTGTCTCGTTCCAGACTCAGGAACCACGGGTCATGACCTCCCAAGAGGTTGGCCCAGGTTTGCGGGTTTTCCCAAGCACCAGTGAACAGTTTCGGCTGTGGGAACTCGACCTCGACACCACTGACCCCGTTATCTTGCCAGCCAGCGACTTGGCCCGAATCTTGCTCATTACCGGCGGTTACGCGGTGTGCTCAAGTTCCCAGGGCACTGAAGAAATTACACATGGGCAGGCCATGTGGATACCTGCTGGCGAGCAAGTGCAAGTGGACGGCAACTGTGATGGCTTCATCGCGGCTGCTGGTTTGTGACTGGCTGCTCAGCTAACCGCGTGGAATTTGTGCGCTTGCGAGAAAATAGGGTCATGGCACACAAGATGAACGTCGAGAGTTTCAACCTGGACCACACCAAGGTGGCGGCCCCGTTCGTGCGCGTGGCGGACGTCAAGCACCTGCCCGCCGGCGATACCCTCACCAAGTACGATGTGAGGTTCTGCCAGCCCAACAAGGACCATCTGGACATGCCTGCAGTGCACTCAATCGAGCACTCTTTCGCCGAATGCGTACGCAATCACTCGCAGTCCGTTATCGACTTCGGGCCAATGGGATGCCAGACCGGGTTCTACCTCATCATGGTGGGCAAGCCCGACGTCCCGGCTACCTGTCAGCTCGTCGAGACCACCCTGCGCGACATTCTGGAACTCGACGCCACCCCCGCCGCCAACGAGGTGCAGTGTGGGTGGGGGGCCAACCATTCGATCCAGGCGGCTCAGGAGGCAGCACGCAGAATGCTCGAGCACCGCGACGAATGGGAACAAGTAATGGCCTGAGAACCCAGACTCGGCTCGTCGCACCGGCAGCAGCGCCTAATGAGCTACCGAGTCAAGCCGGTGTGGTGTGTTTTTGCCGGTCGATGGCCTTATCAAGGATTGGTTCGGTCACAGCGGTGATGGCCGTCACCACAATGCTGGCACTAAAAGCATACCTATCTGGTTGAATAAGAGTCGAGTAAAACCACCAGAGCACCAGAAACTCAAGAATTTCTCTTACGGCTTTGTTAGCAGCAGGGCGAGACAATGAGACAATGACTCTTGCCAACACCCCCATGATGAGAGAAATACCTATCCCCAGAGCAAATAGGACCAAAACTCCCAAAACAAGAGTCTTCCACGTCAATGGCGATTCCAAATAGCAGCCCTCAAATATCAAGGGGAATAATACTGGAACTATAACGAAAGGCGCTATAACAACAATGACGACACCAAGGAAGAATACGCCAGCACCCACCATCCCCAGCAGATCATCAGATTTCTTAGGTCTCGCCATGTTCAAACCTCACCCTAAAAAGAACACGATCCAATCCGCTGCCGCCTTGGCGACATCATACGGCATACCTGCCTTGCCCAAAGCGTATATAATAGGTGCTTTTTCCCACTCTTCGGTATCCTCAAGAACATTTGCAATCTTGGAGGCCCATGGGCGAATTTTGGCTGGCAGTTTATGCGTGGAATGGCGAAGCACAAACAGGACACCCTTGCGCCCCCATGACAACCAACCATAAGTGGTTGCGCGATCAGAATCAATCATCCCCGCTGCAGGCACGGCATCACAGGATCGCAATTCTTCACTATTCGAACCAAAAGAGATACGGCGGCCACAGTCACTACCTGCTTTGCTACGATACGGCAGAGTCGGTACGGTCAGCTCGGTCTTTTGACCCTCATTGGATACCGTCTGTGCATATGCGACCGGACTTACCGAAACAGTAACGCCACTAAAAAGGGCCGAAACAATCCCTACTACCGTCAAACGTGAAACAAAAGCCCTCGTCCTCATAATGTCGTCTCCTTTGCCGGACATCGAACGCGCTATTAGGTTAGGCTTACCTTTAACTAGTTGTCAACTCCGCGACGACACTCACTTTCCGGCACCTTCGCAAACGAGGGGTGCAGACGAGTGGTGGCGTGGCGGTCGCGGCTTCCCCTCCACGGCTTCAAAGTCGCGCCATGTCTGCGCGGTTGTGCCTCGTCTGCACACAGGCCCCGGATACCGTCGACAACCTGCGCCACCATTGCACACTTGCGCCCGAGATTTACAGAAGAATCAGCTCTCCGCCGGGCCGAACACGCCAGTTGCGCCATGTTTGTACACCTGCGCCGTGCAATCCTGGCGCAACTGCACAACACTGGCGCAACTGAGTCTGGGAAGGCGACTTATCATAATAGAGGGCGCAGACGAGGTTCGGCTTCCAGCAGTCATCGGGTGATGCCGTGGGCCTGATTGTCCAACCCCACCGCTATGCCGCGCATATGTTGCAAACGGTTATGTTGTCGGAGAGTCAGCAGGTCAGCACCAGTATGAAGGGTTGCAAAGCAAATCACCCGCACGTCCACGATGACCATGCAGCCATTATTAAACCCGGCGCCGGTTCAGGGCTTCACCACTTCAACACCACCACCCATCCACACCCTCGTTTACGATGAGCCACCAGTTATCAGGTGTGTGACTTACTCAAACGCGCGTTAATTATGGCCAATACACCGGCGCATACAGCACCTACAAGCGCCACAGCTATCGTAATCAGGAATATCTGACCGTATGCGACACCCGGATCACCTGCTTGCTTCGCAGTTTCCACAAGTTTGCCAGCCCACGGATTTGCCCAAAATACTGGAGCATAGGCGAGAAACGAACCGACAGCCATGGCAGATCCGTTAATTCCCGGGGAAAGCTTTAATTCAGCAATTGGCGCTAGAATTACTGCTTTACCCATAAACACACCTAAAGCCATAATCATGAGGAGTACCATTGCAACCCACATTCCGCTAGTATTAACTGGAAGAATATATACTAAACTGGCCCCGACTGCGGTAACTGCAAGCGAAACTCCCATCATCACTGTCGACGACTTAAAGACATAATCGGCGACCAATCCAGAAATGAGTCCCGCAAATACCCCAATGAGCCCCGTATTAAAGATTCCGAATGCACCTGATACCCCTGATGAAGCATTGTATACGATCGAAAGGTAAGGAGCCGAAGCATAGATGAGATTCACATATGCCCAATAAACACACATCGCCGCAAGCCCAGCTAACCACACACGTGGCCGCGACAATACTTTCACCAGACCATGCAAGGCAGCCATACCATGTGATGTGTTCTTTTCTTGAGCCACCTGGTTAACGGGAGCAAATTTAAGGAGCGCAAGGATCATCGGTATTAGCAGCAAAGCATAGAACAAGGAAAATCCCAGCATTATACCACGCGTAGATTCCGGACGCCAGGAAATAAGCACCACAATGACCAGATTCATGAGCATCTCTGTTCCCCGGCGAATTGTTTCGAGAAGCCCCATTGCAAGTCCGCGCCCATTGGTGCCTTCATCCATGGTAATAAAGGAAACACCATTGACGACCGCTGGCCAACCAATCGCATCCCAAACAGCCCAGGAAATTGCAATCGCTATCATTGCGTTAAAAGGCAAATCAGGTACCAGGAATAGTATCAAATATGTAACCAGCCGCCACCCACACCATGTTACAAGGATGTGTTTAATTGGAAACCGATTGTTTATCCAGCCTCCAGGAACATACAAAAATGTGGCGATTCCTATCCACCCCATAAGAATTCCAAACTGCCCCTCGCTGATCCCTAGAGCAGCACAAAGCGGAAGAAGCAGAGCCCCTTTAAACGCTTCAAAGGCTGAATATGGTATCTGTCCGGATAGAACTACAGTCAGATATGATCCTACTTTTCCGTGTTTTAAGAAATGTGGGATGCGTGTATTTATATATCTCATAGAAAACAATTCCTTTCAAAAAGACAAGTAAAATCTTGTCACGGGACGCTCCGTGAATTACAAATATCAAGGAAGATAACGAGAAAAACTACTGGACAATAATGTCGACAGTATGCACAACTACAGCTAGCCAACTTCAGGTAATGCTACTCAGCAAGGTGGAGCATTTCGTCTGCACAATCAGTAAATACCCCTTCCACACCCCAATTGAAAAGCTCATGAGCCCGTGCCACGCTATTTACCGTCCATACATTGACGCCAAACCCTGCATCTCTGAAAGCCGCTACTCGCTCACGAGTCAGGTCGCGATCTTCTGGGTGAATATATGTTGCCCCGACGAGCTCTAGGATACTTCTCCAGTCTTCATATAGCGCAGCGGTTTCATACAGGCATCCCAGCGGAATATCCGGAGCTAAGGCGTGAAACTCATGAAGCAGAACATGATTAAATGAGGAAACAATGACCTGTGGGCCGTGAAGGCGACGAAGCTCATGGGCGACTGCGGAAATAAGCTGCCTTGTCATGGCAGCTCCCGCCTCATTTGACTTTATCTCTATATTGGCGTTGAGTCCAGTTTCATTCATATAATCAACGAGCTGAAAGAGGGTTGGTAATGGCTCCCCTGCATAAGCAGGACTAAACCACGAACCAGCGTCGATAAAGGCAAGATCAGCGCGGTTCAGTTTATAGTAACTGCCCGTGCAGTTCGTGGTACGGTCAAGTGTCGTGTCGTGGCATATAATCACAGTTCCGTCTTGTAATACATCGACATCAGTTTCAATCCACGTTACGCCAGCATCAACCGCTTTACGAAAGGCTGCCATCGTGTTTTCTGGAGCGCGCCGATTTAAACCGCGATGAGCAAAAATTCGCTTTCCCATATGTCCCTACCTTCCCCTACTCACCATTGAGATGGAAACGTTTTGCTGATTAAGGCCCCTAAAGTTAAGCATGAATTTATCGGTAGTACAAACCGTCTATGAAAAACGTGCACTCTTCCGCGTATAGCGCTGCAACTCCGTGCAAGCCGCGAACTCACAGCCTCCAGGTTCCACAGTGCGGGTCAACCCTTGGACGTCTCGCGGTCCTCAAGCAAACTATTCGCAGATGGCACCCAAACACGCCACTGCCCAGAGTCGGTATAGGCACTAGATGTTTTACAGAGCCTCTGACAGGATTCGAACCCGCGACCATCGCTTTACAAGAGCGGCGCTCTACCAACTGAGCTACAGAGGCATGTCTCGCACATTGTGGCACATTTGCCGACGAGGCGTCATCTGCGCGACCGCCTGCTACGTCGTCAGGCTATGTGCTGAGAAAGATACTGGCGCGCGCCCACCATCGACGGCCCGTACCATGCCAACTTCTGGCCATCGACAAGACGCACATCGAGACCGGGAAAGGCCGGTACGTCGTCGGGACCGAAGTGATACGGCTCGTCGGGCAGGATGACACGGTCCGGCCGGGAAGCGATTATGTCCGCCAGTTCAACATGGGGATACCGCGAATCTCCCGACACATCGACCAGCTCCACACCGACCCGCCTCAACACATCGGCAATATAGGTGTCTTTCCCAACACAGATCCAGGGATCCCGCCATACCGCAACGACAGCTCTGCGCGTCTCGCCGGGCCATGGACCGCTCCATTCCTGACCAGCGTCACGTAACCACTGCGGCCTGGCAATGCCAAATCCTTCCTCAAACAGCTTGGACAAGCTGGAAATGGCCGCTGGCACTGTGTCGATGCGCGTCACCCACACCGGCACCCCAGCTTCGCGCAGCAAGGTGACGTCATACTCACGGTTCTCCTCTTGGTTAGCTACCACGAGGTCTGGGCGAAGATCAGTAATTGCCTTCCGGTCCGGGTTCTTGGTACCTCTGACTCTCACTACTTCGTGCCCGGTGACCTCATTGAGGTTTACAGGGCGAATGCAGTAATCGGTACACCCCACCAACACTTGAGGACACGTCATCGCGATAGCTTCAGTGATGGACGGCACCAGGCTCACTACCCGCTTGACGGGACCCGCTGTCCGAACCGTGACACCGAGATCGTCAATCATGACACCACCGCCACACTCAGCGCCGTCAGAACCCAAAACGTCATCTGCGTCACCTCATTAACACTTCCAAAAGTATCACCCGTCATTCCGGACAAACGCCGCACCAGGTGATGGATCCATCCCCGGGCGATGAGCAGGGTCACTGCGGCGCACCCGACGACCACCAACAACCACGCCCAGCCTCCCATCACCCATCCGGCCAAGGCGCACACACATCCCAGCGCCGTGAGGTTAATCGCCGCAGATCTCGGCGTCGTCACCCCCGCGACCAGGGAACCAAAGCCGCCCGGGCGAGCACATGGCACCCCAGTCATCGTCGCGAAGAGAATCGCTGCTCGGCCGATGGCCGGTCCGAGAGCGACCAGTGTCGCAACCCGCCACCACGCTCCCAGACCGGTTGTCCCGGCCAGACTCACGACAGCGGCCGTATCAACGAGCAACACCAGAACAATACTGATGACACCCATCGGACCAATGTCGGACTTCTTCATGATCTGAAGGGCCTTGTCCGGCGCTGCCCGTGACCCCAGGCCGTCGGCAGTATCAGCTACCCCGTCAAGATGGAAGCCTCCGGTCGCACCAGCCAACCAGCACAGCGCGAGCACTCCGGCCAGCCACGACCCAGCACCCAGCCCGAGCACGAGAGCGACAACCCCACCAGCCACCACTCCCAGGCACAGCCCAAGCCAAGGGAACGCCGTAATGGCCCGACGAGCCAACGGTCGGTCAATATCAGTCAGATATGGCCCGGGAAGGATTGTGAAGAGGGACAAGGCCTCAGCCACCCCACGCAAAGGGCCTAGTCTTCCCGGACCGTCATGCTGCTCGTGGTTCATGCCCACCTCTTCGGGATCCCGGCCACACACATCCACACCTCATCGCAGACGTGCCCAACGGCGGCATTGAGCCGTCCGAGCTCGTCACGGAAGAGGCGTCCGGCTGGGGTGTCTGGCACGACTCCCATCCCGACCTCGTTGGAGACAAAGATGACGTCCCTACGAGTACGGCGGATGGCGTCGGTCAACTCGCCAACTCGAGCTCTCAGGGATTTCTGCCATGTGTCATCGCTCGGATCAGCAATCCAGGCTCCTACCTCGTCGAGGATCCGTGTTATCCACACCCCGAGGCAGTCCACGAGTATCGGGGAGTCGTCGTCAGCCAGCAGCACCGACGCAATGTCGGTGGTCTCGACGGTCTGCCACGCGGCTGGACGCCGGGCCTGATGTAAGCGAATCCGCTCCTCCCACTCGGCGTCCTGTGGATTGCGCTGCGAAGTGGCGACATAAGTGACCTTAGAGTTGCGCGGCAGCCTCGACTCGGCGAAGGTCGACTTGCCCGACCGTGCGCCGCCCAGAACCAAGGCCCGGCAAGGGGGAACACTCTTCTCAACAGCCTCCGGAAGGTCAGTTTCCCCCGTTACCTTGATGTCGGTGACCTCGGCGTCCTCAAAGGTGGCCATCTCGTTGAGGATGTGGGCGCTCGCCTGAACGATGGGCAGTGTGAGGATGGCCCCCGATCCCTCTCCCAGGCGCAACCCAAGGTCGAGTAAGGCTGGCAGGCCAAGGGCGTTGGTAGAAGCGGTGATACCCGGCTCGGCCCCAGCATGGCTAGTAATGATGAAATCACGGGTTTCCGGGCAGATCGTGGTAGCTGTCAGGGCCGCCGAACAGGCGATGACCCCATCAATGAGCACGGGGATTCTCCGTGAGGCTGCCGCCAGGATGTATCCGGCCATGGCAGCGTGTTCGAAACCTCCCACCTTTGCCAACGTCTCAACCGGATGGTCAGCCTCGGGACGATTGACCTGGAGAGCACGGGTTACCACGTCGATCTTGTGTTGGTGACGACGATCGTCGGACCCAGCACCTCTCCCCGTCACCTCTGCCGGAGAGCACCCGGTGAAAACACTGATGAGGGCTGAGGCGGGCGTCGTGTTGGCAATACCCATCTCGCCGGTGACAAGGATGTCTGCCCCCTGCTCCACAGCTTCCAGACCAGTCTCGATACCAACCTCAAGAGCTTGGACAGCCTCGTCAAGACTCATCGCCGGACCCTGAGAAATGTCGTCGGTGCCACGCCGCACGCACCGCTGACGAATGGGAGCGTCAACTTCGTGCCGTGCCCCGACGTCAGTAATCCACAACTGCGCGCCCATCTGGCGCGACAACACGCTGATCGCAGCCCCGCCAGCCGCCATATTGGCCATCTGCTGGGTGGTGATTTCCTGAGGATCCGGTGAGACCCCCTGAGCCCACACCCCATGGTCCCCAGCGAATAACCCGACGACCGGATGGCTCGGTACCGGGACTGGGACCTGTCCGCACATCCCCGCCAGTCGGATCGACAAATCCTCCAACAATCCCAGCGAACCCTCAGGTTTGGTGAGCACCTGCTGACGAGCTCGGGCAGCCTCCAAGGCTTTGACGTCGGCACCACGAATGCCGCGTACAGTTCGGGCGAGCAGGCTCTCAGCGGACAAGGATTTGGGCAGCCGAACCATCATGCTCCATCGTCAGGGACGCCGCCGCATCCCCTCCGAGCCTGTGTCCTCGCAGTCTCGGACGCTACGCAGGTGCGTCGCAATGGTCCCACCCCGGTCGGGGCAGGTGTGCGCGGTTCTGGTCTGACTTCGCCTGGGCGGCGTCACAGTGGCGGGACCGTCCCGGATTTGCACCGGTGTTCCACCGCGATCCGGACTCATTGTCCCACAGGCTGATTTGATGGACCTATGGACGTCCTCATTCTTGGCGGCACGACGAAGGCCAGACAGCTGGCCACTCGACTACTCAACGACGAAGTTGATCTGTGTACATCCCTGGCGGGACGCACGAAATCCCCTCGACCCGTCCCCGGGCCAACAAGACTGGGCGGCTTCGGCGGTATCGACGGCCTCAAGCACTTCCTGGGCACCAACGAGGTCAAGGTCATGGTGGATGCCTCCCACCCCTTCGCCGCGACCATGCACAGCCACGCTACTCAGGCGTGCCGCGATCTCAACCTGCCGCTGGCGCGGTTGGCCCCGCCCAGTTGGCGTACCCAGCCTGAGGCAGCGACATGGCACTGGGTGGACAATCATGACGACGCGGCTTGCGCCCTGGATAGTATGCCGGACACCGTCTTATTGACTGTAGGGCGCCAACCCGTCGGCCACTACCTGAGGCTTGGTTCGCGTCGAGTTATTGTGCGCTGCGTTGACTCCCCCGATGTGCCGCTTCCGGCAGGCTGGACGGTATTGCAAGAGCGCGGCCCATTCACCATGAACCGGGAGCGAGAGATCTTCTCAGCGGGGGTGGCTACCCTCGTTTCGAAGGACTCCGGGGGCACCGATCTTGACCCCAAGCTTCGTCTGGCAGCCGAGACGGGCGTCCAGGTTGTCATGGTGTCACGCGGCCCGGCACCCGGCTGGGGGGACGAGCTAAGCGAGGTCGACGAGGCGGTGCAGTGGGTCAGGGACCGTCTCGCAACCGTAAGACCTCAATGATCTGACGGTTCGTGGACGCGAGTCTGGTCAAGGTCGAGTCCAGCGACGTCACCGATGACGGTGATGGCTGGCGGCTTGACACCCGCTTCGATCATGTCGTCTGCGGCCTTTTCCAAGGTCGTGGTCAGGGACCGCTGGGTCGGCAATGACGCGTTGGCAATGATGGCCACCGGGGTATCCCCGGACAGGCCACCGGCCATGAGTCGCGCGGCGATGTCGCCGATATGGGCCACCCCCATGAGGATGACGAGAGTGGTGCCGGTCTTGGCGATCTGGGCCCAGTCAAGCTCACAGCGAGTGTCACCAGGGGCGACGTGGCCCGAGACGACGGTGAAACCTTGAACCATGTGACGGTGAGTTAGTGGGACTCCCATAAGCTCGGGGCCAGCCACACATGAGGTGACTCCGGGAATGACGCGCACCGGTACGCCAGCAGCTGCACAGGCCTGCCATTCCTCGCCGCCTCGCCCGAAGACGAAAGAATCACCGCCCTTGAGACGCACCACCTTGCGTCCGGCTTTGGCATTGTCGACGAGCAGCTCATTGGTGCGCTCCTGAGGAACATAGGGTCCGCGTGGCACTTTGCCGACTGGAATCTTTTCGGCGTCGGGGTTTTCGTCCATGACGTCAGCCGGAGCGAGTCGGTCATAGAGGATGACGTCGGCCTGACGCACCGCCTCCAGTCCGGCAACAGTCAGCAGCCCGGGATCACCGGGACCACCGCCAACAAGGGTGACGGTACCGGGCACGAGGTCTGGGGAGTAGGACATCAGTTCTCCGTTGGTTGGTGTGCTGTGAGGTCAGAGAGGGCTTGTGCGAGTTCGGCGTGGGTTTTTGGGTCGCGGACAGCGAGCCTGATCCAGGTAGGACCTAAGCCGGGAAATGTCTCCCCACGTCTCACGGCGAATCCGCAGTCGGCCAAGGGTTGACGTAATGAATCATCACTGATCGAGGAGGTGTCAACCAGGACGAATGGAGCGTCGCTGTCGATGACGTGTAAGCCGAGTCCTCGAAGACGACCGACGAGATCAGCGCGAGCGGCGGGGATCTCGTCGCGCAGTTGGTTGCGGAAACGCCAGGCTTCCTCACTGGTGCAGGCGGTCATGGCGGCAACAGCGGGCGTCGATACTGACCACGGCCCCTGGTGGGCTGCCAGCCTCGCAATAAGCCTGGGGTCCCCGACGACGTATCCGGCGCGAATTCCGGCCAGACCGTACGTTTTTGTCAATGACCGCACCACAAGCAGATCGTCCATGTCCTCACCGATGAGGGACTGGGACTCGTCGGTGGCGTCCATGAAGGCTTCGTCGACGACGAGAACCCTTCCAGGGCGACGCAGAGCCAGTACGTCGGAGGCCGGGTGCAATCGGCCGGTGGGATTCGTGGGGTTTCCAATAACGACGAGGTCGGCGGCCTCGGGCACGTGGGCCGGATTCAACGCAAACTCGTCAGAGACGTCGAGGATGACGCGCTCAACGTCGATACCCGTGGCTCTCAGAGCTGCTTCCGGCTCGGTGAATTGAGGATGGACGACTACCGCGTGTCGCGGCCCGGTGGCGGCGATGAGCAAAAACGCCTCGGCGGCTCCAGCGGTCGGCAAAACCTTGTCGGCTCCCACTTGGTGCATGGCGGCCAGAGCACCGCGAGCTGGGGTGGCGTCGGGGTAACGCGCCCAGTCATGGGCGGTGGAGGTGATGGCGTCGCGAAGCCACTGCGGAGGTTCGGAGACCCGGACGTTGACGGCGAAATCGACCAGACCCTCGGCGATGTCGCTGTCCCCGTGGTGATTGAGGTCAGGCTCGGCGTGCGTGCCATCGGTTCCTTCATGGAATCTCGTCACCTCACTAGCAAACCACGCGGCCTGCGAGGGCTGTCCAGCCCAGTGCAGGTGCAGATAGGAGGCCTGAACGGTAGGCCGTCCCTGCCGAGCCGGATCTCCCAACGCTCCCTCGGCCCGATCTGTGCCATCGGGCATGGTGATATGCCAGGCAGGATCAACATCGGCAATCGGGGTTGTGGTGGTGCGGTGGAATTCATGGCCCACAACCTCGATGGAGTCACGGGTGGCGACGCGGTAGCCCATCGTCAGCCTTTTCGCCATCTCCGCATCCATCGGCAGGACCCCAGCCATGGTGTGTCCGTCGAGGTGTCGACAGAGATACAGCAGTCCGGCACACTCGGCCACAATCGGCATACCAGCCTCGGCATGGGCACGAACATCGGCCGCGAGCTCGGTGTTGTCCTCCAGATCTGTGGCATGTATCTGCGGAAATCCACCACCTAGGTATAGCCCCTGGATGTGGTCTGGAAGACGTCGATCGGTGAGGGGATCGATATCGACGACGCGGAATCCTGCGGCCTGCAACATCTCGGTGGTCTCGGGGTAGCGGAAGGTGAAAGCTCGCCCGGCAAAGATTCCGACCACCGGCGGCTCATCGAAACAATGACTGCTCCAACCGGCAGATTCCAAGGCCACTCGCGGATTCCACGGCTCGACATCGAGGTCAGGAGCAGACTCGGCTACCTTCATAACAGCGTCCAGGTCGACGTGTTCGGCGATGAGATCTCCCAATTTCGACACTTTGGCAGCCGAATCCTCCCACTCCCCCGCCGGAACTAGGCCGAGGTGGCGCGACGGCACGAAGATTGACTCGGTGCGGGGGATTTGTCCCAGGACCGTGATACCGAGGCGATCGAGTCCTCGGACGATCTCAGCGCCGTGACGAGGTGAGGCGACCCGATTGAGGATTACACCGGCGATGGTGACATTCGGGTCAAAGGTGGCCAGGCCTGCCACGACTGCGGCATGGGTCAGGGATGCGTGGGCAGTATCAATGACCACGACCACCGGAGTCTGGGTCGTCGTGGCGATTTCGGCGCTCGATCCACGTCCGGTACCCAGCTGGCCATCGAAGAGCCCCATCACCCCCTCGATGACCGCGACGTCAGCCGGATGGGGGGTGAGAAAACCATGGGCCAGCAGCGGGGCAATGAGTTCGTTACCGCACATGACGGAATCGAGGTTACGGCCAGGACGACCGCTGGCCATCGAGTGGTAACCAGGGTCGATGTAGTCTGGGCCGACCTTAAACGGTGCCACTGTCTGGCCGCTGGCGCGCAGAGCTGCCATAAGGCCGGTTGCCACCGTCGTCTTGCCACCTCCGGACGCCGCAGCTGCGATGAGGATTCGTGGAAGACGCATCACCACTCGATTCCTGCCTGGCCACGCTGGCCGGCGTCGAAGGGGTGCTTGATCTTGGTCATCTCGGTCACGAGGTCGGCGGCCTCGACAAGAGCGGCTGGCGCGCTACGCCCCGTGACGACGACATTCTGGGTCCCGGGGCGATGAACGAGGGTATCGACAACCTCGTCGACGTCGAGCCATCCCCAATCCAAGGGGTAGGTGAACTCGTCAAGAAGGTAGAAATCCAGCGCTTCGCTGGCCAGCAGTTCACAGACGTGACGCCATCCCTCGCGGGCAGCGGCTTCGGGATCTTCAGCCGCGTTGAAGGACCGCGCCCAGGACCATCCAGTCCCCATAACCTCCCATGTCACCGGACCGCCGACACCGGTTTCTTCATGCAATGCTCCGAGGGCCTGCAGCGCGTCCTGCTCACCGACATGCCATCGCCCGGACTTCACGAACTGGAAGACGCCAACTCGCCACCCTTGGTTCCACGCACGCAGGGCAGTTCCCATGGCCGCCGTCGTCTTGCCCTTTCCCTCTCCGGTATTGACCGCCAGGATCGGGCGTAACCGCCGTTGTCGGGTAGATAGTCCGTCGGCGGGTGTGGCGTTAGTGCGCGCATTCGGCATAAACGACCTCCTTGCGGGTCCGCGCCCGTCATGTCACGGGATTTCCATGACTTGACCCGCAGGATCGACCTGGCTCGCGCTGAAACGCTCACAGTGGCGGGACCGCTCCGGATTTACACCGGATTCCTCCCTGCGGGTCTTCGCCGATTGTGTCACATAGGTCAGGTTGCCTTCATCTGGCACTGCCTTAGGCTTCCGGTATGACCCATGATCCTGACGCCACCTTTCTCGGACGTACTCCGGGCCTTGATGAAGCGCATTTCGCTCACGACGGGCTCATCACCAAGCACCCCGTCAGAGCAGTCGCCCTAGCCGCCCTACGTCCTATGCCGGGCCAACTGCTGTGGGACCTGGGTACCGGCGCCGGGTCAATCGCGGTGGAGTGGTGCCGCACCGATCCGACCTGCCGAGCAATCGGGGTGGAACGCAAGGCAGAGCGGGCTGCCAATGCCCGCACAAATGCCGCCGAACTCACCTTGCCCGGCCAATTCGAGATCATCGACGCCGACCTAGCCGAGGGTCTACCCGAAGGGCTGCCTGATCCGGACGCCATTTTCATTGGCGGCGGAGCAACGGAAATCCTCGTCAATCAGTGTCGCCCGCACCTGCCTATCGGGGGGCGACTGGTCGTTCATGGGGTGACGATGGAGGCCGAAACGCTCGTGGAAACCCTGCACCGCGAGCTGGGCGGTGACCTTATGAGGCTGAGCGTGGAAACAGCTGACCGTATCGGTCGGCTGCGGGGCTGGAAGCCGGCCCGCACCGTCGTGGCGTGGACCTGGCAGCGCACTGAGTGACGTGCAATGCGCCGTCGGTGACCAGAGATGCACACCTTGGCGTATATCACCCGTCCCCCTGAGGGCGTCTTCAACCGGCGCTGCCATAGGGTTCGGATCTGGGCAGTCTGTGCGACAGAATCGCAACGACCTCACTCATCGTCCGGGGACGCTCGTCCATTCCAAGCCGTCGGGTGAGTTCGAGAGGCCAGGGCAGGTGTAAATGAGCTCGTTCCACCACCGCCGCATTGGCAAGCAACTCGTCAATCGGTCCCTGCTGCACTCCCCCGTCAACGACAATGAGGGCTTCATCTGCCCAAGCAAGCGCAAGGTCGACGTCATGGGTGGCCATTGCCACAGTCGTGCCATGGTCTCGCAGCCGGTCCAGCGCCTCAAGCATTGTGGTGACGCCAACCGGGTCGAGTCCGGCGCTGGGCTCGTCGAGGAGAAGCAGATCCGGGCGCATGGCGACGGCGCCAGCAACTGCGATTCTCTTGCGCTCGCCATAGGACAGTTGGTGCGTGGCACGTTCGGCAAGATGGCTGGCTCCGAGCAGCTGTAATGCCTCAGCAACTCGATCACGCACCTCTTCCACGTCCAGGCCCATGTTCATTGGGCCAAAGGAGACGTCCTGGCTGACGTCAGCGCTAAAGAGCTGGTCATCGGGGTCCTGCAAGACGAGCTGCACGGCACGGCGGTGCTCACGAAGTTGAGCGCGCCCATAGCCAAGCACGGTGTTTCCCCTTTTGACGCCACCTTTGACCGGTTTGAGGGAGCCGGACAGGCAGCGCAGGAGCGTGGTTTTGCCCGACCCGTTTGCTCCCAGGATCGCCACCCGAACCCCGGCGCGGAAAGACACATTGACGTCAGCGAGCACCATGGGCCGGCCGGGATGAGTGGCGTAGAGGTGGTCGGTGGACAGCAGGACGTCCTTACTCATCTGATAATCCTTCCGGTCATCGTCCAACTGATCGCCCATACCGCAACGATGACGATGACAACAATGAGCTTGAACCGCGCTGATCCATCGCGTTTGACGGGCAGGGTTACCAGAGCGGACTCGAATCCACGGTTGGTCAGACCGTCGTTGAGACGGTTAGCCCTTGTCCAAGCACGAATGCCCACTGATCCCAGCAGGGCAGCGGTGTTGTTCATACGTCGGTTGAAACCCCCGAAACGGCCAACCGGGCAGTCACCGAGGCGCGCGTGCTGGGCCTCGCTGGCCGTCACAGCGGTGTCAAGCAGCACGAAAATGAGTCGGTAGGTCAAAGACGCGATCTCTAGCAGCGGGTCAGGGATGTGGAGCTTTCGCATCCAGGTGAGCAGATCGACCATGGGCGTGGTGACGGCCAGCACCATGAGAGTGAGGGTGCCGCAGAGGCCGTGCTCGACCAGCGACATCGCCTGGGCCGTAGACACCGGTCCAAGGCTGAACACCCCGGCATGCCACCAGACCGTCCCGACGGGGGTGGAACCCAAGCTGATGAGAACGGACACACCCCCAAGGATGAGGAAGACAATCGGCGCGGCCATGGCTTGCCACAACACTCGTGGGCGGATGTGTGCCGGGCCGAGGATGACGATGACGCTGACGATCCCAGCCAGCAACGCGCCAGGCCATATACCGGACCCCACTACCGGGTTAACCCATCTGGCCCCCGCCATAGACGGGGTACACAGGGCAGTCAGGAGCAGGGCTGTTGACAGCGCGACCTTCTCCCCGACAGGACGACGCCGCCACGGGGAATCCCAGGCGGCGTCATCGAGGGAGGTAATCGTCATGACTCGGTGGTCGCAGTGACTTCCGACGAGGTGACGGCCTCGGGCACGTCATCGACGCTGTGCAGGTCAGAGGCATGCTCAGCCTCTTCGCGTCCCTTCTTCTTGCCAGACATACGCCCCAGAGCGTAACCAGCAATGCCGGCGCCCAGGGCAGCCTGCATGGCAAAGAGGCCGGACTCCACCTCGCCGGAGTTCGGCTCGAAGATCGGCTTGATCCACTCCTTGGCTCCAGCCTCCTCGGCTGCGGTGGCAGCGGCGTCATCAGTTCCGCCGAAGCCTTCCTCATCCCCGGAGACCTTCTTGGCACCAAGCACCATGCTGACCACGAACAGGGCGACCAGCAGGATGATGATGACCGGGGTCACCCACTTGCTGTTGCTGGTCAGGGAACGATCGACACGATTTTGGACAGCAGCGTTGTCAGGCATGAGTCACCTCCGGGGTGCGGGCGAGGACGCCGAGCTGCTGGAGCTGCGGAGCGGCAACCTTGGCGAGGAAACGGAACAGCAGGATTCCGACCAGACCCTCCGCGATAGCCAGCGGGATCTGGGTGATGGCAAAAATGCCAAGGAATTTGCCTACGGCTCCCCAGAAACCGCCGGTGGGGTCCGGGAAGGCGAAGGCGAGCTGGAAGCTGGTCACGACGTAGGTGACGAAGTCGGCGAACACCATGCACAGGAAGATCGCCAACGCGTCGGGTCCGTGGAATTTCTTCGTGAGTTTGTAGAAGGCGTAGCCCGCCCACGGCCCGGCAATACCCATGGAGAAGGTGTTGGCCCCCAAGGTGGAGATACCACCGTGAGCCAGCAGCAGGGCTTGGAAGATCAGCACGATCATTCCGAGGAACGCCATCACAGGGGGTTTAAACAGAGCTGCACCGACACCGGTTCCGGTCGGGTGGGACGACGAGCCAGTAACACTGGGCAATTTGATGGCCGAAAGAACGAAAGTGAAAGCGCCAGCAGTGGCAAGCAGCAGCTTGTTCTCGGGGTGCTCCTTGACCTCCTTGACGACTCGGTAGCCACCATGGATAACGAACGGCGCAGCAGCTGCGTACCAAACTGCGCATTCAGCCGGTGAGAGAACCCCCTCAGCGATATGCATGAGGTGTCATCTCCTTTCTCGGGATCCGCGTCCCGTCTTGGAAAGGCCTGATGTGCGCGACAGATCTGACTTCCGATCCGCGTGGGATCGTTCACAGTGGCGGGACCGCGCCGGATTCGCACCGGCTTCAACCACGCCATCAGGGCATTCTTGAGTTGTCCAAAACCCAGTCAAACACAGCGGATTCAGAGGTTTCATCTAAGGTGGCCCTCAGTAACTATTCGCCTGGTCGCGTCGTCATCGGCTGGTGTTACGCTTCCGGAGAACCGAACTCTCACGCCAGGAGCACGATCGTGGTCCACGAGTACCTCAACAACGGATCTGACATCTACCGCGAGTCCTTCCGCATTATTCGCTCCGAGGCGGACTTGGACCGATTCCCAGCCGATGTCGAAGGGGTCGTCGTCCGGATGATTCACGCTGCCGCAGATCCCGCCATCGCTGGCGACATCGCCTTCACCCCGGGTGTGGTAGCGGCGGCTCGCAGGGCGCTGGGTGAGGGTGCCCCGATTCTGTGTGACTCCTCCATGACGGCCACCGGAATCATCCGTTCCCGCCTGCCCCGTGACAACGAGACCATCTGCTACATCAAGGACCCACGGCTGGCCGACATTGCAAAGGCCAGGAATACGACCAAGACCTGCGCCGCCGTGGATCTATGGGCCGAAGAGGGCAAGCTGGACGGGGCCATCGTCGCCATCGGCAACGCCCCCACCGCGTTGTACCGCGTTCTCGAGGTGTGCGAGGAGACCGGGGCTCGTCCGTCAGCTGTCGTCGGAATCCCCGTCGGGTTTGTTGGCGCGACAGAATCTAAGCAGGCCCTCGTCGATTCCACCCTGGGTCTGGACTACCTCACTTTGCTGGGACGACGCGGTGGTTCAGCGATCGCGGTAGCGGCCGTCAACGCCATTGCCTCGACCGATGAATTGACGAACACTCACCGCTGAAGATCTCACCCCCACAAGACGTCGCCCTCCCAGGTGCCCAGCGACACCACTGGGACGACCTGCCCCGAGATCACCGAACCCTCATGGGGGACTCGCGGAAGATTCACCGGGATGGCCACAGTCATCGGGATCGAGGTATCGCCGACAATCCGGTACCAGTCGACGCCGGTGAGTGCATTAGTGCGCTTCTCAACCCGCCTGCAGATCATCATCATCTCGGCGACGGCGCTGGCCTCCGCCCGCGTGGCACGACCGGCATTGATTTCCATGAGCCATGGGCTGAGCAGGGTTCCGGCGGCGAATTGCAGATTCCCATTACCGCCCAGGGACCCCTCGTGCGAGCGTCCGTATTCCTCCTCGGACTCGAAGACCCGCAGCATCTGGTTGGCAACCGCGCCCACCCGCAGGTGCTCGACGAAACGCGGGGTGTCGTCACCAGGTTCAGCACACAGCGGCACCTCAACAGGATCGTCGACATTAGCCAGGAACCGCGCCACGTGATTGCGGTTGGCAGCCGGCAGCTTCAGCACTGACTCCCCGGTCAACATCGAGGCCGTGCTGGCCTGGGAGTAGACGTCAACCAGTGCCACCGTCGGACTGAACCGCACCACGTCGGCAGGGTGAGTCGTCGGAGCGACAAGAGAGGCCATCGTCTCCATCTCGTCATGGCCCTTCTGCTTCATAAGTGCTAGCCGAGCTCCAGACGGATCAGTGTATGCGGCTAACAGGTCGAACCCGCCAACATCCTCCACCCCTACAGCGCCGGCTTCAGCTGCAGAATTGACAAGGACATCAAGATCGGGGGCGTCGAAACCCAGGGCATGAAGGTCGTGGGAAATCACCCGACGATGGTATTTCACGTTCAGATCAGCCTCGTCAGGGCTGCCCGATCAGCCTTGAAGCGCCCGCAGCACTTCGTCACGCAGTCTGGCAGAGCGGCGCGGGGTACGGTCGCCGACGACGGCAACCGTCATGTCACCAGCTCTCTCAGTTGCCGGGGTGAAGGCAGAACCCTTCCGTCCCTTGTCGCCGCGCACACAGAAGATCCCGCGCTTACTGGCCTCGTGAGCCACCATCGCGTTGACCTCGGCGTCATTGGTCAAAGCCTGAACAAACCACACCCCGTCAAGATCATCTACCTGGAAAGCTCGACGCTCCAGGGTTACTAATCCTTTGCGGGCCATTCGAGTGAGCTGGATACCGCAGTTTGGAGCGACGACGTGAACCTCGGCTCCTGCTTCCAACAGCCGCACGACGCGACGCTCGGCAACATGACCGGCACCGACGACCAACACCTTGCGGTCCTGTAGACGCAGACCCGCCATGTATACCGGGGCACCCTCCCCCAGTCCGACCTCATCGAGCGGTTCGCGGTAGCGGTCCACGACGACGTCAGCAACCTCGTCGCAGTCGCCGATGACCGGGGCGATACGGATCGCGACATCGGGATGGCTGGCCTGCCATGCCTCGACCTGATCGGTCATCCACACGTGCAGCAGGCCCGGGAAGAGGAAGTTTCCCTGCACGACGATCTGTTCAGCTCCCTGGGCGGCTAGAGCAGAGAGGGCCTCCGGGACCGACGGACGTGTCACCTGAATGAACGCCGGCTCGACCCGGTCGAGGTCGTTTTCTTCCCAGAACATCCTCGTCATCGTGTAGTGGGATGCGTTGGCGTCAGGCACGAGGGCACCGCGCCCCACCAGCACCACGGCGGTGTCACGAGAACGCCATTCTTCTCGCCCCTCATCGGCAGCAAGGGTCTCGGCCAGACGACGGTTGAGAGCCTTGCGCATTCGAACATCGGGAAGCAACGGAGCCGAATACACCACTCGGGCATTTCCTCGCCCCTCATCGATGGCCTTGGGGATGTCTTCACGAACGTGACCGCCAGTGTTGAGCATCAGTGGAACGACGACGGCAGCTGCCGACTCTCTCCCAGCCTGCTCGGGCACTTCCGGGGCCTGAGCGACAGCGGCGCGAACGGCCTCCGGGATGCCAGGCTCGACAAGCTCGACGAACCCCAGCTCGACCGGAACACCGGGCAGTTTGTCGGCAATGCGCTGGGCCAAGGCACGACACTCTGCTACTCCGGATTCGTCACGGGTGCCATGGGCTGCAATGACCAACGGGGTGCCGCTGGCAAGTGGGGCGGTCATTTCGACTCCTTCGTCTCGGTGTTGTTCTTGGACTCTGATATGCGGGTGGAATGGACCGGCGGTTTTTCAAGGTAGGTCTCCTTGTCTGCCTTCGGCAAGTCCTTATGCGTGTAGTTCTTGCGGGCTTCCCCAGAAATATGGCCATCCATCCAGTGATAGTCACGCGGGGTCACCATGAGGCGTCGCCCGTCCCCGGAGCTCACGTACTTGGTCGTCGTCGAACCCACGACGACGAGGGTGGTCATACCGACCCACTCGGGTTTGAATTCCGCGAGAGTGGACATGATGACTTCCTGCTGACGGCGCTCAGCGTGGGAGACGATCGCCACCGGAGTGGACGGCGGGCGATACTGCGCCATGATCGCCAGAGCGTCAGGAAGCTGGTGGGTGCGAGTACGGGAACGCGGGTTGTAGAAGGTTGTGACGAGGTCTCCCTCAGCAGCTGCCCGCACCCTCTTAACGATGAGATCCCAGTCGGTGTGCAGGTCTGACAGGCTGATCGTGGCGTGGTCATGACCCAGCGGTGCGCCCAGGATCGCCGATACGGCCAGCTCAGCAGTCACACCGGGAACAATTTCGACGTCGATACCGTCGGTGCCCATCTCCAGGGTCGGCGAGGCCATAGCGTAGATGGCCGGGTCGCCGCCACACACGAAAGCCACGTTGCGACCATCACGAGTCGCGTCGATCGCCGCCTGAGTCCGCTCCTCCTCAGTGCCCATCTTGGTGGCGAGGATGGTGGCCCCCGGGCGCACCAAGTCACGAATCTGACGGACGTAGGGAGCGTAACCAGCGATGAACGTAGCGTTGCGAATAGCCTCGACGGCACGCGGAGTAAGCAGGTCCCGCGATCCGGGCCCGAGTCCAACGACCGAGAGGTGTCCTCGGGCCGGAATACGTCCGACAGCGCAAGTGGCCACTGGAGTCTTGGTCTTGGGCACCAACAACTCGGCCCCCTGGCACAACACAGCAGCTTCGCTGACGCTCGGGGTGCCGACTTCCTGAGCCACGACGTCGGAGGGAGTCGGCACATCCTGAACGGCCAGCGCCTCGGCGGGTTCCGTGCGGTACTCGACACCGAGCTGGTTGGCCAGCTTCACCAAACCAAGCTCACCTGCCTTCACCTCATGGGAAACCAGCCGAGTGACCGATCCGAGGGCCAGGCCGTTGTTGGCAAGGGTCTTCTCGAGGAGTTCTCGCAACGGCTCGACCTCGGTTCCCTTGTTACACCCCATTCCGACAACCAGGCAGTTCGGGTGCAGGATCACGGTGGGCACGTCGTCACCGTGATCGTCCACAACCCGCTGGGCTACTCGCTCGGAAACGATGATTCGGGCAGCCGGGGACTCGGCATCCTCGGTGACATTCTTGGGTAAGGGAGGCAGCGGCCACGGCTGCTCGCGGATAACCCGCACCGGACGCCCGGCAATGATCGAGCCGGTCACGCCAGCGACGTCGCCTTCGTATGCCCACCCGAGCTGGTCGAGGGCCGGGACTCCCAGTGAGTCGGTAGCGGTGGAGACGACTGCGGTGCCGCCGAGCGCCTCGGCGATGGTACGAGAGAGTTCGTTAGCCCCGCCCACGTGGCCCCCGACTAGCGGGATAGCGAAACGGCCAGCCTCGTCAACGACAACCACACCGGGGTCAGTTTTCTTCGAGGCCAGCAGCGGAGCAATAATCCGCGTCGTGGCACCGAGTGCCAGGTGGGAGACGATGAGGTCGCACTCCCCCCATGCCGCCGCTAACCCGGTCCGTGACGGGCCGACATATTTCTTAGTTTCGCGCTTGAGAGCGTGATCGATGGCCTCAGCATGGGCCGCCGCAGCGTCGGAATTGATGATCTGTCCGATGATTGGGTCCCGGTCTGAGCCGTCCGGGTTCGTGGCAGAGCCAGGCTGCGGGTCCTCGGGGAGATTGATATTGACATCACCAGCCAGCTCCGGGTTCGTTCCCAAAGCCTCCGGAGAGTCCGGATGGTGCTGGAGTACCAGCACCACATTGGGGCTGACGACGTCCTCCTGGGCAATAACGGACCGGGCAGCCTGCTCGTCAAGGACACGCACCCGCTGCCCCTCCTCACCGATCTTCTCGGCGAGGACGAAGGTCTTGCCGAGACCGGCCAACCCGTCGACCAATTCAGCCAAACCTCGGTTCGGGGCCGTCAACACACCCACCTTGGGATGGACCTTCGCCAGCCGAATAGCGGTCTCGATGTCCTTGGAATGGGAGGAGACGAACTGGGCGTCGTCCCAGGGCAGAGCAACAGCAGCGAAGGCGGCCTGCAGAGAAGTCGGGGCCGTCACGACCTGAACCTTGAGACCGGCCTGGCGAATGCGGCGCACCACGCCAAAGAAAAGCGGATCGCCGGAAGCAATAACGACGACCTTGGCGTCATCCGGCAGAGACTGAATCCGATCGATGGCAGGACCGATGAGGCCAAGCTTCTGACGTTTCTCACCAGGGACATCGAGGGCGTCAAGGTGACGCTGCCCTCCGACGACAAGATCAGCGTCGGCAACTTCCTGACGCAAGGCGTCGGAGACGGTGCCGAGATATCCGTGGACGCGAATCATGACTTGTCCTTCGTGTCGAAGTTTGTGGTTTCGGGATTCTGGTAGACACCGTGGGTGCCGTGGGCCTTGAGCTCAGCATGGGCCTTGGCGTCCGCCGCGCGGTACTCGTGCCGAAAACCAGGGTGGTACAGGTGGCTACGGGTTTTGATCGGCCCGTCTGCCATGGCCGGCCCGACGAGGACGACGGCGTGCTTCCACAACTTGTGGTTGCGCATGGTCTCGGAGAGGTGGGCCAGATCGCAGCGGAACATCATCTCCTCGGGCCAGCTGACCGCGTACCCGATGATGCAGGGGGTCTCAGGCAGGTATCCGCCCTCCAGCAACGCCTCCTGCAAGACTTTGTTGCGAGCAGCCGAGAGGTAGATCGCCATGGTCGCGCCGTGACGGGCGAAGGAAGCAATGGTTTCCCCATCAGGCATGGGTGTGCGACCGCCCTCAAGTCGGGTGAGGATAAGAGACTGCGAAACCTCCGGGACGGTGATCTCGACATCCATCCGGGCAGCGGCAGCCGAAAAGGCGGAGATACCCGGGATGGTCTCGAAGTCGATACCAATCCGACGACACAGGTCACGCTGTTCGGCAGTGGCACCGTAAAGGGACGGGTCACCCGTGTGGACTCTCGCCACTACTAGGCCCTCGTCGCGGGCACGGGTGTAGAGGGGCTCAAGGTCCTCCAGTGGGATGGAAGCGGAGTCGATGAGTTCGGCCCCCTCTTTGTGCCGAGCAACCATGTCAGGATGAACCAGACTGGAGGCCCAGATAATGATATCCGCAGTCTCGATGACGCGGGCCCCACGCACGCTCACCAAATCGGGAGCCCCCGGTCCAGCTCCGACAAAAACGACCTTTCCAGCACCCTCCGGAATCTCATGGTGCGGCACTGGCGGCGGCTCGATGGCGTTGTGGTCTATGTCCTCTAAATCTTTTTCCGAAACGTGTTGTGTGGGTCGTGCAGCCTGTGGTTGGTTCACAGTTTTCCTCCCGTGGTGGTGCGCTCTGGAGTAGTGAGGACGGTGGAGAAGTACGGCAGAGTTTGAGCGTCGGTGACCTGATCGAGGGTGATGATGTGCTCGGACTCCAAGGTCACGTCGGTACCGATCACGGCTTGACGACTCCGCTGCCGCAGTTGGTCAGCGACCTCGGGCAGTTTGCGCCCTCCCTTATAGATCGCCACTGAGTCGACCAGATCGAGGACCTGACCGAGCTTCTCCATCCCGACAGTGGCGGGGACGAGAGCCAGAATTTCCTTGCCCTCCACCAGTGGGTGTCCGGATGCCGCCGACAGGGCTTGCATAGCGGTGATACCAGGACTCAACTCGACGGTGACATCAGGAAGCCTCTGCTCGACGTTGGCCCGCAGGTAGGTAAAAGTTGAGAAGACCGTCGGGTCACCGACGGTGGCCAAAGCAACCGTGCGCGCTCCTGCGTCGAAGGCAGTGACCGCCGCATCGGCGGAAACCTGCCAGGACGCCTTACGCTTTTCGCCGACACCGGACCTCTCCCGCATGGAGAAGGGGACCCGCTCAATTCGCTCAGCGATCTGCGGGGCAACGGCGGTAATGATGGTCTCAGCTCGTCCTGGCCCGTCGGTAGTCGCCTCGGTGTAGGGCACAAGGATGACGTCGGCCTCACGGAGGATTCGCACGGTTTTCAGGGTGACCAGTTCTGGGTCACCCGGCCCCACACCCACCCCGATGAGGGTTCGTCCCGATTTCTGGTCAGGGTGTACAGGGGCATGGGTCATGACGGCCTCCTCAGGTGTCCTCGCCCGATGACGTGCGCAACGAACCGTTCGAGTATCTGGCTACCATCACCGCAGTGATGGTCACAGTGGCGGGACCGCGCCGGATTCTCACCGGCTTCCTCGGTGTCGGTCGTTGTATTGATACTTGCACATCGTGGCACCACACCACGACAAAGCCAGGATTAGCGCCTCTCTGCTAGAGCGAACAGCCGGTCAAGATTCAGATGTTCCTCAACAGCGTCGGCGAGCACGTCGATCATCTGTTCCCGTCGCTGCCCATACCCGATGGAGCTTTCCGTCGGGCGCCACGCCGAACCGGCATGATCGGCGACCTCAGCCAGCCAGGCCCGACGGAACTCGTCACATTCGAAGGCACCATGCCACATCGTCCCCCAGACACTCCCGACACGAACTCCGCCAAGGAACGGCTCCCCCGATGACACATCGACGTCCATCCTGCCGTGGTGAATCTCGTATCCGCTGACCTCGATCCCTCGCCAGCGCCCGCTCGGAGTTGCCAGGGTTTTGTCAGCCCCGAAGGTCACCTCGACTGGCAGCAGTCCCAGCCCCTCGGTTCGCGGGGACTGCGACTCCTGACCCTCGGGATCACAGATGACGCGGGTCAACATCTGATACCCGCCGCAGATACCCAGCACGGTGCGCCCCTCACGAGCGCGACGGACAACGACGTCGGCAATTCCGGTGGACCTCAACCACCCCAGGTCGCGCACGGTGGACCGCGATCCGGGCAGGATGACAACGTCGGCACGCTCGCAGGTGGTCGGATTCGTCGTCACCTGGACATCAACCCCGGCTTCAGCAGCTATCGCGTCAACGTCGGTGGCGTTGGAGATCCTCGGTAATCGGACGACGGCAACCCGCAGGTTGTCCGGGGAATCGGAGTCACCGTCGTGACGCCAGCGCCCCACCTCCAGGGCATCCTCGCCGTCGAGCCACACCCCCGCAACCCAGGGCAGCACTCCCAAACTCGGCATTCCCGTGCGCCGGGTGATCTCATCGAGACCGGGAGCCAGCACCGACTCGTCCCCTCGGAACTTGTTGATGACGTAGCCAGCCAGCAGGGCACGATCTTCATCGTCGAGAAGTGCCCAGGTACCGAAGAGACTGGCAAGTACCCCGCCTCGGTCGATGTCTCCGACCAGCACCACTGGCAGGTTCTTCTCCCTCGCCAAGCCCATATTCGTGTAATCGCCAGCACGCAGGTTAATCTCGGCCGGTGACCCGGCCCCTTCGCAGAGAACCATCTCGTGGGCACCCGCGAGTTCGTCATAGGCGGCCCAGGCGGCCTCTGCCAGGTGATGTCGCCCGGTAGCGTACTGGCCTGCTTCCAACACTCCTGACGGCTTGCCCCGCAGGACGATGAAGGAGCGACGGTCGGTGCCGGGTTTGAGGAGCACCGGATTCATGGCCGACTCCGGAGTCACCTTCGCGGCGCTGGCCTGCAGATACTGGGCCCGTCCGATTTCCGAACCGTCGGCACACACCATCGAATTGTTGCTCATGTTCTGGGCCTTGTAAGGCACGGCGTCGATCCCGCGACGCCACGCGGCCCGGCATAGTGCCGTGACGACCAGGGACTTTCCGGCGTCAGAAGAGGTTCCGGCGATAAGGATTCCCGTCATCGTGGAGTCCTTAGTGATCGTCGGCTCTGGCGACCTACCCGGCGTGGAACGATGCCGCCATAAAACAGTACGTGAGCCACGCTGGCCAGTCCGGCCATTGCACAACCGGTGGCGGCTGCAGTCACGGTGCCAACGAGATGTGCCGCGTCAGCGACCTTGGCGGCGTCGGGTCGCGGCCCCGACCCCAGCAGGGGACGAAATTCGACCCGGTTGCCGTAATAGAGGTTGCGCCCGCCTAGCTGGACTCCGAGAGCACCAGCCCAAGCTGACTCACACCATCCGCCGTTGGGACTGGGATGGTGGTCATGTTGAGCGCCGACCACTCGCCATGTGGCTGCGCGGTCTCCCCCAACCGTCGAGGCACACACAGCAGCCAAAACTGCCGTCAGACGCGCCGGAATCCAGTTAACAATGTCGTCGAAGCGGGCGGCTGCCTTCCCGAAGTTCTCGTACCGGGCGTTGTGGTGGCCAATCATGGCGTCGAGAGTGTTCGCCCCGCGATGAACGAGCATTCCTGGTACTCCTGCCACAGCTGCCCACCACAGTGACGAAACGGCGGCGTCTGCGGTGTTTTCGGCCATGGATTCCACGGTGGCTCGGGCCAGCTCCGGCTGGTCGAGTTGATCGGCATCCCGGGAACATAGGTGGCACAACTGCTCTCTAGCTCCAGCGAGATCTCCACGCTCCAGCCGGTCAGCCATCGCCTGGCCTTCACGAGATAGGGAGGTCGCCCCCACGACAGCCCAGGTCGCCAGGGCAGTTGTGGCAATGCGGGCCACAGGTCGGCCAGCAGTACGACGATCTATGAGGGTGCCGACGACGGCAAGCGGCGCCAGACATGACGCAGCGAATGCGGCTCCTCGACCCACCGAGTCGGCGTATATGGCCTTTTCCAGGCGGCCTGCTGCGGTACCAAAGACGGCCACCGGGTGATGAGTTTGTGGGTCTGGCACGATGTGGTCGGCGACGATACCCAGTCCCAGGCCGACAGCCCGGGCTAGCAGGCCGACGGCGACTCGGCGACGTGGCGTGATCGACATATCTGACACCCTACCGAGCCGACATCTTGGTGAGCCGTCGTCGGTAATGTCTGGCAGGTGATCCGTATCGTCATCGTCAGGCACGGGCAATCGACGTGGAATGTCCAGGGACGTATCCAAGGCCAAACCATGAGGGTTCCGTTGACGATGTTGGGCCGTCGTCAAGCCTGCCAAGCTGCCCGCGAAGTAGCTGATCTCGTAGCCCCGGGCACCCCGGTCATCGCCTCAGACCAGAAGCGGGCGCGTCAGACGGCTCGCCCCATCGCGAAGAAACTGGGAGTACGGATGACAACAGACCCACGACTACGCGAGCAGGGACTGGGGTCGATGGAGGGGCACACCCCCAATGACCTCGAACCTCTTCCCCAGCCGGAAGGCGTCCACCCGGCAGACGTCCGATGGGCTGGTGGGGAGTCGCTCGCGGATGTGGCTAACCGGTGCCGCGATCTGATAGCGGACGTAAGCGCTGATAACCCACTGGGAATCGTGCTCGTCACCCACGGTGACACCATGCGGGTTCTGCTGGGGATTCTCGACGGTCGCAGTTACCGCGACCTTGACTGGGATATGACATTGCCCAATGGCTGCGTCGTCGTGCGTGATGTAGCTCCAATGCAGCCATAAGCAGCTACGAGAGAATTCGCCCTGGGAAGCAAAGCGACTCATCACGAAAGAGGGTGTACGGGGTGACGCTGTGGCGATCGGGGCTTTTCCTGTCATGAAGTTGCGCCATGTTTGTACACCTGCGCCGCGCAATCCTGGCGCAACTGAATCCGGGAGGGCGGCTTGTCATAATCGAGGGCGTAGACGAGGTTCGGCTTCCAGCAGTAACCAGGTGACGTCGTCTGCCAGGTCGGCCAACTTAAATAACCCTGGTAGCCTGTAATTGTCTTCAAAAATCGAGCGGCCCAAGTTCCCCTCGAGGTAACTACCCTAACCATGTTCAAGCTCGCAACACTCATGACGCTCTGCTCGCCCCAGAAGCCGTCAGTATTCAACCCCGTTTCGCATGGGGTGCAGCAGTTAGAATACTTCTTTCTAAGCCTGCTTGTGAGGCTCTACGCAATTTATACAACAGTAAATATCCCGATAAGCCGAAACTGAAGCGTGGAAAGCAAAGTATGGCTTCTAACGAGAAGATAGACGTAGAACTATTTGCCGATAAGGCTCGACTATTTATCGATTCACGGAAGTATAGACAGGTAATACCTGGCGTCCACGATTCTTCGCCATGGTCTAGCGAGTCTTTAAACGACTGTGAATCTTTTTTTACGCTCACATAACCAGCACTCTTCATGCACAGACCAAGATTGTGTCATGTTCCTAGGGGAAGACCTGAGACGAACATTTAATGGCCAGTGGAGACGTGGCGACTGTTTGAGCAAGGAATTCCATGAATTAATCGGTATTTATTACCCACGCGCAGGTTTTTTCGACGCTGTATCAAATATATTACAAGAACCTTACCGTTTAGCTAACGGTAAAGCATGGTCCACCTTTTTCGACGCAACAAAGTATCTGTTTAGCATAGGGGACGTCGCCTCCAGCTCCGACCGGTGTTGGCCCCATCGAGCATGTCGATGAACGCTTTGGGTGCCGCGTCCAGACCATCCCGATACGTCTCGTCCCAGTGGATCTCGTCGTTCGCCAACCATTGAGCCATCTTCCGACCATCAATGTTGAGGTGGGTGATGGCAGCCTCCAGATGGTCTGCTCCAACATTGTCGTAGTAGACGTCAATACCATCCAAAACACTGAGATACGCCGAAGCCGGAGCTATATCGGTATCTATGACCCTCGCGTCGGAAGCGTCAAGAACACGGTCCAGGATTTGGCCATCGGCCAGTTCGGGAAGACCGATCTCTTTGAGATAGAAATCGTCCTCGGTGGGCGCACCATGCGGGCGAGAGGCGAGATGGACAGCGCGAGTGGAGGTCGGACGCGTCGTGCTCATAAGTAGTACTCCTCTTTCGACGCCGATCACTACATCGACCTTCGCGCGTTTCCGGCCAGCGAACCAGCGGATTTTGCGGAGGGTGATCGCAATGCACAATGGGGCCATGGCCAAGATCACGATCCTTCGCACCGACATCACCACCCTTGACGTAGATGCCGTTGTCAATGCGGCGAATCGTCAGCTGGCTGGTGGCGGAGGGGTCGACGGGGCCATCCACCGGGCTGCCGGGCCACAACTCTCAGCGGCTTGTCGCAAACTCCGCGAGACCAGCCTGCCCGACGGGTTGCCCACCGGCCAGTCGGTCGCTACTACTGCGGGGAATATGGCTGCCAAGTGGGTCATCCACACCGTTGGTCCGGTATGGGCAAAAACCATTGACAAGTCTGACCAGCTCGCTTCCTGCTACCGCACATCGCTGCAGGTGGCAGACGAGGTCGGCGCAAAAACCATCGCTTTCCCGACCATCTCGGCGGGCGTTTACGGTTACCCCATGGACGAGGCCACGCGAATTGCCGTCGAAACATGCCAGCAAACCGACACGGCGGTGGAGACCATATACCTCGTCGCCTACAGCGCCGAGGCTGAGGCGGAATATCGAACGGCTCTCGAAAACAGCTGATCGCCGATCAATCTCCACCTTCACATCCCCACGGATATTCACTGTGTGAGGCTGAAGTCACGCCTTCTTCTTAGACTTGAAAAAGATCGGTACAAGAATGACAACGAGCAGGGCTATAGCCACCCAGTTGGCAATTTTGGCGTAGTAGTTCAGGGCATCGACGATGGGATCTCCCACTCCCCATCCCAGCGCAAAATAGCCGAGATTCCAGACCGTCGCGGCAATAAAGTCCAGCGCGATGAACCACTTTACCTTCATCGCGGAGGCTCCAGCCATGACGAAGACGACCGGCATGATCGGCAGTGGAATCGGCACATAGGCGACGAGAACTCCCAGCCAGCCAAGCTTGCCAGCCCATCTCTCCGCCTGGTCGTAGCGACGACGAGCCCGCTCGGATCGTCCCGCCCAAACCTCGATCATGCCGCGGCCCCACAACTTGCCGGCCCACCAGTACACCCAATCGAGCTTGATCGACATGATCGAACCGAGCAGCAGCCACCACACCCAGTGTGGGGCCTGTCCGACCGACGCCAAAGCTCCAGTCGCCGCCGTGCCGGTACGAGACCCGGTGAGTCCCATGAGAATCGGCGGATCAAGCCCCAGCAACCAGCCTCGAAGCGGGAGCATGGCCAACGAGAAGATACCGAGGAAACCAATCCAACCCATGCACCAGTAGTCGGAGCGGCCAGGTTTGTGGTTCCACGGCATTCCCTCTGCCTTCCACCACTCCTCCTCTTCGGGAGAATCGTCGCGGGCAGCAGACCTTTCTAATTCATCCTCAGCCACGGCAAGAGCGGTCGCGGCAACGGCGAAAGAATCCTTCTCACCCGCAGCTGCGGTACTTGTCTCGTCCTGCACGTCGTCGAGAATACCGAGAACAACTGACAGTCCGGTGCCTGGTTATCTGCCAAGAAGCGGACACTTCACCCTTGTCCTCGCCCACGAGAAGCCGCGACTGGTCAACCGGATTCACGAAAAAGAGGGGCTGACCTCATCGCCAGCCCCTCCACAGCTACAACATCACCCGATCTCCTCGCGTGCCTCCTCGAAGGCCTTGATGGCCTTGTCGAGTTGCTCACGAGTTAGGCCGGCAGACATCTGAGTACGGATACGCGCCTTGCCTCGCGGCACCACCGGGTAGCTGAAGGCGCGGACGTAGATACCTTTGGCAAGCATGACATCGGCCATCCTCGCAGCCTTCACAGCGTCTCCGATCATGACCGGGCAGATCGGATGATCGGACTCCGGAATATCGAATCCGCGCTTGGTCATCTCAGCACGGAAGTAGGCGGTGTTGTCCCGCAGCCGGTCCAACAGGTCCGAACTCGACTTGAGAAGCTCAAGAGTCGCCAGGGCAGCACCGGCGATTGACGGTGCCAGCGAGTTCGAAAACAGGTACGGACGCGAGTTCTGACGCAACATCTCGACAACCTCGCGATGGGAACAGGTGTAGCCACCTGACGCTCCACCCAGCGCTTTGCCGAGGGTGCCGGTGAGAACATCGACGCGCTCGCGCACTCCCCAACGCTCCGGCGTACCAGCACCGGTCTTGCCCACGAACCCGACGGCGTGGGAGTCGTCCACCATGACCATCGCGCCATATTTCTCGGCAAGATCGCAGATCTGTGGCAGTGGAGCGACGAACCCATCCATGGAGAAAACGCCATCGGTGGCAATAATCATGTGCTTGCAGCCCTTAGCCTGGGCATCCTTGAGCTGAGCTTCCAAATCAGCCATGTCCTGGTTGCGATAGCGGAAGCGCTGCGCCTTACACAGCCGCACCCCGTCAATGATCGAGGCATGGTTGAGTTCGTCGGAAATAATGGCGTCGTCAGGACCCAGCAGCACCTCAAAAAGGCCCCCGTTGGCGTCGAAACACGACGAATACAAAATGGTGTCCCAGTTCTCAGGGTCGTCTGGGTGCAAGAACTCGGTAATGGCCCGCTCCAACTTCTGGTGCAGGGTCTGGGTGCCACAGATGAATCGCACCGAGGCCATTCCGAAGCCCCACTCGTCGAGTGCTTTCTTGGCCGCGTCGATGAGCACCGGGGAGTCGGCCAAACCAAGGTAGTTGTTGGCGCACAAGTTAATGACTTCGCGTCCGTCATCGACGGTGATCTCACCTGACTGAGGGCTGGTCAATGGAGCCTCGGCCTTATACAGTCCCTCCTCCTTGAGGGCCGCGATCTTGCCGCTCAGTTCGTCTTTCATGGATCCGTACATGGTGATTGTCCTTCCTACAACTCGTCAGTCAAGGTATTCCCAGTTCATGACGACCTTGCCGCCATGGCCCGATTCGGCAACGTTGAATGCCTCGCGGAATTCCGTGATGGGGAATCTGTCGGTTATGACCCCAGAAATGTCCAGGCCAGAACGGATGAGGGAAGACATGGTGTACCAGGTCTCGAAGATCTGACGACCGGTCACTCCCTGGATCGTAAGCATGTTGAAAATAACCTTGGACACGTCAAGGGTGATGTCCTTGCTTGGAGTTCCCAACAGAGCGATACGCCCGCCATGAGTCATGTTGTCGATCATCGAAGTCAGGGCGGCACCCGATCCAGACATCTCCAGACCAATGTCGAACCCCTCCTTCATGTCAAAGCGGTCCCACACCGTCTCCAAGCCCTCTCGGGAGACATTGACGGTGTTCTTCAAACCGAGCTTGTGAGCTAGTTCGAGCCTCTCGTCAGATAGGTCAGTAACGACGACATTGCGCGCCCCTTGGAACTGAGCGACGAGGGCAGCCAGGATTCCGATGGGACCAGCTCCTGAGACGAGGACGTCTTCGGCCAGGCAAGGAAATTGCAAAGCCGTATGAACGGCATTGCCGAAGGGATCGAAGATCGCCGCGACGTCTGGGTCAAGGTCCGGGATGTAGTGGACCCAAACATTGCTGGCTGGCATGACGAAATACTGACAGTAGGCCCCATCCACGGCGTATCCGATGCCCTGGGTGTTGCGACACAGGTGCCGTTTGCCCGCCAAACACGCCCTACAGCGACCACAGACGTAATGGCCCTCGCCAGAGACGAATTGACCGACTTCCAGGTCATTGACCTCAGAGCCGAGTTCGACAATCTCGCCGCAGAACTCGTGGCCCAGAACGAGCGGGGTGCGCACCGTCTTGGAGGCCCAACCGTCCCATTTGTCAATATGGACGTCCGTGCCGCAGATCCCACTGCGCAACACCTTGACGACGACATCGTTCGGCCCCGGAGTCGGGTCAGGAATATCAATGAGTTCAAGTCCCGGCTCCGGCCGGGTCTTCACCAACGCCTTCATGGCCCCTACCTTTCCGAGGGCATAGCCCCTCAACCACATCGTTGTGATGACACAACTCTGCCACTACCCGGACAGGCCTGCACGCCGGTAGGCAACTATGTGTTCAGCCTTTCAACCCTGAGCTGGCTAGTCCTTCAATAACCCTCTTTTGCATTGAAAAGAACAACAGGAAGATCGGTGCCATCGCCATCACGGAGGCGGCCATCATGAGGGCAAACTCGCTGGAATGCTGTCCCGCCAGAGTGGCGATACCCACGCTCAACGGCATCGACTCCTCCCGAGTGGTCACGATGAGTGGCCATAACAGATCATTCCAGGACCACAGTACCGTCGTAATCATGACGGCGAACAAGCCCGGTTTGACGATGGGGACCATGACGCGCCAGAAGGTCTGCCAAGGATTACAACCATCGAGACGCGCTGCTTCCTCCAGTTCCACCGGCAAGCTCATGAACGATTGCCGCATTAGAAAGACACCGAAAGCAGAGAAAAAGCCTGGCAACACAATGCCCCATGGGGTCTCGAGTAGGCCAAGGTCACGAATGATCTGGTATTGACCGATGAGATATGACTGTCCGGGCACCATGAGAATGGCCAGTACAAGCCCAAAGAGGATGGACTTGCCCCCAAACTTCATGCGAGCGAAGGCATATCCACCCATCGCACACAAGAGCAACTGTGCAACAGTACGCAACACGGTGATCGTCAAAGAAACGCCGAACTGCTTGAGAAATGGCAACCTAGTGAAAACCTCGGCATAGTTCTTGAACTGCCACTCATTCGGGATGAGCTTGGGCGGAACGGCCTGAATCTCGGCGTTCGTCGACAAGGACATAAGAACCTGATAGACGAACGGGAAGACCATAAACACACCGCCAATAAGCAGCAACGCATGTATACCGACGAGGCCCTTCTGGGAGTTCCGGTCACCCTTTTTGACGAGGTGGTCCACCTCCTGCTGACTCAAGACCTCACCGGTCGGCGCAATCTCAGACATAGTTGACCCACTTCTTCTGCCCCAGAAACTGAATGAAGGTAACAACGGCAACCAGGAGGAAGATGACGATGGCGATCGCTGCCCCCACCCCTTGGTTGTTGTTGACGAATGCCTCCCGATAAAAAAGGGAGACCAAGGACCTCGTTCTGGGCTCGACCGGATTTCCGGTGTCAATCATGGCATACAAAGCATCGAAAAGCTGGAATCCACTGATCGTCGTCATGATCGTTAAGAAAAAGATTGATGGAGTCAGCAGCGGAACCGTAACCGAGCGAAACTGACGCCACCTCGAAGCGCCATCAATGGATGCGGCTTCGTACAGCTCTCGAGGAATCGACTTCAGGCCCGCCGACAAAATGATGACATTGAAACCAATAGACGACCACAGTCCGAACAGCGCAACCGCGAACAGCGCCCATCCTGGTGTGATGAGCCAATAGGGAGGATCACTCACACCAAGACTACGGAGGATCTGATTGAGGAGGCCGAATTGACCATTATAGACAATCTTCCAGACCTGAGCGACAGCCATCGGCATAGCCAGGTACGGCATAAAATACACAGCGCGATACAACCCTTTTAACTTCAAGCCTGGCAATTCAACCATCGACGCAATGATGACCGACAGTGGAATACCAAGCAAGACGATAACTGTGTACAGCACAGTGTTGAGCATCGCCGAACCCAGATCCGGGCTTGAGAACAAGTCCCTGTAGTTCTGTATGCCTACGAACTCGGGATTTCCCCCGAAGGCATTGGTCTGCTGCACCGACGTGACGATGTTCTTGACAATTGGCCAGTAGTAGAAGACCGCGATACCGATCATGAGCGGACCAATGAAGAGGATGGGCCACGCTCCAACGCTCGTTGGGTTTCGTCGTCCGGGCCGGTGGGATCCCGACCCGGATAGCGAGGCGACCGCGTCACCACCTCGCCCATCGGGCCGTGTCATCACTTCTCCTTGCTCAGGGCGTCATTCATGAACGCAGCCAGCTTCTTAGCCGCCTCCGGAACCGGTACCTCGCCGGCGAAAGCCGGATTGAGGAAGTCAACTTCGCGGAGAGCCCAGGCATCGGTATTACGACTCACCGGGTAGGTCGAGGCATAACTCGTTGCGGCGTCGACAAACATCTTGCAGTTCCACTTCGGGAAACTCTTGACCCACGCGTCTTGGGTCCCATTGAAAGCTGGGATGGCGGTGCCGTTCTTCGCCTCAACCTCCTGGCTCTCCTTGCCAGACATATGAGCGATGAGCGCCAGAGCTGCTGCTTTGTTCTTACTCTTGGCAGAAGCAGCCCATCCGATGCCGTGAATGACAGTGGCCCTCTTTTCCTTCTGCGGCAGATCAATAACGTCGTAGTCATCCTCATGCCCCTTGAATTCCAGGGCGAGTTCAGAGGCCGTCCAGTCACCCGTCCAGAACATGGCAGACTTGCCACTCTTAAACATCTGCGCAGGTTTGGTATCAGTGACGATCTTCGGGGAAGCAACCGATCCGTCCTTGACCCAGTCGGCCCAGCATTGCAGTCCTTCAATGCTCTTAGGATTGTCAAATCCGGACTTGTCGTCCTTAATGATGTAGCCGCCGGCCTGAATGATAGTGTTGTAGTAGGTGCCCTGGCCATCGCCGTTAATGGTGGTCGCACACCCGTAAATACCCTTGGATTTACCCCAATCGGAGATCTTCTTGGCCTTGTCATGGAAATCGTCCCAGGTCCAGTTGGCAGTAGGGACGTCAACTCCAGCTTCTTGGAAGATTTTCTTATTATAGAAGACCCCGATGGTATCGAAATCCTTCGGCACGGCGTAGTGCTTTCCCTCATAGGTATAAAGGTCAACGAGAGCCTTCGGGTAGTCCGACCATTTGATGCCGGCATCGGTAATTTTATCGATCGGCGCGAGCATACCGTTGGCGGCGTAAAGCTGGATATTGGGGCCGTTCATCCAGAACACGTCGGGAAGCTCGTTACCCTGGGCCTGGGTACGCAACTTTTTCCAGAAGTCATTGAATCCCGCCAGGTTCGTCTTGACCTTGATATTCGGGTATTTCTTGGCGAAGGAGGCGAGGTTCTCCTCGATCGTCTTCGTCTGGTTCTTATCCCAATATGCCAAAGTCAACTCGGCCGACGTCTTGGAGTCGATACTCGGCGAAACACCCGATTCTTCATCCTTACTCGACGATGAACAACCGCCAAGAGCTAGGGCGGCAAAGACAGCCCCCCCCCCCGCGATGATAAAGCCTCTGCGATCCATGATTGACCTCTCTGTCTTATTGCGATCACTTAACTTGGTTGTTGTTGAAGTACCGGACAATCTCGTCGTCGAGAACTGGCACCTGGCGCGGCGTCGACCCGTGCCGCAACGAGTCAGTAGCCTGGATTCCCGCGGCAACCGCATACCAGGCCCCTAATGGCGAGGTATCGGTACGGGTTCCGTTCCTGACGAAATTGAGGAACTCGGTGACCGTCAGCACGTCAGCGTCACCGTGCCCATTGGCGTCACCAATGATGGGGAAGGTCTCGTCACCGTCCGCGTTGTAGTAGGTGCGCTTGTTCCACAGCCGGATGACGCCTCCTTCACCATCACCGAAGTTCTCGATGCGCCCCTCGGTACCGATGACGGTGTAATTGCGCCAGTAGTCCGGGGTGTAGTGGCATTGCTCGTACGAAGCGAAAACACCAGACTCCATCCGCATAAGCACCATCGAGATGTCTTCGACGTCGATAACCGGGTTGAGCCCCTTCTGAGTCAGCGGAGGCCAATTGTCCAGGGAGTACCAGTCCCCCATGAGCTGGTCAGAGTTGTCACGACGGTCAGTAATGCGGTCATAGAGGGTGAGTCCGCCCATGCCGACCACATCCGTGGTGTGGGAGTCCGCGAACCAGTGCATGACATCGATATCGTGAGCCGCTTTCTGCAACAACAGACCCGTACCATGCTCCTGGGTGGCGTGCCAGTCCTTGAAGTAGAAATCCCCTCCCGACCCGACGAAGTGACGGCACCAGATCGCCTTGACCTCGCCAATCCGACCCGTACGGATGAGGTCGCGCATCGAGCGGACAACATTCATGTGCCGCATGTTGTGTCCGACATAGAGCTTCGTGCCGGTCTGGTACGCGGTGGTCAGGACTTTGGTCGCCGAATCCATCGTGATGGCCAGCGGCTTCTCCAAATAAACCGGAATCCCGGCTTCCAGCAGCTGACACGTGACCTCGGCATGGGTGTCGTCAGGGGAGGTGACAAAGGCGACGTCAATTCCCGACGCAATGAGTCCGGCAACGTCAGGGGTGATCGTGATCGAGTCGGGGTCCTTCCCGAGCCGATCGGCTACTCGCTTGCGGGCCAGGTGGTGAGGCTCGCACACAGCGGTCACAACGCCGTCGTTGCCTTCCAGCTCGGCGTTAAGAGCCAGCCGCGACCGTGCCCCGACACCAACAACACCGACCCTCATGCGATCCCCCGTGTGTCCTTCTCGATGAGTTGCCGTCATGACGCTGTGGTGTCCTTTCTCAACTTCGGAAATGATCTTGGCCATGCCCCGTAGGGCCACAGGGCGCGGATGTTCGGTACCGAGGGCCTTTCTCGTCACCGCTTCCAAGGCAGTATTGAGAGCTCCGACGACCGACGCGGCTTGTCCCAATTCCTCGACTTCAGCATTCATCGCCTCCGAGCCGAGCGGTCGGCGGGCCATGAGCCGAGCAATGACCTGGCGAATGACCTTGACTGATGAGCTGGTCGGTCCAGACATGACGATGGCATCGGGGGCAATGACAGCTGCGATCGAACCCGTCGTCAAGGCCGCCCGATCAATCCAGTCATCGTCGGGAACCTCCTCGCCGTCTAGATGTAAGTCGAGCACGTCACTGATCTCACCGGCGTTCCAGGTGCGTCCGCGATGAACCTGTCCGTTGAGGACCAGTCCCGTGTTGAGGCCTCGGGCCATCCGCACCAGCAACATGTCGGAGTCACAATCGAGGCGCCCACGCTGCCGACGCTGACAAAACTCGCCATACGCTGCCAAATTGATGTCGTTGTCGACGCTGGCAGGAACGTCGAGGCGTTCGGAGAGCACACGTCCCAGGTCCAACCCGGTCCACTGCGGCACGAGGTCGCTGCGCACAATACGGCCTTCCCCGTTGACAATCCCTGTCGTCGAGATCGCCAGATTCAGCAGTGGCCCTTTCTGCCGGTACACATCTCGCAATGCCTCGATGGCGTTTGCGACGGCGTCCAGACGGGCGTCACGTTGATGTTGGCCCAGACGGACACTACGAACGTCGAGGATCGCCCCGCCGAAAGTTGCCGCCACTAGAAGCATTGAGTCGACGAGGATATCGGCCCCGATGACGATCCCAACATCCTCACCCAACGACCACACCGTGGCAGGACGCCCCAGCCCGCCACCATCGGAGGTGCCACGAACCACCCACCCGGACGACTCCAGATCATTGAGGATTGAGATGACGGTTGGGCGTGACAAACCAGTGCGCTCGACAAGGTCAGCGGCACTCATGGCTTCCCCGGCACGCAGTGCGAGCAGGACGTCATCGGCTCTGTCGCTGCGTCGATCACGCTTCGTCACCGTCACCGCCTCTTCTCCACGACCGGGTTCATGCCTTCACAGCCCTTGTCAAGACATCTTTGTAAAGACACCTTTCAAAAGATGTCTTCAATTCTTGTTAAAGAGAGCATGGACCACTGCGGCGAGTTCGTCAAGAGGTTTGTCAAAACTCGTCGCCACCAAACCCGTTGGCGACCCTCTCTCCGACGGGCGAAAGGCCGTCAGATCCTCCGTGCTCTTCACTGACATTTCACCTGTGTCTTTGGCAGAATCATTGTCGTGGCAGTCAGCGTTTTCGACATCTTTAAGGTGGGTATCGGTCCGTCCAGTTCGCATACCGTCGGCCCCATGCGAGCTGCCCAGATCTTCGTGACTGATCTAGCCCAGTCGCCAGCGTGGGCCGAAGTTACCCGAGTGCGCGCCGAACTCTTCGGCTCGTTAGGAGCGACCGGACACGGGCATGGTTCCGAAGCAGCTGTCCTACTGGGCTTGCAGGGCGAGGAACCAGCCACCGTGGACACCGATCAGACCCCGGCTCGTGCCGCTTCCGTCGCCAACAGTGGGCGGATCACCCTCGACGCGGTGCATGGCGGTCGAGAGATATCTTTCGATGTCAAGACTGACCTCATTCTGTATCGCAACCGTTCTCTGCCCTTCCATCCCAACGGCATGACATTCACGGCCTGGTCTGGTCAAGAGGTCGTCGCCGAACGCACTTTCTACTCCATCGGCGGTGGCTTCGTCGTCGAGCACGGCGAGGACGAGCACCCAGCCATCGTCCGGGATACGGCTCCGGTTCCCTACCCTTTCAAGACCGGGGAGGAATTGCTGGAACAGTGCTCTGACTACCGGATGAGTATCCCCGAGGTCACCATGGCCAATGAGATGACGACCCGAGACGAGGAGCATGTCCGCAGCGAGCTGCTGGATATCTGGGCTGTCATGCACGCCTGTGTCGAGCGCGGCTGTTCCCGCGCTGGTGTTCTTCCCGGCGGACTGCACGTGCGGCGTCGTGCCATGAGGATGCACCGCGATCTCGTTGCCCGGGAGGCAATCGCGCCTGGCAGGCCGGAACCGTTCGGCTCAGTCGACTGGTTGACGGTGTGGGCCTTGGCCGTCAACGAGGAAAACGCAGCAGGTGGACGTATCGTCACCGCTCCCACCAATGGTGCGGCCGGCATTATCCCGTCCTGTCTGCACTTCGCGGTGAAGTTTCTGTCCCCCGGTTCCGACATCGACTCAGGTACTCCCGGTGTCGACACCGGTGACGATGACCTCATCGTCGACTTCCTCCTGGCAGCCGGCGCTGTTGGCGAGATTTACCAGCAGTCGGCGTCCATCTCGGGAGCTGAAGTCGGCTGTCAAGGAGAGGTTGGCGTGGCATGTTCGATGGCCGCCGCCGGTCTGGCTCAAGTCATGGGCGGAACGCCGGCCCAGGTCTGCAACGCTGCCGAGATCGGCCTTGAACACCATCTCGGGCTGACCTGCGATCCGGTGGGCGGCCTAGTCCAGATTCCGTGTATCGAGCGCAATGCCCTGGGGGCCATCAAAGCTGTGACGGCGGCTCGTCTGGCCATAGCCGGGGACGGCTCCCAGATCGTCAGCCTGGATCAGGTCATGAAGACGATGATGGAAACCGGACGCGACATGAAGGTGAAGTACAAGGAGACGGCGCGAGGAGGTCTCGCCGTAAACATCGTCGAGTGTTAGAACTCAGCGGGTCCGCACTTCGTTGATTACTACCAGATCTTTCTCTGACTACGGGAGACACTCCGCTAGTAGCCCCCACCACATTCTCGTGCTGGCTTGTCCATTATGATCGATCTCGGTTCGTCGAACTCTTGATGGACCCCGGTGGCACTCGTCATCGCGTTTCCACAACGGATCGTCGGGCACGTACCTGCCCGTGGAAAGGAACAACGGTCATGGCAACCGTGCAATACAAGGAGGCGACTCGGGTTTACCCGGGCACCGATCACGCAGCCGTCAGCAAGCTCAACCTCGACATCGGCGACGGTGAGTTCATGGTCCTCGTCGGACCGTCAGGCTGTGGTAAATCCACCTCCCTGCGAATGCTGGCCGGTCTGGAAGAGGTCAATGCCGGCTCCATCTGGATTGGAGACCGCGACGTCACCGATCTGCCCCCGAAGGACCGTGACATCGCCATGGTCTTCCAGAATTACGCCCTCTACCCCCACATGACGGTGGCCGACAACATGGGCTTCGCCCTCAAGATGCAGAACGTGCCGAAGGCTGAGCGTCAGCAGCGCGTTCTCGAGGCGGCCAAGCTCCTCGGCCTGGAGGACTTCCTCAACCGCAAGCCGAAGGCCCTGTCTGGTGGTCAGCGTCAGCGTGTCGCCATGGGTCGCGCCATCGTTCGTAACCCGCAGGTCTTCCTCATGGACGAGCCGCTGTCGAACCTCGACGCCAAGCTGCGTGTCCAGACCCGTACCCAGATCGCTGCCCTGCAGCAGCGCCTCGGTGTCACTACCGTCTATGTGACCCACGACCAGACCGAGGCCATGACGATGGGCGACCGTGTTGCCGTCATGAAGGATGGCGTGCTGCAGCAGGTTGATTCCCCGCTGGCCCTTTACGACGCCCCGAAGAACCTCTTCGTCGCCGGGTTCATCGGCTCCCCCGCCATGAACCTGATCGAAAGCGAGGTCGTCGACGGTGGCGTCAAACTCGGCGATCACGTCATCCCGGTCTCCCGCGACGTTCTGGCCAAGGCTCCGAACGAGAAGAAGCTCATCGTCGGTATCCGCCCGGAGGACTTCACCCTCGCTAGTGAGGGCATCGCACTCGACGTTGCTGTTGTCGAGGAACTCGGCGCTGACGCCTACCTCTACGGCTCCCTCGCCGGTTCCGGAAAGCAGGCTTCCATCGAGGATGGCGAGGCCCACCAGGTCGTCGCACGTATCTCGTCGCGTCGTCCTCCGCGCCGTGGCGAGCAGGTGCGCCTGGGTGTCGACCCGGCCTCCGTCCACATCTTCAGCCAGGAGACCACCGAGCGCATTTCCTGATCTTCCTAAAACCGACACAAGGTCCCCGGTTCTTCCGGGGACCTTGTTGTGTCAGCTCGACCCTTCAACCTTGGATACCACGACGTCGACCTTTCCTGGTGTGCGTCCGGACTGGGCGATGGCCGTGGAAACCCGGTGTCGAAGATCCTCGGTGAGCCGCACGATGGGCACCGTCAGATCAACGGTGACCTCGATATCCACGTCAGTACGGCCATCCTGCTCGGTTATCCGGATTGCGGAGCGGTCGTCGGAAGTCCCGACTCGCCGCCACCACGGTCGTACGAGTCGAGTCACTCCCGGGGTATTGAGAACCGTGGTGGCTATGACCCCTTTCAGATCATCAACGGTGTCGTCACCTGTCAGAACAGTTCCGGAGACGACAAGGTCGTTCTCAGACATGGATATCCTCCACAGCGATGTCAATGGTTACTGGGTGTCCGTGCAGCTGTCGGTACATTTCCGACGAGACCCGCTGACGCACCCGGTCAGCGCATTCCGGAATCCGAACACCGTGCGCAACAGACAGGTCAATACGCAGTTTCAGTGGAGTATTGGGTACTGAAAAATGGACGTGGCTCAGCACGCAATCCTCACAATCGGCGACGGTCCGGCGCACGATCGCAGACAACACGGTCTCCCTGACCTCGATCTCGCCAGTGTCGTCACTGACGATGCAGTGACGTGGTGAGAGGTCAGCCGTGTAGGACCTCCATACCGACGACAACTTCGGTGGATCAACGACAACCCTGGTTCGAGCGTCCTCGGAAACTGTGTCGTCACGCATCTGACTGGCGCGAAGAGCCTCGGTACGCACAGCCCGGCAGGCTGGACACTCGACTTCGTGTTTGGTGGGAGGTTGTGCCGCATTGTCCCAGACCTCATTCATGTCCGCGCCACACGCGAGATTTACCGCCATGGTTCCATCTCCTCCGCAATGGTCGCCCTCGCCCGAGCCAAACGACCACGGACGGTGGACACTGGTAATTCTTCAATCTCTGCAATCTCGGCGTATCCGAGACCATCAATGTGGGCCATGACCCAAATACGCCTCTGATTGTCGGCGAGCCTGTCGACGCTCTCCTTCAACGCCGTCATCGCAGCGTCTCTGGCATGGGTCCTCGCCGGGTCTTGTCGGGTATCTATCCTCACCGGAACTTCTTCTGGTGCGACGGGATCGGTGGCGCGTCGCCCGGCGGTCCGAATGACTTCACGGCAACGATTTCGGGCAATGGTGTACATCCACGCCCTGAACCGCGATCGATCGTCGAGATCAGGTAGCTTCTGCCAGGCAGCCAGCAAAACGTCCTGGACGACGTCCTCGGCGTCCATCGTGGCCGGCAAATGGTTGCGACAGAACCTCAACAGCGGTCCGCCCCAGGACTCGACGACGCGGGCGTATGCCTCGGCATCTCCGTCCTGAGCAGCCCTGATGTCCGCAAGGACGATCCCGTTGCCGCCATCACCTTCGACTCCGCAGACCATGGCTTGGACGCTAGCAGCGGTCGAGGACATCCAAAGCGTCCTCGACCGCCACGAGGCTCAGGAAAGCACCTGCCCTTCGCGAGTCCGCGGCTTGGCCCGTTCGGACTTTTCGTCCAGGAAGGTCGGCTTGGGCATTGGAGTGGCAGGCAAACTGTCACCGGATTCGTCGATGTTAGACACTTCGGTCACGCCAACGCGGCTCACACCCGTCCCAGTGACATGCGCTCCGGTCCGCAGCTTCGTCCCGAAACGCACCAACGTGGCGCCCAGGGTGGTCTCGACGTCGCGAGCTACCTCGGAATCCAACCAGGTGACCAGCTTTCGCACGTCAGCACGGTCATCAAGATCGATCTGAACCATCATCTCAGGAGCAACACGGGCCCCGAAGAACCTGACATTGGCACTGCCGACTCCGGGGAATTCCTCAATCTGTTCCTCGACGGCTCGCCCCAGGGCGTCGGTGGACAGCACCGTCGATCCGTGGTCCGTTTCGTGGCTAATGCCGTAAACGCGAGCGCGATTGCTTGACGAGAACTGCCGAAGCAGCCAGATCAACCCAATCACCACAGCTAGAACTCCCACGATGAGCAGGGCCCAAGAGGCGTAATTCGTTCGCCATGGCTTCGGCACGTCGATGATGGGTGAGTTGGGGTCAGGCTGCCACCATCCCCACGATGAGACAACGTCGAAACGCACCAGCATGAACCATGCAACCAACAACAGGCCGAGGACCCCAACGATGGCAAGTCGTGTTCTGTTTGCGCGCCCCCTCATCGCAACCTCACTTTCACGTTCGGTGAATGTTCCAGGCCCAGCGAGTCAACGCGGTCGCCTATCCTCGTGGTGAGTTGCTCACGCAGCACCTCAGGATCATTGACGTCAGTCTTGACCTCGATCTTGAGGGTGTTACCACGACGCCTCACCGATGAGGACGAAACCCCATCTTCGTCATCGAGCCAGCGGGACAACCAGCCCGTCAGGTCAGAGTTGTCCATGACAATCTCGCGATCGTCGGGAGCACCTTCAGCTGGTTTGAGGAACACACCAGAGGTGCGCCCGGGCTTGAATGCGCACATCACCAACAACAGTGCGATGACGCCGACGACGATGGCAATCGTCAGTGCGATGTCGCTGAGCCACGAGCCGGTGGTCAGGTAGCCGCGAGCCCAGGCCAACCACTGTGGCAAGGCCCCGTGCTGGAGACGGTGAATAGCGGCGATGATGGCCACCACTCCACCCGCCACGAGCAGAACACCGAGGATTGTCACCGGGATCGTTCGGGAAGGACGGCGAACGAGCGGAGGAGACATATATCGATGACTCATCTCAGCTCACCTCCTTCGTGGTCGATACCTTGACAACTCGGCTCACCAAAATGTCGATAGTGCCGATCTCGACTCCGGACAATTTCGGAACCTGCGCGGTCAAACGCGCCCGCAGATCGTCGCACTGATCTTGGACGGGGGCTGGGTAGCCGACGGCAACCTCCACCTCCAGATCAGCAGCATGTCCGGTAAGAACCGCGCTTACCTTTGGGCCTCGGTCGAAGTCGGCGCGCGACCCCGATCCGAACAACGACGAGGTGGGGGCCCCAAAACCCTCGCTCTGGGCCGCCACCCGGGCAGCCACCTTCTCGACCACCGCCGTAGTCACCGTCAAGGTTCCACGGCTGGCCTTCTCACGGTTATGGACCGCCAGCGACGGCACCGAGCGTACGCGTGTGGTGCCGGCAGACATCAACGGTTCCGCTGGCTTGGCTTGCCGAAGATGTCGTGTACGTCGAGCTGACCGTCAATGATCCGCCCCACGATCAAGCCGAGCAGACCCAACACCAGCACGACGATGGCCTGCCACACGCCTACACAGACTGCGATGACGCCCAACAACAGGCCGATGAGTGCTCCGATACGCGATGCATTCATACTGTGCCCTCTCAGGAAAGCTCGGTGTTCTTACGCTGGGAGATTGTCTGGGCCGGCTGGTCCTCGTCGCCCTCGTCGTCACCCTGAAGGTACACATCGGTGACCTGGACGTTGACCTCAACAACCTCAAGGCCGGTGCCGTACTCAACCGCGTCAATGATGGTCTCGCGCAGCTTGTTGGCGACCTCAACGACCGAGTAGCCGTACTCGATAACGACGGACAGGTCGATGGCGCACTGACGCTCACCCTTCTCAACCTGGACGCCGTTCGAGACGTTGGTGGTGGAGCCCGGAATGCGGTCCGTGATGGAACTCAACATCCGGCGTCCGGTGGAGCCCATGGCGTGAATGCCAGGAACTTCACGACACGCGATACCGGCGATCTTCTGGACGACCTGCTCAGCAATAAGGGTCGAGCCATGATCGGTGTGCAGCGGCGACGGGGGAAGAGTCTCCCCGGTGGTCTCCGGCAGATTCTCGGTCTTGGGGTCGTTCTTAGTCTGGTCAGTCTTGGCGGAAGCGGTCTTGTTATCAGCCATGTCGGGTCATCTCCATTCGATCTGTGACGACTTTCACAGGTTTAGATGTTTGACGAGCCAGATCGTCACGCCAAATCCGAAAAATGGTCGCGGACGTTTTTTCTGATCGTCCTCAGCTAACCTCGAAGCCACCCGATGACAGGAGGGATTATGTCGACGTCCACCACCATGCAGGGACTGACGACCGGACTATGTTCAGACCACGCCCACTCCAGCGTCACCCCACCAGCCTTCCTCTCCTCGAACTACTTCTATGACACCTTCGGGGAGCGCCCGACCTTCGACTACGGTCGCGGAGGTAATCCCACCCGCGCCCTGCTGGCCGACGCTCTCACGACACTTGAGGGTGGCACGGGGGCAGTAGTCACCTCGTCGGGGATGTCGGCCATCATGCTGGTACTGCAGGCATTCGTACCCATCGGCGGCCATGTCATCGCCCCGCACGATTGTTACGGCGGCACCTGGCGCATTCTCGATACCTGGGCTGCTGCCGGGCGTCTGACGGTCGATTGGGTTAATGAGACCGACCTTGACGCCCTACGCACCGCTCTGGGATCCCCCACCGACTTGCTCCTGGTTGAAACCCCTTCCAACCCGTTGTTGCGCATTACCGACATCGCTGCCGCTGCTGAGTTGGCTCACTCGTCGACCGGCGACCGCACCGTTGTGGCCGTCGACAACACCTTCTGCTCGCCGATTCTGCAGCAGCCGCTGAGTCTCGGGGCGGATCTCGTCATTGCCTCGGACACCAAGTTCCTCAACGGCCACTCTGATGTCATTGGCGGCTCGGTCGTCGCCGCTGCCGAAGAAGACGTCGATCTGATGGCCTTCCATGCCAACATGATGGGGGTAACGGCCTCGCCACTAGATGCCTGGCTCACGCTGCGGGGATTACGTACCCTCAAGGTGAGAATGCAGGCCCACTGCCTCAACGCGGCCCGAATGGTTGAGATCCTTTCCAGCCACAAGGCCGTCACAGCGGTGCATTGGCCGGGTTTGCCTGACCATCCTGGCCATGATTTAGCTGCTCGCCAGCAGAAGGATTTCGGGTCCTTGCTCAGCTTTGAACTGGCGGGTGGGCTGCCGGCTGTCAAGGCTTTCATGACCGGACTGGAAGGGTTCATTCTCGCTGAATCCCTGGGAGGTGTGGAGTCCCTGGTCTGCCACCCGGCGACGATGACTCACGCCGCAATGAGCCAGGAGGCCCGGGACGCCGCCGGAGTCAATGACGCCATGATCCGGATGAGTCCGGGAATTGACCCAGTTGAGGACCTCGCCGCCTGCCTGACCGAAGCTCTCGACCGGGCCGCCGCTGTCTGAGTTCTGACGTTCTTCATGACCGGCACGTCACCAAAACCATCAGCAGGTCATGGCGTGGCAGACTGTCTCCCGTGACCCGATTCCTCAGCGCGAAGCCTGATTCCCGCCTGCTTCCGTTGCCGTGGAGCACACCGCTGGAGCAGTGGCCGCATGAACTCTTGGTCGCACTTCCGCGAGGTATCTCCCGTCACGTGGTGCGATTCATCACCGTTGGTGACGACGTTTATGCCGCCAAAGAAGTTGTCGAGCACCTGGCAATTCACGAGTATCGCCTGCTGCATGACCTCATGCGCCTAGATACCCCTTCCGTCGAACCCATTAGCGTCATCACCGACCGATACTCCGCTGACGGCGAGCCACTTGAACCGATCATCCTGACCCGGCATTTGCGGTTCTCGCTGCCGTACCGGTCCCTCTTCCATTCCGGTGTGCGGCAAGAAACCGTCATCCGGCTGCTTGACGCCCTCGTCGTTCTGCTGGTGCGGCTGCACCTGGTGGGATTCTTGTGGGGTGACATCTCGCTGTCGAACGTGTTGTTCCGACGCGACGCTGAGGCTTTCGCGGCCTATCTGGTTGACGCCGAGACCGGCGAGCTTCACGACCAACTCACGGCTGGACAGCGGGAACATGATCTGCAGATCGCACGTACGAACCTCTATGGCGAGTTCCTCGACTTGGAAGAGGGCGACATGCTCGACCCCGCCCTCGATCCGCTGGGCCTGGTGACAACCATCGAGGACCGATACCACGATCTATGGAATGAACTCACCGCAGCAGAGGAATTCGCCGGTGGTGATTACTCCCAGGTGGAGTCACGAGTGCGTCGTCTCAATGCCCTTGGCTTCGACGTCGCCGAGTTGGACATTCAGACCTCCCCGGACGGCCAACGACTGCGCATTCAGCCCAAAGTCGTCGACGCCGGACATCACCAGCGCCGTCTGCTGCGTCTTACCGGTCTGGACACCGAGGAGTTCCAGGCACGCCGTCTCCTTAACGATCTGGACACCTTTCGGGCGCGCAACGGGCTGCAAGGGGTTGACGAGGCGGTGGCGGCCCACCGCTGGCTCACCGAGTGTTTTGAGCCGGTCGTCCAACAGATTCCCCCAGAGCTGTCCCGCAAACGTGAACTCGCGCAGTTTTACCACGAGGTACTCGACTATCGCTGGTACGAATCCCAGCGCCGACAACACGAGGTTCCGCACGTCGAGGCGGCTCAGGGATATGTCCGTGACATCCTCGCCAAGCTCCCCGACGAGGCCATGAGCACCGAGTCCGTGGTCTCCGTCGATGGATCGCAGCCACGAAGCGGCCACGAGCTGGTCAATGTCTATGACCCATCTTTGGGATACGTGGAAGATGAAGAAGAGGACGCCCCCTACGACCCATGGGAGGCCAACGCCGAGAATATCGACGTGGACGCAGCTTCTCGCTTCGACATCGACGCATTACGCGCCCGCATGAAGGGCTAACCCGCGCGCCTCAGGGTCCGTTTCACTGCGAGGATTTCGGCGGTATCGTCACCGTAAACGACCCCCACTGAGCAGGAGCTGCCGCTGCCGACGAACCGGTCTCAGGCTTCGCGTCAGGCTGTTGGGTGTCTTCGTCAGGACGCGATCCGGGGACGACCGGCTTGATGGATTCACCCATCGCGGCCTCCAAGGCCCGAGCGATGGGGCTGGACGACGGCTTGTGTTTACGAATCTCGGCCATGCGGCCATGGTAGGCGATGTGTCAGGGCGAATCGGTACCATTGAGGCGTGACGTTCAAGCTCTACAACACCGCTACCCACGGCATCGAGACTTTCGAGCCACTGCGCGAGGGCCAGGTATCGATCTACCACTGTGGCATGACGGTACAGTCCAGCCCGCACCTTGGCCACATCCGCAAAGAGGTCGTCTTCGATGTCTTGCGGCGCTGGCTGGAGTGTTCCGGCTACCAGGTGACAGTCGTCGCCAACGTCACTGATATCGACGACAAGATCCTCGCGAAGTCGGCCGCTGCCGGAACCCCGTGGTGGGCCCATGCCTACCACTACGAAAATGAGCTGCACGCGGCCTACAAGGCGCTGGGGTGCCGTCCACCGACCTATGAGCCGCGAGCCACCGGCCACATCCCAGAGATGATCGAGCTGGTCAAGACTCTCATCGAGAAAGGCCACGCTTACCCCGCTCCTGACGGTTCCGGAGATGTCTATTTCGATGTCCGGTCCTGGCCTCGGTACGGAGAACTGTCCGGGATGCGCGTCGACGAGATGGCCCCGGCAGAGGACTCGGACCCGCGTGGTAAGCGTGACCCGCGCGACTTCGCATTGTGGAAGGGACACAAGGAGGATGAGCCAGAGACGGCGTCGTGGCCGTCCCCGTGGGGGCGTGGTCGTCCGGGTTGGCATTTGGAGTGCTCGGCTATGTCCGGAAAATACTTGGGCGATGCCTTCGACATTCACGGCGGTGGCATTGACCTGCGCTTCCCCCATCATGAGAACGAACTGGCTCAGTCTGCAGCTGCCGGACGACCGTTCGCCCGGTACTGGATGCACAACGCCTGGGTAACGATGTCTGGGGAGAAGATGAGCAAATCCCTGGGCAACACCGCCCAGGTGACCGAGGTCACCAAGACGTACAGCCCGCGAGCCGTCAGGTACTTCCTGCTCGCCCCGCATTACCGTTCCATGATCGAATTCAGCCCCTCCGACGAAGGCACTAAGGGATCCCTCGGCGAGGCCACCAAGGCCATCGAGCGGATAGATTCTTTTCTCGATCGTGCCGGCAAACTCGTTGGCGAGGAGGTCACGTCACAGGACCTACCGCAAGCCTTCGTCACGGCGATGGACGATGACCTGGGTACCCCCCAGGCGATTGCGGCTCTCTTCAGTGAGATCACCGAGGGCAACAAGTCCGTCTCGGCCCGCGACATCGAGGCGACTCGCGATCACTTGGCCAAGGTACGCGCCATGCTCGCGGTGTTCGGCTTGGACCCGCAGGCACCGGAGTGGGCTGACACTGCGGGAAGCGACGCTCGCCTCAAGCCCGTTGTCGACGGCCTGGTGCAAGCCATGCTTGACCAGCGCGCCGAAGCTAGATCCCGCAAGGACTGGGCCACTGCTGACGCAATCCGCGACACCTTGACCAACCTCGGACTGACGATTGAGGACACCCCCGACGGCGCCCACTGGTCGCTGAGCTGACGAGGAGACTGACATGGCCGGGAATTCCCAGCGCCCTGGCACACGCCACAAGGGTAAGAGTTCAGCTGCCGGGTCCGGTGGCCGACGTCCCAAGGGTTTGAAGGGGCGCGGCCCTACTCCCAAGGCGGAAGACCGCACCTACCACAAGGCTTACAAGGCTAAGCAGGAAAGACTGGCCCGGGGCGGGAACAACAGACCGTCCGACAAGCGGCTCAGAGGGGCCGGCCCAGAGTGGGTGATTGGCCGTAACCCGGTGTTGGAGGCGTTGCATGCCGGTCTTCCGGTGCGCACCGCCTATGTCGCAGAGGGTGCCGAGCATGACTCCCGACTGCGAGAGATCCTCTCTTTCGCCGCTGACCATGGCATCGCGTTGATGCAGGCCACCCGTGGCGAACTCGACCGCATGACCGGAGGGTCCAACCATCAAGGCGTGGCCCTGCGCCTTCCCGAGTACGAATATGCCAGCGTCGACGATCTCATTAACGCTGGCTCCCAGACCTACCGGGGTGGTCTCGTCGTGGCTCTGGACAAGGTCACCGATCCGCGCAACTTGGGAGCCATTATTCGTTCGGCTGCCGCTTTCGGCGCCCAGGGCGTGCTCATCCCATCACGCCGCTCGGCCTCGATGACGGCGGCGGCGTGGAAGACCTCGGCTGGAGCTGCCGCACGTATCCCAGTGGCGATGGCTTCAAACCTCAACCAGGCCCTTGGCAAATTCGCCAAGGCCGGCTGGATGATCGTCGGGTTGGCAGGCGATGCGGCCTCCGACATCGCTGCCGCTCCTGGATTGGACGGTCCGCTCGTTCTCGTCGTCGGCTCGGAGGGCGAGGGTTTGGCCCGTCTTACTCGCCAGTCCTGTGACGCGCTGGCTTCGATCCCGATCAGCAGCGACGTTGAATCCCTCAACGCCTCAGTGGCAGCGTCTATCGCGCTGTACCAGGTGTCGAGGGTGCGCGGCAGCGGATCGGAGAGCTGAGCCGAACACGTCCTTTGTACTCGAGTCGAGTCCCTTTGCAGCGCGGTCGTGCGGGGCTGTCGGACCGGACATCCATGCCCGACAGATGAGGCGGTGAGCGCGGGAGTCCTGTAAAAGGCAGTCGAGTGGGGAGCTGCCCACGGCGCTTTGGCCATGACGACCCCCGGCGACACCTCGATGGTGACCCGTACCGAGGTGGAAAACCTCGCTGCCGGACGTTCTGCCCGAGTAAAGCGCTGATCGTAGCCGGGGTTTCCCACCACGCCGAACGACGAGTGGCTCGCCGTCTTTTTGGTCCCTGAGCACGGGCAGCTCCAGGGGCGGGTAGATTCATGCTCATCGTCCCGTTATGACAGGAGCCATTCGTGAGTGAGCCCAGTGCCGTCGATCCCACAGCCCGCGACATCGCCGAGAAGCTGACCCCGGCCTATCGAACAATGCTTGACGCGATCGCACAGGTGGAGCCCCGGATTGCGCAAGCCACCCGAGCCGAGCTGACCGACCAGCGCCATTCCCTTAAGCTCATCGCCTCCGAGAACTACGCCTCCCTGCCAGTCTTGGCAACCATGGGAACCTGGTTTTCCGACAAGTATGCTGAGGGCACTGCTGGTCATCGTTTTTATGCCGGTTGCCAGAACGTCGACACCGTAGAAACAATTGCTGCTGAACATGCTTGCGCGCTCTTTGGTGCCGAGCACGCTTACGTACAGCCGCATTCCGGTATCGACGCCAATCTCACCGCCTACTGGACGATCCTCGCCCATCACGTCGAGACCCCGGCTCTCGAAGAGTTCGGCGCTCGCACTGTCAACGATCTCAGCCAGGCCGATTGGGACACCCTGCGCCACCGCTTCAATGACCAGCGCGCCATTGGCATGAGTTTGGACACCGGTGGCCACCTGACCCATGGTTTCCGCCCCAATATCTCCGGCAAGATGTTCGACCAGCGCTCCTACGGCACTGACCCACAGACGGGGCTGCTCGACTACGACAAGGTCGCCGAGCTGGCCCGCGAGTTCAAACCCCTCGTTATCGTCGCCGGATACTCCGCCTACCCGCGCCGTGTGAACTTCGCGAAGATGCGCGAGATTGCCGATGAGGTCGGTGCCGTCCTCATGGTTGACATGGCCCACTTCGCTGGCCTGGTGGCCGGCAAGGTGTTCACCGGTGACGAGGACCCTGTTCCCCACGCCCAGGTCGTGACGACGACAACCCACAAGTCTTTGCGGGGTCCCCGTGGGGGCATGGTGCTAACCACCAAGGAGTATGCCGACGATGTTGACCGCGGCTGCCCGATGGTTCTCGGCGGCCCGCTGTCCCACGTCATGGCTGCCAAGGCAGTCGCCCTGGCCGAGGCCCGTACTCAGGCCTTCCGCGACTACGCCCAGCGTGTCGCCAGCAACTCTAAGGCTCTGGCTGAAGGACTTATGAAGCGCGGTGTCAAGCTCGTCACTGACGGCACTGACAACCACATCAACCTCCTCGACGTCACCACGAGTTTCGGACTGACCGGTCGTCAAGCCGAAGCAGCTCTGTTGGATTCAGGCATCGTCACTAACCGCAACTCGATCCCGGCCGACCCGAATGGCGCTTGGTACACCTCGGGCGTGCGTATTGGCACCCCGGCCCTGACGTCTCGTGGATTCGGAGCTGACGAGTTCGATCGGGTTGCCGAGCTCATTGTCACTGCGCTGAAGGCCACCACCCCGGTGACGGCATCTACCGGCAAACCGGGCAAGGCTAAGTATCACATCGCTGACGGGGTGGCTCAGAAGGTCCACGACGCCGCTGACGAACTGCTCGGCAACTTCCCGCTGTACCCGGGACTGGATCTGGCCTGACGCTTTCGACCCCCGCTCAGGGGCTTCTTATCGGTTTTCGGCATAGCTGAGTTTCCACACAATTCGACAGTGACTTTGCGACGGTCCGTGTTCGAAAAAGAGAACACGGACCGTCGATTTCTTCCCAGCGCCTTGAGATGAAAGTCGCTCTTCCCAGTTGGGCCGTCGAGGGTGGCGGTGTTGGGGGTAGGAGTCGAGACCCCCATGATGAAAACTGTCACACTGCTCCATCTGTGAAGAACCCGTTTTGTTACGCATTTTCTATGAAGGACTCAAGATGATCGAATATGGTTACGCCATCAGCAGTAATTACGATCCAAGATGACAGAGTATTGCCATTGTATCGATGTTTCAGGTGTTTCCCATATTGATCTCCATACCACGTGCCCTGGCGAAGGGTTTTGGCTGTGCGGCGGTCAGGGCGATGGGGGCGGCAACGATCCGTTCATAGGCACCCCATCGCTAAGATACGACGGGGGCGGTCGAGTCCTCGTGTGTACGCTCGCTTGGCGTCTGTGATGTTGCGCTTCGCGAGTTGGACGCGAGGTTTTGTCGAGGATGATTTACCGGGTACCCACATGTTACCTCATATGGCGCCGCGTCGTCATATGATTGTGTCGCTGTTGCGATGTGAGGCTTTTGCGCTTTGAGTTTGCGGCGCAGCGTAGTGCGCAATCTGGGCACATGGAGAATTGGGGAGGATCTGGTGGCGACTCGAACTACCATCCATCATGTCATTGAGCAGTTCCAGCAAGAGCCTTCGACAGCGCAGCGTGGGGCGCATTTCGAAGACCTCATGGTGTCCTACGGGAATGGTGATGACGCTGACCAGCTGGGCCGGCTGCACGACATCCGAGAACAAGTCACCGATGAGACGGACGAGCAAGGATCGCTGTTTTAAGCGATTTAGAACCGGTGCAATAGTGCCTAATTAATATCTAAGCGCTTTCCTGAGATGCTCTGCCACATGAAAAGCGAGCAGTGGGGGTACAGCGTTCCCAATTTGTCGATATTGGCTTGATTGTGAGCCCTCCCATTTCAGGTCTTTCGGAAAAGTCTGAATCGCTGCTGCTTCCTCCACAGTTATCCGTCTCATATGTGCATTCTTCGGAATTGTCTTAAGTGGAGAGTCATGATCCTCGAAGAGCCTCTTGTGGTATTTCACAATCCAGGGCGTTGATGTGGCTTCCTGTAAAGAGTCGATATCAATAATTGGTGTTCTATTTCCACCCATTGATGCTGGCAATGTCGGAGACGTTGCATCCAAATTAATCACACGTCCTTGGCCATTAAATAGCATGCCAGCAAACGGCGAACGACGTAGTACAGGATGCTTTGCAAGAGTAATTTTTGCAGTACACATAGAGTTATTTCCTCGGTCACCTGCAGGTGGCAATTCCGAAAGAGCCTCTCGCACCGTCTTCGGATTGTCTCGATTTGGCGCATCACCAAAATCTAAATCAGGGCAGTCAGCTGGAATCCCAATAAGAAACATCCTCTCTCTAGCCTGTGGTACTCCCCACTCGGCAGCATTGAGGACAATAAGCTGAACTTTATATTCGACCGAAGCAATGTCTTTTAACGACGCAATAACGTCTTTCCAACGCTTATTTCGTGCAAGCGCCGCCACGTTTTCCATGACAAAAGCTTTCGGCTTGATCCGAGCAACGAGACCAAGGAAATCGAATACATGCCTAGAGCGAGGATCTTCTGGATCCATTTTTCCAGCGACAGAAAAACCTTGGCATGGCGGTCCTCCAATAACAAGATCAGCCATACCTTCAGCGAGACTTTCCCCCACTTCACGCACATCACCAGCTATTGCTCTCGTTCCTTGGAACAGTCTTGCCGCAGTTCGCCATCGTGGGTCTTGCACGAATTGAATGTTGTTGTGGGTTCTGACAGCGTCAGGTGCTATGTCATTGCCGAAAACTGGCCTAAATCCAGCCTGTGCAAAACCTATGTCTAATCCACCGGCTCCTGAGTACAGAGAAACAAAGGTCGGTGGAGAGCTATGCTGATTTGCCATAGCGCCATGCTACCATAGGTTTTCGACCGAATCGCTATGTAGAATCTACATATGACCAGCATGCAACCAGGAAGGAAACTCGATCTTGCGTTTTCGCGCGAGATACGTAAGTTGCGCGAAAACGCCGGTCTTAGTCAAACCGGTCTAGCGGCAGAACTTGGTGTAGATCAATCACTCGTGTCACGTGTTGAGGCCGGCTCAAGGCAGCTAACCATAGGTCAAGCAATGTTTTGGCTACAAGGCTTAGGACTTGATTGCGAGGCGGCATCTAGCTTAGTGGCACGCTTATGGGTCCATAACGGAGCGCGGCCAAGTAGTTTTTGGAAATCGGAAACTCACCATGACTCTGAATGAACTGATAGGCGAACTCCAGCTTCCTATTTCCGAACAGGAACAGAAAGAAGGTGTTGGCAGGCTCAGTAATCAAGTCAATCAATCTTCGTCATACGATTCGATTGACTCGTACTTGATATTGCTCTCTGATGACATTGAGGATTATTTCCACTCAGGAAAGATTAACCGGGCACTAGAGTTCGCAATAACCACCCTTCTTGAGGACACGTCCGCTAGTGCGATTGGCCTTGATGGAAAAGGCTACTGCGATGTTGTAAATCACCTCCAAAAGGGCGGTAAACATGACTGGCGTGGATTAAATCCGAAAGAAACCCTGCGTCTACTTTCGCGAGCAACTTTCATCCATGATCTACTTGCCAGAGAACACCTTTCTGCTTCACAGATATCCCGCTTGTTGTTTTCACTAGAATCAAGTCTTTATGTCCCCTATAAGGCGATACAAGTTATAGCTGCACACTTTGAACTCTTGCCTAGTTTGTCGGTTGGCGATTTTGAGAATGTTATACATCCAAAAGACGAGATCTATTCCAATCAGCATTTTACAGATACATCAGCAGACGAATCGTGTGAAATTGCTGGTGAGCTTGCTAGCCCATGGTTAGACGGAGATAGTATTTCATCTGATTTGCGCTTGCTGATTAAACAAGGTGAAGGTACAATTCTTACTTCGGAGAATGCCAGTGGATGGCCTTACCTTCAAATGCTCCACTGGTGCATGCTCCCGCTCGATAGATACGACCATCCGGCCTCGTTTTTATATGAGTTTAGCCCTCGCGGTGCATTGGGAGAGGCAGTGTTCGCGCAATATCACGTTGCTACCGGAAATGCAGTTCTGAATAATGCTAAGGCTGTATCTCAACTCGACGACCAGTGGGCACGAAATAGATCCGGCGTTAGTGCGCATGCATTGGTGCGAATCTTACATATGGTTGAAAGTCTTCCATTCCATGCCCGGCGTAGCGTGGCTGCAATAATACGTGCTTGGCTGACGCGAATTATTGAACTAACAGACAGAGATTTGACGCTCATAAATGAGACTCTTAGCTTTGCACAAATTATCCGTTTGTGTGGATTCATCCAACATGACGAGTCAAACACCCAGGGAGTCATAGAGCAGAGAATTGTTGATGCGCTAAGTGTCTTGGCGTTTCAACATGAAGGATGGATTCCCCGAGGTTTGGGAGATAGTGTAAATGCGTCTAATTTCAGTCGCCACAAACTTGGTGATGTTGAATTCGCAAATATTGATAAAAGGGCGGCTATTGCTCTAGAAGCGCATGGTGGCATAGTGTCACCTGCATACGTTCGGGGCCATCAGCAGTCATTGGCACGAATTGTTCAACAACGCCTCGAGGAGTCTTGGGCAAATCTCGACGATCCAGCTAAATGGAGCGTCAGGGTTATATTTGTCTCTCATGGATCGACGGGAGGCCTTCCCGAAAATGAAATTATTCATGAGGTTCCGATCTCATACGAGTACTGGGATTATTCGAAGCTTGTTGATGGTGCTATTGACCATTCAACAGAAGAGCTAGCGTTAAGTGCCTTCAGAAAGTATTTTGTACAAGCACTTAATCGCGATGTTGTACCTCAACGAATTCGTAACAAGGCATCTCAGATTCTGAATGATTCGGCGGTCTCTATATAGGTAGTCACGTATCTTTTGGCGACTCTCGTACCTGTGCGCGAGTCTTAGCTCCGGCAGTGTCATCGGGTTCACTAACGTCATTATCCTTTACTCTTGGAAACAAGAGGAGCCGACATCAGGGCGGCAGGTGAGCACGATGCGCACAGCCGTGAGTGTGATTTCGCCTAGTATCAAACCAAAAGCCCGCTTGGCTCACCTCGCGAGCCGAGCAGCAGGGTGTCGAAGCGGCTGAGATTGCCTACCAGCCCTTTGGCGGTGCCACCTTGACCGATACCTTCCAAATCAGCGAAGACGGCGACAAAGCCGATACCAGTCTCATCCCGGCCAATAACTCCAGGATCGAGGCTCAGCTTGGTAGCCCCATCAGGGTTATTGTCGGCAACCCGCCCTATAGCGCGGGCCAGACCAGCGCCAACGACAACAACGCCAACCTCAAATACCCAACCCTGGATGCCAGGATCGCTGACACCTACGCCGCCCACTCCACAGCGGTCAACAAGAACAGTCTCTATGACTCCTACATCCGCGCCTTCCGCTGGGCCACTGACCGACTCGGGGAGCAGGGTGTCCTCGCCTTTGTGTCCAACAACGGATGGGTCGACTCCAACAGTGCTGACGGTCTCAGAAAAACCTTGGTCGAGGACTTCAGCGACATCTATGTCTACAACCTTCGCGGAAATCAGCGCACTGCCGGGGAGGTGTCACGCCAGGAAGGTGGCAAGGTTTTCGGTTCTGGGGCCAGGACCGGTGTCGCCGTTGTCATCGCTGTCAAGAACCCCGCCTACAGCGGGTCAGCGCGTATCCACTATTACGGTGTGCCCGACTACCAGACCCGGGAGGAGAAACTTGCCGATCTGGACGTAGCGAACTTGGCAACAACCGCATGGCGGCTCATCACCCCGAACAAGGACGGGGATTGGCTCAACCAGCGTGACGAGACCTTCATGACGTTCCCTGCCATGGTCGGCGAAGGCACGACACATTTTATTTCCCGGTCTGCTGGCGTTCAGACAAACCGTGACGCTTGGTGTTACAACTTCTCGGCCGACAAGGTTGAACGCATGCATTGATTGCGAGGCCGTTACCAAGGCACCTGGTATTTGCCCATTAGGTGACACTTGATGCGGATCTTTTCGTGTAGAACACGAGGCGAGGAGACCGCCGAAGAAAGCCAGAGCTAGTATCATCTAGCAAAGTTTTTCATCTTCATGATGGTCTCCCCACGTCGTTGATTCAGACACGTGATTTCACGTCTACGATCCCTCTTTTGCTAGCTGGCGCGGCGAGAACCCTGTGCGGTAAGACTCATCCCTACTCGGGGACTTGACAATGAGGTACCCCAGCTTGCAGCCAGGCCAGAAGAGGAGGAGAAGCACGACCCGCCTACCACATGCCGGGAGCGCCTTATCCGAATTACATCTCGGTGGCTTTCCTCATCACTGACGTTTTGTCGAATTTCCCGTCGGCATCAGGCTGCTGGACAGTTCCGCTGTTCGCACTAGTAGCGAGTCATAAGCTGGTATGCAGTGCGGGATAATGCCCTGTCTAAAATACCGTCAAGGAGTCCTCAGAGGTTTAAACCATGCGTACCCACATCCTTTAACTGGGGGAACCCTCGGCATGGTTCCCACCCGGAACGGACTGGCACCCGGAGCCGACCTGGCACGATAGCTAGGTCAGCTGTTATCGGGCACAGAACTCGCCGGAACGTTTCACACCCGAACCTCTGAACACCTCATTGATTCAGCCAACGCCACCCGCTGGGACCCCGGTCGTTGTCGTCTCCCAATGCATACAAGCGGACGTCCTGTTGGGCCGGTACCAATCGAGTCATGCCTTAATTACGGGGGGAGCTATCAGCGCCCATGACATGACCCTCGAAGCTCTCTACGCCAAGCTCGTCTTCTTGCTCTCCCAGGGATTACACGGCAAGGAACTAGGACGCTGGATCGAGACAGATATTGCCGGGGAAATTAGTCCCTAAGCCCAGCGCTCCTCCCACCGCCAGCAACCGCGCTCGTCGCACCGCAGTGTGAAATATCCTGCGGGTGGCTACTCTTCGATGTGAACAATCATGGATGTATCACTGGTGGCGATGGGGGCACTTTTGTCCCCTTCTCACCGTGTCCCAGATCGACTGACGGGGTGAGCTCGTCATCGAGGAGAGGTACTGATGGTCAACAAGAAGATCCTGGTCTGCTGTGGCACCGGCATCGCCACCTCCGTTCAGGTGGCCAATAAACTGCAGCGAATGCTGCGTGATCGCGGGGTAGCCGCGACGATGAAGGAGTGCAAGACGGCCAACGTCCCTGCTCAGATAGAAGCGTTCCACCCGGACGCTATCGTCGTCACCACCGCCATCACATTTCATGATGAGGGGATCAAAGTTTACCGGGGCACCCCATTACTGACTGGTGTGGGCGCCAGCGAGCTTGCCGACCAGATCGCTGACGATCTCAAGGCGTTGGATGACTGAGCCACGCCTCCTGGTCATCGACCTGGACGCCACGACATCCCACGAACTGTTTGCCACCGTCAGTTCCCGACTCGTGGACGAAGGGCTCGCAAAACCGTCCTTCCTGACAGCTGCAGAAGGCAGAGAAGCCACCTACCCCACCGGGTTGGACTTTGGCCACACCCAAGTTGCGATTCCCCATGTCGATCCTGACCACGTTATTGCTCCCGGCCTGGTGGTGTGTCGAAACAAGCGAACCACGGTTTTCCATGCCATGGACGACCCGGAACGCAAATTAGACGTCAGGCTGAGCATTTGGCCCCTGGTTACCGACCCGCACAACCAGGTCGGAATGCTCGGTGCCGTGATCGACCTGCTGCAAGATCCACCGTCGTGCCGCCTCCTCATTACGGCAGATGACGCTGACGTACATCGGGCGGTCAGGGCGGTTATGAACGCGATCGAGCCAGCCACCTAATGCTCCGTCACGCTGACACACTATGGTGGAACCATGACTGCAAAGCTCATCCTGCTCCGCCATGGCGAGAGCGAGTGGAACTCCAAGAACCTGTTCACTGGCTGGGTGGACGTCGATCTCAATGAGAAAGGCGAGGGCGAAGCCCGCAACGCCGCCGTCCTCCTCAAGAAGGAAAACCTCCTTCCCGACGTCGTTCATACCTCCCTGCTGCGTCGCGCCATCCACACTGCCTACCTGGCTTTGGACGGCTGCGATCGCCACTGGATCCCGGTACACCGCTCTTGGCGTCTCAACGAGCGTCACTACGGCGCTCTGCAGGGTCTGAACAAGGCCGAGACCAAGGAGAAGTACGGCAACGATCAGTTCATGGCATGGCGTCGCTCCTACGACGTGCGTCCGCCGGACCTCGCACATGACGGCGAGTTCAGCCAGTTCAACGACCCGCGCTACGCCGACATCCCTGAGTCTGAGCGTCCGGTAGCCGAATGCCTCAAGGATGTCGTGGCTCGTATGGTGCCGTATTTCACCTCCGACATCGCCGCTGACCTCAAGGCTGGCAAGACGGTGCTGGTTGCTGCCCACGGCAATTCCCTGCGCGCCCTCGTTAAGCACCTTGACCAGATCAGCGACGAGGACATCGCTGGGCTCAATATCCCGACCGGTATTCCACTGCTCTACGAGCTGGATGACGACCTCAAGCCGATTACCAAGGGGGGCCGCTACCTCGACCCAGAGGCTGCTGCCGCCGGTGCTAAGGCCGTCGCCAACCAGGGAAACAAGTAAGTTCGTGACGGATACGAAAGCCTGAGACGACAAAGAATGGCGCCCCGGAAATAGTCCCGGGGCGCCACCTTTATGCTCAGATGAGCCAGATACGGCCAGATGAGCTAAGTACGAATCGGTATCCACATCGGTTCTGTACCCAGACGAGGTCGACGATCAGGCGATGACCCCGAACTCGTATCCCTCGCTCTTGAGCCACTTAAGAATCGAGGGCATGGCATCGACGGTCATCTGCTTGCCGTAGGTGTCGTGGTTGAGGATAACGACGACGTTCGGATTGTCGGACTCGTTGATGGTCTTCTTGACCATCTCCAAGTAGCCCGCAACGGTCGTGGGACGCTCAGCGTCAGCATCGCCACTCATCGCATTCCAGTCGATCCACGCAGCGCCACGCTTGGCCAAGGCATCGTCAGCCTGGTCCAGCTTCGTCCACGACATGTGACCACCTGGGTAGCGGAATGCCGAGGAAAAGTAATTCGAACCCAGGATCGCCCGAGACTGCGCCATGGCCCAATCCCAGTCGCAGCCAATGTGGTTGGCCTTGTTCTCGGCAGTGCCGTGGTAGAGGTACTTGTAATCGTGTGAGTAAGAATGCAGCGCCAGCGCATTACCCATCTTGAGCGAACGGCTGAGCATATCCGGCGCCACGTCACGCAGCTGAGGGGCGATCATGAAGAAGGTCGCGCGAGCGTCCGCCTTCTCTAAGTTGTCGAGCTGCTCTCCAGTGAACTTGGTCGTCGGACCATCGTCGAAGGTCACGAAGACGATCTTCTTGTCTTTCGGCTGGGTGGACGGCTTGGACAGCCATTCATTCACCACGGCAGCAGGGTAGGCGTACTTGTCGGCCGCCGTTCCATGGTTCGTTCCCGGCTCCAACCCTTCGATGTCCTTGACGACGGTGCCGGGAGCCTTGAACGGCGAATAATTGGACGGCGGCTCTGCGCAATCCGGTTTTGTCACAGCGACACCGACTCCATACTTACCGCTGGGCACCGGGCCGCTCGGCATTCCGGCGGGCACACTTGCGCCGCTCGAAACGCTGGGCTTAGCGACGGGAGTCTTGGACGGCGGAGTCTTCGATGCGGATTGTGACGCGCTGGCAGGTGATTTTGACGGGGAGCTAGCAGACTCGGGATCGTTGCTGGCGCACCCTGCGATGGCCATTGAAACGGTGGTGACGAGAACGACAGCGCCAGCCATCGTTTTCTTGCGGAATGCGAAAGCCATGTGCAAAGACCTCACTGACAATAATTAGCCGTATACCACGGCAGGTTGGGAACTTTGATTGTACGTACTCAGTACAAGCCATCTTAATGTGCGACACGACAAACCCCCACATCGCCGCAGGTAGACGACGACACGGGGGTTTGCAGTGAATCGATGGGTCAGTAGGCAGTCGGCCAATCCTCGCCAGCTGGACCCTTACCTGTAACGATGTAGATGACGCGAGAACCGACGGCGACGGCGTGGTCTGCGATGCGCTCGTAGTAACGACCGAGCAGGGCAGTGTCAACGGCGCTCTCGACACCATATGTCCACTCGTCGCCCAGCAACAGACGGAACTGGTCACGCCGCAGCTCGTCCATCTTGGAATCCTCAGTAGCCAAGGACTCCGCAGCCTTCGCGTCGCGATCAGCGAGGGTCCTCTCAGCCTTGGCGATCATGGAATCGGCAATCTTCGACATCTCAACGAACTCGTCAGCAACAACCGGCGGCACAGCGATGTCAGGAAAGCGCAACCGAGCAATCTTTGCGACGTGGGCCGCGAGGTCACCCATCCGGGCAAGCTCGTAACACATCCTCAACACCGCGACGACGGTGCGCAGCTCGCCAGCGACCGGGGCTTGACGGGCAAGCAAATCAAAACAACGACGCTCGATCTCCTCGTTCAGATCGTCAACCTTTGAATCGTCGGAAATGACGCGCTCAGCGGTGGTCAGGTCCGCACCGATGAGAGCCGCAGTGGCGTCCTTGACAGCGACCCGAACCAACTCGGCCATCGTCAAAATCCTGCCGCAGGTGGCATTGAGCTCGTCGTGGTAGCTCTCACGCATCCCGGTGTCCTTCCATAGTGGGGTCTCACTAAGCCTATCGACCCTGAAGACCGAGACGTTTCGCTCGTATGGCGCAATCGTGAACCTTGAATGAACGGCAGGTGACCTTGTCGTCCCTTCCTGACATACGGGTGACGCAGACCATGGCTACCCCCCTATTATGCGAAACGTGGGCATGATTCTGGCAGCGATCATTGGTGCCGTTATCGGTGCCGGGTTGACGGTCCTCATCATCCGCGCGATGGAATCATCTCGTCACCCCGTCGACACCCTCGCCACCGACATCGAGGCCCTTGACGTCGATCCGACCTTGGCCCGAGCCCTTGATCTGGTCACTGAAGCGGCCGTTGTCGTCGGGCCCCATGATGAGGTGCTCCACACCACTGTCGGTGCTCGGTCCATGGAACTCGTGCGCGGCTCGCGCATCGCCGACGACACCCTCCTGGCTTTGGTCCGCACGGCACGACGCGAAGACCGAAACATCGTCGACACTATGGGGGTGAAACGGGCGTCCACCGGTGCCAACCTCATCCTCACGGTGCATGTAGGCCCCCTTGACGACCACGGCAACGCGATTGTCTCGGCGACCGACAGTTCACGACACATCAGACTTGCCGAGACCCGCAGAGACTTCGTAGCCAACGTCTCCCATGAGTTAAAAACCCCGATTGGTGCCGTCTCTATCCTCGCTGAGGCCATCGAAGGCGCTGCCGATGATCCGGACGCTGTTCGACACTTCTCACAGCGGTTGACGGCGGAGTCCACACGGCTGTCTGCCCTCGTCACGCAGATCATCGATTTGTCCCGGTTACAGACAGACGAACCGCTGCTGCGTGCCGAACCGGTGTGCGTGGCTGACATTGTCGACGAGGCTGTCTGCCGCCATCGAGAACTTGCAGCTACCAGGGAAGTCTCCTTGGTGGTCCGGTGCGAGGATAATCTGTGGGTTCTCGGAGACCAGAGCCAGCTGACTGAAGCCATCGCAAACCTTATTCAGAACGCCATCGTGTATTCCGAACCGAAAGCACGAGTCGCTGTCTCGGCAAAGCGTGTACGCGATGTCGACACCGACGTCATCGCGATTGCAGTCGCAGACAACGGAATTGGTATCAGCGAAGCTGACCAAGAACGCATCTTCGAACGGTTCTACCGGGTTGACTACTCCCGATCTCGGGAAAACGGTGGAACCGGCCTGGGGCTGTCACTGGTCAAGCACACCTGCCAGGCGCACGGGGGATCTGTCGACGTGTGGAGCAAACTGGGCCAGGGGTCAACTTTCACCCTTCGATTTCCCACCCTTGACGCCGTCCATTACCACGAATCCGATCAGGAGGAGTCATGACCCGCGTACTCATAATCGAGGACGAGGAGTCCTACCGCGAGGCCATCGCCTTCATGTTGCGCAAGGAAGGATTTGAGGTCGACACCGCCGCCAATGGCGCTGACGGACTGGAGAGCTACTCACGCAATGGCGCCGATATCGTCCTGCTCGATCTCATGATGCCAGGCATTCCGGGGACTGAGGTCTGTCGACAGCTACGCCAACGAGGAAACGTCGGGATCATTATGGTGACGGCCAGGGATTCCGAGATCGACAAGGTCGTTGGCCTGGAGCTGGGAGCTGACGACTACGTCACCAAACCGTTCAGCCACCGGGAATTGGTGGCACGAATTCGCGCTGTTACTCGGCGCGGCGGCCCTGATATCGAGGTATCCCCCGACATCCTTGAAGAAAACGGTGTACGGATGGACGTCGAGCGCCATGAGGTCAGCGTTGACGGGAAGGCTGTGCGCCTGGCTCTTAAGGAATTCGATTTGCTTGAGGTGTTGCTCCGCAATGCCGGGCGCGTCATGACTCGCGCCTCCCTCATCGACCGGGTGTGGGGAGTCGATTACGTTGGCGACACCAAGACCCTCGATGTCCATGTCAAGAGGCTGCGAGCGAAAATCGAGCAAGATCCCTCGCACCCGGCGCGGATCACCACGGTGCGTGGCCTGGGCTACAAATTCCAGGCCTAAGTCTCAAAGACGACCGTCGCCCCGACGTGACCGCAGACCATCCATCGTGACGAAACCCTGTCAGGACTGGGCTGCCGGGGACTCCGAGGGAGCGTATTTCTCGAAGTCGGGGTGGGTGGACGGCACGACTGGGGCATCCACAGTGATCGGCGCAGACTTGGCGAACTTGATCGTCACTTTCGCCAACAGTCCGTCCGACAAGCCCTCGACGGGAGCTTGAAGACTGGACTCCGTAAGGTTGACCGAGGTCCGGGCCGGAAGATCAACGTCACTCGACGCCACGGTAAAAGCCTGGCCAGCCAGGGAGTTGTTCGCCGTGAGAGGTTGTCCCGTGATTTCGACAACCTTGTCATCCTTGCTGGAAATGACGGCACCGGAGACACGGGCCTGACCGTCACCGTTAATAAGCAACAAGTTCTGCACCTTCACGGTGTCCGACTCACCACTGACACCGGCAGCAGGGGTGTAGCTGGTGAGGACCTTGGGATCGGCGCCACAAGCGGCCAAGCCAAGAACCCCGACGGCAGCAAGGGCGGCAATCGTCCGGCGACGGTCGATCATCGTGGAATCTCCTCTTTCGGGGGTGCAACGTCGTCGCTGAGTCTAGCCGAATTGATGTCAGCCAGGGCCTTCATGACCAATCAAAGCAGCCCGCGATCTCCTTCGACACCGCAACCCGTCTTCGGCTTCGAGGCGGCGAAATCCAGGGTTATTTGAGGTATCACCACAAAATAGTAATTGACTTCTATTAATATTAGGTGATATAATTAGCGCACGAAAGGGGCCGCACAAATGACTTTCAATGTTGGTGAAACCGTTGTTTACCCGAATCACGGCGCTGCCGTGGTCGAGGACATCGAGACTCGCACTATCAAAGGCGAGGAAAAGCTCTACCTCGTCCTAAGAATTCTTGGACAAAACGATTTGGTTGTGCGAGTGCCATCCAGCAATGTCGATCTTGTCGGCCTCCGAGACGTCGTCGACGACGAGGGCCTCGAGAAAGTTTTCAAGGTTCTGCGCCAGACCAATGTTGAGGAGCCGTCCAACTGGTCTCGTCGCTACAAGGCTAACCTCGAGAAGCTTCACTCCGGCAACGTCCTCAAGGTCGCCGAGGTCGTTCGTGACTTGTGGCGCCGGGAACGAGATCGCGGCCTGTCAGCTGGCGAAAAGCGAATGCTCTCGAAAGCTCGTCAAATTCTTGTCTCCGAACTCGCTCTCGCCAAGAAACTAACAGACGACGAGGCAGAGAAAATGCTTGAAGAGGTTCTCGCCTCCTGAGATCGTTCAGCAAACGGGGGTTCGCCACAAATATGGCGAGTCCCCTTTGTTTCGCAATTGAAGACGTAGATGGTTGATGGCGTCGCGGTGTTGAGGAGTGGTGAGTGGGTCAAGGTTGCGGAAGGTGTGTCGCGTAAGTGTTTTAGCCGCCCATTGATGGCCTCGATGAGACCGTTATCAGTACGAGGCCGGTCAAATCAGGCCACAATGCGGCAGCCTAACGCCTCAATATTCGCCCCGGACTGAACAACTCAGGTAAAACGGTGGGCACACCGTGCGGGGAAATCGATCACCGCTTACAGTGCCTCTTCACCTTGTCAGCAGTCAGGATCACGGTAGGCGGCAACGATACGCTGATACACACCCCGAGTTGCTTCCACCTCCACACGGGTCTCACTGACAAACAGCGTGCTGCGGCGGTCTTGTTACCGGTGCGAGAGCGACTCGGCGGGCACCGTTCCGCGTGGGGTTCCCTGGACTCCACAGCGGTGACACCACTCATCCAATTGAACTCCAATTGAACGACTCGGCAAGCCGATACTTGCCACCATTGGCCACCAGTCCAAACTCGTTGAGACGGCACGAGGTGGTCCGATCGGGGGTGGCGCGGTGGCACAGATAACGTTAACCATGTCGAGGCGTTGTACGTGTGACAGCTTCCATCATCGGGAGCCTCGCCCTCCCTACACCCCAACACCCATCTGCGCCCTCAATCACGAAGAGCCAGCTATCACGACTTCAGCGCAGCCGCAATCTCGTCGGCTACCCGTCCTTCATCAACGCCGGTCAGGAATGCGACGCCACGAAACATCTTGACATTCTCATGAGGCTGCTTCACCGCAGTCGTCGAAACAATTGCGTCAGGCGCAAACTCCTCGACGGCCTTCGGCACCTGCGCAACGCGACAATGCTTCATTCTGGCGTTGACTCCACGCTCACGAAGCAGCCGCTGGAGCTTATTGGCGACCTGCACCGATGTTGCGATACCGGTACCACAGCAAACGAGAATCGTCTTCTCGATCATGGTGACCCCTCCTCCGGGAAACCTCGTCGCCCTTGGATGCGGTCCACCAAGGGGTACCTAGACAATGCTAAACCAGGTTGCTGATAATAGCCCGTCTCCGACTCTATGGACCCTCCCGATCACGAATCCATCGATCCCGAATCTATGGGAAAAGCAGGACGACACCTCTACCGGGAAGTCACGGCTTTGTCTGTCACGCCGTGGCTGCGCTCCCGCAGGGCAGCCCACGTCATACTGAACACATCCCGGCCCCTGTTCCGCCGTCAAACCTGACGGGTGACGAGAGCCGACGCAATCGCCGCGACACCTTCGCCGCGTCCGGTAAACCCAAGATGATCGGTTGTCGTTGCCGACACTGACACCGGGGCTCCGACGATCCTCGTCAGCATGGATTCTGCTTCAGACCGCCGGGCTGCCATGCGCGGACGCTGCCCCACAATCTGCACCGCTGCGTTCTGGATCGCCCAACCCTCAGCAGTGACAAGCTCGACAACATGGCCCAGCAGGGCCACTCCGGCAGCTCCGGCCCACTGCGGATCGGAGGTTCCGAAAACAGCACCAACATCTCCCAAGCCAGTTGCCGACAGCAATGCGTCACAGATGGCATGGCACGCGACGTCGCCGTCAGAATGACCGGCCAAGCCGACCTTCTCGTCAGGGAAGTACAAACCAGCAATGTGCATGGGTACCCCGTACCTAAGTTGATGGACGTCGGTTCCAATGCCGGTCCGGATCTCCATCACTCCTTGCCCCCGCGGCCTAACTTGTCGGCAACCTTGCTCGGGGTAACCGCCCGCAGCATCCGGCCCACTCGACGACCGGAGTGGTGCCCAGCTCCAGCTGCGGCTTTGGCCAAGACCTCGGCAATGTCGAGGTCGACCGGTTCAGTGATCTTGAGCGCCATTCGGGAGCCTTCAACCAAGGTGGCGCGATGTCCATAACGCTCACAGCATGAAATGTCATCGGTGACTGTGCCACCATCCTGGGCGAGCTGCTCATGACATTCCGTGATAACGGTGCGATCGAATCCCTGCGGGGTTTGGACGGCACGGAGAGTGGAGCGGTCGATGACACGGGAAACGTCGCCGTCAACCTGTCGAATGGTGTCTGTGACCTCGACGACCGGAGCCACCGCGACTGCCCCGGCTTCGACCGCCTCAATGACATCCTCAACGATGTAGGCGGGCACCAGCGGGCGAACGGCGTCATGGATGAGAACGGTGGTGGCCAGGCTGAGGCGGTCGTCGTTGGCAATGTAGCGAAGTCCATTGCGCACCGAATCCTGACGAGTTTCCCCTCCCGTGACGAAGTGAACGGGAATAGGAGAGGCTGCCAAAGCCAGTTGCAGATGGTTGTGCATACCCTCTTTCACCACCACGACGGCCTCGTCACAACCGCCTGCGGCCAGTGATTCCACCGCCACGGCGACGACAGCCTTTCCAGTCAGTGAGGTGATCTGTTTAGGAATAGGGCCACCAAACCGTGTCCCCAGGCCGGCCGCAACGACAACAGCGACGACGGGCCGAGTGTGCTCATCAACCATGGTTTGCACTCTATCGACCCTGGCCCACCAGTTCGCGTCGTCCTATCGTCGGCTATGGTCGGTTCCAACGAATAAATCCCATCAAGGAGACGTACCATGCCGAGTCGCACTACCACCATCGCAGCCCAAAGCGGTCTGCACGCCCGTCCGGCCGCGATGTTCGTTCAGGCCGCGTCAAAGTCCGGCCTGGCCGTCAAGATCGGCCGTCCTGGCGAGGAGCCGGTGGATGCTCGCTCGATCCTGTCCGTCATGGGTCTGGGAGCTAAACACGGCGAGACCGTTGAGCTCACCGCTGAGGGAGACAACGCCGATGAGGTACTCGACTCCCTCGTGGCCAATCTGCAGACTGACCCGGAGGCCTGATATTTATGCGGACCCTCTCAGGGCTCGGGGTCTCGGCCGGAGTCGGGCAGGCATATGCCCTTCTCGTCTCCCCCGCCCCCGGATTACCTGATTCCGATCCCAGTAAGGGCACCGAGGCCGACATGGCCCGCATTGAGTCGGCACTGAACAAGGTCGCTGATCGTCTCGACGAGCGCGCCCTGCACGCCGACCCATCGGCCTTCGCCGTATTGCAGGCCACTGCCATGATGGCCCGCGACCCGGGATTGCTCGCCAGCACCAAATCCCATTTGGCTGAAGGCCAGGGTCCGGCCCACGCTCTGTGGGCAGCCTTCGACGACTTTTGCGCCCAGTTGAGTGCCGCCGGCGGTTACCTCGCCGAGCGCGTCACTGATCTGCGCAACGTCCGAGACCGCGCAGTCGCCGTCATGCAGGGGCTGCCTGAACCCGGGGTACCTTCTTTTGACTCGCCCGTGGTCCTGGTTGCTGAGGACCTTGCTCCAGCCGACACCGCGACCCTCAACCCTGAACTGGTCCGAGGACTCATCACCGTCGCTGGCGGACCCACTAGCCATACCGCGATCCTCGCCTCCCAAATCGGTATCCCAGCTGTGGTCCGGTGCAGCGAAGCTCGCGACATCGAGGACGGCACCCCGCTCGCCCTCGACGGGGTTACCGGAACGGTTCTCGTCGAACCCGATGAGGCGGCTGTCACTGAACTCACTGAGCGGGCGAACCGTCGCGCCGAAGTGCTGGCATCGGCTCCTGACGGTGACGCCACCTTGTCAGACGGCCAGCGCGTCTTGGTCCTGGCCAACATCGGCAACCCTTCGGACGCCCCTACAGCGAAGAAGAAGGGAGCTGAAGGAGTCGGTCTGTTCCGCACCGAGTTCCTCTTCTTGGATCGCCAGGACGCCCCGACCATCGACGAGCAGACCGAGGCCTACGCCACTGTGCTGAGGACCTTCGATGAGGGCGCCAAGGTGGTGTTCCGCACCCTTGACGCCGGTGCCGACAAACCGCTGGCTTTCGCCAACCTCGGCCCGGAGGAGAACCCGGCCCTAGGACGCCGAGGACTGCGCCTGTCCCAGGTGCGCACCGACCTCCTTGACGCCCAGCTCGAGGCTCTCGCCAAGGCTGCCGAACAGACCGGCCGTGACCCCTACGTCATGGCTCCGATGGTTGCGACAAAGGCTGAGGCCGACTGGTTCTCCTCGCGTGCCCGCGCCGCTGGGATCAAAACGGTCGGCATTATGGTCGAAGTGCCGTCAACAGCTCTGCGTTCAGCCCAAGTGCTGGAGTCGGTGGACTTCGCGTCTATCGGCACCAATGACCTCGCCCAATACGCAATGGCGGCCGACCGTCTGCAAGGCGACTTGGCTGACCTCCTGACACCGTGGCAACCCGCCGTCATCCAGCTGGTCAAGGCCACCTGTGATGGGGCCGGTGAGCGTCTCATCGGGGTGTGTGGCGAAGCTGCCGGCGACCCTCTGCTGGCTCTGGTCCTGGTCGGCGTCGGCGTGCGTTCGTTGTCGATGGCTGCTGGGAAGATCACCGCTGTCAAGGCCGCACTGTCGCGTCACAGCCTGGACGAATGCCGTCACATCGCCGAGGCCGCGCTGTCAGCCTCCAGCCCTGAGGAAGCCCGCGCAGCGGCCCTGGAGCTGGCAGATTCAAGCGTCGAGGTCCTCGTCAGCTAGCATTCCCCGTCCATCGCTGCGAAAACGATGGACGGGACCTTCCGCATACTCGTGGCCTGCAGGACAATGGCACCATGACGAAAACTGCAGTGGTCACGGGAGCAAGTTCGGGAATCGGTGCGGCCACGGCGCGCGCCTTGGCCGAAGACGGCTGGCATGTTATCTGTGCCGCGCGTCGTGTTGATCGCATTGAGTCCCTTGCCGCCGAGATTGGCGGACAAGCGGAGGTTTGCGATGTCACCAGCGATGAGTCAGTGAACAATCTCGTCGAGATTGTTGGCGGTAAGCTTAACCTCCTCGTCAACAACGCTGGCGGTGCCGTCGGCCAGGAACCAGTCGCCGAGGCTGATCTCGATGCCTGGACGACGATGTATCAAACCAATGTGCTGGGCATGGGACGGGTCACCAAGGCCCTACTGCCGGCGCTTGAAATCGCCGAGGGGACCATCGTCACGATTACCTCGACCGCTGCCGAGTGGGGTTACGAGGGCGGTGCTGGGTATTGCGCTGCCAAGTCTGGCGAGCGCGCCATCGTCGAGGCCCTGCGCCTCGAGCTGTGTGGACATCCGGTGCGGGTCTGTGAGGTAAGCCCCGGCATGGTCCACACCGAGGAGTTTTCCCTCGTCCGTTTCCACGGTGACCAGGCCAAGGCCGACAAGGTCTACCAAGGAGTTGACTTTCCGTTGACGGCTGAAGACATTGCCGAGTGTGTCAGATGGATTTCCGGGCTTCCCAGCCACGTCAACATCGACCGCATGGTTGTCCGGCCTCGAGCTCAGGCAGCCCAGTACAAGGTCGCCCGCCAGTCCTGACGTCAGTCCAGTTGCTGGACCCCGGACGGCACGTGAATGTCCTCCTCCGGTTCGGCTGTCTCGTCAACGCCTCGCGAGGACACCTTGTCAAAGAGGATCTTGATCGTCTGAATCATGATCTTCACGTCAAGGATCAGTGAGTACTGCTTGATGTAGATGAGATCGAAGTTGAGCTTCGCAGCAAAGTCTGAAGCGTATTTGCCATAGACCTGCGCATAACCGGTAATGCCAGCCCTGACGTTGTGGCGCAACTTGTAGTGGGCGTTCTGCTCCTGGAACTGATCGACGAAGAAGGGGCGCTCCGGGCGCGGTCCCACGATCGACATATCGCCGATGAGCACGTTGATGAGCTGCGGGATCTCATCAATACGCAGGCTGCGTAGGTACTTACCAACAGGAGTGACACGCGGGTCATTGGAGGTAGCCAGCATGGGGCCGGATTCCTTCTCGGCAGTCACCCCCATGGAGCGGAACTTAAGGATCTTGAATTCCTTGCCGTCCTTGGTGACACGCGTCTGACGGTAGAACACCGGGCCAGGAGAGCTGGCTTTCACCAAGATCGCAGTGACGAGCATAATGGGCGAGAGGACTACCAGGGCTAGCAACGACAGCACGATGTCGAAGAACCTCTTGACAATATCCATTTCCGCCGGGATTTTGAATGGACTAGCGGCAATGATCGTCTCGTCCTCAATCGACATAATTGTCGGATTGATAAGCAGCAGGTGCTCAAACGAGGTCGACATGAAAATTTCTTTGCCCTCACTCAACAGCAGATCATAAATAGCTACTCGTTCCGACGCAGGAATTTCATCGGACACATGGGCGGTATCGAATTCATCAATGTGGGCACGGATCTGCTCCAGGTAGTGACCGCGCACCACATGGGTAAGGCGATGACGGGTCGCCTTGTTGGCCATGTAGTTCATGACGGCCCGATTGAGCATTTCCGGAGGGCCGAGCAGCATTACTCGTTTGACCCCTCGCAAGTGGCGATAGGCAACGAACTCGAGACTGCGCCAGATGAACAGCAGGACTATCCCGACCAGCAGGTTAATGAGGAGGACCGAGCGTGGGAAGGCGAACCATCGACCAAAGAAGGTCAGCGCCATGATGGCGATCGTCACGATGACCTGGTCGACGACCGTAATGATCGCGATATCAAGGAGCGTCTTGTTGTACAGGACATAAACGCCTGATAACACATTGACGATGAGGAATGCAATCACCGACGCCATAAGCGCAGCTTTTCCGTCATCCAGATTCCGCTGCGGAATAACCATTCCAAAACGCATCCAAAATGACAGGAAAATTCCAGCCACGAAGACGATGACGTCGACCACAACCGTCGCCAGTTTCTGCGTGCGGTTGAAATAATCCTTCTTCACGTATGTCCTCCTTGGCCCTGCTGATTACAGGTGCACAGGTTCACACTACCGGGCGAACATGCAAGCCGACCTCAGGATCGACGAGCGGTTCCTGACAAGCAGCAATTCCGTCAATCTCCAGCTCTAGAGTGACGTCAATACTGCGACGCACCAGAGCAAGGCCAATAGGGCCGTCGACGTGATGAGTCGCGGACGATCCCATAACGCCAACCCGACGTCCACCACCGTAGACCTCAGAACCGACAGCCGGCAGCTGCGCCCGGGAGCCATCAAGCTGGAGCATCGTGAGCCGGCGCGGCGGACGTCCCAGGTTGTACACCCGGGCGACGGTCTCTTGGCCGCGGTAACACCCCTTGTTCAGATGCGTACCATAAAGGCCGATCTCGTTGGGGATGGTGCGCTGGTCGGTATCTATGCCGATACGAGGGATTCCGGCGGCGATACGCAACGCATCCCAGGCCAGCACACCGAGCTGTTCGGCATCGTCAGGGCCAGCAACGCCGACTGGGATGATGACTTCGTGCCCATCGGCAACCTCGGAATCCAGCACGACGGCACCTACCGGCGTGGCAACCTTCGATCCGAGCCAGCGAACAGTCAGGTCCGGGCGCAAAGCCACCTCTACCCGCAGCATGAAACGCATCGAGTCCAACCACGCGACGAGGTCAGACCCCCTACCAGGCTCGGTCCAGCCCCAGAAAGTTTCTCCGTCATCAACTCCGTGTATGACGTGCTCGATGTGACCAGAAGGTGACAGCACCAGACTCGTCGTGGTACGTCCAGCCTCCAGCCCCTCGAGGTATTGGGACGTCAAAGAGTGCAGCCACCCCAACCGATCGAGGCCGGTAACCGTAAACACCTCACGGTTGGACAGTTCCACCCATCCGCCGCCGTCACTCATGATCCGCTGCTCGGCGACGGGATTGCCGACGTGAGAGACCAAACCGACGTCAGGTCCGTCGGTCAACACCACGGGATCAGCCATCTCAGGCCCTCTTGAGGCGAGCCCACATGTACGGCTGCAGCGGAACGTCCGTGGTAGCTCGGTCAAAGGTCCACAACAAGTCGCCCTCGACTTGGCCGTACAGCCGCTGACCGCCGGTGTAAGGAACCAGGGCGTCTTTGGTACGAGCAACGGCGTCGGTGACGAGTTCGATCTTGGCTCCATCGATAGTTCCGGTCCAGATCTCCGCCCAGCCCTCCGGGGCAGCCATCAGGACGTCGATCTTGCGAGTGTCGACATTGGGCCGCCAGAAACCAGTCTCCATACGCAGCGGGGCCGCCGGAGTCCCGTCGGGGTTCATGGTGAACGTCTGGCAGATGTAGTGCAAGTAATCCCCGCCGTTCTCGGTGAAGTCGATCTGGCACCCAAAGCTGAACTCACCGTCCTCGGGGGTATTGCCGTGTCCTTCTCCCTCCCAGTGGCCAATCATCCAGGCCAGGGGCATGAGATCACGATTCAGGTCGTCAGGAATCTGGAAGGGCATGGGTCCTCGTGTTGGGTAGAAGTTTCGTCACGTACTGAAAGGGGCAGATTCACCCGCGCCAAGCTGCAATAAGAACTCGTGTCACAGCAACGAGCGGCACAACAGCGCCTACCACAGCGACGGTTACCAGGACAACGAGATCAGCCACAGCCACACCCTGATTCTACGAGGTTCACTGCGTAGACTCGATTTCCGTGCGAGTCGTCATTCAGAGAGCAAGCAGTGCGCAGGTCGATGTCGAAGGCCAGACGGTTGGGACTCTGGCCAGCCCGGGGCTCGTCGTTCTGGTGGGAGTGACCGGCACTGACACCATTGCGGACGCCGAAAAACTCGCCGAGAAGATCTGGAATCTGCGAATCCTCGCCGACGAGAAATCAGCCAGCGACATCGACGCCCCGGTCCTTGTCGTCAGCCAGTTCACCCTCTACGCAAGCACTCGTAAGGGTCGCCGGCCGTCATGGAATGCGGCAGCACCCGGCTCGGTCTCGGAACCACTTGTCAATCACTTCGTGTCTCACCTGCGCGAGCTGGGAGCGCATGTCGAAACCGGTATTTTCGGTGCCGATATGAAAGTCAGTCTGGTCAACGACGGCCCGATGACGATCCTCATCGACACCGACGACTGGCGCTGAGCCTGCCCCCTCAGCCCTCTTCATACACTTGGATGCCGGAGATGAGGACGGAGTCACGGCTCGGCTCCCCGAGTAGTCCCGGTTCGGTGGTGGCGATGATGGTCAACGTGATGTCTCCCTTGACCGTGCGTGGCGAGACCATGACTTTCTGGATCGAATCGTCATCGTCGGTGAAGTCCTGGTTGAACCATGTGCCGTCGGGCAAGGTCCAACGCACCGTTCGCACCCGTCGGTACTGCGGGTAGAGATTGACGTCGCCATAGACCTTGGCGTACCCGTTGACCATTCCCACCCCGACGATTCGGGAAGAGTGCGGAAGGGTCAGGGTGATCTGTTGGCCTTCCCCGGACCCGGTACACCGCCAGGCTGTCTGAGGTTTATCGTCAAGCAAAAACTCCGAGCCATAACGCACCACATCACCATCAGAATCGACAGCTGGGTCCGAGACACACGACGCCGTTGCCTTCAACCCACGAATGGGCTTGCCCGGGCCTTGGTAAGGCGTCGCTGCCGATGAGGTCGGTGTCGAAGAGGCCGAGGGCGCAGCCGCTTTCACTGCGTCGGTGCTACCACGGGACGGGGCGGCGAAGGTGCCCAGTACCAATCCGACAACGAGGGCTGCAGCCACCATGAGCGTCCAGACTGGGAATCGACGCCGATGCACGGCAGCAGTGATACTGACGGGGTGGGCGTGACCGACAACGACGCTCGTGCCAGTCTCGTCGTTGACGACACGGATAGATCCGCTAGTCGTCACGCGATTATTCTCTTGGGCAGAGTGTTGGTTAGCGGAGTGCCGGTTGTCAGCGCGCCGGGGGTCTGAATCTGACGGGTCGTCCGAAGACTTCGACTTCTCAGCATGACGCGGCTCGTCCGCCCCGGACTCGTCCTCGTCCGGGCGGAACCACTCGTCAGGCAACCTCGTCACTCCAACCATGGTAGTGCTGATGAGACATCCGTAACGCGTGGGATGATGGAGGTGCATGACAGCTCTGGCATTTCGACGACATGGGGGGCATACGGATGGCACGCCTGTCCTTACTGGGTCCCCTCGATGCCTCGCTTCCCCAGGCCTTCGAACTCCTTCCGCACCGCATTACCCGATACGACGATCTAGCAGAATGCTTGTCTCACCTCGAAGGGGTCGACATCGTTCTGGTCGATTGTCGTGACGAGCCTGTGAAAGCTCGCGATGCGTGTCTGCGGCTCTCGTGTCTGGAAAGACGGGTCCCTATTTTGGTGCTGGCTGGCCCGGACACCGTGTCTGTCATCAGTCCCGAATGGGGCATGGATGATTTCCTCTACGACACGGCCACCCCGGGCGAGGCAGAGACTCGACTGCGCTGCCTGGTCACTGTCCAGATGACCAACCAGCTCGTCGCCGGCCCGTTCACGGTTGACGAAGACAATTACACCGCGATGGTCGAGGGCAAGAATCTTGACCTCACCTACACCGAGTTTGAGCTGTTCAAATATCTCGTCGGCCACCCCGGGCGAGTGCTTACCCGCACCATCTTGCTGTCAGACGTGTGGGGATATGACTATTTGGGCGGCACCCGGACTGTTGACGTTCATATCCGTCGGCTGCGAGCAAAACTTGGCCCCGAGTATGAGGGACACATTCAGACAGTGCGCTCTGTCGGATATCGATTGCAAGCCGAACGCTGAGTTTGCTCCTCTTCTGAGGGGACGTAAGGTCGGGTCCTTTACGAACGTCGGATAGTCTTGCTACGCCCACCACGCTGCGGGCGGGCAAGTCTCCAAGGAGTGTGCCCATGGCCAAGAAGCCCAACCCCGGGGTTTCCCCGTCGTCTCCCGACGAACTGCCAGAGGATCGCTACAGCGACCGTGAGCTGTCATGGCTTGCGTTCAACGAGCGGGTGCTGGATCTTGCCCGAGATTCCGAGCGCATTCCGCTGTTAGAACGGGCGAAATTCCTGGCCATTTTTTCATCCAACCTTGACGAGTTCTTCATGGTGCGTGTCGCTGGCCTCAAGCGCCGTATCGACGCCGGGGTCGCCGTCCCCTCGGTTGCCGGTCTGCTGCCGCGTGAACTGCATGACGCGATCTTGGCTCGCACTCACGATCTTGTCGCTGAGCAGTCGCGCGTCTTCGCCGAGGAGGTACGTCCTGGCTTGGCTGCCGAAGGTATCGAGATTCTGCGCTGGTCGGAGCTGACCGACGAGGAAAAGGGTCGAATGCGCACCCTCTTCTCGGAGCGTATCTTCCCGATCCTTACACCGTTGGCCGTTGATCCCTCGCACCCGTTCCCCTACATTCGCGGCTTGTCGATCAACCTAGCCGTCATGCTCGCCAACCCCATCACTGGAGCCGAGCAGTTCGCGAGAGTCAAGGTGCCGTCAGTGCTGCCACGGCTGGTCAACCTTGGGGAAGGACGATTCCTCCCGCTGGAGGAAATCATCAGTCGTCACCTTGACCAACTGTTCACCGGTATGCACGTGCTGCAGCACACCACTTTCCGCGTCACCCGCAATGAAGATCTCGAGGTTGAAGAGGACGACGCCGAGAATCTGCTGTTCGCCCTGGAGAAGGAGCTGCTGCGCCGCAAGGTGGGGCGTCCCCCGGTGCGCCTCGAGGTCCAGGACGACATCACTGACGAAATGCTCGCCCTGCTCACCCGAGAGCTCGACATCAAGGACAAGGAGGTCTTCCGACTTCCTGCTCCCCTTGATCTCACCGGCCTGTTTTCCTTGGCTGACGTCGACCGCGACGACCTGTCGTACCCGAACTTTTTGCCCATCACACATCCGCACCTGGCTAAGGTCGAGACGGCTCGTCCAGCGGATATGTTTGCGGCTATTCGTCGTCGCGACGTGCTGGTACATCACCCGTATGACTCCTTCGCCACGAGCGTGCAGAGGTTCATCGAGCAGGCCGCCCACGATCCCCAGGTGCTGGCGATCAAACAGACCCTGTATCGCACCTCGGGCGACTCCCCCATCATCGACGCTCTTGTCGACGCCGCCGAAGCTGGTAAGCAGGTGCTCGCTGTGGTGGAGATCAAGGCCCGATTCGACGAGCAGGCCAATATCACCTGGGCGCGGGTTCTTGAGCGAGCCGGAGTCCACGTCGTTTACGGCATGGTCGGCCTCAAGACCCACTGCAAGTTGGCCCTGGCGATTCGCGACGAGGGCGAGGGGCTGCGTCGTTACGCCCATATCGGCACCGGGAACTACAACCCGAAGACCGCTCGTCAGTATGAGGACTTGGGCCTGCTGACATCGAATCCAATCATCACCGAGGACGTCGCAAGACTGTTCAACCATCTGTCCGGGATGACCGCCGAGAAGCGGTACCGCCGTCTGTTGGTAGCCCCCGAGGGCATCCGCAACGGCATTATCGACGCCATTGAACACGAGATCAACAATAAGAGGGCCGGCCTACCAGCCGGTGTGAAGATCAAGGTCAACTCCATCGTCGACGAGCGCGTCATTGACGCTCTCTACCGAGCTTCTCGGGCCGGAGTGCCGGTGAACTTGTGGGTGCGTGGGATCTGCGCCATCCGCCCTGGGGTACCTGGACTGAGCGAAAACATCCGCGTCATCTCGGTGCTGGGACGGTTCCTCGAGCACTCCCGCATCTTCTGGTTCGCCAACGGCGGTCATCCGATGGTCGCCATCGGATCGGCTGACCTCATGCACCGTAATCTGGACCGACGGGTGGAAGCCCTTGTCGGCTTGTCGAACAAACAGCATGTGTCCGAGGTCGAAAAGCTGTTCGAGATGGCCTTCAGCCCACAGACGGTGTCGTGGCATTTGCATGACCGCACCTGGACCGAGGTCTCCCGCGATCCTGACGGCAATGTCCTGACCGACCTTCAAGAAGAACTCATCCGACGAACTCGCGATAGGAGGCGGTGAGCCGAGATGGGAAAGGGCCCTATCCAGGCTGCTGGTGCAGTCGTGTTGCGCAGCATTGACAGCACCGAGGGCACCCGTGAGGTGCTCGTCGTCCATCGACCCGACTATGACGACCTCTCCCTGCCCAAGGGAAAGGTTGAACCAGGAGAAGACCTCCCCATCACCGCAGTGCGCGAGGTTGCTGAGGAAACCGGAATCACCATCCGGTTGTCGATGCCTTTGCAGCCCACCGAATACACCGTCAAGCGCTCCACTCCCAGCGGCAAGCCGAAGTCGCGAGCAAAGATTGTGTCGTGGTGGCTCGGGGTTGCCATCGGCGGATCATTTCAGGAAGCGACCGCGAGTCCGGAGGAAGTTGACGGCGCGTTCTGGATTCCCACTGAGCAGGCATTAGAGCAGCTGAGCTATTCCACTGATGTCCAGGTCCTCGAGGAAGCCCTCGACCTACCGGCAACCTCGACAGTCATCCTCGTGCGTCATGGCAAGGCCGTCTCACGCAAGGAATGGGGTTCTCGCAAGAAGAAAGCCAAGGACGCCAAGCGCCCGCTGGAAAGGCGCGGTCGGCGTCAGGCCAAGGCGCTCAGTGACCTGCTCGGTGCTTTTGGGGTGTCTCGCCTTGCCAGCTCGTCGTCCACCAGATGTATGCAGACTCTTGAGCCGTATGCCAAGAGTATCGGGGCCGAGATCGTCGCGATTGACGCTCTCAGCGAGGAAACGTATAAGGATGACCCGGCGAAAACGGTGTCTGCCATGAGAAAAATCGCCGGTCGTGCCCTCTCGGATCCCTCACGTCCTATCGCAGTGTGTGGCCACAGACCTGTTCTGCCAACCATGCGGGACGCCCTCGGCGGGGCAAATCGCCCCATGTCAACTGCGGAATCCTTAATCGTTCATCTGGATGAGGCGGGGCATACGGTCCGGCAAGAGTGGTATTCGTCAAAATACTGACGTCAGGGGTCACGATCGGGCGCAAGGGGTCAGAATCGCCGGCTCGAAGCGGCTTTCTTCAATCAGGTTGCCATGGGTATTCACCTGGTGTTCACCTTGACGCGGTTGTTGCGACACCTTCAATCCGTAGCGTCAGCTCTGTACCAAGGACCGCAATGACGGCTCCAGGAGATCACTCGAAAAGGATGTGCCGTGACGAATCGTCTCGCCAAGATCACTGCTCTGGCTGCTATTAGCGCCATCTCCCTCACCGCTTGTGGTGCCAACGGCGAGGGCTCCAGCTCTGCCTCGTCGTCCGAAGCCACGACGGCTCCCGCCGCCAGCTCGGCTACCAGCGCTGACACCCAGTCCGGCGGCTCTTCGGCTGACGCTGCCTCCTTCAAGCCGACATGCCCTGGTGGCAACATCTCGGGTGCTGGCTCCTCAGCTCAGCTCAACGCCATCAACCAGGTCATTTCTGACTACAAGGCTGCGTGCTCCTCGGCCACCATCAACTACTCTCCCACCGGCTCGGGGGCTGGCGTGAAGTCCTTCATCGGCAAGCAGACCGACTGGGCCGGTTCCGACTCCGCTCTCAACAAGGACAAGGGTGAGCCTGACAAGGCCAAGCAGCGCTGCAATGCTGATCCGTGGCACCTGCCGCTGGCCGCCGGGCCGATTGCCGTGGTCTACAACGTTGACGGGGTGAAGGACCTGACCCTCTCGACCCCGACCCTCGCGAAGATCTTCTCCGGCGCTATCAAGCAGTGGGACGACCCGGCCATCAAGAAGGAGAACCCCTCCGCTACGCTCCCGTCCGCTCAGATCGAGGTCTTCTACCGTAAGGACGAGTCGGGCACCACCGACAACTTCACCGAATTCCTCAACAAGGCCGCTGGTGACATCTGGACCGAGAAGCACTCCAAGACCTGGAAGGGAGCTGGCAAGGGTGCCGACAAGTCGGCTGGAGTCGCTCAGGCTGTCAAGGACACCAAGAACTCGATCTCTTACGACGAGTGGTCCTACGCCACCAAGAACAACCTCGACATGGCCGCCATTGACAACGGCAACGGCCCGGTCAAGCTGACCGGAGAGTCCGCTGGCAAGGCCGTCTCGGCTGCCAAGATTGTGGGTCAGGGCAACGACCTGCAACTCGAGCTGCAGTACAAGGACACCCCGGCTGGTGTGTACCCCGCCGTTCTGGTCACCTACGAGATCGCTTGCTCCAAGGGCCAGGACGCCGCCAAGACCGCCCTTTTGAAGGATTTCCTGTCCTTCTACGCCTCCGAGCAGGAGCAGCAGAAGATCCAGGATCTCGGTTACGCTCCGCTGCCTTCCGATGTCGCTTCGAAGGTCTTGGCCTCCGCTCAGGCTCTCTCCTGATCGACGTTGCCCGGGTGATGTCATCCCGGTGCTCTGGGGCGGGAGGATAAACCGCGTCCTCCCGCCCCATCCCCACCTATGATCGCGACGAAGGAAGTCCATGGCTGAAACCACATCGACGGCGCACCGGCAGCCAACAGCCGCGTCCCGGATGAAACCGGTGTCCAGGCTCGGGGACAGGGTTTTTGCCGGCGCCTCGTCGGTCATCGCCATTGCGCTGGCCATCATCGTCATCCTGATGTTCATCTTCCTCATCAAGACGGCGGCACCGACCCTGGCGGCCAACACCGACAACTTTTTCACTTCCCGTGCCTGGACGACAGACCAGAATCCGCCGGCATTCGGTATCCAAGCCTTGCTGTGGACGACAATCATCTCGTCCCTTATCGCTTTAATCATCGCGGTTCCTCTCTCAGTGGGAATCGCTCTATTCATCACCCAGCTGGCGCCCAAGAAGCTCGCCAGCCCAGTCGCCTTCGTGGTCGACCTATTGGCCGCCGTCCCCTCCATCGTCTTCGGCCTGTGGGGCGGAACCGTCTTCGGCTCGTCAAGCATTGTCGCCGGCCTGCGCGACGTCATCATCGCAGTGCTCGGCTGGATTCCGATCTTCTCGGAAGACCCGTCGTGGTCCTCTGCCACCGGAACGGTCTTCCTTGCCAGCCTGGTTCTGGCCATCATGATTTTGCCGATCATCACTGCTGTCAGCCGCGACGTCATGGCCCAGACCCCGCACGATCAAATCGAGGCTGCACTGGCCTTGGGGGCGACGCGCTGGGAAGTCATCAAGCTTGCTGTGCTCCCCCACTCCCGGTCCGGAATCATCTCAGGGTCCATGCTCGGCCTAGGTCGTGCTCTCGGCGAGACGCTGGCAGTTACCTTGATTCTGCAAACGATTAGCCCAATGGCCCTCAAAGAGAAACTCAACCTGTCGATCTTCGTCGGCGGCGAGACCTTCGCCTCGAAGATCGCAGGTAACTTCTCCGAAGCCATCAGTGACCCCACCTCGCTGGGCGCCTTGGTGGCGTCGGCCCTGGCCCTGTTCGTCATCACCTTCGTGGTCAACGCAGCTGCCCGCATGATCGCGGCGAAGGGAGTCAAGCGATGAGCGCCTCTGCCCACACCGCACACGCGGAGAACATTCCTGAGATCGGCAAACTGGACCTCTCACGCCCATCCGGCAAACGGACCACCAAGAGCGGCTGCGCGTCGGTGTTCATGGTTGTCGCCACCTTGCTGGCCATCATCCCATTGGCGTGGTTGCTGATCGCAGCCATCCGCCGAGGTATTGGCTCCCTCTTGCATGCTGCCTGGTGGACCCACTCGATGGACCCCTCTTTCGAGCTGGTTGAGCAGGGGGCCATCCACGCCATCGTCGGAACCATCGAGATTGGTCTTATCACCTCGATCATTTCCGTGCCGATCGCCCTTCTGACCGCCATCTTCCTGGTGGAGTACGCCCGAGGCACAAAGATCGCCAAGGTCGTCAGCTTCGCCGTTGACGTCCTGACCGGTGTGCCGTCGATCGTCGCAGCGTTGTTCATCTTCGCCGTGATCGTCACCACCTTTGGAGGGACCCAGTCAGCCTGGGCCTCCTCCTTGGCTCTCATGATCCTCATGGTGCCGACGGTGCTGCGTTCCACTGAAGAAATGCTCAAGCTTGTTCCGGACTCGCTGCGCGAGGCGTCGTTCGCGTTGGGCGTGTCCAAGTGGAAGACGATCATGAAGGTTGTCTTGCCGACCTCGATGACCGGCATTCTCACCGGTATCGTGCTCGGCCTGGCACGAGTGATGGGCGAGACGGCACCGCTCATCGTGTTGCTGCAGTTCAACACCGAGCTGACCTTCAACCCGTCAACCCCAAACTTCGCGACTCTGCCGACCGTCATCACGAACGCCTACACTCAGGGCGGCGTGGATACCCCGGTCGTCTGGGGCGCTGCAATCACGCTAATCATCCTCGTCATGGGACTCAACCTCATTGCCCGTGGTATCTCGCGTCGATACATGCGTCGCATGGGCAAGTGACACGAAAGAGAGCTGAATATGGCAAAGCGGATCGAGGCCAAGGACCTCAACATCTACTACGGCTCTTTCCACGCCGTTGAGTCGGTGAACCTGACCGTCGAACCCCGCACCGTGACGGCCTTCATCGGCCCGTCCGGCTGTGGCAAGTCGACGGTGCTGCGGACCCTCAACCGTATGCACGAGGTCATCCCCGGCGCTTACTGCACCGGCAAGGTGGAGCTTGACGGAGTTGACCTCTACGGCAAGGGGGTCGACCCGGTCGCGGTACGACGCAATATCGGCATGGTGTTCCAGCGCGCCAATCCGTTCCCAGCGATGTCGATTCGCGACAACGTCGTAGCCGGCCTGAAACTCAACGGCGTGCGCGACAACAAACTGCTTGACGAGGCCTGTGAGAAGTCGCTGCGCGGGGCCATCTTGTGGGACGAGGTCAAAGATCGTCTAGATCGTTCCGGCGCCTCCCTGTCTGGTGGTCAGCAGCAGCGTCTATGCATAGCCCGTGCCATCGCCGTCGAGCCGGAGGTCATTCTCATGGACGAACCCTGCTCAGCCCTGGATCCGATCTCGACCTTGGCCATCGAGGACCTTATCGGTGAGCTCAAGGAACGGTTCACAGTGGTCATCGTGACCCACAACATGCAGCAGGCCGCTCGCGTCTCTGACCAGACAGCCTTCTTCAATCTGAAGGCCCAAGGAGAGCCAGGACGTCTTGTGGAGATCGACCGCACCGACAAGATCTTCTCCAACCCGAAGGAGAAAGCCACCGAAGATTACATCTCCGGTCGTTTCGGCTGAGTCGGCAGACATGTGCGCCCTCGTGGGCAAAAAGCCGGTATCGACTTTCATCCTGGCGGCACCACCCATCTGCTGTTGCTCAGGGACACGGCTACCCAGCAGCAATTGCGTTGATGGGGTGCTGGCGGCAGGCCAACGCTGAGATGCGAAAGCAGCCGCATCCCTAGGCCCTCGGCCTTGCCCCCGTGGCAATCCTGTCAAACTCCTTGTCAAGGCCCAGCAGCGCGTTTTCCACGACCTCAGGCAAGGCGGGGTGTATCCAATACTGACCTCGTGCCATCTCACTGACCGTCTGCCCCGCACTCATTCCTTGAATGCAAGTCTGTATCAGGGTTGATGCCTGCGGACCGATGATATGAGCACCCAACAGCGTCCTGGTCTTCGGGTCACCCAGTACCTTGACACAGTGTCCCTCATCCTCCATCGCCCAGCCATAGGCAACATCCGCGTACTCCTGAAGGTACTTGCCGTAGGGGGTGTCAGACTGCAGCAGTTCTTGCTCGGTCGCACCCACTGAAGCCACCTGGGGATTCGAGAACACCGCATGAGGCACGAATCGGTGATCCGAACTAGCTAAGTCATCGGGGTGCAGCAGATTATGCCTCACCACCCGAGCCTCGTGGTTGGCCACATGCTTGAGTTCCCAGTGGGAGCACACGTCGCCAAGCGCCCAAATATGGTCAACGCTGGTCCGCTGGTGCGCATCGACGACCACGAATCCGTCATCATCGACGTCAACTCCGGCAGCCGGAAGGTTCAAGCGGTCTGCATTGGGCACCCGGCCCATGGCATTGAGAACGATGTCGGCTGGATAATCGTAATCAACTCCGTCACCGTCAACGGTCAAAACTACGAGGTGCCCACCTGGATCACGATCAATGCCCATCACATCTTCCGACATCCGCAGCCTGACGCGACGACCAATCTGTGTGGTAAACCGCTGGGAAATCTCCTGGTCCTCATGACGCAGCATTCGCCCAGACCGATTAATGACGGTCACACTAGACCCCAGCGCAGAGAAGATATGCGCGAACTCAGCAGCGATGAACCCGCCGCCAAGAATCACCAGACGGTGAGGTAGCTCCGGCAATCTCATGATGGTGTCGGATGTGTGGATCGACCTCGCCAGACTGGGGTCGTCGAGGCCAAGGATGTCAGGGACTCGGGGCCGCGATCCTGCTGCCAGGACGATCTGGTCAGCGGTAATGCGGGAGTCCCCGACCTCGATGGTGTGGGAATCGACGAACTTCGCCTCAGCGGTGTAGACGTCGATGTTCTTTGATCCCTGGCGGTACTCAAGCCCGCTGTGAGAAATAGGATCAATTCGTCCAAAGATCCGATCACGGATGGCGGCAAAGGAAGCCCCGTGGAACTGCAAATTGACTCCCAGTCTGGCTGCTTCAGACGGAGAGGTCGCAAAATCTGCCGGGAGCACAAACATCTTCGTCGGTATGCAGCCGACGTTGAGGCAGGTGCCTCCAAAAGTCCCCGAGTCGATGATGGCGGCACGCCGATCGGCGAATTCCTCATCCAAGATCGTGTTTCCCGAGCCCGAACCAATAACGACGATGTCGTAGTGCTCCATGACTCCAGTGTGTCATGTCGAGCCACAGCAGATCATTCAACCCAGCGAGAGGGGGCACATGTCGCACGATAGGCGTACCGATCCCACTGGCAGGTATGGTGATCGTCAGACCGTACCTAGGATCCGCCGGTTTTCATCGGACCATCCCCCACGGTCCCGTCCCCCTGGGGACACGTTCGTAGAACCCACCCCAGGGCTGCCCATTGACTCCCTGTGGGTCCGGTGACATGCCGCGATTCGGCACGCTGCCGGATCCCAACCCAGGAGCGGAATGTTCACCCTTACGTCAACGCCCGTCACCTTCGTCGGGCTTCTCATCCTCTTTGCATGGTCCCTCATGTGGTCGGTGCGAGACGCCGTCAAGGCACCCACCGTTGTCACGAAGATCTCCACATGGGTCCACGTCCTGATGGCCGTCGCCATGATTCTCATGGTGCCCAAGTCGTGGTGGAAACCCCTCGTCTCGGCTATCGGGGGACCGACCACACCCGTCGTGATCTTCGCCATCTGCACGGCGTGGATGGTCTTCATGGCCGCCTGGCGATCCTCGTGGTCATCGTGGGGCCACGCCGCCATGTTTGCCGCCATGGTCTGGCACCTCGCCGCTATGCGCGCAATGTCGGCGGCTCCAAAGCACACCGGCATGGCAGACCACAGCGCAATGAACCAGGGAATGCAAACGGCTATGGGTAGCCATGATTTCGCCGTCGCCGGAATCCCCCTCATGGTCGCCCTGTTGGCCCTGGCCATTGCTGGTCTGTGGCGAACCATCAGCGGCAAAGCGGAGAACCCTGGCAAGGTTCCCACTTGTCATGTGGTGGCCACCGAACCGCTGGCAATTCGCCTTTCCGGCCTGGCCGATTTCGCGATGGCTTTCGGTATGTTCTGGATGAGCACTGGTCTGCTCGCCCCGATCATCCCCTTCATGGCACATCTACACCCCTGAATCACGTCTCGGAATACGGACCACCGTTCCATGTTCCTGAACACTGCTAGCGTCACACCCATGATGAACGGCTGGAGTCTCATTACCCGGCGCGCGGTCTGACCACGCACCGGAATCCAACCGCGCGCCCTCCTTCCACTTCCGGACGGAGGGCGTCGTCATGTGTACGCAATTGTCGAGGGGAACACGATGCCTACGCTGAGATCCGCCACCAGCACCACCGGACGCGCCATGGCCGGAGCCCGCGCTCTCTGGCGCGCCACTGGCACTAAGGACAACGAATTCGGCCGTCCCATCGTGGCGATCGCGAACTCCTTCACCCAATTCGTCCCCGGACACGTCGGGCTGCGCGAGGTCGGGAAAATCGTGGCAGATCAGGTGCGCGCCGCCGGAGGTGTGCCCAAGGAGTTCAATACCATCGCCGTTGATGATGGGATCGCCATGGGTCACGACGGTATGCTCTACTCCCTACCCAGCCGCGAACTCATCGCAGACTCCGTGGAATACATGGTCAACGCTCACTGCGCCGACGCTCTGGTGTGCATTTCCAACTGCGACAAAATCACCCCCGGAATGCTGATGGCTGCGTTGCGTCTGAACATTCCGACAGTCTTCGTCTCTGGCGGCCCGATGGAGGCCGGCAAGGCGACCTTGACTGACGGGGAGCGCAAGCTCGACCTCATCGACGCCATGGTCGCCGCCGGTGACGAAACAGCTGCCGATTCCGACGTTGAGCTCATGGAGGCCAACGCCTGCCCAACTTGTGGATCTTGTTCCGGTATGTTCACGGCCAACTCGATGAACTGTCTGACGGAGGCCCTCGGTCTCTCCCTGCCCGGCAACGGTTCGCTGCTGGCCACCCATGCCGATCGCCGCAAGCTCTTTGAGACGGCCGGACGTACTGTCGTCTCCCTTGCTCAGCGCTGGTACGACCAGGACGATGCCTCCGTCCTTCCTCGCTCCATCGCCACCAAGGCGGCTTTCAACAACGCCATGAGCCTGGACATCGCGATGGGTGGCTCGACGAACACGGTCCTGCACCTGTTGGCCGCCGCACAGGAGGGTGGGGTCGATTTCACCATGGCTGACATCGACTCCCTGTCGCGCAAGGTCCCCCACCTGTGCAAGGTCGCCCCCTCCACCAATGTCTTCCACGTTGAGGATGTCCACCGTGCGGGCGGTGTGCTCGGTATTCTCGCCGAGCTCGACCGAGGCGGACTTCTCGACACCACCACGTCGACGGTGTGGTCCCCCGACGGCAACCCGACGACGATGGCCGTCGAAATCGCCAGCCATGACCTGATGAACGACCCCGACCCGGACATCCGTACCCTCTACGCGGCTGCTCCTGGCGGGGTGCGCACTACCGAGATGTTCTCCCAGTCCTCGCGCTGGAAGAGCCTCGACACCGACCGCGCTGCTGGCTGTATCCGCGACATCGAGCACGCCTACTCTGCCGACGGTGGCCTGGCGGTGCTGTTCGGTAACATCGCGGAACGCGGCTGTATCGTCAAGACCGCTGGTGTCGACGAGTCAATCCTCACTTTCTCCGGTCCCGCCGTCGTATACGAGTCCCAAGACGATGCTGTCGCCGGAATCCTTGGCAAGAAGGTCAAGGCCGGAGATGTCGTCGTCATCCGGCACGAGGGTCCCAAGGGCGGACCCGGTATGCAGGAAATGCTGTACCCGACGAGCTACCTGAAGTCAGTGCATTTAGGCAAGGAGTGTGCCCTGCTCACTGACGGTCGGTTCTCCGGTGGCACCTCTGGGTTGTCCATTGGCCACGTCTCCCCTGAGGCTGCCTCCGGTGGTCTTATTGGGTTGGTCCGCGACGGGGACACCATCACCATCGACATTCCCAACCGCACCATCAGCCTTGACGTCGACGACTCGGAGCTGACACGTCGCCGGGAGGAAGAGGAGGCCCGCGGGGCTGACGCCTGGACCCCACACACACCACGTCCACGCCATGTTTCAACCGCTCTGCGCGCCTACGGTTTGCTAGCCTCTTCAGCCGACCGTGGCGGCGTACGTGACCTGTCCCAAGTCCGCCCAGTGGCCGACTGAGGAGATCGTCGATGTCTGTCATGAGTGACCAGGAATACTTACGCGCCGTGCTGCGGGCACCGGTCTATGAGGTGGCTGAAAAAACCCCACTCGAACCCATGCCGAGTGTCTCGACTCGCCTCGACAACACAGTGCTGGTGAAAAGGGAAGATCGTCAGACGGTCCACTCGTTCAAAATCCGCGGTGCCTACAACCGAATGCGTAACCTAACCGAGGAGGAGCGTCGTGCCGGAGTGGTGACGGCTTCGGCCGGCAACCACGCCCAGGGGGTCGCCCTCTCCGCTGCCCGGCTTGGGGTCACCGCGAAGATCGTGATGCCGAAGCCCACTCCGTCGATCAAGGTTGACGCGGTGCGCCATCTTGGCGGCGAGGTGGTGTTGGCCGGGGGTTCCTTCGATGAGGCCAAAACTCACGCCCTTGAACTGGCCGAGGCTGAAGGGCTGACCTATGTCGCCCCGTTTGACGACCCGATGGTCATTGCTGGCCAGGGGACCATTGGTCTGGAACTTATTCAAGACGCCGCCGACGTCAATCGGATATTCGTCCCGGTGGGTGGCGGTGGTCTTGCCGCTGGGATCGCGGTTCTCGTCAAGCAGCTCATGCCCCAGGTCAAGATCATCGGGGTGGAGCCGGCTGAGTCGGCATGTCTGGCGGCCGCGATGGAGGCCGGTGGACCCGTCACCTTGGACCGGGTGTCTCTGTTCGCCGAGGGTGTCGCCGTCGCCCGCATCGGCGATGAGACCTTCCGTATCCTGGTCAGTCACCTCGACGACGTTGTCACCGTCGACTCTGATGAAATCAGCGCTGCCGTCAAGGATCTCTTCGACGACGTTCGTGCCGTCGCCGAGCCAGCCGGGGCCGTCGGACTGGCCGGACTCAAGAAGTATGCCCGCGCTCACGACATCCACGGCGAACAGCTCGCCACCATACTGAGCGGGGCCAACCTCAACTTCGGGTCCCTGCGTCACATCGCAGAACGCGCCGAAATCGGCGGGCACCGCGAGGGGATGTTCGGAGTCATCATCGACGAGCGCCCGGGAGCCTTCCTGGACTTCTGCCGACTGCTGGGTGGCCGGATGGTCACCGAGTTCAACTATCGTCTTGCCGACGACGACTCCGCTGCCATCTTCGTCGGTGTGCAGTTGGCACATCGCGACGAGCGAGCCGAAATCGTCGAGACCCTCCGCAATGCCGGACACCGGGTTGTTGATCTGTCTGATGACGAGGCAGCGAAAACCCATGTCCGCTACATGGTCGGTGGACATCCGTCGCGGGCCGTTGGGGAGAAGGTCGTCTCCTTCGTCTTCCCGGAGTCTCCGGGGGCGCTGACCCACTTCTTGACCACTCTGGGCACTCGCTGGAACATCTCCCTGTTCCACTACCGATCTTTCGCGATGGACACCGGCCGAGTGCTGGCCGGTTTTGAGGGGGCAGCTGACGACCCTGACCTGCCCGCTCATCTCGACCACATCGGGTACCCGTGGACTGACGTCTCGGATTCCCCCTCGTATCAGATGTTCCTGCGGGAGCGTTGAGGGTTACGTGGAACACTTGTGGCATGACTGACACGGATGCAACTCGCGACGAACGCCCGTGGGCACTGGTGAGCGGGGCCAGTGGTGGACTAGGGCAGGCATTCAGCCGATACTTGGCCAACTGCGGGGTCAATCTTGTCTTGACTGGACGCCGCCAACACGTCCTCGACGATCTCGCCACCAACCTCACGACTCGATATGGGATTCGTACCATTGTTCACCCCTGTGATCTTGCCTCGGCGTCTGAGCGGTTGGCCCTGGTGGAGGACGTCACCAAGCGTGGCATTGTCATCGACACCCTCGTCAACAATGCTGGGTTCGGCGCGGCTGGCCGAATTGCCGAAACGGACCCGGTACGTCAAACCTCTCAGGTGGAGGTCAACTGTGAGGCTGTCGTCCACCTGTGCGGGCTGCTGCTGCCCGGCATGATCGCAGCAAAGCAGGGCTCGATCATCAACGTTGCTTCTACCGCCGCGTTCCAGCCCATCCCCCAGTTCGCCACCTATGCAGCATCCAAATCCTTCGTGCTGTCTTTCACGAAAGCGCTGTGGGCTGAGACGAATGGCACCGGAGTGCGTGTTACAGCGATCTGTCCGGGGCCGACGGAGACGGCATTCTTCGATGTGGCCGGTGTGCCACAGATGGCAGCCGGAACACGTCGCCAGCCTGATGATGTGGTGCGCACCGCTTTTGACGCTCTGGCTCGTCATCGTCCCTACACCATTGACGGGTTCATCAACCGCGCCGTCGCTGGGTTGGCACCCCACTTGCCCCCTCGTCTGGTGATGGCAGAGGCAGAAAAACTCCTCACGGTCTGACTGGCACCGCTACTTGTCTGACCAGTAGCGCTACTTGGCGGTGACAACCTTGTTGTCAACGACTCGGTTTCCCTCCCGGATTACCACGCCATACTCCCCTTTGGGCATGGTGACGGTGGCGCTCCAGGGGCGCCACTGGTCACCGTCAGCAGCCGATATGTTGATCTGCCCGCTGGTGATGGTCTGACCGCCTCGCGGGGATTTCACTTCATAGGTCATCACTGAGACTGTGGGTTGGGCGAGGCCGCTGATGGCGACCTTGCCGACCGGCACAGTCGCGCCAGCCTGCGGCGAGTCGACCCACACTCGAGCACACTGGGCAAGCCCCTGATCGACGAAATCTGCAGCAGGTTTTCCAATGATCGGCAGGTTAGGCGAGCCATCAATGAGAATGCGTACCGACTTGTTGCCGGTGCGGTCGCCAACGGCCTCCGTCGCGGTGACAACGAGCTGTTGAACGGCTCGTTTCACCTGGTCACCGCTCTGGAACTGGTCAAAGGCGGAGGCCGACAGGTCAAGAGTAATGCGATTCCCAGTAACCGACGCCCGATTCACCTGGCCAGCTGCCCATCCTGATGTGTAGTTCGGGTCAAGGGGAGCGACGTTGAGAACCGCTCCGACAGCCGTACCCAACCGGTCGCCGAGGGTCGGCAAGTCACGCAATTCACGATGGACGAGGCCATCTTCGCGACCGAGGTAGAAGACTTCCAGACCGGTCTGGATCGTCGACAACGACTTGTCACTGATCTGCGGGGTCGGAGCGACCGGTGTCGGCTGCGGATTACTTGTCGTCGAGCTGTCATGTGAACCCAGCAGCGGTAACGCAATGCCCACACCCAACGCAACCAGACAAGCCAAAGCAACGATCCACTTGGCGGGACGACGCGGTTGCCGGGAAATCTGGGAGGTGATGTCGTCATAGCGGGAATTCGGATGAATCGATTCCATGATGGTTCCTAGAGCCGAGCGCACGACTGCCTCAACTCGAGGATCGGCTTGGCCGGGATTCGTGTGGGAACCAGGGCGCAAGGTCTCTCCGATAGTGGTGAGGGCCTTCGCCTCGTTATTGCGAACGCCGTGGACGCTCATACCCAGAGTGTCGGCGATCTCGTCGTCTGACAGATCCACTGTCGCGAGTTTGAGAATCAATGCTTGTCGCTGCCGGGCCGACAGCCCCCGCAGACACCAGTACGCCAACTCCTCAGGGTCGCGAGGAGGGGTGGTGTCTCGTTCCGCCGGCTGTCGTCCCCTGACCTTGTTGGCTACGGCAGTGCCCAGGTACGTCACCGCGTGTTGATAGGAATGCAGTTGCGGGTCGCGTCGATAGCTGGTGACAAAGGCTGCAGCGACCGCGTCTTCAGCGGCTTGCTGGTCTGCCAAGACCAAGGTGGCCAGCTTGACGAAGACGTCCCACTTGTCTTGATAAAGCTGGGGAAGCCACTCGTCGCGGGATTCGAAGAAGGAACCCATGTCAGATACCGGCATAGGAGTGCAACCCGTTGAAGATAAGGTTCACGCCGATGAAGTTAAACCAGAAACAGGCCACCCCAATGATCGCGATGATGGCGGCCGGGCGCCCGCGCCAACCAGCCGTGGAGCGCGCGTGTAGATAGGCGGCGTAGACCACCCAGGTCACCAGGGACCAGGTCTCCTTGGGATCCCAGCCCCAGAAACGTCCCCATGCGTACTCAGCCCAGATCGAGCCAGCGGCGATGGTGAAGGTCCAGATCGGGAAGCCAATCGCGTGGGCTCGGTAGGCCAGAGTATCCATGGACTCCAGGGAGGGAAGTTTTGCGAGCACTCCCTTGACGGGGACCCCGGTGCGATTGACTCTGGCCTGAGCGTTCATGGAGACGAGGTACATGATCGACGCGATAGCACCAACGTTGAGCGCCGCAGCAGCGATACATGCCGCAACGATGTGGATAACAAACCACACGGAGTGCAGAGCTGGCACCAGAGGTGCCACTGCCACGTAGAACACGGTTGCCGCCAACCCATTGCCCACAGCGAGCAGCAAGGTGACGGCAATACCCATCCACCTGATGTGACGCACGGCAACAAGCACCAGGTATGCAATGACGACGAAGAGAAGGGCCGAGGTGACGAACTCGTACATATTGCCCCATGGCAACCGGTGAGCAGCAATACCACGGCAGACAACACCGATGGCTGCACACACAGCGCCCAGGACGGTGAGGTTGAGACCCATTCGGCCCCATGTCTCCGATCGCAACTGCGCCTTGTCGCTGGGGTGCTCACTCCCGCGCACACTCGCCCATTCCACCACGTGCGCAAGGAAGGCGATCATGTAAAGCACCGCTGCCGTGACGATACCGACAGCCGACAGATTCTCCACGCTCACGACTCGTCCTCCTTGGTGTCGCCAGACATGCTATCTTCACACACCGCTGCCAACAGGGAGTTGACGTCGTCGACTGCCCCAGATCGCGAGTCGCTGCGGTCCAGGCCACCGACTTCCACGATCAGGCCGTCATCGGTCGGAGTGGTCCTCACCCAGGCTCGTCGGGACCGAGAAAACAAGCTCAAGCACAGGCCCGCCACAGACAGCAGCACCGAGAGGAAGGTTAGCGGGAGACCGGGGGTCTGCGATACCTGGATTTTTGCCCAGCGCTGCCATCCGTTGAACTGAATTGTCCCCTTGCCACCAGGTAGCTCGTATCCCTGCCCGGGAGACAACACGAACCGGGATTTTTCCTTGCCGTCGGTCGCCTGGGTCATACCCGTGGTGTCGAGGGTGTATACGTTCGACGGCACCCCCGTCTCGACGGCCGGTTTGCCGTACCAGGCAGTGAGGTAAAGCTGCGGGTTGAGGGCGTCGGGAAACAGGGAGGTCGGTCCACCAGCAGTGATCGCACCGGTCGGTAGGAAGAATCCCTGGAAGGCCAGTCGGTCCGGGCGAGCGTCAGGAGCCTTGATGACGCCAACGGATGTGAAATTGCCGTCCTGTGGCAGGAAAACCACTGGCCCGGAATACGCCACCTTGCCATTCCCGTCACGCACGAGAACGTCAGCAGCGTACCCGTGGCCCAGCAGATGAACCTTGGTCGAACCGACCCGCAACGGATGGTTGACCTGCACGTCGCGAGTTTCGGTTTTGCCGTCAACGGTCAGGTCAACGGTGGCGTCGAAACTGCGAGCAGCACCGCGCTGGACCTCTCCGGTTTCGAAAGAGGCTGTGAACTTCCGCAGCTTCATCGAGAACGGGGACAGATTGTCGGTGTTGACCATCGCCCCAGCTTTGAACTCGTCGTATTGAGTGATGTTGTTGGAAAACCCCTGCCCCTCCACGACGACAGATGTTCCTTTGAACCCCCACAAGGTATTCCATCCCACCCCGATGAGCAGGAAGACGAGGAAGACATGAAAGATGAGGTTACCGGTCTCGCGGTGACGACCTGCCTCAGCACGGATGGAGCCGTCGTCGTCAACGACAACCCGGTAGTGACGGGACTTCAACCATTGCTGGGCACGCTTACCGACCTCTTCAGCGGAATCGGTCGTGGTCGTTGAGGCGTAAGCCGCCAGGCGATCCAGTCTCGCAGGGACTCGGGGAGGTTGTCGGCGCAGCGCCTTCACGTGGCTGACAATGCGCGGGACGATACAGCCGATGAGGCTGATGAATAGCAACAGGTAGATCGCCGAGAACCACACCGAGGTGTAGACGTGGTACATCCCCAACGGTCGGTAGATCCGGTCCAAGGTGGGGTGAGTGGCGGCAAAGTCGGAAACCTTCATCGCGCTGTTGGCACTCTGCGGCACCAGCGAACCCGGAATAGCCGCCAACGCCAATAGGAACAGCAGGATGAGGGCCGTCCTCATACTCGTCAACTGACCCCACAACCACCGCATAAGTGCGCGGAAACCAAGGCCCCTTCGGGCCGAGGTTGCGCTCTTTGAGTCGGTCACTTTCCCGTCTTTCACGCAATCACCCATCAGATCATCGCCCCGAACTTCGCTGCCCAGGTTCGCACCACCGCCATCATCGACTCCCACCACCCGGTGACCAAGAGCACACCGATGGCCATCATGAGCACTCCCCCGACCTGCTGCACGAGATGTTGGTGAGCACGCACGGCGTCGATCGTGCGGCCAATCCACACCAGTGCTGCGGCGGCAGCAACGAACGGGATTCCCAGACCCAACGAATAACACGTAGCCAGCACCGCGCCGCGAACTGCTGATCCTTCAGTCAATGACAGCCCGTAAACCACGGAGAGGGCCGGACCGATACACGGTGTCCAGCCCAACCCGAAGACGATTCCCAGGATTGGGGCAGCCGCCAATCCTGCCCGTGGCAGACGGTGAATCCGCACGTCGCGTCGCCCCAGCGGGACAAAACCGGCGAACATCGCGCCCAGCAGGACCGTCAGGACTCCGACGCTAATCTCAATCGCTCGCCGATGGCCCATAAGTGCCCGGCCAAGGCTGCCGATGACAGTTCCGGTGGCGACGAACACGATCGTGAACCCCACCACGAAAAGGACGGTGCCGATCACGGTACGGGCACGGCGTCGTCCCTCGATGATGTCGGCCGCACCCAGGCCCGTCACATAGCTGAGATAGCCAGGTACCAGCGGCAGGACGCATGGTGAGAAGAAGGACAGCAGACCGGCAAACACCGCCACCGGGATCGCCCCGGCCATTGATCCCGTCAGTGTTCCTACCGCCCAGGACCCCAGGTCGAGGGGCGTCACTGGCTCTCCTTGGCAACGTCATCAATCGCCTGGACGAGGGTGGCAGTGCTCACCTCTCCCAGGAATCGAGCGGCAGAACGTCCTTTGCGGTCGATGACGAGGGTGGACGGGATGGCTTTGGGAGGCAGCTCGGTGAATTTGAGCAGCATGGCCCCGTCTGGGTCGTAGAAGCTCGGGTAGGTGACCTGGAATGCTCGAGAGAACGCCTGGGCCGGCTCTCGGTTCAAGTCCCGGGTGTTAATCCCGTAGAACGCGGCTACGTCCTTGGTTCGATCGGCAGCCTTGACCAGGGCTGGGGCCTCGTGGCGACAGGGCGCGCACCAAGAACCCCACACATTGATGACGGTGACCTTACCTTTGGCGTCAGCGGTGCTGATCTCCTTGCCGTCGAGGTCCTTGCCAGTGAGGACGGGGGCAGGCTCACGCTTGTCGGCGGCGACCTTCGACCAAGATCCGTCCCCAGCCGCGAAACCCTTGTCATCGCTGGCCGAGGTCGATGAGCACGCCGATACCCCAGCCACTACGAGAGTTACCGCCGCGAGGATAGCGATAAACCGAGTCCTCACTCCGGCGCACCGCCTGCGGAGATATTGGCTCGACGGTCCTTGGCAGGAATGAGGTCACGAGCAGGCTCGCAGTAATCGACACGCACGATTCGACCGTCGAGCACCCCGAAGCTCGTCACGGAGGCGAGGGTACACTGCCGGGATCGTGGATCATGAGGGAGACGTCGTCCCTCAGCTGCGCAACGTGCAATCCAGATCGGCAGCTGATGGGACACGATGAGGGCCTGCCCGCCCTCGGGAACCTCTTGTGCCGCACGCAGGATCGCCCGAGTCATCCGTTCGGCGATATCGACGTAAGGTTCTCCCCAGCTCGGGGTGAATGGGTTGGACAGATGACGCCAGTTTCGGGGGTTACGCAAGGCCTTGTTGCCCTTGCCAAAGACTTGACCTTCGAAGACATTGGCCGCCTCGATGACGTCGGAATCAATGCGCACCTCAAGCTGCGGGTAGAGCGCGGCGATGGGAGCCATCGTCTCTTGAGCGCGCTCCAACGGCGAACTCACCAGAGCAGACAGCTCGGTACCTGCGAAGTGCTCGGCGGCGCGTGCTGCCATCCGACGCCCCAGCGCCGACAGGTGATATCCGGGCATACATCCGTACAAAACCCCGGTCGGGTTGTCGACCTCGCCGTGGCGCAACAGGTGGACGGTTGTCGTGGCACCCATCGTGTCCCCTTCCGATACCTCGCGGGCCGAAGAACCCGCCTCTGCTCATGACCCTACGTCATGAGACTGGGTTAGCGTGACGGACGACGACCCCGACGCTTGCGCTGGGAAGGACGGACCACCGGCAGGCCGTTGGCAACCATCTCGTCACGACGTTTCGCGGCAAAATCGGCCAGGGCGTCAGCCAGGCTTATGGCGGTCGGCTCCGGAGCAATGACGTCAACGGTCAAGCCATGCTCCCGACAGGTCTCAGCCGTACGCATACCCACTGCAGCGACGACGGTGTGCTTGTGCGGCTTACCGGCAATACCGACGAGGTTGCGCACAGTCGTCGAGGAGGTAAAGACAACGGCGTCGAACTTGCCGGTCTTGATGGCCTCGCGAGTTTCGGCTGGCGGTGGGGCGGCGCGCACGGTGCGATATCCGACGACATCTTCAACCTCCCAGCCCAGCTCGGACAGGCTGGCCGATAGCGACTCCGTGGCGATGTCGGCACGGGGCACGAAGACCCGGTTGATGGGGTCAAGGACGTCATCGAAGGCCGGGAACACTGCAGCCAGGGCACGGGTGGACTGCTCCCCGGAGGGCACAAGGTCGGCTCGCACTCCCTGCTCGGCCAGGGCATTGACCGTCGAGTCGAAGATGGCAGCGATCCGCAAACCCGAATATGCGCGGGTGTCCAGACCGATCTGCTCCAGCTTTTCTGAGACGGCACGCACGGCATTGGCAGAGGTGAAGACGACCCACTCGTAGCGTCCCTCGACGAGGCCGCGAATGGCCTTGTCCATCTGCTGTGGGGTGCGCGGTGGCTCCATCGAGATCGTCGGTACGTCAAGGGAGTGGGCACCATAACTCTGCAGCCGCGACGGCAGGGTCGCGGAGTGGTCTCGGGTACGCGGGATAAGAATGCTCCAGCCGAACAGCGGCTTGGACTCATACCAATCCAGCTCTTCGCGGGCCGGGGCCTCGACGACCTTGCCGATAGCAATATGAATCGACTCGTCGTCTGCTAGTCGAGCGCCCTTGGCGGTGCGCGGCAACTCGCCAAGAGTGGTGGTGTAGGTGGTCTGCTGAGTCGTTGCGCCACGACAGATCAGGGCTGCCGGCTCGTCCTTACTGCGCCCAGACGCCACGGCGTGCTCGACGACTTCCTTGATCCGATCGGCCGAGGTGTTGACAACAATGAGCCCGTTGGCCGACCACACCGATCCGTTACCCTCGACGTCACGCTGGCAGGCAGCGTTACCGACGAGCTGAACGTCATGACCGTGCAGTGTCAGTCCGGCATACTCCGGGACTGCGGTCATGCCAGTCACTCCGGGAACCACATCGACGTCACGGTCGGCGCGCGCAACAGCGGCAGCCTCCGCGCTGATATCTCCGTCGAGGAAGGGGTCCCCATTGACCAGACGGACGACCTCAAGTCCTTGAGATGTCGCATTGATAATGGCAGCAGTGGTGTCAGCACAGTATTCGTCGACCTCGACCGGCCTGGGTGAACCGGTTCCGGGCACCACATTTGCCTCTTCGTCAGCACCGCCAGCCGAGACGATCCTGACGTCGGGGCGCAGGTTCAAGAAATCACTGCCGAGCAGAATACGGTGACCGGGACATGAGATGACGATGACTTGGGCCCGATTGATAGCGTCGACGGCCCTCAAGGTCAACAAATTCGGATCTCCCGGGCCAGTGCCCACAAATTGCACCCGAGCCTGAGCCGACGCGGTACCCAGATCACCGGCCGGCTGAGAAGTCGGCTGGGGAGCCTCGTCAGTCATCTGGAGTCCTTCCGGTGTCTGCCGCCGTGTCGGGCGACGTTCTCAAATATTGAGTATCGTAGTCAATAATGCCCGGTTTGTGAGGAACGACACAACTATCCCGCCTGTTGAACATTTCAGCTGTCACGGCAGCACCGCAGGACGAGTCGGCCCATCACGCAAGGCCGACATCAGGGTCTCAGCGTCAAGAGTCCAGTAGGCAATAAGGGTGCCGTCGACGAACGTCACCGGAACATGGTCACCCCAGCGGGAGCGAAGGCCCTCATCAGTGTCGACATCAATAACCTTCGGTTCCGGCACGAGATCGCGGTCATTCTGTCTCAGCTGTGCAACGAGCTCGATGACCTCATGACACAGATGACAGCCCCGGCGGGTGACAACGACGAGACGCCCCTCGACCAGCGGGTCGAGGGGCTGTGGTTCACCACTACAAGGGGCAGCCGTGTCATGTCGATGTCGTCGCCACATCCACAACCGCCCAGAACGTCACTTGCCGGCGCGACGACGCTGAATACGTGTCTTCTTGAGCAGCTTGCGGTGCTTCTTCTTCGCCATGCGCTTGCGACGCTTCTTGATAACGGATCCCACGGTCAACCTCTTTCGTTGGGACTGGAAGTTTGGTGCACCCAGTCGGGTACGAAGCTCTTCATCCACCGACAAAGCGGACAGCGGGTTACTTTACGCTGTGATCTGCAATCGAGCCAAAACGACGTAGCCGACGTCAATTCCGCAGATTCTCCCAACGACCGGCTCACCGGAAGTCCCTGTTGTCATCTGCCACATCTGTGATGTGACGCTCGACCCAGCTGCTCGTCCTAGTTCAGCGTGCTGGCACGGTCTCGACACGCTGTCATCGCATGAGCGAAGGCTGTGCGCACTCCCCCGGCTTCCAGCTCGGCCAGCGCGGCCGCAGTCGTCCCCCCTGGACTAGTCACCTTGGAACGCAACACCGCCGGGTGCTCACCTGCAGCCAAGAGTTCCGCCGAACCTGCCAAGGTGGCGACGGTCAGCTGGCTCGCCTGATCGCGCGGCAACCCCATCGCGACGGCGGCGTCAATCATCGCCTCGGCCATCAAGAAGACGTAGGCCGGACCGGAACCCGACACAGCCGTGGCGGCGTCATGGAGCTTCTCCGGCACCTCGACGACCGTGCCAACCGTCCTCAACAGCTCGACCACCTTCTCACCAGCTTCCTGGGCACCTGGCGCAGGGCTGACGATGAACGCGCCTTTACCCACTTGAGCGGGGGTGTTGGGCATGACGCGGACAACCGCACCGCGCCAGGCGGCGAGCAATGTCTCGGTGGTCACTCCAGCAGCGATAGAGACGACGATCGCGTCGTCGGAGAGAGAATCCGACACGTCCTCAAGCACCTCAACGACCGCATAGGGCTTGACGCCGAGGATGACCAGCTCAGCGCCCCGAACAGCCTCAGCGTTGTCAGGCGTGGTCTTGACGCCCAGAGTCGTGGCGATCTCGTCACGATGAGACTCTGAGCGCGCCGTCGCCACAACGTCGTCTGCCTTGAGCGTGCCGGCGTCGATGAGCCCTCCAATGAGGGCTCCAGCCATCGTCCCGCAGCCCAGGACTGCTACCTTCCCGCTCATTCGGCAGCTACCAACTCGGCCAGTTGCACGGCGTTGAGGGCAGCACCCTTGCGCAAATTATCAGCGGTGCAGAACAACACCAGACCCTTGCCGGCTGGAGCAGACTGATCGGCGCGGATACGCCCAACCAGGGAGGGGTCAGTTCCGGCAGCTGAGCGGGGGTCCGGAACGTCAACGACCTTCACCCCAGGGGCCTTCTGCAACAACTCGGTGGCCTTCTCGGGGGTCAGGTCGTCACGGAACTCCGCGTGTACCACCAGCCCGTGTCCGCTGTATACCGGCACTCGCACGCAAGTGCCCGCGACCAGCAAATCCGGGATGTGAAGGATCTTGCGGGACTCGTTACGCAGCTTCTGCTCCTCGTCGGTCTCCCCGGTGCCGTCATCAACGAAGTTGCCAGCGACCGGGACCGCGTTGAAGGCGATCGGGGCGACGTAGGGTCCCAGATCATCGACCGGTACTCCACTGCCGTCCAAGGCCAGCGCGGAGGGGTCGTCGATAGCTGCGGTCTGTTCGGTGAGGGCGCGCACCCCGGCGATACCCGACCCGGAGACAGCCTGATAGGTGGCGACCACAAGACGGGTTAGGCCAGCAGCGTCGTGCAGGGGTTTGAGCACCGGCATGGCAGCCATCGTCGTACAGTTCGGGTTGGCGATAATCCCCTTGGGACGGTTGGCGATGTCCTCAGGGTTAACCTCGCTGACGACCAGCGGTACGTTGGGGTCGCGTCGCCACGCTGAAGAGTTGTCAATGACAACAGCCCCGGCAGCAGCCACCTTGGGAGCGAACTCGCGAGAGGTGCCACCACCTGCGGAAAAGACGGCAATGTCAAGGCCGGAAAAATCAGCCGTCGCGGTGTCCTCGACGACGACCTCGCCGTTTCCCCACGGTAACTTCTGACCAGCTGAACGGGCAGAGGCAAAGAACCTCACCTCGTCAGCGGGGAAACGGCGCTCTGCCAGCAAGGTGCGCATAACCCGGCCGACCTGTCCAGTGGCTCCGAAGACTCCAAGCTTCATGCCACCCATGGTAGGGGGCATATCACGACACGTCCGCCGGTGTCCGAATGGCTTACAGCCAGCTGACGCGACCAGCCAGATAAGCGTAACCGACAAAGGAGACGATATCGAGGAAGGAGTGGGCGACGATGAGGGGCAGGAGCCGACGACTCCTTGAGAACACCCATCCTAGGAATAGGCCCATGACGATATTGCCGAGAAAACCACCCCAGCCTTGATACAGATGGTAGGTACCCCGGATGACGGCCGAGGCGACGATAACCACCGTTGTTGACCACCCAATTTGACGCCACCGTGTGAAGAGGTAGCCAACCATGACGGTCTCTTCCAGAACCGCATTCATGATGGCCAGCCCGATAAGCACCGGAACCGTCCACCAGGTGTGCTGGAGCTGGGAAGCCTGAACTGTGGTGTTGATACCCAGAGCACGAGCGGCGAGATAGAAGCCGAGGCCGGGGATACCGATGATGAGGGCCAGGATGGCACCAGCGCCGACGTCGTGCCCCCATGACCTTCGCAACCCGAGGGCGCGGCGAACGCCCGTGCGAGGCGGCTTGACTTGGGCGAGCAAAAGCAGCGCCAACAGGGCTGGTGCAACGCCAAAGATGATGTCAGACACCTGGTAGAGCAGATCGAGCCACGGTCGCTCGGGGGTCACCGAAGAATTCAGCGTCGATGTCTGCTGGTGTATCGGAATCCCGCGGGTGAGCCTCTCAATCATTTGCAGAATCGAGTACCACGCGGACTGTCCCAGGCTGATGGCCAGGACGAAGATCGTCTCCCACAACAGCCGCCGGTTCACGCGGCGATTCCTTGCCCGCCTCGGGGTCTCCTCACAGTCGGTAGGGACGACACCCGTGCCATTCCACATCGTCACCGCCTCTCCACCAGGGACCTGCCAAACAGCCAGATATTCCCCGGCCTCTCAACAATCCGGCGAGTGCAGTATCGGTACCAATCATGGCCATAGGGCAGATAAACCCTCATCTGGTGGCCAACATCGACCAGCCTGCGCTGTTCCAGGGGCCGAATCCCTTGCAACATTTGGAATTCCAGCGGACGATTCAGGCTGGCCATGAGCTGTTCGCCAAGAGCGACGAAGACGGGATCGTGACTGGCCAGCATGACCGTCGAGGGACCGACCATGAGGGCACGCAGGCACGCCGCCATCCTCAGATCGACGTCATGAGGACGAATCAGGGTGACTGATCGAGGGCCGGTATAGGAGCCCTTGCACAGCCTGATACGCCGCCCAGGGGCCGCCAGTTCTCTCACCTGGGTGAGGGAGTCGTGCCGAGCTGCCTGGATGACAATGCCGGTGCTGTCGTAATCGTCAAGCAACTCCATGACGATACGGTGAGACTGGTCGTGGATGTCGGGTCCCTCGTCGTCCACTGTCACGGCGACATGGTTGTCGCGGGCGATATGGCAGATCTGGCGGGCGTTGTCCCGGGCCAGACCGTCGTCAACTCGCAGCCCCAGAGCCGCGAGACTGATCGAGACCTCACTATGGCCGTTGAATGCCGGGTTGGAACCGAGTTTCTCAATCACTGTGCACAGCCCTGCCGTCACTCGTCGAGCTTGGGCCACGTCTACGGCGTCGGGGTCAAGGGGGTGCAGGCTGACTTCCAGACCCTTGAGCACCTGATCGGCGGCCTTGCCAATGGCTGTTTCGACGTCCTCTCCTGCGACGTAGGTGGTAGCAATCTCGCGAGCTAGCCGCGACCGGGAAACCTGCTGTGCGATGGTCGGGTCCATCGCCAGGCGCATGGCGAGTCGCCGACCTGATGTCAACAGAGCGCCACCTCGGAAATCGTGTCGATTCTCGGTCACTGACGGCTCTCCTGACCCACCTGAGAGTCATGACGCGCGAAGATGCCACGATCAACGGCCATCCGGGTCTGTATCAAGACCTCGGACAATGCCTCGAAACGGGAACCTTGCCCAGCCCCCTCGAGCTTGCGGGTATTGACTTCCAAGACGATGTCCCCGTTGAACCCGCCGGCTACCGCTTGCTCAACGACCTGCCAGGCGTGCTGATTGCCCTGGCCAGGCAAAAGGTGCTCGTCTTTGAAAGTGCCGGAACCGTCAGTCAGGTGGATGTGACGCAACCTCGGCCCCCACAAGTCAACGAACTTCCGGGAATCCATCTGTGCAGTGGCAGCGTGGGAAAGATCCAGAACAAGGTGGTCGTAACTGAGCTTCGTAGGGTCGAAATCAGGTAGGTAAGCGGCGAAACGTCCAGCCGGGGTACGCCAGGGATACATATTCTCTACCGCGAAAACCAGCGGGGCGTACTTCTCATTGAGCTCGGCGATACCCTCCTCGAACCGGCTCGCGTAATCTCGCTGCCAACGGAAAGGGGGATGGACGACGACGAGTTGGGAGCCGAGTCGTCCGGCGGCTTCGGCAGCCTTATCCAGCTTGCCCCAAGGGTCGATACCCCACACGTTCGGAGTGACGAGCAGGCATGGGGCGTGAATCGACCACACTTTGACGTCATGCTCAGCTGACAACTCGGCAATCCGGTCGACATCGGCGGCAACCGGGTCAATGCCAACCATGAGCTCCACCCCGTCATAACCGATGGCTTTAGCTCGAGCGAAGGCGTCGGCGGTCGACTCGGGATAAACCGAGGTCGTTGATAACGTCACGCGAGGAGCACTGGAACCAGCCGTGGTCGAGGGATTGTCAGATCCGCTGTCAGGCACGTACTCAACTTACCTTGTCGAGGTCGGCACTGTGTCTCGTATCAACACTGCGCCTGATATCAGCGTTGCGTGCCGTATTAGCAGTGTGCCACGTACCAAAGAATCCGGCTCTTCGCCCGTGAGGGGGTAGCTGGTGACCGCGTGGTGATTGCGATTAGGCCTCCCGTGGTGCAGCTGAGGTGCGAAGACCCAAGGATTCCGCAACGTGTCCACATTCCCTCCGGCAGCCGCTTCTTTGCAACGATCTGGGGGGCGGATTTCATCATAGGAAGGACAAAGAGGACAATACTGCCATGCACGTCGACCATCTCATGTTCGCCGCTAGCCCCGCAGGACTCGATGAGGACGCCGCTCGCCTTGGCGAGATCCTAGGGACCTCATTCCTCAACGGCGGAGTCCATCCGAGCTTTGGCACCCGTAACCGCATTTTACCGCTGGCTGGGCCGCGTTATATCGAGGTTGTGGAGGTACTCGATCACCCCGCAGCCGAGAAGGCGGTATTCGGGCAAGCCGTGCGGGCACGCCAGGAACAAGGCGGAGGATGGATGGGGTGGGCCGTCTCCGTCGACGATCTCGCCCCTTACGAAAAGCGTCTCAACCGCCAAGCGGTACCCGGACAGCGCACCTTCCCCGATGGCCGTCATCTTGAGTGGCGCCAGCTTGGAATCAAGGGCCTGATGGCTGACCCACAGCTGCCTTTCTTCATCAAGTGGACCTCCCCGACCGAGTTGCTGCCCTCTTCCTTGACCGGCAACATCACGCTGACCTCGGTCGAAGTGTCCGGGTCGCGGCAGCGCGTTGAGGACTGGCTCGGAGAGACGATCCCCGACGAGGTAGAGGGCATTACCTTCAACTTCACCAGCCCGAACGGCCACCCTGGCATTGACGCTGTAACCTTCGACACCCCGTCTCACGGGAGAGTCCGTATCTGATCGGTGGTGCCAAGAATCGGATGACCAAACCCACTTGGGGAGAATCACCTCGGGCGTCCCGACAACCGTAGGTCGCTGTGTGGTGGCGGCGTCACCTGCCGAAGAACACCGCCATCGTCGAACCTGTCGCCTCCTGCTGGCAGGGTATGAGCCATGGCGAAGAAGACGCAGGCTCAGACATGGGTGTGCACCGAATGCGGCTGGACGACATCGAAGTGGGTCGGTCGGTGTGGCGAATGTCAGACCTGGGGTTCGGTGGTCGAGAAGGGGGCACCAAAACTCACTGAAGTGGCCGCGTCAACGCCCATGTCCAGGGCCGTGCCCATCGGCGAAGTAAGCGAGCAAGCAGCCAACCGTCATCTCACCGGAATCAGCGAGTTGGACCGGGTGCTCGGTGGCGGCCTGGTGCCTGGAGCTGTCGTCCTGCTCGCCGGAGAACCTGGAGTCGGAAAGTCGACATTACTGCTGGACGTCGCCGCGAAATGGGCCAAGGCAGGGCGACGCACCCTCTACGTCACGGGAGAGGAGTCAGCGGCCCAGGTGAGGCTACGCGCTGGCCGTACCCATTCCCTTGCTGACGAGCTGTACCTTGCCTCTGAGACTGATCTGGGGACGGTGCTTGGGCACATCGAACAAACCGAGCCCTCTCTCATGGTGTTGGACTCGGTTCAAACAGTGGGGACGAGCCAAGCTGACGGCTCTCCTGGCGGGGTTTCCCAGGTTAGAGAAGTCACCGGGGCGCTGGTACGGGTGGCCAAACGGCGTGGCATGGCCGTCATTATCGTCGGCCACGTCACCAAAGAGGGGTCCATTGCCGGGCCGCGCACCATGGAGCACCTGGTCGACGTCGTCCTCAACTTTGAAGGAGACCGTCACTCCGGATTCCGCATGGTTCGCGCCACGAAAAACAGGTATGGCCCTGCCGACGAGGTGGGCTGCTTCGAGATGACCGACAGCGGAATCATGGAGGTGCCCGACCCATCGGGACTATTCACCTCCGACAATGCCGACCCTCAGCCGGGCACCTGCGTCACGGTGACGATGGAGGGTCGTCGTCCCTTGCTGTCAGAAGTGCAGGCGCTGGTGGCCCCATCGGCGTCCGAAAAGTATCCGCGTCGAACCACCCACGGCGTCGACAGCGGCAGAGTAGCCATGATTCTGGCTGTCTTGGAACGCAAGGCAGGCCTGCCACTGAGTAATCGAGACGTCTACGTTTCGACGGTCGGCGGGGCGAGGGTATCTGACCCGTCGGCAGATCTGGCGATCGCGGTGGCGGTTGCCTCGGCCGTTCTCGACACTAACTTCCCCACGCGAGTGGTAGCGCTGGGAGAGGTCGGACTCGCTGGCGACCTGCGACGAGTCCCTGGTTTGGAGAAACGAGTGGGAGAGGCGGCACGCCTGGGCTTCGACCTCGCCGTGGTGCCGCGTAATTCCCGGCAGGCGCACACCAAAATCCCGACCATGCACGGCCTCCATGTCGTCGAGGTCGGCAGCGTGGCTGAGGCTCTGTCGGTGCTTAACCTGCGTCGGCAGCACAGAGCGGGCCAGTCATGACGACCGTATTCGAGGTGAGAACTTCAGTGGCTAGAACTAGAGTCGTCTCATGACCGACGCCCAGCCGACCCCCGACCGGGAGGTGGCAGCCGAGCAGGTTCGTCACCTGATGGCCCTACTCGCTCCTGGCACGCCTATTCGCGAGGGCCTCAACCGAATCATCAATGGACGTACCGGCAGCCTTATTGTGCTCGGTAACGGCCCCCGCATTGATGACATTTGTTCCGGCGGTTTTCCCCTCGACGTGCGTCTGACACCTCAGGCTCTTCGTGAGCTGTCGAAGATGGATGGCGGGCTGGTCGTTTCGAGTGACCACGAGCGAATCACGGCAGCGGCAGTCCATTTCGTCCCGGACGGCAGCTTGCCGACGATGGAGACCGGTACTCGTCACCGTACCGCTGACCGCCTGTCCCAACAGACCGGCGCTCCGGTGGTCGTCGTTTCGGCGTCGATGTCGGTGATGTCCCTGTTCCTCCATGGCCGTCGCTACCCGATCGAGAGACCGGAGCAACTGTTGGCCCGGGCTAACCAGGCGCTGGCGACCTTGTCAAGCTACCGCGCTCGATTGCTTGAAGAGGCCGAAAACCTCACCATGCTTGAGGTCCGCGACCAAGTTCAGGTCTGTGATGTCGCTGCGGTGGCCCAGCGAGTCGAGATGTGGCGTCGAATCGACGCTGAGGTCCGCAGCTATGTTTCCGCACTGGGTGTCGAAGGTCGCCTCGTCCAGCTGCAGCGCAACGAGCTGGCCCGAGGGGTCGAAGACCTGGGCCGCCTGCTGACTGAGGATTATCGACCCGATGGTGTCGCCCCAGGAGGGTTTTCGCTGTCCGGTTTGCAGAAGCTGTCCTGGGAGGACCTTCTCGACATCGCCAAGGTTGCGCAAGCCATCACCCTTGATCCGACTGAACATCCTCTCCACTCCCCCATGCAGGCACGGGGGCACCGCCAACTGGCGTCGATCACCGATCTGTCGTCCCGAACGATTCAAGGAATCATCGATCACTTCTCAAACCTGCAAACCCTCGTGTCAGCCTCCACATCAGAACTTGGCAACGTCAAGGGAGTGGGGCTGAAGAGGGCACGCGAAATCCGGCAGGCTCTGGAGTCGATCTTCGAGAACGACAAGCGCACCCACCACTTCCACTGACACAAGCTCGCCTCAGCCCCACAACTGGGACCCGGATCAAAGCTGGGACCCGAATGTCGGGATGAGAAGCTCACTCGCTCAGCTGCATAACGAATCGGCCAGTTGAGCCACCATCGATACCGACAGTGGCGATGTAGTAGCCGCTGCCCAGGGTTTCCTTCGACAGCTTGCACTTGCCGGTGGACCGCTTGGTCGGCCATGAGACCTTGTAGGTCCAAGGAGTCTTGGCCTTGATCTCATGGACCCCCTTGGGACCCCAGGAGCTGCAGTCCTCAGTTGACCAGATGCGGTCGGATCCAGAAGTCACGGTGAGGGTCTGCTTGACCTTCTGGGTGTCCCAACGGCAGTCAGACGAACTCTCCACCTTCACGGTGAAGGTCTCGGTACTACCGACCTTGGGCTTCTTGGTGTTTCCCGTGATCGTCACCGTCAACTGGGACCCTTCACAAAGGCGGCTCACCGGCGACGCAGAGGGGGATGAGGAGCGGGACGCAGACGGCGAACGAGACGCAGACGTGGACGTGCTGCGGCTGGCGGACTCCGAAGCGGTAGGAGTCTCTGGCCCCCAGACGGTGTCCGTCCATGATGGGTTGGGGGTGTAGGACGACGGCACAGCCGGTGCTGCTGACTTCTTCGGACCGCCCGTAAGCTTCGAAATACCCAGAATTACCAGGGCGATGACAACGACCAGCACGATGAGCAGGCCAAGACGCCGCAACCAGTACGTCTGCGGCGATTCCGGTCCTACTGGGTTAATCAGGCCCCGTACCGGTGACATCAGGATCTCATCTGACGGTCAGCCCAATCCATCGGGGAGACCCGCTCACCGGTGAAGAAGGGAGTGTCGAGATCAACGTAGCGGCGCGCCTCAACGTAGCGCAGGTCCTTCATAACGTCGACCACGCGAACGAGATCGTCACCTTCCAAGGCGAGAATCCACTCGTAGTCACCCAAGGCGAAAGCGGCCAGGGTGGACGCCTTGACGTCAGGGCTGGCGGCACCGACCATGCCGTGCTCGCGCAACATACGAGACCGATCAGCCGCCGGCAGCAGGTACCACTCCTTAGAACGGATGAACGGGTAAAAGGCCGCCCAGCGCCGTGGTGCAACTCCGGCGAAGCACGAGGGGAGGTGCGATTTGTTGAACTCTGCGGCACGATGAACACCCACATTCGACCAGACCGGGGCGAGATGGCGTCCCAAACCGGACCCACGGAAGCGGTGGTAGGCGTCCTGGAGAGTCGACGGATCGTCGCTCAGCCACCACACCAGCAGGTCGGCGTCAGCGCGCATACCCGACAAGTCGTACCAGCCACGGGTTTCGACTCCGGACTGTTCAACCCAACCGTCGGACCCTTCGATGAGCTGACGGCGCTCAGCGTCGTCAGCCGGGAGCGGGGCGGAAACGCGGAAAACCGAATACATCGCCCATTTACTGGAGGCATTGACCTCTTCCGGGACGACGGCGTGGTCGCGTGGATCGGTCGGCGCGGTGTAGGAACCAGCGGGAGCCTCGTCATCGCGAGGCCCCTCAGCCACCGAGTCGGTGCTCACGTGATCGGTCATGGGGATCTCCTTAGCCAGCAGATCGTACGGGGAGGAAGCGTCTGACTCCGGTTCGACGCCCGCAGCAGCGGTGCCGAGTCCAGCGGCAGCAGGTTTGGGGTCAATCTCAGGCTTGTCGATGTCGTCGCTGCCTGAGACAGCTGGAATGTCCGTGGCACCGGGGCAACGTCGGCAGCACCCAGGAGCACACGGGGTCGGCCAGGATGTCAGGCTCCCGCCCTCCCCTCGAGCAGCCGCAGCTTGGGTCATAATCAACCCCGCAAGGTCAGTTATGAAGGCCGGATGAACTCCGGCGGTAGCGGCGCGGGCAAATGCCAAACCGACCTCGGCGGCAGTCTCAGCAGCCTCGTGGTCAAGGTCATTGGCGACCTCCATGTGATCGGCAACGAAACCGATCGGCGCAACCACGACGGAGGTCACTCCCTGTTCCGGAAGGGTTCGCAGGTGATCGTTGATGTCCGGCTCCAGCCAGGGGTCAGAGGGCCGTCCCGAGCGGGAGCAGTAGGCCAGATCCCATTGCGGCATATTGCCGAAGGCCTGACGCACGTAGTCAGCAATCTTTTCGCATACCGCCTTGTGCTGGGAAATGTAGTCAGTCCCCGGCTCTCCTGCCCCTGACGCCTCCTGCATGGGATCGGGGATCGAGTGGGTGACGAAGACGACTCGGGTAGCCTCAAGGGGAGTTGGCGGTATCCGCATGAACGACTGCATGAGAGCTTCTGCGTTAGCGCGAATGAAGCCGGGAGCCTCGTTGAAGGGAGGCACCTTATCGATGTGCATATCGGTAATGCCGACCTTGTCGAGGGCAGCAGCAATTTCCTCGCGGTATTGACGGCAACCGGAATAGCAGGCGTAGGCGGAGGTGACGACGGCAAGCACTCGTCGCACCCCGTGCTGGTGCATTTCCGGTAGAACGTCGTCGAGGAACGGGGAACCATTACGGTTTCCCAGCAAAATCGGGATTCGAACTCCATACTGGCGAAGCGCATTTGCCAAGGCCTTGACGAAGGCGTCAGTGGACGCGTTGATGGGACTCACCCCGCCGAACCGGTCGTAGTGGTGAGCGACCTCGCTCAATCGCTCCTCTGGAATCCGACCGTTGGACACCCTCTTCAAGAAGGGCACGACCTCCTGAGGGGAACGCGGCCCACCGAAAGACGTAACGAGCAGCGCGTCGTAGGGGGCCAGTGGGTCGCGGGGGGCTGTGTAAGGATTGGCGGTCACGAATTCTTCTCCTCACCTCGGGTCGCCGCGTCCGCGGCAAGATCTTTCACCCGCAGACCAGTGACTGGGCACGCCATGCAGTCAGCATTAGTGAAAGATGACATATCGATGACGGGTGCAGCGATCTCGACGTCAATACCCAACACATCCGACAGAGAGTTGAGCCAGCGATCCCCCAGGCCCTTTTCAGAGGCCATCCTGGCCCGGGCTGACGGAATATGGGCCATGGACGCCGCGAGTCGCCGCAACGACGCCGCCACCTCGTCGACTGGCACCGACCCCTCCTTGGGCAGGCGCTCTAGTTCGGCGGTAACGAGATCTGAAATGACGTCGCGCAAGGCGACAACTGCCGGGGCCATTCGGCGACGCTCAAGGTCGATGGCGAGATGCCGGACCCCAGTGGCGACGATGTGCTCAGCAGCGGCACGCTCAGCCTCGGCTGAGGCGGGAACAGCATGACGAATGGTCTCCAGGTCGATCACATCGACCCCTGCCGGCACGGGTTCCTCCACGTCACCGCTGACGGCTAGGTCAAGAACCAGCAGATCGCGTCCCGCTCGGGCGTCTACTGCGCGTCGGGCAGCCTGTGCGGACAACGCGGGCACACCCGAACCACGACAGGTGACGACAAGATCAGCCTGAGCCAGTGCGGCGTCCAGGTCGACGGCCTCGCTGACTCGGTGACGGCGAGCGAAACCATTGGCACGTCCGGAAGCCGAATGCACCTGGATATCAGTCACTCCACGCGAGCTGAGCTGAGCACACGACGCGCCAGCATAGGAACCGGTTCCCATCACGAGAACGCGGGCACCTTCAAGATCCATCTGTCGGGACACCAGGTCCAAGCCGACGGCCACCACGGTGCGGCCCTCGGCGGCCAGAGCGGTCTCGGTGGCGACGTGCCGAGAGGTCTTGAGAGCCTCCTCGATGACATGGCCGATGGTGTACGAGACAGTCTGTTCCTTGCGAGCCTCGGTCAGCGCACGCTTCATCTGCCCGGCGACCTCGCGTTCACCGACAACCATCGACTCCAAGCCAGAAGCTACCCGGAACACCCGCCACACGGCGTCGTTCTCGCAGAAGATATGGCCCGAGTCAGCCAACACCGTCGCCCCCTGGTCAGTGAGGCAAGCGCGCAAAGCGGCCTCGTCAAACCCCTGGGCGACAGCGTCAGGAGACGTCTCCACGATCAGGCACACCCGGTTGCACGTCGACAACACCAGCGCGCCTCGGATCTGGGGATGGTCCGTCAATGCCAAGCCGAGCCCATCGACCTGCGCGGCTGCCTCGGAAACGACACCGAGTCCTTGCTCGGCATGATCCACGGTCAAGACACACAATCCCACAAAGCGTTATTCAACCATGCAGGTGCGACGAACCCCAGAGGTTGCGAAACTCTCACCACCCCTTACAGCTGCTCCATGAATCTCTTTTCGGCAAAGTGGGGCACAATCGTGATGATGACTGAAACCAGCACCTCCACAGCCGATTCACCGCTTTTGCAAGCCATGACCGGACACCGTCCGGCTGTCACCCCAGTGTGGTTCATGCGCCAGGCAGGCCGTTCGCTCCCGGAGTATCGAAAGGCCCGCGAGGGCACGACGATGCTCGACTCCTGTCTCAACCCCCAGTTGGCGGCCGAGATCACCTGCCAACCAGTACGCCGTCACCATGTTGACGGCGCGGTTCTCTACTCCGACATCATGGTGCCGCTGGCCCTGGCCGAAGTTGGGGTGCGCATTGAACCTGGGGTTGGACCGGTTCTCGACGAGCCTGTCCGCACCAGAGCAGACGTTGATCGAATCACCCAGCGTCAGCCCGGCGATACCTCAGCCATCGAGGAGGCTGCCCGACTGGTGGTGGCCGAGTTGGGTGCGGACACTCCGCTGATTGGTTTCGCCGGTGCCCCGTTCACGATCGCTGCCTACCTGGTGGAGGGCGGACCGTCGCGTGACCACCTGGCTGCCCGCGCCATGATGCATTCGGACCCGCCAGCCTGGGCCACGCTGATGGAGTGGGTCGCCGACCTGGACGCCGCTTTCTTGGCCGCCCAGCTTCGTGGCGGAGCACGAGCCGTCCAGCTCTTCGACTCCTGGGCCGGATCGCTGAGCGCCGTCGACTATCGCACCAGCGTCGGCCCCTTTTCACAGCGTGCTCTCGCCGACCTCGATCCCAATACCCCGGTGGTGCATTTCGGCGTGAATGCCAGCCACCTGCTTTCCGAACTGGCACAGGTGGCCGCAGCTGCTTCCCGCTACCCGGTTCTCGGCGTTGACCACCGAATCAGCCTCGACGAGGCCTGCGCGACTCTCATGGTCTCCGGGATGGAAATGCCGGTACAAGGCAACATCGATCCGGCCTTGCTTTTCGCCGGTTGGGAGCCACTGGAGGCCGCTGCCCGCGACGTTGTCGCAGCTGGACGTCAGGCCCCTGGCCACGTCGTCAATCTGGGCCATGGCGTGCCCGCCAAAACCGACCCCGACGTTCTGACGCGACTAGTGGAGCTGGTGCACTCACTGTGAACCACGATTCCGAGGAAGTGACGATGTATACCTCTGATCCGCACACCGTTGACGCCGTTATTATCGGCGGTGGTATGGCTGGACTCATCGCAGCCTGGCAGTTCACCCAGGAAGGGCTGCACCCAGTGTTGGTGGAGTCACGCGGATATACCGGCGGCCTGGTAGCCGGGTCGAAGTTGGCAGGAATCAGCTACGACATCGGTGCCGAGGGGTGGGCCATTCGCCTTCCTGACACTGCTGAGCTGGCCGAAGAACTAGGTATGACCGTGGAGAAACCGCGAACTGCTGCGTCCTGGGTGTATTTCGACGACGCCTGCTTCGCAATGCCCGGAAATGCCATCTTGGGCATTCCCGCTGACCTGTCGGACCCTGCGGTCGTCATCGCGCTGGGAGCCGACGAGGCCGCCCGTGCCGCTGAACTCGACCGAGCCGAGATACCCGACGAACTCCCCGGAGACCTGGGAACCCTGGTGGAGTCGCGGATGGGCCCAGAGGTGCTGAAGCGTCTCGTCACCCCTATTGCCGGTGGTATTCACGCCGCCGACCCACACCTGCTGTCAGCCGACGTCGTCTCCCCTGGTCTGCGGGCTGCCACCCAGGCCACCGGGTCTTTGGCAGCCGGGGTAGCACTGTGCCGTTCTCGAATGCCAAGCGGCCCGGTCGTCGCCTCAGTAGCTGGAGGTATGTTCACCATGCCAGCTGAGCTGCGGCGGCAAGCCGAGGAGGCGGGGGCGACGGTCCTCACTCGGGTGGGCGCTCGGAAACTGACCCGCCATGGCGCTCAATGGCTCGTCGAAACCGCCGACACCTCACGCAATCCGAACCCGTCTTTGCCTCCCGTCCCAGATGGCCAGCTGCATACCTTCCTGACCCCCCGCGTCGTGGTGGCCTGTTCGGCTGGCCCTGCTATCCAACTGTTGAGCAGTGTCATCGACGTTTCTGGTCCCGAGATGATCCCCGGAGCCCCTATTGGGCACGTCAACTTGGCTTTGCAGGCTCCTGAGCTGGACAGCAGCCCGCGTGGAAACGGAATGCTCGTCGCTCCCGGAACAACAAGTGTCAAGGCCAAGGCTTTGACGCATATGTCTGCCAAGTGGCCGAGCCTGGGACAGTCCTGCCCCGATGGCCTGCACCTACTACGGGTCTCCTATGGACGCTCCGGGGAAAAGAACGTCGAGTTCAGCGTCGAGCGAGCGCTACAGGACGCTTCCGTCTTGCTCGGTGTGGAATTGTCGCCGGATCAGGTCGTCGACTCCCAGATCATCCATTGGACGGGAGCGCTGGCCCCGACGACCCCCGAGACCAGGGCCTGGCGTGACGGTCTACACCGTAAGCTCGCAGAGATCAACGAGTCCGGTCGAGGCCGTATCGGTCTGGTCGGGGCGTGGGCGTCAGGTTCGGGTATCGCCGCTCTCGTGCCGCAGGCTCGCCGCACCGCTCGTCAGCTAAGCGTCTGACCCGAGTGCTGCACTACCGGAAGTGCCACAATGAGGGATATGTCTTCGATTCGTCTGGGAACCCGTGCAAGCGCCCTGGCAACCATTCAATCCGAGATGGTTGCAAAACTGCTGAGATCGCAGGGCCTCGACGTCGATCTGGAGACGATCACGACTCACGGTGACACCTCGACAGCCTCGCTGGCGTCGATGGGGGGCGTCGGAGTGTTCGCCTCGGCAATCCGTGCTGCCTTGCTAGAAGGCTCTGCTGACATCGCCGTCCACTCCTTCAAGGATCTGCCGACCGGCAGACCACTCGGGCTGGCGATTGGCGCTGTCCCCGCCCGCGAGGACCCGCGCGACGCCTTGGTGGCCCGTGACGGTTTTACCCTTGACGCCTTGCCGCACGGGGCAAGCGTCGGAACTGGCTCTCCACGGCGTGTGGCGCAGCTGTTGGCGAAGCGACCAGACCTGACGATCGTCGACATCCGTGGCAACGTCGACACCCGACTTGGCCGGGTCAAGGGTTTGGGCCATTTCGCCAAGGGAGGCGGCAAGGAAGACCTCGACGCGGTGGTACTTGCTGCGTCCGGGCTGGCACGTCTGGGACACAGCGACGTCATCACCGAGCTTCTCGACCCGTCGGTGCTGCTGCCAGCCCCAGCTCAGGGAGCCTTGGCCGTTGAGTGCCGGACTGCTGATGTGCGTCACGGCAGGCTCGCCAAGGCCCTGGCCAGAATCGACGACTTCGCCACCCGATTGTCAGCCACCGCTGAACGGGCAGTGCTGTCCCACCTGGAGGCCGGGTGCGCCGCCCCGATCGGCGCGTTGGCCCGTCTCACGCCAGCCTCCGGGAAGTCTCCCGACGTGTTGACCTTGGACGTCGTGGTAGCTGCCGTCAATGGCTCGCGAACCATTCGAGAACAGGTCAGTGTCGAGTTGCCTGAGGAAGTCGAGCCGGCACTGGCCGCAGCGCATACCCTGGGTGTGAAAGCAGCCGAGGAGCTGCTGGATGACGGCGCAGCCGATGTCGCAGACCTCAAGGCCTCAGGAAGCACTCGATGACCACAAACCCTGCCGATCAACCACCAGTGGTCGTCCCCCGCGACGACCCGCACGACAAGTTCGTGACGACATTAAAGCAGGCAGGTTATGGGGTCATCCACAAGGCACTGACGAGAACCGTCACGCTGCCGGACGCCGATAAGCTCTCCGATCCCAACCTCTGGCAGGCCGATTGGTTGGTCATCACCTCAAAGACCACCGTTGGACTGCTGCCTGTTCCGTTGCCGAACCCAAGTATTAGGGTGGCGGCCGTCGGTTCGGCCACTGCGAGGGCTTTGACGAAACGCGGAATTGCTGTCGACTTCGTGCCGCAGGACCACAGCGGCGCTGGCCTGGTACGTCAATGGCCTGGCGGGGCTGCGAGGGTCCTGCTGCCGGTTTCTCAGCTAGCCGCTGCCACCGTCCCCGAGGGACTTACGAAGGCTGGCTGCACGGTCAACCGGCTCGAGGTCTACACCACCAACGCTGTCGCGGAACTACCTGAGGTGATTGCCCAGTCATGGCCGTCGGTCGGAGTTGTTATCGTCACAGCGTCCTCGGTGGGACGTGCCCTGATCGATCTCGTCGAGCCATATGGATGGCGTCGACAAAAGCTCGTCGCCCTCGGCAAGCCCACGGCGAAGACACTTGAGGAACTCGGCCACCCGGCAGACGCGGTGGCTTCTTCCCCCACCCCTGAGTCCGTCCTCGAGGCGGTTGAGTCCCTAGTCGCCTGATCGACGACCCGTTCGAGAAGGAAGATCATCATGAACCTGTACCTGCCTGATTCCAGCGATCCTCGTATGGCCGGCGTCAAGCCACTGCCTGAAGCGCTACGTCCGGTTTCTCGTCCGCGTCGCCTGCGGACCACCCCCGCAATGCGTCGAATGGTCGCTGAGACCCGGGTCGCCCCGGCTCAGCTGATGTTGCCGGTCTTCGTCAAGGAGGACATCACCTCCCCCGTAGAGATCGCTAGCCTGCCGGGGCAATATCAGCACTCGACCGAATCCATCAAGGAACTCGCCACCCAGGCCGCTGAGGCCGGTATCGGTGGCATTGACCTGTTTGGGATCCCTGAGCACAAGGACGAGATCGGTTCGCAGGCGTGGGACCCCAACGGGATTCTCAATGCCGGTATTTCTGCAGTACGCGAGGCCGTCGGTAATGACTTGGTCGTTTGCGCTGACACTTGCCTGGACGAGTTCACCGATCATGGCCATTGTGGAGCGCTGACCCCTGATGGCCGGGTCGACAACGACTCCACCCTTCCGCTATATGCCGCGATGGCTGTCTCCCAGGCCCGGGCGGGAGCCCACATGGTGTCTCCGTCGGGAATGATGGACGGCCAGATCGCGGTCATTCGTGACGCGCTGGACCGCGAGGGATTCACCGACGTGTCAATCATGGCTTACTCCGCCAAATACGCCTCAGCCTTCTTCGGACCCTTCCGCGACGCTGTTGATTGTTCCCTCAAGGGTGATCGCAAGGCTTACCAGCAAGACCCGTCGAACCGTCGTGAGGGTATGCGCGAGACCCTGCTCGATCTGGCCGAGGGAGCCGACATCGTCATGGTCAAGCCTGCCTCCCATTACCTCGATGTGCTGGCTGACGTTGCTGAGGTTTCCCAAGTGCCGGTGGCCGCCTACCAGGTTTCCGGGGAGTACGCCATGCTCGAAGCCGCTGCCGCCAACGGATGGATCGACCGTCGTCGCTGCATTAACGAGTCTCTGACCTCGATCGTGCGCGCGGGTGCTGATCTCGTTTTGACCTATTGGGCCATCGAGGCTGCCCAGATGTTCCGGGCAGACTACTGACAACCATACTCACCTCACGCCGACACACCGGAAGGAAGAAATGACCTCTAACGCCGAACTGTTCTCCGCCGCCCAGGCTGTTATTCCCGGCGGGGTGGATTCCCCGGTTCGGGCCTACGGGTCGGTGGGCGGGGTTCCCCGCTTCATCGAGAAGGCCCAGGGTCCGTGGATTTGGGACGCCGAAGGCACCCGATATGTCGACCTGGTGTGTACCTGGGGTCCGGCCCTGCTGGGGCACGCTCATCCCGAGGTCGTCTCCGCCGTCCAGGAGGCTGCGTCGAAGGGATTGTCCTTTGGCGCTCCGACCCGAACCGAGACCGAGCTGGCTGACGCGATCATCGAGCGAATGGACCCGGTGGAGAAAGTGCGCTTCGTCTCGACCGGTACTGAGGCGACGATGACGGCAGTTCGACTAGCCCGAGGGGCTACCGGGCGTGACGTCATCATCAAGTTTGCCGGCAATTACCACGGTCATTCTGACGCCCTGCTCGCCGCTGCTGGTTCGGGGGTAGCTACGGCTGGTCTGCCCGGTTCCGCTGGTGTTCCAGCAGCCTCGACCGCTGACACCATCGTGGTGGACTACAACGACGTAGCAGCCCTTGAGACGGTGTTCTCAGAACGTGGCGACCAGATCGCCGCCGTGATCGTTGAATCCTGCCCTGCCAACATGGGCGTGGTTCCGCCAGACCGTGGATTCAATGCCACGATACGTCGGCTCACCAAGGACCACGGGGCCCTCATGATTACGGACGAGGTGCTCACCGGATTCCGGTGCAGCGCGTCGGGGTTCTGGGGTCTCCAGCAGAAATCCGGCGAGGATTTTGCGCCTGACATCTTCACTTTCGGCAAGGTTGTCGGTGGCGGAATGCCGCTGGCCGCCCTGGGCGGACGCGCCGAGGTCATGGACCTGTTGGCCCCGACCGGCCCCGTCTACCAGGCCGGGACGCTATCGGGCAACCCGCTGGCTACCGTCGCCGGGGTCAAAACCCTAGAGCTGGCTGATACTGGGGTGTACCAGCGTCTCGACGCACGCTCCGTGCAGTGGCGCGGCGAGCTGGCCTCGGCGCTGGACGCGGCGGGGGTCCCGTACAGCCTGCAGAACGCCGGGAACCTGTTCAGCGTTTTCCTCGGAGTCGAAGGGCCGGTGCGCAATTACGACGACGCTAAGGCCCAGAACGCTGACGCCTACACTGCCTTCTTCCACGCCATGCTGGAGGCTGGGGTCAACCTGCCGCCGTCGTGTTTCGAGGCTTGGTTCCTTTCCGACGCTCACAATGACGAGGCCTTCGAAATCTTCCGCAAGGCCTTGCCGAAGGCAGCCGAAGCAGCGGCCAAGGTCATCGACTGACATCGGATGACTCGTGCCTGATACCGGGCTGACTCCTCAGGCCGTCCAGACGGTCTGTGACTGGTTCGACGCCAACGGACGCGATCTGCCGTGGCGTCGACCAGGGACATCTGCGTGGGGAGTACTCGTCAGCGAGGTGATGAGCCAGCAGACGCCGATGTCGCGGGTTATTGGTCCGTGGCATGAGTGGATGACCCGCTGGCCGACGCCAGATGACCTGGCTGAGGAGGAGTCCGGCGTCGCCGTCGCCGCGTGGGGACGATTGGGATACCCCCGTCGTGCCCTGCGTCTGCACGCCTGCGCGGTTGCCATCGCCACCGAACATGACGGGACCGTACCCAGCACCTACGAAGAACTCATCACCCTACCGGGGATCGGCGATTACACCGCCGCCGCGATAGTGTCATTCGCTTTCGGAAAGCGGGCAACCGTGCTGGACACCAATGTGCGTCGGGTCCTCGCGAGAGCGCAGTCCGGAATCGCGAACTGCCCGACGTCGGTGACGAAGGCTGAACGACTGGTCGCCGAGGCATTAGTTCCCGACGACGACACCCGAGCCGCAAAGTGGGCGGTGTCCTCCATGGAGCTGGGAGCGCTGGTGTGTACGGCTCGTTCGCCACGGTGCGAGGTCTGCCCAATCCATGACGTCTGCCGATGGGTCGCTGATGGGAAGCCTGAGAATGCCCCGGTCCGCCGGGGACAGCCGTGGAAGGGCACCGATCGTCAGTGCCGAGGGGTGATTATGGACCTCGTCCGCAATAGCCCACACGGCGTGCGGGTTGAGGTGGCCCTGTCGGCATGGCCCGAATCTGAGCAGGCGTCGCGCTGCCTGGAATCCTTAATTTATGACGGTTTGGTGCATAGGTGCGGGGAGCTTGTGACATTGTAACCACGGTCACCACCACCTTTGACGACGTCAGCGCCATCCACACGCAGAACCCGCAGCCCCTATCGGATAACTGATATACCCTCCATTGCGAAGAGTCGCAGAAGCCCAGCCAATCTGACCATAAACACTCGATCAGATTGACTGGACTTCACACATGATCCTCAGAATCCAGTGAGGTCCTTAAACTTCACAGTTTTGATTTCGCTCGCGTCACCATCAAGGCAAATCGCATCAACCTTCCATTTTCCATGGGCATCAATAGAGTTAGAATTGTCCACACAAGTCCCTAAATTATTACCAGAAGCATCATAGGCATTGAACTCAATCTGAACGTAGTTATTGATGGGCTCATCGGAGTTGTTGCGCACGTATCCTGTTACTTTCGCAGAGAACTCGTCCTTGCTCAACTTCCAGCCCTTAAGCAGGGCAAGGTCGCCCTTCACTTGGTCCTCGTCAGTCTTTTTTGCGTCAGCGGCCTTCTTCGCGTCGGGCTTACCCGCAGTCTTGTCTGCCTGTTTTGACGCGTTCGTAGCTGGAGCTGACGCTGCTGTTTCGCTTCCCGAGTTCTGTCCTTCGTTACCCTTAGATCCTCCTGTCGCAATGGAGATCGCGACAACGACAATCACAATGACAATCCAGAACCACACTCGTTTGTAGATTGGCTTTTTTGGTTTTGTAGGGGGCTTTCCGACCGAGTTCTGAGCGTACTGGGGGTTGAACTGGCCTTCCGACTGTGGGTAACGCGGCGGCTGCTGGTCATTGGACATTGGTGTCTCCTTTCGGTTCTGCACCAGTTCATCGAAGACCCCGTGTCCCCCACATCGGCCGATCGGCTAAACCACATCTGGCAGATCGGTCAGACAGCTGCGCCCAATCGGTCGAGGTTATGCGGGCAGACCCGCCCCTAGGATGAGGGATATGTTCCAGTACGAAGTTGTGGGTGACGATCACCGGCCCGCAATCTGGGCCTCCATCGTCCTCATCGTCATCGGAATGCTCGGATGCTTCATTTCGACCGCGTTCTCACCACTGGGCGTCAACGTCACAGCCCCGAACCCCACCGGTCTCACCGTGCTGCGCGCAGCTGCCGCCCTCGTCGCGGATGTCGTCGGGCCTGTTTGGCTGCTCTGGCGACATCGCCAGCCCTTTGTCATCACTCTTGCCACGGCGGCAATCAGCCTGATCCTTCCGATCGGCAACATCGTTCCTCTCATTGCCCTTGCATGTTTGCTGAGCCGACGGCGTGGTACAGCGTCATGGTGGGCTGTTGCGGCGGTGACCGTCACGACCAGCGTTGTCAGAGTTCTGGACGCCACCAACTCCCCGGCGGCCGCGTCTGTCATCAAGTCTGTGGCGGCCCCCGCCAATACTCCTGGCACTGCCGACCAAACCGTCTCTTGGCTTGTCGTGGCATCATTCATCATTCTTGGACTCGTCATCTCGATCGGTTCCGGGTTATGGCGCCGCACCCAGCGGGCTGCAAAATCCCTTGCCCGAGAGCGCGACGTCGCGAGAGCTACCAACGCCAAACTCGGTGACGAATTGTCCCGCCGCGAGGAACGCGAGCGTATCGCCCAGGAAATTCATGACCAGCTCGGGCATCGGTTGTCTCTCCTCAGCCTGCAGTCCGGAGCGTTGGAGACCCAGCTTCAGGACAATCCAGACGCGGTACGGGCTGCCCACGAGGTGCGCTCCGGCGCAGCTGCCGCAGTGAATGACCTGCACTCCTTACTGTCCATGATATGTGAGCCTCAGGGCGCCCCAGATTTGCCGTTGTCAAAGCTAGCTGAGGTCATCGATGAGTCTTTCAGGGCCAGCCAGCCTCTCAATTCAAACGTCTTCATTGAGGACGCGGACCGGGCCGATCCCGCTGTGTCTCGCGCCGTTTACCGCATCGTTCAAGAGCTGCTCACCAACGCCGCTAAACACGCTCCCGGTCAGACGACGACTCTTCGTATCCGAGGCAATCCGCACGACGGAATCAGCATTGACGCGACGAATGGGTACACCGGCGGATGGACTGGCGGACCAGGCCCCGATTCTCGTGGACTTAAAGGAATCACTGAGCGAGTCGAATTGCTTGGAGGCAGCCTTCACTACGGTCTTGACGACGGCCTATTCCACGTCCATGTGGAGATCCCGTGGCGATAGCGGCTCTGTCCTCATGCCGAAGTCACACGGCACCACAAGAGGCGATCATCATAGGATGTGGTCATGCTGCCCATTCGCGTCTTGCTCGTCGACGACGACGTACTGGTGCGCAGAGCCGTACGGCAAATCCTCGAAACCGCTGAGGATCTTGAAACGGTCGGGGAAGCCGGCGACGGCGATGAAGCGGTGAGGCAAGCTCCCCACGCAGATGTGGTTCTGATGGACCTACGGATGCCGGGAATGAGCGGGGTGGAGGCGACGTCACGTATCACGCACATTCCGAGCCCACCCAAGGTTGTCGTTCTCACGACCGTTACGGCCGACGCGGCCGTCATCGACGCAATTCACGCCGGGGCGTCAGGATTCCTACTCAAAACATCCTCACCTGAGGAAATCGTCCATGCGGTACGTGCAGCTCACGCTGGCGACGCTTTCATGTCTCCGACGTCGACTCGCCAACTTCTCGAACAGCTGCGCGGCGACGTTGGTCGACGAAACCGCCGGGCCGCCCGCAGGACCCTCGCCGCACTCACCGACCGGGAGCGAGAGGTTGCCGTCGGGGTGGCCGAGGGACTGACGAATGACGCCATCGCCGCCCAGCTCAATGTCTCACCGAGCACTGTCAAGGCACATCTGTCGACGATTCAAACCAAACTTGCCGTCGACAGCCGGGTCCGTATCGCGGTCCTCATTGAGCGCGCCGGGTATCTGTCCGGATGACCATTGCCCCGAACGCCTCGTCATTGCTTTTGTCGACCCCAGATGGCAAGACTGGTGAGGTGCTCATTGACGCCACCCAACCAGACCTTGTAGAGGAGTTCATCCTCGCCAATTTTGCGCACCATGGGCAACCGGTCGTCGTCATTGATGGGCGCTCGGGGTCAGGCAAGACCACTTTGGCCAACACCCTCTTCCGTCGCCACCATGACTGGCAGCTCGTTCACGCCGACGACCTGTACCCCGGCTGGTCTGGTTTGTCACAGGTGTGGGATCTGAGCGATCTCGTCACTGGACACCGGTACCGCAGATGGGACTGGTATGAGAACCGCTTCGCCGATGAAGTCACCTTGGACCATAATCGCCCCCTCGTTATTGAGGGTTGTGGAGTATTGACGCCCGTGAATGCGCGCTTGGCATGCGTGCGAGTGTGGTGTGAGGCGCCCGCGTCGCTCAGACGTCGCCGTGCCCTCGCCCGGGACCCGGAGTTTCGCGATTATTGGGCAATGTGGGCCATTCAAGAGGGATTGCACATCGCACGCCACAAACCCGCAGATCTCGCAGACCTCACCGTATCCAACAGGTAACCCTCAGAACATGAAGTACTTGAGCACCACCAGAACCACGAGAGCGCCGAGCAACATTGCCATCCTTGGCCAGGTCTGCGGGGATTTGCCTGCCTGAATACGCTTAGGATCTTCGAAGAAAATGATTCCGCAGACCAGTCCGGCGATGAATCCGCCAAGATGAGCCTGCCATGCGATTCCGGAGATAAAAAACAGCAATGCCGCGTTGATGGCCAGCACGATCCACAGGTCACGGGTTGACGCGCCCAGCCGACGCTGCACAATGAGCAGCACCCCAAACAACCCGAAGATGGCACCGGAGGCCCCAACAACACCGCCATACATATTTGGCAGAAGTGTCCCGTCACCATGTGGCGACGCCATCAGGCAAAACAGCACTCCCCCGCCGATACCGGACATGAGGTATGCGGCCAGGAACCGGGCTCGTCCCAGGAACGGCTCCAACGACCGTCCCAAAGCCCACAATGCATACATATTGAACCCGATGTGGAAAATGCTCAGCGCGTGGCCAAACATGGAGGTAACGAATCGCCAAGGCTCATGAAACCCCTGGATCGGTGCCAGGACGACGGCGTCACGAATCTGGGGGCTGACCCACTCCCCGATCCACACCAGGATGCAGATGGCAATCAGGGTCCATGTCACCACTGGATCGTTGCTGCGTCGCTTCACGCGGGCAGCAGGCTTGGGAGCCGTCTTTTGTTGGTACGACGCTGACGGTGGTTCCCACGTAGGATCTACCTCGGCCGACCGGTACGGCTCAGGCTCGGGCCGAGGGTTCTGTTGGGTGTAGCTGGCGTCGGGAGACGCCCAGGATGGTTCGTCTCGTTGTGGCTTGTCCTCCCACGAACCCCACTCATCGGGGCGAGAGAAGGTGTCGGGACGTTGGTTGTTCTGACTCATCGGCGTCCTGCAAGTGCTGAAGTAATCGACTCGGTGATGGAGGTGTCGCGGAACTCGAATCCGTTATCAAGGAGTTTCGCAGGCTTAGCCCTCTGCCCGGAACACAGTGCCTCGTCGACGAGTTGAGATCCGAAGACCATCTTTGCTGCTGGGGTTGGGAAGGGCAGTACAGAAGGTCGGTGCATTGACTTGGCCAGAGCTTTCGTGAACTCGGCATTCGTACACGGATTCGGTCCGACGAGATTTACCGGCCCGCTAATGGAATCGTCAGTGAGGATCCGCAGCATGGCTGACACGTGATCGAAAAGACTGATCCACGACACGTACTGCTTGCCATCGCCGATCTTGCCGCCCAACCCGAATTGGAAAAGCGGTCGCTCCTTGCCGAGGATACCGCCGAACGAACTCATGACCTGGCCGGTACGCAGGGTTGCCACGCGCACTCCTTCGGGAGCGGAGTACGCTGCGGCCTCCCAGCGCTGGCAGACCTCGGCTAGAAAGCCATCGCCAGCCGGCTCGTCCTCGTCAAGCCATTCGTCACCGCGTGGCCCGTAATAGCCCACAGCCGAGCCATTGAGGAAAACACGGCACCTCGGAGAAGACGCCAGGGCCCGCACGATGAGACGGGTGGAGTCGATACGCGACGCCAAGATGCGAGTCTTGCGTTCATCGGTCCACCGTCCTGAGGCGATGGGTTCTCCTGCCAGGTTCACCACAGCATCTACGTCGTCGAGGAATGGCGGGGCGATGGACAGGGTGTCGAGGTCCCATCTGCGGTCGGAAGGCTGGATGGGCTCATGGCGGGTCAGCGTGACGACATCATGTCCCTGCTTGCGCAGCCGCTGAACCAGCGCTGTGCCGATAAGACCGGCAAACCCTCCAATGGCAATCCTCATATGGCCATCCTACGGGGCACGTGAAAGGCGCCTCGGTAGCGTCCACCTGGCTGGTGAAGGACTGCAGACATCAGGACTTACGCTGACGCGCACGTTGGAAGTTCGCAAAGAAGGCACAGACGATAACGCACAGGGTGCCGGCAGTAATGGTGACAAACATTGACTCACCGAGGCCCCGTCCCATGTCGTGACGGGCCGCAATGCGGGCATCCATCATCATGGCGATAAAGGCCGAACCAAGAACCGCACCAACCTGGCGGATGGCGTTGTGAACTCCCGAACCCGCTCCAGCGTCAGCCTGACCAAGATCGTCGGTACTGACCAAGGAGATCGGACTCCACATCATGGACGAGCCAATACCAGCGATGGCCGCTAGCAGCGAAAAGACCCATAGATCCGTTGACGGCACTGTGAGCAGCCACCAGCCGATCGCGGCACACACATAAAGACCCACACCGATAACAGCTATTCGCCCTGACGAACGGCGCTGAAGAAATCGTCCAACGAATGGCGACAGCACACCGGAGAAGATGGCAGTAGGAATGAGCAGCAGGGCAGCGATCGTCGGGGATTTGCCGCGCACATCCTGCAGGTAGAGAGCCGTCGGCAAGAAATACGCATTCACGAGCATTCCGACCAGAGAGATCGCGACATTACCGAGGGTGAAGTTGCGCTTGGTGAACAAACGCAACGGAACCAACGGCTCGAATTCATTCGAGTGACCATGCAGGTGAGCCCGTGACCATTCGGTCTGCGAGATGACGAAGAGCACCATGAAAACCACGCCGAGGGTGATGAGCAAGGGCACCGAAATGACGCCGGTGATGGCCCCCCAGTTGTACTGCTCCCCCTCCTGGATACCGAAGACCAACAGGGTCATACCGATACCTGACAGGATGACGCCGAGCCAGTCGAAGGCGTGACCGTGAGTCTCTAGGACAGGAACATTCCGGACCGCCAGCCACAGCCCGATGACGCTGACCGGGACGTTGACAAAGAAGATCCACTCCCACCCCACGGTGTCGACGAGGATGCCGCCGAGAACCGGACCGACGAAGCTGGCCACACCGGCAGTAGCACCCCACACACCCATCGCGGCACCGCGTTTTTCCGGCGGGAAGAGTCGGGTGATGATCGACAAAGACTGCGGCGTCATAAGTCCAGCACCGATACCCTGAACCGCACGAGCAGCGATGAGGACACCAATCGTCGGGGAGAAACCGCAAGCCAGCGAGGAAATCCCGAAGATGAACATCCCAATACAATGCATACGACGCTGACCCCAGCGGTCGCCCATACGCCCGGTAATCAGTAGCGGGACCGCGTAGGTGAGCAGATACGCACTGGTGATCCACACACCTTGGTTGAGGCTGGCGTTAAGGGCATGGATGGTTGCTGGCAACGCGGTCGTGACGATCGAGGTATCAACGAGAATCATGAAGAAACCAATAAGGAGAGCCCACAGAGCGCTCCAGGCCTGCTTCTCGGTGATGACATTTCCATCTCGGTCCCGGGCGAGGTGATCGGCATTCACGACTGACGATTGCTCAGACGACAAGAGGTCTCCTCCAGAAAGACGACGCAGGCCAATAGCCGAAGCGATAATACCCCTGCGGATTAGCGCCGTACCGTGCCGTCTTGACCTCGCGGCCAACCGGACGTCTGGCTCAGCCAACCCGCATCCCAGCACCGATCGGTGTTCCGCTGACTGGTTACAGTCAGACCCAATCGGTTGCGGTGGCAAGAGCTATCAAAGCCGAAGGCACTGAAGACCATGTAGGTCCTACAGATGGCAGGAGAAACTTCCATTGGCGCAAGTCTCGGCCCCTAGCCTGCTCAACTCAACTGCTAAGAGCCTGTGCGACTCCACCCGGAGGGATTTACCGGCTCTTCGCCCCGGTCAGCCTTATGGCAGAACACCCGATCAAATCATATGAGATTTATTTCACCTTCTTCACGACCGACGAATGTCGGTACAACCGACCGACATTCGTCGGTATCGGACCTCATAGCATAAGGCATAACTTGATGCCTATACCACTACTCTTGGTTCATCGGCCTGCCGGGCGTCTTGACCACATTTAACGGCAAAGGAGCGACATCATGAAATACCGTATCGAGAATCACATATGGAGCTTCGCTTTTATATTGACAGTCTTCTTTTCTCCGTTGATTATATGGGGAGCTTGGGACACAATCAAAGATGTCGAATATGCTTTTATCCGAATCGTCCTGTGTGTTGCGATTATCGGCGTTACCTATATTGGGGCAGGATTATTATTGCTGTGGAATAGATGGACGCAACGCAAGTACCGCGAGAAAGGTCTCTTAAAGTAACTGGGATATACAGAAGTATAATGACCTTAACTTTATCAGCTCTTCACAATTGATATGCAAGCTGCGAAGCATCCGGCTTTTAAAACTAGTCCGGGTTACTTAGGTGGTGAGAACACAGTGCCATAACCAGGATTAGTCATTGGCCCTCACTCCGCCATGCCCTCAACCACCCAACCTCTCAATTATGAAGAGCCTACTTAGCGATTTTATTATAGCCAATCCAAAAGCGCCACCCGTTCATAGTGGATCGACAGAAAGGAGGCGACGATGCGCCGACCACTCAGGAGAGCAGTCGTTGGACTAGCAACAGTGTTCGCCCTGTTTACAAGTGGAGCGAACGTAGCTTTAGCTTACGATAGACCGCAGCCTATGTCGAATAAGGAAGGTCCTGCATCCTCCAGTAGTCCCGAGCTAGATCCAAATATCGTTTCAAAACAGAAAGATTATGCTGACCCCACTGCAAGAAATCTCGTTAAAAAAGAAATGAGGCTTTCAGATCGGCAGGCGACAAATTTGTTGTCCGACAAGATTCCTCTCAGCCTAAATCTCGAGACTTCCACCCAGCCATTGCCCGATGACTTAACATCCGGGATCTCCGTACAAGATAAGAAAAACCTAAATAGTTTACCTAATATTGACAGCAAAACAGGACGAGCATCAATCCCCAGCCCAAAGAACTACGAGATGTTCTCTATACAAGTAAAGGATCAAGCGGTTGATAAAGTAATCGACGGAGTTGCTCGCACTCAGGATAATAAAGCACAAAATCAGACAACTGCCGTATCGCATATAACAGCAAACCAATCCGGTCAGATTATCGGCATCATTAAAGATACTGATGTATCTTTCATGGATTTCAGCTACATGTTACCTGACGGTTATAGACTCCAAACCCGAAACGATGGCGACTTCAACTTGGTATCCGAAGCTGGTGAAGTAGAAGGAGAAATTGAGGCTCCTTGGGCGCTAGACGCTTCTGGCAAACAACTCCCCACCAGGTTCGAGCTGGTTGACGACCATACACTAAGACAACACGTGGATACTGAAGGTGCATCGTTTCCTATCGCACTCGACCCCTCCTGGGCATGGTGGCTAGTCACCGCTGGAAAATGCGCCGTATCAGTCGCGCCCCTCCTCGCAACGGGGGGCAGCCATAGCTGCACGCGAACCGAAACTGATCTCTGCTATTAACAAATTATCAAAAACACCTAAGATCGCAGCTGCCGTTAAGAAAGTTGGCGGCGCCAAAAATGCAGCGGTAGCAGCCACAAAGAAGGCAGTTATTACCTTACGGGAAAGACTTCCAAAAGGCGTAGCCTCCAAACTTCCATCCCCTAAAATAACACCGAAGCAAAAGAAAGGTATGGAGATCTTATAGCCCTTCCTTGTAGAGAATTTTTGGGATTACCTAGGAATTGGAAGTTGCTACTCACTTGCACGAGGAAAATAAATTATGCACTACGTACACTACTTCTTTAACTCTATCCTTCCTCTCCCAATTACTATCGCAGCAGCGATTTTCTCCGGAATACGCTTCGCTCGCATCGGAACAATTCTAGAAAAGGAGACGCCCCGAAAGGATCAAGATATCGTTCTTCTCCTCGCGCAGGGATTGGGGGCTTTTGTAATCCCCTTTTATTTCTCACCTTCAGACAAACTAAGATCCACCGTTTCGTTTTTTATCGTCTTGACCTCTATGTCAATGATTATAGCAAGGGGATGCATGAGACAGGCCGATTCGTCAGGTAAAACGACTAATACTGATACTGAAGAGACTTGTGACCGTTAATTCTGCTGTTGTTTTTGGAACAGTTAACTGCGACTGTCGTCCCCCAGCACCCGTTCAAGTACCTGGGGGAGGCCCCGATCGCCACGCCGTCACCCCCACACCCTTAATTGTGATGTGCCTTTTCAATACGGCTTCAAAAGCGCAACCGTCACCATGATTGCGTGGACATCGAGAACCTCACGACCACCCCGGCCCGAGCCTGAGCAAGACGGTCGGCGTCGTCGAAATCGGCAACCCCAATAACTGGGTACCCCCCGGTCGTCGGATGATCTGGCCCGAAAATCAAAGGCACTCCCGAGGTGGGCACCTGGATTGCCCCTCGCACCACCGGCTCGCTCGTCAGCTCCCCCGTAACTGCCCGTTCCAGGGATGGTCCTTCCAGCCGCGTCCCGACCCTGTCGCTCGCTTCTGCGACCCGCCACGCTGTTTCCTCAAGGACGCGTCGCCCGTCGTCAGTGAACCAATCGTCACGAGGCCCCCACACACCATGGACGATGAGTTCTTGTGGTGCCGCTTTGACGTCAACAGCTCTGGTGTCGATGACGCCAGCTGGCCCTTCCCCTACGGTAATGACGTCGCCGGTAACCAGCGGAGCCGGTCCCATCTCTCGCGTCGGATCGGCCGAGACGCTAGCGAAAGCAGGCGTCGCGCTAATACCGCCGGTGACCGACAAATAGCTCCGCAGCCCCGTCGTCGGCACACCGACCGTTATTGTCTGACCATCAGCTACCAGGAATCCACGACCACTGGGACGCCGTGACCCATCCACAGTGATCTGCACATCAGCCCCCGTCAAAGCCACAAGAACCGGCCCTCCAACGCACTTCAACCGCACTGGGCCAAGCAAGATTTCCAGGCACCCCAGACCGGCGGGGTTGCCGACAAGTCGAGCACCGTCTTGATAAGCCCGACGATCCCACACCCCGCAACCGCTGATCCCTAAGTCGGCCAACCCACGGCGTCCCGCATCCTCGATGAGGGTTCGTGGTCCGGGCACCTCCACCACGAAGTGAGTCATGACGTCACCACCTGGAACTCGACAACGGCCCCTGGCGACAGCAGGGCCGGAGGAACAGCCTTCTCGTCCCACAGCGTCGCCTTGGTTGTCCCAATGATCTGCCAACCGCCCGGGGAGGCCTGCGGGTACGCCCCCGTGAATCCGTCGGCCAAAGCGACGCTGCCGGGCGGAATCCGGGTGCGAGGACTGGACCGACGCGGAATTCGGAACGGCCAATCAGCCCCGGTCATGTATCCGAATCCAGGCATGAACCCAGCGAATTCCACCGTCCACAATTGGCTGCTGTGACGCTTCACCAGCTCGTCGGTGGTCATGTCAAGCACATCGGCCACGTCGGACAGATCTAATCCGTCGTAACGCACCGGCACCGGCACCGGATCTCGTAACCCCTCTTCGACAGCGTTCAACCCTCCAGCGAGCAGGTCTCGAACATGGGTGACGGCACCCGGCAGCAGGTCAGCAGACTCCACTTGCACAAGCACGGTCGTCTGAGCCGGAACAAGATCGACCGTTCCTGCCGCCGGATGATCGCTGAGGGCGCGGTGCAACCGTCGCCGCTGAGCGGCGTCGTCCAGCTCAACCAGTACTGCCGTCCGCCCGGCCGGCAACAGTCTCATGCGGCAGCCCGTAGATCGACGCCGGCAGCGGCAAGACGGTCTCGCACCGACGTGGCCATCGCGACAGCTCCCGGGGCGTCACCGTGAACGCACACCGAATCGGCCTGGATTCTCACCTCCGTGCCATCAATAGCAGTCACCGTCCCTTGAGTCACCAGCTTGACGACCCTCTCACCAACAACGTCGGGATCGTGCAGTACCGATCCCTCCTGACGTCGCGACACCAGGGTCCCGTCCGGGTTATATGCCCGATCGGCAAAGGCCTCGCGCAAAGCCCTGACCCCGTTCTGTTCCGCGAGGTCGAGGACGAGAGCTCCAGGCAGCCCGAGGATGGCCAAGTCATCATCTGTGGCCCTATTGACGGCCACGATCGCCTCGACGACGGCCCTGGCCTGCGCCTCATGGTGGACGATGGCGTTGTACAAGGCGCCATGAGGTTTGACATAGCGCACCGACGCGCCATGAACCGCAGCAACCCCACGCAGCGCGGACAACTGGTAAATGATCTCGTCGCGCAGCCTTCCGGGATCGACGTCGACGAAGTTACGACCGAACCCTGCCAAGTCCCGGTAGGAGACGTGGGCTCCCACGCATACCCCGTGTTCAGCGGCGGCTTTGCAGGTGCGCCCCATGACGACGGCGTCGCCAGCATGAAACCCGCAAGCCACGTTCGCCGAGGTGACGATCCCCAGCAGGGACTCGTCGTCACCCATACTCCACGACCCGAAGGACTCCCCCATGTCTGCATTGAGATCAACAGTTGCCATGAGCCAAGACTGCCCCAGTTTGTCTGCTCGTGACGATATTTTCGCCGGTGAAGCCGCTAAATCAGACTGACACACTGCACTTCTAAAATCACCCGACAAGGTATCCCGAAACATTGAGGAAAGGAGCGCACTATGTGGGTTCTGATTGCCGTGGCGATCGTCATCGTCGGCTTTGCGTTGCGGCTCAACGCCATGCTCGTGGTCGCAGTGGCCGGTGTCGCTGCCGGCCTTATCGCCGGCATGTCGCCAGTTGAGATCATCGAGACCTTCGGGACTGGATTCGCCAGTTCCCGGTCCGTGACAATCTTCATCGTGGTGCTGCCCGTCATCGGATTGCTGGAACGCCACGGTCTCATGCAGCAGGCCGGCCATCTGATGTCGAAAATGAAATCCATGACGGCTGGGAAACTCCTCGCCGCCTACCTTGCCGTTCGCCAAATCACCGCTGCACTGGGGCTGTCGTCCATCGGTGGACCGGCCCAAGCGGTGCGTCCTCTCGTCGTACCCATGGCTGAGGCCGCTGCCCGACGCAACCACCCCCGCTACACCCGCAAGATGAGAGAGAAACTGCGCTCCTACGCGTCCTCAGCGGACACTATCGGGCTGTTCTTCGGCGAGGACGTCTTCATCGCTATCGGATCGATTCTGCTCATCACCGGATTCGTCGACGCCACCTACAACCTCAAGCTTGAGGCAATTCAAATCGCGCTGTGGGCCATTCCGACGGCCATCTGCGCCTTCCTCATCCACGCCCCACGGATGTGGCTGCTGGACCGTAAACTCGCCAAGATGGCTGCCGAAGGTGGCGATGACGTTGATGTCGAGACCACCCCTGAACCTGACCGCGCTGTCAGCCTGCCCTCAGGCGGCAACCCTGAGCAGGAGGTCAGCGAATGATAAAGGTGGAATGGTTCTACTGGCTGTGCGGGATTCTCTTCCTCATCATCGCGGTCATTCGGCTGCGCGATCGCGATGACAAGAAACGGTTTGGGTCAGCAGCCTTCTGGGCAATCATGGCCTTCTGCTTCGGATACGGCACCTTCGTCGTCAACAAGACCGCGCCTGCTCTGGTAGAAGGTATTGCCGTGCTGCTGCTTGCAGTACTGGCAGCGTGTGGCTTCCCAGGGAGAGGATCCACCGAAACCACCACGGACGCACAACGGGAGAAGCTCTCCGACAAGTTCGGCAACAAGCTCTTTGTGCCCGCGCTCACCATTCCGATCATCGCCGCGATCTTTGCTGTGGCCGGTATGCGCGACCTGTCCTTTGATGGGAATCCGCTGTTGGAGACCGGCATGGCTACCATCATCGGGTTGGGAGCGGCCTCACTAATCGCTCTGGTCGTCGCCATGATGATGTTCAAGGTGCGCTCCCCCATGGTGCCTTTCAAGGAAGGCGACCGGCTGGTCGGTCATATCGGCTGGGCTGCGATCCTGCCGCAGTTCTTGGCAACTTTGGGCACCCTGTTCAACAACGCCGGGGTCGGCGATGCGGTGGGGCGCATTATCTCGTGGATTCTGCCGTCGGGAAGCCTATTTGCCGCAGTGTGCGTGTATTGCATTGGCATGGCTTTGTTCACTCTCATCATGGGCAACGCCTTTGCGGCATTCCCGGTGATGACGGCTGCCATCGGTTGGCCACTACTCATTCAGCACTTCGATGGCAACATGGCTGCCATCTTCGCGATCGGCATGTTGGCTGGATTCTGCGGAACATTGTGTACCCCGATGGCCGCGAACTTCAATCTGGTCCCCGCAGCGCTACTTGAGCTTGACGACAGCTATGGTCCTATTAAGGCTCAGATTCCCACCGCTGTTCCGTTGCTGTTGTGCAACATTCTCATCATGTACCTGTGCTGCTTCCCAGGAGGTTTGCTGTGATCCTTGACGATTACGCCCAAGGATGGGCCACGACGATCATTGACGGCCTTCAACGGCCTTTCCCGTGGGGATCGGCCCACCAGTCCCAGGGACCTACTGATGTCGATGTCACGCCGTGGCGCCTCCACCCGTGTTTTCATGGCTGTCTGGACTGGCATTCCTCGGCTCACATGCAGTGGTCAGCCCTCACCCTCCTCGAAAACGCCCGTCAGTCGATTGATCGCGAAACCACCGACGGCCTGGTTGACCTTCTTAACGCGCGCCTAACCCATGAGAACGCTCAGGTGGAGGCGGAGTACCTGCGGGTTCATCGCGGCTACGAACGTCCTTACGGGTGGGGATGGGCAGCTCTGTTGTCCGCCAAGTGTTCAGCGCTGGCCACCATGACGAGCAATTCGCCGGAGTGGGCGTCCGCGACTCGGATCGTCGGACGCCAGATCTTCGACAACCTGCTGGACTGGCTGCCGACGATGACCTTTCCAGTACGCACTGGTACCCATGACAACACCGCATTCGGTATTGGCCTGTGCCTCGACGCCGCTCAATCCCTGGGACGCAGCGACGTCGTCGGTGCCGTCGTCGAGCATTCCCACCGCTTCTTCGACGACGACACCGACTATCCGTCGTCCTGGGAACCCAGCGGCAATGACTTCCTATCGGCGGCGTTGAGCGAAGCGCACCTCATGGCGCGGGTGTACGACATCGAAGGTCGCCCTGATGAGTTCGCCAGATGGCTCCACACGTTCCTGCCGCGGTTAGGACAAGCTGACGACAACCTCCTGGACGTACCTGAAGTGACCGACGGCACTGACGGCAAGCTCGCCCACCTGTATGGGCTGAGCTTGTCGCGTGCCTGGCAGCTGCGAGTGCTCTCTAGCTGGCTTGCCGACGACGCTCGTCATCGGGTCGAGGCCGCCACTGATCGTCAGCTCGACGAGGTGGCCTCTCAGATCACCGATGGCGACTTCATGTCCACCCACTGGCTGGTGTCCTTCGCCCTCCAGGCTGTCTTGGCGTGAAAGCGCACCCGTGATGCCCGGGGATCCGCAGATGTCACTACAACCGGCAGCCGCTCTGCCATGAAACGGACTCTTCGCTAACGAGAGTGTGGGGGGCGACGGCATGGCGATCGGGTTCCCCCGCCGTGCAGTTGCGCCCGGCAGAACAACTACATCTAGGCGAACCGCACCGGCGCGATACAGATTTGTGGCCCGACGCTCACGTGCGCCGGGCCACAACATTTAGCTCTGCCGATCAGTCCTACTGGCCGTCGCTACTGTCCCCTGCCGAGGAGGTGAGCTCCTCAGGAACCTCGTCGGGAAGCTCGGAGCGTTCAGTGCCCTTGAACACAAACGGCTCCTCGGAACCCTCTGGGGCAGCGTCGACAACCACGATCTGACCGGGTTTGACATCACCGAAGAGGATCTTCTCGGCCATGACGTCCTCGATGTCGCGCTGAATCGTGCGACGCAACGGACGGGCACCCAGCAGCGGGTCGAAGCCTCGCTTGGACAGCAGCTCTTTGGCAGCCGGGGTGACCTCGATTCCCATGTTTTTGTCTTCCAGACGCTGCTCCAGCTGATCCACCATGAGGTCGACGATCCGCAGGATGTCGGACTGGGTGAGCTGGCGAAAGACGATGATCTCGTCGAGGCGGTTGAGGAACTCGGGACGGAAGTGTCCCTTGAGTTCCTCGGTGACCTTGGCCTTCATCTTCTCGTAGCTGGACTCGGTGTCATTGGCCTTGGAGAAGCCCAGGTTGACCGACTTGGAGATGTCCCGGGTACCGAGGTTGGTCGTCAGCACGATAACGGTGTTCTTGAAGTCCACCACGCGCCCCTGAGCGTCAGTGAGACGTCCCTCATCGAGAATCTGCAACAAGGAGTTGAAGATGTCAGGATGGGCCTTCTCGATCTCGTCGAAAAGGATGACGCTAAACGGCTTGCGGCGCACCTTCTCAGTAAGCTGACCACCCTCCTCGTAACCGACGAACCCGGGCGGGGAACCGAACATCCGCGACGCGGTGTGCTTCTCGGAATACTCGCTCATGTCCAAAGTGATGAGGGCGTCCTCGTCACCAAAGAGGAACTCAGTGAGGGCCTTAGTGAGCTCGGTCTTGCCGACCCCGGACGGGCCAGCGAAGATGAACGAACCAGCTGGACGCTTCGGATCCTTCAGCCCGGCACGGGTACGACGAATGGAGCGGCACAAAGCCTTGACGGCATCTTCCTGACCGACGTAACGCTTGCCGATCTCATCTTCCATGTGGAGCAGCCGCTGAGACTCCTCTTCGGTGAGTTTAAAGACCGGGATACCGGTGGCACCGGAAAGCACCTCGGCAATCTCGTCAGGGCCGACAACACTCGGAACCGACTCGTCACCCTGCTTCCATTCCTCTTCCTTGGCCTCCCGCTCGGCGAGAAGTTTCTTCTCGTCGTCGCGCAGCCCAGCAGCACGCTCGAAGTCCTGAGCGTCGATGGCCGCTTCCTTCTCCACGCGCACGTGGGCGATCTGCTCGTCGAATTCTCGCAAATCTGGCGGGGCCGTCATGCGGCGAATGTTCATCCGAGCGCCGGCCTCGTCAATGAGATCGATGGCCTTGTCAGGCAAGAAGCGATCCTGAATGTAGCGGGCCGCAAGATTGGCTGCCGAGGTAATGGCCTCGTCGGTGATGGTGATCTTGTGGTGAGCTTCATAACGGTCACGAAGACCTTTGAGAATCTCAATCGCCAACGGGATCGACGGCTCAGCAACCTGAATCGGTTGGAAGCGACGCTCCAAGGCGGCGTCCTTCTCAATGTACTTGCGATACTCGTCAAGGGTCGTCGCGCCAATCGTCTGCAACTCGCCACGCGCCAGCATTGGTTTGAGCATGCTGGCAGCGTCGATGGCTCCTTCAGCAGCACCGGCGCCGACGATGGTGTGGATCTCGTCGATGAACAAGATGATGTCGCCGCGGTTCTTGATCTCCTTGAGGACCTTCTTCATCCTCTCCTCGAAATCGCCGCGATACCGCGATCCGGCGACCATGGAGCCGAGATCCAAAGAGTAGATCTTCTTGTCACGCAGAGTCTCGGGGACATCTCCGCGCACGATGGCCTGGGCCAGCCCCTCGACGCAGGCGGACTTGCCGACGCCTGGTTCTCCGACCAAAACCGGGTTGTTCTTGGTACGCCGGCTCAGCACCACCATGACCCGCTCGATCTCATTCTCGCGCCCGATAACCGGATCAAGCTGGCCGTCACGGGCAGCGTCGGTAAGGTTGCGACCGAACTGGTCAAGGACCGTTGCCGAGGACTGCTGCGGACCGGCCTCGGGCGCGCCAGAAGTAGCAGCCTGACGCTCGTCGCCCTGGTAACCCTGCAGCAACTGCAAGACGCTGTTGCGAACCGTATTGAGGTCAGCGCCAAGGCGGATCAACACCTGGGCGGCAACGCCTTCTCCCTCACGGATGAGGCCGAGCAGGATGTGCTCGGTACCGATATAGGAGTGATTCATCTGGAGGGCCTCGCGCAGGCTCAACTCAAGAACCTTCTTGGCACGCGGGGTGAAAGGAATGTGGCCAGTTGGCGTCGACGTGCCGTGGCCAATGATTTCCTCAACCTGGGCGCGAACTGCCTCCAGGGAAATGTCAAGGGATTCGAGAGCCTTGGCGGCAACGCCCTCGCCTTCACTGATGAGTCCGAGCAGCAGGTGCTCGGTGCCGATGTAATTGTGGTTCAGGGCCTTGGCCTCATCCTGGGCCAGGACGACGACCCGGCGGGCCCGATCGGTGAACCGTTCGAACATGAACTCTCCTCGTATGTGGAGCAGACCGACCACCGGCAAACACCGGCAGAAAGATCCACCCTCGGTCGCGTGAAACCTTCATGCAACCAACCGACGGCACTGAACCGCCAGTCTGTGTCATCAGTCTAATAACCGCCGACGACAGATCTGTGATACCCGCTTACGCCGCTGGCACAACCTGGACAAAACAGCACGTCCCGCACGGAACAGCACGACGCCGGAGCTTTATCGCTCCGGCGTCGCCCCCGCCTTGTCAGGCGATCACATAACTGGGATCAGTGAGCACGATCGTAGGCCGCACGGATCTCATTGGAGACGCGGCCACGCTCCGAGACCTCGTAGCCCTGTCCTTTGGCCCACTGACGAACCTCATTGGCGGTCGGGCCGCCGGTGGGGCGATGCCCACGGGTGCGACGACCTCCGGTGCGTCGAGCATTCGAGGTCCACTTGGACAGATCATCGCGCAGCTTCGAGGCGTTCTCTGCGGACAGGTCAATCACATAGTTGACACCGTCGAGGCCAAAAATGACGGATTCCTCAGCAGGGCTTCCATCCACGTCATCGACAAGATCAACACGCACACGCTGGGCCATAGCATTCCTTTCAACCTTGCGCCGTAACTTCGGCTTTTGAACCACAGTTTATGTTCATCGCACAGAAAATCACAAGGCGACTTCTGTTCTTTTTATCGAATGAGGGTCTTGGAGATGCATCTGGACGCGCAATGAGGCATCCTCAAGGTGTGTTCAGTTCCACGCGAAAGATCTTGTTCGTCGTCGGATCGATGATGGCGAGTACTGCGGCAGAAACTCCACATGGGGAATCTGGCGGGGAATATGAGGTGATCCAGCTTGATCTGGGGCATCTGCACCCGACAAGACCAGGCCTGGTCAGTATTGCCACAACCGTCGACGGCGATGTTGTCACGTCCGCACAAGTGGATGTTGGCCACCTTCATCGCGGGGATGAAAAACTGTTCGAAGTTCGTGATTATCGGCAGATTCCCATGCTCGCATCACGCCATGACTGGACGGCACCTTTCATCGGTGAGACAGGCGCAGCACATGTCATCGAAGAGGCGATGGGGATTACCGTACCGGCCCGGGTGACATGGATACGAACCCTGCTCACAGAGTTCAGCAGAATCACCTCACACATCTCATTTTTGTCATGGCTGGGCCATCACTGTGATGACGAAGTACTTGAGAATCAGATTGCGTCCACGGTCGAAAAATCTCGAACGATCTGGCAATCATGTTCCGGAAACCGTATTCATCCCATGGTCACACGGATCGGAGGAGTCAAGATCCGCCCGGAACAGGAATGGTGCCCAGACCTACGAACATGGCTCGACGAGACTGACGCCCTTCTCCCCCGGCTGCGCGAAATCCTCGATACTGCCACCGACATCCGCGACGTCGCTGTCATCGACCCACCCATGGTTGACGCCTACGGCCTTTCAGGACCCGTTTCCCGAGCCAGCGGAATCGACCTAGACACTCGCAAGGCTTCCCCCGTCTACACCGAACTGAGCTGGCCTGAGATCGCTCGCAGGCCCCAAGGGGACGCTTACTCCCGGCTGGCGGCCCTGTGCGACGATGTGACGGTGTCGTCAAGCCTGTGTCGTCAAATTCTGGACCGCCTGCCAGGCCTGGAAGGGCCGTTGGAGACTCGTCTGCCAACGGTCATCAAGGTTCCTCGCGGGCGCACCTGGACCGCTATGGAGGCCCCCTGGGGACGCGCTGGATACCTGCTGGAATCTCGCGGCAGCACGACGCCGTGGCGATTGGCGCTGCGAACCCCCACCTTTGCCAACGTCCAAACCCTGGAAGCCGTCCTACCGGGTACCCGTACCTGCGACGTCGAGGCCACTATCGCATCCCTTGGATGGACCTTAGGAGACCTGGACAAGTAGCGACGCGGACTAGACACTCTTCAGACAACACATGTGGGGTCCAGCGGAATGCTGGACCCCACATGACGTTTGGGCAACTAAATATCAGGCCTGGCGACGAGTTACGCGAGTCTCCTCAGACAGACGGGGGAAGGCGACGCGGGAGAGATCAGCAATGGTCGCGTCGTTACCACGTTCCCAGATCTCGTCGGCGGTGGGGACTCCCGCATCAGTGACGGTACGCAGCGCTCCGAGACGCCCCGAGCGCCCTTCAGCAAGCAATGTGTCAAGCTCGGTCTCCAGCTCCGCGATGTGCATCTCGAGGGAGGTGACTTTCTTGTTACCAGCGGTGACCTTGTATTGCAGAGCGGCCTTGTCCCCTCGGAGAGTTGACAGCTCGGTCTCAGCACGATCCAGCTTGGCGCGAGTATCAGCCAGTGCCTTTGAGATAGACCCGACACGGCGCGAGAAGGTGTCGATCATCTCCATGGACTCGGCATGGTGACGCTTTTCCTGCTCGGAGGCAGCGTGTCGAAGTTCCTTGAGGGCGTCATAGTGCATCCGGCGCATGGCATCCACCTGACGCCACGCCATGAACACCGAAACCCATGCTCCGACGAGGGCCACAAGCACACCCGCTCGGGCCGCCCAAATGGAAGGAATCACTCCGCAGGCGATGGCAACGACTGTCGCCACGATAAGAATGACGAGTACGCCCTTGCGCTCGCCACTGTCCTTTTCAACCCGTTTGAGATCATGCACGCCGCTCACGCGGTTAATCATACCGTGCGAGACGCTGACGTGTATAGCCCCATTGGACCTTTGGTCAAGCACTAAACACGGGCGAGTCGCGATCTCATAGCCGCGTCACTTCTTGGGGTGCTTGTCGGGGTCCTCGGGGCCTTTGGGGACCTTGCAGGCATTCTCGAGAAACCACCCGGCCCACGCCATAATCGCACAGGTGATTGCTGTTACCGCCCCGACGATCGTCCGCTGTCTCGGGTAAGGGATATCAAGGTGCCACACGTAGGTGAGAACGTACACAATGCACGCTCCGACAAGGGCTGCACCCGACAGAGCGATCGCCTTTCCAAGAGCCAGTGAGACGAGACCTTGATTCGCCTCAACCTCGCGCTTTGGATCGACGACCTTGGCTCGAAACACTCTGGCATATCCCCACGTTGCGATGGCCGCGACCAGCACAACCAGAGGAAGAGACCACGGCAGGATGGGAACGGTGCTGTTACTGACCTTGTAGACACTCAGCGCGAACCACCCCAGAGCAGCTCCACACAGGGCTGCCACGATGATGGTCTTCCAGTCAGTCGGAGCGAGATTGCCCTGAGGGTCGTCGCCGTCGTCGGGACGCCGGTCGTCATCCCAGTAGGGTGGCAGGCTCCGTGTCATGCATCCTCCTCGTCGTGCGTCTCATCCCATCTTCTCGCATTCGTGACACCAGGCACGTCAATCTGGCGGGGATAAGGCTTAACAGCCTCGTCCAGATCGCCAGGATCAAAAGCAGCCACCAGAGGGGCGATCGGGCCGTACCCGGGCAATTGCGCGTCGGGGTCGACGTCGAACCAAGGCACCAGGACAAAGGCACGCTCGTGGGCGCGGGGGTGGGGCAAGGTGAGGTCATCAGTACCGATGGTCTCGGTACCAACGACGATGAGGTCGACGTCGAGGGTGCGCGGACCATTCCGGATAGTGCGCTCACGGTCGTGAACCTCCTCGATGACGTGGGCGCGTTCCAGCAGGACCGGCGGGGGCAGCTCAGAGGTGGCGACAACGACGACGTTAAGGAAATCGTCCTGCTTGACCCCCCCGACGGGCGCCGTGACGTAGACAGGCGAGACGACGACGTCACGAATCCCGGGGGTTTCAGCAATGAGACGTACGGCGTCACTAAGGTGAGCAAATGAGTCCCCGACGTTGGACCCCAGACTAAAGACGGTTTTCACTCGGCCTCCTTTCGGCACGTCACGGCCACGTCATCGAGGGTCACTCCGACCGGGGCGTGTGGCTTGTGGACGGTTATTTCGACGCAACGGACTCGCGGACTGATCGCAAGAACGGTATCGGCAATCCTGCCGGCCAGGGTTTCGATAAGGTTCACCGGCTCCCCGGCGACGACATTAAGCACCTGCTGTGCCACGGTCGCATAATTGACGGCTTCGGTGAGGTCGTCAGAGTCGGTGTCCATATCGACATCGAGGGTGGCGTCAACGATAAAGGGCTGACCGAGCTCACGCTCGCTGGCGAGGACACCATGGTTTGCGTGCGCACGAATACCGGTCAACGTGATCTGTCCATCGGTCATGACGGCAGATTACCCATCGACTCGTCAGCACCGCTTGGTCGGCAGCCTCAGACGAGGACTCGAACTCAGGCCCCCAACTCAGGACCGCACCTCAGGCGAGGACACGAGCGATGGTCTCCATTGCGTCGCGGTTGGCGCGGACCTCGTGGGTGCGCACGCACCAGGCATGATGGAGGGCGAAATAAGTCGACAGAGCCATCGTGCCGGCGTCGCGCTCCAAGGCAGGTCGGTCCTGGCCGTTATCAGCGAGGAGTTCGCCGAGGAAGCGCTTGCGGCTAACTCCCCACACCACGCGGAGGTCCTTAAACTCTTTTTGGAACACATCCGCTGCGTCGATGAGCTGCCAGTTCTGCTCAGTCGTCTTAGAGAAACCGATTCCGGGGTCAACGATGATCCGCTCGCGCTCAATGCCGGCAGTCTGAGCCGCGTCAACCTGCTGTGAAATCTCGGAGATGACGTCGGCGACCACATCCTCATAGTGGATGAGGCCCTGCATCGTTGCCGACTGTCCACGCCAATGCATAAGCACGTAGTCAACCCCGGTACCGGCGACAACGTTGAGAATTTCTGGGTCGGCTTTGCCTCCGGAAACGTCGTTCACGATCCTGGCTCCAGCTTCAACGACAGCCTCCGCAACAGAGGAACGCATGGTATCGACAGAAACGGTAACCCCGTCGGAAGCCAGCGCTTTGACGACCGGGAGGACGCGGTGCAATTCCTCGTCCTCAAAGGTGCGAGCGGCGCCCGGCCGAGTGGATTCGCCACCGACGTCAATAATGTCGGCTCCCTGAGCGACGAGATCACGGGCGTGACGAATGGCCACTTCAGGATCCGCCCACATGCCTCCATCAGAAAAAGAGTTAGGAGTGACGTTGACGACCCCCATGACGAGGGTACGGGCAGGGTGAGGGTTGGTGTCTGAAGGGTCAACGGCGATCACAATCGAAGTGTAAAACACACAGCTGGACCTATGACGTTGCATCGCGAAGCCCAAGTACGTTCAAAGGCCACACTCCCGCGTGGACGATTTATTCGGGGCGGATTGGTGTGGTGGTCGGAGCGTCTGCCCGTTATGGGCCGGTGAGGACTGTGTCGGGGGCTAAGTGGCATATATGCAAAGACGGGGTGCCCCATCAGCGATAGGGCACCCCGTCGTGTTAGCCGGCGGTGATCCTTACCGGATCACCATGATTCGACATCACACACCAGTGCGAGGCATGACTCCGGGGTGAGTCAGGCTGACCGGAACCTTCGTAGGTGCCGGGGCCGGGCTGACCGACGGGGCCGGGCTGACCGACGGTGACGGCGTTGGAGTCACCGTGGTGATCTCGGCGTGATCGCCGCACACACCCTTGGCCAGGACCTTGCCGTTGGCGTCGGTGAGG